>NZ_SAVB01000010.1 GCF_004022265.1 Paenirhodobacter ferrireducens
CGGGCGCCGTTGCCAGAAGGCGATCCAGTTCCTTGCGCCGCGCGCTCAGGTCCAGCATCTGCTCTTTCACCTCCTCGGCTGGGATGCCGGCGAGGATGGCGTTGGCCTGAAATCGAGGTGTCGACCACGGCCGACGGCTTTCCTTGGTGACGTCGTCGATCACGTTCAGGATGCGAAATCGGCGGCCATCGGCAAATTGGTCCTGCACGAAGTCAATCGGCCAGCGGGCGTTCGCCATGGCTTCGGTCACCAATGGCGCTCGCCTTCCCATGGCCCGCTTCCGGCGTCGGCGCACCGAAACCCCTCCTCCCGGCAGAGCCGCGGGGGGGCGCTTGCGGTTCAGCACATGGCCGTCACACCGCAGGATCACATTCAGGCGGCGATAGCCGAACCGCCGGTGCGTCTCGGCGGCCCCGCGTAGCACCTCGCGCAGTTCGCGGTCATCCGGGCACCGGTGTCGGCATCGCCCCGAAGACCGATCCACCCCGATCAGGGAACACGCCGTTGTGCGCTACAAACTGTCCCCCGGACTGTTTGCTTTACGCTCCAACCTCACTCATCTCGTGGCCCTGTTCGAGATGGGCGATGGCCTCTCGCCTGGCGGCGGGCGTCACCGTTCGGGCATTCCTCAAACCGATGGCGGAACGCCCTCACTTTTGACAGCAGATCCTTCAGCGCCGTGTTGTCGGGCATTGCCTCTGCCAACAGGCGCTTCAACTTGGCGTTGTTCGCCCGTTCTCTCGAACCGGTGGCGTTCACGGGCTCACTCCTCGAGCGCCTTCAGACGCTTCGTCTCGGACGGCTCCATGCCCCCAAACTTCGCCTTCCAGGCGTAAAAAGTCGAGGTGCTGATCCCGTGCCGACGGCAGCCCCCGGCCGTCTTCGCCCCGTCGACATACAGGTCGACCCTGCTCGCGCAGGAGCGCGATGATCCGCTCCTCCGTGAACTTCGATCGCTTCAGGTCCGGTCACCTCCTTCCGCCGGACCCTAGCATCAGATCGATCTGTAATCGCCGGGCAAAGCAGCCGCGTAGTCCAGGAAATCAACCGGCGGATTCTTCATAAATTCGGAGCAGAATGGGGGGTTACGTCAAAGCCAGTCCGGATTTTAATCTGCTGAAAAGGGAACAGTTTGCCGCAGATCACCCGCGCCCTCGTTCGGCAAGCCCGCCGCCTGTCCCGCAGCGCACAGGTTCAGCTGATCTTGAAATGCAGCTGCGCCTTGTCGGAGCGGTAATAGGCTATGTAATGCTCGACCGGCACCGAATTCGCGCCAGTGGAGACGGATTCGATCCGCAGGATCGGCGTGCCCTCGGGCACTCGCAACATCGCGGCAATGTCGTCGCGTGCGGACACCGCTTCGATCCAGCGCTCGGCCTCCCGGATGGTTAGGCCGTAGCGCTGGCTCAGCGTGGCATAGAGCGATTTGTCGTGCATGTGCAACTCGGTGAAACCCGGCACATCCGTCGCCCGCAACTGGGTATAGACGATCAGCCGCGGCACCCCGTCGACCATCAGCAGTCGGTTGAATTCCACCACCTTCTCGCGCGGACCGAGCTTCAGCATCTCGGCCTCGTGGTCCGTCGGGCCCCGCAGTCGCTGGGACAGAACGATCCGCAAGATTGCATCGTCGCGCCCGAGGAAATCCCGGCTGAAGGAGATATTGCTGCCGACAAAATCCTGCGCTTCACGCGTGTCGGCGACGAAAGACCCCTTGCCCTGCACCTTGTAGACCCGGCCGTCTACCACCAGCTGGTTCAACGCCTCGCGTACCACGGTCCGCGACACCCCGAATTCGGCGCAGAGTTCGGCTTCCGACGGCAGACGGCTGTGCGGGGGCATGCCGCCATCCGCAATGCGCGCCAGCAGGCCATCGCGCAGCTGCACCCAGAGCGGGGGACCATTGCGGTCGAGCGCAGTGCCTGCCTCCCGCGCCGGGGCGTCCGGAGGGGGGTCATCCCGAAGCGGTGGCTTGGAGGTCATGGCGGGGCAGTTCCTTCAGGCAGATGCGCGTACGGTGTCGGGTCTCGAGCAGCTCCGCCAGATGGCCCAGCTCTTCTGAGAGCCGCGCTCCGGACCAGCCGAGCGTCTGTGCCGCGATACTTCCTAATGCGGCAATTCCAGGCTCCGTCGCAAGCCCCTCAAATGCCAAAAGCGTACGGCGCAGGACCAGATCGTCGAGGCGCTCCACGCGCTCATTGCGGCACAGCCAGGCGATCTCCTGCTCCCAATAGCCGGGCAGGGCTGCAATCGGGCGCGGCGCCCCGGCGAGGGCATCGGCGATCTCGAGCGCGGTCATCCCATAGCGCATAAAGAGCCGTTCCGCCTCCGCCGCTGGCAGCCCGGACCGTCGGGAAATGTCGCGCAGCACCCGTGCGCGGCCGTCCGCGTCGCGCGGTAGATCCCGGCCACCGCCGATCTGCATCTGCAGTGTTGTGTTGCGCCGGGCCAGCCCGAGCCGCGCCAGAACCACATCCGCGATCTGGGCCGCGCAGGCGCGATAGGTGGTCCATTTGCCGCCGACCAGCGTAAGCACCGGGAACGGGCGGCTGGCGTCGGGTTCGAACACCCGCAGACTGTGATCCCGGCTGATCGCGCCGGTGGCGCCCGAGGCGGTGCGCGGTAACGGCCGGACCCCGCAGAAGGTGAAGATGATATCATTGCGACGGGGAGCGGCGCCGGGCAGGACTTCCTCGAGCACCTTAAACAGGTAGTCGATCTCTTCGTCGGTGCAGCACGCACTATCGGCCTCGTCGCAGCGCAGGTCGGTGGTGCCGAGAATCACCTTCCCCCCATCGAGCCGGTAGACGAGACAGGCGCGGAAATCCGAGGTCTCGAAATAGATCATGCTGTCGTCCAGCTGCGCCGCCAGATCTGGGCGGTCCAGCACGAGATGCGAGCCCCGTGTGCCCCCCACCAGCCGATCGGGAATGCCGAGGCAATGGTCCACCCCGTCAATCCAGGCTCCGGTGCAGTTCACCACCAGCCGCGGGCGCAGCTCCAGCGTGGCCCCGCCGATCTGGTCCGTCAGGATCACCCGGTCGCCCGCGACGCCGGTCACTGCCAGATGGGTCAGCGCCATGCACCCCGGGCAATCCGCCTCGGCATCGGCCGCAATCTCCATCGTCAGGCGCTCCGGCGAGGAGATCCGGGCATCGAAATATTCCAGCACCGCCGCCACGCGCGGCGCGAGCAACGGGAAGCGGCGGCGCGCGTCGGCCAATGGAATCGCCCGATGCCGCGGCATGCTCCGCAGGTGGTCGCCGAAGCGGTCGAAGATCCAAAGCCCGAAGCGGACGACCAGCGCCCCCTTCGCTCCCGGATCGCGCTTCAGCTTCAGAAACCGCAGACCGGCCGCCAGGGTCCCGCCGGTCCAGCTGAAGACCGGGATCCAGACCGGGATCGGGCGCACTTGGTGGGCTGCGTTGAGCAGCAGCTGGTTGCGCTCCTCGACAGATTCGCGGACCAGCGAAAATTCTCCCGTTTCGAGATACCGCAGCCCACCGTGGATCAGTCGGGAGGGCGCCGAACTGGTGCCTGCGGCGAAGTCGTTTCGCTCGACCAGAATCGCCTCTACCCCCTGCGCTGCCAGATCGCGCAGCAGCCCGACCCCGTTGATGCCGCCGCCGACGATCAGGATCCTGTCGTCGCCGTCGCCGGCCCTGAGTGCTGCAATCAGTTCGTCCCGTTGCCTCATGATCATCCTCCCCCGGATCAAGGGGCAGGCTAGGCATTGCAACATATAATTACAAGATGTAAGTTATGATTACCATTTCCCCCTGATATTTGCGCTTGCAGCACGAAGGTTGCGCGGTTGCAGCATGAATATTATCGGTTGACAGGCTAAAATCTTTCCGCCTTCATCAACTTATCATTACAGGTTGGCTCAACGCTTGGGAGGGCGTTCAGCCTGGCGATGGCGTGGCGAATACCGCGAGGGAGGAGATACAATGGCCAAGCTGTTTATCGGCGTGGATGCCGGAGGCACGATGGTGAAGGTTGCAGCCTTCGACGCCGAGGGGCATGAGCTCGGATGCGAGCATCGCCCCAATCCGATGACATTTCCGCACCCCGGCTGGACTGAGCGGGACCCGGACGTGATGTGGCGCAATGCGGCTGCCGCGATCCGTGACCTGCTGGCGCGAATGGCGATCGACCCGGCTGACGTGGCGGTGGTGACGGCCTCCGGCTACGGCGCCGGGATCTTCCTGCTGGACCATGCCGGGCGGCCCGTACGCCCCGCGCTGGGGTCCACCGACAGCCGGGCCGCCGGATTGGTCGCGCGCTGGAGGCGGAATGGGCTTGCCACTGAGTTGCCGCTCGCGGTGAGCCAGGGAGTCTGGACCGGCCAGACTTCGGTTCTGCTCGCCTGGTTCCAGGAGCATGAGCCCGAGGTCGCCGAGCGCACAGCCCATGTCCTCAGCTGCAAGGATTTCCTCACCTATCGCCTCAGCGGGACCATCTCCACCGATCCGACGGATGCGGGCTGCGCCGGAGTGCTGGATCTGGCGCGCGGCTGCTATGCGGCGGATGCGCTGCGCGAGGCCGGGTTGCGGCGCTGGCTGGACAAGTTGCCGCCGATAGGACCCGCGGGGGAGCTGGTGGGGGCGGTTACACCCGACGCCGCGGCGCTGACCGGCCTGCGCGCGGGGACGCCGGTTGCGCGGGGGGTCTATGACGTGGTCGGCTGCTCGCTGGCCTCCGGGTTCACCGGCACCGATCAGCTGGGCGTGGTGGCCGGCACCTTCAGCATCAATTCGACCTTGCACCGGGCCCCCTGCCTCGACCCGATGCCGACGCTGCAATCGCCTTACCCGGGAGCACCGGGGCATTACATCGCCACCATTGCCACACCGACCTCTGCCTCCAACCTGGAATGGCTGTGTCGGACGATGTTGGCCGCAGAGGCCGAGCGCGCACACCGTGCCGGGCGATCGATCTATGATATCTGCAGCGAACTGGTGGCCGAGGGAATCGAACGGGAGAGCGATGCGCTTTTCCTTCCCTATCTGTTCGGCGGGCCGGATGGGGTGCCGGGCGCGCTGTTCGGCCTGACCGCCGGCTCGAGCCTCGGCGATGTGCTGCGCGCGGTGTTCGAGGGCATCGTTTTCGCCCATCGCACCGATATCGACTATCTGCTCGGCGGTGGGGCCTCGGCGCGTCCGAAACAGGTGCTTTTGGCCGGGGGGCCGTCGAAGAGCCATGTCTGGTCGCAGATGTTCTGCGATGTGATCGGCTTGCCGCTCACCGTGGCTGAGGGCTCTGAATTCGGCGCAAAAGGCGCCGCGATCTGCGGTGCCGTGGCCATCGGTGCGGCGTCCGATATCCCGGTCGCGATCGCCCGCATGACCCGTGTCGCCCGCAGGTATACGCCCCGCACCGAACGCTTGGTGCGGATCGACTGCCAGTATGACCGCTTCCGTCGGATGTCGCGGCAGCTTTCCGACGCCTGGATGCCCGCCGGCCCCGAGCCGTCGCCCTCCTGTTTCGAAGGGGCGCAGGCATGACCATCCGTCTGGAAAACGTCGGGCGCCGCGTCGACGGGGCCATGCACCTGTCCGGGATCGATCTGGTGCTGGAGCCGGGACGGCTCTATGTCCTGTTCGGCCGGACCCATGCCGGCAAGACCAGCCTGCTGCGCGTGCTGGCGGGGCTCGACCGTCCGAGCGAGGGCCGGATGACGGAAAACGGCGCCGACCTCGCCGCCGTGCCGGTGCCGAGCCGCAATGTCGCCTTCGTGTACCAGCAGTTCGTGAACTATCCCTCCTTTTCGGTGGGCGAAAACATCGCCGCCCCGTTGCGCCGCAGGGGGCTGTCCGCAGAGGAAATCTCGCGCCGGGTCACCGATGTGGCGCGCCGGGTCCAGCTGGAGTCCTTTCTCGACCGGTTGCCGGGGCAGCTTTCCGGCGGGCAGCAGCAGCGCCTCGCCATCGCCCGAGCATTGGCGCGCGAGGCATCGTTGATGTTGTTCGATGAACCCCTGGTGAACCTGGATTACAAGCTGCGCGAAGGCTTGCGCGAGGAGCTGCGCGGCCTGTTCCGCCAGGGCCGCCAGATCGTGGTCTATGCGACCACCGAACCCGAGGAGGCGCTGCAGATGGGGGGCACCACCATCGTGTTGCACGAGGGCCGCGTGGTCCAGCAGGGGCCGGCGCAGGAAATCTACCGGAAACCGCAATCAGCGCTGGTGGCCTCGATTTTCTCGGAGCCACCGATGAATCTGGTCCCGGCCCGGATCGAGGCCGACCGGCTGCGCATCGGCACGCTCTCGATACCCCGCCCCGCCCATATCCCGGCCGGCCTTCAGGGCGAATGCCGCATTGGGCTGCAACCGCACCGGGTCCGGCACGCCGAAAGCCCCGGAGCGATCCGGCTCGAAGGGGAGATGCTGCTCGCCGAAGTCGACGGCTCCTCCACCTTCGCGCATTTCACGGCTGCAGGGCATCCTTGGGTTGCCCGGATCGAGGGCGTCCACGCCCTGCACCCCGGCACGGCCTTTGCGGGCCATGTCGATCCGCGCGATCTCTATGTCTTTGCCGCCGACGGTGCGCTGGTTGCGCCCGCCGCGACCGGAGGGCCCGTCCATGGCTGAGATCACCATTTCCGCCCTGTGCCATTCCTATGACGGAGATCTGTCGGACCGCTCGCGCCTGGCTCTGAAGGGGATCGATCATGTGTGGCTCGATGGCGGCGCCTATGCCCTGCTGGGGCCGTCGGGGGGCGGAAAGTCCTCCATGCTGAACATCATCTCCGGTCTGGTGCGGCCCACCGCGGGGCGAATTCTGTTCGACGGGCGCGAGGTGACCGATCTGCGCCCGGAGGAGCGCAACATCGCCCAGGTGTTCCAGTTCCCGGTGCTCTATGACACGATGTCTGTGGCGGAAAATCTGGCCTTCCCACTGCGCAACCGCCGCCTGCCGGCACCGCTGATTGCGCGGCGGGTGGCGGAGGTCGCCGAGATGCTTGATCTCGGCCCGCTGCTGAAGCGACGTGCGGCGGGGCTCGGGGCGGCCGACAAGCAGAAGATCAGTCTCGGGCGCGGACTGGTGCGCGAGGACGTGGCGGCGATTCTGTTCGACGAGCCGCTGACGGTGATCGACCCGCAGGTGAAGTTCGAACTGCGCCGCAAACTGAAGCTCGTGCATGAGACGCTGAAACTCACGCTGGTCTATGTGACCCATGACCAGAACGAGGCGCTGACCTTCGCCGACGAAGTGGTGGTGATGTCGCATGGCGAGCTGTTGCAGGCCGGCACGCCCGAGGCCCTCTATGAGCGCCCTTCGCACAGTTTCGTCGGTCGGTTCATCGGCTCTCCGGGGATGAATTTCCTGCCCTGTGCCCTAGAGGGAGGCGAGATCCGTTTCGACGGCGGGCGGCTGCCCGCGCGGGGCCTCGCCGTGCCGGGAAGGGCGAAGCTCGCCCTTGGGCTGCGTCCGCAGGCGATCCGCCCCGCCGCCGCGCCGACCGGGATCGAGGCCGATCTGATCGAAGTTGAGGAGCGCGGCTCCTACCGGATCGTCGATCTCGCCCTTGGCGCGAACCGGATCAAGATGCGCTTGCCCGAGGACATCCCGCTGCCTGCGGGGCGCTTCCCGCTGGCGTTCAACCTTTCGTCCACGCTCGTCTATGCCGACGACCAGTTGGTGGGAGACCTCACCCATGCATAAACTCGAAGACAACCGCGCCTGGTTTCTGGTGATCCCGGTTTTCGTGCTGGTCGCCTTCAATGCGGTCGTGCCGCTGATGACGGTGGTCAACTATTCGGTGCAGGACATCTTCGGTCCCGGCCAGCGCGCTTTCGTCGGCGTCGAATGGTTCCGCGAGATGCTGCGCGACCCGACCGTGCAATCTGCGTTCTTGCGCCAGATCCTGTTTTCGCTGCTGGTGCTGGCGATGCAGATCCCGCTCGGGGTGGGGGTCGCACTGCTGCTGCCGCGCAGCGGCTGGAAATCCTCGCTCGCAATCATCCTGGTGGCGATTCCGCTGCTGGTGCCGTTCAACGTGGTGGGGACTATCTGGCAGGTCTATGCCCGCCCGGAGATCGGGCTTTTCGGGCGCCTGATCAACGCCACCGGTATCGATTACAACTATACCGCAAGCCCTCTGGCGGCCTGGGTGACGCTCCTGCTCATGGATGCCTGGCACTGGGCGCCGCTGGTCATTCTGCTTGCCTTCGCGGGGCTGTGTTCGATCCCGGAGCCCTACTATCAGGCCGCCCGTATCGACGGAGCCAGCCGGGCAGCCGTGTTCCGGTTCATCGAGCTCCCGAAGCTGCGCGGAGTGCTGACCATCGCGGTCCTGCTGCGCTTCATGGACAGCTTCATGATCTATACTGAACCTTTTGTCGTCACCGGGGGCGGCCCCGGCAGCTCGACCACCTTCCTGTCGATCCGCCTCGTGAACATGGCGGTGGGGCAGTTTGACCTCGGACCGGCGGCAGCTTTCTCGCTGATGTATTTCCTCGTGATCCTGCTCTTCTCCTACGTGTTTTACACGATCATGAAACTGAACAACGCGCGCTGAGGGCCCGTCATGACCGCAATCCAGACCTTTGTTCCCGCGGCCGCGGAACTGACCCGCCCGAAGCGCACCGCGACCCGCGCCCGGATCTTCAGCGCAACTCTGCTTGGCCTGTTCCTGCTGTTCCAGGCCCTGCCGATCTACTGGATCGTGCGGATGTCACTGATGACGCCGAATAACGTGCTCACGCGGCCTGACTTCCTGCCGGTGGAGCCCACGCTTGACAATTACCGCACGATCTTCACCGATCCGAGCTGGTACATGAGCTATGTGCATCAGATCAGCTATGTGGCGCTGAACACGGTGATCTCGCTCGCGGTGGCGCTGCCGGCGGCCTACGCCTTCTCGCGTTACCGGTTCTTGGGCGACAAACATGTGTTCTTTTGGCTGTTCTCCAATCGGATGGCGCCGCCTGCGGTGTTCCTGCTGCCGTTCTTTCAGCTCTATTCGGCGGTCGGGCTGTTCGATACGCCCTGGGCGGTGGCGCTCGCGCATACGCTCTTCGTGGTGCCGCTCGCGGTCTGGATTCTTGAAGGCTTCATGTCGGGGATCCCGCGCGAGATCGACGAGACCGCGCTGGTCGACGGTTTCTCGCTGCCACGCTTCTTCGTGACGGTCTTCATGCCGATGATCGCTTCGGGGATCGGGGTCACGGCCTTCTTCTGCTTCATGTTCTCCTGGATCGAGCTGCTTCTGGCGCGGACGCTGACCTCCGTCGATGCGCGGCCGATTGTGGTGACGATGACGCGAACCGCCTCCACCTCGGGGATGGACTGGGGGCTTCTGGCGGCGGCCGGGGTGCTGACGATCCTGCCCGGGATCGCGGTGATCTGGTTCGTGCGCAACTACATCGCCAAGGGCTTTGCCCTGGGCCGGGTCTGAGGAGGATCGGAGATGGATCTCGAATGGATGGCTTGGACAACGCCCACTGCGGTGTTCTTTGCGGTGATCGTGCTGCTCCTGGCGTCGATGACGGTGGCGCAGGTTCTCTGGCCCACCACCGAACGCAAGGGTCTGTTGCCGATGCCGACGACGCGCGGTGACCGGTTGTTTCTGGCGCTGATCGCCGCTGCCTTCCTGCACCTCGGCTTTGTCTACGCCACGGATATGGAAACCTTCTGGCTGCCGTTTGGCTTGTCGGTCGCACTCGGGCTGCTGATCCTGCGCTTCGGCTGATCGCACCCGCTTTCTGCAGGAAATTCGCGCATTCCGATCCGAGGCTTCGGACCGGGCAAGAGAGAGGCATGCCCGGAGGAGGGGCTGCCCGCAACAGGGAGGAAGAGATGAGACCTACCGCAACCTTGGGCAAACCGGCCATCGGCAGGCCGGCCCCCCGCAGACGCGCCTGGATCGCGCTCCTGAGCGCAAGTGTTGGCCTGGTCGGGCAGGCCGCCCAAGCCCAGGACCGCGCCGCAATCGAGAAATGGGTGGACAGCGAGTTCCAGCCCTCGTCGCTCAGCCGCGACCAGCAGATCTCGGAGATGGAGTGGTTCCAGAAAGCTGCCGTCCCGTTCAAGGGGATGTCGATCAACGTGGTGTCCGAGTCGATCCCGACCCACACCTATGAATCGCAGGTCTTGACCAAGGCCTTCGAGGAAATCACCGGGATCAAGGTCACGCATGACCTGCTGCAGGAAGGCGACGTGATCGAGAAGCTGCAGACGCAGCTGCAATCGGGGCAGAATGTCTATGACGCCTATGTCAACGACAGTGACCTGATCGGCACGCATTTCCGCTATGGCTGGACGGTGCCGCTCTCGGATTACATCGCGGGCGACGGCAAGGACGTCACCTCGCCCACGCTCGACCTGCCGGATTTCATGGGCATTTCCTTCACCACCGCGCCCGACGGCAAGATCTACATGCTGCCCGACCAGCAGTTCGCGAACCTGTACTGGTTTCGCTACGACCTGTTCAGCCGCCCGGACCTGAAGGAGAAGTTCAAGGCAAAATACGGCTATGACCTCGGCGTGCCGGTCAACTGGTCTGCCTATGAGGACATCGCGGAATTCTTCAGCAAGGATGTGAAGGAAATCGACGGCCAGCCGATCTTCGGCCACATGGACTACGGCAAGAAGGACCCGTCGCTCGGCTGGCGCTATACCGATGCATGGTTCTCCATGGCCGGGTCGGGCGACAAAGGCCTGCCGAATGGGCTGCCGGTCGACGAATGGGGCATCCGGATGCAGGATTGCCACCCGGCCGGATCCTCGATCGAACGCGGCGGTGACATCAACGGTCCGGCAGCGGTCTATGCGCTCGACACCTCGATCCGCTGGCTGAAGGACTATGCGCCGGCCGAAGCGCAGGGCATGACCTTCTACGAATATTCGCCGGTCACCTCGGGCGGCACCATCGCGCAGCAGGCCTTCTGGTACACTGCCTTCGTCGCTGACTTCGCGAAGCCCGGTATGCCGGTGGTGAATGCCGACGGCACGCCGAAATGGCGCGTCGCGCCCTCGCCGCATGGCGCCTATTGGCACGAGGGGATGAAGCTCGGCTATCAGGATGCGGGCTCCTGGCTGCTCCTGAAATCCACTCCCGCGGAGCGGCGGAAGGCGGCTTGGCTCTATGCGCAGTTCGTCACCTCGAAGACCGTGGATGTGAAGAAATCCCACGTCGGGCTGACCTTCATCCGCGACAGCACCGTGCGCCATGAAAGCTTCACCAAGCGGGCGCCGGAACTTGGAGGGCTGATCGAGTTCTACCGCTCTCCGGCCCGCGTGGCCTGGACGCCCACTGGCGTGAACGTGCCCGACTACCCGAAGCTTGCGCAGCTGTGGTGGTCCAATATCGCCACGGCGATCTCGGGCGAGACCTCGGTGCAGGAGGCGCTGAACAACCTCGCCGACGCGCAGGACAAGGTCATGGAGCGGCTGGAGCGCGCCGATGTGCAGAAGATCTGCGGGCCGAAGCTGAACAAGAAGGAAACGGCTGAGTACTGGTTCGAGAAATCCGAGAAGGACGGCAATCTCGCGCCGCAGCGCAAGCTCGCCAATGAGAAGCCGCAAGGTGAGACCGTCGCTTACGAGGACCTGCTGGCCGCCTGGGCGGCGGGTAAGGTCAAGCCTTGACGTAACCACGCCGGGGCAGGCGCCCCGGCGCATCCCCCTGACGAAAGGAGAGAACTATGCCCCACATGGGCGATTTGGTGGCCGAGATGCTGGCAAGATCCGGTGTCGATGTGGTGTTCGGAATGCCCGGAGGGCAGACGACCGCCTTGCATGACGGGATTTCGCGGCGCTCGAACAGGATCCGGCATGTGCTGATGCGCGACGAGAGGAACGCCGCCTATGCCGCCGATGCCTATGCGCGGCTGACCGGCAAGCCGGGTGTCTGCGATGTGACGGTGGGGCCAGGTGCGAACCTGCTGCCTGCCGGGTTCCTCGAGGCGCTGAATGCGTCGATCCCGATGGTGGGCATTGTGGGCGAATTGCCGCTCGACTGGCTGGCGCTGAAGGAGAAGGGGATCGCAAGCCAGGGCTTCGACCAGCTTTCCTTCTTCAAGACCTGCACCAAGGCTGCCTGGCAGGTGCCTTCGGCGGCGGCGCTGCCAGATATCCTGCGCACCGCGTTCCGGGTGGCGACCTCGCCGCGCCCCGGGCCGGTCGCGGTGATAATCCCGCATGACATTTTCGATGCCGATTGGGATGGTGTGACCCCACCGCCAACGGTGGACGACCGCACGATCCGCATCCCCTATCTGCGCTCGACCGCGCCGGCGGGCGATATCGCGATGGCGGCCGCGCTGATCCGCCGGGCGAAACGTCCCGCGCTTGTCTGCGGCGGTGGCGTGCATGGCGCCGATGCCTGCGCAGAGGTCACCGCCTTCGCCGACAGGCTGAACGGGCTGACGGTGACCTCTCTCTCCGGCAAGGGGTCGGTTCCCGAAACCCGCCCCTATGCGGCGGGGGTGCTCAATCCGCTTGGCTCCTGGGCCGCGATTGAACTGATTCAGGAGGCCGATCTGGTGATCTGGTGCGGCTCGAAGGTGAGCCAGAACACCGGCATGAACTGGACCTTGCCGCGCCCGGAGCAGGCGACGATCACCATTGACTTCGATCCGCTGGAACACGGGCGCACCTTTCGGCCGACTGTGCCGCTGCTTGGCGACGTGCGCGAGATCATCGTCGCGCTCGACGGCGCGCTGGGCGCGCAGCCCGCCCGGGCGGGCTGGTTGCAGCGCATCGCCGAGGTGAAGGCCGAGGGCGAACGCCAGAAAGCGGTCGAGATTGCCGCTGAGACGGTTCCGATCCAGCCTCCGCGGGTGATGGCGGAACTCGCAAAGCGGATCGGGTCCGAGGATATTGTGGTTTCGGATGCCTCCTTCTCTGCCGGCTGGATCGCGGGCTACATTCCGGCGCAACAGCCCGGGCGCCAGTTCTTGTTTGCGCGCGGTCAGGGCGGGCTTGGCTATTCGGTGCCGGGTGCGATCGGCGCGGCCGAAACCCGTCCCGGAACGCGGATCGTTACCGTCGCGGGTGACGGCGCCTTTTCCTATACGGTGGGAGAACTTGCGACTCAGGCGCAGTTCAACCAACGGGTGGTGAACGTGGTGCTGAACAACGGCAGACTCGGCTGGATCCAGCTCTGGCAGGAGATCTTCTTCAAGAATGTGCAATCGGCACTCCTGGAAACGGAGACAGTACAGCCGAGCTTTGCCGCAGCGGCGCAGGCCCTCGGGCTGCGGGGCTTCACGGTGGATCGGCCCGAGGAGATCGGTCCCGCGCTTGATGCGGCTTTCGCTCATGACGGCCCCTCGGTGGTGGAGGTGCGCATCGACGACCGGGCAACGCCGATCCATTCGTTCAAGCGCCGGATGCGCGAGAGCGCTGATGCGCCGCGCCCGCGCCCCGGCACGGTGTACAAGCTGCGCGACTGGAAGGTCTCGCCGCAGCTGGTCGAGGACCCGGCTGAATGACTTGGCGCCGCATCCGGCTTTGGCCGGGTGCGGCGCCCTTGTGGAGGTGCATGGACCCGATCTGCTCTCCTGAAATGTCCTGGCTTTCAGGGAAGCCTGGTTTCCAGATGAGGGACAGATGATGACGAATCCGGTTCCGCGAAAAGCAGACCATTGACATCCTGAAGGCGCACCAGGCCTGGCTGAGCGCGAAGGAGCTGTGCGGCAAAGTGGCAATGGTTTTCCCGTTATCCTGTTCATCGGAAGTGACCAAGAGACGGAAACTGCATTGTCATCGACGTTTTGGCCATGGACGACCTCGATCAGGCTCGGGGCCTTGATCCGGCGACCAGAGAGGCCGCCGGATCGGCCCCCGCTCGAAGATCTGGAAACGATCCGGGGGATCGTTTTTCTGAGAACGGGTGGCATGAACCTCAAACGGTATGCCGTCACCGACCGCGCGGCCAAGCTGCGCTTCTGCGAAATCCCTGCGCGCATTCTGGCAATGCAAACCTTGCCGGTCGTTGCTATTACGGCATTGCCCTGTCTCCCCTGAAAAGAGCGTTTGTCATGACGATCACCAGAGAAGAAGAACTGGATGGCATGAAGGCGATCGGCCGGATCGTGGCGAACACGCTGAAGATCATGTCGACGGCGCTCGAACCCGGGATGACGACGCGCGAGCTTGACGAGATCGGGCGCGAGGTTCTCGACCGCGAAGGCGCCCAGTCGGCGCCAAAGCTCACCTATGACTTCCCCGGCACCACCTGCATCAGCGTGAATGAGGAGATTGCACATGGGATCCCCGGTGACAGGGGCATCGCCCGGGGCGACGTGGTGAACATCGATGTTTCCGCATCGAAGGATGGGTTCTTTGCCGATACCGGGGCGAGCTTTCGGGTGCCCCCGGTGCGCGCCTCTCTCGAGCGCCTGTGCAAGGACGGCAAGCGGGCGATGCAGATCGGCATTGCGCAGGTCGGCCACGACAAGCCGCTGGCCGGGATCGGTCAGGCGATCGGGCGTTTCGCCTCTGCGCGCGGCTATACCCTGATCCGCAATCTTGCCAGCCATGGTGTCGGTCGTTCGCTGCATGAATATCCCGAAGAGATCGCAACCTGGCCCACGCGCCGAGACAAGCGCCGCATGCACAACGGGATGGTGCTGACGGTCGAGCCGTTCCTGTCCCGGGGCGGGCTGATGGCGACGGAAGGTGACGACGGATGGACTCTCTTCAGCCATCCCCGCGCCCTGGCGGTCCAATACGAACATACCGTCATCGCGACGCATGGCGCGCCGGTCATCGTGACTCTGCCAGGTTGAGTGAGGTGCCTCGGCTCGTCGCGGTCATGCGGGAACTGCCGGGGGCACCCAGCGCAAGATCTGGCCGCACCTGAGCGGCTCAGAGCCGACATTGACCATGCGCTTCGCAGTTTGTGACGGGCTCGCGCGCCTTGGGCGATGGCGCCGGCAGTGACCCGCCTATAAGGATCTCTGCCTTTCAGGATAGTACGTCCAGGCCAGAAACCGACTGGTCTTCTGGCCCTGCGCCATTTCGACAACCTTGAACTCGGCAACCTTCGCTTTCTTCAGCAGTCTGCAGAGTGGCTTGAGGCTGTCTTTCTTGGACACCAGGCAGGTGAACCACAGGCACTGGTCGGCAAAAGCTATGCTCTGCTCGATCATTCGGGCGATGAAGCCGATTTCACCCCCGGGGCACCAGAGTTCGGCATTCTGGCCGCCGAAATTGAGTGCGGCCGACTGCCCCTTGCCAAGATTGCGCCACTTGCGCCGCGTGCCCTCTTCGGCTTCGGCAAGCGATGCGTGAAACGGCGGGTTGCACAGCGTGACATGGAAAATGTCATCGGGGCCGACAACACCTTCGAAGATATCCTCCGGATTGTTCTGACGCCTGAGACGGATATTCAGCCCATTGCGTTTGCAGATCTCGCGGCCCGACTTGAGCGAGACCGGGTCGATATCGACACCGGTGAAGTCCCAGCCGTATTCATGCCGACCTGTCAGCGGATACACGAGGCTGGCGCCGGTTCCGATGTCTAGCGCCTTGATCTCGGGGCCGTGCGGGATCTTGTGGCCGTTACTCTCGGCCAGCAGATCCGCCAGGTAGTGGACGTAATCGACACGGCCCGGGATCGGAGGACACAGGAAAGAGGCCGGAATATCCCAGAAATCAATGTCATAATGCGTCCGCAACAGCGCCCGATTGAGCATGCGGACCGCGTTCGGGTCCTGAAAATCGATCGTCGTCTGACCGCGCGGGTTTCTTGTCGTGAGGGCCTCCAGTTCGGGAGATCTCACGAACAGGCGTTCAAAGTCATACCCCTCCCGGTGCTGGTTGCGGGGGTGCAACATCGGTTTGACTGCCATGGAAAACCTTCTGGCCTATTGGTGCAGGCCGCGCGCCCGACAGGGCGTCAAGCTTAGAGCTTCGCAGCTGCTTGCGGAATACCTGAACGGCCCGGTGGCGACATTTGCCAACCCGCCTGCGGTGTGGTTCGGCGTCGCAAATGCTGCCAGGCGGGGTGAGATGCAGCAGCATTCGGTTTTCTGTGGCTGCGGTGCGAGACTTTCTTGCCGCTTTCATCTTCAATCCGACCATGCCGGAGCTGCCCGGCATGGTCGGACCTCTCGGTCAGATCAGGCCGTGATGAAGGCCAGGATATCGGCGTTCAGCAGGTCCGCATGGGTGGTCAGCATCCCGTGCGAGAGGCCCTTGTAGATCTTCATCTGACCGTTCTGCAGCAGCTTGATCTGCTTCTCGGCCGCGTCCTTGTAGGGCACGACTTGGTCGTCGTCGCCATGCAGCACCAGCGTGGGCACGGTGATCGCCTTCAGATCCTCGGTCTGGTCGGTCTCCGAGAAGGCCTTGATCCCGTCGTAATGGGCCTTGGCACCGCCCATCATGCCCTGACGCCACCAGTTGTCGATCACGCCCGGCAGCACCGTCGCGCCCGCGCGGTTGAAGCCGTAGAACGGGCCGGCCGGGATATCGCGGAAGAACTGCGCCCGGTTCGTGGCGAGCGCAGCCCGGAAGCCGTCGAAGACCTCGAGCGGCGTGCCCTCGGGGTTGGCCGTGGTCTTCAGCATCAGGGGCGGCACGGCGGCCACGAGGACAGCCTTGGCAACCCGGCCCTGTGGCTGACCGAATTTCGCGACATAGCGCGCGACCTCGCCGCCGCCGGTCGAATGCCCGATATGGACCGCGTTACGCAGATCGAGCGCCTCGAACACGGCCGCCGCATCGGCGGCATAATGGTCCATGTCGTGCCCCTCGCTGACCTGCTGCGAGCGGCCGTGCCCGCGGCGGTCATGGGCGATGACGCGATAGCCATGCGACAGGAAGAACAGCATCTGCGCATCCCAGTCATCCGACGACAGCGGCCAGCCGTGGTGGAAGACGACGGGCTGAGCGTCTTTCGGCCCCCAGTCCTTGTAGAAGATCTCCACGCCGTCTTTCGTCTTGATCGTATCCATCATGATATCTCCTTGGATTTGTGCCAGAATTTCACGCGGCAGCGCCGAGAGGGCCGCGGCCGCCGCCGCGGTCATCAGCATCTGTCGCCTTGTGTGTTCGATCGCCATTGTGACCTCTTGCTTTCGACAGGAGGAAACCTAGAACCTGAGAGACCTCACGAGGCGTGGCGTAAATGACATTGAAGATGGCAAAACAGACAATGTTGCAAGGAGTCGTCCCGGTGGCCGAGATCGGCCTGCTGATCTATCCCGATTGCCAGCTGGCCGCGGTGCATGGGCTGACCGATCTGTTTCGCATTGCCGGGGAATGGACCGGCGCGAATGCCGCGAGCCTGCGGGTCAGCCACTGGCAGGCGACGGAGGACGGGGTGGATTGCGTCTGGGACAGCCACCCGGGCCCGCCGCATGCGCTCGGGCATGCTATCATCCCGCCCAGCATCGTCATGCCCGATCGGATGGCACCGGCCCCCGGGGCCGCGACCTGGCTGCTTGCCCAGCATGCCACGGGGACGGTGCTCTGTTCGGTCTGCGCCGGGGCCTTCGTGCTGGCCGAGACCGGGCTGATGAACGGCCGCAGGGCGACGACGCATTGGGCCTTCGCCGCGCAGCTCGCCGCGCGGTTCCCCGACATCCGGCTGGCCGAGGATCACATGATGATTGACGAGGGCGATGTGATGACGGCGGGCGGCATTCTCGCCTGGACCGATCTGGGACTGACCCTTGTCGAGCGGTTGCTGGGGCCGGCAACGATGCTCGCGACCGCGAAATTCCTGCTGATCGACCCGCCGCGCACGAGCCAGCGGCCCTTCGCGCAGTTCATCCCGCGCTTCGATCACGGCGACGAGGCGATCCGCGCCGCACAGCATCACCTGCATGCCCATGCGTTCACGGCGCTGCGGCTCGGGGATCTGCACGGCATAGCCGGGATGACCGAACGCACCTTCCTGCGCCGCTTCACCGCCGCCACCGGCCACCGGCCCAACGACTACCTGCAACAGGTCCGGATCGCGAAGGCGCGCGAGGATCTGGAGCGCACGATCACGCCGGTGGATCAGATCGCCTGGCAGGTGGGCTATTCCGATCCCGCGGCCTTTCGCAAGATCTTCCAGAAGATCACCGGCTCGACGCCGGTCGCCTACCGGCAACGCTTCGGCATTGCGGGGGCCAGCGGCGGGCAACCCAGAGGTCGGGAAAACGGCTGACGCTCCCCCATCCCGTCGCCCCGAACAGAGCGCGATGGTCGCTGCGGGCCCGAGGGACAGCCGGCACAGCCTTGTACCAAAGTCCACCATCGGAATGATGTCGCGAACTGGTAACGTGGCTGGCGGGAGGAGTGCCGCATGGTCGAGCATGATCACGTCGAGGAGATCGCGCAGGTCCTGGATGGTCAGGCAACGGGACGGGACAGTTATGTGGATGCGTCCTGGCGGCGCTGTGTCGAGGTCTACGGCATGGATCCGACCAGCCGCGTACCGGCCCATATCGTCACGGACTCGGAGTTCCGCACCCATCGGGAGCAGGCCGACTGGATGATCGGCGCGGCGCGCTCGAGCCTCCAGAGGCTGTTTCGACAGGTGGCGGGGCAGAATTACGTTCTGCTGCTGACCGATGCAAAAGGCGTCTGCGTCGACTTCTTCGGGGACGACCGGCTCGTGGACGAGTTGCGCGGCGCGGGGCTTTATCTGGGTTCGAACTGGTCCGAAGATCTGGCGGGAACCTGCGGGGTCGGTGCCTGCATCTATACCGGCGAGCCGGTCACCGTCCATCAGGACGACCACTTCGGCAGCGCGCATACGGGGCTCTCCTGCACCTCGGCCCCGATCTACGACAGCCTCGGCCAACTGGCGGCGGTGCTCGATATTTCCCTCCTGCGCTCGCCCTCGCCGAAAAGCAGCCAGAACCTCGCGATGTCTCTGGTGACCTCTGCGGCGCGGCGGGTCGAGATGGCGAACCTCATGGCGGCCAGCCGTCGCGAATGGGTGCTGCGGTTTTCCACGAGCCCCGAATTCCTCGATGTCGATCCGGAAGCCGCGGTGTCGCTGGATGGATCGGGGCGCGTGATCGGCGCCACGCATGCGGCGACACGGATGCTGTCGCGCGGCAAGGGGCTGATCGGAGAGCACATCGACAGCTTGCTCGGGCTGAGCGTGGACGACCTGCCCGACCTGATGCGCGACCGCCCGACCGAGGAAAGAGTCGTCTCCCTGAGCGACGGCGGGGCGGTTTTCGGCCATGCGATCGCCCCCCAGAGGCCGCGCAGGGCGCAAAAGGACCGCTCGACGCCGGAGAAGCGCGCGGTCGGCGGGGTTCTTGCCACCCTGGCGGGAAGCGATCCGACCATGGCCCGCCTGCTGGCGCAGGCGGAACGGCTCGCCCCGACACATGTCCCGCTCCTGATCTGCGGCGAGAGCGGCAGCGGCAAGACCAAGCTCGCCCGCGCCATCCACATGGCATCGCGTCGGCGCGGCTTCGTTGCCCTCGACTGTGCGGGGGCGATGCCCGAACAGATCGAGGCCGCCCTCTCGGCGCAGCCGGAGCCGGGGACGCTGCTGTTGCGGGGAGTGGAGGACTTGCGGCCCGAGATCGTGCGGGCCCTTCCCGCGCTTCTGGATGCACACGCCCACATGCGCCCGATTGCCACCAGCGGCCACGCGCCGGGCGCCCTGCTCTCGGGCGAGACCCTCCCGGCGGCGCTCTACCACCGGCTTGCCGGCTCCGTTCTCGAATTGCCGCCCCTGCGCGAGCGGCAGGATCTCGGCTGGCTGATCGAGCGTCTCCTCGGCCGGCGCTGCGGCGGGGAGATGCGCCTGACGCCCTCGGCACGCTCGGAGCTGATGGCGCGCGACTGGCCGGGGAACCTGCGCGAGCTCGGCAATGTGCTCGACGTCGCCTGCGCGCTGGCCGAGAGCACGGTGATCGACCTGCCGGACCTTCCCGCGGCGCCCAGACCGCGCGAGGAGACGCTCGATCTCGAGGCCGTGCTGGATGCCTGCAACTGGAACATGGCCCGCACCGCCCGCCGTCTCGGGGTGAACCGCTCGACCATCCTGCGCCGCATCCGCAAGGAAGGGTTGCAGGCGCCTCAGTGAGATGTTGCGCGGCGTTGCGTGTGCAACATGCTGCGTCGCCGCAAGTGCCGGGAGGGCATTTTCCGGCAATTTTCCGTGGAGCCGAAGCGCCGCGCCTTGCCAATCTTCCCCCAGCACATTGCTGATGAGGAGGAAACGCAATGCTCGACTCGACAGTCACCACGCAGGTGCAGGAGACGCTCGACCGCCTGAACGCCGCCCTTGAGGAAGGCGACGCACAGGCAGCGAGCGCGCTCTTTGCCACCGACAGCTATTGGCGCGATCTGGTCGCCGTGACCTGGAACCTGAAGACGGCCGAAGGGCCGGCAGCCATCCAGGACATGCTTGCCGCCCAGCTCACGCACACCAAGCCCGGCCGGTTCGCCCTGCAGGGCGGCGAGATCCCCGCCGAGGAGGGCGGCGTCACCACCGCCTGGGTCACCTTCGAGACCGCCACCGGCCGTGGCTGGGGCCTGATGCGCCTGAAGGAGGGGCGGATCTGGACCTTGCTGACCGCGCTGCAGGAGCTGAAGGGCTTCGAGGAGAACCGGGGCAAACGGCGCCCGATGGGGGCCGAACACGGCGCCTCCAAGAACCGCCTGTCGTGGAGCGAAAAGCGTGCCGCCGAGGCGGAGGAGCTCGGCTACACCCGGCAGCCCTACACCGTCATCATCGGCGGCGGCCAGGGCGGCATCGCCCTCGGCGCGCGGCTGCGCCAGCTTGGCGTGCCGACCATCATCCTCGACAAGCATGACCGGCCCGGAGACCAGTGGCGCTCGCGCTACAAGTCGCTCTGCCTGCATGACCCGATCTGGTACGACCACTTGCCCTACATCAAGTTCCCCGACAACTGGCCGGTCTTCACCCCCAAGGACAAGGTCGGCGACTGGCTTGAGATGTACACCAAGGTGATGGAGCTGAACTACTGGACGCGCTCCGAGGTGCAGAAGGCGCGCTTTGACGCGGAGAGCGGCACCTGGGAGGTCAAGGTGAACCGCGACGGCGAGGAGGTGACGCTCCGCCCGACGCAGCTGGTGCTTGCCACCGGCATGTCGGGCAAGCCGAACATGCCCTCTTTCCCGGGGATGGAGAGCTTCCGCGGCGCAATCCAGCACAGCTCGCAGCACAAGGGGCCGGACGACTGGACCGGCAAGAAGGTGGTGGTGATCGGGTCCAACAACTCGGCGCATGACATCTGCGCCGCGCTCTGGGAGGCGGATGCCGACGTCACCATGGTGCAGCGCTCCTCGACCCATATCGTGCGCTCGGACAGCCTGATGGAGATCGGCCTCGGCGCGCTTTATTCCGAAGAGGCGGTGGCCTCCGGGATGACCACTGAAAAGGCCGACATGGTCTTTGCCTCGCTGCCCTACCGGATCATGCACGAGTTCCAGATCCCGCTTTACGACAAGATGCGCGAGCGTGATGCCGAGTTCTATGCGGGGCTCGAGAAGGCGGGCTTCGATCTCGACTGGGGCGATGACGGCTCGGGCCTTTTCATGAAGTATCTCCGGCGCGGGTCGGGCTATTACATCGACGTGGGCGCGAGCCAGCTCATCATCGACGGCGCCATCAAGCTGGTGAAGGGCCAGCCCGAGCGCTTCGACGAAACCGGCGTGGTGCTGAGCGACGGCACGCATCTCGATGCGGATCTGGTGGTCATGGCCACCGGCTACGGCTCGATGAACGGCTGGGCCGCCGATCTCATCAGCCAGGAAGTCGCGGACAAGGTGGGCAAGGTCTGGGGCCTCGGCTCCGACACCACCAAGGATCCCGGCCCCTGGGAGGGGGAGCAGCGCAACATGTGGAAGCCGACCCAGCAGGAGCACCTGTGGTTCCACGGCGGCAACCTGCACCAGTCGCGGCATTACTCGCTCTATCTCGCGCTGCAGCTGAAGGCCCGGATGGAGGGGCTCGAGACGCCCGTCTATGGCCTGCAGGAGGTGCATCACCTGTCCTGACACCCCCGGCGCGCACCCGGTTCCTCCCTGAACGGGTGCGCGCAAACCTTCCCCGATACCGCAGCGGGAACGCCCTGCCGCTCAGCGGGACAGGCGTTCCCGTCACCGGCGGGGCGCGCGCCATGGCCGGCCGAGCCGGGCCGACGGCCGCGCGGTCGCTCGCCGAAACCGCACGAACAAAGGAATAAGACCATGAAAGCAGCACGTTGGCACGGCGTCAAAGACATCCGCGTCGAGGATATCCCCGAACCCGGCCCGCAGGCGGGCGAGGTGAAGATCAAAGTCGCCTGGACCGGCATCTGCGGCAGCGACCTGCACGAATACCTCGCCGGGCCGATCTTCGTCCCAGTGGAGCAGAACCACCCCCTGAGCCACGACAAGGCGCCGATCACCATGGGGCACGAATATTGCGGCACCATCACGGAGCTGGGCACGGGCGTGACGGGGCTCGCGGTCGGCGACCGCGTCGCGATCGAGCCGATCTTCGCCTGCGGCACCTGCGCCGCCTGTCTCGAGGGCAAGTACAACCTCTGCGACAACCTCGGCTTCGTCGGCCTTTCCGGCGGTCACGGCGGCTTTGCGGCGCATAGCGTGGTGCCCGCGCGCATGGTCCACAAGATGCCCGAGGGGCTCTCGATGGAACAAGGGGCGCTGGTCGAGCCGGCCGCCGTCGCCCTGCACGCGGTGCGCCTGTCGAAGATCCGGGCCGGAGACAAGGCCGCGGTCTTCGGTGCCGGGCCGATCGGGCTTCTGGTGGTCGAGGCCCTGCGCGTGGCGGGCGCCTCCGAGATCCACGTCGTCGAGCCCTCCGAGGTGCGCCGCCAGAAGGCGCTGGAGCTTGGCGCGACGGCGGTGATCGACCCGACGGCCACGGATGCGGTCGCGGCGATCCGCGCGGCGACCGGCGGCGTGCATGTGGCCTTCGAAGTCACGGGCGTGCCGCAGGTGCTGCCGCAGTGCATCGACGCCACCCGCCACGAAGGACAGGTCCTGATCGTCTCGATCTGGGAGAAGGCAGCCGCCTTCCAGCCCAACACCGTCGTCCTCAAGGAGCGCCAGTTGCACGGCACCATCGCCTACCGAAATGTCTATCCGGCAGTCATGGCCCTGATGACACAGGGCTATTTCAGCGCCGACCAATTGGTGACGAAGCGGATCGCGCTGGATGACATCGTCGCGGAAGGTTTCGAGGCACTGGTCAAGGAGAAATCCCACGTGAAGATCCTCGTCAAAGCCCCCGAGTGACACTGGCCCCGACACATTTTCCGGTCGCCGCCATGCGGCCAGGCGACCGGAAGCTTGCTGGTGAGAGCGGCATCGGGGCTGGCCGTTCGGCACCATCCATGCACGTGCCTCCGCTCGCGACCATCGCGCTCCCCGCGCATGACGGCTCTTCGCGGCAGCGACGGGCCGCGAAGAGCCCGCAAGGATACTGCCGTCACGCCTCGATCCGGGGCGCGAGCCCCTTGCGGATCTCCAGTCCGTCCTTGCCCGGCGGGGCCCCGAACAGGCGGCGATATTCGCGACTGAACTGCGACGGGCTCTCGTAGCCGATGGCATAGCCGATCCGCGCGACATCGGCGCTGTCGGAAAGCAGCAAACGCCGCGCCTCCTGCAACCGGAGCTGCTTTTGATACTGCACCGGGGTCATTGCCGTCACGGCCTTGAAGTGCCGATGGAAGGTCGCGGGGCTCATTCCCGCGAGATTGGCGAGGTGTCGCACGTTCAGCTGCCCGGTGAAGCTCTCGCGAATACAGGCGATGGCCCGGCCAATCCGCGCCATGTGACTGCCCACCAGACCGATCTGCCGCAACGCCGGCCCCATCGGCCCGTTCAGCAAGAGCCAGGTGATCTCGCGCCGGATCAGCGGCGCGAGGACCGCGATATCCCGCGGCCGGTCGCACAGCGCCATCAGTCGGCACAGCGGATCGACCAGCTCCGGACCGAAGGCGTGGACGGCCAGCGCCGGGCCGGCAGATGCACCGTCCCGGCCGTCCCGCTCCAGCAGCAGATCGGAGATCGTCGCGGGATCGAGCGCGAGGCTGAAGGCCAGATAGGGCCGTTCGGGCGTGGCGCGCGTGATCTCGGCCCGGATCGGCACCTCCATCGACGCGATCAGGCATTTCCCGGCCTCGTAGCGATAGGCCTGCTCGCCCAGCATGCTGGTCTTGGCGCCCTGCGCCACGACGCAGAGCGAGGGCCGATAGACGGCATGGATCGGCCCCGTCGGCGCCGTGACCGAGGTCAGCAGCAGCCCGTCGATCGGGAGTTCGCGGCCATGCGTCTGCCATTGGCGGGCGATCTGGTCGCGGAGCGGGGTGAGATGATCGGGTTCCATGGTCTGCAACCTAGGGCCTGTCCGGAAGGTTCACAGCCTGAAATCGGTTCCGATGAGAGGATCGTGCAAGGAATTGCGAGGATCAGCGTCGCGCCCCGGAGCGAGACGGCCCTATCTTTGCCGCGTCCCGGGGAGGTTTCCCCCGGCGTATCCTCCGACAGAAAGGAACATCCCATGCGGTACCGTACTCTTGGCCCGAGCGGCCTTCTGGTCTCCGAACTTTGCCTTGGCACGATGACCTTTGGCGGCTCGGACGGCATGTGGGGCCAGATCGGCCAGTTGCGTCAGGACGAGGCCGACACGCTGGTCAGAACGGCGCTCGACGCCGGCATCAACTTCATCGACACCGCGAATGTCTATGCGGGCGGCGAGAGCGAGCGGATCCTTGGCCAGTCGCTGCGCAATCTCGGCATCGCGCGCGACGATGTGGTGATCGCGACCAAGGTTCTGGGGCCGATGGGCGAGGGGCCGAACGCGCGCGGTGCGTCGCGGGCACATATCCTGGCGCAGGCCAAGGCCAGCCTTGGGCGGTTGCAGATGGATCATATCGATCTCTATCAGATCCACGGCTTCGATCCGCTGACGCCGATCGCCGAAACGCTGGAAGCGCTCGATACGCTCGTGCGGCAGGGGCATGTGCGCTATATCGGCCTGTCGAACTGGGCGGCCTGGCAGATCGTCAAGGCGGTGGGCATCGCCGAGGCGCGGCAGCTCGCGCCGATCCTGTCGTTGCAGGCCTATTACACGCTGGTCGGCCGCGACCTCGAACGCGAGATCGTGCCGATGCTGCAGGCCGAAGGCATCGGCCTGATGGTCTGGAGCCCGCTGGCTGGCGGGTTCCTCTCGGGCAAGTACAGCGACGGCAGTAAGGCGAACGAGGGCCGCCGGGCGAATTTCAACTTCCCGCCGGTGGATCTCGACCGCGGCGACGCCACCATTTCCGTGCTGCGCGAGATCGCCGCGGCGCGGGGCTGCACCGTCGCGCAGGTGGCGCTGGCGTGGCTTTTGCATCAGCCGGTGGTGACCAGCGTGATCGTCGGCGCCAAGCGGATCGATCAGTTGCAGGACAATATCCGCGCAACCGAGGTGATGCTCTCGGCCGAAGATCTGGCGGCGCTGGATGCGGTGACGAAGCTGCCCGCGGAATATCCGGGCTGGATGCTGGAGCGCCAATCGGAGTATCGCGCGGCGTTCCGCCCGCAAAAGGGCTGAGCTGCACCGCATTGGCCCGCCTTGCATCACGAGGCGGGCCGATTCGTTTCAGGGCCCGGATCTTCCCGGCATTGCGTCCCGCGTCTTGCGGGGCTTTTTCCCGGGCTGGGCGACATCACTCGCGGCAGGTGGAGACGCGGCAGGCGCTAGGCCAGCAGCGCATCAAGCTGTTGGCGGGCCTCGGCGCAGGTGGCGCGCAGATGGCGCACCAGGCTTTTGCCCGTCGCCACGGCGGGTCGGTTCACCGGGCAGACCGCAGAGACCCAGAAGCGCAGGACCGGCCGGAAACGGCGCAGCTCGACCCCTCGCTCGACATAGCTTAGCGCGGTCAGCGGATTGAGGATCGTCACCCCGAGACCGCGCCGTACCATCTCGCAGGCGGCATGCGAGGATTGCGCGCTGATCTTCATGCGCCGCTGCACCCCGGCGGTGTCGAAGGTGCGGTCGATAAGCTGCCGGTAGGGGTCGTATTCTCCGAGCGAGATGAATGGCATGTCGGCGAAATCGGTCGGCTCGAGTACCTTGCGGGCACAGAGAGGGTGGTCGGGGGGAAGGACGCAGACCTGCTCGAACTGGCCCAGCGAGATCACGTCGGCATCCGGCACGACATTGGTGGATTCGGTCAGGCCGATGTCGAAGTTGAAGCCGGAGATCGGCGACTGGTCGCGCGGATCGGTGCTGTCGATCCGCACCGAGACCTGCGGATGCGTCCGGTAGAGCCGGGCCATCGCTTCGGGCAGGATGGTCTGTGCGAAGGCCGGAAGCGCCGAGATATAGAGCACTTCATCATGTGCACCGCGCAACTGGTTGACGCATTCATTGATCCGCTCGAGCCCGATGAAGGCAGCCTGGACCTCGTGATAGAGCTTGGCTGCGCGCGCGGTCGGGTGCAGCCGCTGGCGGCGGCGCTCGAACAGGGGGAAGCCCACGGCATCCTCGAGCCGCAAGATCTCGCGCGTGATCGTGGGTTGCGAGGAGCCAAGGGCCGTCGCCGCGGTCGTCACGGTGCCGAATTTCATCACCGCTCGAAAGATCTCGACCTGCCGGAGATTGAGCTCGGTGATGTGCTGATAGGCCATGGTTCGGCAGTCCATATCTGAAATGAATGAACTTGCATCTTATTTTCTATATCTCTGACGGCAAAGCGAGATTTTATTGAATTCCAACAGAACGCAGTCTGGATGAACCGGGCGCGAAATGCAGGAAGGTCTATCGTGACAGCATCGTTTCCAGACGATCTTCGCGCCGCGATTCTGCGGTGCGCAGAGGACATGAGCGGCGGCGCCCTGACGTCCGATCGCATCAGCTTTGTGCTGAAGCCCTATGCGCGCGCGCCGCGCCTTGCCGATCCCGGACGGTTCGATCTTGCCGGTTGCGTGACCCATCGCGCCGAGGTGCCGGTCTATCCGGCAAGCGTGGTCAAGCTGTTCCATCTGTACGAGCTGTGCGGGCTGGAGGCCGAGGGGCGCCTCGTGCTGACCGACGAGGACCGGCGCGCGGCACGGGCGATGATCGAAATCTCGTCGAACGAGGCGACGGCCTATCTCGTTGGGCGCATGAGCGGGGCGTTCGACGGGCCCTGGTGCGATGCGGCGACGCTGGCGGAGTTTACCCGCGCCCGGCACAGCGTGCAGGCGTGGTTCGAGGCGCGGCGCGATCCGGACTTTGCGGGGATCAGCGTGCTGCACGCGACCTACGAGGACAGCCCCTATGGCGCCGCAAAGCAGATCCGCGAGGGCACCAGCGGCAACCGGCTGACGGCGCGGGCGGGTGCGGCGCTTCTGCATGACATCGTGCGCGGCGCGGCGGCGGGGTCGGCCTGGATGATGTCGCTTCTCGACCGTTCCGCGCAGCGCGCCGCCTTTGCAAGCGGCGGATGCCCGCCCGAGGGCGACCAGGTGCGGGGCTTTCTGGGCGAAGGGCTTGCGGAGGATGTGAAGGTCTGGGCGAAGGCGGGGCATACGAGCTGGACCCGCCATGACCTGCTTTACGGCGAGTTGGGCGAGACGGGCTTCATCCTTTCGGTGATGACCGACAGCCACTGGAGCGCCGATGACACGACCTTTCTGCCCGAGGTGGCGCGGCTGTGCCTTGCCGCCTTTCGGGCACAATCAGAATGCCCGGCATGACCGGCAGAAAACAACAGGGAACCAGAACATGAAACACGGAAAAATCGGAACGGCCTTGCGGGCGGGGGCGATGGTTGCCGCGCTGCTGGCGGGAACGGCGGTCTGGGCGGAAACGCCGCTGCCGGGCGGTACGCTGCACCTTTCGGCGCCCTTCGGCGCGGCGCTGAAATCGCTTGATCCGCACATGACCTGGCGGTCGCAGGACATGGCGGTTTCGAAGGCCTTCCACCGCTCGCTCTACACCTGGGACACCGAGACCAATGCCCCGGCGCTGGATCTGGCCTCTTCGGTCGAGGTCGGGCCGGACGGGCTCACCTACACCTACAAGCTTTACGACACCGTCTATTTCCACAACGGCCGGAAGATGACGGCAGATGACATCATCTGGTCCTTCACCCGGATCATGGATCCGCAGAAGGGCTTTCCGGGGTCTTCGCTGATCCAGACCATCGAAGGGGCTGATGACTATGCCGCGGGCAAGGCGGACCATATCTCCGGGCTGCGCAAGATCGACGACCAGACCCTGCAGATCAAGATGAAGAACTTCACCGATCCGGGCATGCTCTTCTTCGACGGTGTGACCTCGATCCTGCCGAAGGAAGAAGTCGAGAAACCCGGTTTCATCACCCATCCGGTGGGGCTTGGCCCCTATGTCTTCGTCGAGCATATCGCGGGCTCGCGGGTGGTGGGCAAGAAGTTCGACAAGTACTTCAAGCCCGGAAAGCCCTATGCCGACCGCGTCGAATTCACCATCTCGGGTGACGACAGTGCGCTCGACATGGCGTTCCGCGCGGGCGAGCTTGATGCCACGGTGATCTCGGGCTCAGCCTATGCGCTTTACAAGCAGGATCCGCAGCTCTCGAAAGGGCTGGTCGAGGTGGCCGAGCTGTTCACCGCGCATATGGGGATGAACCTTGCCGATCCGCCCTTCGACGACGAGAAGGTCCGGCAGGCGATCAACTATGCGATCGACCGCGATCTGATCATCCAGAAGCTGCTCA
Source organism: Paenirhodobacter ferrireducens (assembly GCF_004022265.1). Taxonomy (GTDB): domain Bacteria; phylum Pseudomonadota; class Alphaproteobacteria; order Rhodobacterales; family Rhodobacteraceae; genus Rhodobacter; species Rhodobacter ferrireducens. Next base: position 28,622 of record NZ_SAVB01000010.1, read on the forward strand.
AGGACAAGGCGTTCAAGGCCACCGGCTGGCTGCCGCGCACCTCGATCGCCTTCGATGCGGCGCGCACGCCCTATCCCTATGACGTGGAAAAGGCGAAGGCGCTGATGGCGGCCTCGAAATACCCCGACGGCGCCGAGATCGAGGTCTGGGCCCGCGACGGGACCAACGGCATCGGTGTGGTGCAGGCGATCACCCCCTATCTGAAGGCGATCGGTCTCACCGTGAAGCCGAAGGTGGTGGAAGCGGGCATGCTCTCCGACGCGATGAGCGCGGGCAGTGCACAGGCCTGGATCTATTCGGCGGGCACCGGGCCCGATCCGATCGCGGCTCTGCGCTGCTTCGACAGCCGCACGACGCGGGCGGGATGCAATTACGGCGGTTTCTCCGATCCGGCCTTCGATGCGATGCTGGACAAGGCGGCAGGCGAGCTCGACGCGCAAAAGCGGATCGAGCTGACGAAACAGGCCGATGGCTACATCTTCGACAAGGCGCCGGTCTGGTTCCACAACAACAACAAGGCGGTGGTGGCCACGCAGCCCTGGGTGCACGGCATCGGCGGCAACGTGACCGAGGCGGCGATCCTCGAGGTCGACAGCATCTGGCTTGACGCCGACGCCCCCGGCCGCAAGTGACCGCGTTCCGGCGGCGGGGCAGCCCGCCGCCGGCTCTTGAAAGGATTTCCGATGGCGCTGGTCCTCCTCCGACGTCTGCTCCAGGCCGTCGTGACGGTCGCGGTGGTGATCACACTGGTCTTTCTGATCTTCAGCGTGATCCCGGGCGATTATGTCTCGTCGCTGATGGCCGAGAAGCGATCGCTCGACCCTGCGGTGGCAGAGCGGATCGCGGCCGAACTGCATCTGAACGATCCGGTCCCGCTGCGGCTGGGACAGTATCTGGTCGGGATCTTGCATGGCGATCTGGGCCTGTCCTTCGCCACCCAGCAGCCGGTGACCGAGATGCTGGGTGGCCGGATCTGGGCCTCGTTCAAGCTGGCCTGCGCGGCGATGGCCTGCGCCATCGTCACCGGCCTGCCGCTCGGCTATATCGCCGCGGCGCGGCAGAACCGCTGGATTGACGGGCTGGCGATGGTCTTCGCGGTCTCGGGCCTGTCGGTGCCCGGGTTCTGGTTCGGTCTGCTCCTGATGTATGTGTTCTCGCTGCAACTCGGGTGGCTGCCGACCTTCGGCTATGGCCAGGGCGGCATCGAACACCTGATCCTGCCCGCGCTCACGCTTGGCATTGCACCGATGGCGTTGCTCGCGCGGACGACCCGGGCCGCCGTGCTCGAGACGAAGACTGCCGATTTCATCCGCACCGCCCGGTCGAAGGGCATGTCGGAGGGGCGGCTCGTGCGCAAGCATCTCGCGCGCAATGCCTTCATGCTGATCCTGACGATGATCGGGCTGCAGTTCGGCTCGATGATGGGCGGCTCGGTGGTGATCGAGAGCCTTTTCGCCTGGCCTGGTGTGGGCTCGCTGCTGATCCAGTCGGTGGGGCTGCGCGATATCCCCGTGGTGCAGGGCTGCATCCTCGTGATCGTCCTGTTCTTCCTGATCGTCAACACGCTGGTCGATGTCGCCTATCTGCTGATCGACCCGCGCATCCGCTACAAATGAGGAAGCCGGCCATGCTCAAGCTCCTGGCGCGTCCCAATCTGGCGACGGGTGGTGCGATCGTCCTGATCGCGATCCTCGTCGCCGTCTTCGCGCCGCTGATCGCGCCGCACGATCCGATCACCGACGCAAACCTGATGTTCGCCGAGACCGCGCCCGATGCCGATTTCCTGATGGGCACCGACGAGCAGGGGCGCGATATCTTCTCGCGTATCGTCTATGGCGCGCGGATCGCGCTGACGATCGGGCTGCTGGTCGAGCTGATGAACACTATCATCGGCGTCGCTCTGGGCGTTTCGGCGGGATATTTCGGCGGCTGGTGGGACGAATTCGTTCAGGGACTGACCAATGTCATGCTTGCGGTGCCGACGATCGTCTTCGCGTTGGCGCTGATGGCGGTGCTGGGGCCCGGAATCCTGAGCCTGCTGATCGCGCTTGGCATGACCGACTGGGCCTACAGCTGCCGGATTTCGCGCGCGCAGGTGCTGACGATGAAATCGCGCCCCTTCGTGCAGGCGGCCCGGACGATGGGCTATGGCCCGGTGCATATCATGGCGCGCGAGCTGCTGCCGAATATCGCGGGGCCGCTGGTCGTGGTGGCGACGATGGGGATCGGGTCGGCGATCATGGCCGAGGCGTCGCTCTCCTTCCTCGGGCTGGGCGTGGTGCCGCCGGCGCCGAGCTGGGGATCGATGCTGGCGCGGGCGCGCGAGCAGCTGATCGTCGCGCCCTGGGTCGCGGTTTTCCCCGGCCTTGCGATTTTCTTCACCGTGCTCGGGTTCAATCTGCTCGGCGACGGTCTGCGCGACCTGCTTGATCCGCAGGGGAGGTCGAAACGATGAGCGACGACGTTCTGCGGATCGAGGATCTGACGATTGCACTGCGCGTCGAGGGGCGCGATCACCCGGCGGTCGAGGGGGTCAACCTGACGATCGGGCGAGGCGAGGTCGTCGGGCTCGTGGGCGAGTCCGGCTGCGGCAAGAGCCTGACCGCGCTGTCGGTGGCCGGGCTTCTGACCGCGCCGATGCACGTTTCGAACGGTCGTATCCTGATCGAGGGACAGGATGTGGCCCGGTTGTCGAACCGGTCACTGCGGTCGCTGCGGGGGGACAGGATCGCGATGATCTTCCAGGAGCCGATGACCGCGCTGAACCCGTTGATGACGATCGGCGACCAGATCGGCGAGATGTTCGTCCTGCACCGCGGCCTGGGGGCGCGTGCCGCCCGCAAGGCGGCGATCGCAGCGCTCGACCGGGTTCAGGTGCCGGGCGCGGCGCGGCGGGTCGACGACTATCCGCACCAGCTTTCGGGCGGGATGCGGCAAAGGGTGATGATCGCGATCGCGCTTGCCTGCGATCCGGCGCTTCTGATCGCGGACGAACCGACCACCGCGCTCGACGTCACGATCCAGGCCGAGATCATCGACCTGATCCTCGAACTGTGCCGCGAGCAGGGGACGGCGGTGCTGATGATCTCGCATGATCTCGGGCTGGTGGCGCGGATCTGCAACCGCGTTGCGGTGATGTATGCCGGCCATCTGATCGAGGAACAGGCGGCCGAGCGGATCTTCCTGTCGCCGCACCATCCCTATACCCGGGGCCTCGTCGGGGCCCTGCCGCGGCTCGGCCGGCGGCTGACCGAGGGGCAGGCGGCGCTGACCGAGATCCCGGGCACGGTGCCGGCGATCCTCGACTACGGTGCGGGCTGCCGCTTTGCGCCGCGCTGCACCCGGGTGATGGCGCATTGTGCCGCGGCCACGCCCGAGACCACGCAACTCCCGCAGGGCGGGCGGATACGGTGTTTTCTCCATGACTGAAGCAGAGCCCGTCCTGCGCTTGCAGGATCTGAAAGTGCATTACCCGGTGCGTCTGGGCCACGGCTTCGGCAAAAGCATGCTGAGAGCCGTGGATGGCGTGAGCCTCGATATCGGGCGCGGCGAATGTCTCGGGCTCGTGGGGGAATCCGGTTGCGGCAAGTCCTCGCTCGCGCAGGCGGTGATGGGGCTGGTGCCGGTGAGTTCTGGGCGCATTGCGCTCAATGGGCGCGAGGACTGGGGGGCCGACCGGCTTGCCCGGGCGCGGATGGTGCAGATGGTGTTCCAGGACCCGTTCTCCTCGCTCAACCCGCGCCAGAGCATCGGCCAGAGTCTCGGGGGACCGCTGAAGCTGCATGGCGTTACCAACCGCTCCGAGCGCGAGGACCGCGTTGCCACGATGCTGCGCAAGGTCGGGCTGAACCCCGATGCGGCCGGCCGCCATCCGCATGAATTCTCGGGCGGGCAGCGGCAGCGCATCGCCATCGCCCGTGCGCTGATCGTCGAGCCGCAGCTTGTTGTCTGCGACGAGCCGGTCTCGGCGCTCGACGTGTCGATCCGGGCGCAGATCATCAACCTGCTGCTCGAGCTCAAGGACGAGCTCGGGGTGGCGCTGCTGATGATCTCGCATGACCTCGGCGTGGTCGAACACATGAGCGACCGCATCGCGGTGATGTATCTCGGCCGCATCGTCGAGGAGGGCGACTGGCGCAAGATCTTCACCGCGCCCGCCCATCCCTATACCCGCACGCTGATCGCCTCGATCCCCGACCCGGCGCGCCCCGATGCCGGCTGGGAGCGGCTGCGCGGCGAGGCGCCCTCGGCGCTGGCCCCGCCCGCAGGCTGCGCCTTTCATCCGCGCTGTGCACAGGCGTTCGGGGCTTGTCGCGCCGGTGGCGTGCCGGAGTTCACCGGGCTGGCGGACGACCACCGCGCCCGCTGCCATCTGTTGACTGAAGGAGCTTCGCGATGAGCAACCATGCCGACGTGATCGTGGTGCGTTCGGGCGCCGATCACCGGGCGCCGCATCTTGGCACGCTGCGGATCGGCGATTGGGAAATTCCCTGTGTGACCGGCCGGGGCGGACTGATCGAGCCGTCGCGCAAGCGCGAGGGCGATCTGTGCACGCCGATCGGGACCTTCCCGTTGCGCTATGGCTTCTACGACCCGGCGGTCTTCGGCGATGCGCCGCGCGGGCTGGCCTTTCCCTTCGTGCCGAAACCGGCGGACTGGCTGTGGGTCGAGGATGTGACGGACCCGCTTTACAACCGGTTCGCGCAAGACGGCGGGTGCGGCGGGCGCGACAACGAGGCGCTGTTCGATCTGTTCATCCCCGTCGGCTGGAACGACGCGACACCGGTGATCGGCAAGGGCAGCGGCATCCTGATCCATGCCGCGCGGGAGGATTTCTCGGGCTCTGCCGGCTGTGTCGCGGTCGCGCGTGCGCATCTCATGCCACTTGCCGAACGGCTGCGCCCGGGCATGCTGATCGACATCGGGTTCGCCGACACGGCCAGCGTGCCGGCCCGGGCAACGGAACCGGAGGCCGGCGGGCCCGAAAGCGTGACCTTCCGCGCGCTGCACCCCGGGCCGCGGCTCCTCGTCACCGGGGCGGTGCATGGCAACGAGCCCGCCGGGCCGGCGGCGATCGCGCGCGCCATTGCGGCGTTCCGCGCGGGGGCGCTGCGGCTTCGGCGCGGCTCGGTCACCTTCGTTCCGGTGATGAACCCGCTCGCCTGGGCGCAGAACAGCCGCGAGGGTATGCGCAACCTCAACCGCGATCTGTGCGAGCGCCCGGTGCCGCTCGACAACGAGGACCGGCTCGGCAATGTGATCTGCCCGATCCTGCGCGCCCATGACGTGCTGATCGACCTGCATTCCTTTTCCGCGCCGGGCGAGGCCTTCGCGCTCTGCGGTCCGGCTGACAATGACGACGGGCTCGAGCCGTTCCACCGCGCGGCAGAGGAGGCTGCGCTGGTGCGGGCGCTTGGCCTGCCGCTTGTGGTGCATGGCTGGATGGCGGCGCATGAGCGTGCGCTGGCACAGCGCCGGGCGGCGGGCGGGCCGGCGGGGCTTGCGGCCCACGGCGTCGGCACGACGGAATTCATGCGCTTCGCGGGCGGCTATGCAGTCACGGTGGAATGCGGTCAGCATCTTGATCCGCGTGGCCCCGAGATCGGCTGGCAGGTGATCCTGAACGGGCTCTCGCATCTGCGGATGATCGACCGGCCGCTGCCGGACCTGCCCATGCCGCGCGAGCTTGAGATCGGCGAGGCGATCCTGGCCGCGGATGACGACGACCGGATGATCCGCCAGTTCAGCGCCGGCGAGCCGGTGCGCCGCGGCGAGGTCATCGGGCAGCGCGCCGACGGCACGCCGATCACCGCGCCCGCCGACGGGGCCCTGATCTTCGCCGGGCTTACGGCGGCGGCGGGCACCGAGCTTGCCTTTCTGTGCCACTTCGCGAACCGCCTGGCCCGGGCCCCTGTGGCCGGTGCGGGGACCGGCCCGGCAGAATAGGCCGCCGGATTGCGGCGCTGCGGTACAAGAGCCGGATTGAAAGGATGCAAGATGTCAGAATTTTCGGCTTTCGGGCCCGACTTCCCCTTTGCCTATGACGACTGGCTCGCCAATCCTGCCGGGCTCGGGCAGGTTCCCGCGGCGCGCCATGGCGCCGCGGTCGCGATCGTCGGGGCTGGTGCGGCGGGGGTGATCGCCGGGCACGAGCTGATGAAGCTCGGCCTGCGCCCGGTGCTTTATGAATCGGGCGCCTTCGGCGGGCGGCTGCGCTCGGAACCCTTCGAGGGCACGGAGGATGTCATCGCCGAACTCGGCGGCATGCGCTTTCCCGTCTCGTCGCGCGGTTTCTACCATTACGTCGATCTTCTCGGCTGCGAGAGCGCGCCCTTTCCGAACCCGCTGACCGAGGCGGCCGGCTCGACGGTGATCGACCTCGAGGGCGAGACGCTTTTCGCCCGCACGCTCGACGATCTGCCCGAGCTCTATCGCGAGGTCGCGCGCGCCTATGACGCGGCGCTCGAGGAGGGGGCGCGGTTTTCCGACCTGCGCGCGGCGATGGCAGCGCGGGACGCCGCGCGCGTGAAGGAGATCTGGGACCCGCTCGTCGCGGCCTGGGACGAGCGTACCTTCTATGATTTCGTCACCACCTCCGGGGCCTTCCGCCAGCTCGGCTTCCGCCACCGCGAGGTGTTCGGGCAGGTCGGGTTCGGCACCGGCGGCTGGGACAGCGACTTCCCGAATTCGATGCTCGAGATCCTGCGGGTGAACCTCTGTGCGCTCGACGACAACCAGCGCTATATCGTCGGCGGGGTGGAGAACGTGCTGCACCGGCTCTGGCGGCAGCCCGCCGATTGCGCGCATTGGGGGCGGATGACGCTGGCCGGGCTGAACGGCGGTGCGACGCGCTCGCGCGTGACGCGGATCGCGCGGGATGCCGGCGGTGCCATCGCGGTGACCGATCGCTGGGGCCGAGTGGATCTTTACGACGCGGTGCTGGTGACCTGCCAGAGCCACCTGCTGACCACCTCGATCGAGACCGACGAGGAGCTTTTCGACCAGAAGCTCTGGATGGCGCTCGATCGCACCCGCTACATGCAGGCGGCAAAGACCTTCGTGATGGTCGACCGGCCGTTCTGGCATGACATCGACCCGGCGACCGGGCGGCCGGTGATGTCGATGACGCTGACCGACCGGATCACCCGCGGCACCTATTTCTTCGACAACGGGCGGGACCGGCCGGGGGTGATTTGCCTGTCCTATTCCTGGATGACCGATGCGCTGAAGGTGCTGCCGCATGATGCGGAAAAGCGGGTGGAGCTGGCGCTCTCGGCACTTGGGCGGATCTATCCGGGGGTGGATATCGCCAGCCATATCCGCGGCAATCCGATCTGCGTGAGCTGGGAGACCGACGAGAATTTCCTCGGTGCCTTCAAGGGCGCGCTGCCGGGGCATTACCGCTACAACCATCGCATGTATGGCCATTTCATGCAGGAGACCCTGCCGGCGGCGCAGCGCGGCATCTTCCTTGCCGGCGACGGCATCAGCTGGACCCCGGCCTGGGTCGAGGGTGCGGTGCAGACGGCGCTGAACGCGGTCTGGGGCATCCTGACCCATTTCGGCGGCGCCTGCGATCCGGCGAACCCCGGCCCGGGCGATCTCTATCCCACCCTCGGGCCGGTCGCGCTCGACTGATCCGTCGCCATCGAAAGGACGAAACGTGAAAGTGTTCATCAGTGCCGACATGGAAGGCACCGCCGGCATCACCACCTGGAGCGAGACGGAAAAGGATCACCCCGATTACGCCGAGTTCCGCGCCTACATGACCGAAGAGGTCCTGGCCGCCTGCGAAGGCGCGCGGGCTGCGGGGGCCGAGGAAGTGGTGGTGAAGGACGCCCATTCCTCCGGGCGCAACCTCATCATCGGGCGGCTGCCGGCCTATGTGCGCATTCTGCGCAGCTGGAGCGGGCATCCCGACACGATGATGTTCGGCATCGGCGCGGAGTTCGACGCGGCCATCTACACCGGCTATCACAACCGCGCCGGGGCAGAGACCAACCCGCTGTCACACACCCTGACCGACCAGATCATGCGGATCACGATCAACGGTGAGCCGGCTTCGGAGTTCACCATCAATGCCCGCACCGCGGCGCGCTACGGAGTGCCCTCGGTCTTCCTGTCGGGGGATGCGGGCATGTGCCGGGCGGCCGGGGAGTTCGTCCCCGGCATCGCCACCGTGGCAACCTCCGAGGGAATCGGCGGGGCCACACTGTCGATCCCACCGGCGAAATCGGCCGCGCTGATCCGCGAGGGGGTCGAGCGCGCAGTCGCCGCGCGGCGCCCCGGGATGATGCCGCCGATGCCTGACAGCTACGAGCTGGTGATCGAGTACAACAACCCGAAAGGCGCCTATCGCTGCCAGTGGTTCCCGGGCGGGGAACTCTGCGGCGAGCGCTCGGTGCGCTGGCGCTTCTCCGACCCGTTCGAGATCCAGCGCACCTTGCGCTTCGTCTCGGGCGGCTGAGACCCGGGAGCGGCTGGGGGCGGGGCTGGGCTCAGTGCGGGCCCTGGGCCGCCTGCCAGAACCGGCGGGTGTCGGCGTTTTGTGCATGGATGTGACGATAGAGCCGGATTTCAAGCTCCATGTCCCAGTCCGGTGATGCGGAAGCACGCACCAGCGTGCCCGCCCGCAGCTCCTGTTCGATCAGGCTTTCGGGCAGCCAGCACATCCCGGCGCCGCGCATCGCGAGCGTCTTCAGTCCGGCACTGATCGTGTTTTCATGCACTGTCCGGCGCCGGGGCCCCGACCGGCCGGCGAACAGGCGTTCGAGTGCGACGCCGAAGAACGAGCTGTAGCCATAGCTGAGATAGGGGACCTCGGCGCCCTGGCTCTGCATCCGGTCGAACAGCGCGGCCCCCGGAACATGCACGCCCGAGCGCAGGCGCACCTCGGGCGCGGCGACGGGGATCAGCCGGTCGGTGCCGACCGCGAGGAAGTCGAAACGCTGCCAGTCGAGGTGGAACGGCACCAGCCCATGCGCATAGGTCAGGAAGAAATCCGCCTCGCCGTCGATCAGCGCCGCAAGATTGGCCTCGATCCCGCCGCGATCGGGGATCAGCGAGACCCGGATGTTCGCGAAGCGGTTTTCAAGCCAGTCGGGCAGGAAGGTCACGGTCAGCGTGTGCAGCGCGGCCAGGCGCAACATCCGCCCTTCGCCCGAAGGCTGCAGGGACTCGCGCACCGAGTAGAAATTGCGGATCGCGTCCTGCGCCACAGGCAGGAACCGCCGCCCCTCCGGGGTGAGTTCGGCCGGCACCGTGGCCCGGTTGATGAGCGTCGTGCCGAGCCAGGCCTCCAGCTGCTTGATTCGGCGGCTGAAGGCCGGTTGCGTGACGTTCCGGGCCTCGGCGGCGCGCGAGAAGCTCGAGGTTTCCGCCAGCGTCACGAAATCTTCGAGCCACTTGAGTTCCATTTATTGAGCACACCTTTTCCGACAAACGCGGGCGCTTCCGACGGGGCATCTTATAAAGGGATGAATAAAAAGCATTATGCAATTCGTGCATGAGATGTTGCGCAAGTTGAATTGGCCATGCTCCCGCGCATCGCCCCAGGTTCGATCCAACCCAAGTCGAACTGGTGCATGACATGAGCAGAACCATCTACTGCAACGGAACCTTCGTTCCCGAGGCGCGCGCGACGATCAGCATCTTTGATCGCGGCACGCTGTTCGGTGACGCCGTCTACGAGGTGACCGCGGTCTTCGACGGCCGGATGATCGACAACGATCTTCACCTTGCACGGCTGCAGCGCTCCCTCGGCGAGCTCGGTATTCCGATGCCCGCCGCGCGGAAAGAGATCGCGCGGATCCAGCACGAGCTGATCGCGCGCAACGGCCTGCGCGAAGGCGTGGTCTATCTGCAGGTGTCGCGCGGCATCGCGGATCGCAATTTCCTGTGGCCCGAGGACATCGCCCCGACGCTGATCGGGTTCACCCAGGCAAAGACGCTCCACGACACCGCCGCGCAGCGTGAGGGCATCGAGGTGGATCTTGCGCCCGACACGCGCTGGCAGCGCCGCGACATCAAGACGGTGATGCTCTTGGGGCAGGTGCTCGCGAAGGCGGCGGCACGGCGCAAGGGCTGCGATGACGTCTGGCTCTGCGAGGACGGAATGGTGACCGAGGGGGCCTCGGCGACGGCCTATATCGTCACCGCCGCGGGGCAGGTGGTGACGCGGCCGAACTCGCGGATCTCGCTGCCCGGCTGCACCCGGCAGGCGCTCTTGCGGCTGTGTGCGGTGCATGGGCTCACGCTCGACGAACGTCCCTTTTCGCCGGCGGAGGCACAGGCTGCCGCCGAGGCGTTCCAGACCTCTGCCTCGAGCTTCGTCACCCCGGTGATCCGGATCGCGGGCGTTGCGGTCGGGACCGGCGCGCCGGGCCCCGTCACCCGCCATCTGCAACAGCTTTACCTCGAGACCGTAGGCGTTCGTGCGCCGGTCTCCAACTGACCTGACAAGAACCAATACCAACAGGAGAGACACATGAAGACGACTTCAAAGATCCTCGGCCTCGCCCTTGGCGCAGTGCTGGGTGTCTCGGCTCCCGCTCTGGCGGCCGAGGGCTATGGCGACTGTAAACTCTACGGCAAGGGCGGCACGGAGACGATCACCCCCGCGGTTCCCGGCCAGTTCACCGTCATCATCAACCTGCCCGCGGTGGGCGAGTTCAACGGCGATACCGAAGACAGCGTCACCAGCGGGCGCGAGTTCTGCATGGCGGTGAACATCGCCTACCGTCTCGGGCTCGACAAGGTGGTGCTGAAGAATGCCTCCTTCGACTCGATCGTCGCCGGCCAGAACAAGGATTTCGACATCGCGCTGGCACTGATCTCGGTGACCGAGCCGCGCAAGAAGGTGGTCGATTTCTCGACGCCCTATGCCCACGGCGCCTTCGGGATCGCCACCCGCGCGGATGCGCCGGTGACGGAAGACAGCATCAAGACCACGAAACTCGGCACGCAGGCCGGCACGATCATGGTGGACTGGGTCCAGCAGAATCTGCCCGATGCCAGGCTCTCGGTCTTCGACGATACCGGTGCGATGTTCACCGCGCTGGCCGCGGGCAATGTCGATGCGGTGATGACCGACCTGTCGGTCGTGCTTGGCCAGGTCGGAAACTCGAAGGGCCGTCTCGCCGTGGTCGGGAAGTATGCGAGCGACCGCGACACCGCCGGGATCTACCCGAAGGGTTCGGCCGAGGAGGCAACAATCAACAAGATCATCGCCGACATGGAGGCGGATGGCACGCTGAAGGATCTGGAGATGCAGTATCTCGCGCCCGCCTGGGGCGGCCTGATGCCGGCGGATGTTCCGGTCTGGAAGCACTGAGACGATGGCAGACCCGTTTTCGAACGCGTTGCCGGAGCAGGACCTGCGCGCCGAGATTTGGCGCGCAGGTTCGACGCCGCGCAGCCATCTTGGCCGGGCGAGCCTGACACTGGCCCTCGGGCTGGTGACCTTTCTCGCCGTTGCGATCTCGGCCCAGCACATCGGCGCCTACGCGATCTCGCAGGGGGTCTCGCCGGTCGTGGCGACGCTGCCCGGGATTGTGGCGGTGCTCGCCGCGGTGGTGGTCCTGCTGATGGCGCTGCGCGCCTTGCGCTGCGCGCTTGCCGCGGCCCGGCACAGCGAGGTCTATGCCGCCCGCGAGCTCGGCGCCTCGGCCTCGCTCGGCGCCTGGAAGGCGATGTCCTGGGAGGGGGCGCTGCTGATCCTGACCGCGGCGGCCTGGTTTCTCGTGGTCAATGACGCGGCGGTCAGCCGCACCTTCTTCGACCTCGCGCTGATCCGGGATTCGGCGCTGAAGGTGCTGCGCGCCTTCGGCACCAATGTGGTGATCTTCTTCGTCTCCGGGGTCCTGATCCTGATCTGGTCCCTCATCGTGGCGGTTGCGCGGACGCTGCCGGGCGAGGCGGGCAAGCCGTTGCGCTTTCTCGCCATCGCCTATGGCGATCTGTTCCGCGGCCTGCCTGCGATCATCACGATCTACCTGATCGGTTTCGGCCTGCCGCTGACCAATCTGCCGGTGATCGCGCATCTGTCCTCGACGAGCTATGCGATCATCGCGCTCACGCTGACCTACGGCGCCTATACCTCCGAGGTCTATCGCGCCGGGATCGAATCGGTGCATCACAGCCAGGTCGCCGCGGCGCGCTCGCTCGGGCTGAGCCATGCGAAGACGCTGCGCTACGTTGTCGTGCCGATGGCGGTGCGCAACATCATCCCGCCGCTGATGAACAACTGCATCAGCCTGCAGAAGGATACCGCCCTCGTCGCGATCATCGGCACGATCGACGCCTTCAACCAGTCGAAGATCATCGCGGCCAACCATTTCAACCTGTCGGCGGTGACCACCGTCGCCATTCTCTTCATCGCGGTCACGATCCCGCAGGCGCGGCTCGCCGACCGGCTGTCCGAGCGCGACCGGCAGCGGATGCGGGCAGGGGGCTGAACCATGGCATTGCTTGAAATCGACAACATCCGCAAACACTACGGATCGTTCGAGGTGATTTCCGGTCTGTCGCTCGATGTCCGCGAGCATGAGGTGATCTGCCTGATCGGCCCGTCGGGGTGCGGCAAGTCCACGCTGCTGCGCTGCGTCAATCGGCTGGAAGAAATCAGCGCGGGCGAGATCCGCATCCATGGCGACCGGATCACCGGCGAGGGCGTCGATCTCGACCGGCTGCGGCGCGACATCGGCATCGTGTTCCAGGGCTACAACCTGTTTCCGCACATGACCGTGCTCGAAAACACGCTGCTTGCGCCGACCAGGGTGCTTGGCCTGTCGCGCCGCGAGGCGACGGAGAAGGCGCTGGGCTTTCTCGACCGGATCGGTCTTGCGCATAAGGCGAATGCCTATCCCGACAGCCTGTCGGGCGGACAGCAGCAGCGCGTCGCGATCGTGCGTGCACTGATGATGGACCCGATGCTGCTGCTGCTTGACGAGATCACCTCGGCGCTTGACCCGGAACTGGTTTCCGAGGTGCTCGACATCGTGCGCGATCTGGCGGCCGGCGGGATGACGATGATCCTTGCGACGCATGAGATGGGGTTTGCGCGCGAGGTTGCCGACCGCATCTGTTTCCTGCAGGCGGGAAACATCTATGAACAGGGGCCTCCGGCGCAGGTGTTCGGCGATCCGCAGGGCGAGCGCACGCAGGCCTTCCTGAGCAGTCTCAAGCGGGCCGGGCGGCTTTAGGAGGGAAGATGAACGAGGCACGACGGCTTGGCCTCTGGACGGAGGGGCGCAATGCCCTGCCGGCCGGGCCATGGAACGCGATCACCGATGTCCCCGGCGTTTCGGTCGGTCATCGCACGATTTCCGGGGCGGGGCTTGCCACCGGTGTCACGGCGGTGCTGCCGCAGGCCGGTGATCTTTTCCGCAGCAAGCCCCGCGCGGCGGTCGAGGTCATCAATGGCTTCGGCAAGTCGGCGGGGCTGATGCAGGTCGCTGAACTGGGCACGCTGGAAACGCCGATCCTGCTGACCAACACCTTCGGCGTCGCCGCCTGCTGCGAGGCGCTGATCCGCCGCGCGATCGCCGAAAATCCGGAAATCGGTCGCGCGACCTCGACGGTCAACCCGCTGGTGCTCGAATGCAATGACGGGTCGATCAACGACATCCAGAGACTGGCCGTGCGCGAGGCCGATGCGCTGGCGGCGATCGCGGATGCGCAGGGCGGCGCCTTCGAACAGGGCGCCGTCGGGGCCGGCACCGGGATGACCGCCTTCGGCTTCAAGGCGGGGATCGGCAGCGCCTCGCGCCGGATGCAGATCGGCGCGCAGGCGTTCATGCTGGGGGCGCTGGTGCTGGCGAATTTCGGCCGGGCAGGGGATCTGGTCCTGCCCGACGGGCGGCGGCCGGACCCGCGCGGCCCCCGGCCCGGCGAGAAGGGCTCGGTGATCGTCGTTCTGGGCACGGACCTGCCGCTCGACGGGCGGCAGCTTCAGCGCATCGCGCGCCGTGCCGGGGCTGGGCTGGCGCGGCTCGGGGCGTTCTGGGGCAACGGCTCGGGCGATGTCGCCCTTGCCTTCACCACCGCGGACCCGCTTCCGCATCAGGGGACGGACCCTTTCCGGACCCTGCGCCGCCTCGACGACGGGTTGATCGACCTGCCGTTCCGGGCCGCGGCGGAGACGGTTCAGGAGGCGGTGCTGAACGCATTGTGCGCGGCGCCGGCGACCCGGGGCCGCGACGGGCGGCATTTCCCCGCGCTCGCCGATTGGGCCGGCGCGGGCGCCGCGCAATAGCACGCGGGGAGCGGACGATCGGAAAAGGAGAGGATATGAAGGTTTTCATCAGTGCCGACATGGAAGGCACGGCGGGTATCACCAGCTGGAGCGAGACGGAAAAGGATCATCCCGATTACGCGGAGTTCCGCGCCTACATGACTGAGGAGGTCGTGGCGGCCTGCGAGGGCGCGCGCGCCGCCGGTGCCGAAGAGGTTCTGGTGAAGGATGCGCATGAGACCGGCCGCAACCTGGTGATCGGACGCCTGCCGGAGTATGTGCGCGTGGTGCGGGACTGGAGCGGCCATCCGGATTCGATGATGTTCGGTCTCGACCGGGGCTTCTCTGCCGCCGTTTACACCGGCTATCACGACCGCGCCGGGGCCGAGACGAACCCGCTGGCGCACACTCTGAACACGCGGATCATGCGGATCACCATCAACGGCGCGCCGGCGTCGGAGTTCACGCTCAACGCCCGCACCGCGGCGCGCTACGGTGTTCCTTCCGTTTTCCTGTCGGGCGATGCCGGGATGTGTGCGGCGGCGCGCGCCCTCGTGCCCGGCATCGAGACTGTGGCGACGAGCGAGGGGATCGGCAGCGCGACGGTTTCGCTCACGCCGTCGCGGGCGGTCGCGGCGATCCGCGAGGGGGTCGAGCGTGGCGTTGCGGGACGGCGCGCGGCGCTGATGCCGCCGATGCCCGAACGCTACGAGCTGGTGATCGAATACGATAACCCGGCCAGCGCGTTCCGGTCCCACTGGTTCCCCGGCGGCGAGATCTGCGGCGAGCGGTCGGTGCGCTGGACGGTCTTCGACGCCTTCGAGGTTCAGCGCATCCTGCGCTTCGTCTCCGGCGGCTGAGGCCACCGCCGTTGACCGGGTCCCCAAAAGCCGTGCCGCCGGCCCGGCCGCGGCTCAGCGCGCGACGATCATCTTCGCCGCAAGCTCGGCCGCATTGCGCACGCCGAGCTTGCGCAGGATCGCGGCGCGGTGCACCTCGACCGTGCGCGGCGAGATCCCCATCGCCTGCCCGGCTTCCTTGCTGGTGTGACCGTTGACGATGTGGCGCGCGACTTCGCGCTCCTTCGGCGTCAGCGTCGCGGCATCGGGGGCGCGCTCCTTCAGCGGCTCGAAGGTCCAGACCATCAGGCGGAACGGGTCGGTCGGCGTCAGGGTGCGCCCGCGTGCCCGCATCCAGACGATCTCGCCGTCGCGGCGCTGCATGAAGCGCTCGTCCTCATAGCGCGGGCGGCTCGCCAGCCAGCGGTGCCAGCGGTCGCCGGTCTTCTCGTAATCGACGCTCGAGGGATAGAGCACGCGGATCGACTGGCCCTCGAGCTCGGCTCGGTTCCAGCCGAACAGCAGCTCGGTCTCGGTGTTCACCCGCAGGATGCGGCGATCCGACATCACCATGATCGCCACCGGCGCATCCATGAAGCCGGTCAGGTTCTGCACCGCCTCGGGAAGCTCCGCATAGTCCATGCTGCACCTGCATCTACGTGGTTTATACGTATTTATCTACGTAGTTTTGCGGATGTGCGCCAGCCCTCCCGACGGCGAAAGTGACAGCGGGAGGACATCGACATGACATCCATCTATATCACCGGCAGCGGCCACACCCGCTTTGGACGGCTGACCGAGACGCTCGAGGAGCTGATCGTCGAGGCGGCGCGCGAGGCGATCGCCGAGGCCGAGATCGACCCGGCCGAGATCGACGCGGTCTATCTGGGCCATTTCAACTCGGGGCTGGTGCCGGACGGTTTCGCCTCGTCGCTGATCCATCAGGCGCATCCGGCGCTGCGCTTCAAGCCGGCGGCGCGTTGCGAGAACGCCTGTGCCTCGGGCGCGGCGGCGATCCATGCCGGGCTGAACATGATCCGTGCCGGGCGGGCGCGCACCGTGCTGGTGGTGGGTGCCGAGAAGATGACCCACCGCTCGACGCCCGAGGTGACGACGGCTCTGGCCGGCGCCGGTTACCAGAACGACCCGGCCGAGGCGGCGCTGAGCTTCCCGCAGGTCTTCGCCGTGGCGGCGCAGGCCTATGCCGAGCGTTACGGCGACCCGATGGACGCGATGGCCCGGATTGCGGCGAAGAACCACGCCAATGCGCTGAACAATCCGCTCGCGCAGATGCACAAGGCGATGTCCTATGAGTTCTGCCGCGAGGTCAGCGAGAAGAACCCGCTGATCGCGCCGCCGCTGCGGCTGTCGGATTGCTCGCTCGTTTCGGATGGCGCCGCGGCCGTGGTGCTGACCTCCGATCCGCAATCGGCCCGCCGTGTCCGCATCGCTGCGGCCGAGCATGTCTCGGATTACCTGCCGATGAGCCGGCGTGATTTCATCGCCTTCGAGGGGCCGGAACGCGCGATCCGCGCGGCCTATGCTGCGGCGGGGATCACGGTCGGTGATCTCGACTTCGCCGAGGTGCATGACTGCTTCACCCCGGCCGAGCTGCTGATCTACGAGGCGATGGGGCTGGCCGAGAAGGGGCAGGGCGCGCGCGCGATCGAGGAGGGCACGGTGCTGCCCGAGGGGGCGCTGCCGGTGAACCTGTCGGGCGGGCTGAAGGCCAAGGGCCATCCGGTCGGCGCCACCGGCGTGTCGATGCATGCGCTGGCGTTCCGGCAGCTGACCGGACAGGCGGGCGCGATGCAGCGGCCGGGGGCCGAATGGGGCCTGACCTTCAACATGGGCGGCGCCGCGGTGGCGAACTATGCCACGGTGCTGCAGGCGGCGGGCCTCTGAATGAACATCGCGAGCTGGCTTTACCAGACGGCCCATGCCTGGCCGACCCGTCCTGCCGTGTTCCAGGGTGACAGCCTGCGGCACAGCTATGCAAGCCTGCTGCGCGCGGTCTGCGACCGGGCCCGGCATCTGGGCGCGGTGCATGGCATCGGCCCGGGCGACCGGGTGGCGATCTTTGCCAAGAACGCGCCCGAATACATCGAATGGCTGCATGCCTGCTGGTGGATCGGTGCGGTCGTCGTGCCGGTGAACTGCAAGCTGCACCCGGCCGAGGCGGAATGGATCGTGCGCAACTCGGGCGCGGCGCTGGTCGTCACCGACAAGGGCACGCTTTTCCCGGGCCTGGCCGAGGAGGCGATCGCCGCCGCGGTGCCGAAGGGCGATCAGCTGACCCCGCCGCGTCCGGCGGCGGCGGGTGATCTGGCCTGGCTCTTCTACACCTCGGGCACCACCGGCAAGCCCAAGGGGGTGATGCTCAGCCACGAGAACCTGCGGCAGATGACGCTGTGCTATGCGCTCGACGTCGACGGGCCGCGGCCTGAGGATCACATGCTTTACGCCGCGCCGATGTCGCATGGCGCGGGGCTTTACATGTTCGCGCAGATCCGCGCGGGCGGCGCGCATCTGGTGCCGGCTTCGCGCGGCTTCGACG
Source organism: Paenirhodobacter ferrireducens (assembly GCF_004022265.1). Lineage (GTDB taxonomy): Bacteria > Pseudomonadota > Alphaproteobacteria > Rhodobacterales > Rhodobacteraceae > Rhodobacter > Rhodobacter ferrireducens. The sequence continues at coordinate 46,251 of NZ_SAVB01000010.1, forward strand.
CGGCCGAGATCATCGCCCTCGCTGAAAGCCGCGGCAACCTCGTGTTCTTCGCGGCGCCGACGATGGTCAAGCGGCTGGTCGCCGCGGCGCGCCCGCTTGGCTATGACGGCGTCGGCATCCGCACCATCATCTATGGCGGCGGGCCGATGTATGCCAATGACATCGACGAGGCGCTCGAGCTCTTCGGGCCGCGCTTCGTGCAGATCTACGGTCAGGGCGAAAGCCCGATGACGATCTCGGTGCTGCCGCGCGCCCTTGTCGCCGATCAGGGCCACCCGCGCTGGCGGGCGCGGCGCAGCTCGGTCGGGATCGCGGCAGGCGCCGCGACCGTGGCGATCCTGTCGCCCGAGGGCGAGCCCCTGCCGCCCGGCCAGACCGGCGAGATCTGCGTGCAGGGTCCGACGGTGATGCAGGGTTATTGGCAGAACCCGGCGGCGAGCGACGAGACGTTGCGCGGCGGCTGGCTGCACACCGGCGATCTCGGCCATCTCGACGAGGACGGGTTCCTCTATCTCACCGACCGTTCGAAGGACGTCATCATCTCGGGTGGCACCAACATCTATCCGCGCGAGGTCGAGGAGGCGCTGCTGCGCCACGAGGCGGTGTTCGAGGTGGCGGTGATCGGCGAGCCCGAACCCGACTGGGGCGAGCAGGTGGTGGCCTATGTCGTGTTCGAGCCGGGCCGCAGCGCCGAGGAGGCCGAGCTCGACAGCTGGGTGCGCCAGCACATCGCCTCGTTCAAGCGGCCGAAGCGCTATGTCTTCGTGCCCGATCTGCCGAAGAACGGCTACGGCAAGATCCTGAAGACCGAACTGCGCGCCGGCGCGCAGATCTGACACATCCCGGGCAGGAGGAGCCCGGACAAAGGGAGGAGAAACCATGAAAAGACGTGATTTCCTGCGCACGAGCGGGGCACTGGCCGGGGCCGGGATGCTGTCCGGCCTGCCGTTTGCGGCGGCAGCCGCGACGTCGCTCAAGTTCGACAGCTACGTGACCGAGACCGCCGGCCCCTCGTGGATCGACCGCTGGTTCCTCGACGAGCTGGAAAAGCGCTCGGGCGGCGAGATCAAGGTGCGCCGCTACTGGGCGGGCAGCCTGAACAAGGTGGGCGAGCATCTGGGCGCGGTGCGCGACGGCACCTCCGAGATGACGCTGATCTCGCCCGGCTACTATCAGGCCGAGGTGCCGGTGACGCGCGGGCTCGAATGGTATTTCCGGGTCGACCGGGCGGACACGCTGCAGCTCGTCTGCCGCGACGTCTATGAGCAGTTCGCGCCGCTGCGCCAGGAATGGGAAGAGCGGCACCGCTGCAAGGTGCTGTACTGGACGAACTGGAACTATGCGCCGCTGGTGATGCGCGAGCCGATCACCTCGATCGAGGACATCAAGGGCAAGAAGATCCGCGGCTATGGCATTGCCACCGACGTGATCCAGCGCCTGGGCGGCGTTGCCGTGCCGATGGCGGCGGGCGAGGTCTATCAGGCGCTCGAACGCGGGGTGCTCGACGGGGTCTATGGCTTCGACTTCGTCACCGCCGTCGCCTACAAGCTGCACGAGATCGCGCCGAACTTCTACGACATCGGCGACGGCGCCCATGCGCCTGCGGTGACGGTGATGAACCGCGGCGTGTTCGAGGGGTTGTCGGCCGCGAACCAGCAGATCTGCGCCGATCTGGCAAACGAGCTCTATGGCGGCACCTTCACCGAGATCTATGACCGGGTGCTGACCGACTATGTGAAGAAGGCGCTGGCCGAGGGGGCAAGGCTGCAATCCCTGCCCGATGCCGAGAAGGCGAAGGCCCGGGCGCTGGTGCAGCCGGCCGAGACACAGCAATGGGTCGACACCGTCGCCACTCCGGCGGGCATCGACGGCGCCGCGATGCAGGCACTGATCGACACGGCGATCGCGAAGCACGCCCCCGCCGGCCGGCTGCGCCGCCCGGTCGAGATCGCGGCGGAGCTGTGAATGGAGCGGCTGAACCGCGCGCTCGAGCGGGTCTCGCACGGGCTGACCTGGGTGGCGCTTGCCTTCCTCGGCTTCATGATGGTGGCGATCACTGTCGATGTCGTCGCGCGCGCGCTGATCGGCAGCGCCGTGCCCGGGCTTTTCGAGATGACCGAGATGTCGATGGTGATGGTGGTCTTCATGGGGCTCGGCGCGACGCTGGTCGATGACGGCCACATCCGCGTCACGCTGATGACCGACGCCCTGCCGCTGCATCTGTCGCGGGGGCTGGCGGCGCTGGGCTGGATATTGGCGGCGCTGACCTTCCTGCTGCTGGCCTGGCCCGCGACGCAGGAGGCCGCCTATTCCTTCTCGATCCGCGAGTTCCGCTGGGGCTATTTCCACGTGCCGGTCTGGTGGGCGAAGATCGCCACCGCCTTCGGCCTGTGGTTCGCGGCGCTGCAGGCGCTGGTCCACGCGGCGATGATCGCCACCGGCCGGATCGCCCCCGACCCGCGCGAGAGCGCCTCCCACTGAGCCGGCGGACCGGTCTCCGGTCCGCCCCCCTCACCCGTCCCGCCCGCGCCATCCCCGGCGCGGCGGGGTCGCATGGGACATGTCATGGACATCACACTGATTACACTTCTGGCCGTCGGGCTGATCTTCGTGCTGCTGGCGATCGGCACGCCGGTCTTTGCCGCGCTGGCCCTCTCGGGCGCCTTCGGCATCGTCATGAGCGAGGATCTGTCCTTCCTGCTCAGCCGGCTGAAATCGCTGCCCTTCTCCTCGGCCGCGAATTATTCGCTGACGGTCATCCCGCTGTTCATCCTGATGGGTGCCTTCGCGCATCAGGCGCAGGTCGGGCGACGGCTGTTCCATGTCGCGAACAAGTGGGTGGGACACTTGCCGGGTGGGCTTGCCATGGCGGGGATCCTGACCTCGGCGGGCTTTGCCGCGACCTCGGGCTCGTCCGTCGCCACCGCGGCGACGGTGGGCGCCGTCGCCATCCCCGAGATGAAGCGCGCGGGCTATGACCCCCGCCTTGCCGCGGGATCGGTCGCGGCGGGGGGCGTGCTGGGCGTGCTGATCCCGCCCTCGGTGCTGCTGATCTTCTATGCCGCGCTGACCGAGGTCTCGGCCGGCAAGATGCTGATCGCGGGCTTCGTGCCGGGCATCCTGACGACGATCGTCTTCATGGCCGGCACCGCGATCGTCTCGCGCCACAACATCGCCGCGCGCAGCCCGCGCGCCGGCTGGGGCGAGCGGCTGCGCGCCACCGGTCAGGCCTGGCAGGTGCTGGTGCTGTTCGCGATCGTGCTCGGCGGGATCTATCTCGGCCTCGTCACCCCGACCGAGGCGGGGGCGATCGGTGCGCTTGCGGCCTTCCTGATGCTGGTGTTCTCGCGCGAGGGGCGCCGGGGGCTGGGCGGACGGCTGCAGGACAGCTTCCGCTCGACCACCACGACCACGGTGATGGTGCTGTTCACGATGATCGGTGCGGGCATCTTCAGCTATTTCCTGACCCTCGCCCAGGTGCCGCAGGCGGTGGCCGAGGCGATCGTCGGCAGCGGTGTGCCGCCGCTTCTGGTCGTCGGCATCCTGCTGCTGCTTTACATCCCGCTCGGCATGTTCCTCGATGCCTTCTCGATGATGGTCATCACCCTGCCGATCATGTTCCCGACGGTGACCGGGCTCGGCTTCGATCCGATCTGGTTCGGCATCCTGTGCGTGAAGATGTGCGAGATCGGCCTCATCACCCCGCCGGTCGGGCTGAACTGCTTCGTCATCGCCGGCATCGACCGCGATACGCCGCTGTCCGACGTGTTCCGCGGCGCGCTGTGGTTCATCGCGATGGAGATGGTGACGGTGCTGATCCTGTTCTTCATCCCGGTCATCACCACCTGGCTGCCCGACACGATGATGGGGAGGTAAGAGATGGGGAATCGGCAAGAGGTGGCCCTGCTGACCGGCGCGGGCTCGGGCATCGGTCGCGCTGCGGCGCTGGAACTGTCCCGGCGGGGGGTGGCGATCGCGGTGACCGACCTGCGGGCCGAGGCGGCGCAGGCCGTCGCCGCCGAGATCCGCGCACAGGGCGGCGTGGCGGTCGGGCTGGCGCTCGACGTCGCCGACCCGGTGGCGATCGGGGCGGTCTTCGACCGTGCCGAGGCAGAGCTTGGCGGCATCGACATTCTCGTCAACAGCGCCGGGCTGCTGATCGTCGAGCCGCTGCTCGGTCTTGCGTCGGAAAGCTGGCACAAGGTGATGGCGGTCAACGTCACCGGCACCTTCCTGTGCAGCCAGCGCGCCGGGCGCGGCATGGCGGCGCGCGGCCATGGCCGGATCGTCAACATCGCCTCGATCTCGGGGATGCGGGCGGGGGTCGGACGCGCGGCCTATGGCACCTCGAAAGCGGCGATCATCGGCCTCACGCGGCAGCTTGCGCTGGAACTCGGCCCGCTCGGCGTGACCGCAAACGCGATCGCGCCCGGGGTGATCGAGACGCCGATGACCATGGGCGCCTACAGCGAGGAGACCTGGGCGCGGGTGCTCGACATGGTGCCGGCGCGGCGCCGTGGCCTGCCCGCCGACATCGCCGAGGCGGTGGCCTATCTCGCCTCGGCGGGGGCTGGCTATGTCAACGGCGTGGTGCTGACCGTCGACGGCGGCTACATGGCCGCGGGGATGACGCAGACCGGCGCGCTCAGGGTCTGAGGCCGCCGTCCAGCACCAGCGGCAGGTAGTGGTGTGGCAGGCGCATGGTGACCAGATCCTTGCGCCGCACCACGGTCGAGGGATAGGGCGTGTCGGCATTCGTCAGGTCGATCGCCAGCGTCGCCAGCCCCTCGCCCTCGAGGATCGCGCTTTCCTGCCGCGGGAAGGCGAAGGTGTCGGCGCCGAAGATGCCGCTTGCCCCCGGGTTGCCCGCGCCCGGCACATTCGCGAAGACCAGATGCAGGTTGTTCTCGCCGCTGCGGGTGCGCAGCGCGTGCCAGTGCCAGGGATCGGCGGCCTTCGGGATCGGGAAGTTGTGCGGGATCGTGGTGCCCGCATGCGCGCCGGTGAAACCGGGCGGCAGCGCGGCGGGGCAGGCGACGATGTCGCAGCCTGCAAGCGCCAGCACCCGCACGCTTTCGGGCAGCAGTGCATCGGTGCCGGTGAGCAGCCCGAGCCGGCCGAAGGGCAGATCGAACACCGCCCAGTCATCGCCCGCCGTGGCCCAGTCAAGATCCGCCTGTGAAAGGTGGATCTTGCGATAGACCCCCACCCGCCCCTCGGGGCCGGCCAGCACCACTGCATTGTAAAGCCGCGCGCCCGCCCGCTCGGCAAAGCCCGCGACGATGTGCAGCCGGTGCCGCATCGCGATCCGGGTGAAGCGGTCGATCAGCGCGCCCTCGACGGGTTCGGCGCGTGCCGCCGGGTCGTGGGGGCCGGTCAGCGCAAGCTCGGGCAGCACCAGCAGCGCCGCCCCCGCGGCCTGCGCCTCGGCGGCGAAGGCCGCGATGCGGGCAAGGTTTGCGGCGCTGTCGTCCCCGGGGGCGAATTGCGCGACGGCAAGCGTCGAGGCCCCGGCCCGGGGCAGCGGCTGATAGCCGTAAAGCCGGAAGTAATCGAGAGAGTTCCACGTGAAACTGTTCGTCATCAGCGTCTTGTAGAGCGCCGGGCGGCGCATCTCGAAGACCGGCTCGCCCAGCACCCGGCCGACACGGGCGCGGGCCGGGTCGATCATGCCGGTGACGATCGCGTCGCCGGCATCCACCTGCGCCTCGACGCGGCCATCGGGGCCGATGAGGCAGCTGCCGCCCGAGAACTGCACCGTGCGCTCGAGCCCCCAGCGGTTCGCCTCGACCACATAGCAGCCGTTCTCGAAGGCGCGGGTGATCCAGTAGGGCGCGGGGGTGCGCTCGGCCAGCCAGTTCGAGATGTGGCAGATCACATCGGCGCCGGCGAGGGTTTCAAGCCGCACCGTCTCGAAGAAATGCAGGTCCATGCAGATCAGGATCGCGATCCGCCCGATCGGCGTGTCGAAGACCTGATGCGCGATGTCGCCCGAAGCCGCCCATTTCGGCTCCGAGATATAGGGGTGTGACTTGCGGTGCGTGCCGATCACCCCCTCGGGCCCGATCAGCGCGGCGCTGTTGTAATAGAGGTCGGTGACCGGATCGACCTCGGGCATCCCCACCACGATATAGCAGTCATGCGCCGCGGCGATCTCGTGGAAGAGCTCGGTCGTCGGGCCGGGGATGGTCTCGACCTCGGAGGCGACCTCGGCGCGGTCATACCAGCAATAGCCGGTCGTTCCCATCTCGGGCATCACGATCAGCCGGGCGCCGTCCTGCGCCGCCTCGCTGCACATCCGGGCGAGGCTGGCGATGTTCGCCTCCTTCGCGAACATCGTCGGTTCGAACTGGATCGAGGCGACCTTGAAGGGGGCTGGCGCGGGCATGGCGGATCTCCGTGAGCTGGGGCTCCGGCCGGAAAACCCCATGAGGGATGGGGCCGGATTCCTGAAAAATATTGAAATGGAAAGTATATCGGCGCAAGAGGCAAATCTGTGCCGCCGCATCCCCGCGGCGGACAGAGTCCTGACCGATCCGGCCCGTTTCCGGCGGATTCGGCAGAGATTCGAGGGCATTTCGGCAGATTGGCGATGCGAAACCAGCCATCACCCCCCGGATTCAGGTCAAATTTTGGGCGAAATCCATAAATCCCGCCAATTATCAGCTTTCGATATTTGATAATTCAATGAATCTGCCTTTGATCGAGCATCCGTTTCCAACAGGGGCTCTCGAAATGACCAAGCTCAGCCGACGCAACTTCCTCTACACGACGGGCGCCGCAGCGGCCGCGACGCTTGCCTCGCCGCTCGTGGCCCGCGCGGGCACCGACACGATCAAGGTCGGCGGTCTGCACGACCTCTCGGGGGCGCTCGATTCCACCGGCGTGCCGATGAACCAGGTGTTCCAGCTCGCGATCAAGGAGATCAACGACGCGGGCGGGCTCTTGGGCAAGCAGGTCGAGGCGGTGATCTACGACCCGCAGTCGAACATGTCGCTCTATTCGCAATACGCGACCCAGCTGGCGCTGAAGGACAAGGTGGACGTGGTCATGGGCGGCATCACCTCGGCCAGCCGCGAGACGATCCGCCCGATCTTCCACCGCTACAACACCTTCTACTTCTACAACACGCAGTATGAAGGCGGCGTGTGCGACCGCAACGAGATCACGCTGGGCACCACGCCCGCGCAGACGGTCAAGCGCGTGATCCCCTATGCGATGAATCTCTACGGCAAGAAGGTCTATACCGTCGCCGCCGACTACAACTATGGCCACATCACCGCGGCCTGGGTGAAGCGCTATGTCGAGGAGAACGGCGGCGAGGTGATCGCGACCGAGTTCTTCCCGCTCGATGTCGCGCAGTTCGGCTCGACGATCTCGAAGATCCAGGGCGCCAAGCCCGATTTCGTGCTCTCGGCGATGGTCGGCACCTCGCACCTCGGCTTCTATCGCCAGTGGGCGGCGGCCGGGATGAAGAGCCAGATCCCGATCGTCTCCACCGTCTACGGCGCCGGCGGCACCGAGCAGGTGATCCTGACGCATGAGGAATCGGACGGCATCATCGCCTCGTTCGGCTATTTCGAGGCGATCGACAACCCGACCAACAAGGCCTTCCTCGAGAAGGTCGCGCAGGAATACCCGGACAAGAAATGGGTGATGTCGGAGATTTCCGAAGTCACCTACGAGGGCATGAAGATCTGGGCCGATGCGGTGAAGGAAGCCGGCTCGACCAAGCGCGACGCGCTGCTCGAGGTGCTGACCTCGGGCAAGACCTACGACATGCCGGCGGGCAAGGTGAAGATCGACCCGAAGACCCAGCATGCGGTGCGCGACGTCTATATCGCCACCTGCAAGGACGGCGCCTTCGCGATCAACGAGACCTTCCCGGATTCGCAGCCCGAAGACACCCAGATGGTGTGCGATCTGATCAAGGATCCGAAGTCGAACACCCAGTACGAAATCAGCCTGTAAGCTGAAAGGCGGAGCACCGACATGGATTACACACTCGTTGTCGCGCTCGAGATGATCCGGGCCATCGCCTGGCTCGTGCTGCTGGCCTCGGGCCTTGCGATCATCTTCGGCATGATGCGCATCATCAACTTCGCCCATGGCGAGTTCCTGATGCTGGGCGGCTATACCGTCGTCATCTCGACCAATGCCGGCGTCAACGAGTGGGTGTCCATCCTGATCCTCGCTCCCGTCGTGGTGGGGGTGTTCGGCATCATCGTGGAGCGGCTGGTGATCCAGCGGCTCTACGGGCGCATCCTTGACAGCCTGCTGGCCACCTGGGGGCTGTCGATGCTGATGATGGGCGGCGTCACGATGATCTTCGGCAATACCGTGCAGGGGGTCTCGACGCCGTTCGGCGGCATGAAGATCGGCGCCTATCAGGTGCCGGTCTACAACTTCGTGCTGATCGGCTTTGCCGTGCTGGTGCTGGTCGCGATCTGGTGCGTGCTGAAATTCACCAAGGCCGGGCTGATCGCCCGCGCCACGATGCAGAACGCCGACATGGCCGAGGCGCTCGGCATCCGCACCCGCTGGGTCTACATGACCACCTTCGGCATCGGCTCGGCGATCACCGGGCTGGCGGGCGGGCTGCTCGCCCCGGTCACCGGAGTGGTGCCGACGATGGGGATGAACCTGGTGGGGCAGAGCTTCATCACCGTCATCACCGGCGGCGCCTCGGTGATCGCGGGCACGCTGTCCTCGGCGACGCTGCTCGGCACGATCAGCCAGGGCGTCACCTTCCTGACCGGCCCCGTCTATGGCGATGCGGCGCTTCTGGTCACCGCTCTCGTCCTGCTGCGCCTGCTGCCGCAAGGCATCACCGGCCGCATCTTCAAACGTTCCCTCTGAGGAGACCCAGCAGATGGAGAAATCCGTACTCCGGGACCCTGGCTTCTACGTGATGGTCGCGATCGGCCTTGCGGCGATGCTGATCCTGCCGGTGGTGCTCGACATGTTCACCATCATGCAGATCACCCAATATGTGGTGCTGGCCGTGTTCGCGCTGTCGCTCGGCTACATCTGGGGTTTCGGCGGCATCCTGAGCTTTGGTCAGGCCGCCTTCTTCGGGCTCGGCGCCTATACCTTCGCCGTCGCCGCGATCAACATCGGCGAGACCACCATTCCGCTGATCCTCGCCTTCGCGATCCCCTGTCTCTTCGGTGCGGCGCTCGGTTATTTCATCTTCTACGGCCGGCTGTCGGATGTTTACCTCGGCGTCGTCACGATGGTGGTCACGCTGCTGTTCTGGAAGCTCGCGAACCACACCGCCGGCCCCGAATATGCGATCGGCGCGGCGCGGCTTGGCGGCTTCAACGGCATCCCCTCGATCCCGGTGATGAACATCCCGGGCGAGCCCGAGGCGATGCTCGACCCGGTGCAGATGTTCCAGGTCTTCATGGGCTTCCTGATCGTCGTCTATATCGTGCTGCGGCTGCTGATCGCCTCGGACTTCGGCCGCGTCTCGATCGGTATCCGCGAGAACGAGACCCGCGCCTCGCTGCTCGGCTATGACGTGCGGCGCCACAAGCTGGTGGTCTTTGCCATCGGCTCGGGCATCGCCGGGCTCGCCGGGGCGATGTGGGCCACCTATCAGGCCTTCATCGACCCCAACGCCTTCTCGATGGAGATGTCGGCCAAGGCGCTGGTCTGGGTGATGGCGGGCGGCGTCGGCACGCTGGTCGGTCCGATCATCGGGGTGATCTTGCTGCAATGGCTGACGCTCAAGCTTGGCACGATGGAACTGCTGAACAGCCTCGCCGTCCTTGGCGCGATCATGATGGTGCTGGTGCTGGCCCTGCCCAAGGGCATCGTGCCGACGCTGCGCAAGCTGATCGTCGATGGCTGGACCCTGGCGCGGCGGAAGAAGACCGGAGGCAAGGCCGATGAGTGACTGGACGAACATCCTCGAGACCCGTGGCCTGACGATGCAGTTCGGCGGCGTCACCGCGGTCGACGAGGTCGATTTCACCCTGCGCGACGGCGAGCTGCGCTGCCTGCTGGGGCCGAACGGCGCGGGCAAGTCGACCTTCTTCAAATGCCTCACCGGCCAGCTGATCCCGACCCGCGGCACCGTCACCTTCAAGGGCCAGGACATGACCGGGTGGAACACCCATGACATCGTCAACCTCGGCATCGGCATCAAGACGCAGATGCCGAACGTATTCGACGGGGTTTCGGTCTATGAGAACGTCCGGCTGTCCTCGCGGCGCAAGCACATGGCGGCGCAGGCGAAGGAGCTGGCCGAGAAGACGCTCGAGCGCTGCGGCATCACCCATCTGGCGAAGCGCGAGGTGGGGTATCTGTCGCACGGCCAGCGCCAGCTTGTGGAACTGGCGATGGTTCTGGCGGCCGAGCCGGCGCTGATCCTGCTCGACGAGCCCGCCGCCGGCATGACCGGCGAGGAGCGCGACCGGCTGGCGCGACTGGTGCTGGAATCGGCGCGCTCGGCGGCGGTGATCGTGGTCGAGCACGACATGGTCTTCATCCGGCAGATCGCGAAATTCGTCACCGTCTTCAACCGCGGCGCGATCTTCCGCGAGGCGATGATCGACGAGATCATGGCCGACCGCGAGGTTCAGGAAATCTATCTGGGGAAACAGGCCAATGCCGCATCTGCTTGAAGTCTCCGGCCTGTCGGCCGCCTACGGGCTGGTCCCGGCGCTGCACCGGGTCGATTTTCACGCCGATCGCGGCGAGGTGGTCGGCATTCTCGGCCACAATGGCATGGGCAAGACCACGCTGATGCGCGCGATCATGGGTTATGTGAAGGTCACCGGCGGCGAGATCCGCTTCGAGGACACGTCCGTCCTCGGCCAGCCGGTCAACGCCCGCGCCCGCGCCGGCATCGGTCTGGTGCCGCAGGGCCGGCAGATCTTCCCGAACCTGAGCGTCGAGGAAAACCTGCAGGTCGGCATCCCCGGCAAGGCGGCTGTCGTCGCGCAGACGGTCGAGGAGATGCTCGAGCTTTTCCCCCGGCTCAAGCGGCTTCTCGACCGGCGCGGCGGCGCGCTCTCGGGCGGCGAGCAACAGCTTCTGGCGCTGGCGCGCTGCCTGTGCCGGCGGCCGAAGCTGATGCTGCTCGACGAACCGACCGAGGGGATCCAGCCCTCGATCATCGACGAGATCTCGGAAACGCTCGCGGCGCTGACGCAGAAGGTCGACATCACCATCGTCCTCGTCGAGCAGAACCTCGAGTTCATCGCGGGCCTGTCGAAGCGCGTCTACGCGATCTCGAACGGCGTGCTTGAGAAGGAGATCCCGCGCGCGGAGCTGACCGACTCGCGGTCGGTCAGCGCCTTCATGGGCTTCACCGCCTGACGGAGACCCGCCGCGGCGGATCCCCAGCCCCGACACCTGTCTTCCTTCCTTTCGCGATGGTCGCGGAAGGGAACGATCCCGTGCGGCCGTGCCGCATGCAACTGCCCGCGTGGCCGAGCCGCGCAAACCCGAAGGAGTTCCCCCATGGCAGTCAGACTTCCGAACGACGCCCAGATCGCGGATGTGGCCGAAAGGATCGGCCTCAGCCTCTCGCCCGAGGACGTGTCCTCGATCAAGGGGCTGCTCGGCGGCTATGTCGCCGCCTACAACAAGGTCGACCGGATGATCGACCCGCTGCCGGTGGTGAAATACCCGCGCACACCGGGCGTGCAGCCGCCGAAGGCCGAGAACCCGCTCAATGCGTGGTATGTGAAGTCGACCGTGCCCGGCGCGCCCGAGGGCAAGCTGAAGGGCAAGACCGTGGTCCTGAAGGACAACGTCATGCTGGCCGGCGTGCCGATGATGAACGGCTCCTCGACGCTCGAAGGCTATATCCCGAACGTCGACGCGACGCTGGTGACGCGGTTGCTCGACGCAGGTGCGACGATCGTCGGCAAGGCGCATTGCGAATGCTTCTGCATGTCCTGCGGCAGCCACACCTCGGCGCTTGGCCCGGTGTGCAACCCCTATGACCCGAGCCGTTCGGCCGGCGGTTCCTCCTCGGGCTCGGCGGTGCTGGTCTCGAAGGGCGAGGTCGACATGGCGATCGGCGGCGACCAGGGCGGCTCGATCCGCATGCCCTCGGCCTTCTGCGGCACGGTGGGCATGAAGCCCACCCACGGCCTCGTGCCCTATACCGGCGTGGTGCCGATCGAGATCACCGTCGACCATGCCGGTCCGATCACCAAGACCGTCGCCGACAGCGCGCTGATGCTCGAGGTGCTGGCCGGCCCCGACGGCTATGACTGCCGCCAGATCGGGGTGAAGACCGCGCCCTATACCGAGGCGCTCGGCAAGCCGGTGAAGGGGATGAAGGTCGCGCTGCTGAAGGAGGGCTTCGGCCATCCGCAATCCGAGGCGGCGGTCGACGACAAGGTCCGCGCCGCGGCGAAGCGGCTCGAGGCGCTCGGCGTGATCGTCGAGGAGGTCTCGATCCCGATGCACCTCGACGGGCCCGACATCTGGACCCCGATCGGGTTGCAGGGGCTGATGCAGACGATGATGCTGGGTGACGGCTATGGCACCTCGCGGCAGGACCTCTACGTCACCAGCTTCATGGACGTTCACCGCGGCTGGCGCGAGCGGGCAGACGAGCTGTCCGAGACGCTCAAGCTTGCGATGATCTTCGCGCAGTTCGCCGATGATGAATACGGCAAGCGCTTCTACGGCAAGGCGCACAACCTGACCTATGCGCTGCGGGCGGCCTATGACGCGGTTCTCGCCGATTACGATGCGCTGCTGATGCCGACGGTGCCGAAGGTGGCGACGCCGCTGCCGGGCCCCGATGCCTCGCGCGAGGAGATCATCGAACGCGGCTTCGATATCCTGCCCAACACTGCGCCCTTCGACATCTCGCATCACCCGGCGCTGTCGGTGCCCTGCGGCATGGTCGACGGCCTGCCGGTGGGGATGATGCTGGTCGGCAAGCTCTGGGACGAAAGCACGCTCTACACCCTGGGCGACGCCTTCGAGAAATCGGGCGACTGGAAATCGTTCTGAGCAACGCCCCGCCCCGGTCACCATGCCGGGGCGGGCCCACGAAAGGACAGCGGATGACGGGACAGGGGCCATTGATGCTCGACCGGATCCTCGGCCAGGCCGCCGAGGAACCCTGGGCCGAGAGGCTGCATGCGCTCGACCATCTGGGCGGGCTCGAGACCGTGGCGATCCCCGAGGCCGAGGCCGGGCGCAAGCGCATCCGCCTGACCACCGACCGCGGCCGCGACTGCGCCATTGCCCTGCCGCGCGCGCAAAAGCTGACCGACGGCGCGGTGCTTTACTGCCGCGACGGCATGGCGATCGTGGCGCGGATCGACGGCGGCGCGCGGCTGCGGCTGGTGCCGCAGTCGCTGGGCGATGCGCTGCGGTTGGGCCACTGGTGCGGCAACCTGCACTGGAAGGTGGTCTTCGGCGAGGGCTGGATGGATGTCATCCTCGACGGGCCCGAGGCGCGCTATCGCGACCGGCTGCGCGATCTTGCGACGCTTGCGCGGTTCGACATCGGATGAGCGCGGAGGCGGGCATGATGCCGCTGGTGCGGGCGATGCAGCTTGCCGACAGCGGCTTTCCAAGCGGCGTCTTCGCCTTTTCCTGGGGGCTGGAAAGCGCGCTGGCCGATGGTCGGGTCGACCGGCACAGCCTGCCGGGCTGGGTTCTGGCGGAACTGCAGGGGCGCTGGCACGGCTTCGACCGGCTGGCGCTGGCGGGCGGGTTCCGCGCCACCGGGGCCGCGCTTGGTGACTGGTTCGCCACCATCGACAGGCTGATGCCCGTCGAGCGGCTGCGCGGCGCCTCGGTGCAGGCGGGCGAGGCGCTGTTCGCCGCGGCGCGCGCGCTGCGGATCGGGCTCGACCCCGCGGCGGTTGCGGCCGAGCGTGCGGGGCTTGGCCATTTCACCGTGGTGCATGGCCATTTCCTCGCGGTCTCGGGGCTTGATCTCGCCGCGGCGCTCGCCGTCTCGGCGCTGGCGATGGCGCGGGGCTGTTTCTCGGCCGCGGTGCGGCTGGGCGCCATCGGGGCGATCGCGATGCAGCGCGAGCTTGCCGCCCTTGCCCCCCGGATCGCTGCCCTTGCCGCCGACCTGCCCGCACCCGGCACCCTGCCCGCGGGCTTTTCGCCGCTGTCCGACATCGCGCTGATGCGGCCGCGCGACGGGCGGCTGTTCATCAACTGAGCGGAGGACGGAATGCACCTGACCCCAACCGAAACCGAGCGGCTGACGATCTTCACCGCCGCCGAGCTTGCCCGCCGCTATGTCCGGCTGGGCATCCGGCTCTCGCATCCCGAGGCGGTGGCGCTGATCGCCGACGAGCTGCTGACCGTGGCGCGGCAGGGCCTGACCCATGCCGAGATCGTCAGCCATGCCGCCACCGTGCTGACCGCCGAGCAGGTCGAGCCGGGCGTGGCGAGCCTGCTCAATACCTTCTCGGTCGAGGTCTCGATGGCCGAGGGCACGAAGCTCGTCACCGTCTTCGACCCGATCGAGCCCGGCCCAGGCGAGATCCGTCCGGGCGAGGTGATCGCCGCCGAGGGCGAGATCGAGCTGAACGCCGGCCGCCCGACCCGCGTGCTGCGCGTGCTGAACACCGGCGACCGCACCATCCAGGTGCGCAGCCACGCGCATTTCTTCGAGGTCAACCGGGCGCTCTCCTTCGACCGCGCGGCGGCCTTCGGGATGCGGCTCGACCGGCCCTCGGGCGGTGGCGAGCGCTTCGATCCCGGCATCGAGAAGGAGGTGACGCTCGTCCCCTATGGCGGGTTGCAGGTGGTGCACGGTTTTGCCGGGCTGACCGAGGGCCCGGTCGAGGGCGGGCGCGAGGCCGCGATGGCCCGCGCACAGGCGAAAGGGTATCTCGGATGAGGATTTCGCGCGCGGACTATGCCCGCCTTTACGGCCCCACCGCGGGCGACATGGTGCGGCTTGGCGACACCTCGCTTCTGGCCGAGATCGAATGCGACCACACCCAGTATGGCGACGAGCTGACCACCGGCGCCGGCAAGGCGATGCGTGACGGCGAGGGGTTCCGCACCAGCGGCACCGCAGCCTCGGGCGCGCTCGACATGGTGATCCAGAACGCGGTCATTCTCGATGCGGAACTCGGCATCGTGAAGGGCGACATCGGCATTCGCGGTGGCCGCATCGTCGGCATCGGCAAGGCCGGCAACCCCGACATCATGGACGGCGTCGACCCCGACCTCGTCACCGGGCCGAACACCACCGTGGTGCATGGCGACAACCATTTCGTCACTGCCGGCGCGATCGAGGCACATGCGCATTTCCTCTCGCCGCAGCAGGCCTGGCACGCGCTTGCCGGTGGCACGACGACGATGATCGGCATGTCGCCGGGGCCGAATTTCGACGTCAGCTGCTCGGGGCCGCACACGCTCGGCCGGCTGATCCAGGCGGCCGACGAATTCCCGCTGAACTTCGGCTTTCTCGGCCGTGGCAATTCGAACCCCGACGCGGTCGCGGAAAGCGTCGCGGGCGGGGCGCTTGGCGTGAAGATCCACGAGGATTTCGGCGCCTCGCCGGCGGTGCTCGACGGCGCGTTGCGGGCGGCGGATGCGGCCGATTTCTCGGTCCATCTGCACACCGACACGATCAACGAATTCGGCTTCTATCAGGACACGATGGCCGCCATCGCCGGGCGCACCATCCACATGTATCACACCGAGGGCGCGGGTGGCGGCCATGCCCCCGACATCCTGGCGGTGAACGGGTTCGAGAACGTCCTGCCCTCCTCGACCAACCCGACCAACCCCTTCACGCTGCCCGCGCTCGAGGAAGGCGTGCCGATGACGATGCTCGCCCACATGATGAGCTTCGATCTGCTCGAGGACGTGGCCTTCGCCGAGGCGCGGATCCGGCCGCAGTCGATGGCGGCCGAGGATCTGCTGCACGACATGGGCGCGATCTCGATCTTCGCCACCGACACCCAGGGCATGGGGCGGCTGGCCGAGAACGTCGCGAAATGCTGGCAGCTCGCCTCGGTGATGAAGGACCGCATCGGCCGCCTGCCCGGGGAGAAAACCGCCCGCGCCGATAACGAGCGGATCCTGCGCTATCTGGCGAAATACACGATCAACCCGGCGATCGCGGCCGGGATCGACCACGAGGTCGGCTCGATCGCGCCGGGCAAGATGGCCGATATCGTGCTGTGGCCCTTCGCCTTCTTCGGCGCGAAACCCGATCTGGTGATCAAGGGCGGCACCATCGTCTGGGCGACGATGGGCGACGGCAACGGCTCCTTCCCCGGGGCGCAGCCGCAGATCCACCGGCCGATGTGGGGCGCGCTTGGCAGCGCGAAACACCGGCTGGGCGTCACCTTCGTCTCGCGGCTGGCGATCGAGGCGGGCACCCATGCGCGGCTCGGCGTGCTGAAGGACTTCGTGCAGATCCGCTCGGTGCGCGGGCTCGGCAAGCGCGACATGCTGCGCAACGCCGCGCTGCCCGATGTGCAGGTCGATCCGCAGACCTTTGCGGTGACTGCGGACGGCGTGCCGCTGGTGGTGGAACCGGCCCGCGAGGTGCCGCTGGCGCGGAGGTATTTCCTGCGATGACCGCGGCACGGGTGGGGATCGGCGGGCCGGTGGGCTCGGGCAAGACGGCGCTGATCGAGGCGATGCTGGGCGAGCTGGCGCGCCAGGGCATCGACACGGCGGTGATCACCAATGATCTGGTGACCGACGAGGATGCCGAACGGCTGCGCCGCGGCGGGCAATTGCCGCCCGACCGGGTGCGCGCGGTGCAGGCCGGGGCCTGTCCGCACACGGTGATCCGCGAGGACCCGACGCTGAACATGGCCGCGGCCGACCGGCTCGAGGCCGACTATCCCGGGCTCGACCTGATCTTGCTGGAATCGGGGGGCGATAACCTTGCCTCGACCTTCTCGCCGGACCTCGTCGATTTCTGGATGTTCGTGATCGACGTGGCGGGGGGCGACGACATCCCGCGCAAGAAGGGGCCGGGCATCGTGCAATCGAACCTGCTGGTCATCAACAAGGTCGATCTGGCGCCGCATGTCGGCGTCGATTTCCCGAAGATGCTGGCCGAGGCGCAGGCGGTGCGCGGTGGTGCCCCGGTGCTGGCGACGGTCTGTCGCCGCGGCGAGGGCGTGGCCGAGGTCGTCGCCCATCTGCGCCACGAGGTGCTGTTCAAGTGAAGGGCGAGGACATGGCCGCGCGGCCTCAGCTGTCGCTGCGCTTCGGGCGCGCGGCGGACGGCGGCACGGCGCTGCTTGCGCGTCATGTCGAATGGCCCTGGTCGCTGCCGCGCGGCTATCGGCGGGCGGGGGTGACCGGGCCGCTGACGGTGTTGCCGCAATGCGCGGGGGCGGCGCTGCTGCCGGGCGATCACTGGCGCCACCACGTCACGCTGCAGCCCGGCGCGTGGGTCGATCTGGTCAGTGCGGGCGCGCTTCTGGTCCATGCCGACCGTGCGGCGCCGCGGCCCGCGCGGTCTGACTGGGCCTTCCATGTCGCCGCGGGGGCGGTGCTGCGGCAGATGCCCGACCCGACCGTGCTGATGCCCGGCGCGCAGCTCGCGCAGGAGGTCGAGCTTTGCCTCGAGCCCGGTGCGGTCGCGATCCTGTTCGACGGGTTTTGCCGCCAGGCCCCCACCGCGCCCGCGGCCGGTGGCGGTTGGCACTCGGCACTGCGGGTCACCGACCCGGCCGGGCAGGTGCTGCTGCACGACCGGCAGGCAGTGGACGAGGCCGGGCTGATCGCGCTTGCCGCCCTGCCGGGGCGGGCGGCGGCCTTTGGCTCGGTCACGTTCTTTGGCCGCGACGATCTGGCCGAGGGGCCGCTTGATCTGCCCGGCGCCTATGCCGCCGCGGCGCGGCTGCGCGGCGGGCTGGGCACGGCGATCCGCATCGCGGCGGAGAGCGGAGGCGCGCTTGACCGCGCCTTCCGCCTGCTGCGCGACCACCTCGCCTAGCCGTGGAACGGCGCAAGGTCGGGGCGGCGGGTGTGCCAGTCGGTCACCCGCTGGAAGGCGGCACCGGCGCGGAACAGCGTGGCCTCGGCCAGCGCGTGCCCGACCAGCTGGAAGCCGATCGGCGCGCCGCGGCGGTCGAAGCCGCCGGGCAGGGTCAGCGCCGGGCGGCCGGTGAAATCGGCGGGCGCGGTGAACTTCAGAAGATCGCCGAGGTTCTCGTCGCTTTCGCCGGCCGAGGGTGCGGCATAGATGTTGTCAAGCTCGGCCACCGGCCCGGTGGTGATCGGCAACAGAACCATGTCGAGACCGTGCATCGCCCGCGCCACCGCACCGTTGTAGACCAGCCGCCACTGCATCGCCGCGCCGACCTCCTTCGCCGAAAGCCCGTGGCCGTAATCGAGCAGCGCGGTCAGATGCGGCGCATAGCCCGCGCGCTGGTCCGGGAAGCGACCGGCATGGGCCAGCGCCACCTCGATCGCGCAGAGCACCGACCACTGGTCGGTGGCGTCGGCGGGCCAGGGGAAGGCGACGGGAACGATCTCGGCGCCAAGCGCCTCAAAGGCGGCGATGGCGTCGGCGATCACCGCCGCCGTCTCGGGCGCCACGTTCTCGAGCACCGCGGCGCGGTCGATGCCGATCCGCAGGCCGCGGACCGGACCGGCGCAGGCGGCAAGGTAATCGGGCACCGGGTCAAGGAGCGCCGTCGGGTCGGCGGGATCGGCCCCGGCGATCACCGACAGGATCGCGGCGCAATCGGCGGCGCTGCGCGCCATCGGCCCGACATGGTCGAGACTGTCGGCGAGCGCAAAGACCCCGGCGCGGCTGACCCGGCCCCAGGTGCCCTTCATCCCGGTGATGCCGCAGGCGGCAGAGGGGAAGCGGATCGAGCCGCCGGTGTCCGAGCCGAGCGCGCCGAAGCACAGCCCCGCCGCGACCGCCACCCCCGAGCCCGAGGAGGACGACCCCGCCCAGCAGGCCGGGTTCCACGGGTTCTTCGGCACCGCCATCTCTGGGTGGTGGCCCGAATAGGCGCCCTCGGTCATGCCGAGCTTGCCCAGCATCACCGCCCCGGCCTGCTCGAGCCGCGTGGTGACGGTGGCGTTGCGCCCGGTGGCGTTGTCGCGCAGCAGCGCAAGCCCGGCCGAGGTCGGCGCGAAATCGGTCTCATACAGGTCCTTGAGCGCGAAGGGCACGCCGTGCAGCGGCCCGCGGTCGAGCCCCTTCGCGCGTTCCTCGGTGGCGATCCGCGCCGCCTCGAGCGCATGCGCGCGGGTCAGCGTGAGATAGGCATTCAACGCCGGATCGACCGCGTCGATGCGGTCAAGCACCGCCTCGGTCACCTCGAGCGGGCTGGCCGCGCCCGAGGCGATCAGCGCCCGCGTCTCGAGCAGCGAAAGATCGGGGATTTCCCGCGTCGACAGGTCGACGGCCGTGCAATATGCGTTCATGACAGACCCAATTTGTTGCTTTTCAATTAGTAGAAAAGTAAACAAACAATGTATCAACCAAATTGCGGATCTTGCGCGCTTTCGGGCGAAATTCAGCATTCCCCGGGCCAAAGGCGACCAAAGAATGGGCAAATGTCGCGCAGCACCGGCGACACCCCGCGCGACGTTTGCCGGCCTGCGCGGGCTGCGACACAGTTGCCGCATGAAAATCGGCTTGATCCTCTCGCATGACGGCCTGGCTGGGCTCTGGACACTCGGGTGCCAGGGCGGCGCGATTCTTGCCGCGGCCGAGCTGAACGCCGCGGGCGGCGTGCTGGGCCAGGAAGTCGAGATCGTCCACATCGATTCGGGCGAGACGCAGGAAAGTGCCTTTCAGGCGGCGCAGCGGCTGGCGATCGACGAGAACGTCGACGCGGTGATCGGCCTGCAGTCGAGCAACCTGCGCCCGGCGGTGCGGCGCGGGCTGGCGGGGCTGGCCCCCTATATCTACACGCCGCATTACGAAGGCGGCTTTTGCGGCCCGGGCACGGCGACGCTGGGCATCACCGATGCCGAGGTGCTGATCCCCAGCCTCGACTGGATGTTCAGCCACCGGCGTGCGCGCCGCTTCTTCTTCGTCGGCAATCGCTACATCTGGCCGCGCGTGGCCCATGGCACGACGGAAACCGCGATCCGGATGATCGGCGGCGACTTCGTCGGCGACGCCTTCGTGTCGCTGGGCGCGCGCGACTATGACGAGACCCTGCTGAAGATCGCGCGGGCGCGCCCCGACGTGGTGGTGGTGGCGATGCTGGGCGAGGATTCGGTCTGCTTCAACCGCGCCTTCGCCGATGCCGGGCTGAGCCGGCGGATCATCCGCCTCAACCTCGCCTTCGAGGAAACGCAGCTTCTGGGCGTGTCCGAGGGCTGTTCCGAGAACCTGTTCGCCGCACAGGCCTATTTCGATTCGAGCCGCGGCCACAACCGCGACGATCTGGCCGCGCGCTATGAAAGCTGCTTCTCGGGCGAATTGCCGTCGATGACCACGAACACGGTCAACTGTTACGACGCGATCTATCTGGTGGCGGCGCTGGCCGACCGGATCGGCCGGGTCGACGGCCATCTGATGGCGCGCTTCCTGCGCGACCGGTTGCCGCGGGCCGCGGCCTATCGGCTGATCGGGCGCAGCGATGCCGATGCGGGCGTGCGCCTGGCCGAGGCCGAGGGGGTGGAGTTCCAGGTGCGGGAGACCTTCATGGCCTGATCGGCAAAATTGGCATTGCGGGCGGGCCTGCGCAGAACCGGCGCAAATCCCATGGATTTATTTTTTTGAAACTGCTACTATCAAAAACGCATTAGATTAATCGGCACAGTAGTCACATGGCGGATCAAAAGCTCACCGAGCAGATCGGATATCTCATCGCCCGCGCCAATCGCCTGATCGAGGACGATCTGGCGCGCCGGCTTCAGCCCGGCGGCATCGCGATCGAACAGTTTCGCGTGCTCAAGGCGCTCGAGCAGGACGGGCCGACACCGATGGGGCAGCTGGCCGAGAAGGTGCTGGTCGAGCCCGCCACGCTGACCAAGATCATCGACCGGATGGTGCGTGAAAGCCTCGTGTTCCGCGTGCCCGACGAGAAGGACCGCCGCAAGGTGCGCATCGCGCTGGCGGCGGCCGGGGTGGCCATGTGCCGCAAGCTGCGCGATGTCAGCGGCGATCACGAAAAGCACATCGCCGAGACCTTCAGCGACGGTCAGTTGCAGGAGATGCGGCGCATCCTGTCCGAGCTGGGCACCTGACGCGGCCCCCGGTCAGGCGCTTTCGCGCGGCACCAGACAGCCGGTGAAGGCGCGGTCGAAATCGCGCTCCTCGCTGCTTTCCAGCACCTCGACCAGATAGTCCGCCATTTCGGTCAGCGGCTGGCGATAGGTGGTTAACCGGTAATTCGGGCTGCGGCACTGCGGCACGTCGTCGAAGCCGGTGACGGCAATGTCCTCGGGGATGCGCAGGCCGAGCTTGTGCCGGATCACGTCCACCGCACCGATGGCAAGCGCGTCGTTCTCGCACACCAGCACATCGGGCATCTCGGACCGGGGGCGGTTGCCCAGCACCGCGGTCACCACCGCCTCGGCCTGGATCGGGTCATAGGCCGGGACCTCGGCGCTTTCGGGCTCGGTGCCGAAATGGGCCTTCCAGCGCGACAGGAAGGTTTCCTTGCGCGACAGATGCGCCGAAACGGTGCGCGGCCCGGCCAGGAAGAACGGCCGGCGATAGCCGCGGGCGCGGACGTAATCGGCGATCTCGGTCATCGCCGCCACGTCGTCCACCGCGATCGAGATCGTGTCGGGGTTTTGCGAGGTGCGCGCGAAGATGATCAGCTTGCGGAAACGGCGGGCGTGCTGAGCCGCGGCCAGCGTCTCGTCGTCGAACTGGATGCCGATCAGGATCACCGCATCGACCCGGCGCTGGCTGGCGTTCAACAGCGCATGGCCGGTGTCGTCGCGGTCGAGCGTGTTGACCAGAAGCGTGTCCCAGCCGTGCTTGCGCAGGATCCGGGTCAGCCGCTCCATCATCACCAGCTTGTGCGGGTTGGCGAAATCGTCGACCAGCAGCGCCACCAGGTTCGAGCGGTCGGAGGCCAGCGAGGCGGCGCGCAGGTCGGGCACATAGCCCAGCGTCTGCGCCGCCTCCATCACCTTGTCGCGCGTGCGCGGCGAGATCGAGGCGTCCTTCTTGAACGCCCGGTTGACCGTCCAGCGCGAGACGCCGGCCGCCGTCGCCACGTCATCGGCCGTCACATTGGCGTCGGGGCCCGTCTTGCCGCGGTGCTGAGTCATCGGTCCTCCTGCGCTGGTTCTATGCTCTCCTTCTCCGAAGATACATGGAAAATCCGGCGCGGCGAGGAAATCTGCACGCGCGTGCAAAAATCTGTTGCACGCGCGTGCAAATGGCGTGATGGTAGCGCCATCACCGGGACGAGTCGCCCGGGTCTGGGAGGACGTCATGCTGAAAGTCGCGTTGCTCGGCGCTGGCCGGATCGGTCAGGTGCACGCAAAATCCATCCTTGCGAATGCCGAAAGCGCGCTTGTCGCGATTGCCGACGTGAATGCGGCGGCGGCGCAGGCACTCGCCGCCGAAGTGGGCGCCGAGGTGCGCAGCGTCGAGGCGATCCTGGCCGATCCGGCGATCGACGCGGTGCTGATCGCGACCTCGACCGACACCCATTCCGCGCTCATCGAACGCGCGACGGCCGCCGGCAAGGCGGTGCTGTGCGAAAAGCCGGTCGATCTGTCGCTTGAGCGCGCGCTGGCCTGTCAGGCGGCGACGGCGGGCAATGGCGCGCCGGTGATGATCGGCTTCAACCGCCGCTTCGACCCGAATTTCGCCGCGCTGAAGGCCGCCTTCGACCGTGGCGAGATCGGCAAGGGCGAGCTGCTGGCGATCACCTCCTTCGATCCGGCGCCGCCGCCGGTCAGCTATGTGCGGGTCTCGGGCGGGCTGTTCCGCGACATGATGATCCACGACTTCGACATGGCCTGCTGGATCATGGGCGGAGCGCCGGCGGTGGTGAGCGCCACCGGCTCGGCGATCGTCGATCCGGAAATCGGCGCGGCGGGCGATGTCGACACCGCAGTGGTGACGCTGACCTGGGCCGACGGCCGCCTCGCCGTCATCAAGAACTCGCGCCGGGCGGGCTATGGCTATGACCAGCGGCTCGAGCTGCTGGGCTCGGGCGGGCTACTGTCGGCGCAGAACGTTCTGGAAAACACCGTGCAGAAGATCACGACGGCGGGCGTCAGCTCGGCCAAGCCCGTGTATTTCTTCCTCGAGCGCTACATGCGTGCCTACGAGGCGGAATGGAGCGCCTTCGTCACTGCGGTGAAAGCTGGCACGGCGATGCCGGTACCGCTGGCCGAGGGGGTTGCGGCGCTGGCCTGCGCCGAGGCCGCGACGCGGGCCGCGCAAAGCGGGCGCGCCGCGGCGATCACCGCCGACATGCTCGGCGGCTGAGGAAATCCCGGGCGCCCGGCCGGGCGTCACGGGGGCTGCCCCGGAGCATGAGGCGCCGGGGCGCGGGGCGGCGAGGAGGGCCGCTCCGGGGTACAAGAGGACACTGGGAGGAGACCATGAAGAAACTGCTTGGCGGCCTGATGGCTGCGACGGCGATCACCATCGCCCTGCCGGCCCTTGCCACCGACATCGTCGTTGTGGCGCATGGTCAGGCAAACGATCCGTTCTGGTCGGTGGTAAAGAACGGCGTGGAATATGCCGCGCAGCGAACGGGGGCGCATGTCGAGTACCGCTCGCCCGAGACCTTCGACATGGTCGCGATGAGCCAGCTGATCGACGCCGCGGTGAACCAGCATCCCGACGGGCTCGTGGTCTCGATCCCCGATGCCGATGCGCTTGGCCCGTCGATCGAGCGCGCGGTGGCCGCCGGCATCCCGGTGATCTCGATCAACGCGGGCTCGGACGTGTCGAAGAAGCTCGGCGCGCTGCTGCATGTCGGCCAGGACGAGAAGGACGCCGGCATGAAGGCGGGCGAGAAGCTGCGCGAGATGGGCGGCAAGAAGGGCATCTGCATCAACCAGGAGGTCGGCAACGTCTCGCTCGACCAGCGCTGCGCCGGCTTCGCCGAGGGCTTCGGCGGCAATGTGAAGGTGCTGCCGACCAGCTCCGATCCGACCGAGGTCGAGGCGAAGGTGCGGGCCGCGCTCGAGGCCGATCCCGAGATCGACACGGTGATGGCGCTCAATGCCTCGGTCGCGGGCGAGCCTGCGGTGGCGGCGGTGAAGGCGCTTGGCCGAGTGGGCGCGGTCCGGGTCGCGACCTTCGATCTCTCGGCGGGCTTCCTCGAGTCGGTGGCGCAGGGCGATGCGACCTTCGCGATCGACCAGCAGCAGTTCCTGCAGGGCTATCTGCCGGTCGATTTCCTCGCGCTCTATGCCGAATACGGGCTGATGCCGGGCGGCAACGTGCCCTCGGGTCCCAACCTGATCACCCAGGACAAGGCGGCGCAGGTCGTCGAGCTGTCGGCCAAGGGCATCCGCTGAGCCGCATCCGGACGGGCCGGGGCGCGCCCCGGCCCAGGCCACAGCTTGCAGGGAGGACGAAATGCCTGTGGACACCCCATTGACCGACGAGCGGATCCGGACCGAGTCCTGGATCGCGCGGCTGATGAAACGCCCCGAACTCGGCTCGATCGCCGGGCTGATCCTGGTGACGGTCTTCTTCCTCATCACCGCCAATAGCGCGATGTTCACGCTGTCGGGGATCATGAACTTCCTCAGCCCGGCGGCGCAGCTCGGCATTCTGGCGATCGGCGCGGCGATGCTGATGATCGGCGGCGAGTTCGACCTGTCGATCGGTTCGATGGTCGCCTTCGCGGGGATGATCTTCGGCGCGCTGGTGGTCAATCTGGGGCTGCCGCTGATCGTGGCGATCCCGCTGACGCTCGCTTTCGCGGCGCTGGTCGGCGTGGTGAACGGGCAGCTCACCATCCGCACCGGGCTGCCCTCCTTCATCGTCACCCTCGCCTTCCTGTTCATCCTGCGCGGGCTGACCCTTGTCGGGCTGAAGGCGCTCACCGGCGGCTCGACGCA
This sequence comes from Paenirhodobacter ferrireducens, assembly GCF_004022265.1. Lineage (GTDB taxonomy): Bacteria > Pseudomonadota > Alphaproteobacteria > Rhodobacterales > Rhodobacteraceae > Rhodobacter > Rhodobacter ferrireducens. The sequence continues at coordinate 71,208 of NZ_SAVB01000010.1, forward strand.
GCTGCGCGGCCTGCGCGAGGCGACGGCACAGGACATGCTCGCGCCGCTGTTCTCGGGCGAGGCGTTCAAGGGGCTGTTCGCTGCTCTTGCCCGCTCGGGGGTGATCGACACCTTCCCGAACGGCACCCCGAAGGTGCCGGGTATCCCGGTCGAGATCCTGTGGTTCGTGGGCCTTGCCCTTGCCGCCACCTGGGTGCTGCTGCGCACCCCGGCGGGGAACTGGGTCTTCGCCTCGGGCGGCGATGCCAATGCCGCGGCGAATGCGGGCGTGCCGGTGCGCAAGGTCAAGACCGCGCTCTTCATGTTCACCGCCGTCTGTGCCGCGCTGCTGGCGATCATGCAGGTGATGGACGCGGGCTCGACCGATGCGCGGCGCGGCTTCCAGAAGGAATTCGAGGGCATCATCGCCGCGGTGATCGGGGGCTGTCTGCTGACCGGCGGCTATGGCTCGGCGATCGGCGCCTTCTTCGGCTCGATCATCTTCGGCATGGTGGTGATCGGCCTGACCTACACGCAGATCGACCAGGACTGGTTCCAGGTCTTCCTCGGCGGGATGCTGCTTCTTGCCGTGGTGTTCAACAACGTGATCCGCAAGCGCGTGACCGGGGAGCGCTGAGATGATGCAGGACAGCAAGTTTCATCACGGAGAGGCCGCGACGACGGCCCCGATCATCCGCCTCGAGGAGATCCGCAAGCACTTCGGCAATGTGATCGCGCTGAACGGTGTCACCTTCGACGTGCGCCCGGGCGAGTGCCATTGCCTTCTGGGCGACAACGGTGCCGGCAAGTCGACCTTCATCAAGACGATGTCGGGCGTGCTGAAACCGACCGAGGGGCGGATCCTGATCGACGGCCAGGAAACCAGCTTCAGCGGCCCGCGCGACGCGCAGGACGCGGGCATTGCGACGGTGTTCCAGGATCTGGCGATGATCCCGCTGATGTCGGTGACGCGCAACTTCTTCATGGGGCGCGAGCCGACGAAGGGCCGGGGCCTGTTCAAGCGGTTCGACCATCGCCGCGCGAACGAGATCTGCGTCGAGGAGATGCGCAAGATGGGCATCAACCTGCGCGGCCCCGATCAGGCGGTGGGCACGCTTTCGGGCGGCGAGCGGCAGACCGTGGCGATCGCCCGCGCGGTGCATTTCGGTGCGCGCGTGCTGATCCTCGACGAGCCGACCTCGGCACTGGGCGTGCGGCAGACCTCGAATGTGCTCTCCACCATCGACCGGGTGCGGCGGCAGGGCGTCGGCGTGGTCTTCATCAGCCACAACGTGCGCCATGCGCTGGCGGTGGGCGACCGCTTCACCGTGCTCAACCGCGGCCAGACACTCGGCACCGCGGTGCGCGGCCAGATCTCGGCGGCCGAACTGCAGGATCTGATGGCCGGCGGGCAGGAGCTTGCCGAACTCGAGGGCTCGCTCGGCGGCACCATCTGACAGCGGCGCTTCCGCCATCGGCGGCATGGCCGGCCCCCCTCGGGAGGGCCGCGGGAGCGCACACCCCAACGCGACCGCGCCCGGCGACAGGGCCGGGCACTCCAGCACGAGGATCAGGACGGATGAAGACCCTTGACGTGATCACCATCGGCCGCGCCGGTGTCGATCTTTACGGCGCGCAGATCGGCGGGCGGCTCGAGGACATGGGGTCGTTTCGCAAGTATATCGGCGGCTCGCCCACCAACATCGCCTGCGGCACGGCGCGGCTCGGCCTGCGCTCGGGGCTGATCACCCGGGTCGGCGACGAGCACATGGGCCGCTTCCTCCGCGAACAGCTGGGCCGCGAGGGCGTCGATCTGCGCGGCGTGACCACCGACCCCGAGCGGCTGACCGCGCTGGTGCTTCTGGGCATCCGCGACGAGGAGCAATTCCCGCTGATCTTCTACCGCGAGAATTGCGCCGACATGGCGCTGTGCGAGGCCGACATTGACGAAGCGTTGATCGCCGAGACCCGCTCGGTGGTGGCGACCGGGACGCATCTGAGCCACCCGCGCACCGAGGCGGCGGTGCTGAAGGCGCTGCGCCTGGCGCGTGAAACCGGCGCGAGGACCGCGCTCGACATCGACTATCGCCCGAACCTGTGGGGCCTGTCGGGCCATGGCGACGGCGAGAACCGCTTCATCGAAAGCGCGGCCGTCACCGCGCGGTTGCAGGCGCATCTGGGGCTCTTCGATCTGATCGTCGGCACCGAGGAGGAATTCCACATCGCCGGCGGCAGCACCGACACGGTTGCGGCGCTGCGTGCGGCGCGGGCGGTCAGCGCCGCGACGCTGGTGTGCAAGCGCGGCGCGGCCGGCGCCGTGGCCTTTGCGGGGGAGATCCCCGACAGCCTTGATGACGGCGTCAGCGGCCCGGGCTTCCCGATCGAGGTGTTCAACGTGCTCGGCGCGGGCGATGGTTTCTTCTCGGGCCTGCTGCGCGGCTGGCTCGAGGGCGAAGACTGGCCGAAGGCGCTTGAATACGCCAATGCCTGCGGCGCGCTTGCGGTCAGCCGGCACGGCTGCACGCCGGCCTATCCCTCGCGCGCCGAACTCGATTTCTTCCTCGCGCGCGGCGTGATCCGCCCCGACCTGCGCAACGACGCGGATCTCGAACAGATCCACTGGTCGACGAACCGCGCCCGCCGCGGCCTGCCCGACTGGTCCGACATCCGCATCTTCGCCTTCGACCACCGGATGCAGCTTGAGCAGATGGAAGGCTTCACCCCGGAAAAGGGAGGCGCCTTCAAGGAGTTGTGCCTTCAGGCCGCGCAGCGGGTGCAGGCGGGGCGGCCGGGCTATGGCATCCTGTGCGACGACCGCATCGGCCGGCGCGCGCTCCATGCCGCCTCGGGCAGCGGGCTCTGGGTCGGGCGGCCCTGCGAATGGCCGGGCTCGCGGCCGCTGACGCTTGAGCCGGCCCTTGGCGCCGATTGCGGCGGGCTCGAGGCCTGGGCGCGCGAGGATGTGGTGAAGGTGCTGTGCTTTTGCCACCCGGGCGACGATCCAGCCACCCGCGCGGCGCAGGAGGCGACGGTGCGGCGCCTGTTCGAGGCCGCGCGGCGCAACGACCTCGAATTCCTGCTCGAGATCATCCCCTCGAAGGTCGGCCCGGTCGATGCCGACACCACCCCCACACTGATCCGGCAGTTCTACGCAGCGGGGATCTTTCCCGACTGGTGGAAGCTGGAACCGATGGCGACGCGGGCCGAATGGGCCAGGGCCTGTGTCGCCATCGAGGAACACGACCCGCACAGCCGCGGCATCGTCGTGCTTGGCCTCGATGCGCCCGAGGCGGAGCTGGCGGCAAGCTTCCGTGCGGCGGCGGCCTTCCCGCTGGTGCGCGGCTTTGCCGTCGGCCGCACGATCTTCGGCGAGGTGGCGCGCGCCTGGATGACCGGCGCGCTTGGCGATGCGGCGGCGGTTGAGGAGATGGCGCGCCGTTATGTGCGGCTCGCCGGGCTTTGGGACACGGCCCGCGCGGCCGCGAAGGAGGCATGACGATGGAGACGATCCGGCTGACGGCGGCGCAGGCGATGGTGCGCTGGCTTGCCGCGCAGATGACCGAGGAGGGCGAGCGCTTCCTCGAGGGGATCTGGGCGATCTTCGGCCATGGCAATGTGGCAGGTCTGGGCGCGGCGCTGCACGAGGCGGGCGACACCTTCCCGACCTGGCGCGGCCAGAACGAGCAGACGATGGCCCATGCCGCGATCGCCTTCGCCAAGGGCCATGCGCGGCGGCGGGCGATGGCGGTGACCTCGTCGATCGGGCCGGGGGCGACGAACATGGTGACGGCGGCGGCGCTCGCGCATGTGAACCGGCTGCCGCTGTTGCTGATCCCGGGCGATGTCTTCGCCGGGCGCCGGCCCGATCCGGTGCTGCAGCAGATCGAGGATTTCGGCGACGGCACGGTCTCGGCCAATGACTGCTTCCGCCCTGTGGTGCGCTATTTCGACCGCATCACCCGGCCCGAACAGCTGCTGAGCGCCCTGCCGCGCGCGTTTGCGGTGATGACCGACCCGGCCGACTGCGGCCCGGTGTGCCTGTCCTTCTGTCAGGACGTGCAGGCCGAGGGGTTCGACTGGCCGCGCGAGTTCTTCGTGCCGCGGGTCTGGCGCATCCGCCGGCCCGAGCCCGACGCGGCCGAGCTGGCCGAGGTGGCAGCGCTGATCCGCGGCGCAAAGGCGCCGGTGATCGTGGCGGGCGGCGGGGTGATCTATTCCGGCGCCGAGGCAATGCTGGCCGAGTTCGCCACCCGCCACGCAATCCCGGTGATCGAGACGCAGGCGGGCAAGTCGGCGCTGGCACAGGCACATCCGATGAACCTTGGCGCGGCCGGGGTCGATGGCTCGGCCGCGGCGAATGCGGCGGCGGCGGCGGCCGATCTGGTGCTGGGCATCGGCACCCGGTTTCAGGATTTCACCACCGGCTCGTGGTCGCTTTTCGCCAATCCCGCCCGGCGGCTGGTCTCGGTGAACGTGCAGGCCCATGACGCGCGCAAGCATGGCGCGGTGCCGCTGGTCGCCGATGCGCGCGTGGCGCTTGAACGGTTGTCGGCGCAGCTCGATGGCTATCGCGGCACGGTCGACGCGCCGGCGCGGGCCGCCTGGCTTGCCGCGGTCGATGCCCATTGCGCCGCCCCCGACCCGGACGGCCCGCTGCCGAGCGACGCACAGGTGATCGGCGCGGTGCAGCGCGCGACCGGCCCCGAGGCGATCGCGATGGGCGCCGCGGGCACCATGCCCGGCGCGCTCAAGCTGCTGTGGCAGCCGTCGCAGGGCGGCTATCACATGGAATACGGTTTCAGCTGCATGGGCTACGAGATCGCCGGCGCGATGGGGCTGAAGCTCGCGCGGCCCGAGCGCGAAGTGATCTGCTTCACCGGCGACGGCAGCTACATGATGGCGAATTCGGAACTGGCGACGGCGGTGATGCGGCGCGTGCCCTTCACCGTGGTGCTGACCGACAACCGCGGTTACGGCTGCATCAACCGGCTGCAGCAGGCCTGCGGCGGGGCCGCGTTCAACAACCTCTACACGGAGTGCGCGGTCGAGGCACAGCCCGAGATCGACTATGTCGCCCATGCCGCCTCGCTTGGCGCCCATGCCGTCCGCGTCGTGACCATTGCCGACCTTGAGGCAGAGATCACCGCGGCGCGTGGGCGCGACATCCCCACCGTGATCGTGATCGAGACCAGCGCCACCGAGGGGCCGGGCTTCGGCGCCGCCGGGCACTGGTGGGACGTGGCCGTGCCCGAGGTCAGCCACCGCCCCGAGATCGCCGCCGCCTATGACCGTTACCTTGCGCAGGCCGCCCGGGTGCGGCGCGCCAACTGACCCCCGCCCGACAGGAGAACCAGATGATCCGCTATGGCACCAACCCCATCGCCTGGGCGAACGACGACGACCGCTCGATCGGCGCCGAGATCCCGACCGCGCAGATCCTGCACGAGGCCGGCGAAGTGATCGGCTTCGACGGTATCGAGAACGGCCACCGCTGGCCCGAGGACCCGCAGGCGCTGCGCACGCTGCTGGGCTCCTATGGCCTTGCCTTCATCTCGGGCTGGTATTCGACCGAGCTTCTGACCCGCTCCGTCGAGGCCGAGATCGAAGCGGTGCAGGGCCATCTTGCGAAGCTGAAGGAAAACGGCTGTGCCGTCTGCATCGTCTGCGAGACCTCGAACGCGGTGCATTCGGACCCGAGCCACCCGGTGAACGACCGCCCGCATCTGAGCGCCGACGAGATGCGCGATTTCGGCGCCAAGATCGAGGCCTTCGCGGCCTATCTGGCCGGCGAGGGGATCACCCTCGTCTATCACCACCACATGGGCACCGTGGTCGAAAGCCCCGCAGAGATCGACGCCTTCATGGCGGCGACGGGGCCGGCGACGCATCTGCTGTTCGATGCGGGGCACTGTGCCTTTGGCGGCGGTGTGCCGGCCGAGGTGCTGGCCCGCCACGTCGGCCGGGTGCGCCATTTCCACGCCAAGAACATCCGCCGCGCGATCTGCGACCGGGTCCGGGCCGAGGATCTGTCCTTCATCGAGGGGGTGCTGGCCGGCGCCTTCACCGTGCCGGGCGACCCCGAGGGCGAGATCGACTTCGTGCCGTTGCTGCGGCTGCTGGCGCAGGCGGGCTATGACGGCTGGCTGGTGATCGAGGCCGAGCAGGACCCGACGGTCCGCTCGCCGCTCGTCTACCAGTCGATGGGGCTGAAGGCGCTGAAGGCGGCGGCGCACGAGGCGGGGCTTGATGCCGCCTGAGGGCGGTGTCGGTGAAAAGGAGAGGATGATGGCGGATCTGCTGCGCAAACCCTTCGGCACCCATGGCAAGGTGCACGAGATCACCCCGGCCTCGGCCGGCTGGCGCTATGTCGGTTTCTCGCTTTACCGGCTGCGCCCGGGCGAGAGCGCGGCCGAGGCGACCGGCGCGACCGAGGTGATCCTCGTCCTGGTCGAGGGCCGGGCGCGGATCCATGCCGCCGGGCAGGACTGGGGCGTGCTGGGCGAGCGGATGAATGTGTTCGAGCGCACGCCGCCGCAGTGCCTTTACGTCCCGAACGGGCAGGACTGGAGCCTTGTCGCCGAGACCGACTGCACCGTCGCGGTCTGCGCCGCGCCGGGCCGCGGCAACCATCCGGCGCGCCGGATCGGGCCCGGAGGCATCGCGCTCACCGAACGCGGACGCGGCACCAACACCCGCTATGTGCACAACATCGCGATGGAGGCTGAGGATTACTGCGACAGCCTGCTGGTGACCGAGGTCTTCACCCCCGCCGGCCACTGGTCCTCCTATCCGAGCCACCGCCACGACGAGGACGACTTCCCCCGCATCACCTATCTCGAAGAGACCTATTATCACCGGATCAACCCGGCGCAGGGCTTCGGCATCCAGCGGGTCTATACCGAGGATGGCACGCTCGACGAGACGATGGCGGTGCAGGACGGCGATGTCGTGCTGGTGCCGCGCGGCCATCACCCCTGCGGCGCGCCCTATGGCTTCGAGATGTATTACCTCAACGTCATGGCCGGGCCGCGCCGCAACTGGCGCTTTCAGCCCGACCCGGCGGTGACCTGGATCCTCGACCGCGATGCCTGAGCGCGGCTTACCGGAGTGACACGAATGACCCGACCCTTTCCGCTTGCCGTCTGCGCCGAGATGCTCTGGCCCGACCGCCCGATCGCGTGGCGCGTCGCCCGCCTGACTGAGCGCGGCCTTGGCGTCGGGCTGTGGAACTGGCCCGACCATGACATCGCCGAACTGGAACGGCTGGGCGCGCGCTACACGATCATGAACGGCTATCTCGAGGGGCGGCTCGCCGATGCCGAGGGGGCCGAGCGGCTGCTGGCCTCGGCGTGCGAGACGGTGCAGGTGGGCAAGCGGCTGGGCGTGGCGCGGCTGAACCTGCATGGCACGGGGCTTGGCCCGGGCGGCATTCCGCTGCGCCAAAGCGAGGTCGTCACCGGCGCGATGTGGCTGCGCGCGCGCGACACGCTGATGCGGATCTGCGATCTGGCCGAGGCCGAGGGTGTGGTCTTCACCCTCGAGAACCTCAACCCGCTCGACCACCCCGGCTGCCCCTTCGGCCGCACCGCGGATGTGCTGGCGCTGGTGTCCTCGGTCGACCGGCCGCAGCTGCGTATCAACCTCGACCTCTATCACACCCAGCTGGGCGAGGGGGATCTGCTGCGCTGGTGCGGGAAATGCCTGCCCTGGATCGGCGAGGTGCAGGTCGCCGACAATCCCGGCCGCTGCGAACCTGGCACCGGCGAGATCAACTATCCCGGCGTGGCGCGGGGGCTGTGGGCGATGGGCTATCGCGGCCCGGTGGGGATGGAGGCCTTCGCCGCGGGCGACAGCGACGCCGCCGTCGACGCCTTCGTCGCGGCCTTCACCCTGTGACCCCGGCGGGTTCGCCCTCGGGCGGGCCCAGAACCAGCGTCAGATGCGTCTCGAGCATCTCGGACAGGTCGAGCGGCGGGCGTTCGGTCATCAGCCGGTTCCACATCGTCGCCGCCAGCATCGGCGCCAGCAGCAGCTGCGGATAGCGGGTGAGCGGTTCGAGCCGCGCCACCCCCGAGCTGCGGGCATAGTCGCGCACCAGCCCGAACAGCGGCTCGAGGATCGCCTCGAGATAGATCCGCGCAAGGCCCGGAAACTGCGCGCTTTCGCTCAGCACGATCAGCGCCAGCTTGTCGCGCTCCGAGGCCTGCATGTCGGCGATCGCCGCGCGCAGCCGGCGGCGAAAGGCGAGCTGCGGCGGCGTGCCGGGATCGGGCGCTGCGGGCGGCGCGAAGATCAGCGGCAGCGCGCCGCGCAGCACCGCATCGAAGAGCGCCTCCTTGCTGTCGAAATACAGGTAGAGCGTGCCCTTCGCCACGCCCGCCTGCGCCGCCACACGCGCCAGCCGCGCCTCGGCAAAGCCATGGGCGATGAACTCGGCCTGCGCCGCCGCGATGATCGCGGCACGCTTGGCTTCCTTCTTGCGGTCGCGCAGCCCCGCTTCGGGCTGGGCCTGCTGTGGCTCGGGCGTGGTCTCCTGCATGGCGCCATCCTTGCACGGGACAAAATGACCCGCCAGTCATTTTTCTGTTGTCAGCGGGGTCGTGCCTTCCTAGGCTGACGCGGAACCACGGGGGAGCGGCGCGATGCGGCGAGGGGCGATCATGGCGGGGCTGGCCGTCGCGCTGGCGGTGGGCGGCCTTGTCCTGTGGCAGGCGCGCCCGGCCGCGCAGGGGCCGCTGGTTCTTGGCGGCAATGTCGACATCCGCGAGCTGAACCTGGCCTTCCGCACCGGCGGTCGGATCCTGTCGCTTGCCGTCGAGGAGGGTGACCGTCTGGCGCCCGGGGACGAGATCGCGCGGCTCGACGCGGCGCCGCAGCGCGCGGCGCTCGCACAGGCGCAGGGGGCGCTCGATGCCGCGACGGCGGCCGAGACGCTGCTGAAGGAGGGCGCGCGCGCCGAGGAGATCGCCCGGCTCGCGGCCGAGGTCGCCGGCACCGAGGCGGCGCTGCGCAATGCCGAGGCGACCTATGCGCGGCAGAAGGCGCTCAAGACCACCTCTGTCTCGCTGCAGCAGGCGCTCGATTCCGCCGAGGCCGCGCTTGGCCAGGCACAGGCGGCGCATGAGGCCGCGGTGCAGGCGCATCTTGCTGCGGTGACCGGCGCCCGCCCGGCCGAGATCGCGCAGGCCGTGGCACAGCGACAGGCCGCCACTGCCGCGCGCGACGCGGCGCAGATCCAGCTGGACGATACCGTGCTCACTACGCCCGAGGCAGGCACCGTGCTGACCCGCGCGGTCGAGCCGGGCGCGATGGTCGCGGCCGGCACCACGGTGGTCACGCTGTCACTCGACACGCCCATCCGCGTGCGTGCCTATGTCGGGGAGCCCGACCTTGGCCGGGTCGCGCCGGGCACCAAGGTGCTGGTCTTCACCGATGCCCACCCGGGCGCGCCCTATCACGGCACGGTCGGCTTCGTCTCCTCGCGCGCCGAGTTCACGCCGAAGCAGGTCGAGACGCAGAGCCTGCGCAGCGCCCTCGTCTACCGGCTGCGGATCACCGTCGAGGATGGTGACGCCGCGCTGCGTCAGGGCATGCCGGTGACGGTGCGCCTTGCCGCCGAGGCGGGGTGAGTGCGATGGCGGCGGGTCTGGCGGTCTCGATCCGCGGCCTGACCCACCACTATGCCGGGCAGGGCGCGGAGGAGCACGCGCTGGACGATGTGGCGCTGAGCGTCGATCGCGGCGTCATCACCGGGCTGGCGGGGCCCGATGGCGCGGGCAAGACCACGCTGATGCGGCTGATGGCGGGGCTGTTGAAACCCGTCTCGGGCGAGATCGAGGTGCTGGGGCTCGACCCGCTGCATGCCGCGTCGGAGCTGCACCTGCGGGTGGGCTACATGCCGCAGAAATTCGGCCTCTACGAGGATCTGACGGTGATGGAGAACCTGGTTCTCTATGCCGATCTGCGCGGCGTCACCGGCGCGGCGCGGCAGGCGCAGTTCGAGCGGCTGCTCGATTTCACCGATCTGCACCGCTTCACCGGGCGGCTCGCCGGCAAGCTGTCGGGCGGCATGAAGCAGAAGCTCGGCCTTGCCTGCACGCTGGTCGGGCAGCCGGAACTGCTGTTGCTCGACGAACCCGGGGTGGGCGTCGATCCGATCTCGCGGCGCGAGCTGTGGCGGATGGTGCAGGCGCTCGCCGCCGACGGCATGGCGGTGGTCTGGGCCACGGCCTACCTCGAGGAGGCCGAGCGTTGCGACGCGCTGTGCCTGATGAACGCCGGGCGGGTGATCTTTGCCGGGGCGCCGGGCGAGCAGATCGCGCGGATGCGCGGCCGCTCGGTTCTCGCCTGCGACATCCGCGGCAACCGGCGTCATTTCCTGCGCCGCGCGCTCGGCCTTCCGGGGGTGATCGACGGGGTGATCCAGGGCGATGCGGTGCGGCTTGTGCTGGCCGAGGGGCAGGCGCCGCCCGTGGCCGAGCTCGGCGAGGACGCGCCGCGCATCGTGCCGGTCGAGCCGCGGCTCGAGGATGCCTTCATCGATCTCGTGGGCGGCGGGCCCGACGGCCGCTCGGCCCTTGCCGGCACGCTCGCCGAGGTGGCGCTGCCCGATCATGTCGACCCCGAGGCGGTGATCCGCGCCCATGACCTGACCCGCCGCTTCGGCGATTTCGTCGCCACCGATCACGTCAGCTTCTCGGTCCGGCGCGGCGAGATCTTCGGCCTGCTCGGCCCGAACGGCGCCGGCAAGTCGACCACCTTCCGGATGATGTGCGGCCTGCTCGCGCCCACATCCGGCGAGGCGCAGGTGATGGGCATCGACCTGAAGCACTCGGCCCCCGAGGCGCGGCAGAATCTGGGCTACATGGCGCAGAAATTCTCGCTTTACGGCAACCTCGGGGTCGAGCGGAACCTGCGCTTCTTCGCCGGCATCTACGGGCTCAGCGGCCGCAGCCGTGACCGCAAGGTGGCGCAGATGCTGGAAAGCTTCGAGCTTGACCGCTATCGCCGCACGCAGGCGGGCGAGCTGCCGCTTGGCTTCAAGCAACGCCTGTCGCTCGCCTGCGCGCTGATGCACGAGCCGCCGCTGCTGTTCCTCGACGAGCCGACCTCGGGCGTCGACCCCGTGACCCGGCGCGAGTTCTGGTCGCATATCAACGCGCTTGTCGACCGCGGCGTGACGGTGATGGTGACCACCCATTTCATGGACGAGGCGGAATATTGCGACCGCATCGGGCTGGTCTATCGCGGCCGTCTGATCGCCGTTGGCCCGCCCGACGATCTGAAGCGGCAGGTCGCCGATGCCGCGTTGCCCGACCCGACCTTCGAGGATGCCTTCATCCGGCTGATCGAGCGCGACGATGCCGCCCGCGCCGCGGCAGGGGGTGTCCCATGACCCGCACACCGCACGAGGGGTTTTCGCTGCGCCGGCTGCGCGCGCTCTGCATCAAGGAGACGAAGCAGATCCTGCGCGATCCGAGCAGCCTGCTGATTGCCGTGCTGCTGCCGGTCGTGCTGCTGTTCATCTTCGGCTTCGGCATCTCGCTTGATACCAACCGGCTGTCGCTCGGCATCGTGCTCGAGGATCAGGGCGTCGAGGCGCAGCGCTTTGCCGCCGTGGCTGCGGGTTCGCCCTATATCACCCCGCGCTTTGCCCGGACCCGGGCCGAGCTGGCAACGCCGATGGCCGAAGGCGCGCTGCGCGGTCTCATCGTGATCCCGCCCGATTTCGGTGCGCGGCTGGCCGCTGGCGACGGCAGCGCGCGGATTCAGGTGCTGACCGACGGCTCGGAGCCGAACACCGCGAATTTCGTCGCAAGCTATGCCCAGGGGCTGTTCGAAAGCTGGCTGCACGCGCGCGCCGATGCCCGCGGCCTCAGCGCCGATCCGCCGGTGTCGCTGGAACCGCGCTACTGGTTCAACCCCTCGACCGAAAGCCGCAACTTCCTGATCCCGGGCTCGATCGCGGTGGTGATGACGATCATCGGCGCGCTGCTGACCTCGCTTGTCGTGGCGCGGGAATGGGAGCGCGGCACGATGGAGGCGCTGCTCGCCACCCCGGTGCGGCGGGCCGAGCTGTTGCTGTCGAAGGCGCTGCCCTATTACGGGCTCGGGCTGATCGCGATGGCGGTCTGCGTCGTCATCGCGGTGGTGCTGATGCACGTGCCGCTGCGCGGCTCGATCGCCATGCTGTTCGTCGCCACCAGCCTGTTCCTGGGCAGCGTGCTCGGCATCGGGTTGCTTCTTTCGACGCTGACCCGCAACCAGTTCAACGCGGCGCTCGCGGCGCTGAACGCCGCCTTCCTGCCGGCAGTGATGCTGTCCGGGCTGATCTTCGAGATCTCCTCGATGCCGGCCTTCGTGCAGGCGGTGACGCTGATCGTGCCGGCGCGCTATTTCGTGACGGTGATGCAGACCCTGTTCCAGGCCGGCGACATCGCCGCGATCCTGCTGCCGAACCTGCTGTTCCTGCTGGTCTCGGCGCTGTTCTGGCTGGGCCTGACGGCGCGGCGCACCCGCATGAGACTGGACGGCTGACGATGTGGCGCCGCATCCTCACCCTGATCGCGAAAGAGCTGGCGCAGCTGCTGTCCTCGCGCCGCAACGTGGCGATGCTGATGATGCCGCTTCTGGTGCAGCTCGTTGTCTTCCCCTTCGCCACCACGCTCGAGGTGCGCAGCGCCGCCATCGCGATCCTGAACGAGGATCCGGGCGCCGAGGCGGTCGAGCTGGTGAACCGCATCGCCGCCGCTTCGGCCTTCGGCACGCTCCACCCGGTGCACAGCGAGGCCGGGCTCGAGCAGGCGATCGACGCACAAAAGGCGCTTCTGGGGCTGCGCATCCCGCCCGACTTCTCGCGCAAGCTGCTCGAGGGCACCCCGGTCACGGTGCAGGCGCTGATCGACGGGCGCAAGTCGAACGCCGCGCAGATCGCCTTTTCCTACATCCGCGGCATCACCTCGACCTTCGCCGACGAGCGTGCGGGGCAGGTGCTGCCGGCACGGATCGAGCGGCGCAACCTCTACAACCCGAACCTCGACTACAAGTGGTTCGTGCTGCCCAGCCTTGTCGCCATCATCTCGACCATCGGCTGTCTGCTGGTCACCGCCCTGTCGCTGGCGCGCGAGCGCGAGGAGGGCACCTATGACCAGCTGCTCGTCACCCCGCTGACGCCGGGCTACATCATGGTCGGCAAGGCGGTGCCGGGCATTCTGGTGGCGATGGTGCAGGCCAGCGTGATCGCCGCGGCGGCGGTGTTCCTTTACGGCGTGCCCTTCACCGGGCAACTGTGGATGCTGCTGCTTGCGATGTTCGCCTATGCGCTGGCGCTGTCGGGCGTGGGGCTGCTGATCTCGGCGATCAGCGCCAGCCAGCAGCAGGCCTTCCTCGGCGTCTTCTGCTTCATGGTGCCCTCGGTGGTGCTCTCGGGCTATCTTGCCCCGGTCGAGAACATGCCCGCCCCTCTGCAGATGTTGAGTGCGGTGAACCCGCTCACCCATTTCATCGCGCTGTCGAAGGGGATCTTCCTCAAGGGCTTTGGCCTCGCCGAGGTGGTGCCGGCGGTCTCGGCGCTGTTCGCCATCGCCGCCGTCACGCTTTTCGTCGCGCATCGGGTCTTCGACCGGCAGGCGCGGTCCTGACGGCCTGCCCGCCATTGACGCCGCGTTCGGCGTGACAGAGGCTTCCGTGCACGTCACTTTGGCGCCAGCCAGGGAGGAGACCTATGAGCCACTATCCGCACATGCTTGCGCCGCTCGACCTCGGTCACGTGGTTCTGAAGAACCGCGTGCTGATGGGCTCGATGCACACCAATCTCGAGGAGACGGGCGACTGGAACCGCGTCGCCGAGTTCTACGCCGAACGCGCCCGCGGCGGCGTCGGGCTGATGGTGACGGGCGGCATGGCGCCGAACCGGGAGGGCGGGGTGTTTCCGGGCGCGGCGGGGTTGTTCACCCCCGAGGACATCGCCCATCACCGCCTCGTCACCGAGCGCGTGCATGCGGCGGGCGGGCGCATCGCGATGCAGATCCTGCATGCCGGCCGCTATGCCTATTCGCCCGACTGCGTCTCGGCCAGCGCGGTGAAATCGCCGATCTCGCCCTTCCCGCCAAAGGAACTCGACGAGGCCGGGATCGAGAAGCAGATCGCCGACATCACCACCGCCGCCGCCCGCGCCCGTGAGGCGGGCTATGACGGCGTCGAGGTGATGGGATCCGAGGGCTATTTCCTGAACCAGTTCCTCGTGCGCCATGTGAACCGGCGCGAGGACCGCTGGGGCGGCTCCTACGAGAACCGGATGCGCCTGCCGGTCGAGGTGGTGAAACGCGTGCGCGCGGCGGTCGGCCCCGATTTCATCGTGATCTACCGGATCTCGCTCATCGACCTGGTGCCCGAGGGCTCGACCTGGGACGAGGTGGTGACGCTCGCGAAGGCGATCGAGGCCGCCGGCGCCAGCATGCTCAACACCGGCATCGGCTGGCACGAGGCGCGGGTGCCGACGATCGCCACCTCGGTGCCGCGCGCGGCCTTCACCTGGCTCACCGCGCGGCTGCGCCCCGAGGTCTCGATCCCGGTCATCACCTCGAACCGGATCAACACCCCGGGCGTCGCCGAGGAGATCCTCGCCCGCGGCGATGCCGACATGGTCTCGCTCGCCCGCCCCTTCCTTGCCGATCCCGATTTCGTCGCCAAGGCCGCCGAGGGGCGCGCGGCGGAAATCGCCCCCTGCATCGCCTGCAACCAGGCCTGCCTCGATCATACCTTCTCGGGCAAGATCTCGAGCTGCCTCGTCAACCCGCGCGCCGGGCACGAGACCGAGCTGACGCTGGCCCCGACGCCCGCGCCGAAGCGCATCGCCGTCGTCGGGGCGGGGCCCGCGGGCCTGTCGGCCGCGATCACCGCCGCCGGGCGCGGCCATGCCGTCACCCTGATCGACCGCGCGGCCGAGATCGGCGGGCAGCTGTGCATGGCGCGCCGGGTGCCGGGCAAGGAGGAGTTCCACGGCCTCACCGACTGGTTCGCGACGATGCTCGCCCGCACCGGCGTCACGCTGCGGCTGAACACCGAGGCGACGGTCGAGACGCTTGCGGGCTTCGATGATGTCATCATCGCCACCGGCGTCACGCCCCGCAGCCCCGGCATCGCGGGCGAGGAACGGGCCGCAAGCTACATCGACATCCTGACCGGGCGGGTCACAGCTGGCCCGCGCGTCGCGATCGTCGGCGCGGGCGGCATCGGCTTCGACGTGGCCGAGTTCCTGACCGTCACCGACAGCCCCACCCTGCACCGGGCCGAATGGATGCGCGAATGGGGTGTCGGCGATCCGGCGCGCACCCCGGGCGGCCTTGCTGCGCCACAGCCCGAATCGCCCGCGCGGCAGGTGACGCTGTTGCAGCGCAAGCCGGAAAAGCCCGGCCGCAAGCTGGGCAAGACGACGGGCTGGATCCACCGCGCGGCGCTGCAGGCGAAGGGCGTGCGGATGCTCGGCGGGGTGAACTACGAGGCGATCACCGCCGAGGGGCTGGAGGTCAGCTTCGGCCCCGAGCGCAAGGACCCGACGCTGATCGCCGCCGACACGGTGGTTCTGTGCGCCGGCCAGCTGAGCGAGCGCAGCCTTGCCGAGCAGCTGATCGCCGCCGGGATCACGCCGCAGGTGATCGGCGGTGCCGATGTCGCGGGCGAGCTTGATGCGAAGCGGGCAATCGACCAGGGAACTCGCCTCGGCGCGGCGCTCTGATCTTCATCTTGCCCGAAATACCTCGGGGGGCGGGGGGCGGCGCCCCCCGGCTGTGGCCATCAGGCCGCGCCGGTTTCGACGCAATGGCGCCGGAACGCCTTCTTCAGCAGATCGAGCTCGGCCCGAAGCAGGTCGAGCTCGGCGCGCAGGTCATCCTCGAGCGGCGCGCCGGTGACGATCGCGAAGCTGCCCACCGTCTCGCCGCCCTCGCGGATGACAAAGGTCTGCACCCCGTCCGACAAGAGCTCGGGCGGCAGCGGCAGGCTCAGCCGCCACTTGCCGTCGCCCGTCGCCTCGAAGCTCAGCCCCGTCAGCTCCTCGCCCTGATGCAGCACGGCGATGCGTGCGTTATCCGCCCCGTCCCAGATCGCTTCCCACCGGCCCCCGCGGACCCGCGACATTTCCAGCATGGCTTCCCCCTCAGATATCCGCACGTGGGTGGCGCACGAAGGTCACGTCGCGCAGCACCACCTGGTTCATCTGCGGCCCTTCGAAGATCAGGTCGACCCAGGCCTTCTCCAGCCGCTTCTCGTTCATCTTGGTATAGGCGAGGTCGAAATCGACATGGCTCGGCCCCGAGCTCAGCGGCAGCTCGCGCACCAGTTGCTCGGTGTTCGGCCCGTGCTTGACGTTCAGCCGGCAGAAGATCTCGAGCGGTTTTTCCACCTCGACCTCCATGTTCAGCCGCAGCAGATGGGTGCGCCGCAGCCCGCGCAGCCCGCTTTCAGGCAGATCGAGCACCAGCGAGAGGAATGAGCCGTCGAAGCGGAACACGTCCATGCGCAGCCCGTAGGGGGCAAGATCCTTGTCGCGGGTATTGCGCATCTGGCGCAGCGTCAGTTCGGAAACCTTGCAGTCGTGGAACAGCGTGATCTCGTCGCCGAGCCGGTCGCGGTTCTCCGCCGCGGCGATGCCGGCGGGGCTGATCGGGCCACGCCACAGGTTCGGCCGCCAGGCCCAGTCCGCGCCGAGCGGCCGCTCGATGCCGTCGCCGCTGCTGACCGGCATCGTCAGTCGGCCGTCGGCGACATGCAGAAGCTGACCGACGGCATGGCGCACCTGCGCGGCATCTGCGCGCAGCTGACGCAGGTCATCGAGGTCGAGAGAAGGGGCAAGGCGCGTCGCCCGTTGCCAGCGCGCCAGCGCCCGTCGCTGCACCAGCCGATCGAGAAAAGAGTCCTGCTTCTTGACCATGCCGCGACCCTTGTAACAAATCGTTAACTTCTTGGAAACAATCCCAGCTTTTCAGAGTTTTATTCGCGCCCTTCCCGAATTTGAAGCGGGAAAAGTGGAATCGTTCCGGTTTCCGGGGATTTCGCGGGAAAGCCGGGACCGCCGCTCAACCCTTCGGCGAACCGGCGATCGTTTCAGGGTTCGCCGCGCGAATGGTTGCATCGAAATCGGTCAGCAGGCGAATCTGCGCCGTGTCGCTGATCGAGGCGCCCTCGAGCGGCAGCACGGAAAGTGCGGTGATCCGCCCGGCAAGGCCGGTGATCGCGCGCCAGTAGGTCTCGCTCACCGGCGCGCCCTGCACACTTGAACGGTCGCGGATCTTCAGCAGCAGCAGATGGCCGCTGCGCCGGACCTTCAGGATCTCGACATCATCGGGCGCGCCGGAACGGGCGAGCGCCGCGCGCCCCGCGCCCGAGCGGAAGAAGCGCTCGAAGCCCGGGAAGGTCGCCTCCACCGGGCCCGCGCCCTCGGGGCCGACGGTGGCGGTGAGCATCGCGCGATAGGGCGGCTTCGGCGCTGCCGGATCGCCCGAGATCGCCGCGCAATTGCCCCAGAGCACGAAGCTGCCGGCGCGCTCCTCGCGGCGCGAGCCGGGGTCGACGCAGAACCCCTTCGGCGCAACGAGGGTCATCGTGCCGCCGAGCACCTCGGCGCGGTCGGTGGCGGGCGTGCCGGGCGCAACGCAGCCGGCAAGCCCCGCAAGCAGGGCCGGCAGCAGCAGGCGCCGCAGCGAAAAGGGACGGGTCCTTGTGCTCATGCAAAAAGGCATAGCGAGCGCGGCGGCGCCCGGCAAGCCTTGCCGCGGCCTGTGCCGAAGGGGTGATGCCGCGTGTGCGGTTGGCCGCCGGTGCGCCGCGGCGCAGGCGGCGTTTCGCCTTGCCCCCCGCCCCCCGGCGCGGCATCTTCGCGCGGGCACAGGCCCGGCGCCACGCAACCGGGCAGGAGGGGCGATGTTCTATCTCGGGATCGACGGCGGCGGCACCGGATGCCGTGCGGCACTTTCCGATGCCTCGGGGGCGGTGCTGGCCCGGGCCGAGGCGGGCCCGGCGAACATCGCCACCGATTACGAGGCGGCCCTGCGCGAGGTGTCCGCCGTTGCGCAAGCGGTGATCGGCGAGCGCCCCGTGGCGCAGGTGCGCGCGGTGCTGGGCCTTGCCGGCGCGAACCTCTCGGGCGCGGGGCCGCGGCTGGCGGCAGAACTGCCGTTTCGCGCGAAGGTGGTGCAGGACGTCGCCACCTCGGTGCGCGGCGCGCTTGGTCCGCGCGACGGGATCGCGGTGGCGATCGGCACCGGCTCGGTCTTTGCCCGGCAGCTGGGCGGGCGGCTGCACGCGATTGGCGGCTGGGGGTTGCGGCTCGGCGACGAGGCCTCGGGCGCCTGGATCGGCCGGGCGCTGGTGATGCGCGCGACTCGTGCGCTCGATGGCTTCGTGACGCTGACGCCGCTGCTGGCGGCGCTCGCGGACGAGCTGGGCGGGCCGGCGGGGCTTGTGGCCTTTTCGCTTGCCGCGACGCCTGCCGACTGGGCCCGCCTTGCGCCGCGCGCCTTCGAGGACGACCCGGCCGCGCAGGCGGTGCGCGCGGGCGCCGCGGCCGAGATCCGCGCCGCGGTGGAGCTGCTGCAACCCGAGGTCGCGCTGCCCGTGGTCTGGATGGGCGGGCTTGGGCCGCGGCTCGCTCTGCCCGACTGGCCGGCGCTGACGCCCGCGGGCACGGCACTGGACGGCGCGCTGGCCCTTGCGCGCGAGGAGATGACATGGACCGACTGATTTTTACGGGCGCGCGGATCTTCGACGGCATGCGCTTTCACGACGCCGCCGCGCTTGTGGTCGAGGGCGGCCGCATTGCGCGGCTTCTGCCCGAGGCCGAGGCGCCCGTGGGGCCGCGCGTAACGCTTTCGGGTGGCACCCTTGCCCCCGGGCTGATCGACCTGCAGGTGAACGGCGGTGGCGGCGTGATGCTCGATGGTTCGGCCACGGTCGAGACCATCGCCACGATCTGCGATGCGCACGCACGGCTTGGCACCACCGGGCTGCTGCCGACGCTGATCACCGACACCGCGGCGGCGACACGCTCGGTTCTGGCGGCGGGGATCGCCGCGGCGGCGCGGGTGCCGGGCTTTCTGGGGCTGCACCTCGAGGGGCCGCATCTTGATCCGAAGCGGCCGGGCTGCCACCCGCCGCAGTGCATCCGGCCGCTGACGCAGGACGACATCGACATCCTGACCGAGGCGAAGACCGGTCTGCCGGCGCTGGTGGTCACGCTGGCGCCCGCCTCTGCCACCCCCGATCAGATCGCGCAACTGGCCGAGGCCGGCATCCTCGTCTCGCTCGGCCATGCCGAGGCAAGCTTTGCCGAGGCGCAGGCGGCCCATGCCGCCGGGGCGCGGATGGTCACCCATCTGTTTAACGCGATGTCGCAGCTTGGCTCGCGCGAGCCGGGGCTCGTTGGCGCGGCGCTGAGCCTGCCTTTCGCCGCCGGGCTGATCGCCGACGGCATCCATGTCTGCCCCGAGACCCTGTCGCTTGCGCTGCGACTGGCGGGGGAGCGGCTGTTTCTGGTGACCGATGCGATGGCGGTCGCGGGCACCGAGGTGCGCGAGTTCACCCTGGCCGGGCGGCGGATCCTGCGCCGTGACGGTGCGCTGCGGCTGGAAAACGGCACGCTTGCGGGGGCGGACCTGACCTTGCCTGAGGCGATCCGGCTCTGCATCACCCGTCTTGGTCTTGCGCCCGAGGCGGCGCTGACGATGGCGACGGCGCGGCCTGCCGGGCTGATTGGGGCCCCGGCCGGGCGCATCGCCCCCGGCCGGGTCGCGGATCTCGTGCATCTCACCGCCGACTGGCGCCTTGGCGGCACCTGGCGCGGCGGTGTCGCAGTTCAGGCGAAGTCTTCGACCGAATAGCCCTGGATATACAGCAGCGCGCTCAGGTCGCCGTGGTTGATGCGGATGTCGCATTGCGCGGCGACCGAGGGCTTGGCGTGCAGCGCCACGCCCATGCCGGCCAGATGCAGCATGCCGAGGTCGTTCGCGCCGTCGCCCACGGCGATCACCTCGGTCGCGGCAAGGCCGAGCCGGGCCGAGATCTCGTGGAAGGCCTGCACCTTCGCCTCGCGGCCAAGGATCGGGCGCGAGGGTACGCCGGTGAGCTTGCCGTCCTCGACCAGCAGCACGTTGGCGCGGTTCTCGTCAAAGCCCAGCACCTCGGCGACATGGCCGGTGAAGGCGGTGAAGCCGCCCGAGACCAGCGCGCAATAGGCGCCGTTCGCCTTCATCGTGCGCAGCAGGTCGTGGCCCCCCGGCATGAAGCTGAGCCGCTCGTCGATCACCTGGCGGATGACGTCGGCGGACAGCCCCCGGAGCAGGCCGACGCGTTCGGTCAGCGCGCCCTCGAAATCGAGCTCGCCGTTCATCGCCCGCGCCGTGATCTCCTTCACCCGCGCGCCGACGCCCGCCACGTCGGCGAGCTCGTCGATGCATTCCTGCTGGATCATCGTGCTGTCCATGTCAGCGAGCAGCATCTTCTTGCGCCGCCCCGCGGCCGGCACGATGACCAGGTCGTGGCCCAGCCCCTGCAGGCTTTCCCACACGTCCCAGCGATTCGAGGGCATCTCGCTCAGCTCGAACTCGGCGGCGATGCCGGGGCTCAGCCAGCGCGCCTCGCCCCCGCCCCAGGCATTGCGCAGCGATTCAACGGTGACGCGCTCGAGATTGGCGGCTTTCGGATCGGCGAGGAGGACGGCAATGAACATTGGGGGATTCCGCGAGAAGTTTCCGATAGTGGAGCGCGGCGTCGCTTTCGGGCGCCGATGCGGCGCAATATCGCAATTTCCCCCCTTGTGCCAGAGCAGGCGGAGGCGTATCTGCCGCAGCGGGACACCTCTCCCCAACGAGGGGCGTTTATCTGGAAGGATACCATTGATGGCTTACGAAGCTCCGGTCGCGCGTCCGGTCAATCCGCGTTTTTCTTCGGGCCCCTGCGCGAAGATCCCCGGTTTCTCCCTCGACATGCTCGCTGACGCGCCGCTTGGCCGCTCGCATCGTGCCGCCGTCGGCAAGGCGAAGCTGAAAGAGGCGATCGAGACCACCCGCGAGATCCTGGGTGTTCCCGCCGACTACCGCATCGGCATCGTTCCCGCGTCGGACACCGGCGCCGTCGAGATGGCGCTGTGGTCGCTGCTCGGTGCCCGCCCGGTCACCATGTGCGCCTGGGAATCCTTCGGCTCGGGCTGGGTCACCGATGTGGTGAAACAGCTCAAGATCGACGCCGACGTGAAGAAGGCCGAATATGGTGACATCGTCGATTTCACCGATGTCGACTTCAACACCGACGTCGTCTTCACCTGGAACGGCACCACCTCGGGCGTGCGCGTCGCCAACGGCAACGACATCCCGGCCGAGCGCCAGGGCCTGACCATCTGCGACGCGACCTCGGCCGCCTTCGCGATGGATCTGCCCTGGGACAAGCTCGACGTCGTCACCTTCTCCTGGCAGAAGGTGCTGGGCGGCGAGGGCGGCCATGGCGTGCTGATCCTCAGCCCGCGCGCCGTCGAGCGGCTGGAAACCTACACCCCGAAATGGCCGATGCCGAAGATCTTCCGCATGACCAAGGGCGGCAAGCTGATCGACGGCATCTTCGTCGGCGAGACGATCAACACGCCGTCGATGCTCTGCGTCGAGGATTACCTCGTGGCGCTGAAATGGGCGAAGACGATCGGCGGCCTGAAGGGCCTGATCGGCCGCGCCGAGGCGAACGCGCAGGTGGTGTGGGATTTCGTCGCGGCGAAGCCCTGGATCGAGAACCTCGCCAACAACCCGGCGAATGCCTCGACCACCTCGGTGTGCCTGAAGTTCAACGACGCCCGCATCAAGGACGGCGCGGCCTTCGCCAAGGCGGTCGCGAAGCGGCTCGAGAAGGAAGGCGTCGCGCTTGACGTCGGCGCCTATCGTGACGCCCCGGCCGGCCTGCGCATCTGGTGCGGCTCGACCGTCGAGAAGGCCGATCTCGAGGCGCTGATGCCCTGGATCGAATACGCCTTCGAGGCGGAAATCGCGGCTCAGGCCTGATTTCAGGCGGCCTGCCTCCGGGCGGGCCGCATGCGAAAGCGCGGCGGGACGTCTATAGACTCCGTGACGACCCGCCCTTTCCGAAATCCCGTATATTCAGGAAATCCAGAAATGGCCCCCAAGGTTCTCATCTCCGACAAGCTTTCCGACGCCGCCATCGCGATCTTCAAGAACCGCGGCATCGAAGTCGACTTCCGCCCGGAACTCGGCAAGGACAAGGACAAACTGGCCGAGGTGATCGGCGATTACGACGGTCTTGCGATCCGCTCGGCCACCAAGGTGACCGCTGCCCTGCTCGAGAAGGCGACGAAGCTGAAGGTCGTCGGCCGCGCCGGCATCGGTGTCGACAACGTCGACAAGGAAGCCGCCTCGAAGAAGGGCGTGATCGTGATGAACACGCCGTTCGGCAACATGATCACCACCGCCGAGCATGCGATCGCGATGATGTTCGCCGTCGCCCGCCAGATCCCCGAAGCCTCGGCCTCGACCCAGGCCGGCAAGTGGGAGAAGTCGAAGTTCATGGGCGTCGAGCTGACCGGCAAGACGCTTGGCGTGATCGGCGCCGGCAACATCGGCGGCATCGTGTGCGACCGCGCCAAGGGCCTGAAGATGAAGGTCATCGCCTACGATCCCTTCATGTCGGACGAGAAGGCCGCGAAGATGGGCGTCGAGAAGGTCGAGCTTGACGAGCTGCTCGAGCGGTCCGACTTCATCACCCTGCACGTGCCGCTGACCGAGCAGACCCGCAACATCCTGTCGCGCGAGAACCTCGAGAAGACCAAGAAGGGCGTGCGCATCATCAACTGCGCCCGCGGCGGTCTGGTCGACGAGGACGCCCTCGCCGATCTGCTGAAATCGGGCCATGTGGCCGGTGCCGCGCTCGACGTCTTCGCCGTCGAACCGGCGACCGAGAACGTGCTCTTCGGCCTGCCGAACGTCGTCTGCACGCCGCACCTTGGCGCCTCGACCTCGGAAGCGCAGGAAAACGTTGCGCTGCAGGTCGCCGAGCAGATGT
The DNA here is from genome assembly GCF_004022265.1 of Paenirhodobacter ferrireducens. GTDB lineage: Bacteria > Pseudomonadota > Alphaproteobacteria > Rhodobacterales > Rhodobacteraceae > Rhodobacter > Rhodobacter ferrireducens. The sequence continues at coordinate 94,239 of NZ_SAVB01000010.1, forward strand.
CGAACTACCTGCTCGACGGTGCCGTCGAGAACGCGCTGAACCTGCCCTCGATGACCGCCGAAGAGGCGAAGGTCATGGGCCCCTGGGTGAAGCTGGCCGAATACCTCGGCTCGTTCATCGGCCAGATGACCGACGAACCGATCAAGGCGATCAACATCACCTATGACGGCATCGTCTCGAAGATGAACCTGAAGGCGCTTGATTGCGCGGTGATCGCCGGGATCATGAAGAAGGCGAACCCGGACGTGAACATGGTCTCGGCGCCGGTGATCGCGAAGGAACGCGGGATCCAGCTCTCGAAGACCACGCAGGACAAGTCGGGCGTGTTCGACGGCTACATCAAGGTCACCGTCGTCACCGACGTGCGCGAGCGCGCCGTGGCTGGCACCTGCTTCTCGGATGGCAAGCCGCGCTTCATCCAGATCAAGGGGATCAACGTCGACGCCGAGGTGGGGCCGCACATGCTCTACACCACGAACAAGGACGTCCCCGGCATCATCGGCAAGCTCGGCACGCTGCTTGGCGACCACAAGGTCAACGTCGCGAACTTCACCCTCGGCCGTGCCGCGGCCGGCGCCGAAGCGATCGCCATCGCCTATCTCGATGCGCCGCTCGCCCCGGAAGTGGTGAAGGAACTCGAGGCGACGGGCCTCTTCCAGCAGGTCAAGCCGCTTGAATTCCTCGTCGCCTGAGCGACATGAGAGGATGAGATCCGGGCCCTCCGCTGCCGCGGGGGGCCCATTGCATTCGGTCCCGAGGTTCGGAGGAACAGCATGCGCGCTTATGCGATCGGCGATATCCACGGTCATCTCGACCTGCTGCAGGCGGCTCAGGCGCTTGTCGCCGAGGACCGCGCCCGGGTGGGCGACACCGAGGCGCCGCTGGTCCATATCGGCGATCTGATCGACCGCGGTCCGCGCTCGCGCCAGGTGGTCGAGCATCTGATGGCGGGCCAGGCGCGCGGCGAGCACTGGGTCGTGCTGAAGGGCAACCACGACCGCATGTTCGAGCGTTTCCTCGAAGACCCCTACGCGCATGACCCGATGCTGCGCAGTGGCATCGAATGGATGCACCCGCGGGTGGGTGGCGTGACGACACTCGCCTCCTGGGGCGTGCGCAACCCCGAGGAGCGGCCGCTGCCCGAGGTCCACGCCGACACACTGGCCGCCGTCGCGCCCGAGGTGCGGGCCTGGATCGCGGCGCGGCCGACGTATTTCCTGCATGGTGAACAGCTTTTCGTGCACGCGGGCATCCGCCCGGGCGTGGCCCTTGCCGATCAGGTCGAGGACGATCTGCTCTGGATCCGGGCCGAGTTCCTCGACGATCCGCGCGATCACGGCGTGCTGGTGGTGCATGGCCATACCGCGATCGACAAGGTCACCCATTACGGCAACCGGCTGAACATGGATTCGAGCGCGGCCTATGGCGGGCCGGTCTCGGCCGCGGTGATCGAGGGGCGCAAGGCCTGGCTGCTGACCCCCGCGGGGCGCGTTCCTCTTGTCTGAGGCGATGTGACGCCCCGTCACTTGCCCCTGGGGCAACTGGCGCCCGCCGCGGCGCCACGATAACCTCCCCCCCATATCTCAAAGGGGGAGTTCTCCATGACCGGCATCGTCATCCTTTCCGGTGCGCGCACCGCTATCGGCACCTTCGGGGGCAGCCTCTCGGGCTTCTGCCCGATCGACCTCGCCACCCATGTCTCGAAGGCGGCGATTGCCCGCGCCGGGATCGACGCCGAAAAGATCGGCCAGGTGGTCTTCGGCCACGTTATCAACACCGAGCCGCGCGACATGTATGTCTCGCGCGTGGCCTCGGTGCAGGCCGGCGTTCCGGTCGGCACCCCGGCGATGAACGTGAACCGGCTGTGCGGCTCGGGCGCGCAGGCGATCGTCTCGGCGACGCAGTCGCTGATGCTGGGCGATGCTGATTTCGCGCTCGCCGGCGGCGTCGACTGCATGTCGCGCGCACCCTACATCCTGCAGCAGGCCCGCTTCGGCCAGAAGATGGGCGACGTGAAGGCCATCGACATGATGACCGGCGCGCTGAGCTGCCCCTTCGGCACCGGCCACATGGGCGTCACCGCCGAGAACGTCGCCTGCGAGCATTCGATCTCGCGCGAGGAGCAGGATGCGCTGGCGCTGCAAAGTCAGGAACGTGCTGCCGCGGCGATCGAGGCTGGCCTCTTCAAGGACGAGATCGTGCCGATCGAGATCGTCTCGCGCCGTGCGACCGTCGTCTTCGACACCGACGAGCACCCGAAGAAGACCTCGGCCGAGGCGCTGGCCGGGCTGAAGCCGGTGTTCAAGAAGGACGGCACCGTCACCGCCGGCAATGCCTCGGGCATCAATGACGGCGCCGCGGCGCTGATCCTGGCGCGTGCCGATGCCGCCGAGGCCGCCGGGCTGAAGCCGCGCGCGAAGATCCTCGGCTATTCGGTCGCGGGCGTCCGCCCCGAGGTGATGGGCGTCGGCCCGATCCCGGCGGTGCAGCAGCTGTGCGAGAAGCTCGGCATGACGGTCGCCGATTTCGACGTGATCGAGTCGAACGAGGCCTTCGCCGCACAGGCGCTGGCGGTGACCAAGGAACTCGGCCTCGACCCGGCCAAGGTCAACCCGAACGGCGGCGCGATCGCGCTTGGCCACCCGATCGGCGCCACCGGCGCGATCCTGACGGTGAAGACGCTCTATCACCTCGAGCGCACCGGCGGCAAACGCGGCCTGATCACCATGTGCATCGGCGGCGGTCAGGGCATCGCGCTGGCGATCGAGCTGGTCTGATGGCTTTCTCGCCAGAGGAGCGGGCAGCCCTGCTGGCCGCGCCCCTGGTGGGGCCGACGGTCCTGCGCCGGTTCGAGGAAGTGGGCTTCGGCACGGTCGAAGCCCTCGCCGCGGCGCAGCCCGAAGACCTGTGCCGGCTGGTCGCGGCCCATCTGGGCACGACCTGCTGGGCCAATGCGCCGCGGGCGCGGGCTTCGGTGGCCAATGCCATCGCCGCGGCGCAGGCGCTGGCTGCAGCCCGGGGCTGAGGGCCTTAGGCTCAGGACCCATTGATATCAGGCACTTTGCGTGATTCAGGCCCCGCAAGGAGACCTGTTCAATGAGCCATCTTTACTGGCGATCCGACACGCAGATGAAACGCCTGAAGCCGTTCGTCGGGAAACAGTCCCCCGGACTGTTTTCTGATCCGCCTCACTCCCCAAGAGTCATGGCAAGCCCCGCGTCGATGATCGCTGCGTCCTCAGCGGCATACTCTTCATCAATCGCAACGGGTTGCGCTGGCATGACGTGCCCGGGGAATGCGGTCCGGTCAAGACCCTCTACCACCGCTGGAAGCGTTGGAGCGACAACGGCGTCTTCGCCTGGATCATGGTTGGACTGACCGCTGAGTACGCCGAGCACAAGACCATCCTGATCGACGCGACTGATCTCAAGGCACAGTGCACGGCTTCAAGCCGTGGGGTGAAAAAAGGGGGCGGGCGCCTGATCGGGCGGACCAAAGGTGGCATGAACACCAAGCTGCACGCTGTTGCCGATTCGAAAGGGCGAGATCTTCAACCCGGATCGGGGAAGCCAGTTTACGTCCACCGACTGCCTCAAGGTGCTGGCCGCCCGCGAAATCAAGGTCAGCATGGATGGCAAGGGCGCTTGGCGCGACGACGTCTTCGTCGAGCGCCTGTTGCGGACCATCAACTACGCAGAAGTCCACCTGCGGGCCTATGCCAGCGTCTTCGAAGCCCGGGCCGGGATCGGCCGATACCTGGGCTTCTATCAACAGCCGTCGCCCGGATTCATCGCTTGACCGGAAAACTCCCGATCAGGCCTCCGTCAACCAGCCGATGCCCGAAGCGGTGGCGGCATAACTGAGGCGGAAATCCACTTAAAGAACGCCCGGAACCTGTTCAAACAAACCGAACCACCTCCGAGAAAAGGGGCACCGCATCTAAGCGACCTGTGGCGCATGTGAAAACAGCTTGACTGACGGGTCCCCGTTGCCGAAGTCTGGCCCCGACACCTTTCGGATGGCACCCGAGTTTTCCATTTGTGACAGGGGTTTGTCCATATGCGACGGACGATCCGTCGCCGCGGTGCCCAGCAGTCGGAAATATCCTCACAGCGCCGCACAGCGGCCCGATCGTGCGTTCCGGTGCGCGATATGCCGCCAAAGTGGTTCGACTTCCGCACGAGACGCTGCGGCCAGACATTCCGGCACACCACCAAGCCCCGTTTGAGGCAGGAGAGCGGTCTCGCCCGCGAGCATTCCATTGCCGCCTGCGTCGGACGCCACCGGCCGGGGGGGGCGGGATCCGCGCCGCGGTGCGTGGCGCCGCCGGCGGGGTGGTCTCGACATTTGCCGTAAATTCGAGACCGGAGGCCTGTGGCGGGGCAGGACTGTCGCGAGGCAGAAAAATCCCGGGCGAGAAGGTCTCTGCCCGGGATGAGCTGCAATCTGTCGCGGGGGGTCAGATCGCGACGTCGACGCCGTCGGGGCCGATCACCCGGCTCGGCAGGCCGATCTTGCCCAACCGTTCGAGGAAGGGCCGCGCCGGCAGTTCCTCGACGTTCGCCATGCGGTGCACGTCCCAGGTGCCCTCGGCCACCATCAGCGCCGCGGCCACCGCGGGCACGCCCGCGGTGTAGGAGATGCCCTGCGAGCCGACCTCTTCATAGGCTTCCTTGTGATCTGCGACGTTGTAGACGAAGACCTCGGTCTCCTTGCCGTCCTTGAGCCCCTTCACATAGTCGCCAATGCAGGTCTTGCCGGTGTAGTTCGGCGCAAGGCTGGCCGGATCGGGCAGCACCGCCTTCACCACCTTCAGCGGCACCACCTCGAGCCCTTCGGCAGTCTTCACCGGCTGTTCAGACAAGAGGCCGAGGTTCTTCAGCACGGTGAAGACGTTGATGTAGTGATCGCCGAAGCCCATCCAGAAGCGCACGTCGGCGTCGGGGTAATTGGCCGAGAGCGAATGCACCTCGTCATGGCCCGACAGATAGGCCTTCTGCTTGCCGACGACCGGCAGATCCCATTCCTTGCCGATCTCGAACATGGCGTTTTCCTGCCACTTGCCGCCCTGCCAGGAATAGACCGTGCCGGTGAACTCGCGGAAGTTGATCTCGGGGTCGAAGTTCGTCGCGAAATAGCGGCCGTGGCTGCCCGCGTTGATGTCGACGATGTCGATCGCGGTGACGGTGTCGAGATATTCGTCGGCGGCGAAGCGGGCGTAGGCATTCACCACACCCGGGTCGAAGCCCGCGCCCAGGATCACCGTGACGCCCTTCTCGGCGCAGAGCTCGCGCTTCTTCCACTCGTAATTGCCATACCACGGCGGGATCTCGCAGATCTTCGCCGGGTCTTCGTGGATCGCGGTGTCGATATAGGCGGCGCCGGTCTCGATGCAGGCGTCCATCACCGTCATGTTGACGAAGGAGGAGCCGACATTGATGACAATCTCCGCGCCGGTCTGCCGGATCAGCGCGGCGACCGCGGCGCTGTCCATCGCGTCGACGGCGTGTCCCTCGAACGTGCCCGGCACTTTCATCGCCTTCTTCTCGTGGACCGAGGCAATGATCGCGTCGCATTTCGCCTTGGTGCGCGATGCGATGTGCAGGTCACCCAGGATGTCGTTCGACTGCGCGCATTTGTGGGCGACCACTTGCGCCACACCGCCGGCACCGATGATGAGCACGTTCTTTTTCACTTCAGCTGGCTCCTTTCACGAGCAAGGGGAAGGGGGGCGTCTCGGCCCCTCAGGAGAGCGAGGAGAGATAATCCTCATAGGTGAATTCGCGGATCAGCTCGACCGTGCCATCGGCGCGGCGGATCGCGATCGAGGGCATGGCGACGCCGTTGAACCAGTTCTTCTTGACCATCGTGTAGCCCGCAGCGTCGCGCACCGAGATCCGGTCGCCGACCTGCAGCGGCGCGGCAAAGCGCGCCTCGCCGAAGATGTCGCCCGCAAGGCAGCTCTTGCCCGCGATCTGATAGGGGAAATCGCCGTCCTGTGGCAGTTTCGCAGATTCCCGGTAGATCAGAAGATCGAGCATATGTGCCTCGATCGAGCTGTCGACGATGGCGATCTGCTTGTCATTCTCGAGCAGGTCGAGGACCGAGACCTCGAGCGTGGTCGATTGCGTGATCGACGCCTCGCCGGGTTCCAGATAGACCTGCACGCCGAAACGGTCCGAGAACGCCTTCAGCCGCGCGGCCAGTTCCTCGATCGGGTAGTTCTCGCCGGTGAAATGGATGCCGCCGCCAAGGCTGACCCAGTCGAGCCGCTCGAGCAGCGGCGCGAAGTCGCGCTCGATCCGGCCGAGCTGTGCGTCGAAGAGCGCGAAATCGCGGTTCTCGCAATTGTAGTGGATCATCACGCCCGAGATCAGGCTGGCCACGTCGAGGAGTTTCGCGATGTCCCATTCGCCAAGCCGCGAGAACGGCCGCGCCGGGTCGGCAAGGTCGAAGCCGGAGGTCGAGAACCGCGGGTTCAGCCGCACGCCACGCTTGATGCCGGCCGATTGCGCCTCGAAGCGTTTCAGCTGGCCCGTGGTGTTGAAGATGATCTTGTCGGCGTAACCGCAGGCCTCGTCGATCTCGCGGTCGGACCAGGCCACGGAATAGGCGTGGGTTTCCTTGCCGAACTTCTCGCGGCCAAGGCGCAGCTCGTAGAGCGAGGACGAGGTGGTGCCATCCATATAGGGGCGCATGATGTCGAAGGCCGACCAGGTCGCGAAGCATTTCAACGCCAGCAGCGCCTTCGCCCCGGACGCTTCGCGCAGGGCGGCGATCTTGCGCATGTTCTCGAGGAGACGCGCTTCGTCGATCAGGTAGAAGGGTGTCGGAATCATGGGCCCCCCCAAGCGGCAAAGTGAAGCCGCGATATAGGCCCCCGCCCCTGCCTTCGCAAGGAAAACTCAGTCGACCCGCAGCGCGTCCTTGGCTACCGCCAGAGTGTAACCCTTGCGTGAAATGTTCCTGACAAGCAGTTCCGAGACAAGCGCATTGCCCAGCCCGTCGCGCAGCCGCTTGATGCGGGTGGCGCCGGCGGCCTCGTCGCACTCCGCCTCGGGCTTGCCCGAGATCACCGATTCGATCTGCGCGCCGGTGAGGATGTCGTCGTCCATTCGCGCCTCCGCCAGCACGGCCAAGGTCTCGATCGCGGCGGGGGTCAGCGAGAAGGCCATGTCGTTCAGCATCACCGCATTCTCGGCGCGGCGGATGCGCAGGCTCTGCACCTCGATCCCGGTGCGGCGGATCTCGCCCATCCGCCGGTTCAGCCCGACGATGGTCAAAAGCAGCACCAAGGCCGCCACCATCAGCGCCGTGGCGAAAACGAGCAGGATGAAAATGATGATCCGATAGGAGGTCAGCACTTCGGAAAAGGCGGTGCCGGACTGGCCCAGCACCTCGAGCAGGCGCAGCTGCGTCGGGTCGGTCAGGGCATCGTTCTGCACGAAGATCTGCTCGACGCGCGCGTTGAAGGCATCGGCATCGGGCAGCGACAGGAACAGCAGCGCCGCAGCAAGGCCGAGGATCGCGGTGATCCCCGCCACCCCCCAGGTCACCGCGCGGGCGCCCGTCTTCAGCCCCTCAGTAACGGAGGAAGTATGGTCCGGCACTGGCTTTCCTCTGCTCGAGTCCTTCGGGCCCGAAAATGGACAGGATGTTGAGCAGCGTCCAGCCGTCTCGCGCCAGCCGCGGCGCCAATGCGCGGGCGGCCGCCTGTTTCGTGCAGGCATTGTCGGGCAGCTGCGCCACGCCGTAGTGGAGGCGCAGCGGATTGTCCCGCTTGGCCTTGTAATCGGCAAAGCACTGCGCCTGCGCCGGCACGGCGACCAGCACGGCAAGGGCAATGGCAAGGGCGGAGAGCGCATGTGTCATCATGCCTGCCACGCTGCGATGGGATGTGAAGTTATGCAATGACAAAAGGGGCTTGAGGCCATTGTTATCGGATAACCGGGGGCTGATATTGCGCGGCGGAGGGGCTCTGGCCAAGGGTGAGGGCATCGCAACTGCGGGCCCTCCCGCATCAGCCAGGACAGATCCCATGACCGGAGTTTTCCGCACCCGCCTGACCGCCGCCATCACCGCTGCCGCGGTGGGGCTCGGCGCTCTCGCCACCACCGCCACCCCGGCCGCCGCGCTCAGCGACGACGGCAAGCAGGCGCTCGGCTGGGTCGTCGGCATCGGCGCCGCGGCCCTGCTGCTGAACGAGATCGACAAGAACAAGAATCACAACACCGAGCGGCGTTACGACAATCGCTACGACAATCGCTACGACAATCGTTACGAGAACCGCTACGAGAACCGCTACGACGATCGCCGCGACCGCGATGATGATCGCCGCGGGGCACGACTCACGGTGCCGGGCAACTGCCTGATGCAGGTGCGTACCCGCGACGGTCGGCGCGATGTGGTGCGCGGCGATTGCGCGCAGCACTCGCTCGGCCGGGTCTCGCTGCCGCGCAGCTGCGCCTTCGACCTCGTCACCGACCGCGGCCGCAAGGAGCGCGTCTATGGCCGCAACTGCCTCGAGGACCGGGGCTTCCGCATCGGCCGTTACTGAGCCGGACACAATCGGCAGGAGAGGGCGGGGATTTCCCCGCCCTTTTCCGTTGCGCGGCAGGGCCCGAAAGGGCAGGACGGGGCCATGACACAGGTACCCGACTATTCCTTCGAGCTGGCGGCGCAGGCGCGCGGCCTGATCCGCATCGCCGGCACCGACGAGGTTGGGCGCGGCCCGCTCTGCGGCCCGGTCACCGCCGCCGCGGTGATTCTCGATCCCGCCCGCATCCCCGAGGGGCTGAACGATTCGAAGAAGCTGTCGGCGAAGCGCCGCGCCGCGCTGGTCGAGGAGATCACCGCCACCGCCGACTGGTGTGTGGCCCACGCCAGCGTCGAGGAGATCGACAGCCTCAACATCCTGCGCGCCAGCCATCTGGCGATGTGCCGCGCCGTCGCAGGGCTGAGGGCGCGCGCCGATCATGTTCTTGTGGACGGCAACCGCGTGCCACAAGATCTAGGGGTCTCGGCCGAGGCGATCGTGAAGGGGGACGGGCGTTCCGTCTCGATCGCGGCGGCCTCGATCCTGGCCAAGGAAGCGCGCGATGCGCTCATGGTGGGCTTGGCGCAACAATACCCGGGCTATGGCTGGGAGCGGAATGCGGGCTACCCGACCAGGGACCATCTGCAGGCGCTCCTAGATCTTGGCGTGACCCCCGTTCATAGGCGTTCGTTCAAGCCCGTACACAACATCTTGTGCCAAGCGAAATCTGTAAGTGCTTGATTCAAAAAAGAATTTGACGGGGAATCGCCTTTGACTCATGTTTGACCCCACCAGATCGGCACAAGCCGACACCCATACGGGCAAGCCCGCAAAGGGCAGAATGAGGCAGACATGACGAAAACCACCGTGCGGGCGCAGCAACCGTTGCTGCCGCTCAACCAGATTCTTGCAGGTGACTGCATCGAGATGATGAACAGCTTGCCCGAGGCAAGCGTCGACCTCATCTTCGCCGATCCGCCCTATAACCTGCAGCTGCGTGGCGAGCTGCACCGGCCCGACAATTCCAAGGTCGACGCCGTCGATGATGCCTGGGACCAGTTCGGTTCCTTCGACCACTACGACCGCTTCACCCGCGACTGGCTCGCCGCCGCGCGCCGGATCCTGAAGCCGAACGGGGCGATCTGGGTGATCGGCTCCTATCACAACGTGTTCCGCCTCGGAGCCGAGCTGCAGAATCAGGGCTACTGGATCCTGAACGACGTGGTCTGGCGCAAGTCGAACCCGATGCCGAACTTCCGCGGCAAGCGGCTGACCAACGCGCACGAGACGCTGATCTGGGCCTCGAAGGGGGAAGGTGCCAAATACACCTTCAACTACGAGGCGCTGAAGGCGCTGAACGAAGGCGTGCAGATGCGCTCGGACTGGGTGCTGCCCATTTGCACCGGCAACGAGCGGCTGAAGGACGACGCGGGCGACAAGGCGCATCCGACGCAAAAGCCCGAGGCGCTGCTGCACCGCATCATCCTCGGCACGACGAACCCGGGCGATGTGGTGCTCGACCCGTTCTTCGGCACCGGCACGACGGGTGCCGTGGCGAAGATGCTCGGCCGCGACTACATCGGCATCGAGCGCGAGGAGGCCTATCGCAAGGTGGCGCTGAAGCGGCTCGAGAAGGTGCGCAAGTTCGACAAGGAAGCGCTCGAGACCACCACCTCGAAACGCGCCGAGCCGCGCGTGCCCTTCGGCCAGCTGGTCGAACGCGGCATGCTGCGCCCGGGCGAGGAGCTTTACTCCATCGGCAACCGCTTCAAGGCCAAGGTCCGCGCCGACGGCACGCTCGTCGGCAATGACGTGAAGGGCTCTATCCATCAGGTCGGCGCCCATCTCGAGGGCGCGCCCTCGTGCAACGGCTGGACCTACTGGCACTTCAAGCGCGAGGGGAAACTCGTGCCGATCGACCTGCTGCGTCAGCAGATCCGCGCCGAGCTGAACTGATCCCGATCACGGGTTACCGCCAGTGCCCGTGGTCCGCCCGCGGGCACGACCTTGCCCCGCCGTTCGCTCGGCGGGGTCTTTTGGCCAAGGGCCGCCGCACTTTTCATCTTGCCTGAAATACCTCGCGGGGGTCCGGGGGCGCGCAGCCCCCGGTGCGATCCACCCGATCCCGCTCAGCCGTCCTCGAGATGCGCGCGCAGCTCGCGCAGCACCGGCAGCACCGCCCGCACCTTCTCCGGCCCGACCGAGCGCACCACATCCGCGATCACCGGCATGAAGGCCGCCAGCGCCGCGTCGCGGGCATGCCGCCCGGCGGGCGAGATCGAGACGAACTTGCGCCGCGCATCGTCCCAGTCGGGGCGGATATGTACATGCCCCGCCCATTCGAGCTTCGACAGCGTGTTGGTCATCGCGCCGCGGGTGACGTGAAAGGTCGCGGCGAGCTGCGCGGGGGTGCGCTCCTCGCCGATATGGGCGAGGTGGTTCAGCACCGAGAAATGCGAGATCTCCATGCCGCGCGGCAGCGCCCGGCTCACCGTGTTGCGGGCAAGCTGGTCGACCATGAAGACCTCGGCGAACAGCGAGGCGGCCAGCGGATCCGAGCCGTCGTTCATGGGCCCTCGAAGTCGCGGTCGTGGGAAAGCGAGGGCACGCGGCCGCGGGCCTCGGCGACGCGCGCCATGTCGATCTCGACCAGCGTCACCCCGGGCGCCTCGCCACCATCGGCCAGCACCTCGCCCCAGGGGGCGACGGCCAGGCTGTGGCCCCAGGTGCGGCGCAGCCGCTGGCCGGGGGTGGCGTCATGCACGGCATGGGCGCCGCATTGCGCGGGGGCAAGGACGAAGCAGGTGTTCTCGATCGCGCGGGCGCGCAGCAGGCTTTCCCAATGCGCCGCCCCCGTGGTGTCGTTGAAGGCCGCCGGCAGCGTCAGGATTTGCGCGCCACCCTGCGCGGTGCGGCGGAACAGCTGCGGGAAACGCAGATCATAGCAGATCGCCATGCCGATCTTCGCGAATCCCGCATCGGCCACCACCGCCCGCGTGCCGGGGCGATACCCCTCCGATTCGCGGTATTTCTCGGTTTCCGAGACATCGACGTCGAACATGTGGATCTTGTCATAGCGCGCGACGATCGCGCCCGAGGGGCCGATCAGGAACGAGCGGTTGGCGAACCGGCCGTCGGCGTCATGCGTCTTCAGCCCGAGCGAGCCGATCAGCAGGGTGATGCCAAGTGCCGCCGCCTCGGCGCGCAGCGCGGCAAGGGTCGGGTCGTCTTCCTCGTGGCACAGCACCTCGCGCTGCCATCCGCGGTCCGAGGACAGCAGGTTGGTGCATTCGGGGGTCAGCACGAACCCGGCCCCGGCGGCCGCGGCCTCGCGGATGAAAGCCAGCGTGACCGGCAGGTTGGCCGCCGGATCGTCGCCGACCGAGAGCTGGACAAGAGCGGCCTTCATGCGTCGGCCAACATCGCGTCGAGCTTGCCCGCCGCGTCAAGCGCATGCAGATCGTCGCAGCCGCCGACATGCGCGCCGCCGATGAAGATCTGCGGCACCGTGCGCCGGCCGTTCGCCCGCGCCATCATCGCGCTGCGCAGCGACGGATCGGCGCCGACGTCGGTCTCCTCGAAGGTCACGCCCTTCTTCGTCAGCAGCGCCTTGGCGGCGATGCAATAGGGGCAGGTGCGGGTGGTGTAGATCTCGACGCGTTTCATGGGCAATCCCTCCGGTCCGGGCAGATTAGAGGGATTTAGGCGTCTTTCGCAACGCGCGCCAGTACCGCGACCGAAACCTGCGCCGCGCCGGCCTCCAGCACCGCCTGCGCCGCGGCGGCAAGGGTGGCGCCGGTGGTCATCACGTCGTCGACGATCAGCACCGGCCGGCCGGCGATCGCGGCGGCATGGCGCGCCCGCACGGCGAGCGCGCCCTCGAGATTGGCGAAACGCTCGGCAGGGCTGCGGCCGTCCTGGCTGGGCGTGGCGCGCAGGCGTACCAGCAGGTCGGGCAGATGCCTGCCCCCCGCCGCCCGGGCCACCTCGCGCGACAGCAGCGCCGCCTGATTGTAGCGCCGCCGGATCAGCCGCAGCCGGTGCAGCGGCACCGGGGCGACGATGGTCTCGGCGCTCAGCAGTGGCGCCGCGGCGCGGGCGAGCCAGCCGCCGAGCGGGCGCGCCAGGTCAAGCCGGTCGCCGTGTTTCAGCGCCAGCACCAGCTGCCGCCCGGTGCCGGCGTAGCGCAGTGCCGCGCGCCCCTGCGCCCAGGGGCGCGGGGTGGCAAGGCAGTCGTCGCACTGGACCTGCCCCTCGGCCTCGCCCGGCAGCGGCGCGCCGCAGGCGTCGCAGGCCAGCCCGGTGATGAAGCCGGTCTCGCTCCAGCAGGGGCCGCACAGGCCGAAGTCCGTGGCCACCGCCGCACCGCAGGCAATGCAGCGCGGCGGCAGAACGACATGCAGCAGTTGCAGCGCAGCGGCGCGGATCGCCGCTGGCATCCGTTCGCGGATCGCCGTAATCTCCGGCCCCATCATGACCACGCCGCTCCCCCTGACCGATCGAGACGCGCTGACGCGCCACCGCCGCCGCGCCGCCGCAGAGCCCGCGCTGTTCCTGCACGAGGATGCCGCCGCCGAACTTCAGGAGAGGCTGCTCGAGGTTAACAGAACGTTTACGGACCCGGCTCTGGTGACGAATTTCCCGGATCCCTGGCGCGCCGTGCTGCCCGGGGCAAAGGTCGTCGCCGATGACGAGGTGCTGAGCCTCGACCCCGGCGCGCATGACCTTGTGGTGCACGCGCTATGCCTGCACTGGTCGAACGACATCGTCGGGCAGATGGTGCAGGCGGCGCGCGCACTGCGGCCCGACGGGCTGTTCATCGCGGTGATGTTCGGCGGCCAGACCCTGACCGAGTTGCGCGCCGCACTGGGCGAGGCCGAGATCGCCGTCACCGGCGGGCTCAGCCCGCGGGTGCTGCCGATGGGCGAGATCCGCGATCTCGGCGCGCTGATCCAGCGCGCGGGGCTCGCACTGCCGGTCGCCGACAGCGTGATCCGCAAGGTCACCTATCCCGACCCGCTGCGGCTGCTGACCGACCTGCGCGCCATGGGCGAGACGAATGCGCTGACCGCGCGGCCGCGCCATTTCACCCGCCGCGCGGTGATCGGTGAGGCACTGCGCCATTATGCCGAGAATTTCGCCGAGCCCGATGGCCGGGTGCGGGCGACCTTCGACATGGTCTGGCTGACCGGCTGGAAGCCGCATGAAAGCCAGCAGAAGCCGCTGCGCCCCGGCTCGGCCGCGCATCGGCTGGCCGAGGTGCTGGGCACTTTCGAGCTGCCGGCAGGCGACAAGGCCGGGCGCTAGCCAAGCGCGGTCAGGAAGCCCTTCGACCACCAGTGCACATCCTTCTTCAGAAGGAGCTGCATCATCCCCGCGTGCCGCCGCCGGCGTTCGGACAGCGGCATGGCGAGCGCGGTCATCATCGCCGTCGCCATCTGCTCGGGGTCATGCGGGTTCACGGTAAGCGCGTCGACCAGCTGCTCGGAGGCGCCGGCGAACTGGCTCAGGATCAGCACGCCGGGGTCGTCGGGGTCCTGCGCGGCGACGAATTCCTTCGCCACGAGGTTCATCCCGTCCATCAACGGCGTCACCAGCGCGATGTCGGCGGCGCGGTAGAGCCCGGCCAGCACCTCGCGCGGGACGGGGCGGTTGATGAAGCGGATCGGTGCCCAGGTGATGTCGGCGAAGGTGCCGTTGATCTGGCCCGAGAGGTGCTCGGTCTCCTGACGGATGTCGTCATAGGCCGTCACCCCCTCGCGCGTCGGCGGCGAGATCTGGATCAGCGAGACGTGGCGGTGCCATTCCTCGTGCCGGTCGAGGAACTCGCCAAAGGCGCGGAAACGCTGCGGCACGCCCTTGGTGTAATCCAGCCGGTCGACGCCGATCATCAGCCGTCGGTTCGGCTTCACCAGCCCCTCGGGCAGCTGCGTCACCTGTTCCTCGGCGAGGGTGCGGAACTCGGCCGCGTCGATGGCGACCGGGAAGGCGGCGATGCGCACCTGTCGCGGCGCCAGATGGATGAAGCCGCCGGCCAGCTCGGTCGCGCCGCCGATCTGCACCATCGCATCCATGCAGTTGCGCACGTCGCGCTCGGCCTGCAGGCCGACCAGTTCGTAATGCGCGAGCCATGTGCACAGCTCGGGCCCGTTCGGCAGCGCCTGAAGGGCAAGCGGCGTCGGAAAGGGCGTGTGCAGGAAGAACCCCATCCGGTTCTCGGCGCCGAGCACGCGCAGGTCATGGGCGAGCGGCAGCAGGTGGAAGTCATGCACCCAGATCCGGTCGTCGGGCTCCAGCACCTCGAGCAGCATCTTGGCAAGGCGCCGGTTCACCTCCTTGTAGCCGGTCAGGTACTCGCCGCGGATGTCGAGCAGGTCGGTGCGGCCGTGAAACAGCGGCCAGAGCACCGAATTCGAATAGCCGTGGTAATAGCTTGCCTGCTCCTCGGGGCTGAGGTCGAAGGCCAGGCGGCGGAACGGGCCGCCCTCGATCTCGGTGAAGCGGGTCTCGGGCGTCTCGGACAGCTCGCCCGAGCTGCCGATCCAGACGCCGCCGCGTTCGGCCAGCGCATCGGCCAGTGCGACGACCAGCCCGCCCGAGGGGGTGGGGCCAAGCGGCAGGCGGTTCGAGAGGCAGATCAGACGTCCCATCTCAGCCCTCCATCCCCAGCCAGCGCGCTACCGCCTGCGGGTCGGGCAGCCGGTAGCGCGCGGCGCTGTCGCCGGGGCCGACCTTGATGCCGAAACCGCCCTGCGTGCCCGCCCAGGCGAGTGCCGGCTCGTCGGTGGCATCGTCGCCCAGAAACACCGGCGCGCGGCCGGCAAAGGCCGGAAGGGCGCTCAGCGCGGTCAGCGCCCTGTCCTTCGAGGCGCCTGCGGGTTTCAGCTCGAAAGCCATCTTCGCGGGTTGCACGGCAAAGCCGGGGCTTGCCGCGGCGAGCGTGTCGACAAAGGCCGCCACCGCGGCCCCGGCTGCGGGCCGGTCGCGGAAATGCACTGCCCCGCCCAGCGTCTTCGGCTCGTAGAGCAGGCCCTCGCGCGCAGCAAAGGCCGACAGCGCCGCCTGCACCGCGCCGATGCCCTCGGGGGCATGGGCGAGGGGCGGTGCCATCCCCCGCGCCTCGGCGCCGTGGCTGCCGACGAGGAGCCCGTCGAAGCCGTCGAGAAAACGGGCAAGCTCGGGCAGGGACCGGCCCGAGACGATGGCGAGCGCGCCCTCGAGCGCGTCGGAAAGCCGGCGCAGATGCGTGGCGAGGCCCGGGGGCACCACCACCGCATCCGGGCGCGGTGCGATGCCGACGAGGGTGCCGTCGAAGTCGAGGAAGAGGGAGGCGCGCGCGAAATCGGGCGCGGGCGGGGCGCTTGCGGAAAAGGGTCTGTCGGAAGTCATGGGTTAAGCCTAGGTCATCTTGTCCTGATTGCAACGGTCGCATTGACCCGGGGGGAAAACGCGATAAGTCGGGGGTGGTTCCCGAAGCGACAGGACATGAGATGAAGATCGACCCGAACCCGCGCCTTGCCCACGCCCCCGCAGACCACCCGCCGGTGCCGCAAGCGAAGATCGGGGTGCTCTTTGCCAATCTCGGCACGCCGGATGCGACCGACTACTGGTCGATGCGGCGCTATCTGAACGAATTCCTCTCCGACAAGCGGGTGATCGACATCGCCTCGTGGAAATGGCAGCCGCTTCTGCAACTGATCATCCTGACCAAGCGGCCCTTCACCTCGGGGGCGAATTACCGCTCGATCTGGAACACCGAGGCGAATGAAAGCCCGCTGATGACGATCACCAAAAACCAGGTGGCGAAGCTGCGCGAGGCGATCGAGGCGCGGTTCGGCGCCGGCGTGATGGTCGATTTCTGCATGCGTTACGGCAATCCCTCGACCGCCTCGGTGGTCGAGCGGATGGTGCAGGCGGGCTGCGAGAAGATCCTGTTCTTCCCGCTCTACCCGCAGTACGCGGGCGCCACGAGCGCCACCGCGAACGACGCTTTCTTCCGCGCGCTGATGACGCAAAAGCGCGCGCCCGCCGCCCGCACCGTGCCGGAATATTTCGACCGGCCGAGCTATATCGACGCGCTCGCGCAGTCGGTCGAGCGGGTCTATGCCACGCTGCCCGCCCGCCCCGACGTGCTGGTGGCGTCGTATCACGGCATGCCCAAGCGCTATCTGATGGAAGGCGACCCCTACCATTGCCAGTGCCAGAAGACCTCGCGCCTGCTGCGGGAACGGCTTGGCTGGCAGAAGGGCGATATCGACACCACCTTCCAGTCGGTTTTCGGCCGCGAGGAATGGCTCAAGCCCTATACCGTCGAGCATGTGGCCGAGCTTGCGAAGGCCGGCAAGAAGAACATCGCGGTGATCTCGCCGGCCTTCTCGGCCGATTGCATCGAGACGCTCGAGGAGATCAACGGCGAGATCCGCGAGGCCTTCGTGCATGCGGGCGGCGAGAGTTTCACCTACATCCCCTGCCTCAACGACGACGAACCGCATGTGCGTGCGCTGATGGAAGTGGTCGAGGAAAACCTCGCCGGCTGGATCGACTGACCGCTCAGAAGATCTCGAACAGACCCGCCGCGCCCTGACCGCCGCCGATGCACATCGACACGACGCCAAGGCGCGCACCGCGGCGGTGGCCCTCGATCAGCAGGTGCCCCGCCATGCGGGCGCCCGACATGCCATAGGGATGGCCGATCGCGATCGCGCCGCCGTTCACGTTCAGCCGTTCGTCGGGAATGCCGAGCCGGTCGCGGCAGGGCAGAAGCTGCGCCGCGAAGGCCTCGTTGATCTCCCACAGGTCGATGTCCGCGACGCGAAGCCCGGCGCGGTCGAGAAGCCGCGGGATCGCGCGCAGCGGGCCAAGGCCCATCTCCTCGGGTGCGCAGCCCGCCACCGCAAAGCCGCGCAGCGCGCCCAGCGGGCTCAGCCCGCGCCGCGCCGCCTCGGCCGCCGACATCAGCACGCAGGCCGAGGCGCCGTCGGAAAGCTGGCTCGCATTGCCGGCGGTGACGCAGCCCCCGGCGCCCAGCACCGGGGCCAGCGCCGCCAGCCCCTCGGCCGTGGTGCCGGGGCGGTTGCACTCGTCCTGTTCGAGCCGCACCGGCTCGCTCCGGGTCTCGCCGCTCGCCTTGTCGGTGACGCGGCGCAGGGCCTCGACCGGCACGATCTCGGCCGCGAACCGGCCCGCGGCCTGGGCCGCGGCAGTGCGCACCTGGCTTTGCAGCGCATAGGCATCCTGCGCCGCGCGGCTGACGCCGCAGCGCTGCGCGACCACCTCGGCGGTCTCGATCATCGTCATGTAATAGCTGTCTGGCACCCCCGGGCAGCGGTAGCGGGTGCCGTTCCAGTTTGCGTTCTGCACCAGCGAGATGCTGTCGAGCCCGCCGGCCAGCGCCACCTCGACCCCCTCGGCCGCGATCATGTGCGCGGCCGCGGCGATCGCGTTCAGCCCCGAGGCGCATTGCCGGTCGACGGTCGCCGCGGCCACCGTGTCGGGCAGGCCCGCGGCCAGCACCGCATGGCGCGCGACGTTCACCCCGGTGCTGCCCTGGGTCAGGGCCGAGCCGAGGATGGCCTCCTCGATCTCGCCGCCCTCGAGGCCCGCGCGCGTGACCGCGGCGCGGATCGCATGGGCGGCCAGCGCCGGCCCCTCGAGGTCGTTGAAGGCGCCGCGATAGGCCTTGCCGATCGGCGTGCGGGCGGTGGAGACGATGACGGCTTCGCGCATTCTTCGGGTCCTCAGATGGGTTCGACGCCGCACCAGTCGGCGATGAAAAGGGCGGTGGAGCGGGTGACGCGGCGGAGGCTTTCCAGCTCGACGCGCTCGTCGAAGCCATGGATCGCCTCGGCGCGGGGGCCATAGACGATGGCCGGGGTGTCGGCATAGAGGCCGAAGAAGCGCGCGTCGGTGGTGGCGGTGATGGCGCGGCGCGGCAGTGCCTCGCCGGTGGCGCCCAGATGCGCGCGGTCGATCGTGTCGATCGCGGCGCGGGCCTTGGCCGAACCGTCGTCCGAGAGCGCATACCCCTCGGCCATGAAGCCGTGATAGACGAGCTCGGGCAGGGCGTCGCGCAGGAAGGGATTGGCGCGGGCGGCGTCGCGGATCACCGCCTCGATCTCGGCGCGGGCGGTGGCCAGATCCTGCCCCGGATAGACCGCGATGCGCAGGTCGAAGACGCACCAGGCCGGCACCGAGCTCGGCCAGTCGCCGCCGGTGATGCGGCCGATGTTCAGGTTCACCGGGTGATGCGCATGGGCGAAATCGGGATGGCGGCAGGCCGGGGCGTTCCAGCGCGCCTCGAGCCCGTGCAAGGCCTCGATCAGCGGGAAGGCCGCCTCGATCGCATTCGCGCCGCTGCCGGCATAGGCGACATGGGTCGGCAGACCGCGCAGATGCACCTGACACCAGATCACCCCGAGCTGCGCGGTGACCAGGCTTTCCTCGAAGGGTTCGGGGATCAGCGCCGCATCGGCGCGATAGCCGCGCACCAGACAGGCAAGGGCGCCGTTGCCGGTGCATTCCTCCTCGACCACCGATTGCACGAAGACATCGGCCGCCGGCTGCAGCCCGAGCGCGCGCAGCGCATCCAGCGCGAAGAGGTTCGAGGCGAGCCCGGCCTTCATGTCGCCTGCGCCGCGGCCGTAAAGCCAGCCGTCCTCGACGCGGGGCGCGAAGGGCGGGGTGCTCCACATCTCCTCGGGGCCTGCCGGCACCACGTCGACATGGCCGTTCAGGATCAGCGAGCGGCCCTTGCGGCTGCGGCTGCGGTGGCTGCCGACGACGTTCCAGGCGTCCTCATAGGGGGTGAGGACGGGCGAGAAGCCGGGCTGGTCGCGGATCTCGTCGAGCGAGATCTGCCAATGGTCGACGGCAAGGCCGCGCGCCACCATCTCGTCTGCCATGAAGGCCTGCGCGCTCTGCTCGTTGCCGCGGGTCGAGGGATGCGCGGTCAGTTCGCACAGGAAGTCGATCTCGCGCTCGAAGAGCGTGTCGACCGCCGAGAGGATGCGGGTGGAAAGGTCGGGGTCCATGCTCTCTTGCCTCAGAATGTCGGGATGTCGCCTGCGGGCAGGGCGAGGGGGGCGCCGGTCGCCTCCTGCACCTCGCGCGCGGTGATGCCGCGGGCCAGTTCGCGCAGGGCGAAGCCCCCGGGGGTGATGTCGACCACCGCGAGATCGGTGAAGATCCGCGCGACGTGCGCGGTGGCGGTCAGCGGCAGCGTGCAGCGGGCCAACAGCTTCGGGTTGCCTTTGCGGTCGGTGTGGGTGGTCAGCACCACCACCCGCCGCGCCTTTTGCGCAAGCTCGATCGCCCCGCCCGCCCCCGGCGAGAACCGCCCCGGGATCTTCCAGTTCGCCAGATCGCCGGTCTCGGCCACCTCGAAGGCGCCGAGCATGGTCAGGTCGAGCCGACCCGAGCGCACCAGCGCAAAGCTCACCGCGCTGTCGAAATAGGCCGAGCCCGGGATCGGCGAGACATAGGCGCCGCCGGCGTCGATCAGGTTGCGGTCGGCCTCGGCCGCGGGCAGTGTCGGGCCGATGCCGGCCATGCCGTTCTCGGTGTGCAGGCAGACCGGGAAGCCCGCGGGCAGATGGTCGACCACCTGGGTGGGCAGGCCGATGCCGAGGTTCACCACCATGCCCGGTGCGATCTCGCGGGCGGCGCGGGCGACCATGCGCCGGCGCGGGTCGGGGGTCTTATCGTCTGACAACGCCGTATTCCTCGCTGATCTCGGTGAGCGGACAGATCCGGTCGACGAAGACGCCGGGGGTCTCGACCGCATCGGGGGGCAGCCCGCCGAGCGGCAGGAGCGTCTCGGTCTCGGCGATGACGAGGCGCGCGGCCATCGCCATCAGCGGGTTGAAGTTCCGCGCCGTGGCGACATAGGCGAGGTTGCCGAAACGGTCGGCGCGGTCGGCGTGGATCAGCGCCGCGTCCGCACGCAGCGCGGTCTCGACGAGCAGGGGGCGGCCCTCGACCTCGACGCGCTGCTTGCCGGCGGCAAGCTCGGTGTCGAGGCCGATGTCGGTCAGGATCGCGGGCAGGCCCGCGCCGCCCGCCCGGATGCGCTCGGCCAGAATGCCCTGCGCGCAGAACTCGACCTCCAGCCGGCCCTCGTTCATCGCGGCGATGGCATGGGCGTTCAGCCCGATATGGGTGGCGATCAGCTTGCGCACCCGGCCCGCGGCGATCAGGTGATCAAGGCCCATGCCGGTCTCGTTGGCGTCGTTCTTGATCAGGGTGAGCCCGGTCTGCCCCTGCCGCAGCAGCTCGCGCAGCAGGGTGAAGGGGGTGCCGGGCACGCCGAAGCCGCCCACCATGATCGTGGCGCCGTCCGGGACGGCGGCGATGGCCGCCTCGATCGAGGCGGTCTTGTCGGGAAGGCTGGTCACGCCGCGGCCTCCGGCTGCACCGGCAGGTCATGCGCCGCGGCGAAGGCATCGAGCGCGTCGATCAGAATCGCCATCAGCTCGTCGATCTGCGCCGCGGTGATGATCAGCGGCGGGCAGACGAGGAAATGGTCGCCCTCGACCCCGCCGCGGGTGCGGCGCGAATAGATGATGAGCCCGCGCGCATAGGCGAGCTCCACCAGCTCGCTGTAGGCGTTCCATTCCTTCGGCAGCGGCGCCATCGTGGCGCGGTCCGAGACCATCTCGAAGGCCAGCAGCAGCCCCTTGCCGCGGACATGACCGATGAAGGGATAGCGCTCCATCAGCGCCTCGAGCCGGGCCTTCAGCAGCTCGCCCATCTGCGCGCCATGCTCGATGATCCCGTGCTCTTCCATCTCGTCGAGAACGGCCAGCCCCGCGGCGCAGGCCAGCGGGTTGCCGGCATAGGTGAAACCATGCAGGAAGCCGCCGGCATCGAGCAGCGCCTCGACCATGTCGGCGCGTGCCGCCACCGCACCGAGCGGCGCATAGCCCGCGCCGAGCCCCTTCGACATCGCCACGATGTCGGGGGTGATGCCCCAGTGCTCGCAGGCGAGGAAGGTGCCGGTGCGCCCGGCGCCGGTCATCACCTCGTCATAGATCAGGATCACGCCGTATTCGTCGCAGATCTCGCGGATCCGGGTGTAATAGCTGTCGGGGGCGACGAGCGCGCCGGTCGAGGCGCCGCCCACCGGCTCCATGATGAAGGCAAGCACGGTCTCGGGGCCCTCGGCCTCGATCCGCTCGCGCAGCATCTCGGCATAGCGGATGCCGCGCGCCTCCTCGGTCAGGTTGTCGAGGTCGAGATAGGTCTGCGGCGCCTTCACATGCGGCATCTCGCGGAACATCGGCGCGAAGGGGCCGGCGAACAGCTTGCCCCCGGTCAGCGCCAGCGCGCCAAGCGTGCCGCCGTGATAGGCGGGGCTGCGCGAGATCACCTTCCAGCGGCTGTGCTGGCCCTGGGTGACGGCATATTGCCGGGCGAGCTTCTCGGCCGTCTCCACTGCCTCGGAGCCGCCCGAGACGAAGAAGATCCGGTCGAGCCCCGCGGGCATGCGCGCGGCCAGACGCGCGGCCAGATCCTCGGAGGGGCGGGTGCGGAAATGCAGCCGGTAGCCGAAGGTGGCGCGGTCCATCTGCGCCTTCATCTTCGCGAGCACCGTCGGGTTCGAATGCCCGATGTTCGACACCATCGCCCCCGACGAGCCGTCGATGTAGCGCTTGCCGCTCTCGTCAAAGAGATAGATCCCCTCGCCGTGGTCGAGGAAGGGGCGCGGCTGGCGCGACTGGTAGAACAGATGGGACTGGCTCTCGGTCATTTTGCACCTTCGAGATATTTGCGCAGGAAGTTTCGGGTCCGCTCCTGTGTGGGGGTCCTGAAGACCACCGAGGGCGGGCCCTCTTCGACGACGACACCGCCGTCCATGAAGATCACGCGGTCGCAGACCGAGGCGGCGAAATCCATCTCGTGGGTCACGATGATCATCGTCATGTGTTCCTCGGCGAGGCGCTTCATCACCTGATTCACCTCCTCGACCAGTTCGGGGTCGAGCGCCGAGGTCGCCTCGTCGAACAGCATCAGCTTGGGTTTCATCGCCAGCGCCCGGGCGATCGCGACGCGCTGCTTTTGCCCGCCCGACAGCTGCGAGGGGTAATAGTCGATCCGTTCCAGCATGCCGACATGGGCGAGCTGTTCCTCGGCCAGCCGGTTCGCCTCGGCCTCGCCAAGCCGCTTCAGCAGCTTCGGCGCCATCGTCACGTTCTGCCGCACAGTCAGATGCGGGAACAGGTTGAAGTGCTGAAACACCATGCCGATGTGCTGGCGCATCTCGTTGATATGCGCCTCGTACGCGCGGGGCGGCAGGGTCTTGTTCACCTGCACCCCCTCCAGCAGCACCTCGCCCGCGCTGAGCGGATCCAGATCGTTGATCGCGCGCAGAAGCGTCGACTTGCCCGAGCCGGAGGGGCCGATGATCGCGACGATCTCGCCGCGGTTCACCGTCAGGTTGACGTCGCGCAGCACCTCGAGCGTGCCATAAGATTTCTGCGCGTGGCGGATTTCGACGAAGGGGGTCTGGGTCATGTCGCTTCCGATCTCTCAGCGGGAGAGCCGGATGCGCCGTTCGATCCGGCGCAGGACGGCTTCCATCCCGAGGTTGATGACGTAGTAGAGAACCGCGGCCGCGGCGTAGAACTCGAAGGCGCGATAGGTGCGGCCGATGGCGAGCTGCGCGGCAAGGGTCAGCTCGGC
The DNA here is from genome assembly GCF_004022265.1 of Paenirhodobacter ferrireducens. GTDB lineage: Bacteria > Pseudomonadota > Alphaproteobacteria > Rhodobacterales > Rhodobacteraceae > Rhodobacter > Rhodobacter ferrireducens. The sequence goes on from NZ_SAVB01000010.1 coordinate 117,454, forward strand.
CACCCCGATCACCGAGACGAGGGCGGAGTCCTTGAGCAGCGCGATCATGTTGTTGCCGATCGGCGGCACCACCGCGCGCACCGCCTGCGGTACGACGACCCGCACCAGTGCCTGCGGCCGCGACAGGCCAAGGGTACGGGCGGCCTCCATCTGGCCGCGGTCGACGGCAAGGATTGCGGTCTGGATCAGCTCGGAATTGTAGACCGCGTAATGCAGGCCCAGCCCGATCACCCCGGCGACGAAGGCGGGCAGGTCGATGCCGATCTGCACGAGGCCGAAATAGATCAGGAACAGCTGCAGCAGCAGCGGCGTGCCCATGAAGAGCCAGGCGATAAACCGCGCGGGCAGGCGGATCGCCCAAGGCCCGTAAAGCGCGATCACAGCAAGTGCGATGCCGCCCAGAAAGCTGAGCACCGCCGAGACAACGGTCAGCAGCACCGTCCAGAGCGCCCCGAGCAGCAGCGGCCCGGCGAAGGACGGCACGATGGAGAAATCAAGCCCCATGGCGTGCACCTTTCGGCTGAAGGAGAAGGCGGGCGCGGCTCATGGCAGGCGCACCCGGCGGTCGAGGGCGGCGATGACCTTGCCGGTCACGGTGATGATCGCGAGGTAAAGCACGCCCGCCAGCAGGAACATCTCGAACGGCTTGTAGGTCGAGCCGATATAGCGCTGCGCGGTATAGGTCAGCTCGATCACCGAGATCGCCGAGACGAGGGCGGTGGCCTTGATCTGTGCGTTGATGTTGACGCCAAGCGGGCGGATCATCAGCCGCAGCGCCTGTGGCAGCACCACCTTGCGGAAGGCCTGTGCGCGCGAGAGGCCCAATGTGCGGGCGGCTTCGGCCTGACCGTGATCGACGGCGACGATCGCGCCGCGCATCGTCTCGGTCATGTAGGCGCCGATGTTGATGCCGAGACCGATCACCCCGGCCGAGAAGGCGTCGAGCTGAATGCCGATCTGCGGCCCGCCGAAATAGAGCAGGAACAGCTGGATCAGCGCCGGCGTGCCACGGATCACGCTGACATAGGCGGCGCCGAGAAAGCGCAGGGCGGCGTGACGCGAGAGCCGCGCCGCAGCCCCGAGCGCGCCGCAGGCAAGCCCGATCAGCACGGTCAGCACCGAGAGCTCGACGGTGATGACGGCGGCCTGCAGGAAGAAGGGAGTGACCTTCAGGATGAGATCTGTGTCCATGACGGGCGGACCTGTCGCTTGGGGGATCGGACGCGGCGCACCGCCCGGGCGCGAAGGGCCGGGCGATGCGGGCGGGGGCGGGCGTCAGCGGATGTCGCCGCCCACCCATTTCTGCGCGATCGCCAGATAGGTGCCGTCGGCCTGCATCGCGTCAAGCGCGTCCTGCATCGCCTTGTGCAGCTCGGGGTTGCCCTTGCGGATGGCGATGCCGGCCTCGTCGGCGACGCCCGGCAGCTCGACCTCGAGCTGGCGCACCGGCGCATCCTGGCTGCGGATCGCCAGCAGCACCGGGATGTCGTCGTTCACGATCGCGTCGACGCGGCCGTGCTCGAGCTCCATCAGCAGTTCGGGCAGGCCCTTGTAGGTGCGCACCTTGTAGCCCGCCTCGCGCGCCCATTGCTCGTGCGTCTCGCCCAGCGTGGCGCCGAGCGTCGCCGACTTCAGGTCGTCGAGCGTGGCGATCTTGCTGTCCTTGGCGACGAAGATGCCGCGGCGCATCCGGTAATAGGGGCCGACGAAATCGACGACCTGCTTGCGCTCGTCGGTGATCGACATCGACCCGACGATGGCGTCGTACTTGTTCGCCAGCAGCCCGCCGATGATGCCGTCCCAGGCGGTGGTGACGATCTCGACCTTCAGGCCCATGCGCTTGCCGATCTCGGCGCCGATCGCCGGGTCGAAGCCGACGACCTGGTTGCTGTCGTCGACGAAGTTGAAGGGCGGGTAGGCGCCCGACATGGCGATGCGCAGCACGCCCTTGTCCTTCAGCGTGGCAAGCTCGTCGGCCGCGGCCGGACCTGCAAGGCCGAGCGCCACGCCCGCAACGAGGGCGGATTTGAGAAAACTTCTGCGGCTGGTCATTTCGTGCACTCTCCTGTTGGGGGACGCCGTCGGTGCGGCGACTCTTGGTGATTTTGCGCCGCGGCATCGGGGCCGCGCTGTGATGGAGGTTGCACGTCGCGCAGTATTACGCAAATAAGTAATGAGAATTCTCAATATAGATAAGATCTATGGTCAGGCCCTACGAACAGCGTTTCCCCTGGACCCTCGACTGGAACCTGCTGCGCACCTTCATGGTGGTGGTGGAGCAACGCGGCATTTCCCGCGCGGCCGATTTCCTGGGGCTGAAACAGCCCACGATCTCCTCGGCGCTGAAGCGGCTCGAGGACAGCGCGGGGCATCAGCTGATCGTGCGAAAGCCAAATGATTTCAGGGTGACACGCGCCGGGCAGCTGCTTTATGCCGAATGCTCCTCGATCTTCGGGGCGGTGTCGCAGCTGCCCTCGCTGCTCGAAACCGGCAGCACCGAGCTGCGCGGCCATATCGCCATCGCCACCACCTCGCATGTGGTGTCCGAGCATTTCGACGAGGTGTTGCGCGCCTTCACCGAGCGTCAGCCGAAGGTCACCTTCTCGATCACCGTGGCGGAAAGCGACGATGTCGTCAGCCGGATCAGCCAGAACCGTGCTTCGCTCGGGATCTGCCTGCTGAACCGGATTCCGCCCGAATTGCAGGCGCAGGTGCTGTATCGCGAATATTTCGGCCTGTTCTGCGGCCCGCATCACCGGCTGTTCCATCAGCCGCAGATCACCCTGTCCGAACTCGAGGACGAGCGCGCGGTGTCGTTCCAGACCGAGGTCGAGGGCGGTGCGCTCGAGCCCGTCACCCGGCTGCGGCTGCGCGCCAAGATCTCCACGCGCTGGAGCGGGGTGTCGTCGAACCTGCTGGAGCTGCGGCGGATGATCGTGTCGAATGTCGGCATCGGCGCGCTGCCGCTGCATGTGGCGCGGGCGGACGTCAGCCAGGGCCTGCTGCGCCAGCTGCCGCCCTATGACGAGCTGCCGCTGGTGAACATCTACCTGCTGACCAACCCGCGCCGGCGGCTGTCGGATGCCGAGGCGGCGCTGGTGAAGGCCTGCAACGAGATGCTGCAGCGCGTCGACCTGCGCGAGCGCACCTACAGCTGAGCCGGCCATGAAAAAGGGCCCCGAGGGGCCCTTTCGCATCCGGCTTGCGGCGTGGGGTCAGATCAGCACGACCTGGGTGCCGACCTTGGTCAGGCCGTAGAGTTCCTTGATGTGCTGGTTGTAAAGACCGATGCAGCCGTTCGACGACTTGCGTCCGATCTTGCGGGTGTCGTGGGTGCCGTGGATGCGGTAATACTGCCAGCTGAGATAGAGCGCATGGGTGCCAAGCGGATTGTCCGGGCCCGCGGGCACGAAATCCGGCCAGTCGGGGTTGCGCTGCTTCATCGAGGGGGTGGGCGACCAGGTCGGGCCCTCGACCTTGCGGATCACCTCGGTGCGGCCGCGGCGGGTCAGCTCGTCCGAGACCGGAACCGAGGTCGGGTAGAGCTTGTAGACCGACTGGTCGGCGGACCAGAAATGCAGACACCGCGAGACCGTGTCGACGAGGATGGCGCCGTTCGTGGTGTTGCTGAAATAGTCGTGCCAGTCGAGCTCGCGGAAGCTCGAGATGTTGCGGCGCATGTTGGTGTTCGCCGATTCCTCGAAGCTCTCGAGGCCGGCGTCGGGCGTCTGGGCGAACACGGCAGGGGCAGCAAGGCTTGCCCCGGCGAGCGCTGCAGTGCCGAGGAAAGCGCGACGATCAAGCGTTTTGCGCGCGATGGTCATGGGTCAACTCCGCTTGCGGCCGAGTCCCGCGGCCGCTTCGCGCGCAGCATTAGTGCGCCTTTGCCGCAGGTGCAAATCAAACCATCGTCATTAGGTGATTTCACGCAACTGTGGGTTTGCGTGGCCTCGGCCCGCGGTGTAAGGCTCGGCGCTGAAATTCCAGGGGACAGAGAATGACCAGCGTGAAAGCCCTGATGCTGCTTGCCGTGATGGCAGTGGCCGCCTGCCAGCCCTCGGGGCCCGAACTCGGCCCTGACGGTAAGCCCTTGCCGCAGGTGTACCAGATCACCTCGAAGGTCGGGAAGGAAATCCCCGGTCGTGTGCTCGAGGCGGTGAACTCGCTGCGCGCCGCGCGCGGCACCGCGCCCGTCGCGCTGAACCCGCAGCTGATGGCGGCGGCAGCAGCGCATTCACAGGACATGGCGCAGCAGAACCGGCCGTGGCACTGGGGCTCGGATGGCTCCTCGCCGCTCGACCGGGCGCGCCGACAGGGCTTCACCGGCGAGGTGGTGGGCGAGAACATCTCGGAGACCTACGAGACCGAGACTGAGACGCTCTCGGCCTGGATGAGCCTGGCCGACACCCGCGATGTGATCCTGAACCCTTCGGCGACCGAGATGGGCTTTGCTTGGTATCAGGAACCGTCGGGCAAGATCTGGTGGACCATGGTGACCGGGCACAACTGAGCCCGGTCCGCCACCGACGGCGCATGAAAAAGGGCCCCGCGGGGCCCTTTTTCATTTCCGGGGTCTGCCCGCCCCTCAGGGCATCAGGAAGACCGGGGTGCCGGTGTTGACCATGGCGTAGATCTCTTCGATCTCGGGGTCGGTCACGGCGACGCAACCGGCGGTCCAGTCCTGGCGGCCGCCGTCCTTGCCGGCGCGACCATGGATGAAGATGTCGCCACCGGGCTTGCGGCCGAGCGATTCGGCGAAGACGCGGTCCTGATCGTTCGGATAGGAAATGCCGAGCGACAGGTGATAGGCCGAATTCGGATTGCGGCGGTTGATATAGTAAAGCCCCTCGGGGGTGCGGCCGTCGCCCTCGAACTGCTTGCGCCCGACCGGGTTGCCGCCAAGCGCGACCTTGTAGTCGCGCACGACCTTGTCGCCCGAGATCAGATACATCTCCCGCTGGGCCTTGTGCACCTGGACCTGGGTCACGGGCGGGCCGGAATAGCGTTGAAACTTGCTCGAATCCCCGCCACAGGCGGAGAGGAACGGAACGGTCGAAAGTCCCGCAAGAAGCGTGCGCCGGTGCATGTTCATGCCTGTTATCTGCTGCTCATTTTTCGCTGACCCTAGCACAATTCTCGGATCGCGCGAAGCCCCTAGCGCCGTTCGAACCGTGCGGCAAGCTCGACATGCGCGGACCAGCGGAATTGATCGACAACGATCAGGTCTTCGAGCGAAAAACCGGCATCCAGCAGACGGCGGGCGTCGCGCGCGAAGGTGACGGGGTTGCACGAGACATGCACCAGCCGGCCGAGTCGCGAGGCGGCGATCTCGCCGATCTGGGCCTCGGCGCCGGCGCGGGGCGGGTCGATCACCACCGCATCGAAGCGGTCGATCTCGTCGGGCAGCAGCGGCCGGCGGAACAGGTCGCGCGCCTCGTGGGTGACACGCTTGAGGCCCTGTGCCTCGCGCCAGCCGCGATCGAGTGCCGCGAGCATCGCCGCCTCGCCCTCGACGGCGTGGACCTCGGCGGTCTCGGCGAGCGGCAGGGCGAAGGTGCCGCAGCCGGCAAACAGATCGGCGACGCGGGCGGCCTTGCCCACGGCCTGCCGCACGAAGCCCACCAGCGCCGCCTCGCCCTCGGCGGTTGCCTGCAGGAAGGCGCCGGGCGGCGGGGTGACGCGGGCGCGGCCGAAGACCTGCTGCGCCGGGCGGCGGGCGGCGACGGTTTCCTCGCCCCAGCTCAGCCGGGCAAGGTCGTGGCGCCGGGCAAGGTCCGCGAGCGCCTCGAAGAGCTGCGGGTCGATCTCCTTGCCGCCCTTCGCGGCGATCTCGACCCCGGCCTCGCTCAGGGTCAGGGCGAAGGCGATCTCGCCCTTGCGCGAGGCGCCAAGCGCGGTGGCCTCGTGCAGCGCGGGCACCATCGCCAGCAGTTCGGGGCGCAGGATGCGGCAGCCGGGCACCTCGACCAGCGTGTCCGAGGCGCGGGCGTGAAAGCCCACAAGCGTGCCCTTCTTCGTGCGCCGGCCCGCAAGCGTGGCGCGGCGGCGCGAGAATTCGGGCGAGGTCTCGACCCGGGCGACCGTCGCCTCGATGCCGCGCTGTGCGAGCGCATTCAGCACCACCGAGGCCTTCCAGCCGGCGACGAACCCGTCCGAGCCATGCTGCAGCACGCAGCCGCCGCAGGCGCGATAATGCGGGCAGGGCGGCTTCACCCGGTCGGCCGAGGGGGTGAGGATGCGCGGCGCGGCGATGCGGCCGGCCTCGACCTCGCCCTCGACCTCCTCGCCGGGCAGGACCATGGCGACATGCACGGTGCCCTCGGGGCCGCGGGCAACCCCGTCTGCGTGCAGCGAAAGGCGATCGATGGTCAGCGTCATGGCGGGGCTCCTTTGCGCGGGAAGTAGCAAAGCCGGGCCCGCCGCGCCATCGCTATTGCGCGGCCTCCTCCCCGGCCGTGTCCTCCTCGGTGCCGAGGAAGCCGCCCGATTGCCGGCTCCAGTAGCGGGCATAGAGCCCCTGCGCCACCAGCAGCTGGGCATGGCTGCCCTGTTCGACGATGCGGCCGCGGTCGAGCACGACGATGCGGTCCATCTCGGCGATGGTCGACAGCCGGTGCGCGATGGCAAGCACGGTCTTGCCCTCCATCACCCGGGTCAGCGCCTCCTGGATCTGCGCCTCGACCTCGCTGTCGAGTGCCGAGGTCGCCTCGTCCAGCACCAGGATCGGCGCGTTCTTGAGGAAGGCGCGGGCGAGCGCGATGCGCTGCCGCTGTCCGCCCGAGAGCCGCACGCCACGCTCGCCAAGCGCCGCGTCATAGCCGCGGTTGCCCTGGAAATCGACCAGGCCGCGGATGAACTCGTCGGCCTCGGCGGCCTTCGCGGCGGCGATCATCTCGGCCTCGGTCGCGTCGGGGCGGCCGTAAAGGATGTTCTCGCGCGCCGAGCGGTTGAACATCGCGGTCTCCTGCGTGACCATGCCGACCTGCCGGCGCAGGGATTCCTGCGTCACTTCGCGCAGGTCGTGGCCGTCGACGCGCACCGCGCCCTTCTCGGTGTCGTAAAGCCGCAACAGCAGCGCGACGAGGGTCGATTTCCCCGCCCCCGAGGCGCCGACGATGCCGATGCGCTCGCCCGGGCGGATGGTCAGGGTGACGTCATCGAGCCCGCCCGCCTGCCGGCCATAGGCGAAGGAGACGTGGTCGAAGACGATCTCGCCGCGCACCCGGTCCAGCGTCAGCGCGCCGGGGGCGTCGGTCAGCTCATGCGCCGGGGTCAGGGTGCGCATGCCGTCCTCGACCTCGCCGACATTGCCCCACATCGCCATCAGCGCCTGCGACACCCAGCCCGACATCTGCGCGATGCGGATGGCGATGGCGCCGGCCGCAGCGATGTCGCCGGGGGTCGCGGCGCCCTTTTGCCACATCAGGATGGCACCGCCGACGAGCAGGATCGGCAACAGCCCCGAGAAGGTGATCTGCGACAGCCGATACCAGGTGCTGGTGACGCCGAAGTCGCGGGCGCGGTCGCGGAAGGTCTCCATCGCGCCAAGCGCGGCGCGGTCCTCGTGCTCGGCATGGGCGAAGAGCTTCACCGTCTTGATGTTGGTGATGGTGTCGACGACCTGCCCGGTGACCATCGCCCGGGCCGAGGCCCGCGCCTTCGACCGGCCGCGCACATGCGGCAGGAAGCTGCGGATCAGCGCCAGATAGGCCACCAGCCAGAGCGCGAGCGCGAGTGCGCCCCAGCCGTCGATGCCGGCCAGCAGCACCACCGAGCCGACGATCGAGGCCAGCGCGAAGAACACCGTGCCGATCACCTCGGACACGGTGTCGGTGACGGCGCGGGCGGTCTGCATCTGCTTTTGCGCGATGCGGCCGGCAAAGTCGTTGTCGAAGAAGGTGACCGCCTGACCCATCGTCCAGCGGTGCAGCCGCGACAGCACGAGCGGCAGAACATTCGGCCCGATCAGCATGTTCGACGACCAGGTGGAGAGCCCGAAGGCCGCCGGCCGGATCACCAGATAGAACAGCGGAAAGGCCAGCAGCAGCGCCCAGTTGTCTTGCAGGTAGCTCGGCCCCGGGGTGCCGGTGGCGCTGTCGATGACCAGGCCCAGCAGCCAAGCGGCGGCGACCTCCATCGTGCCGGCGGCGGCCGAGAAGAAGCCCGAGACCCAGATCGCGGGCCAGGCCCCGCGCAGGCACCAGCGGAAGAAGGCGCCAAGGCGCTGCGGCGGCGGCCCCTCGGCGGGGCGGAATGCGTCGATCATCGAAAACCCTTTCTGCCCGCCGAATATAGGGGCGGGGCGGCCGGGGGAAAGGGCTCAGCCCAGAAGGGCGGCGCGGTCGAGGGCAAAGCCCGAGGCGATCCAGCGCGCCTCGAGCTCCTTCAGACGGGCGCCAAGCGCCGCGCCCTGAAGTGCGGGCATCAGGTCGGCGGCCTGCACCGGGAAGCGTTGCGCCGCACCGAATTCGACCCTGTTCCTGCTGGTTTCCGCGGGCGGCATGCCGGTCAGCGCGGCCTGGATCAGCACCGCATCGAGCCCGTCGCGCGCGCCCAGCCGATAGCCCAGAACCGCCGGCCCCGCGCCCGAGAGCGCGCCCTCGCGCAGCCGTTCGAGCCGCCGCGCCTCGGGCTTCGACAGCCGCAGCCGCTCGGCAGGATCGGTGCCGCCCAGCACCGCCAGCCGGCGGATCGGGTCGGCGGGCAGCCCGGCCTCGAGGTGAACAAGCGGCGCAAGCCCCGCCGGATCGGCGCCGGGCAGCACATGCGGCAGGATGCCGGTCGTGGCCATCGCGGCGATGGCGGGCGCGGGGTCTGGGGCGCCCAGAAGCTTGCGCATCTCGTGGCCGACCCGCTCGCGCGACAGCCGCTCGATTCCCTCGGCGAGCATCGCGCAGGCGGCCAGCCCTTCGGCATCGAAGCCCTCTTCGGGCGCGCCATACCAGGCGGTGAAGCGGAAGAAGCGCAGGATGCGCAGGTAATCCTCGCGGATGCGCTGCGTGGGTTCGCCGACGAAGCGCAGCCGGCGCGCGGCCAGATCGGCCAGCCCCTCGCCCAGCGGGTCGAGCACGGTGCCGTCGGCGCGGGCGTAAAGCGCGTTCATCGTGAAGTCGCGCCGCGCCGCGTCCTCCTCGATCCGGGTCGAGAAGGCGACGGTGGCGTGGCGGCCGAAGGTCTCGATGTCACGGCGGAAGGTGGTGATCTCGTGCGGCTCGTGATCGGCGATCACGGTGACCGTGCCATGCTCGATCCCGGTCGGCACGGCGCGCAGCCCGGCGGCCTCGGCCAGCGCCACGACCCGCTCGGGCCGCGCATCGGTGGAAATGTCGATGTCCGAGACCGCGGTGCCCAGGGCGGCATTGCGCACGCAGCCGCCGACCAGGAAGGCCAGATGCCCGCCCGCCTCGAGCAGCGCCAGAACCCGCTGCACATGCGCGGCCTCGATCCAGGCGCCGGTCAGCCTCATGGCGCCATCCGGTCGCTCAGCGCGCGCAGGATCCGCGCGGTTGCCCCCCAGATGTAATAGGGGCCGAAGGGCGCGACGTAATAGCTGCGCCAGGTGCCGCGCCAGCGCCGCTTCTCGATGCGGAAGTGCGCAGGGTTCGCGACATGGGCGAAGGGCACGGTGAAGATCTCCTCGACCTCGCCGGGTTCGGCCTGCGGCACGAAGGGGCGGGCGACGCGGGCGATCACCGGGGTGACGAGAAAGCCGGTCACGGTCTCGTGCGGATCGAGCGTGCCGAGGATCTCGACATTCTCGGGGGGCAGGGCGATTTCCTCGCGCGCCTCGCGCAGCGCGGCCATCGCCGCGCTCGGATCGCCGCTTTCGACCTTGCCGCCCGGAAAGGCGATCTGGCCGGGGTGGTGGCGCAGATGCGAGCTGCGCTTCGTCAGCCACAGCCGCAGCCCCGCCTCGTGTTCCTCGAGCGCCACCAGAACCCCCGCCGGGCGCAGCTTGCGCCCCTCGGGCAGGACGACGTCCGGGTTCAGGTCGTAATCCGAGGAGGGCCGCCCCGGACGGGCCAGGGCGGCCAGAACCGGGGCGAAAGGGTCACTCATCGGCAGCCGCCTTCGGCGTGCCGTCGGGGTTCACCGTCGCCTCGAAGCCGAGCGAGGCGGGGTCGAACTCGTAATGTGCGCCGCAGAACTGGCAATCGGCGGTGACCTTGCCGTCTTCGGTGGTCATGTGGCCGATGTCCTTGGCGGAATAGATCGCCAGGCTGTCGCGCACCCGCTCGGCCGAGCAGGTGCAGCCGAACTCCACCCGCTGCGGATCGAAGACGCGCGGCACTTCCTCGTGGAACAGCCGCACCAGCAGGCCGGTCAGTTCGACGCCCGGGCCGATCAGCTCCATGTCCTCGACGGTGTCGAGCAGCACGTTGGCGCGGACCCAGTTCTCGTCCTCCTCGCCGGCAAGGATGTCGGTGTGGCGCAGAAGCCCACCCTCCCCCGACCCCTCGCGCGCCACGCCGGCAACGGCGGGCATCATCTGCAGCATCACGCCGCCCGCCCGCCAGCGCTCGCCTTGACCGGGCAGGATCGAGCGGCCATAGGCCAGTTCGAACCGCGTGGGCAGCTGTTCGGACTGCGCGAAATAGGTCTCGGCGCAGGCGGTCAGCGAGCCGCCGTCGAGGGGCGTGATGCCCTGATAGGGCAGCGTGCCCTCGCCCTGGTCGATCAGGATGGCGAAATAGCCCTCGCCGATCTGCGCGAAGGGCGGCGCGTCGGGGTCGAGCCGGTCGGCATCGAAGCTCGCCCAACCGCGGATGCGGGCGGGTTCGCCATTTTCGCCGGGGCCATAGTAATCGGTGGCGAGGATGCGGATCGGGCCGTTGCCGCGCACCTGGATCGAGAGTTTCCAGCGCAGCTTGATGGTCTGGCCGATCAGCGCGGTGAGCAGCGCGACCTCGGCCACCAGGGCCTCGACCATCGGCGGGTAATTGTGCTGTGCGAGCACCTGCTCCAGAACGCCGTCAAGGCGCGCGATGCGGCCGCGCACGTCGGAACGGTCGAGCTGGAACGGCAGGACGGTATCGTCCCATGCGATTTGCGAAAGCGTGGTCATGTATTTCCCGGGGGTTTTCGTTCAGCCCTTGGGCTGCCATACCCTGCCTATATAGGCGCGGCAACCTTTCGACCAAGGGGGCGCAGCACAGGAGGGCAGGATGCGGCGGTTCGGAGAGGCGATCGTGCGGGGGCAGACCTATCGGCCACGGCCGGGGGCCTATGCGGTGCTGATGCGCGCGGGCCGGGTGCTGATCACCCATCAGTCGCGGCCACATCCCGAGTTCCAGCTGCCGGGCGGCGGCATCGACCCGGGCGAGGGCGCGCTGCAGGCGCTGCACCGCGAGGTGTTCGAGGAGACCGGCTGGTCGATCGGTGCCGCACGGCGGCTCGGCGCCTATCGCCGCTTCACCTACATGCCCGAATATGACCGCTGGGCCGAGAAGATCTGCACCGTGTACCTGGCCCGCCCGGTGCTGCGCCGCGGCCCGCCGAGCGAGCCGGGCCACAGCGCCGTCTGGGCCGCGCCCGAGGCTGCGATCGACCTGCTTGCCAGCGAAGGCGACCGGCATTTCCTGGCGCAGGTTCTGCAAGGCGCGGCGCGCTAGTCGGCGTTCTGCTTGGCGCCGTCGAACTCGAACAGGATGGCCGAGACGTCATCGCTCAGCTGTCCGCCGGTGAATTTCTCGAGATCCGCATAGAAGGCGTCAAGGAAGGCGGGGCCGCGCAGGCTGGCACAGCTGCGCATGATCCGGGCGAGCCCGTCCTCGGCGAGCAGCAGGCCATGCTGGCTCGAGGCTTCGGTGATGCCATCCGAGGCGAGCAGCAGCCGGTCGCCGGGGGCGAGCTGGGTGGTGATGGTCTCGTATTCGGCGTCGTCGATCAGCCCGATCGGCATGCCGCCGGTGCCGAGGAATTCGATCTCGCCGCTCTTGCGCTGCACCGCCGGGTAGGGGTGGCCCGCCTGCACCAGCGCCACCCGGCCCGAGACCAGGTCGACATCGGCATAGATCAGGGTGAAGTAGCTGTCTGTCGACATCTCCTGCAGCACCAGCGCGTTCAGGAAGGCGGCAAGCTCGGCCGGGTCGCGGGCGTCGTAGATGCCGTATTCGGTCTGGATCAGGGCGATGTTCTGATCGGGCGAGGAGCCGGAGAGATAGCCCGAGAGCCGCGCCGTCATCAGCGCCGAGGTGATGCCATGGCCCGAGACGTCGATGCCGTAAAGGCCGAGGCGGCGCGCGTTGATCGGGAAGAAGCCGACGAGATCGCCGCCGACATGGCCCGAGGGGTGCAGCATCAGCGACACCTGCGCCGAACCGAAGGAACGGTAGCGCTCCTTCACCAGGCTCTGCTGCAGTTTGCACGCCTCGGTCAGGTCGCGATCGACCGAATCATAGAGCCCCTGCAACTCGCGCAGGGTGGAGGAGAGCATCCGGTTCTTCTCCTGCAGCTCCCGCTCCATCGTCAGGATCCGTTCGCCCGCCGCGAGGCGCGCCCGCAGCTCCATCCCGTTCACCGGTTTCGGCAGGTAGTCATCGGCGCCGCTTTCCAGCCCGTAGCTGATATCGTTCTTGTCGTTCTTCGAGGTCAGCAGCACGAAATAGCCATAGCCCGAGCGGTCCATCCCGCGGAAGATGCGGCAGAATTCGATGCCGGTCATGCCGGTCATCATCCAGTCGGAGAGGACGATGTCGGGCTCGATCTCGGCGCAGATCGCAATCGCCTCCTCGGCCGAGCCGGCCTCGATCACCTCGTAGCCGGCGCGGGTGAGCTGCGCCGAGAGGATGCGGCGCTGCATCCGGCTGTCGTCGACAACCAGAACTCGGCGGGGCGTGCGGAAGGTGGCCGCGTCTTGCGCGGACCTGCGCTGGGGCAGCATCGTCTGACTCGAACTCTCGGCAAGGGCCATCTGCATCCGCCAAATTGTCCGGCGGCCGGCTTAAGATCAGGTGAATCGGCCTGGTTAAGCCTTCCGCAAGCATTGCCGCCTAGCCTCGGCGCGAGAGGTCAACCCGAGGAGGCGCGCGAGATGATTGACTGGGACCGGGTGACGGAACTTCGGGCGGAAGTCGGCGCGGAGGAATTTGCCGAGGTGGTCGATCTGTTTCTCGACGAGGTTGAAACGACGCTGGCCCGGCTTGGTCAGACCCCGGGGCAGCTCGAGGATGAGCTGCATTTTCTCAAGGGTTCGGCCTGGAATCTCGGCTTTCGCGAATTCGGCGCGCTATGCCAGGACGGCGAGCGGCGGTGCGTCGCCGGGCAGGAGGCGAGCGTCGATCCCGCCGCCGTGCGGGCGAGCTATGCCCGCTCGAAACAGGCCTTCATGGCGCGCGCGGCGGAATTCCTGTCGGCGGCCTGAGGCTCAGATCAGGAATTCCGCCAGTGCCTCGTCGTCGGTGATGTCGCGATAGGTGAAGCCCGCCGCATCGAGCTGATCGGTCAGCGCGGCAAAGGCACCCGCCTGTTTCGTCTCGATCCCGATCAGCACCGAGCCGAAGTTGCGCGCCGATTTCTTCAGATACTCGAAGCGGGCGATGTCGTCGTCCGGTCCCAGCATTTGCAGGAATTCCTTCAGCGCGCCGGGGCGCTGCGGCATGCGCAGGATGAAATACTTCTTCAACCCGGAGAATCGTTGCGCGCGCTCCTTCACCTCGGGCAGCCGCTCGAAGTCGAAATTGCCGCCTGAGGTGACGCAGACCACGGTCTTGCCGCGGATCTCGGGGCCGAGCTCGGGCAGGGCGTCGACGGCAAGCGCGCCGGCGGGCTCAAGCACGATCCCCTCGACGTTCAGCATCTCGAGCATGGTGACGCAGATCCGGTCCTCGGGCGCGCGCAGGATCTGTTCGGGCACGACCCAGTCGAGCGCAGCGAAGGGCAGCGCGCCGATCCGCGCCACCGCGGCGCCGTCGACGAAGCTGTTCACCTGTTTCAGCGTCACCGGCTCGCCCGCCGCGATGGCCGCGGTCAGGCTGGCGCCGCCTGCGGGCTCGACGAAGCGGAAATCGGTGCCGGGCGCGGTCGCGCGCAGATAGCCCGTGACCCCGGCCGCCAGCCCGCCGCCGCCCACCGGCAGCACCACAAGATCGGGCGCCCGGCCGAGCTGGTCGAGGATCTCCACCCCGACCGAGGCCTGCCCCTCGATCACGTCCGCATCGTCGAAGGGGGCCAGGAAATGCGCCTGCACATCGGTGCAATAGGCCTTGGAGGCGGCCAGCGTCTGGTCGAAGTAATCGCCCGTCAGCACGATCTCGACCGCGTCGCCGCCGAAGGTGCGGGTCTTGTCGATCTTCTGCTGCGGCGTCGTCACCGGCATGAAGATCGTCCCCTTCACGCCGAAGTGACGGCAGGCGAAGGCCATGCCCTGGGCGTGGTTGCCGGCCGAGGCACAGACGAAATGGCGCGCCTCGGGGTCGTGCTCGCGCAGCTTGCGCATCGCGGTGAAGGCGCCGCGCAGCTTGTAGCTGCGCACCGGCGTCAGATCCTCGCGCTTGAGCCAGATCTCGGCGCCATGGCGCTTCGACAGGAAGTCGTTGCGCTGCAGCGGGGTCGGCTCGAACAGCGCGCGCAGGGCGCGGGTGGCGGCGAGGGCGGAAAGGGCGAACTGAGTCATGGCGCCAGCTGTGGCGCGCAAACTTCGGGCAGGCAAGCCGATTCCCTTTGTGTCGGGAACAATTCCGCACCGCCAGGCATGCTTGCAGGCCTTGAGATGCAGGGCAAAACGCACTATCCCGCGCCAAAACCACATCCGGAGGTTCTCCATGTCCGCGCCCAAGAAAGTCGTCCTCGCCTATTCGGGCGGCCTCGACACCTCGATCATCCTGAAATGGCTGCAGACCGAATACGGCTGCGAGGTGGTGACCTTCACCGCCGACCTCGGCCAGGGCGAAGAGCTGGAGCCCGCGCGGCAGAAGGCGCTGATGCTCGGCATCAAGGAAGAGAACATTAACATCCTCGACCTGCGCGAGGAATTCGTGCGCGATTTCGTCTTCCCGATGTTCCGTGCCAATGCGCAATACGAAGGGCTCTACCTGCTCGGCACCTCGATCGCGCGGCCGCTGATCTCGAAACATCTGGTCGAGATCGCGCAGCGCACCGGCGCCGATGCGGTGGCGCATGGCGCGACCGGCAAGGGCAACGACCAGGTCCGGTTCGAGCTGGGCGTCGCGGCGCTCGATCCCTCGATCAAGACGATCGCGCCCTGGCGGCTGTGGGATCTGACCTCGCGCACCAAGCTTCTGGAATTCGCCGAACAGAACCAGATCCCGATCGCGAAGAACAAGCGCGGCGAGGCGCCGTTCTCGGTCGACGCGAACCTGCTGCACACCTCGTCGGAAGGCACCGTGCTGGAAAACCCGGCCGAAGAGGCGCCCGACTATGTCGCGCAGCGCATCGTGCCGGTCGAACAGGCGCCGAACGAGCCCGAATTCATCGAGGTGACCTTCGAGAAGGGCGACGCCGTCGCGATCAACGGCGAGAAGATGTCGCCCGCGACGATCCTGACCAAGCTCAACGAGCTTGGCGGCAAGCACGGCATCGGCCTGCTCGATTTCGTCGAGAACCGCTTCGTGGGGATGAAGTCGCGCGGCGTCTACGAAACCCCCGGCGGCACCATCCTGCTGGAGGCCCACCGCGGCATCGAGCAGATCACGCTGGACAGCGGCGCGGGCCACCTCAAGGACTCGATCATGCCGCGCTATGCCGAGCTGATCTACAACGGCTTCTGGTTCTCGCCCGAGCGCGAGGCGCTGCAGGCGCTGATCGACAAGACGCAGGAATACGTCACCGGCACGGTGAAGCTGAAGCTCTACAAGGGCTCGGCGCGGACCGTGGCGCGGTGGTCGGACTACTCGCTCTATTCCGAAAAGCACGTGACCTTCGAGGAAGACGCGGGCGCCTATGATCAGCGCGACGCGGCGGGCTTCATCCACCTGAACGCGCTGCGGCTGAAGCTGATCGCGACCCGCAACGCCCGCGTGGCGAAGAAATGAGCCTCTCGCAGCCCCGCGCCGCCATCGTCACCGTCTCCGACCGCGCCTCGCGCGGCGAGTATGAGGACAAGGGCGGCCCGGGCTGCGAAGCCTGGTTGAGGGAGGTGGTCACCACCCCCCTCACCATCACCCGCCACATCATCCCCGACGGACGCGAGAGCGTGGCCGACAGGTTGCGCGCCCTTGTCGCGGAAGAGGCGGACCTGATCCTGGTCACCGGCGGTACCGGCCCCGCGCCGCGCGACGAGACGCCCGAGGGTGTCGCGCAGGTGATCGAGAAGGAACTCGCTGGCTTTGGCGAGGAAATGCGCCGCGCCTCGCTGCTTGAGGTGCCCACCGCGATCCTGTCACGCCAGTCGGCGGGCATCGCCGGCAAGTCGCTGATCATCACCCTTCCGGGCAAGCCCTCGGCGATCGCCACCTGCCTGAACGCTGTCTTCGCCGCCGTGCCCTATTGCCTCGATCTGATCGGGGCGGCCTTCCTCGAGACCGATCCCGCGAAGATCGCGGCGTTTCGCCCGAAGGCAAAGTAAGAAGGGGCGCTGCCCCTCTTCGGCTGCGCCGAATTCACCCCGGAGTATTTTTCCAAGGAAAACGCCGTTTTTTCTTGGCCCAAATACTCCGGGGGAGCGCAGCGGGGGCGGAGCCCCCTCAGCGTTTCACGCTTGCGGTGACGTAGTTCACGCTCAGATCGCGGTCCGACAGCGACCAGCGCCAGGACAGCGGGTTGAACACCATCCCCTTGCGGTCGACCGGATCGAGCCCGGCGCTGCGGATCAGCGCGTAAAGCTCGTCGGGCGTCACGAATTTCGACCAGTCATGGGTGCCCACCGGCAGCCAGCGCATCACCCGCTCGGCGCCGATGATCGCCATCATGTAGCTTTTCGGATTGCGGTTCATCGTCGAGCAGAACATCAGCCCGCCGGGCGCCAGCAGCTCGGCGCAGGTGTTCATGAATCCCTGCGGATCGGCGACGTGTTCGATGATCTCCATCGCCAGCACCACGTCGAAGCGCTCGCCTGCCACGGCCAGGTCCTCGGCCGCGCAGTGGCGATAGTCGATTTGGAGCCCCGACTGTTCGGCATGCAGCCGCGCCACCGGGATGTTGCCGCCGGCGGCATCGGCGCCGACCACGGTCGCGCCAAGCCGCGCCATCGGCTCGCTCAGCAGTCCGCCGCCGCAGCCGATGTCGAGCAGCCGCAGCCCGTCAAACGGGCGCGGCGCCTTCAGGTCGCGGCCGAATTGCGCGGCGATCTGCGTCACCAGATAGTCGAGGCGGCAGGGGTTGAGCATGTGCAGCGGCTTGAACTTGCCGTTCGGATCCCACCATTCGGCGGCCATTGCCTCGAATTTGGCCACTTCTGCCGGGTCGATCGTCTGCGTCGCAGCTTCCATGCCGTCCTCCGTCATTCCTTGCGCCTCCCCCGTGGCGGGCGGAGCTGAGCCGTTATATAGTCGGATCATGGATAGAAACGCAGGGCAAAAACGCGCAGCCGGCGCCTTTCTCTACCCGCCGGTCGAGCCCTTCGATCAGCGCATGCTCGACGTGGGCGATGGCCACCGGATCTATGTCGAGCAATCGGGCCACCCGCAGGGGCGCCCGGTGGTGGTGTGCCACGGCGGGCCGGGGGGCGGGTGCAGCCCGGCGATGCGGCGGTTCTTCGACCCGGCGCATTACCGGGTGATTCTCTTTGACCAGCGCGGCTGCGGGTTGTCGCGCCCGCATGCCTCGGTGACAAGGAACACCAGCTGGGATCTGGTCGCCGACATGGAGAAGATCCGCCTTGCCCTCGGGCTGCGCAGCTGGATCGTCTTCGGCGGCAGCTGGGGCGCGACGCTGTCGCTGCTTTATGCCGAAACCCATCCCGAGCGGGTTGATGCGCTGGTGCTGCGCGGGGTGTTCCTGGCGATGCAGAGCGAGCTCGACTGGTTCTATGGCGGCGGCGCGGGGCAGTTCTTCCCCGACCTGTGGGAGCGTTTCACCCGGCCGATCCCGGAGGACGAGCGCGGCGATCTGATCGCGGCCTATCACAAGCGGCTGTTCTCGGGCGACTACGCCGAGGAGGCGCGCTTCGGCCGGCACTGGGCGATGTGGGAAAATGCCCTCGCTTCGGTGGATTACGACGGTTTCCCGGGCGAGGCCCCGGCCGATTACGCCCGCGCCTTCGCCCGGCTCGAGAACCACTATTTCACCCATGGCGCCTTCCTCGAGGAAGACGGCCAGATCCTGCGCGACCGCGGCCGCATCGAACAGATCCCGGCGATGATCGTGCAGGGGCGGATGGACATGATCTGCCCGCCGGTCTCG
Source organism: Paenirhodobacter ferrireducens (assembly GCF_004022265.1). Lineage (GTDB taxonomy): Bacteria > Pseudomonadota > Alphaproteobacteria > Rhodobacterales > Rhodobacteraceae > Rhodobacter > Rhodobacter ferrireducens. The sequence continues at coordinate 135,754 of NZ_SAVB01000010.1, forward strand.
GCCTGGCGGCTGGCGCAGGGCTGGAACCGGGCCGAGCTGCGCATGGTGCCCGCCGCCGGCCATGCGCTGAGCGAGCCCGGCATTGCCTCGGCACTGGTCGCGGCGATGGACCGGATGCGGGGATGACAACGCCGCCCTTGCACAGTCGCGGTGAAACGCGTATATGAGCGTTCAACAGCGGCGCGCCGGGGTCCAAACCTGACGCCCACCGGAGAAGTGTGACGGGCCGCTTCGGCCCGTTTTTTGTTATTCAGAGGATCGGAACATGACCGACCTGATCGCCAAGACCGCGATCGACCGGCGTCTTGCCGAGATCGTCTCCCCCGTGATCGAGGGGCTGGGCTTCGAGCTTGTCCGCCTGCGGCTGCAGGGCGGGCGCCACCCGCTGCTGCAGATCATGGCGGACCGGCCCGAGGGCGGCATCGTCGTCGACGATTGCGCCGCGATCTCGACCGCGGTTTCGGCCGTGCTCGACGTCGAGGACCCGATCGAGGAGCAGTACACGCTCGAAGTTTCCTCGCCCGGTATCGACCGGCCGCTGACCCGGCTGAAGGATTTCGACGTCTGGGAGGGCTACGAGGCGCGCCTTGAAACCTCCGAGCAGATCGACGGGCGCAAGCGCTTCAAGGGCATCCTGCGCGGCACCGAGGGCGACGAGGTGCTGGTCGAGATCGAGGAGAAGGGCGAGATGGTCACCATCGGGCTGCAGTTCGACTGGCTGTCGGACGCGAAGCTGGTGCTGACCGACGAGCTGATCGAGGAGATGCTGCGCCAGAAGAAGGCCGACGGCACGCTCGACGAGACGAAGTTCGACGAGATCGAAGAAGACGACGACACGAATTCCCCCGACGAGGAGATCTGAGAGATGGCAATCACCTCTGCCAACCAGCTCGAACTGCTGCAGACGGCCGAAGCCGTCGCGCGCGAGAAGATGATCGACCCGGATCTGGTGATCCAGGCGATGGAGGACAGCCTCGCGCGGGCGGCAAAGTCGCGCTACGGCAGCGAGATGGACATCCGCGTCCACATCGACCGCAAGACGGGGCGCGCCACCTTCACCCGTGTGCGCACGGTCGTGGCCGATGAAGAGGTCGAGAACTATCAGGCGCAGCTGACCGTGGCGCAGGCCAAGCAGTACAAGCGCGATCCCGAGATCGGTGACGAGATCATCGACGAGGTGCCGCCGGTCGATCTCGGCCGCATCGCGGCGCAGTCGGCCAAGCAGGTGATCTTGCAGCGCGTGCGCGAGGCCGAGCGTGACCGTCAGTTCGACGAGTTCAAGGACCGCAAGGGCACGATCATCAACGGCGTGGTCAAGCGCGAGGAATACGGCAACATCATCGTCGACGTCGGCCGCGGCGAGGCGATCCTGCGCCGCAACGAGAAGATCGGCCGCGAGAGCTATCGCCCGAACGACCGCATCCGCGCCTATGTGAAGGATGTGCGCCGCGAGACCCGTGGCCCGCAGATCTTCCTTTCGCGCACCGATCCGCAGTTCATGGCGGAACTGTTCAAGATGGAAGTGCCGGAAATCTATGACGGCATCATCGAGATCAAGGCCGTCGCCCGCGACCCGGGCTCGCGTGCGAAGATCGCCGTGCTGAGCCATGACAACTCGATCGACCCGGTCGGCGCCTGCGTCGGCATGCGCGGCTCGCGCGTGCAGGCTGTGGTCGGCGAGCTGCAGGGCGAGAAGATCGACATCATCCCATGGAACGCCGATCAGGCGACCTTCCTGGTGAATGCGCTGCAGCCAGCCGAGGTGTCGAAGGTCGTGGTCGACGAGGATGCCGGCAAGATCGAGGTCGTGGTGCCCGACGAGCAGCTGTCGCTCGCCATCGGCCGTCGCGGCCAGAACGTGCGCCTTGCCTCGCAGCTGACCGGGCTCGACATCGACATCCTGACTGAGGCCGAGGAATCGCAGCGTCGCCAGGCCGAGTTCGCCGAGCGCACCAAGCTCTTCGTCGACGCGCTGGATCTCGACGAGTTCTTCGCTCAGCTGCTGGTGGCCGAGGGCTTCACCAATCTCGAGGAAGTGGCCTATGTCGATCTCGACGAGCTGCTGTCGATCGAGGGCGTGGACGAAGGCACCGCCGAGGAGCTGCAGGCGCGTGCCCGCGACTACATCGAGGAGCAGAACCGCAAGGCGATCGAGGCCGCGAAGGAACTGGGCGTCGAGCAGTCGCTCTTTGACTTCGACGGGCTGACCCCGCAGATGGTCGAGGCGCTGGCCAAGGATGACGTCAAGACGCTCGAGGACTTCGCCACCTGCGCCGACTGGGAACTGGCCGGCGGCTGGACCACGGTGAACGGCCAGCGGGTGAAGGACGAGGGCATCCTCGAGAAGTTCGGCATGAGCCTCGAGGACGCGCAGAACCTGATTATGACCGCTCGGATCCAGCTTGGCTGGGTCGACCCGTCGGAGCTCGCCGATGAGCCCGAGGAGTCGGAAGAGGAGGCCGAGGAGTAAGATGAGCCGCGGGGGCCGGGAAAAGGAAAACGAACTGCCGGAACGGCGCTGCATCGTCACCGGTGACGTGCAGCCCAAGCCCGGGCTTGTGCGTTTCGTCGTCGCCCCCGATGGCACGATCTTCCCGGACCTGGCAGAAAAGCTGCCGGGCCGGGGGATCTGGGTGACCGCCGATCGGGCGGTCATCGAGAAGGCTGCGGCGAAGGGCATGTTCGCCCGCGCGGCCAGGGCGCAGGTGCGGGTGCCGGAAAACCTTGCCGACATGGTCGAGGAAGGGCTTGCGCATCGCGTGGTTGAGCTTATCTCTCTGGCGAGAAAGGCCGGCGGCGCTATCGTCGGCTTTGAAAAGGTCAAGGGCTGGCTGGCCGACGGCAAGGCCAAAGTGCTCCTGCAGGCCTCCGACGGATCGGAACGCGGCAAGGGCAAGCTCTGGACACCGGAGGGTGGGCGCTGGTTTGGCTGCCTGACCTCCTCGGAATTGGGTTTGGCTTTCGGCCGCGATCATGCGATACACGGCGCGCTTGCGGCTGGCGGACTCACCCCTCGTGTGATTAGAGAAGCGGCAAGGCTTGCAGGGTTGCGCAGGCAGGACGGCGGCGAGACCGCCATGAAGGATAGTAAGACGGCATGAGCGATACGGACGGCAAAAAACCCCTCGGCCTTGGCGGCGGCGCGCGCCCCGGTTCGGTGAAGCAGAGCTTCAGCCACGGGCGCACGAAGAATGTCGTGGTCGAGACCAAGCGCAAGAAGGTGGTGGTGCCGAAACCCGGAGCCGCGGCCCCCGCAAAGGGGACCGGAAAGGCACATCTGGGCGATCCGTCGCGCCGACCCGCTGGCATCTCCGACGCCGAGATGGAGCGCCGCATGGCCGCATTGCGTGCCGCCAAGGCCCGCGAGGTCGAGGAAGCCGCGCAACGCGAGGCCGATGAGAAGGCCCGCGAGGAAGAGCGCGAGCGCCGGCGTGCCGAGATCGAGGCCAAGGAGCGCGAAGAGCGCGAGCGTGAAGAAGCGCTGCGCCTGAAGGCCGAGGAAGAGGCACGCAAGGCCCGCGAGGCCGAGCTGCGCGAGAAGAAAAAGGAAGAGGTCCGGGCGAAACCCGCGCCGAAGTCCGAGACCCCGGCCGACCCGGCCGCGGCCGAGGCTGCGGCCGCGCGCGCCGCGACCAAGGGCGTCTCGGCGACCGGTCCGCGCAAGACCGACCGTGACCGCGACGACCGCACCCCGGCCGCCGACCGCGACAGCCGTGGCAAGAGCAAGGGCGGCGATGGCCGCCGCGCCGGCAAGCTGAGCCTGAGCGAGATCGAGGGCGAAGGCGGACGGCAGCGCTCGCTTGCCGCGATGAAGCGCAAGCAGGAGAAGGCGCGGCAGAAGGCCATGGGCATGGGGCACAAGGCCGAGAAGCAGGCCCGTGACGTGCAGCTGCCCGAGACCATCGTCGTCTCCGAGCTGGCGAACCGCATGGCCGAACGCGCCGCGGATGTCGTCAAGGTGCTGATGAAGATGGGGATGATGGTCACCGTCAACCAGACCATCGACGCCGACACCGCCGAACTGGTGATCGAGGAATTCGGCCACCACGCCGTGCGCGTCTCGGATGCGGACGTCGAACAGGTGATCGACACCGTCGAGGACAAGGACGAGGACCTGCAGCCGCGCCCGCCGATCATCACGATCATGGGCCACGTCGATCACGGCAAGACCTCGCTGCTCGACGCGATCCGCTCGACCAACGTCGTGTCGGGCGAGGCGGGCGGCATCACCCAGCACATCGGTGCCTATCAGGTGACGACGGAATCGGGGGCGGTGCTGACCTTCCTCGATACTCCCGGCCACGCGGCCTTCACCTCGATGCGGGCCCGTGGGGCGCAGGTCACCGACATCGTCGTGCTGGTCGTTGCCGCGGATGACGCGGTGATGCCGCAGACGATCGAGGCGATCAACCACGCCAAGGCGGCGAAGGTGCCGATGATCGTGGCGATCAACAAGATCGACAAACCCTCTGCCAACCCGCAGAAGGTGCGCACCGATCTGCTGCAGCACGAGGTTGTCGTCGAAGAGATGGGCGGCGACGTGCAGACTGTCGAGGTCTCGGCTAAGACCCGTCAGGGGCTTGATACCCTGCTCGAGGCGATCGCGTTGCAGGCCGAGATCCTCGAACTCCGCGCCAACCCGAACCGGGCGGCGCAGGGCGCGGTGATCGAGGCGAAGCTCGACGTCGGCCGTGGCCCGGTCGCGACCGTCCTGGTGCAGAACGGCACCCTGAAGAAGGGCGACATCTTCGTCGTCGGCGAGCAGTGGGGCAAGGTCCGTGCGCTCATCAATGACAAGGGCGATCGCGTCGAGGAGGCCGGTCCTTCGGTTCCGGTCGAGGTGCTCGGCATCAACGGCACGCCCGAGGCGGGCGATGTTCTGAACGTCGTCGAGACCGAGGCGCAGGCCCGCGAGATCGCCGATTACCGGATCAAGGCCGCCAAGGACAAGCGCGCTGCCGCCGGTGCAGCGACCACGCTCGAACAGCTGATGGCGAAGGCCAAGGCTGACGAGAGCGTTGCCGAGCTGTCGGTGGTGGTGAAGGCCGACGTGCAGGGCTCTGCCGAGGCGATCGTCCAGGCGCTCGAGAAGATCGGCAACGACGAGGTGCGGGTGCGCGTCATCCACTCCGGCGTCGGCGCGATCACCGAAAGCGACATCGGTCTTGCCGAGGCGAGCCAGGCGCCGGTCATCGGCTTCAACGTCCGTGCGAACGCCCCGGCCCGTGCCGCGGCGAGCCAGAAGGGCGTCGAGATCCGCTATTATTCGATCATCTATGACCTGGTCGACGACATCAAGGCGGCGGCCTCGGGCCTGCTGAAGAACGAGGTTCGCGAGAACTTCATCGGCTATGCCACGATCAAGGAGGTCTTCAAGGTCTCCGGCGTCGGCAAGGTCGCGGGCTGCCTTGTCACCGAGGGCGTGGCACGCCGTTCGGCGGGCGTGCGCCTGCTGCGCGACAACGTGGTGATCCACGAGGGCACGCTGAAGACGCTCAAGCGCTTCAAGGACGAGGTGAAGGAAGTCATCTCGGGTCAGGAATGCGGCATGGCCTTCGAGAATTACGACGACATCCGCCCCGGCGATGTTATCGAAATCTTCGAACGCGAAGAGGTCGAGCGCAGCCTGTAAGCTCAGGATGCCGCACGAAATGCGAAGGGGGCCCGGCGGGCCCCCTTCTGCGTTTCTGTGAGTGATCGCCCGGCGCGGGGTGCGGCGGGGCGGCTCAGTCCGCCTTGCGGGGGACGGGGCGCCCGACATAGAGCCGGTCGTCGACGCGCACGGTGACGCGACCGTCGTCGTGTTGCGCCTCGAAGGTGCCCTGCACGGACACGCAGCTTCCGACGGTGATGGTACGGAGCATCAGATATCCTCCAAATCTCTCATGCTGGGCTCATTGTCACAGAAGGCGAAGAATTGGCAAATAAAAAAGACCGCATTCCACTGGAATGACGGCGCCGCGGCGGATGCTCCCGGCGCGGATCACGCACCCCGGCATGCCGCAGCGGCCGGGCGCAGCGGTCATGCGGGCGATCTTTTGTCCGGGGACCGGGGCGAGGCATGCCGGCGCGTGGCAGCTCAGAGCCAGTCGCGCAGGATCGGGATCAGCGGCTCGTCGGCCGGCGGCATCGGATAGTCGCGCAGGTTCTGAGCCCGCACCCATTTCAGCACCTGCCCTTCGCGCGGCATGGGCGTGCCCTCCCAGCGGCGACAGGCGAAGAGCGGCATCAGCAGATGAAAGCCCTCGTAGCTGTGCGAGGCGAAGGTCAGCGGTGCCAGACAGCTGTGCCAGGTGTCGATGCCGAGCTCCTCGCGCAATTCACGGATCAGCGCGGCCTCGGGGGTCTCGCCGGGTTCGACCTTGCCGCCCGGAAACTCCCACAGCCCGGCCAGTGACTTGCCCGCCGGGCGCTGTGCCAGAAGCACGCGCCCGTCGGTGTCGATCAGGGCAACGGCGGAGACAAGCAGCACCCGCCCCGGGGAAACCGGGGCCGGTGCGCCTTCGGGGCCGCAGCCGCCGCTCACGAGCGGTAATCCGCATTGATGTCGATGTAGCGATGCGTCAGGTCGCAGGTCCACACCGTCTTCGCCGCCGAGCCAAGGCCGAGATCGACCGCGATCACCAGCTCCTTGTTCTTCATGTAGGCCGAGGCCGCCGCCTCGTCGTAATCGGGCACGCGCCAGCCGTTCTCGGCCAGAACCATGTCCCCGAAGGAGATGCGCAGCTTGTCGCGGTCGGCCTTGGCGCCGGACTTGCCGACGGCCATCACAACGCGGCCCCAGTTCGCATCTTCGCCGGCGACGGCGGTCTTCACCAGCGGCGAGTTGGCGATCGCCATCGCGACCCTGTGTGCGTCCTCGGCCGTCTCGGCGCCGGTGACCCGGACCTCGACGAACTTCGTCGCGCCCTCGCCGTCGCGCACCACCTGTTGCGCGAGGTCGAGCATCACGCCCCGCAACGCGGCCTCGAAGGCACGGGCGGTCTTCGAGCGCAGGTCGTCGATCTCGGCTGCGGCCGAACGGCCGGTGGCGGCAAGGATCAGCGCGTCCGAGGTCGAGGTGTCGCTGTCGACGGTGATCGCGTTGAAGGTGTCGCCGACATTGCGCGACAGGATCTTCTGCAGGTTCGCGGCCGAGATCTTCGCATCGGTGAAGATGTAGACCAGCATCGTCGCCATGTTCGGCGCGATCATCCCCGAGCCCTTGGCGATGCCGGCGATGCGGATCGTGCCGCCCTCGCCCTCGATCTCGGCGGTGGCGCCTTTCGGGAAGGTGTCGGTGGTCATGATCGCGCGCGCCGCAGCCTCGATGCCGGTGGCATTGAGGCCCGCCTTGAGCGTGTCGATCGCGGCGACGATGCGGTCATGCGGCATCGGCTCGCCGATCACCCCGGTCGAGGAGGAGAAGACGCGCGTCGCCGGCACGCCGAGCGCCTCGGCGACGGCGCCGGTCACCGCATCGACCGAGGCCTGGCCAAGCGCGCCGGTGAAGGCGTTGGCATTGCCCGAGTTGACGATGATCGCGGCGCCCGTGGTCTCGTCCACCGGGCCCGCAAGTTTCGCCTGGCAATCGAGCACGCAGGCGGCGCGGGTGGAGGAGGTGGTGAACACCCCGGCGATCGCCGAGCCGGGCGCGATGCGGGCGAGCATCACGTCGGTGCGGCCAGCATAGCGCACGCCGGCGGCGGCGGCGGCGAAGTCGACGCCGTCGATCACCGGCAGCGCCGGGAAGGCCTCGGGGGCGAGCGGCGAGACCGGATTGGCCGTCTTCACCTTCACCGTCGCCTTGGCTTTCTCGACGATCTCCTCGCGGATCTCGCCCAGAACTGCCGCGGCCACCTCGCCGGCGTCGCCGGCCACATCGGCCAGCTCCGCCTTCAGCTGCTTCACCTTGGACTTCAGCTTTTCGACCTTGTCCTCGAGGTCCTTCTTCTTTGCCATGGGCTCACCCCCTCCGAAATCGGCTCACTCGCCGAGGATCTTGTCGTCTTTCAGGACGGCAGGGTCGATGCCATCCGTCTTCTTCTCGACCTTCGCCTTGGCGACGGTGTCGGTGACGCGGTCCTCGACCGCCTTCTGGCGCAGATCGCCGGTCAGCTGGTCGCGCACGTCGTCAAGTTTCGGCGCCTCGGCCATGCGGGTGCCGTAAAGCTTGATCACGTGCCAGCCGTATTCGGTCTGGATCGGGCCGGCGACATCGCCGTCCTTCATCCCGGCGACGGCATCGGCGAAGGGCTGCACCATCTTGTCGAGCGCGAACCAGCCAAGGTCGCCGCCATTCGCCGCGGCGCCGTCCTGCGACTTGGCCTTGGCCTCTTCGGCAAAGTCCTTGCCGCCGTCGATCTCGGCCTTGACCGCCTTCGCCTCGTCCTCGGTCGGCACGATGATATGGGCGGCGTGATATTCCTTGGTCGGTTCGGCCTTGGCGTATTTCTCGTCATAGGCCTTCTGCAACGCCTCGTCGGTCACCGCCTTCTTCGCGGTGCTGTCGAGCACGACGCCCGCGAGATAGGCGCGGCGGTCGACCTCGAGCGCGATCTCGTCGCGGTGGGTCATCATCCCCTCGCCGATCTGCGACAGCGCGGTCTGCTGGACCAGCTGGTCGAGGATGCCGTTGAACAGCACGTCATCGGGCAGCTGCTTGTATTCGGCGGGCAGGCCGTTGCGCACGGTCAGCATCTCGCCCAGCGTGATATCCTTGCCGTTCACCGTGGCGACGACGGTATCGGCACCGAGGTCGGTGCGGGGCGCCGGTTTCGCATCCTCGGCCAGGGCCACGCCGCCAAGGCAGGCCACCAGCGCGGCGGTGCCCAGAAGTTTCGTCAGTTTCGCCATCAAGGCCACTCCAGCAAGGGCCGCGGCAGCCCGCGGCGTTGACACTCTGACGGCCGCCCCTTACATCGCCTAGGGACCTGTGAAGGCAGCTCCGCCCTGTATTCGTTCGCTGTTCTAGGCAACGGCCGGGGGGGCGGCAAGGCCGCAATGCACACGATTTGGTCAGACCAACCCGCGGAGAAAACATGCTGGGCCTCGGAACACTCGCGAAAAAGGTCTTCGGGACGCCGAACGACCGCAAGGTGAAATCGGTCCGCCCGCTGGTGGCGAAGATCAACGCGCTCGAACCCGATTTCGTGAAGCTCTCGGATGCCGAGATCATCGAGAAGACGCACGAGCTGCAAAAGCGCGCGCAGGAAGGCGGCGAAAGCCTGGATTCGCTGCTGCCGGAAGCCTTTGCCAACTGCCGCGAGGGCGCGCGCCGCGCCCTTGGCCTGCGGGCCTTCGACGTGCAGCTGATGGGCGGCATTTTCCTGCATCAGGGCAATATCGCCGAGATGAAGACGGGCGAAGGCAAGACCCTGATGGCGACCTTCCCGGCCTATCTGAACGCGCTGGCCGGCAAGGGCGTGCACGTGGTCACGGTGAACGACTACCTCGCGCGGCGCGATGCCGAATGGATGAGCAAGGTCTATGGCGCGCTTGGCCTGACGACGGGCGTCGTCTATCCGTTCCAGCCCGACGACGAGAAGCGCATCGCCTATGCCGCCGATGTGACCTATGCCACGAACAACGAGCTCGGCTTCGATTACCTGCGTGACAACATGAAGGGATCGGTCGAGGAAATGATGCAGCGCGATCATTTCTTCGCGATCGTCGACGAGGTTGACAGCATCCTGATCGACGAGGCGCGCACGCCGCTGATCATCTCGGGCCCGTCGCAAGACCGCTCGGAACTTTATGTCGCGCTCGACAAGTATATCCCCGAGCTGACCGAGGCGCATTACACGGTCGACGAGAAGACCCGCAACGCGACCTTCACCGAAGAGGGCAACGAATACATGGAGCGCCGCCTGCACGAGGTCGGCATCCTGCCCGAGGGGCAATCGCTCTATGACCCGGAATCGACGACGATCGTGCACCACATCACCCAGGCCCTGCGCGCGCACAAGCTGTTCCACAAGGATCAGAACTATGTCGTCGCCGGCGGCGAGATCGTGCTGATCGACGAGTTCACCGGCCGCATGATGAAGGGCCGGCGCCTGTCCGACGGTCTGCATCAGGCGATCGAGGCGAAGGAAGGCGTGGCGATCCAGCCCGAGAACGTGACCCTCGCCTCGGTCACCTTCCAGAACTACTTCCGCCTTTATGACAAGCTGGCCGGCATGACCGGCACCGCCGCCACCGAGGCCGAGGAATTCGCCGAGATCTACAGCCTCGGCGTGGTCGAGGTGCCGACCAACCGCCCGGTCGCCCGTATCGACGAGCATGACCGCGTCTATCGCACCGCCGCCGAGAAATACGCCGCGGTGATCGAGGCGATCAAGGAAGCCCATGCCAAGGGCCAGCCGATCCTCGTCGGCACCACCTCGATCGAGAAATCCGAGATGCTGTCCGAGATGCTGAAGAAGGACGGCATCCCGCACAACGTCCTGAACGCCCGCCAGCACGCGCAGGAAGCGCAGATCGTCGCCGATGCCGGCCGCTTCGGCGCCGTCACCATCGCCACCAACATGGCCGGCCGCGGCACCGACATCCAGCTTGGCGGCAACGTCGAGATGAAGGTGCATGACGAGCTGGCCGCGCATCCCGAGGCGAACCCCGACGAGTTGCGCAGCCGGATCGAGGCCGAGCATGCCGAGGAGAAGCAGAAGGTGATCGAGGCCGGCGGCCTCTTCGTTCTGGGCACCGAGCGGCACGAGAGCCGCCGCATCGACAACCAGCTCCGCGGCCGGTCTGGCCGTCAGGGCGACCCGGGCCGTTCGCTGTTCTTCCTGTCGCTCGAAGATGACCTGATGCGGATCTTCGGCTCGGACAAGCTCGATGCGGTGCTGTCGAAGCTTGGCATGAAGGAAGGCGAGGCGATCATCCACCCCTGGGTGAACAAGTCGCTCGAACGCGCTCAGGCGAAGGTCGAGGGCCGCAACTTCGACATCCGCAAGCAGCTGCTGAAATTCGACGACGTGATGAACGATCAGCGCAAGGCGATCTTCAGCCAGCGCCGCGAGATCATGGAAGCCGAGGACATCTCGGAAATCACCCGTGACATGCGCCTGCAGGTGGTCGCCGATCTGCTCGACACCTACATGCCGCCGAAATCCTATGCCGATCAGTGGGACGTCGAGGGGATGCGGGCCGCGGTCATCGACCAGCTCAACCTGGACCTGCCCTTTGCCGAATGGGCGGCCGAGGAAGGCGTCGATCAGGACGTGGTGAGCGAGCGGCTCGAGGCGGCAACCGATGCCTACATGGCGCAGAAGGCCGAGGCCTTCGGCGACGAGACGATGCGGGTGATCGAGAAGCAGATCCTGCTGCAGACGATCGACGGCAAGTGGCGCGAGCATCTGGTGACGCTCGAACACCTGCGCTCGGTCGTCGGCTTCCGCGGCTATGCGCAGCGCGACCCGCTGTCGGAATACAAGACCGAGGCGTTCCATCTGTTCGAGACGATGCTCGACGGGCTGCGCGTCGAGGTGACCCGTCGGCTCGCGCAGATCCGGCCGCTGACCGACGAGGAGCGCGCCGCGATCCTGGCCCAGCAGATGCCGCAGATGGCCGCGCCCGAGGTCGAGCCCGAGCCCGAGATTCCGGCCGGCGAGGCGCCGCAGCCCGGCACCCCGGCGCCCGGTTTCGTCGAATCGGATCCGACCACCTGGGGCAACCCCTCGCGCAACGATCCCTGCCCCTGCGGCTCGGGCGAGAAGTTCAAGCACTGCCACGGCCGGATCGTCTGACCGCATTGTGGCACCTGTGGGGCGGCGCGGTGGCGACACTGGCCGCCCTTCTCATATCCAGTTGATCGCATTTGATTTTCTGCGCGTGAACAACGCCGCATCTTCGTCCTGATTTTGGAAACATTGCCCCATCGGGGCCATGGCCTTGCCCGTTTCGCCCGCTACTCCTGCGACTCGTGGAAGTTCCGGAGGCGGCGATGAGGGCCCTGCACAAGATCACGACGGCGGCGATGATGGTCACGCTTGCGGGCATGATGGGCCATGTGATGCAGAACGCCTCGCAGTTCGGTCTGGCGTCGCAGCCGGCAGGGCTTGATGTCGCCGGGCTGACCAATGTCACGGCCGTCGCGAATATCGCCGATGCCCCTGCCGGGGTCGAGGTGACGGGTGTGCGCATGGGCGTGGTGGCCGAGCTGCCGGCACTGCCGCGGCGCACCGTGGCCGCGGATGCCGCAATCGGGCCGCTGCCGCTCGCCGAGGCGCCCCCGGCCGGTTTTGCCCGCTGCGCTGCGCCGACGCTGAAGCTTGCCCCCGCCGCGGGGGCTTCGGTTCTGCTGAGCATCTCGGCACCCTGTGCAGCGGATGCGGCGGCCGAGATCCGGCACGAGGGGCTGGTGATTCCGGTGCAGCTGGATGCGGCGGGCGACTGGAGCGGGCTGGTGCCAGCACTGGCACCCGTGGCCGGCTATGCCCTCGATCTGCCCGATGGCCAGACGCTTGCCACCGCGATCGCTGTGCCGGGGCTCGAGGCGGTGAACCGGGTGGTGGTCGCCTGGACCGGCGCGCCGGCCTTCCTGTTGAACGCCTTCGAGCGCGGCGCCTCCTGGGGCGGGGCGGGGCACGTTCGGGCCGAGGCGCCGGGGGTGCCGGATGCGGCGGGCACGGGCTGGCTTCTGAGCTATGGTCTCGCCGAGGAGGGGCCGCATCTGCAGGTCTACACCGCACCTGCGGGCCTCACCGGGCTTGCGCTGGACCTCGAGGCGCCGGTGAGCGACGTGACCTGCGGCACCGATCTGCGGGTGGGCATGCGGCGGGTGATCGCCGGCCGGGCCGAGGCGTCCGAGGAGATCGCCGTCGCCATGCCCGGCTGCGACGACCGGCTGGGCGATGTGGTCGTGCCGCTGCCCGACCTGCCGGTCTCGGTCGCCACGAACTAAAGATAGCCCGCGGCGCGAAAGCTGACCTCGCGGCTCTTGCCGATCACCAGATGGTCGTGCAGCACGAGGCCCAGAAGCGCGCCGGCCTGCCGGATCTGCTCCGTCATCGCGATGTCGGCCTCGGAGGGCGTCGGGTCGCCCGAGGGGTGGTTGTGCACCAGGATCAGCGCCGAGGCGTTGATCTCGAGCGCGCGGCGGATCACCTCGCGCGGATAGACCGGGACATGGTCGACGGTGCCGCGCGCCTGCTCCTCGTCGGCGATCAGGACGTTGCGGCGGTCGAGGTAGAGCACGCGGAACTGCTCGGTCTCGCGATGCGCCATCGCGGTGTGGCAGTAGTCGAGCAGCGCATCCCAGGACGACAGCACCGGCCGCTGCATCACCTTGGCGCGCGCGAGCCGCAGTGCCGCGGCCTCGGTGATCTTCAGCTCCTGCACCACCGCCTCGCCGACGCCTTCGACCTCCATCAGCCGCGCCGGTGCGGCCGAGATCACCCGGCCGAAATCGCCGAAGCGGTCGATCAGGCGGCGGGCGAGAGGCTTCACATCCTGCCGGGGCAGGGCGCGGAAGAGGAGAAGCTCAAGGAGTTCGTAATCCGGCATTGCCGCCGCGCCGCCCTCGCTGAAGCGGGCGCGCAGCCGCTTGCGGTGGTCGCGGATGTAGGAGGGCAGGCGCTCGCCCGTCAGCGCGACCGGCTCCGCCTCGTCGGCATCGCCGAAAAGCGGCAGCATCGCGTCATCAAAGGCGGGGTCCGGGCGGGTCATGGCACAACTGTGCCTGCGTCTGGTTAACGAAACCTGAAGGCGAAAACTGGAAAGGGCGCCCGAAGGCGCCCCTCTCAACCCGTCATGCTGTCCCAGAAGCTCTTGACCTTCTTGAAGAACGACGCCCCCTCGGGGTTGTTCTCGGCCTCGATCTTCTCGAATTCGCGCAACAGTTCCTTTTGCCGCGTGGTCAGGTTCACCGGCGTCTCGACGGCCAGCTCGATCACCATGTCTCCGACCGCACCGCCGCGCAGCGCGGGCATCCCCTTGCCGCGCAACCGCATCTGCCGGCCCGACTGGCTGCCCGCCGGGATCTTCACCCGCGAGCGGCCGCCGTCGATCGTCGGCACCTCGACCTCGCCGCCAAGCGCGGCCGAGGTGATGCTGACCGGCACGCGGCAGAACAGATGCACGCCGTCGCGCTGGAAGATCGCGTGCTCGCGCACCTCGAGGAAGATGTAGAGATCGCCCGCCGGCCCGCCACGCAGCCCGGCCTCGCCCTCGCCGGCAAGCCGGATGCGGGTGCCGGTCTCCACCCCCGCCGGGATGTTGACCGAAAGCGTGCGCTCCTTCTCGACGCGGCCGGCGCCATGGCAGACGCGGCAGGGGTTCTTCACCACCTGGCCCTGGCCGCCACAGGTGGGGCAGGTGCGCTCGACGGTGAAGAAGCCGTTCTGCGCCCGCACCTTGCCCAGACCCGAACAGGTCGGGCAGGTCTGCGGCTCGGCGCCACCCTCGGCACCGGTGCCGTTGCAGGCGGTGCAGGCCGAGGAGCCGGGCACAGTGATCGTCTTCTGCGCGCCCTTGAACGCCTCTTCCAGCGTGACCCGCATGTTGTAGCGCAGGTCCGAACCGCGGGTGGCGCGCGACCGCCCGCCCTGGCCGCCACGCCCGCCCATGAAGTCGCCGAACAGGTCCTCGAACACATCCGAGAAGGCCGAGGCGAAATCGCCCTGGCCGCCGCCATAGCCGCCGCGGCCGCCGCCCATGCCCCCCTCGAAGGCCGCATGGCCGTAACGGTCGTAGGCCGCCTTCTTCTCGGCGTCCTTCAGAACGTCATAGGCTTCGTTCACTTCCTTGAACTGCGCCTCGGCGTCGGGATTGTCCTTGTTGCGATCGGGGTGAAGTTCCTTCGCCTTGCCGCGATAGGCCTTCTTGATCTCTTCGAACGAGGCCGTCCGGACAACGCCCAGCACCTCGTAGAAATCGCGTTTTGCCATTGAAGCCCCCTTCGGGGAACGGGAACGGGCCCCATGGGGCCCGCTCCGCTGTTCCGGCGCTTACTTGCGCTTGTTCTCGCCCATGTCCTCGAAGTCGGCGTCGACGATGTCGTCGTCCTGCGACGGCCCGTCCTGCGCCTCGTCCTCGGCACCGGCATCGCCGCCCTGCGACTGCTGCGCCTTGTAGATCGCCTCGCCCAGCTTCATCGCGGCATCGGTCAGGTTGCTGATCGCGCCCTTGATCTTGCCGGGCTCTTCCGACTTGAGGGCTTCTTCCAGCGCGTTGCAGGCCAGCTCGATCACCTCGACGGTCGAGCCGTCGACCTTGTCGCCATGCTCTTCCAGCGACTTGCGGGTCGAGTGCAGCAGGCTTTCGCCCTGGTTCTTGGTCTCGACCAGCTCCTTGCGCTGCTTGTCGGCCTCGGCATTGGCCTCGGCGTCCTTGACCATCTTCTCGATCTCGTCGTCGGACAGACCGCCCGAGGCCTGGATCGTGATGTTCTGGGTCTTGCCGGTGCCCTTGTCCTTGGCCGAGACCGAGACGATGCCGTTCGCGTCGATGTCGAAGGTCACCTCGATCTGCGGAATGCCGCGCGGGGCCGGCGGGATGTCCTCGAGGTTGAACTGGCCAAGCAGCTTGTTGTCCGCGGCCATTTCACGCTCGCCCTGGAAGACGCGGATGGTCACGGCCGACTGGTTGTCCTCGGCGGTCGAGAAGATCTGCGACTTCTTCGTCGGGATCGTGGTGTTGCGGTCGATCAGACGGGTGAAGACACCGCCCAGCGTCTCGATGCCGAGCGACAGCGGGGTCACGTCCAGAAGGACCACGTCCTTCACGTCACCCTGCAGCACGCCGGCCTGGATCGCCGCGCCAAGCGCCACGACCTCGTCCGGGTTCACGCCCTTGTGCGGTTCCTTGCCGAAGAACTTCGTCACTTCCTCGACGACCTTCGGCATACGCGTCATGCCGCCGACCAGAACGACTTCGTCGATCTCGTCCTTCGAGACGCCCGCATCCTTCAGCGCCGCGGCGCAGGGCTTCAGCGAGGCCTTGATCAGGTCGCCCACCAGCTGCTCGAGCTTCGAGCGGGTGAGCTTCATCACCATGTGCAGCGGCGTGCCCGAGGAGGCGTCCATCGAGATGAAGGGCTGGTTGATCTCGGTCTGCTGGCTCGAGGACAGCTCGATCTTCGCCTTTTCGGCCGCTTCCTTCAGACGCTGCAGCGCCATCTTGTCCTTGGTGAGGTCGACGCCATGCTCCTTTTTGAACTCCTCGGCGAGGTAGTTCACGATCCGCATGTCGAAGTCTTCACCACCGAGGAAGGTGTCGCCGTTGGTCGATTTCACCTCGAACAGACCGTCGTCGATCTCGAGGATGGTGATGTCGAAGGTGCCGCCGCCGAGGTCATAGACCGCGATCGTCTTGGTGTCCTTCTTGTCGAGGCCATAGGCAAGCGCCGCGGCCGTCGGTTCGTTGATGATGCGCAGCACCTCGAGGCCGGCGATCTTGCCGGCGTCCTTCGTCGCCTGACGCTGGGCGTCGTTGAAATAGGCGGGGACGGTGATGACGGCCTGGGTGACGGTCTCGCCGAGATAGCTTTCGGCGGTTTCCTTCATCTTCTGCAGGATCACGGCCGAGATCTGCGCGGGCGAATACTTGTCGCCCTTCACCTCGACCCAGGCGTCACCATTGCCACCGTCGACGATCGAGAAGGGAACGAGCTTCTTGTCCTTCTGCACCTCGGCGTCGGTGACCCGGCGGCCGATCAGGCGCTTCACGGCAAAGATGGTGTTGGTGGGGTTGGTGACGGCCTGACGCTTGGCAGGCTGACCGACAAGGCGTTCATTGTCGGTGAAGGCGACGATCGACGGCGTGGTGCGCGCGCCTTCCGAGTTTTCGATCACCCGCGGCTGAGCCCCGTCCATGATGGCGACGCAGCTGTTCGTGGTGCCGAGGTCGATCCCGATGACTTTGGCCATTTCAATACCTCTTCTTTCGGCGATACGGCGGGGCCGGGTCCCGTCAGGCCCCCGTCCCCTATCCCAGGGTTCAAGTCTCTGCCCGTGCGGGAACTGTCCTCTCCGGGCTTCTGGGCGTATATAAGGAGGGGTCCGGGGCCCTGCAAGAACCCGTTCCGGGGGAAGATCGCAACAAATGACGGAATCTGACAAGAACGCGGCGGAACGCCCGCAAGCGCAGGAAATCCGGGGCTTTCTGCATTACCCGGGCTGGCTGCTCCCGGGAGAGCAGCGGCAGATGCTTGCCGATCTGCGTGCCGTGGTGGCCGCGGCGCCACTGGTCACGCCGGTGACCCCCTCGGGCCGGCCGATGTCGGTGCGGATGAGCGCGGCCGGGCGCTTCGGCTGGGTCAGCGACCGGCGCGGCTACCGTTACGCTGAGACGCATCCGCAGGGCACGCCCTGGCCCGCGATCCCCGACAGCATCCTTGCCGTCTGGCGCGCGGTCTCGGGCTCGGCACGGCAGCCCGAATGCTGCCTGATCAACTTCTACGATGCGGGCGCGCGCATGGGGCTGCACCAGGACCGCGACGAGGCCGATTTCGGCGAGCCGGTGGTGTCGATCTCGCTCGGCGACGACGGGCTCTTCCGCATCGGCAACGAAAGCCGCGGCGGGGCGACGCAAAGCCTGTGGCTGCGTTCGGGCGATGTGCTGGTGATGGGCGGGCCGGCACGGCTGCGCCATCACGGCATCGACCGGATCGCGCCGGGCACCTCGATGCTCTTGCCGAAGGGCGGGCGCCTCAACCTGACGCTGCGCGTGGTGACCTGAGACAGAGGCGTATCCGGGCCAGAAAAAAGGGCATCTTCATCTTGCCGAAAATACCTCGCGGGGGTCCGGGGGCGCGACGCCCCCGGCGGGCTCAGACCGAGCCGCGCGGCATCGGCGTGGTGCCCTCCCTGTAGGGCGTCCAGTCCTCGATGTGCGGGTAATAGCGCTTGCGCCAGGCCCGCACCCGCGGGTTCATCCGGCGCCGCCACAGCGGCGGCACCATGGCAAGCGCCGTCATCGCCGGATAGCCGAAGGGCAGCTGCGGCGCCTCTTCGGGGGCATAGGTCTGCAACAGCGGGAAACGCCGGTCGGGCTTGTAATGGTGGTCCGAATGGCGCTGCAGATTGATCAGCAGCCAGTTCGATGCCATCTGGTCGGCATTCCAGCTGTGCCGCGGCAGCACATGCTCGTACCGCCCCTCGCCCTTGTATTCGCGGGTGAGCCCGTAATGCTCGACGTAATTCGTCAGTTCGAGCTGCCAGATCGCGAAGAAGGCCTGCAGCATGAAGAGCCCGACGCCCAGCCAGCCGCCGACCGCAAAGGCCAGCGCCAGCGCCAGCGCCTGCAGTGCGCCATAGCGCCAGAACGGGTTGCTGGCGTGCCAGACCGTCCGGCCGGCCCGGGCAAGCTTCAGCCGCTCGGCGCGCCACGCGCTCACCGGGCATTCGAACAGAACGCGCCAGAAGAAGCGGTGAAAGCCTTCGTTGTAGCGCGCGGTCACCGCGTCGCGCGGCGTGCCGACCCAGAGGTGGTGCACCAGAAGATGCTCGGTGCGGAAATGCGAATAGAGCACGCTCGCCAGCAACAGATCGCCGAGCCAGCGCTCGACCCGGGTCTTCTGGTGCATCAGCTCGTGGCTGTAGACGATGCCGATCGTGCCCGAGATCACGCCGACCCCGAAGAACAGCGCGACGATCTCTCCCCAGGCCAGATGGTCGGTATGGGTCACCCACCAGATCAGGCCATAGATCACGCAGGCCTGGATCGGGAACCAGATCAGGGTGATCAACCGATACCAGAACAGATCCTCGACCGGGGTCGAGACATCGGGCTGGTCCTCGTTGCGGCCGAGGATCTGGTCGAGTACGGTCACCGACCACCAGGCATAGGTCGGCAGCAGGATCAGCGACCAGCCGCCGAAGCGCGCCTCGATCGCCGCAAGCGGCAGGGTGCCGAGCGACACCCAGAACGGCAGGGCCCGGCCGGGCCGGCGGATTTCCTCGCGGGTGGACATGGGCGCTCCTTCAGCGGTTGCGCCATGATAGCCGAGGCGTTTCCCGAGGCAATCACTCGGGATGCGGCGAAAGCGCGCTTTGCGCGGCGTCCCAGACCTTGCGCATCACCGTGGGCAGCGACGCGGGGCGGAACTCGGTGCGCGGGGTGAACTCTGTCCCCTCCGCCTGCGCCGCGAAGACCCGCAGCTGCAGGTGGAAATGGGTGAAGGTGTGACGCACCACCGAGGGCGCCTCGCGCCAGTCGGCGGCCAGCGGCGGGGTGAATTCGGGCGCCGGCCCCCAGTCCGAGCCCGGAAAACCCAGCATCCCGCCCAAGAGCCCCTTCTCCGGCCGCCGTTCCAGAAGCACGCCCCCCGCGCCGTCGCGCGCGACGAAGGCAAAGCCCTGCCGCACCGGCTTTTCCGCCTTCGGCGCCTTGCGCGGCAGGCTGTCGGCGATGCCCTGTGCCGCGGCCGCACAGAACGGCCGCAGCGGGCAGATCGCGCAGGCCGGGTTGCGCGGCGTGCAGATCGTGGCGCCAAGGTCCATCATCGCCTGCGCATGATCGCCCGGCCGCCGCGCGGGCGTCAGCCGCCCGGCCAGGGTCGTCAGCTCGGTCTTCGCCCCGGGCAGCGGCGTCTCGACGGCCCAGAGCCGCGATACCACCCGCTCGACATTGCCGTCGACGACGACCGCGGGCTCGTCATGCGCGATCGCGGCAATGGCGGCGGCGGTATAGGGGCCGATGCCGGGCAGGGCGCGCAGCCCCTCCGAGGTCGCCGGGAACACCCCGCCGTGGTCTTGCGCCACCACGCGGGCGCATTTCAAGAGGTTCCGGGCACGGGCGTAATAGCCAAGCCCCGCCCATTCCGCCATCACCGCGCCATCCTCGGCCGCGGCCAGATCCTCGACCCGCGGCCAGCGCGTGGTGAAGCGGTGGAAGTGGTCCTTCACCGCCGCGACGGTGGTCTGTTGCAGCATCACCTCGGACATCCAGACCCGATAGGGATCGGCCCGCTCGCCCGCGGCATGCTCCGCCGGCCCGACCCGCCAGGGCAGCACCCGCGCGGCGCGGTCATACCAGGCCAGAAGGGCCTCGCCCGCCGCCGCTTCGTCTCCGTCACGCAATCTTTATGCTCCCCTTCCCGTCCGGGATCTGGCAAAGCCCCGGCGGGAGCCTAGAATAACGCCGAACGCCGGGAAGGACAGGCCGGAAGGAGCCGATGAGCGACACGTCTCGCACCACGCCGAATGCAGAGCGCCGCACCCGCGGCTTCGAGCCCGCCTCGAAGCTGGTGCGCGAGCGTATCCGCACCGCAGGCGAGGCGCGCGGCTTCGCCGTGGCGCGGCTCTTCACCCATTGGCCCGAGGTGGTGGGCGACGACCTTTCCCGTCTCACCCGCCCGGTGAAGATCGGCTATGCCAAGGGCGGCTTCGGCGCGACCCTGACCCTGCTGGTCGAGGGCGCCGCCGCGCCGATGGTCGACATGAGCCGCGAGCGCATCCGCGAGAAGGTGAACGCCTGCTACGGCTATAACGCGATCTCGCGCGTGGTGCTGACGCAGACCTCCGCCACGGGCTTTGCCGAGGGCCAGGCGCAATTCGCCCCGGCGCCGCGCGCGGCCCGCCCCGAACCCACCCCGGCGCAGCGCGCCGAGGCGCGCGAGACCGCCGAGGGCTGCGCTGATGCCGGCCTGCGCGCCGCACTCGAACAACTTGCTGAAAACGTCCTGATGAAGTCCGCAAGGCGGGCGAAAGAAAGAAAGGCTGACTGATGAACCGACGCACCCTCCTCCTCGGGCTGTCCGGGGCCGCCGTGATCGCTGTCGCCGGCGGCTGGATCGCCACGCGCCAGGGCGCGGGCCAGACCGGCTTTGCCGTGCCGGCGATGGCCGAGGACGCCCCGGCGGCGGACCTGCTTCCCGACGTGCCGCTCGGCAGCCCCGATGCGCCGGTGACGCTGATCGAATACGCCTCCTACACCTGCCCTCATTGCGCGCATTTCCATGACGAGGTCTTCGGGGCGCTCAAGCGCGACTACATCGACACCGGCAAGGTCAAGTTCATCCACCGCGAAGTCTATTTCGACAAGTTCGGTCTCTGGGCCGGGCTGATCGCGCAATGCGGCGGCACGATGAAGTATTACGGCATCGTCGACATGATCTATGGCACGCAGAAGGACTGGATCGGCGACGGCAAGGAACAGACGATCTCGGACAACCTGCGCAAGATCGGGCTGAAGGCCGGGCTGACGAACGAACAGCTCGACACCTGCCTGAAGGATCAGGCCCGCGCCGAGGCGATGGTGACCACCTTCCAGAAGCACGCCACCGACGATCAGATCGAGGGCACGCCGACGCTGATCATCAATGGCGAGAAATACTCGAACATGAGCTACGAGGAGCTGAAGAAGATCCTCGACGCGAAGCTCGCGGGCTGAGGGGCTGGGGGGGGGGGGGCCCCCCCCCCCCCCCCCCCCCCCCCCCCCCCCCCCCCCCCCCCCCCCCCCCCCCCCCCCCCCCCCCCCCCCCCCCCCCCCCCCCCCCCCCCCCCCCCCA
>NZ_SAVB01000011.1 GCF_004022265.1 Paenirhodobacter ferrireducens
ACGCGAGCCTTGAAGCCCGCGTCGTGATTTCTGCGTTTCGACATGTTCTGATCTCCTCGTTCTTGGAGACCAGCAGACGTCAGATCGTAGCTTCCGTCACTGTCCAATTTTCGGGGAGGTGCTCAGTATCGCGCCGTGGGGGCGACGCAGGTGTGGAACCTGCCCTCCTACCCGGCAAGCCACAACATGGGCACCAACCGGATGGCGGCGAAGGCCTCGGAGGGGGTGGTCGACGGCTGGGGCCGGGCGCATGACGTGCCGAACCTCTTCGTCTCGGACGGCAGCACCTTCCCGAGTTCGAGCGCGGCGAACCCGACGCTGACCATCGTCGCCCTGGCGATCCGCTAGGCGGAGCACATCGCGCGCGAAATGGCGGCGGGCGCGCTGTGAGGGGTGGGTCGGCGTCCCCGCGGCGCTGGCCCCGTTCCGTTCCGGTGGCAGAAACTTCTGGATTTTCCGTGCGGCAGGGAGAACTCTGGTGCAACACCAGCATTTGGGAGGGTGCCAAGGTGGACCGAATGACCGAAGCGGAGCATCGCCAGGCGATCGCCGCATCCTGGGAGCGTTGTGCGCACCGCCACAATCTCGTCGCCGGCCTTGCCCGCCCGATCCTGCGTCTGCGCAGCGAAGAGATTGCGCATCGCCGCGAGGCGTTCAACGACATGACCTCGGGCGAGCTGCAGGGGCTGTCGCAACTGGCCGCGCTGGCCTCGGAGACCGCAAGCGCGCTCGTCGTCACCGACCGCGATCAGATCTTGCTGGACATCTATTGCCGCGACGCCGACCGCGACGCCTTCGAGAGCCGGGGCGTCGCGCCCGGCTCGAACTGGGACGAGCGCATCGCAGGCACGAACGGCGTGTCGATGGCAAGTCTTGGCCGGCGCGCCGTCACCGTGCGCGGCCGCGAACATTTCTATCAGACGCTGCGGCCCTTCGCCTGCACCGCCGTGCCGGTCTTCGACGCCGAGGATGCGGTGCTCGCGATCCTGAATTTCACCACCATCGACCGCGGCAACACCGCGGATTTCGCCTTTGCGCGGCATGTGCTGAACGCGGCGGCGGACCGGGTGCAGGCCTGGCTCTTCCTGCGCCGCTTCGGTGCAGCGGTCACGTTGCGGGTCTCGCCCCCGTCCGACGCGTGGCCGGGGCGCAGCAATGCGCTGGTCGCGCTGGATGACGATGGCCGCATCGTCGCGATCACCGCGGCGGCGCGCGCGGTCCTGCCGGCCCCCGAGCGCGAGGCCCCGCTGTGCGGCCGCAGCTTCGAGGAAACCTTCCGCACCCGGCTCGAGCTGGCCGATAGGGGCCCCGATCGGCTGCTCAGCCTGAGCCTCGGCCCCGGGACCGCCGCCGGGGTGCCGCTCGGCCCGGCGGGTCCGCCACCGGCCCGGCCGCGCGGAGCCGAGGCCCTGACCGGGGCGCCGGCCTTTCTGGCACTGGCCGAAAGCGGCCTCTTGCCGCCGGCGCGGCTGCATCAGGCGCGGCGGCTGCTGCGGGCCGGCACGCCGGTGATGATCCGCGGCCCGGTCGGTGCGGGCAAAAGCCATGCCGCCCGCGCCCTGCTGGCAGAGGCGCGTCCGGAGCCGGGCCCGCCGGCGCTTCTCGACATCCGCAGCGAGACCGAGACCGCGATCGCCGATCGCATCGGCAGTTGGAGCGGTGGCGCGGCGGCGCTGCCCGATCTGCTGCTGGTCGAGTCGCTCGCCGACTGGCCGGTGCGGCTGCAAAGCGCGCTTCTGGGCTGTCTCGAACGGGCGGGCGCGGCCGGCCATCGCCCCGCCCTGGTCGCCACCTGCACGAGCGGCGATACCGGGCTGTTGCCGGAGCTTGGTCATTTTCTCGGCGGCTTCGTGCTCGATCTGCCGCCGGTGTGGCGGCTCGACAGCCGCGAGCGGCTGATCCGCCATCTGCTGCGGACCTTGGTGCCGGGCGCCCCCCCGGTGCTGGGGGCCGAGGCGATGGCGGCGATCGCCGCGCATGACTGGCCCGGCAATATCCGCGAGCTGCGCAGCGCGCTGGACGTCGCCTGCGCCTGCTGCGATGGCGGGATGATCGCGCTGGCCGACCTGCCCGAGCATGTCGCCGGCCGGATCGGGGCGCCGGTGGAGACGGGCACACCGCCGGATCTGGCCGAGGTGCTTCGCCTGTGCGACTGGAACGTGACGCGGGCGGCGAAGGTGACGGGGCTGAGCCGGGCCACCCTCAACCGCCGGATCCGCGAACAGGACCTGCACCGTCCCGGCAAGACCGTGCGCCGGCCGGTGCACTGAGGCGCCGCTCAGCGCCCGCCGAAGTCCAGCACGATGCGGCCGGCGACCTCGCCCGCGGCCAACCGTTCGAGCGCGGCGTTGATGTCGGTGAACGGCACCCGCTCGACCGCCACGCGGAACGGGTGATCGGCGGCGAAGGCGAGGAAGGCCGAAAGCTCGGCCCGGGTGCCGACGGAGGACCCCATCACCCGGTGCCCGCCGTTGATCAGCCACATCATCGACAGGGGGACGGGCTCGTGCACCAGCGCCACCGCGACGATCTGGCTGAGCGGGTTCGCCACCGCCGCGATCAGGTCCCAGACCTTCGGCGTCGGTGCAAAGTTCAGCGTGATGTCCGCCCCGCCCCACTCGCAGATCGCCTGCACCTCGCCCGGGGCGACGGCCAGCGCCGCGCCGCGGGCGCGCATCTCGGCGCGCTTGCGGGCATCGGGTTCGACGACGGCGACGCGCAGCCCGCGGGCCAGCCCGATCTCGAGCGCATATTGCCCAAGCCCGCCCGCGCCGATCACCAGAAGCCGCGCCCCCGCGTGCACTTCGCAGCGTTCAAGCGCCGACCAGGCGGTCAGGCCCGCGCAGAGCAGCGGGCCGCCGCTGACCGGGGCGATCTCCTCGGGGATCGGCAGCGCGAAGCGGGTCTCGAGCAGCGCATACTCGGCAAAGGCACCGGGGGCATCGAGGCCGCGGGCGCGCTGCGCGGTGCAGAAGGTCTCGTGCCCGCCCAGGCAGGGGCCGCAGCCAAGGCAGGTGTCGTAAAGCCAGGGCAGGCCGACGCGGGTGCCATGGGGCAAGGGCCCCTCGCCCGCGACGATGCGCCCGATCCCCTCGTGACCGAGGATCAGCGGGAAGGCCCCGGGCGGCATCGGCTCCTCGCCGCGCTGCACGTGCAGGTCGGAATGGCACAGCCCGCAGGCCTCGAGCCGGACGAGGTATTGCCCCGGGCCCGGCACCGGCACCGGTACCTCGGCCAGACGCAGCGCCGCCCCCGGCGCATCGAGCAGCGCCGCGCGCATCGTTTTCGGCAGATCACTCATCGCGCACCCTTTCCGCCCCCATCAGCCGCGGCAGGTTGCCGAAGCGGCCGATCAATCCGAACACCAGCGCCGCGAGCGCCGCGAAGATCACCGAGACCACGCCCAGGATCGGCGTGTAGCCATAGCGCAGGGCGTTGAAGATCTTGATCGGCAGGGTCTCGACGGTGAATCCCGCGACCATGTAGGCGATGATGTATTCGTTCAGGCTGAGCACGAAGGCGAAGGCATAGCCCGAGACGACATAGGGCAGCAGAAGCGGCCCGATCACCGTGCGCAGCACCGTCATCCGGTCGGCGCCCATCACCCGCGCCGCCTCGATCAGGGCGCGGTCGGTGGCCTTGAGGCCAAGCGAGATGGTGACGAGCGGCAGGGTGACGAGGAAGACGCCATGCGAGACGATCGTCGCCCAGATCTGGCCATAGCCGCCGACGGTCATCCAGAAGATCATGAAGCCAAGCGCCGAGATCACCGGCGGCAGCGCGAAGGGCGCAAGGCCGAGGCCGGTCAGCAGCCGCGCGACAAGCCCGCCGCGCTCCCATGCGTAGAGGGCCAGCGGCGCGGCGATGGCGACGGCAAGGGCGGCGGCGCAGCTCGCGATGATGAGCGAGTTCATCAGCGGCACCAGCCATTCCCTGTCGTGGAAGAGCGCGCCATACCATTTCAGCGACAGGTCCTGCGGCGGAAAGCGCAGGCTCTGCGCGCCGTTCAGCGACACCCCGGTGACGACGATCAGCGGCGCCAGCAGCAGCGCCAGCAGCACGCAGATATAGGCAAGTTTCAGACCCCGGGTCATGCCGCCCCCCTGTCGCGCCCGGCGAGCGAGGCAAGCCCCACCAGCGCCAGCGCCACCAGCATCAGGAACACCGACATCGCCGCGGCGAAGGGCAGGTTCGCCTGATAGATCGCCTGATCGGTGATGTGCACCGACAGCGTCCAGTGCCCGGGCCGGCCCAGAAGCTGCGGCAGCAGGTAGGAGCCGAGGGTGAAGACGAAGACGAGGATGAAGGCGCCGGTCAGCGCGCCGCGCTGCAAGGGCACCACGACGCCGAAGAAGGCGCGCGCGGCCGAGGCGCCCATCACCCGCGCCGCCTCGACGATCTCGGGATCGAGCCGCGAGACCGGGGCGTAAAGCACCAGCACCGCGAAAGGAAAGCCGAGATAGCACAGCCCGGTCAGCAGCGCGAAAAGCGAGGGCGTATAGGCGCGCGGCGCGTCAATGAGCCCGATCGCGGCGAAGAGATTGCCGATCCCCGCGGTCTGCGACAGGAGCGTCGACAGCGAGAAGCCGATGATGACTTCGGAGAGCGACAGCACCGACAGAAGCACCACCAGAACCCGGGTCTGCACCGAGCGGCTCATCGAGGCGAGAAAGACGGTGAAGGGGAAGGCGAGCACCACGCAGATCGCCGCCGCGGCGAGCGAGATGCCGAGCGACACGGCCAGCACCCGGCCGAAGAACGGCGTCAGGAAGCGGATATAGCTTGCCCATTCGAAGCCCGGCTCGAAGAAGCCGCCCTCGACCCGATGCGCGACCGAGACCGAGAGCATGATCCCGAAGGGGACAAGGAAGAACAGGCCGAGCATCAGCGCTGGCCAGAGCGCGATCCAGCGCGGCACCGCGGTTTCGGGTTCGGCGAGATGGGTCATGCCAGCACCACGCGCTTGCCGGGGCGGAAGCTGAGCGAGACGGCATCGCCCACGCCGAAGGGCGGGCGGGCGCCGGGCGCGACCTGCGCGGTGATCACCTGCGCGCCGCAGCGGGTGACGAAATGCACGCTTTCTCCAAGGTCGCGGATGAAGGTGATCTCGGCGGCAAAGCCGGTGCCGGGGGCGGCGATCTCGACATGTTCGGGGCGCACGGACAGCTGGGCAAGACCCGGCGCCGCGGCGATGCGGTCGCCTTCGGCGGGCGCAAGGCGGTGGCCCAGCACCTCGATCGCCTGCCCGTCCCAGCGGCAGGGCATCAGGTTGGTGTTGCCGATGAAATCGGCGACGAAGGCATTCGCCGGCGCGTGATAGATCTCCATCGGCGTGCCGGCCTGCTGCACCTTGCCGTCCTTCATCACGATCACGAGGTCGGCCATGGTCAGGGCCTCCTTCTGGTCGTGGGTGACGACGACGGTGGTGACGCCAAGGCTCTGCTGGATCTGGCGCAGCTCGATCTGCATGTGCTCGCGCAGGCCTGCATCAAGCGCCGAGAGCGGCTCGTCGAGCAGGAAGACCTTGGGGTCGATCGCCAGACCGCGGGCGATGGCGACGCGCTGGCGCTGGCCGCCAGACAGCTGGTGGATGCGCCGCCCGCCCATGCCGGGCAGCTTCACCAGATCGAGAAGCCGCGCCGCGGTCGCCTGCCGGGTGGCGCGGTCGGTGCCGCGGATGGCCAGCGGATAGGCGATGTTCTCGGCCACGTCGAGATGGGGGAAGAGCGCGAGCGACTGGAACACCATGCCCATGCCGCGCTTGTGGCTGGGCACGGCGGAAAGGTCGGTGCCGCCGACCAGAATCCGCCCCTCGGACGGCGTCTCCAGCCCGGCGATCAGCCGCAACAGCGTGGTCTTGCCACAGCCCGAGGGGCCGAGCAGGCAGACGAACTTGCCGTTCGGAATGGTGATCGACACGTCGTCGAGCGCAAGATAGGTGCCGAAGCGCTTGCTCAGCCCCTCGATGCGGAGTTCGGTCATGGGGCCTCCTCAGCCTTGGGCGGCCCCGGCCGGAACCGGGGCGCGCGGGGGGTCACCTCAGCCGGTGATCAGTTCCGACCACTTCTGCGACACCCAGTCCCCCTTGTCGACGTAAAGGGTCGACAGCGGCAGGATCGGCGCCTTCTCGGACGAAACGGCGGCGAATTCGGCGTCGGTCAGGTCGGTCAGGTTGCGCGGCACCGTCGGCGCGGTGCCGACATTGCGCGACAGTTTCGCCTGCACCGCGGGCTGCGCCATGTAGTCGATGAAGACCTGGGCCTGATCGAGCATCTTCGATGCTTTCGACACCACCCACGAGCCCGAGTCGAGCACCGCGCCCTCCTCCGGGAAGGTCGAGCGCACCGGCTTGCCCTGGCTCGCGGCGAGGCCCGTCACGTCGTGGTAATACTCGCCCATCGGGATCTCGCCGGTCTCCAGCGCCTGCTGGAACTGGCCCTCGTCGCGATACCACAGCCGCACGTTCGGCTTCAGCTCGGCCAGCTTCGCCATCACCTGAAGCACGCCGTCGTCGGTCTTCAGGATGTCGGTGCCGCCGAAGAAGGTGGTCGCGGTGATCTCGAGCAGGAACGAGTTCGAGGCAAGCGACATCAGGCCGAGCTTGTCCTTCTGCTCGGGCGCCCACAGCGCCTTCCACGAGGTCGGGGCCTCGGGGTAGGTCGCGGTGTTGGTGACGAGACTGACATACCAGCTCACCGCGCCGGTGCCGTAAAGCGTGCCGTCCTCATAGCGGTGCACGAAATGCTCGGGCAGCACGCCGAGGTTCTTCATCTTGCTCTCGTCGAGCTTCGCCCACAGACCGGCGCGTTCGCCCTTGATGCGCGCGACCTGCGCCATCATCGAGACATCGGCCGGCGCCTGGTTCGCCCGCGCCGCCTGGCCCAGCTGCACCAGCCAGGCCTCGCCCGTGGGTTCGCCGATCGACTCGATCTCGATCCCGGTTTCCTTGGTGAACTCGGGGTAGATGAACTTGTCGAAGCTGTTCTGGAAATAGCCGCCGTAGGTGCCCACCTTCAGCGCCGCGCCCGAGGCCCGCAGCACCGAGGGGGCTGCAAGCATCGCGGCGCCGGCCGAGGTGGCGGCAAGGAATGCACGTCTGTTGATCATGGTCTTCTCCCTGGTGTCCGGCTTGTGTGTCAGCGGCCCCGCGGCACGCCGGGCAGCGCGCAGAGCATCTCGAAGAGGAAGTTCGCGGCGATGACCGCGGTGTTGCCGGCCGGATCGTAGGGCGGCGAGACCTCGACCAGATCGCAGCCGACAAGGTTCAGTCCGGCGGTGCCGCGGATGATCTCGAGCCCCTGCATCGTGGTCAGCCCGCCGACCTCGACGGTGCCGGTGCCGGGCGCGAAGGCCGGGTCGAGGCTGTCGATGTCATAGCTGAGATAGACCGGCGCATCGCCGATCTTCGCGCGGATCTCGGCCATCAGCGGCGTCAGCGACTTGTGCCAGCATTCCTCGGCCTGGATGCAGGTCCAGCCCTGCTTGCGGCCCCACTCGAATTCCTCGCGCGAGTAGCCGGTGCCGCGCAGGCCGATCTGGAACACCTTGTCGTTGATCAGGCAGCCCTCTTCCCACGCGCGGCGGAACGGGCAGCCATGCGCGACGGTCTCGCCGAACATGTCCTCGTTGGTGTCGGAATGCGCGTCGACATGGATCAGCGCGACGGGCCCGTGGCGTTCCTTGATCGCGCGCAGGATCGGCCAGGTCAGGGTGTGGTCGCCGCCAAGGGTCAGCGGGATCACGCCGTGGCTCAGCACCTCGCGGTAATGGCTGGCGATGATCTCGACCGATTTCTTCAGGTCGAAGGTGTTGATCGGCACGTCGCCGATATCGGCCACCTGCAGCGCCTCGAAGGGCGCGGCGCCGGTCGCCATGTTGTAGGGGCGGATCATCCGGCTTTCGTCGCGGATCTGGCGCGGGCCGAGGCGGGTGCCCGCGCGGTTCGAGGTGCCGATATCCATCGGAATCCCGAGGAAGCAGGCATCGAGCCCCGCCGCCGAGGGCGCCGCCGGCAGGCGCATCATCGTGGCCGGTCCCCCGAAGCGGGGCATGGTGTTGCCGCCAAGCGGCTGGTTCAGCGTTTTCGTCATTCTCGCCTCCATCTGGGGGCGAGAATGCGCCGGGCCTTTCTTCGAAAGAATACCTGTGTATCGAAGTTCAGTTGGACAAAACCCGATGTTTGTCCTCCATGCTGCCGGATTCTTCGGCACCCCGGCCCGAGGCGGCGAGCGGCGTGGGGTAAAGCGCCTCGAGCTCGCTCAGCAGCGCCTTCGCCAGCGGTGCAACCTCGGTCGCGTCGCGGGTGATCGCGTCGAAGGGGCAGCGATAGACGAAATGCTCGGGCAGGATCCGGCGCAGTCGTCCGTGATCGCACCAGCGCTTGGCGACATGGTCGGGCAGATAGCCGATGAAGGCGCCGGTCAGGATCATGATGAGCTGTTGTTCCAGCCCCTGCGCCATCGCGGTCGAGTTGCGGAAATCGCGGTTGTTCCAGTGATCCTCGCGCCAATAGCTGCGCCCGACGGTCTTCAGCGAGGCGACGAATTCGGGCGTCAGATCGGCGTCCGGCACCGACCACAGCCGGTGGCCGCGGGCGCAGTAAAGCGTGTTGCGCTCCTCATAGAGTGGCGTGTAGCGCAGCCCCGCCACCTTGTGCGGAAACGACCCGATGCCGAGGTGCAGAACCCCGTCCAGCACCCGCGTCTGCAATTCCTGCGGCGAGGTCTGGGCAATCTCGAAGCGGATCGCGGAGGAGCGTTTCTCGAGCGTCGCCAAGGCTTCATACAGGCGGAAATTCGGGTCGGTCACCACGCTGTCGACGACGCCGATGCGCAGGGTGCCGGCGAGCGTATCGCGCAGCGCCGCGGTTTCCGAGACGAACCCGTCCATCGCGGCGAGCAGCCGTTCGATGGCGCGGTGCACCTGTTCGCCGCGCTGCGTCAGGCGGAACCCGGCGCGGCCGCGCCGGCACAGGGTCACACCGAGCCGGTCCTCAAGCGCCGAGATCTGTGCCGAGATCGTCGAGGCGCCGACGTTCAGCTCGGCCTGTGCGGCGGCAAAGCCGCGATGGCGCACCACCGCGTCGAAGACGCGCAACAGGCGGATGTCGGTTCCGGCAAGCTGCATCGAGACCCTCCCGGCCGGGCGGGGCCTGCCGCTCAGGCGCCCTTCTCCCTCAGCCAGGCGGTGATGATGTCACGCAGCCTCTCGCCGGAAAAGGAGGGAAAATGCCCGCCATGCACCACCCGCACCGGCAGCCGGGCAAGGCGCTGCATCGAGCGCAGGTAATCCTCGGCGTTCGAGTGATAGGTCTCCTCGACCAGCGGGCCGTCATAGACGATGTCGCCCGAGATCAGCACACCGCTTGCCGCTTCCCACAGCGCGATGCCGCCCGGGGAATGGCCCGGTGTGTGGATCACCTCGAACTGCCGGTCGCCAAGGTCGATGAGGTCGCCATCGGCCAGAATCCGCGTCGCCGGTGCCGCCTTCACCGCGTAGGTCGCCGAGCGGTAGGGCTCGGGCGGCAGCGCGTCGAAGATCTCGTCGGTCACATAGTCCGCCGCCACCGTGTTCTCGCGCGTCGGCTGGGCGAGGATCCCGGCCTCGGCGGCGTGGCACAGCCGGCAGGGGAATTCGTGGGTGCAGCCGACATGGTCGAAATGGGTATGGCTTGCGACGGCATCGAGCGGCCGCTCGGTCACCAGCGGCACCCATTCGCGCAGCGACACCACGCCCATGCCGCTGTCGACCAGCATGTCGCGGTCGCGCCCGCGCACATGCCAGATGTTGCAGCGGAAGAACTCCTGAATGAAGGGCTCGTCGATCTGGGTGATGTCGTCGCCGGCGCTGCGGCTGCGATACCAGTCGGCGGGGGGAATGCGTCTCATGCGGCCTCCGGTTCGGGCAGGACGATCGGGTTGCGGCCATGAAGGATCACTTCGGCCCCGGGCGCCAGCACCGTGCCCTGCGGCAGATGCGCGACAAGGCGCATCCCGGGCGCGGCAAGGGGGGCGAAATGCGCGCGCAGATAGGCGCCGAAGAAGGCCGCCTCGACCAGCCGCGCCGGGCCGAGTGCCAGATCGCCCGACAGCCCCACCGATTCCGGGCGCAGGCACAGCACGCCGCGCGCGGGCGTGGGGAGTGCCAGCGGGCCAAGCGGGCTGCCGACCCCTGCCCCGTCGCCGCGGGTGACGGGGATGCGGTTCACCTCGCCCATGAAATTCGCGGTGAAAAGGGTCGCCGGCCGCATGTAGACCTCTTCGGGCGTGCCGCAATGCTCGATCCGGCCGGCGTTCATCACCACGATCCGGTCGGCGACGGCCATCGCCTCTTCCTGATCGTGGGTGACATGCACGAAGGTGGTGCCGACCCGGCGCTGGATCGCCTTCAGCTCGTCCTGCATCTGCCGGCGCAGCTTCAGATCCAGCGCGCCGAGCGGCTCGTCGAGCAGCAGAACCTCGGGTTCGACGGCAAGCGCACGGGCGAGCGCCACGCGCTGCCGCTGCCCGCCCGACAGCTCGTGCGGGCGCCGCCCGGCCTTGTCGGCCAGCCCGACCATGGCCAGCATCTCCTCGGCCTTCGCATTGCGCGCCGACCGCCCCACGCCCCGCATCCGCAGCCCGAAGCCGACGTTGTCGCGCAGGCTCATGTGCGGGAAAAGGGCATAGTCCTGAAACATCGTCGTCGTCGGGCGATCCTTCGGCACCACCTGCGTCATGTCGCGTCCGCCGATCGTCACCCGCCCCTCGGTGGGGGTCAGGAAGCCGCCCAGGATCGACAGCAGCGTGGTCTTGCCGCAGCCCGAGGGGCCGAGCAGCACGATGAACTCGCCGGGCGCGATGGTCAGGTCGACCCGGCGCAGCGCGGTGAAGCTGCCGAAGCGGTGTTGAACGGCGTCGATGCGCACCTCGGCGGTCATTTTCTGGCCTTTCGGAAAAGTGTGAACTCAAGCGTGACGGTGATCGCCACCGAGACAAGGAAGACGAGCGAGCCGATCGCGTTGGTCTTCGGCGACAGCCCCGAGCGCAGCATCGACCAGATCTCGACCGTCAAGGTGACGTCGAAGCGGGTCAGCAGGAAGGCGATGATGAACTCGTCCCAGCTGAAGGTGACCGACAGGAAGAAGGCCGCGGCCAGCGCCGGCGCCAGCATCGGCGCCGAGACCAGCGCCAGCACCTGCCATTCGCCCGCGCCAAGGTCGCGCGCGGCGCGCATCGCGTTCTTCTGATGCTCGCCCATGGCGGCGTAGAGGATCGAGAAGCACAGCGGCAGGTTGATGACGACATGGCCGATGCCGGTGGTCAGCAGCGAGGGGCCGACGCCGGCCGCGTTGAACATCTGCAGCAGGCCAAGCGCGATGATCAGGTAACTCACCGTCATCGGCGCGATCAACAGCGCCCGCATCGCCAGCGTGCCGGGCAGCGCCACCCGCGCCAGCCCCGAGGCCGCCATGAACCCCAGAAGCAGCGCCACGGTCGAGGAGCCGATCGCCACCAGCAGCGAATTGCCAAGCGCCGCCATCAGGTCGCGGTCGCTCAGGATCTCGGCATACCATTTCAGCGTCGCGCCGCGGAAGGGCGGCACCGGCAACCGGCCGTCCTGAAAGGAAAAGACCACCAGCACCACAACCGGCAGCAGGATGAAGGCGAAAAGCGCGACCAGATAGGCCCAGGAGAGGAACCGCATCAGACCCGCTCCATCTTCAGCCAGCGCGCGCAGGCGGCATAGGCGAGCGTCACCAGCGCCATCAGCACCACCGACAGCGCCGAGGCCATCGGGTAATCGCCGCGCCGGCCGAGCTGCAGCATGATGAGTTGCGGCAGGGTCAGCTCGTTGTTGCCGCCCAGGATCTGCGGCGTGATGTAATCGCCGATGCACAGCACGAAGGTCAGGAAGGCGCCGGTCATCACGCCCGGCAGGGTCAGCGGCAGGATGACGAGGCGGATCACCTGGAACCGCGAGGCGCCCAGATCCTCGGCCGCGCGGGCATAGTTGGGCGAAAGCTGCACGAGGTTCGAATAGATCGTGAGCGTCAGCAGCATCACGAAGAAATGGACGAAGCCGATGACCGTCGCCGCCCGCGTCGCCATGATTTGCACCGGCGCGTCAAGGATGCCGAGCCCGAGAAGCGCGGTCATCACCACCCCCTTCTGGCCGAGCACCAGCGCCCAGGAGTAGGAGCGCACGACATAGGACGTCCAGAACGGCAGCACGGCCAGCAGCAGCGCCAGCCGCCGCCAGCGCACCGGCACCCGGGTGGCGATGATCCAGGCGAGCGGCCAGGCGAGCGCCACCGAGATCACCGTGACGATCAGCGTGATCTGCAGCGAGACCCAGATCCCCCGGGTCAGCGCCGGCTCGGTGAAGATCCGCAGATAGTTGCCGAGGTCGGGCCCCGGCACCATCTCGCGCCCGTCCAGATGGCCGAGGCTGATCCAGACCATGGCAGCGAAGGGCAGCACGAAGAATGCCACCGTCCAGAGCAGCGCCGGCAGCACCAGCGCCGCCCCCTGCCGTTTCTCGATCGCCTCGATGCCCATCTCAGTTCTGCAGCATCTCGGTCCAGAGGTCCTGCATCGCGGCATCGGTCGCCGCATCCGGCACCGGGTAGAGCTGCGCGCGGGCAAGATAGTCGTCCTGCTCGTCCCAGCGGAGCACCGCCTTCTGATCGGCGTCGAGCTGCGCGCCCGCCTTGCGGTTCGCCGGCATCCCCCAGTAGCACGACGAGGTCGCGAGCCGCGCCTGCCCCTCGGGCGAGGTGATGTATTTCACGAATTCAAGCGCCAGCTCGGGCTTCTTCGAGTCCTTCAGCACCGCGATCGACTGCGCCCAGAGAAGCCCGCCCTCTTCCGGAATGGTCCAGTCGAGATCGGGGTTTTCCGCGTGCAGCACCGCGGTCAGCCACTCGCCGCCGCCGACCAGCACATCGACCTCGCCGGTCGCGAGCGCGGTCTGGCTCGCCACCACGTCCGAGACCTGCTTCGAGGCGGATTTCAGCGCGAAGAGCGGCGCCTTGATCTTGGCAAGCGCGGCGGCGTCCAGATCCTTGGTCGCGATCCCCTGCGCCACGCCGACCAGCCCCTCGACCGGCAGGTAATAGTCATAGACCGCGATGCGGCCGTCATACTTGCCCGAGAACAGCGTCTTCAGGCTCTTCATGTCCTCGGGATCGACCGCCGCCTTGTTGAAGGCGATGGTGTTGTAGCCGAACTTCTCGGTCACCGCATAGGTCACGCCATCGACCGAATTGTTCGCGGCCATCACCACCTGCGGGAAGTAATCGGCCGTCGCCATCTCGGCTGCGGGCAGCGGCGCCAGCAACCCGCGCTCGACCGCGCGATGCACGTCGACCGCGTCGATCACCATCACGTCCCAATCGCCCGGGCGCGACTGCTCGAGGATCGTCAGCCCCGCCGCGGTGCCCTCGAATTCCTTGGTGTTGACCTTGACGCCATGGGCCTTCTCGAAGGGTTCGAGCAGCGCCGGGTCCGCATGGTCGCACCAGATCAGCGCGTTCAGCTCCTCGGCCTCGGCCGCCGGGCCGAGGGCGGCCAGAAGGGCGGCCGCAGCACAGGAAGTCGTCAGTCTCATCGTCATCTCCCGTTGGGTCCGGCACGTCTTCGGCGCCGCTTGCAGAAAAAAAATTGAACGCATTCATTTTTTCAGTCAATGATAATTTTGAAGAGACGGGAGGGCCGCGATGGCCGGGCTGCGGGAAAGACAGAAGGCGAAACGGAACCGCTCGATCCTGACGGCGGCAAGCGCACTTTTTGGGCAGGTCGGATACGAGGCGGCGCGAATCGACGCCATCGCCGAGGCCGCCGAGGTCTCGGTCGGCACCTTCTACAACTATTTCGAGAACAAGGCGGACCTGCTGCTCGCCATCGTCTCGATGGAGGTCGAGGAGGTGCTACACCAAGGCGAGGCGGTGGTCGCCGCCCCCCCCGCGACGGCCGAGGCGGCGCTTTTGGCACTGATCTCGACCTATTACGACCATTCGCTTGTCTATCTGACGAAGGAGATGTGGCGGACCGCGATGGCGCTCTCGATCCAGCACCCGGAAACGCCCTTCTCGCGGCGCTATTTCGAGCTTGATGCGGCGCTGGCCGATCAGGTGACGGCGCTCTTGCGCGGGCTTCAGGTGCGCGGCACGATCCGGCGCGACGCCGATGCCGCGGCGCTTGGCGCGGTGATCTTCGCCGATCTGAATGCGCTTTTCGCGGGTTTCACCATGGACGAGGCGATGCCGCTTTCCAGCCTGAGCATGCAGATGGCGGCGCATGTGGCGGCGCTGACCGGGTTGCTTGCCCCGCCGCTGCGTCCGGTGGGCGCCAGCTGAATTCGCACTGGCCCCCGGCCGGCTTTCGCGCGATCACTTGCGCCGTGATTGATCGGAGATGTGCGAGATGGCAGAGGTTCTGGTTCTGGGCGCCGGCATGGTCGGGGTTGCCGCGGCGCTTGAGCTGCAGACACGGGGCCATGCGGTGGTGCTGGTCGACCGGCGCGGTCCGGGCGAGGAGACGAGTTTCGGCAATGCGGGCTTCGTGCAGGGCGAGGCGGTCGAGCCCTATGCGATGCCGCGCGATCTGCGCACGCTCGCGGCCTATGCCGTCGGGCGCACGAACGATCTCGTCTATGACCCTTCCGCCCTGCCCCGGATGGCGCCCGTGCTGTGGCGCTATTTCCGCAACTCCGCTCCGGCGCGGCACCGGCAGATCTCGGCGGTCTATGCGCAGCTCGTGCAACGCGTGCTGGCCGATCACGCGCCGCTGATCGCGGCGGCGGGACAGGAGCCGCATATCCGCCGCACCGGCTATCTGCAGATCTGGCGCGACGCGCGCGATGCCGAGGCGGGGGCGACCGAGGCGGAGCGGCTGATCCGCGACTATGACGTCACGGTCGCGGCGCTCGACGGGGCGGCGGTAGCGGCGGCGGAGCCGGCGCTGAAGCGGCCGGTGGCGGGCGGGCTGTTGTGGGGCGATTGCTGGACCAGCGACGACCCCGGCGCGCTGACCGCGGCCTATGCCGAGCTTTTCACCCGCCGCGGCGGCACGGTGCTGCGCGGCGAGGCCGCAAGCCTCGCGCGCAAGGGGGCCGGCTGGCAGGTCGAGACCGAGGCCGGGCCGGTCGATGCGGCACAGGCGGTGATCGCGCTCGGCCCCTGGTCGCCCGACCTGCTCGCCCGGCTCGGCTGGCGCGTGGCGATGCTGTGGAAGCGGGGCTATCACGGCCATTTCGCCGCGCCGGTCCGGTTGCAGCGACCGCTGATGGATGCCGATGCCGGGGTTGTGCTGAGCCCGATGCGGCGCGGTCTGCGCATCGCCACCGGCGCCGCGCTCGTCGCCCGCGACGCGCCCTCCGATCCGGGCCAGCTTCTGCGCGGCGCCTGTGCGGCCTCGGAACTGCTCGAGATCGGCACGCGGATCGCCGAGCCGCAATGGTTCGGCCACCGCCCCTGCCTGCCCGACATGCTGCCGCTCGTCGGCGCGGTGCCGGGAGAGCCCGGGCTCTGGGTCGATTTCGGCCATGGCCATCAGGGCTTCACCCTTGGCCCGACGACGGCGCAGCTGCTGGCGGACGCGATGGCGGGCGCGCGCACCGAGCTTCTGGCGGCGCTCGCCCCCGCCGCCCGCCCCGAGGTGATGCGCGCGGCCTGAGGTCGGGCAAGATGCCCCCGGCAAACGGAAATTCCGCTTCTGCGCGTCATAAAACTGATGCGTTGCCGCAATAGGTGATCGGCTGCATACCAACGACCACGTCGGGACTTCCGCATGCCTTCGCCTTCTGCGCGCGCCCTGTCGCGCCGCTCCCCGCCGCCCGCCGCCCGACTCGGGGACTTCTTCCAGGCGGGGCGCGGCGCGATGCTGTTCCTCGCCGCGATCTCGGTCCTCATCAACCTGCTGATGCTGACCGGCCCGGTGTTCATGATGCAGGTCTATGACCGGGTCCTGAGCAGCCGCAGCCTCGCGACGCTCATCGTCCTGCTGGCGCTGGTGAGCCTGCTCTATCTGGTGCAGGCCGCGCTCGACGGGGTGCGCACGCGCGCGGCGGCGCGGATCGCGGCGCGGCTTGATGCCGGGATCGCGCCGAAGATCTTCGCTGTCGCCGGAACGCGGGCCCGGCTTGGCCAGAGCGGGGCCGACGCGCAGCAGCCGCTGCGCGATCTCGACACGCTGCGCCAGTTCAACGGCGGCGGGCCGCTGACCCTGTTCGACCTGCCCTGGACGCCGGTCTATCTGCTGGTGCTGGCGCTCTTCAGCCCGGTGCTCGGGCTGATCTCGGCGATCGGCGCGGCGATGCTCTTCGCGCTGACGCTGCTGGCCGACCGCGTGTCGCAGGACGCCAACGCCCGGGTCTCGCAGCAGCTGGCAAGGCGCAACGCGCTGGCCGAGAACGGGCTGCAGGATTGCGAGGGGGCCGAGGCGCTCGGCATCTTCGACCGGATCGGCGCGCGGTGGGATGCGGCGCACCGGGTGCTGGTGCAGGTGCAGCTGACGCTGTCCGACCGGGCGGGCGATCTGCGCGCGCTGGCCAAGGGGTTCCGCTTTCTGCTGCAGTCGCTGACCCTGGCGGCGGGCGCCTGGCTGGTGATCCGCGGCGATCTGTCGGCGGGCTCGATGATGGCGACCTCGGTGATTTCGTCGCGCGCCGTCGCCCCGATCGAGCAGGCGATCGCCCAGTGGCGCGGCTTTCGCGCCGCCCGTGGCGCCCGCGCCCGGCTCGAGAAATCCTTCGCGCTGCTGCCGGCCGAGCCCACGGGGATCGACCTCGCCCCGCCCGCGCGCGACGTCGTCTTCGACAATTTCGCGGTGACCGCGCCGGGGCAGACCCGGCCGCTGCTGGCGGGCGTGAACATGCGGCTCGAGGCGGGCGACGGGCTTGGCGTCATCGGGCCGAGCGGGGCGGGCAAGACCAGCCTGCTGCGCGGTGTCCTGGGGCTCTGGCCCGGCACCGCGGGCGGGCTGCGCTTCGACGGCGCGACGCCCGACCAGTGGCGCCTCGGGGCGCGCGGCTTCTCGGGCTATCTGCCGCAGGACATCCGGCTGATGCCCGGCACCGTCGCCGAGAACATCGCGAGCCTCGAACCCGATGCGCCGACCGAGGAGATCGTGCGTGCGGCCGAGCTCGCCGGCGCGCATGCGATGATCCTCGCCCTGCCCGAGGGCTACAACACCCGGCTTGGCGACGATGGCGCGGCGCTTTCGGCCGGGCAGAGGCAGCGCATCGCGCTGGCGCGGGCGGTCTACCGGCGGCCGTTCCTCGTGGTGATGGACGAGCCGAACGCGCATCTCGACGCCGAGGGCGATCAGGCCCTGACCGAGGCGATCCGGCGGCTGCGGGCGGCGGGCTCGATCGTGATCTGCGTCGCGCACCGGCCCTCGGCGCTGGCGGCGCTGAACAAGGTGGCGATGATCGAGGCGGGGCGGCTGCGCGCCTATGGCCCGCGGGATGAAATTCTGGGGCAGGTGGTGAAACATCCGCGTGCGGTGGTGCAGAAATGATGACGATGAGCGACGCGGTCCAGCCCTATTCCCTGCGCCCGCTGATCCGGACAACGACGGTGCTGTGCACCCTGACGCTCGGGGCGGTCGGTCTGTGGGCGGCCTTCGTGCCACTCGAAAGCGCGGTGATCGGGTCGGGCACGGTCGCGGTCGAGGGCGCGGCGAAGGCGATCCAGCACCCGCAGGGCGGCGTCGTCTCCGAGATCGCGGTGCGCGACGGCGCCCGGGTGCGCGAAGGTGACGTGGTGCTGCGGCTCGACCAGACCGAGGTGCGGGCCGAGCTCTCGCGGATCGAGACCCGCCTGATCGAGATCGCCGCGCGCAAGGCGCGGCTGGTGGCCGAACGCGACGGCACCGACCTGGCCTTCCCGGCGGCGCTGCTGGCACAGGCGCAAGACGCCGAGACCGGCGCGGCGGCCCGCAACGCGATCGAGGACGAACGGATCCTGATGTCGGGGCGCGGCGAGAGCCTGCGCGCCAAGATCGCCCAGCTGAGCGAGCGGATCGGGCAGCTCGGCAACGAGGTCGCCGGGCTGAGCGCGCAGAAGGCGGCGGCCGAACGCGCCGCGGGTCTGGTCGCCGCCGAGGTCGAAGACCAGCGCAAGCTGCGCAAGCAGGGGCTGTCGCTGGTCGCGGCGCTGCGCAAGTCCG
Organism: Paenirhodobacter ferrireducens; assembly: GCF_004022265.1. GTDB lineage: Bacteria > Pseudomonadota > Alphaproteobacteria > Rhodobacterales > Rhodobacteraceae > Rhodobacter > Rhodobacter ferrireducens. The sequence continues at coordinate 18,153 of NZ_SAVB01000011.1, forward strand.
AGCAGGAGGCGGCCGATCTGGAAGGCAAGGTCGGCTCGCTGCAATCCGATCTGGCGCGCAAGCAGGGCGAGATCACCGAGGTGCGGATGCAGATGCAGCAGATCACCGAGGATGCACGCAACGAGGTCATCGAGGAGCTGCGCAAGCTCGAGACCGAGCGCAGCGATCTCGAGCAAAAGCGCATCGCCGCGCAGGACCGTCTTGCCCGCACGGTGCTGACCGCGCCGGTCGCCGGCACCATCCACGAGCTGGCGGTGCATACCCGCGGCGGTGTGCTGACCGCCGGTCAGACCGCGATGTCGATCATCCCGAGCGACCGGCGGCTGATGGTCGAGGTCAAGGTCTCGCCCGCCGACATCGACCAGGTGCGGCCCGGCCAGGCGGTGCGGCTGCGGCTGAGCGCCTTCAACCAGCGCACCACGCCCGAGATCGACGGCACCGTGACCAGCATCGCCGCCGACCTGAGCCAGGACGAGCGCAGCGGCCAGAGCTGGTATCTGCTGCGCGTCGCCCCCGATGCGGCCGATCTGGCGGCGCTGCACGGCATCACGCTGAAGCCCGGGATGCCGGTCGAGGCCTTCCTCGAGGGCGCGGAGCGGACGCTTCTCAGCTATCTGCTGAAGCCGATCTCGGACCAGATGCAGACCGCGCTGCGCGAGGACTAATCGCCGGCACCGGACCAGTCGATCGCCATCGCCGCGCGGATGAAGGCGCCGACCACCGGGTTGCGCCGCCGCTCGTCGAGGCAGATCACATATTCGGTCAGCCGGATCGCGGCATCGGCGATCGGCAGGAAGGCGAGGCGCTGGTCCGGGGTCGATTCGAGCGTCACCGCGACGCCGATGCCGAAGCCCGCGGCGACCATCTCGCGCACCGCATCCTGTCGGCCGACCTCCTGCACGCTGTCGAACTCCAGCTTCTGCGCGACGAGGTTGTCCTCCAGCACGGCGCGGGTCTGCGACCCCTTCTCGCGGATCACCATCTTGTGCCGGACCATCTCGGCCAGCGTCAGGCTGGGCCGGCTGGCCAGCGGGTGGGCCGCGGGCACCATCGCGGTCAGCGCCGCCTGGGCAAAGGGCTGGGCACGCAACCGCGGATCGGCAGGCAGATGCGCCGAGATGCCGATATCGGCGCGGTAGTCGAGAAGCGCCTCGTTCACCGTCTGCGAGTTGCTGACCGTCAGGCTGAAACTCAGCGCGGGATTGCTCCGGGTCAGGCTCGACAGGATGCGCACCGGGATCGGCGCACCGTCGGCGATCAGCCGCAGATGCCCGCCCTGCAACGCCACCCCGCCGCTCAGCAGGTGCCGCGCCTCCTGCTCGGCCGCGAACATCCGCTGGGTGATCGCATACAGCCGTTCGCCCTCGGCGGTCAGCGTGATGCCGCGCGCCTTGCGCTCGAACATCCGCACGCCGGACACCCGTTCCAGCCCGCGCACCTGCGCCGACAGCGTCGACTGCGACACCGCCCGCTCGCGTGCGGCCTGCGAGAACCCGCCCGCCTCGGCGACCAGGTGGAACGCGCGCAATTCCGTCAGCGTCGCCATTCTTCCCCCTGCGCTCCGTCGCGCCGCAGCTGGCGCAGGCCGTTCTCTAGGGGGGCAACGTGACGTTTGGGCGACAGCCGGACCGTGCCGCCCAGCCATCTGCTGTGTCGATGGAGGCCATTGAAAGAACGCGCGGGCGGCGGTGGAGAATTGTCAACTTTCTGTTAAACTCGCCGCCTAGGTTCCGCCAGCAAAACGAATTTTTGCGATTTCGCAAAAGCCACTCAGGAACCATTCATGCCCACGATCCTCAAACCGATCGCCGACTTTCTGGTCCGGCGCGGAACGGAACCGCAGGTCTTCGACCTTTCCGAAACCTTCTCCGGCCAGAACCTGTCCTATACGGTCACGAACTCGAACGGCGAGGTCCTTTCGGCGCATGTCGAGGACGGCAAGCTGATCCTCGAGTATGGCGACACGCTCGATTACAGCGACCTGCAGATCACCGCGACGGATGCCCTGGGCGCCTCGGTCACCGAGAACCTGCGGGTGCGGGTGACCGGCGAGAACGCCTATACCATCGCCGTGCTGCCCGATACGCAGGATTACTCCTATGCCGACGGCGCGCCCACCCTCGCGCTGATGACGCAATGGCTGGTCGACCAGAAGGACGGGCTCGGCATCCAGTTCGTGACCCATGTGGGCGATGTCACCGCCGGCGCCAGCCAGCAGATGTGGCAGAACGTGACCGAGGCGCTGAGCATCCTCGACGGTCAGATCCCCTATTCGCTGACCGCGGGCAACCACGACCAGGGCGCCGGCGGCTCGGCGAGCGATCACTCGACCACCTGGATGGACCATTACTACTCGCCCGAGCATCAGGCCGAGATCAGCGACACCTTCGGCGGTGTCTATGACATGGCGCCCGAGCGCGCGCCGAACAACTATCACACCTTCACCGCGCCCGACGGCGTCGAGTGGCTGGTGCTGAGCCTCGAATTCGGGCCCTCGGACGATGTCATCCGCTGGGCGAAGGACGTGATCGAGGACAACCTCGACAAGCGCGTCATCCTGACCACCCACGCCTACATGAACTGGGCCGGTCGCCACGATTCGACCGGGGGGCCGCTCTATGGCGAGGGCGCGGGCTATGACTATGGCCTCGGCCAGCAGCCCGAGGGCACGAATGACGGCGAGACGCTCTATCGCGAGCTGGTGAAGCCCTACGGCAACGTCACCTTCACCTTCTCGGGCCATATCTTCGGCGACGGCGCCGAGACGCTGGAGTCCTACGACGACTTCGGCAACCCGGTCTATCAGATGCTGGTGAACTACCAGAACGGCGTCGCGAACGAGATCCAGCACGGCAACGGCGGCTCGGGCGCGATCCGCCTCGTCACCATCGACCCGGAAAACAACCAGGCCTACACCTCGACCTATTTCGCGCTGACCGACAGCTATCTCAGCGACGACCGCGGCGGGACGCTCGACCGCGACGGGCTCGACGGCCCCTATCGCGGTCAGGAAGAGACGCTGACGCTCGACCTGTCGGCGCCGGCGCTGCATGCCATCGCGCAGGCCGGCAACGATCTTTTCGTGACCACGGAGGGCACCGGCGACGCGCAGGTGACGCTGCAGGGCGCGGCGCTGAACCCGGGCGAGGATGCGGGGCTGGTCTACGTCTGGAAGGACGCCGACGGCAACGTCGTCGCCGGGGGCGCCACGCCGACGCTCGATCTGCCGGCCGGCCGGCATTTCCTGACGCTCGAGGTGACCGATTCGGCCGGCGCGGTGTCGCGCGATGCGGTGCAGATCATCGTCTCGAATGACAGCACGCTGCTGGTCGATTCCTTCAACGACGGCGACGCCGAGGGCTGGGGCCGCGGGTCGGCCACGGTCGATCCGGTCGTCGAGCATGGCTCGACCGACAGCTTCGGCATTCCCGGCCTGCCGACGCAGACCGCGCCGGTGACCCCGCCCGCGCCCGTCGAGCCGGCGCCGCCGGCCGAGCCGACCCTGCCCGCCACCGCGACCGAGGTGGTGCTGGTTCCGGCCGCCGCCCCCGATCAGGCGCTGCTGCTGAAGCCCGGTTTCGGGCCCGGCCTGCTCGCCTCCTACTCGATCGCCTTCGACCTGATGGTGCCCGCGGACACGGCGGCTGGCTATATCGGGCTGATCCAGTCCAGCCTCGGGAACGGCGACGATGCTGACATGTTCCTGCGGCTCGGCGCCGACGGCCTGTCGATCGGCACCGCATCGACCTATGCCGGCACGATCAGCCCCGACGCCTGGCACCGCGTCGTGCTGACCTATGAGGCGCAGGAAGACGGCTCGGTCGTCATCACAAAATATGTCGACGGCACCGCCGCGGGGTCGCAGACGATCTCGGCCGCCAATGCGGCGCGCTATGCGCTCGACGGCGAGAACGGTGTGCTGCTTCTGACCGACAACGACGGCGAGACGGCGCCGGTCGCGCTCTCGGGCGTCAGCGTCACCGGGACGGTGCTCAGCGCCGCTCAGGTCGCCGAGATGGGCGGGGCGATGGCCGGCGGCGTGGCGCTGCCCGAAGGTGTCGAGGGCGCCCGCTTCCGCGCCAGCGAACTGGGCTTCCAGACGCAGGAAGGCAGCGGCAGCCTTGCGCCGCAGGGCGGTCTCGTCCTCGGCCAGGTGACCGACCTCGGGCTTGGCGTGCCGATGCCGCCGGCTCCGACCGAGGCGATGGCCGCGGTTCTGGTCTCGGCCACCAGCGGCGACAACGGCCTGGTCCTCGATCCCGGCCTCGCCGGCACCGACGGGCTCGTGGCCACCTATTCGCTTGCCTTCGACCTGATGGTCCCCGCGGCGACGGCGGCGGGCTACATGTCGTTGCTGCAGTCGAGCGCGGTCGGCGGCGGCGATGCCGACATGTTCATGCGGCTCTCGGGCGCGGGCTTCAGCCTCGGCACGATGTCGGATTACGCGGGCGAGGTCAGCCTCGACGCCTGGCACCGGGTGGTGCTGACCTTCGCCGAGGACAACGGCCGGCTCATCATCTCGAAATATGTCGACGGCGTGCTGGTCGGCGCGCAGGACGTTGCGGCCGATGCGCGCTATGCGCTCGACCTCGAGAACGGCGTGCTGCTGTTCGGCGACGATGACGGCGAGACGGCGCCGGTTGCCGTCTCGGCGATCAGCGTCAGCGGCGAGGTCCTGACTGCCGAGCAGGTCGCCACGCTTGGCGGCACCAGCGCGGGCGGCATCGCGCTGCCCGAGGGCGTCGCGGGCTCGGAAATCGTTGCGGGCGCGGACGGGTTCACCGTCGTCTCGGGGCCGGCGAGCCTTACGGCGCAGGGCGAGGTGACCCTCACCCCCACCACCGATGTGGCGCTTGGCGCGCCTCTTGTGGCGCCGGTCACGCCCGAAGAGCCCGAAACGCCGGAAACCCCCGAAACGCCGGAGCCCGGCATTTCGGCCGATGTCAGCCTGATCGGCGCGTTGCAGCCGCAGCAGGTGCTGCACGTGACCGCCGCCCAGCCGGTTCCGGCCGGCACCGTGGCGACGGAATATTCGCTCGTCTATGACATCCTGATCCCGACCGGCGGCGGCTCGTGGCTGTCGTTCCTGCAGACCGACATCACCAACCGCTCCGACGCCGATCTGTTCCGCAACGCGTCGAACGGGATCGGCATCAGCAGCGATTACGAGGGCCGGCTGACCTCGGACACCTGGCACCGGGTCGCCTTCACCCTCGCTGTCGACGGCGACACCGTGCTGATTTCCAAATACATTGATGGCGTTCTGGTCGGCACCACCACCGGTTCGGCCGAGCGCTTCCAGATCGACCTGAACGAGGGCTTCCTGCTGTTCTCGGACAATGACGGCGAGACCAGCGATGTCTATGTGAAGAACGTGCTGTTCACCGATCACGTCTTCTCGCAGGACGAGGTGGCGGCGCTTGGCGGCGTCAGCCCCGGCCCGATCCTCGAGACCGCGCCGTCCCAGATCAGCTTCCAGCTCGACTTCTCGGGTGAGACGATCACCGACACCTACGGCAACGCCAATGCCAGCCTGCAGCAGTCGGACAGCCGCACCGGCAACTTCGTCGTCCACGGCAGCTATGCCGATCGGGTCGAGGGCGTCGCGGTCGACGAGATCGCCGAGGGCCGGGTCTATGAAAGCTCGAACACCGGCGAGAACATCCTGGTGTGGGAAGGCGAAGGGGCGCAGGCGTGGCAGGACTATCGCTACGAGCTGACCCTGCAAGCCACCGATCAGGACACGATCGGCGCGGTCTTCTACTTCCAGGACGAGGCCAACACCTATCGCGTCACCTTCAACTCGGCGCAGAACACGCGCGAGCTGGTGCGGGTGAAGGACGGGGTCGAGACGGTGCTCGCCTCGGTCCATGCCGGCAGCCCCTGGGCGCGCGACGCGCAGCTTGAGGTCGCGGTGAGCGGCGGCGAGATCCGGGTCTTCCTCGACGGCCAGTCGGTCTTCGGCACCGTCACCGACAGCGATCCGCTGAGCGGCGGCACGGTCGGCTTCTACTCGGACAATCAGCACTCCTCGCAGTTCGACAACGTCTATGTCGGCGCGCTCGGGCTGCAGGCGCATGCCGGCCGCGACCTCTCGGCCGTCGATACCGATGGCGACGGCCGGGTGACGGTCACGCTCGATGCGGGCCAAAGCTATGGCGATGCCGAGATCACCGGCTGGCGCTGGCTCGATGCCGAGGGCAACGAGATCGCCACCGGGCCGCAGGCCGAGGTGACTCTCTCGGCGGCCGGGCAGCAGACGGTGACGCTCGAGATCACCGATGCCAGCGGCCGCACCGATCGCGACACGCTCACCGTCGATGCGGTCGGTCAGGACCGGGTGCTGTTCTCGGACGACTTCTCCGATGCCGATTATGCCGGGCGCTGGACGATCGTCGACGAGGGCGAGCAGAACGGTGCGGGCGCGGACGGCACCCTGGGCGACTGGCAGGTCATCGACGGGCGTCTGACGCAGACCACCGACGTCGACAGCCGGCAGCTCACCTGGACCTCGGCCGATGCCGCCGATGCCTGGCAGCAGGGCTGGTCGCCGCTTGGCGACGGCACCCATGTGCTGCGCCGTGGCACCTATGCGCTGCTCTCGGACCCGGCGGCGCAGGACTGGTCGCAATACCAGGTCGAGACCCGGGTCGAGACCCCGGACAATGGCGCGCTCGGCCTGCTGCTGAACTACCAGGACCCCGACAACTACTACAAGGTCGAGCTCGATGCGGCCTCGGGCACCAGCCTGTTCCAGCTGATCGAGGTGAAGGACGGGGTCGAGAAATACCTCACGCAGATCCCCGCCCGCTATACCCCGGGCGAGGCTTTCGACCTGCGGGTGACGGTCGATGGCACCACGATCCAGGCCTTCATGGACGGCAATCCGCTGTTCTCCTACGCGATCACCGGCAGCGGCTCGGATCACGGCACGGTCGGGCTCTATTCCTGGGGCAGCCAGGGCGTCAGCTTCGATGACGTCACGGTGCTCGCGCTCGACACCGACGGGCCGCAGCCCGCGCCGGTGCCGAACACCGCGCCGGTGGCGCAGCGCGACAGCGGCTATCGGGTGCGGACGGGCGAGTCGATCCTGATCGCGGCGGCGGCGCTGCTGCTCAACGACACCGACGCCAACGCTGATCCGCTGACCATCACCGAGGTGACCAGCACGGCCGGCACGGTGGTGCTCGAGAACGGTCAGATCCTGTTCACCCCGGCCCCGGACCACATCGGCCGCGCCACCTTCACCTACACGGTCGAGGATGGTCAGGGCGGCTCCGACACCGCCGAGGTCGAGGTGATCGTGATGCCCGAAGGCGGCGCCTTCGAGGCACGGCCCGAAGGCGGCGTGCTGACCGGCGACAGCGCCCTCGACACGCTGCTGCTCGGCGGCGCCGGCGCCGACCAGATCCTCGCCAGCAGCGGCGATGACCTGATCGAGGCGGATGCGGGCGATGACGTGGTGCTGGGCGGTGCCGGCGACGACACCGTGCGCGGCGGCTCCGGCGACGATCTCGTCTTCGGCGGCGACGGCAGCGATGCGGTGACCGGCGAAGCGGGTGACGACATCCTGCTCGGCGGCCATGGCGACGACGTGCTGCACGGCGGTGACGGTGCCGACACGCTGTTTGGCGGCGATGGTGCGGATGTGCTGATCGGCGGCACGGGCGACGACTTCCTGGCCGGCGGCGCGGGGGCCGACACCTTCACCTTCGCTCCGGGCGACGGCCGCGACGTGGTGACCGACTTCATCGCGGGCGAGGATGTCATCGACCTGACCGCCTTCACCGGGCTGCACGACTTCGAGACGCTCTCGGCCCTGATCGAGGAGATCGACGGCAGCGTGGTCCTGCATCTCGACGATGCGACCACGGTCCAGCTCTCGCATGTCGGTCTCGACGGGCTCAGCGCCGACGACTTCCGCTTCGCCTGACCGGGCCGGCGACACCAGACGGGGCCGGGCCGGAGACCCGGCGCGGCCCCCCTCCCCTTCCTTCCAAACGCAGCCTGTCTGCTGATCGAAAGACCTGACTGATGAAACTCCTGATCCTTCCGGCCCTCGTCGCCCTCTCCGCCCTGACCGCCTGCGGCGGCGGTGGCTCCTCCTCGGACCCGGCTCCGGCCCCGACGCAGGCCGAGTCGCTCACCCGCGCGAAGACGCTGACCACCGAATATGCGCAGACCGCGGCGACGGTGGCCACGGCGATGCCGGTGACCGGCCAGGCAAGCTATGCCGGCGCGGCGGTGTTCGGCAAGGGCACCGACATGGATGCGCTGCTGCAGGCGCCCACGATGTCGGGTGACATGGCGCTGAACGCCGATTTCGCCACCGGCGGGGTGACCGGCGGCATCGACAACTTTCGCGACGCGACCAATGCCCCGGTCAGCGGCGAGATGACGGTGTCGGGCGGTCAGATCGCCGGCGCGGTGCTGGGCGGTGACCTGACCGGCACCGTCGGTGGCAAAGACGTCAACGCGCAGATGTCGGGCAGCTTCCTCGGTGCCGATGCCGAGGCGGTGCGCGGCGTGATCGCCGATGGCGCGGGGGCCACCGGGGCCTTCAACGGCGCCTTCATCGTGGCGCGCTGAGCTGGCACGGATGCGGTTCCGAAAACATGTGCGCCCCGGTTGGGTCCGGGGCGCGCTTTTCGCATCTGCGGCCGCGGTCTGCGCCCTGCTGGCCGGTGCCGCCGCTCCGCTCCGGGCCGAGCCGCCGGCCCATACCCCGCTGCAATTCGCCCTCGCCACGCCGGCGATGCGGCTTGCCGCGCTTGGCCGGGGCGGGCTCGATCCGGCCGAGCGGCCGCTCGCGCAGGCCGAGCTGCGCCGGCTCGGCTATGGCTGGGCTGGGCCGGGTCTTGCGGCGGGCGAGGCGCGGCTGCGGCCGCTGCTGAGCTATGACCCGAACGCCAATGGGGGTTACGAGGCCACCGGCTTCGATCTCGGCGGCTTGGCCTTCAGTGTCGATCCCGACTATCGCGCCCGCGCCCGCCTGATGGCCGGGGTTCGCGGGCAGGCGAATGCGGTCTTCGCCCTTGGCGGCCGCTTCGCCGCCGAGGCCTTCCTCGATGCCCGCTATCTGCATGCGCTCGGCGGGTCCGAGGAAAAAACCACGGCGCAGGCCGGCGCCTGCCTGCGGCAGGGGCTGAGCGCGCGCACCAGCCTGCGCGAATGCCTGAGCACCGGCTTTTCCCAAACCACGCTTGGCTTCAGCCGCGGCTCGGCGGCCGAGATCGGTCTGAGCCACGGCTTCGGCCTCGGGCCGGTGCTGCTCGAGGGCGGCGGCGTGCTGCGCCGGGCCCGGCTGGCGCAGGGCGCGCTGCAATGGCAGGGCACGGCGACGCTCGCCACGGTCTCGCCCGGGGCGACGCGGCTCGATCTGGCGCTGTCTCTGGGCGAGCCGGTGGCCAGCGAGGTCGCGATGCGCCACCGGCTGGGCCTTGCGCTGACCCGGCAGATCCTTGGCGAGTGGACGCGGCTCGAGCTGGCGCAGGAGCAGCGCGCGGGCGGGCAGTTCCTGGGCAGCGCGCGGCGCGAGCGGCGGGTCTCGGCGCGGCTGGTGCGGGGCGTGCCGCTGACCTCGGGACAGGGCCGGCCGCTTGCCGCGGATCTGGCGCTTGGCTGGGAACTGGTCACGGCGCGGCAAAGCGTGCTGGCGGAGCGCAGCCTGACCGTCGAGCTGTCGCTGCGCTTCTAGGCCCCCTGCCCCGCCGTTTCGCGCCCGGGTGCCGGGCGGAAGACGAAGGCGGCGTCGGCCGCCGCATGCGCCTCGGCACGCGCCGCCAGATCCGCGTGCAGGGGCGATTTCACGCAGGTCGGATCGGTCGCCCCGGCATCGCCCGCGAGCGCCATCGCCTGACAGCGGCAACCGCCGAAATCCTTCGTCTTGCGCTCGCACGAGCGGCAGGGCTCGGCCATCCACTCGGTGCCGCGATAGGCGTTGAAGGCGGGGTTCTCGGCCCAGATCCGGGCCAGCGGCACCGCGCGCGCCGACCAGAACTCGAGCCCCGGGATCGTCTGCGCCGCATGGCAGGGCAGAACCGTGCCGTCGGGCGCGACATTCAGCCCGGTGCTGCCCCAGCCGCCCATGCAGCGCTTCGGATAGTCGCCATGGTAATCGGCCGGCACATAGTCGATCACCAGCCGCCCGCGCAGCCGCGCGCGGGCCTCGGCGACGATCTGCCCGGCCTCGCGCGCCTGCTCGCGCGAGGGCATCAGCGCGTCGCGGTTGCGCAGCGCCCAGCCGTGGAACTGCACCGTTGCCACCTCGAGCCGCCGCGCCCCCAGCTCGAGCGCCATCTCGATCGCGCGCGGCAGCTGATGCAGGTTGCGCCGGTGAAGCACCGCGTTCAGCGTCAGCGGAAAGCCGATCTCGCCGATCTGCCGCGCGACCTCGAGCTTGCGCGCAAAGGCGCCCTCGAGCCCGCCGATCGCATCGGCCATCGCCGCATCGGTGCCCTGCAGCGACAGCTGCACATGATCGAGCCCCGCGGCATCGAGCGCCGCGAGCCGCGCCGCGGTCAGCCCGATCCCCGAGGTGATGAGGTTGGTATAAAGCCCCGCCGCCCGCGCCGCCGCCACCAGATCGACCAGATCGCGCCGCGCCGCCGGCTCGCCCCCCGACAGGTGCAGCTGCAACACGCCGAGATCCGCCGCCTCGCGGAAGATCCGCGCCCAGTCCTCGGTGCCCATCTCGGCCGCGCCGCGCACCAGATCGAGCGGGTTCGAGCAATAGGGGCAGGCAAGCGGGCAGCGATGCGTCAGTTCGGCCAGCATCGCGATCGGCGGGCGGGTCATGGGCTCACCTCCAGAAACAGCCGCTCGCGCAGGGCATTGAGGAAGCCGCCGGCATCCTCGGCGATCTGCGCCTCGGGCGCGCCGAAGGCGGCGGCCAGCCGCGCGCAGATCTCGCCGAAACTGCGGCTGCCGTCGACCTCGGCCAGGATCGCCTGGCCCACGGCATCGAGCGTCACCGCGCGTTCGGGCGCCAGCAGAACCCAGCCCCCGCGCACCCGGTCGGGTTGCACCCGCACGCCGCGCGGCAGGCGCGGCACCTCGCCCGGCCCGATCACGACGCCCGCGCCCGGGACAACAGCCCCTCGCCCGGCACCCAGCCCCCGGGCGGGATCCGCGCCGGCAGCACATAGGCGGATTCAAGCGCATCGAGCTGCGCCCACAACACATCCGTCTTGAAGATCAGCGCCTTCGCCGCCGCATCCTGCTTCTCGTCGGTGTCGGCGTGGTCGAGCACCCATTGCAGCCCGAAGGCCACGTCCTTCGGCGCCTCGTTCAGGCGCTGGCGGAAATAGCTCAGCGCGGCGTCATTCGCGAAGGCATAGTTGCGCAGCAAGCCCTCGATCCGCCGGGCATGGATCGCCGGCGCGAAGAGTTCGGTTAGCGAGGCCGCCACCGCCTCGAGCAGGGTCTTTTCCCGCACGAAACGCACATAGGCATCGACCGCAAAGCGCGTCGCGGGCAGCACGCCTTCGCACGATGCCACGTAATCGGGATCGAGCCCCACGGCTTCCGCCAGCCGCAGCCAGCGCCGGATGCCGCCCTCGTTCGTGTCGGTGCCGTCGTGATCCTCAATCCGCGAGCGCCAGGCGCGGCGCAGCGCCGGGTCCTCGACCCGCGACATGAAGGCCGCGTCCTTCATCGGGATCGAGTGCTGATAGTAATAGCGGTTGATCACCCAGGCCCGGACCTGATCGGGGGTGCAGCCGCCACCGTGCAGCCGGTGATGGAACGGGTGCAGGTCGTGATAGCGCTCGGCGCCGATGCGGCGCAGCCGCGCCTCGAAAGCGGCGGGGGAAGCGGCGGGCTCCGTCATTGGGTGATCTCCAGTCCGTCCTGTCCGATGGTCCAGCCTGCCGCCTCGGCCCCGGCGCGTTCCGCCGAGCCCGGGCGCAGCACCGGGTTGGTGTTGTTCATGTGCACGAAGACGCGCCGGCCGATGCTGACATCCGCAAGCGCCGCGATCGTGCCGCCGGGCCCCGAGATCGACAGATGCCCCATCCGCGCGCCGGTCTTGTGGCCCAGCCCCGCGCGGATCATCTCGTCGTCGGCCCAGAGCGTGCCGTCGAAGAACAGCACGTCCGCCCCCTCGATCCGTGCGGCAAGACCCGGCGTGATCGCGGCACAGCCGGGGATGTAGAGCACCCGGCGCTCTGCCCCCACGAGCTCGACCCCCACCGTCTGCTCGCCGACGAGCCCGGTCTCGACCACCTCGCCCTCGAGGTAGAGCGGCACCTTGCCCGGCACGGCGAAAAGCGTCGCCTCAAGACCCTGTGCCAGCCGAAAGGGCGTGTCGAGGGCCACCGGACGGCGCACGACCAGCCCCGGGCGCAGCGCGTCGAAGACCGGGTTCGCCGCCAGCACGTCCAGAATCGCCGGCGTCGCGAAGAGGTCGAACCCCTGCATCTCGCGCAGCGTCAGCAGCCCCGCGATATGGTCGATATCGCCATTCGTCAGCAGCACCGAGGCAAGCGGCACCGCCCGCGGCCCGGTCGGGTGCAGGGGGGGCGCCGCCGCCAGCTGCGCGCGGATGTCGGGCGAGGCGTTCAGCACCGCCCAGGTGCCGCCGCCATCGCCCGAAACGGCAAGCGAGGATTGCGTCAGTGACGCAATCTCGCCCGCCCGCGCGGCCGCGCAGTTCGGACACCCGCAGTTCCACTGCGGCAGCCCGCCACCCGCCGCGGCGCCCAGAATGCGCAGTCGCAAGGCGCTCAGAACAGCACGCCGCCTTCGTCTTCCGACGGGCCGTACATGTTGATTTCCATGCCGCATTCGATTTCGCGCAGAACCGGTTTCGTCCAGGCCATAGGTCCCTCCTCCCGAGGTTGCGCCCGTGGTCCCGGGCGATGGCCCATGCTGCCAGATTGACCCCCGGCGACGCGACTCCTCCTTTGGTCGGAGATGCGGGCGCGGCGGGGGGTTGATTCCGGCCGGTTTCGAACCTATCTAGACAGGTAGCTGGACAGGAGGCCCCGCCATGTGGACGCTGCAAGACGCCAAGAACCGTTTCTCCGCCGTGGTCGAGGCCGCGCTTGCGGGCCAGCCGCAAGAAGTGACCCGGCGCGGCAAGCCCGCGGTCGTGGTGCTCTCGGCCGCCGATTACGCCCGGATGCAGGCCGCGGCGACGGCGCATCGCGGCTCTTTCGCCGCGCATCTGCGCGCCTTCCCCAAGGGCGGCGCCCTGCCCGAGGATCGCCCCGCGGTCACGCCGCGCGACGTCGCGTTCTGATGCTGATCCTCGACACCAACGTGATTTCGGCTCTGCGCCGGCCCGAACGCAGCCCCGCGGTATCGGCCTGGCTTGCGCGCCAGCGCGACGAGGAGCTGTATCTCTCCGTGATCACACTGGGCGAGATCGAGCGCGGCATCGCCCGGCAGGAGGTACTGAACCCTGCCTTCGCGCAGGATCTGCGGGCGTGGCTGTCGCGCACGGTGACGCTGTTCTCAGACCGCCTCCTGCCCTTCGGCGCCGAAGAGGCGCGGATCTGGGGCCGGCTTTCGGCCGAGATCGGCCACGCCGGCGCCGATCTGCTGATCGCCGCCACCGCGCTTGCACACGATGCCACCGTGGTCACCGGCAACATTGCCGACTTCCTGCCCACCGGCTGCCGGCTCGAAGACCCGTTCGGCTGAATCCGGCCCGAACAAAGCCTGTTTGAGGCATCGGGGGGAAAGCCGGGGCCAGCCCGGCGGGCTGCACGCCTCGGCGCAAGCGCGGTCGGGATGCGGGATAAGCCGTCGCTCAGCCCAGCCACCTGTCGAAGCGCCGCTCGCCGTCCGGACTGAACCTGATGACGCGAGAGGCAGGCAACCGACGCGCCCAGGATTGGGCAATCACATGATCCAGGATGGCCTTGCCCAACCGCCCCGCCAGATGCGGTCGCCGCTGGCTCCAGTCGAGGCAGGCACGGCACAGGGGTCGATTGCTCGGCGGCAGATTCTCAGGATCCAGACCGATCTCGGCCAGCTTGTCACGGCCGCGGCCGGTCACGGTCAGATCATCCGCCAACCACTGATCCGCCTGCATCCGCTCGAACAGCCGGACGCCCATCTCGCCCGCCAGATGATCGTAACAGATCCGGGCCTTGCGCAGCGCGGGATCGCGCGGGCCGGTGCGCACAGGCGGCGCTGCATCGCTGGAAAAGACCATCAGCGCTTCAAGCAGGCTGCCGACATGAGACCCTGCCAGGCGGAAATAGCGGTGCCGCCCCTGCGCCTCGACCACCAGCACCTCGCCATCCACCAGCTTCGCAAGATGCGAGCTGGCGGTCTGGCGGGTGATCCCGCCGAGGCCTGCCAGCTCGGTCGCGGTCAGCGCACGCCCATCCATCAGCGCAATCAGCATCGCACTGCGCGCAGGATCGGCCACAAGGGCGGCTATGCGGGCGATATCGGGGCCTTCTCTCATGGTTCGATCCTAATCGAACCTTTCCCTGCCTCCAACCGGCTAGACCCGGTGTCAGCAAGAAAGGCACAACCCCATGATTACCTGCGTCATCACCTATGACATCGACCCGAACCGGCGCGAGCTCTTCGCGCAATATGCCCGGAATTGGGGGGAATGCAGCCCGCGCTGCGGTGCCGATCTGGTCGGCTATTTCGCCCCGCACGAAGGCTCGACCACGACGGCCTATGGCCTCTATTCGCTGCCGTCTCTGGCCGAGTACGAAGCCTATCGCACCCGTCTGGCGGCCGATCCTCTGGGGCGCGCGAATTACGAATTTGCCAGGCGCGAGGGCTTCATCCGAGGCGAAAGCCGCCTGTTCGTCAAGCTGGCCTCGGCGCCGCATGGGGGGCGTGCATGATTGCCGTCATCTTCGAGGCCTGGGTTCCCGGCGCGGCGCAGGCCGACTATCTCGATCTGGCGGCGGACCTGCGACCACTGCTGGCGGAGCTCGATGGCTTCATCTCGATCGAGCGGTTCCAGAGCCTGACCACCCCCGGCAAGGTTCTGTCGCTGTCATTCTGGCGCGACGAAGCGGCGGTCGCGGCCTGGCGAAACCTGCCCGAGCACCGGCGCGTGCAGGCCGCTGGCCGCGATCGCGTCTTTGCCGATTACCATCTGCGCATCGCGGCGGTGACCCGGGAGTACGGCATGACCGCCCGCGCCGAGGCTCCGCCCGACAGCCGCGCCATCCACAAGGAGACCGCCGATCATGTTTGACCTCGAGTTTCATCTGGAAAACCGCCCCGGCGCTCTGGCCGAACTGGGCGAGGCGATGGCGCGCGCCGGCGTGTCCTTCGAGGGCGGCGGCGTGTTCAGCCGTGGGGACCGGACCCTCGCACATTTCCTGTTCCGCGATGGCGAGGCTGCGGCCCGCGCGGCGCGCGATGCCGGAATCGCGGTCGTGGCGATCCGCAAGCCGCTGATCCGCTGGTTGAAACAGGGCACGCCGGGCCAGTTGGGCGCGATCTCCCGTGCCCTCGCCGCGGCCGGGGTCAACGTCCTCGTGCAATATTCCGATCATCACAACCGGCTTGTGCTGATCTGCGATCAGGAAGATCTGGCGCGGCGCGTGTCCGAGGCATGGTGCGACGGCGGCACTCTGCAGACCGGCGTGCGCTGAGCGATAGGCCCGCCGCAGAGAGCCGATGACCGCATGCCCAGCCGTCGGCAAGAGGGGCGACTGACCTCGACCGGATCGCATGAAACCCGCCGCCCCCCGCAAAAACAACACACACCTGACGCAGCAAGTTGAAATTTCCGCTAAGGGTTTAGAATTAAACCATTATTTTCACTATCTTGGGAAAAGTTGCTCACAGTCGAGTTTTCTTTGTTTTTCATATGGTTGCAGAATTCGTGGCACACCGTGCCACCTTTATGGCACGGTGTGCCTCGGCCCCTGAACAGCCCTGGTTTTCTTAGACTCCGTCGCGTCTCGTCACCTTTCTGCGGTCGTGTCCGTCAAGCTGGGGAATTTTCCGGATGACCCGAGGTCCTGATCCGGCGACTTTCGTCGTGATGCTGAGAATGGGGCCGATCTCTTCCTTTTTGATCTGCGCGAAGGCTCCGGCGATCAGGTCGCAGCTTGAGGTCTGCCAGTCATCGTTCTGCTCGAACAGCACGGCGCCGATCGAAGGCATGACCGGGGCCGTGGCCAGATCAGCATGTCAATTGGCCAGTCGGCCACCGAGATCCATGGCAAGCTGAATCAATCACGACGGTTCGATCTGGAAATAGGAGTCCCCCCTAGCCTGACCGTATTGAACGTTTGGGACGACAGCGAAATGCTCTGATCCTCACGATCTGCAACGCGCTGTTCATCTGTTCGATCTCAATTGACCTGGCCCTGACCGGTCTCGTCGACTATCAGCTCGCTCCCCAGCCTTGGCTCGCGACATTGCCATTCGCGTTCATCACCTTGGGGGCCGCGCTCACGACCTGGGGTGCCGCAGGCCTGATGCAACGGCTCGGGCGTCAGGCGGGATTCGTGATCGGAACAGCCTTCGGGGCGCTTGGCGGGCTGATCTCCGTCTGGTCGGTGCTGCAGGGGATGTTCTGGGGCTTTGCACTGGGGACCTTCTGTGTCGGCATCTGGCAGGCTTTTGCGCAGTATTATCGGCTTGCCGCGGCCGATACCGTTCCCAAAGCCCAAAAGGCGAGGGCCATTTCCTATGTGCTGGCGGGCGGGCTGATCGCTGCGCTGGCCGGCCCCGCGCTTGCGAACTGGAGCCGGGCCTGGCTCGGAGATCCCTTCTTTGCGGGGGCCTATCTGGCCGTGGCGGGACTGGCAGGGGTGTCGCTGTTGCTCTTGTCGCTCTATCGCGATGACGCTCACCTTCGGAATGCAGCAGGGTCCCCACCCCGGCGCATCGTTGTGTCCGCACTTCTTGCCCGGCCTGAGTACCGGGCGGCGCTGGTCAACTCGACCGTGAGCGGCGTCGTCATGATGTTCCTGATGACGGCGGCGCCGATTGCCGCGATCGGCTGCGGGCTGAGCGTGGGAGACAGCACAAGCATCATCCAATGGCACCTCCTGGGCATGTATGGTCCGTCTCTGTTCGCGGGAATGCTGATCTCGCGTATCGGCGCTCTCGCGCATCCCGCATCTTGGGAATGTCATCACCTTGGCCTGCGTCATCGTGGGGGCAAGCTCGCAGTCCAATGTCGCCTTTCACGCGGCGCTTCTCGCTCTCGGTGTCGGCTGGAACTTCATGTTCGTTGCCGGGACAGCCCTGCTGACGCAATCGCACAGCGCTGAGGAGCAGGCACGCGCGCTTTCCGACCTTGACCCTGCACGGATCGACAGCGTGATCGTTCCGGGTGGCGCACGGCCGGGCGCGCCGCCCGAAAGCCGCGCGATTTCCAGCTGGCTGGCCAAACATCATGGATCGTTTTCCCAGGTCTGTTCGGTGTGCACGGGCGCCTTCATCCTGGCCTCTGCAGGGCTGTTGTCCGGCCGTCGGGTGACGACCCATTGGAACTGGACCAACGAGTTGCGAAGACGCTGTCCTGAGGCGCTGGTCGGACTCGATCCGATCTATATTGAGGATGGGCCGATCTGGACACCTGCGGGTGTCAGCGCAGGGATTGACATGACCTTGGCATTGATCGCGCGCGACCAGGGCAGACACGTCGCCATGGCCGTCGCGCGCAGCCTCGTGGTCTATATGACGCGGTCTGGCGGGCAGGCGCAATTCAGTGCCCCGCTCGAAGCACAAGGTGGCGCAGATACGGTCTTTGGCGAGCTGAATGGCTGGATCCTCGAAAACCTGTCGGAGCGGCTCGACCTTGAGGGGCTGGCCGCGCGCGCGGGAATGTCCGAGCGCACCTTCCGCCGCCGGTATCGGGAGATCACAGGGCGCAGCCCGATGCAGGCCGTTGATCTGTTCCGCGTCGAAGCGGCGAGTCAGGCCCTGGTGTCAGGCTCGAGGTCGATCAAGCAAATTGCGCGACAGGTCGGTTGTGCCAGCGAAAGCAATCTTTTGCATCTGTTTCGTCGTCATTATGGCGTGACACCAAGCGAATTCCGCGCACGGTTTACGCCGAAGAATACGTCCGCCGCCGTTAGGGGGTGAGGACCCGGCGATGTCGGGCAATTCGGCGGTTGGACTGAGGGAGCCCCTTCCCGGCCGTTGTTGCGCAACTCCTGCCCGAGACATGATCGCCCCCTCGCCCTTCGGGGTCCGGCCACGCGAACGATCCCGGCCGCTCCGCGGGCCGGGAAGCTGTTCGTCAATGCAATGCGGATCGGGGATGATCGGGCAACTCTGGCGGCACGGGGCTGTCACCGTCGCTGCTGGGAGTAAAGGCCACGGCCCGGATGTCAGACCTGGCGGTGTCCAGCGCCGGATGCCCCTTGCGCTATTGGCGCCGGCCCTGGACACCATATTTGCGGGTCTGCCATTCATTCGATGGGCTTACGCGGCTGCGCTGCAGCCACACTCCGATCTCATTCACCGAGGAACTTGATGCCGGTGCTGTCCAGCAGCGGGTTCAAGGGACCATCGGCGTCTCGTGCCATCGACAGGGGGAGCTCGGGCACTGCCCAGTTCAGGCCAGCCATCTTGAGCAGACGGGCAACCATTCCGGCGTTTGTCGGGGTGGCAGCTTGAACAGGACCTTCATGGTCAGACAGAACTGGATTGCTGCCTCAGCGAACACCGCAGGGCGACCGGGGCTGCGTTGCGGCGCGCGCCAAGCCCGTTCTTGTCCAGCCAGGTGCGCACAGACCCGTGCTTGCGAAGCGAAGCGGTGCAGCTGAGCCAGATCGTCATGCGGCAGAGGGCGGGGGCAGGCTTGCGCATGCCCATCGTCTAACCATCTGGATTCACGTCAAGAATCCTCCAAGGTCAGCGTTGTGTGACAATGTCTCTGCAGGAAAGCTCCCCATCCGTGCGCCATCGGTGCATCCGGGGGAATCGCTCAGGGGTCAGTCCGGCAAGCTCACCGGACCAAGATCGGCCCAGCGATCGCCCGGCCCCGGATTGTCGGGTGCGCAGGCTCCGCCCATATGGGTCATGATCCCCCAAACGGCATTCAGCGCGGTCTGCACCGCTCCTTCGACCCAAGCCGGTGTCCAGCTGATGCCATCCCCGGCCAGGAAGATGCCGCGCTGCGCTGCAGGCAGCTCCGATTGCATGAAATGGCCGTACATCCGGTGGTTGTAGCGGTAATGGCCGGGCAGCGCGCCCTTGAACGCGCCGAGGAAATTCTCATCCGCCTCCCAGCTCACGCAGATCGGATTGCCGCGGATATGGCGACGGATGTCGACCCCGGGATAGATCCGCTCAAGCGCCGAAAGCGCCAGTTCGACGCGCTTTTCCGGCCCGTAGGGCAGCAGTTTCAGCGCATCGGTCATCCAGCTGTAGGACAGGCAGATCACCGCCGGCCGCCCGGGACCGTTGTCGAAGAAATAGGTCCCCCGCGTGTTGCGATCAGTCAACGTCATCGACATCAGCGGGCGCCCGTCGGGGCCGGGATCGTTCCAGAACGGGCGGTCTACCATCACGAAGGTCTTGGCGGCCTGCATGTAACGGGTGCGATCGAGCGCCATCCAGAGCTTCTGCGCGAACAGCGCCTCATCCACCTCGACCGAGGTCGTCAGAAGATGGCTCTGGCAGGTGACGAGAACAGCGGCATAGTCGCGCGCGACTCCCCACTGATCGGTCACCGTCAACCCGCCCTGCGCATTGCGCGCGATCCGGACGGCGCGGCCCAGCGTGCCGCCTCCGTTCAGCGTCGAAAGCGATGTGCCGTCCGGCCAATGCGCACAGGGAGCGACCTCGTTCCAGAGCCGGTGCAGCACCGACTCCACCCCGCCCACGATATATCTCTGGTGATCGTCGAGCTCGAGCAGGTTGACGCGCAGGATCTCCAGCATCGAATTCGGAAAGTCGCTGTCCCAGCCACCGGTCCCGAAGCCGACCTGGCCGAAGACCTCACGGTGACGGAAGCTCAGGCTCCGGAACGCCTGCGACGAGGTGACAAAGTCATAAAAGGTGCGCTCATCCCATTTCTCGACGAGCGGATCCCAGATCTGCTTGATCCGCTCCGCGTCGCGGGCCCGCACCGCCAGTGTCAGCGCCGCGAAATCGGCATGTTCTTCCAGTGCCGCGCGATAGGCCTGCGCCACTTCGCGATACAACGGCGGAAGATCACCAGCCTCCCGGGCGAAATGGGTCTCGCCCTCGAGATCGATCACCGTCGAACCAGCCGCCGGGGTCAGCGGGTTCGGGAACGGTCGGCTTTCCATCCCGAGCTTGTCGACATAGTGATAGAAGCCGCGCGAAGAGACCGGAAAGCGCATCCCGCCCAGTTCCGCGATCACCGTCTCGGCGCCCTCGAAAGGTTCGGATCGCAACCGGCCGCCAAACTTGGCGGATTCGTATATTTCCGGCCGCAGCCCCATCTTCATCAGTTCATGCCCGGCGATGATCCCCGCAGCCCCGGCTCCGATCACCGCCACTGGTTCGCCATGGCGCTCGACCGGGATCCGCCCGAGCCCCGCGGGATGGTTCAGCCAGTCGTCATAGGCGAAGGGGAAGTCGGGGCCGAAGGCGGTGACGGGCTTGAGAACGGTCATCTCAGATCGGGCTTCCTGTTGGGCCAAAAAGGCGTAACTGTTTGATACACTATATATTTTCTGGAGGCCGGAAGTGAAGCTGGCACTTTGGCAGATGCCGCCGACAGATGGGCGGATCGAGGCCGATTTTTCGGCATTTTGTATGCAGCTGCAGGCTGCCACCGCTGCCGGCGCAAAGTTCCGATGCCAAGCTTGCGGGGAGCGAGGGGGATCTGAGCTTCGGCGGGAATCCGTCATCTCTGGCCCGACGGCAAAGCCCTCGCTTGCGCTGCCCCCGGGGAAAGTGCTGTTGAGCGTCGATCTGGTCGCCGCGGGTGCAGGGCCCGAGGCCTGCGTCCGGAGCCGTGGCGGCGATACCGGCCCGCGCTGCGCTGACCGGGAAAGCGGCGAGAGGCTTCCGGGCCAGGGCGGGCTGTTCCCGCCCGTCAGGCCCTGGAGAGCCGACGATAGGTGATGCCGCGCGCCAGCCAGCACCCGAGCGTCAGCCCCTCAACCCGGCCCGCGGCATCCCGACGGACCCGCAATGTCCATTCCCCGGGCGGTGCAGCATCCATCGCGCGGCGGCTGGTTACCGCCCACAGATCCTGCGCCAGCGGATACATCCGCTCCATCGGCCCGGCACCCAACATCCCTTCGAACCCGATGCTCGCCGCGCCGTCGCGGGCCTCAATCTCCAGCGCCGCGCCGAGCGCGTCGGAGTGGTAGCGCCCGGAGATTTCCGCCGCATCGGCCCAGATCAGCGGCTCCAGCCGCGTGGCGCGGAGGGTCAGGTTCTCGGCCCGGCGCTCCATCAGGAGAAAATCCCCTTCGCGCCGCAGCGCAAGGTCGGGGGCTTCGGCACAGTTTTCCCCGGAGATGCGCAACACCACCGGCGAGACGGCATAATGCAGCCGCACCCCCCCCGGCACGGCACGGGTCCGCAGGAACAGATCACGCCCGTGATCGAACCAGAGCCCGTTCCAGCCCTCGCCGGTGGCGGCGAGCGGCGGCGAGGCATGTTCCGCCGTCCCCAACGCCGCGGTCATCAGCCCTTCGGCTGCGCGCATCGCGCTGGCCTCATGGTTGAAGAGCACGACCACCGACAAGCGCTCCGACGCCAGATGCAGCCGATAGGAACAGAACCCCCGCACCCCGCCGCCATGGGCGGTCACGGCCCGGCCCGCATGATGGTAGCGGCGTAACCCATAGCCATAGCTGGCAACCGTCCCATCGGCGAAAGAGACCGGCGCGGAAATCCGGTTGTAGAGCCCCTGAGGATCGTCGCGCGTGGCGTCGATGTGCTGCTCCCAGGCCAGCATATCCTCGAGCGAGGCGGAAACGCCTGAATCCCCAAACCAGGTGAGCGCGCTCTCGGCCGGCACGAAGCCCACCTCGTCATTGCCTTCGTAGCCGATCACGCCATCAAGGCGCGTGGCCATGTCAGGCGCGAGGCAGGCCGTCGGCATGCCGGCGGGCCGGAAGATGCGCTCGTCCAGCAGGTCGCCGAAATCGCGCCCGGTGGCGCGGCAGATCAACTCGGCGAGCAGGCGGAAATTGCCGTTCGAATAGGAGAAATGCGCCCCCGGCGGGAACTGCCCGTCCTGCGCCTGCGCCAGTAACGCCACCCCATCGGCCGCAGTGAACCGCCCCTCGGGGGCCGCGCCGTGCAGAACGGTCAGCGCCCAGTAGTCGCGCAGACCGGACTGGTTGTGGCACAGCTGGGCAATGGTCGGCAGTGGTCCACGGAACCGCGGCAGCAGCTCGGGAAGACGCGGTGCCAGCACCTCGGGATCGGGAAACAGATCCAGAAGCAGCGCGCAGGTCATCTGTTTCGAGATCGAGCAGATCGGCATCCGCCGCGCCGAGGTCATCGGCACGCGCGCCGCGGTGTCGGCATAGCCCCAGGCGCGCCGGGCGATCACGCGCCCGCGATGGACGACACCGGCCACCCCTGCGGGGCCGCGATACTGGTCGGGCAGCAGATCCAGCGCGCGTTCAAGCGCCGAGATGTCAACTTCGCGCATTCGTTCCCCCGCGGTTTGCGGTCTGTCCGATCGCTTGTCCCGTGACGAGCTATTCCGCCGCGCGGAAACAGAGCCTGGTGTCCGGCCGTGCCAGGGCCAGGAAGTCGAGCAGGTCATCGCGGCTCAGGGCCGCGCAACCGGCGGTGGAGCCATAGCCCGGGCTTGCCACATGCAGGAAGATCGCACTGCCCGCGCCGGGCACCACGGGATCGTCATTCTGCCCCAGCACGACGACGATGTCGTAGAGATCATCGCGACGCCACAGCTCCTCGTGGCTGGCCTCGAAGGGCAGCTTCACCGGGCGGTTGTAGTCGGGGTGATCCGGCGCGTCGCACCAGCCGTCGTCGACCGCGATGACGGAGGTCGGAAAGGCCGAGACCGGCGCGGCACCGAGCTTGTCGGCGCGCCAGAGCACGCGCCGGATCGGCCAGCAGCCGAGCGGGCTCACCCCGTCGCCCTCGGCGCGCTTCTCGGCGATGCCGTTGCGGCCGACCGCTGCACGCCAAACGTGCTCACCGAACCGCGCCTGCCAGTTCTCTCCCTGTCTGGTTACGATCAGATCCATGGTTTCTCTCAGTTTTCCAGCGGGAAATGGCAGGCCACGGTGTGGCCGGCGTGGTTCTGCAAGGCGGGGTCTTCCACCCGGCAGATGTCGCGTGCAAAGGGACAGCGCGTGTGGAACCGGCACCCCGGGGGCAGTGCCATCGGGCTCGGGATCTCGCCCTGCATCATCGGGCGCTCGCCTCCGCGTGCGCGCGGGTCGGGGCGCGGCACGGCGGCCATCAGCAGCATCGTATAGGGATGCAGGGGCCGGGCGAAGATCTCTTCGGTGGTGCCGACCTCGACCAGCCGGCCCAGGAACATCACCCCCACCCGATCGGCGAACTGGCGCACCACGGCAAGATCGTGGGTGATGAAGAAATAGGTCAGCTTCAGCTGATCCTGCAAATCGGCGAGCAGGTTCAGAACCTGGGCCTGGATCGACACGTCGAGCGCCGAGACGCTTTCGTCACAGACCACGAAATCGGGTTTGTTCGCCAGCGCGCGCGCGATGCCGATGCGCTGGCGTTGCCCGCCCGAAAACTGATGCGGATAATTGCGCAGATATTGCGTGCGCAGCCCGACCAGCTCCAGCAGCTCGGCGCAGCGCTCGCGGATCTCGGCGGGGGTGCCGTATCCGTGACTGCGCAGCGGTTCAGCGAGGATCTGCTCGATCCGCATGCGCGGGTTCAGCGAGGCATAGGGGTCCTGGAACACGATCTGCATTTTCTTGCGCAGGGCCCGCATCTCCCCTTCGCCAAGCCCGGTCAGTTCGGTGCCGTCATAGACAATCTCACCCGAGGTCGGTTCCTGCAGGCGCAGCATCACCCGCCCGAGCGTGGTCTTGCCGCAACCCGATTCGCCCACCAGCGCAAAGGTCTCGCGGGCACGGATCTCCAGCGTGACGCCATCGACCGCGCGCACGACCCGCGACGGGCGCCCGGCAAACCCGCCGCCCACATGGAAATGCTTGGTCAGTGCGCGGGTCGAGAGAACGATTTCGGATCCGGTGTCGGTCGTCATGGCGCGTCTCCTTGACTCAGGGCCTCTTGCGGGCAGTTGAGCCAGCAGCGACTGGCATGGGTCGGCCCGAGCGGCTTCAGCTCGGGCGCCCGCTGGCAAATCGGCATCGCCTCACCGCAGCGCGGGCCGAAGCGGCATCCCTCGGGCAGCTTGGCGAGGTTCGGCACCATGCCCGGGATCGAGGGCATCCGCCGCGAGACCCGCGGCTCGGTCGCGCGCGGGATCGAGGCCAGCAGCCCGCGGGTATAGGGGTGCGCGGGGCGCTCGAACAACTCGAACACATCGGCCTGTTCGACGATCTGGCCCGCATACATCACGTTCACCTCGTCGCACATCTCGGCGATGATCCCCAGGTCATGCGTGATCATGATGATCGAGGTTCCCACCCGGTCGCGCAGATCACGCATCAGCCGCAAGATCTGAGCCTGCGTGGTCACGTCGAGTGCGGTCGTCGGCTCATCGGCGATCAGCAGCTTCGGCTCGCAGATCAGCCCCATGGCGATCATCGCCCGCTGCCGCAACCCGCCCGACAACTGGTGCGGATAGGCATCGAGCCGGGTCTTCGGCTCGGGGATGCCGACCAGCTCGAACATCTCCAGCACCCGCGCCCGGATCGCCCGGCGGCCCAGTCCCTGATGAATCGCCAGCGGCTCGCCGACCTGTTCCCAGACCTTGCGCACCGGGTTCAGGCTGGTCATCGGTTCCTGGAACACCATCGCGATATCGCGACCGCGGATCTCGCGCATCCCGGCGGGGCCCAGTTTCGACAGGTCCTTGCCGTCGAGCAGGATCGAGCGTGCGCTCACCCGGCCCTGCGGCTGCGGCACCAGCCCCATCAGCGACAGCGCCGTCATGCTCTTGCCCGAGCCGCTTTCTCCCACAAGCCCGACGATGCGGCCCCGCCCGACGTCAAAGGACAGCTCGTCCAGCACCCGGACATCACCGCGCCCGCCGCTGAAATCGGTGCAAAGGCCGCGCACAGAGAGGATCGTGTCCTGCGTCATCGTCCTAGTCCTTCATCGAGGGGTCGAGGGCATCGCGCAGCCCGTCGCCGATGAAATTGAAGGCGAGCACTGCCAGCAGGATCGCGACCCCCGGAGAGATCGCCACGCTCGGGTTCTGGAACATGTATTCCTTCCCCTTCGCCACCAAGAGCCCCCAGCTCGCCGCCGGCGGCTGCACCCCCACGCCCAGGAAGGAGAGGCTCGATTCCCACATGATCGCCTCGGGGATCGACAGCGAGAAGAGCACGATCAGTGTCGGCACCACATTGGGGAAGATATGGTCGAACATGATCCGGCCGCGCGAGGTGCCATTGGCATGGGCCGCCTCGACGAATTCCTTCTCGCGCAGCGCGAGGGTCTGCGCCCGCACGACCCGCGCGACCGAGGCCCAGCCGACCAGGGCGAGGGCAAGGAAGATGTTCAGCAGGTTCGCCCCCAGTGTGTACATCACCACCATCGCCAGCAGCAGCGAGGGGAAGGCGATCATCATGTCGGCCAGCCGCATCACCACGAAATCGGTCTTGCCGCCCAAATAGCCGCTCAGGATCCCCATGATGGTGCCGATCAACAGCGAGATCAGGCTGGGCACGATGCCCACGACAAGCGAGATCCGCGCCCCGTACAGGATGCGGGTCAGCACATCGCGGCCGAAATTGTCGGTCCCCAGCCAATAGGTGGTCGAGGGCGGCAGCAACTGCTCGTCGAGCGCGACGCGATAGGGATCATGCGGGCTGATCCAGGGCACGAAGACCGCGCAGAACACCAGAAGCAGAATGAAGATCAGCCCCGCCATCGCCATGCGGTTGCGCCTAAAGGCGCGGACAGTGTCGCGCAGGAAGCTCGCTTCATCGGGTGTCTCCGGAGTAGCGGCCGAATCGACAGAACGGGTCATCATGCCTCTTTCCTCATCTGGGCGCGGATGCGGGGATCAAGGATCGAATAGAGAATGTCGGCCACCAGATTCCCGAGGATCACCAGCGCCGTTGCAAAGAGCACCGCGCCCTGCAGCAGCGGCATGTCACGCGATGAGATCGCGCTTACGGTGATCCGGCCGACGCCGGGGATCGAGAAGATCGCCTCGGTGATGACCGCGCCGGACAACAGGCTCGCCACCTGGATCGCCATGATCGTCACCACAGGGATCAGGGCGTTCTTCAGCGCATGGCGGGTGATGACGCCGGTCTCGCGCAGCCCCTTGGCCCGCGCGGTGCGGATGAAATCGAGCCGCATCACCTCGAGCAGGCTCGACCGTGTCAGCCGCGCGATGACCCCGGCCGAGGACCAGCCCAGAACGATGGCCGGCAGGATCATGTACTTCCAGCCGTAAAACCCCGACACCGGCAGCAGCTTCAGCTTCATCGCGAAGATGTATTGAAACAGCAGTGCCGACCAGAAGATCGGCATCGACACGCCCAGAAGCGAAAACCCCATGAAGAACCGGTCAAGCAGACTGTCGCGGCGCACCGCCGAGAGGATGCCCGCCGGAATACCGATGATCCACGACACCAGCGCGGCGCAGACCGCGAGAGACAAGGTGTTCGGAAACGCTTTCAGGATCAGGTCCGTCACCGGTCGGTTCAGCTTGATCGAGACGCCAAGATCGCCCTGCAACGCATTCCACAGGAACCGGAAATAGCGCACCACCATCGGGTCATCGAGATGCATCTGGGCCCGCACCCGCGCGATCACGTCGGGGCTTGCATGTTCTCGCATCATCAGCTCGATCGGGTCACCGGGCACCACGTTCATCATCAAAAACAGGATGATCGTGATCCCGATCAGCACCGGGATCGACACGAGGATGCGTCGGAGCGTGAACATCAACATCAGTGGAGTGCTCTTTCTGTGA
The DNA here is from genome assembly GCF_004022265.1 of Paenirhodobacter ferrireducens. GTDB lineage: Bacteria > Pseudomonadota > Alphaproteobacteria > Rhodobacterales > Rhodobacteraceae > Rhodobacter > Rhodobacter ferrireducens. Next base: position 45,112 of record NZ_SAVB01000011.1, read on the forward strand.
GGGCAGCGGACGCGTTCGGCCGGAACGGGCAGCCGGGGCGCCGTTATTCCACTTCCACGTTGTAATAGCTCATGTCGCTCCAGCCGTTCCACGGAACGATGAAATGCTTCACCCGGGGTTGCACGACGAAGCTGTGATCGAGGCTGAACAGTGGCACCCAGGCGGCATCCGTATCGACGATCCGCGCCGTCAGATCCTGATAGAGCTTGCAGCGCTCCGCCGGGTCGGTCATCCCGCGCGCCTTCTCGATCGCGGCGAAGACTTCGGGGTCATTGTTGTTGTAACCGCGCGTCTTGCTGCCCGTTTCGGAGAAGAAGGTGTAGAAGAAGTTGTCGGGATCGTTGAAATCGGCTGACCAGACCTGCGTGTAGGCATCCGAATCCCCCGCCTTGCGCGCCGCCAGATATGCCGCCTCGTCGGTGGTGATGATCTTCGCCTTGAACCCGGCCTCGGCAACCTGCGCCTGGATGATCTGGTTCATGTCGGACCAGCGCGACGACCAGCTGGAGACCTGTTGCAGATTGATCTCGACCCCGTCGGGATAGCCTGCTTCGGTCAGCAGCTCCTTCGCCTTCACCGGATCGTATGCGATCGGCTCGGCCGGCGCATAGCAGCGCAGCCCGCGCGGCATCACGCCATCCTCGAGCTTGCCCTTGCCGTAGAAGTTCTTGTCGAGAATGGTTTGCCGGTCGATCGACATCTGGAACGCCTTGCGGACGCGGGGATCGTCGAAGGGCTTCTTCAGCTGGTTGATGTTGTAATAGTAGATGCCGACGCGCGGACCCGAGACGATGTGGTCCTTCCACTGGTCGGCCCCGTAGAAGTAGGGCGTTTGAGTCGGGGCGAAGTCCATGTCGAACACGTCGATCTCATCGGATTCGAACAGCATCCGCAGCGTATCGGGATCAGAGACCACGCGGATCAGAAGCCGGTCGAGCTTCGGCCGGCCGCGCCAGTAGTCGTCATTCGCCTCCAGCATCTCGCTGTCGTTCAGCGTGTAGTCACGCAAGATGAAGGGGCCGGTGCCATTGGTGGTTTCCGGGGTCAGACCGAACTGGTCGCCCGCCGCCTCGGTGAAGGCACGGTTGTAGATCGAGGCCCCGGGTGCCGCGAGCAGCGCGAGAAAGGCCGCGTAGGGCTTGGTCAGGGTGATCTGCACGGTCTGGTCGTCGAGGGCCTTCAGCCCCGACACGCTGTCGGCCTTGCCGTCGAGCCGTTCCTCGGCGCCGGCGATGAAGGTCAGGATGTCGGTGTTCAGCGCCTTCGTCGCGGGATTGAGCATCCGGTCGAAGGTATAGACCACGTCGTCGGCGGTCAGCACTGCACCGTTGTGGAACTTCACGTCCTTGCGCAGATGGAACGTGTAGGTCAGTCCGTCATCCGAGACGTCCCAGCGTTCGGCCAGCCCGGGGACCAGCGCCGATTGCCCCGGCCCGGTGGTCTCCGACTCTACCAGTCGGTCGAAGATGTTCAGCGGCAGCGTGTAGAAATCCGTCGTCATCTGCGCGTCGGCGCTCTTCGGATCCTCGGGATAGGACACGCGCAGCATATTCTCGGCAAAGGCGGGTGACAGCAGCATGAGGCTGGTCAGGCCCGTGGCAAGTAGCAGGTTCAGTTTCCTGGTCATTCGATACCTCGTTCTGTTCGTGTTGCCGTCTGTCCGGCGTCTTGCGACTTTTCTTGTGCATGGGATGCCTGTCGCACAGCCTCCCCCGTTCTCTGTCCGACCGCACCAGGGCCCTGCCAGGCACCGGGCGTCTCGAGCCGCAGCGCCGTGCGGATCTGTACCCTGCGGCGGATGATCCGGAACCTGTCGCCCTCCACCAAAACCTCGGGGATCAGATCCCGCGAATTGTAGGTGGACGACATCGCGGCACCATAGGCGCCGGCATCCCGGAACGCCAGAAGGTCCCCGGCCCGCAGCGCGCCGAGATCCGGATAGGTTCCGAAATCGTCCGAGCTTTCGCAGACCGGCCCGACCAGGCGCACGAGCGGCATCGCCGGCGCAGGGCGGGGCTCATGGACCGTCGTGACGGGATGATGCGCGTCGTAGAGCGCCGGCCGCATCAGATCATTCATCGCCGCGTCCAGAATGGCGAAATCGGCGCCATCCCCGCGCTTCAGATAGTGGACCCCGGCCACCAGCACCCCGGCTTGCGCGCAAAGCCAGCGCCCCGGTTCAATGGTGAGGGCCAGATCCATGTCTCCGACCGTTTGCCCGATGATCCGCGCATAATCTGCGAGGTCGGGACCCGGGCCTCCGGCGCCTGCAATGCCCAGACCTCCGCCGAGATCCAGCCGGTCGACCTGCTGCCCTGCTGCGCGGAGATCGCGGACCAACGCAGCCATTGCACTCCAGGCAAGGCGGAAGGGGGTGAGATCGAGGATCTGCGAGCCGATATGCACCGCCAGACCAACCACATGCAATTCAGGCCGCGCCGCGGCCGCCGCATAAAGCGCCGGGATCTCGTTGATCGCGATGCCGAACTTGCTGTCCTTGCGGGCGGTGGTGATCTTGGCATGGGTCAGCGCATCGACATCCGGATTGACCCGCAGCGCCACTGGCGCGCGCAGCCCAAGCGCGCGTGCCGCCGTCGCCACCGCGTCGAGCTCTGCCGGGCTTTCGACATTGATCTGGCCCAGCCCGGCCCGCAGCGCGCTGCGGATCTCGGCGTCGCTCTTGCCGACCCCCGAGAAGATGATGCGCCCTGCCGGCGTGCCCGCCGCCCGCGCCCGCGCCATCTCGCCGCCCGAAACGATGTCCATCCCGGCGCCGAGTGCCGCGAATTCTGCCAGCACGTTGATGTTGCTGTTGGCCTTGACGGCAAAGCAGACCTCGACGCGATGCGGGGCGACCGCCTCGGTCAGAGCGCAATAATGGTGTCGCAGAGCGGTCACGGAATAGGCGTAGAACGGGGTTCCGACCGCGGCCGCGATCCGGTCCAGCGGCACGTCGTCGATCGACAGGATGCCCTCGTGGCGGCTGAACCACGGGCTGTCCGGGCGGAGGGCGAGGGGCGACTTTGAGCGGGGCATAGGGCCTCTTCGGTTGAAGGATCGGCCCATCTTTCCCTGATGCATCCCTGCGTACATAATTCTATATTGTGGTCTCTTATCCACTTTCGATATGCATCGCCGCCGGGACCAGGAAATGAAACTGAATCAGCGTCAGATCGACGTGTTCAACGCGGTGATGCTGAACAAGAGTATCACCGCGGCTGCCGCGAAATTAGGCAGTTCGCAGCCGACGCTCAGCCGCGAGCTGCGCGAGATCGAGGCGCGGCTGGGGTTCGACCTGTTCCTGCGGTTCGGCAAGCGCCTGACGCCGACGGAACAGGCGCTGCTGCTGCACGAGGTCGTGCTGCGCTCCTTCGTCGGGCTTGACGAGATCGGGCGCGCCGCCTCGGCGATCCGCAGCCATAATGCCGCGAGTTTCCGCATCGCCAGCATTCCGGCCTATGCGGAATCGATCATCCCGCGGGTGATCCAGAGATGCCTGAAATCGCCGCAAGCCCTGCATTTCTCGATTCATTCGCATGAAGAGCCATCGCTGCGGACCGAGATGACGACGCAGGTCTTCGATCTGTGCATGGCCGAGAGCCTGTTCGAACGCGACAGCGCCACAAGCGAGACGATATTCGTCGGCGACATGGTCTGCGTGCTGCCTCAGGACCATCCGCTCGCCCCGCGCAAGATCCTGTCGCCGCAGGACTTCGCCGGGCAGCCCTTCCTCTATTTCAGCCAGCACGACCCCTACCGCCACAAGCTCGATCTCATGTTCCAGGCGGCGGGGGTCGCACGGGACTATGCCGCCGAGACGACCACCGCCTCTGGGATCTGCGCCATGGTGGCGGCGGGGCTGGGGGTTTCGATCATCAACCCGCTGACCGCAGCCAGCCAGATCGGCGGGCGGGTCGTGTTCCGCCGCCTGTCACACCCCGTCCCCTACCAGTTGTCGCTCTGGCATCCCGGGCGCTCGAGCCGGCTCGTGCAGATACACCGCGTTATCGCCGCCCTGCGCGAGGTGGCCGCCGAGATGTCCGAGGAGCTCGAAGGTTTCTTGCGGCGCGATGTCCCCTCCTGATCGGTCTTGCCGGCGGGCACCGCAGCCATCGCCAGGATAGCTTGGATACGATCAGCCGCGCCGCAACGGGATCACCTCACTAAGGCCTTGCCATTCAGCGCGATCCGTTCCGCCAGCCTGGCGGCCTGGCGGCCCGGCACCAGAGGACGTGCCGGCGAGGGCCTCACACCGGCCGCAAGCTGCGGGAAGAGTGCGAAGATTTCATCGCGCGCCGCAGCGCTGACAGACTTCAGCGCCTCGGAGCCGGAATACAGGCTTTCGGTCACCGCACCGCCCGAGAACACCAGCTGATGCCCGTCGAACAGGATGTGCCAATAGGTGACACCTGCCATCGCCTCGGCGATCTCGACCCCGTCGAGCGCGAGGAGATGCTTTGCCGCAACGAGGACTTCCGCCTCCCCGAACATGCGTTCCGCCACCGCGGCCTGCACCAGGACCCGATGTTGCGGAGAAACGACAAGATCGACTTCGGGAACCCCCGCCCCCAAGGCGCCCGAACGAATACGGATCGGCCGCAGCTGCGGGCTCATGGCGAGGTCTCCCGACGACAGATGCCGCGATCCGATCCAGCGGATCGGCTGATAGCCATCATCCACGGTCAGGACGGAGTCCCCGACCCGAAGCGCCTCCACCGCGATCTCGCCACGCCGCGTCCTGATCCGCGTGCCGCCGGCGAAACAGGGCACTCCGCCGCCCGGGTAGTATTGTGCATTGGCGTAGAAATGCAGCGTGGTGTTCACCGTTCCGGTGATCTGCGTCAGCAGATCCGGCGGTCCTTCCGGATAAATCAGGTACTGGATCGAGCCCGACGCGACCAGGATCACGGGGTAGCGGACAACAAGGCCGCTCACGATCCCCCCCATGTAACCGACGCCCAGTACCGTTGCATTGCTCAGGTCGGGGATGGTGTCGAGGATGGGGATATTGGTGTTGTCATGGTCGATCGTCTCGCCGGCAGAGATGCCGCCGTTCCCGTTCTGGTCGTCGGCGGTCAGCGTACCCGTCTGGGTAATCAGCGACCCCAGGTTGAGCGGGTAGTTCACCTGGTACTCGTTGCCGATCGAGAAATCGATCTGGATCAGGCCCGAGACCCTCTGGATTGCAGTTCCAGACATGTCAAAGCTCATCTGCGCACCCCTTACAATGTCGAGAGGCATACACCGCCGTCTCGTTACCCGAATGACAGTCAAAACAGTTGCAGAGCCCCGCCCCGGTCCGAAACAGCCTCTGAGGCAAGCCGCCGTCAAACCATCCCGGACCTGAACGGTGCCTTAAAGTAGCATCGAAAATGCAACCGCTGAAGCATGGGAAACGCCTAAATTCATGGGCGGAGCAGAGCGTCGGGTCTTCGCGGCGAGATCCCGCCGGCGTTGTTGCAGAAGTCGTTTTTTGAGACGAGCGTCCCCTTCCCCCCGTAGGCTCAGGCAACGCGTTCGATCTCGGGTTGGCCGAGGGCGTTGAAGCGGTTCATGACTGAGCAGGCAAACGCCACCGGTCCGAGAGAGCCTGCGAAGGATGCGGGTGTGGATTTCGGCGGTCTGGCGGTCGCGGTCTCGTGAGGCGATCCTTTCTCCGAATGACTTGAGACCGCGCATCTTCGCCTCGATGCGACTTCGGACATGGTAGCCGGACCACCGCCTCCAGATCGTCCGCCCGAGGAGTCGGGTGACGCGCAGGATGTCATTGGGGCCCTCGCAGCAGGGCAGTCCTCTTTCCAGAAGCGTCCATTCTTGCGGATGGGAATGATCGCGGTGCCGCCCCGCGCGAGGATCGCGGCATGGCAGCGGCGGGTGTCAAAGGCCCCATCGCCCGTTCCGGTGCCGATCTCCTCGCCATCCGGGACCTGGTCGAGACGTTGGTGCAGGACAGGGCTGTCGCCCTCTCGGCTGGAGGTGAATGCCACCGCCCAGATGTCGCCTGTCGCGGCATCCATGGCCAGATGGACCTTGCGGTACTGGCGGCGGTGCGTGCCTTGCGTCCTGGCCAGCCACTCGCCGTCACCGAGAAACTTGATCCCGGAGCTATCCACCAACAGATTCAGGGGGGCCAGGGCCCGGCGGAACGAGACCTCGACAGTGATGGTTTTTTGCCGACGGCTCAGGGTGGAAAAGTCGGGGACAGGCCAATCCAGCCCGGCCATTTGCAGGATGCTCGACACCATCCCGGTCGTTTGCCGAAGCGGCAGGCCGAATAGGACCTTCACCATCAAACAGAACTGGATCGCTGCATCGGAGAACACCGGCGGTCGGCCAGTGCGACCCGCCTTGGGCGCCAGCCACACCATGTCCTTGTCGAGCCAGATCTGCAGCGACCCGCTTCGCTTCAGCGCTTCGTTGTCGGATTTCCAGTTCGTCGTGCGGTAGCGGGCAGGTTCAGGCTTGTTCATGCCAAGACTCTTAACCTACGGGATTCGCAAGGTGATTCCTTCCTGATCTGACTTATGCAACAACGCCCAACGGAACCAAAAATTTTGCGACAGAACCCTGCCCACTCCCCCTTAACCTGCTCCCAGCTTTGCGACAGTGCCTCCGCAAGTCAGTGATAGAACTATGGAATTTGCGTTGGTTGTGGGCACGCGCAACGGCCCCCTCCCCTGCCCTCCCTTGCGTGCGCGCAAAGTTTTCCACAGGCTGCTGTGGGAAAAGGGCTTGCCCGAATCCCGATTCTGCCGCATTCATTTACGCCAAGCAGAGAAACAATCGCCAAAGAGCGTAACAAACGCTTCGGCTGAGGGCAGCACATGACGGAACAGACCCGGATTGACCGGCTCGTGGGCGAACATGCCGCGAAGCTATCGGAGCGTTTGCTGGCGCATCGCACGCAGCTGTTCCCGCCCGATGCGCACAAGCAGCTGCGCCGCTTCACCTCGGGTGAGGTCGCCGATCTGCTCGGCGTCAAGGACGCCTATCTGCGCAAGCTCAGCCTCGAGGGCCGCGGCCCGCAGCCCGAGACCGGCCCCGGCGGCCGTCGCCTCTACACCCCCGACGACATCATGGCCCTGCGCCGGCTGCTCGAACAGGGCGCGAAGGTGCCGGGCACCTACCTGCCCGGCCGCCGCACGCACCCCGACGGCACCCGCGACCACCTGCAGGTCATCACCGTCATCAATTTCAAGGGCGGCTCGGGCAAGACCACCACCGCCGCGCATCTGGCGCAGAAGACCGCGCTCGACGGCTATCGGGTGCTGGCGATCGACCTCGATCCGCAGGCCTCGCTCTCGGCGCTGCACGGGTTCCAGCCGGAATTCGACCTGCTCGACGGCGGCACGCTCTATGACGCGATCCGCTATGACGAGCCGGTCGCCCTGCGCGAGGTGATCCGCAAGACCTATTTCACCAATCTCGACCTGATCCCGGGCAACCTCGATCTGATGGAGTTCGAGCACGACACCCCCCGTGTCCTCGCCGCGCGCTCCGGTCAGATGTTCTTTACCAGGATCGCGGAGAAACTGGCAGAGGTCGAGGCCGACTATGACCTCGTCATCATCGACTGCCCGCCGCAGCTTGGGTTCCTGACCATGAGTGCGCTCTCCGCCGCCACTGCCGTTCTCGTCACCGTGCATCCGCAGATGCTCGACGTGATGTCGATGTGCCAGTTCCTGCTGATGACCTCGAACCTGCTCGGCGTCGTCGCCGATGCGGGCGGCAACATGGAATACGACTGGCTGCGCTATGTCATCACCCGTTACGAGCCCGGCGACGGGCCGCAAAACCAGATGGTCAGCTTCATGCGCGCCCTTTTCGGCGAGCATGTGCTGAACCACACGGTGCTGAAATCGACCGCGATCTCGGATGCCGGGATCACCAAGCAGACGCTCTACGAGATCGACAAGGCGCAGTTCACCCGCGCCACCTATGACCGCGCGATGGAAAGCCTGAACGCGGTCAATGGCGAGATCGAGGGGCTGATCCAGAAAGCATGGGGGCGCGGATGAGCCGGAAGAACCTTCTCAGCGGGCTGATGGGCCCGACCGATCCGCAGGCCCCCTCCCCTGCCCCCGCTCCGGGCCCTTCGGTCTCGGGGCTCGATCCGGACCGGCCGCGCTTCGCCCGTGGCGCGATCGGCGCGATCTCGCGCTCGGTCGCCGATCTGCAGGCCCGCGCGCTGGTCGAGATCGACCCGGCGCTGATCGACGCGGGCGGCGTGCAGGACCGGCTGGAAAGCGACGATGCCGAGGATGCGGCGCTGCGCGCCTCGATCGCCGAATACGGCCAGCAGGTGCCGGTGCTGGTGCGCCCGCATCCCTCGGCCGAGGGCCGCTATCAGATCGTCTATGGCCGCCGCCGGGTGCTCGCCCTGCGCGACCTCGGCCGTCCGGTCAAGGCGCTGGTGCGGGCGCTCGATGACCGCGACCTGTTGATCGCGCAGGGGCAGGAAAACACCGCCCGCCGCGATCTCTCCTTCATCGAGAAGGCCAGTTTCGCCCGGCAGATGCTGGCGGCGGGCTATGACCGCAAGATCATCGGCGACACGCTGTCGATGGACAAGACCCTGATTTCGCGTCTGCTTTCCGTGGCCGAGCGGGTCGCGCCCGAGGTCGTCGAGGCGATCGGTGCCGCGCCCTCGGTGGGCCGTGACCGCTGGCTGGCGCTTGCCGATGCGATCGAGGCGGGCGACCATGCCGCCTCGGACGTCGTGGCGATGGTGAACCTCTCGGGCGGGGCGACCTCGGACGCGCGGTTCGAGGCGGCGCTTGCCTATGCCAAGGGGCCGAAACCCGCCCGCAACCGCCCTGCCCCGCAGCGCATCGACAGCGTGAACGGCATGCCGCTGGCCGAGGCCGAGCGTCGCGGCGGCCGCCTGACCCTGCGCTTCGAGAAGCGCCTCGACCGTGGGTTCGAGGACTGGCTTCTGACCGAACTTCCCGCGCTGCACCGCAAGTGGAGCGAGGGCGCATGATCCCGTCACCCGCAACCAAGGAGGCACGACCCGGCCAATAGAGAAAAGCCCCCCAGGACATGACATCCCGAGAGGCCCGTTCTTGATCTAGCACTCAAGAAATACAGGCCCGACGAATCGCTGTCAACATCGCATCTGCGGTGGCCGATTTCTTTTTGCCTCGTGAAGACCGAATGCAGCACATTTCCACGACGCCTTTCGGGCGGCGGCCGGTTGCGGCTGGCCATCTGGCACAGCGCGCCCTGGCCGAGGCCCCCCTGCCCGCCTCGGCGCCCGACAAATGGGCGATCCTGCGCGACCTGACTGCCGCGCGCGCGGCCTTCGGCATCTCCGACCGGGATCTCGCCGTGCTTTCGGCGCTGGTCAGCTTTCATCCGCATCTGCAGCTCGCCGAGGGCGACGGCACCATCGTTTTTCCGTCGAACGCGGCGCTTGGCGAGCGCACGCATGGCATGGCGGAATCGACCCTGCGCCGGCATCTTTCGGCCCTTGTGCGGGCGGGCCTCGTGCTGCGCCACGACAGCCCGAACGGCAAGCGCTATGCCGCGCGTGGGATGGATGGCGGGCTGGCGGTGGCCTTCGGCTTCGATCTGCGCCCCCTCCTCGTCCGCGCGGCCGAGATTGCGGCGGCGGCGGAGGCAGCCCGGGCGGCCAACCTGCGGCTGAAGCGTCTGCGCGAAGCCGTGGTGCTGCGTCTGCGCGACGCGACGAAGCTGATTGCCTTCGGAGAGGAGCTGGGCGGCAACTGGGATGCGCTGGCCGACCGCGCCCGCCTGATGGCCCGCAGCCTGCGTCGCAAGCTTGACGTGGCAGCGCTCGAAGCCCTGGGGCTCGAGGCGGCGGATCTGCTCGAGTCCGTGAATGCTCTTCTGTCTCCGATCGAAACAGAAGAAATGAGCGGCAATGCCCTCGAATCCGAGCGGCACATACAGGATTCAAACAGACTCCTCTCTGAATCTGAACCTTCCAGTGAACAGGAAGGGTTGGCCGCGGCCGAGGCGCCCGACCCCGACCGGGCGGTGCCGAAACTGCCGCTTTACCTTGTGCTGAAATCCTGTCCCGATCTTCTCGACTATGCGCCGCATGGCGTCGACAGCTGGCACGAGCTGGTGGGCGTGGCCGATTTCGTCCGACCGATGCTCGGCATCAGCGCCGATGCCTGGCGCGAGGCACGGGCGACGATGGGCGACGGCGCGGCGGCGGTGACGCTGGCCTGCATCCTGCAACGCGCGTCCGAGATCCGCAGCCCGGGCGGCTATCTGCGCTCGCTCTCGGCGAAGGCGGCGGCCGGTGGCTTCTCGCCGGGGCCGATGGTGATGGCGCTTTTGCGCGCCGACAACACCCGCGCGGCGTGATCGGTTGACAGCTGTCAACCAGCGGCGCGCGGCAGGACGTGTTGACAGCTGTCAACTTTACGGGCGCCGTGTCGAAGGGGGATTTCCTTGGCCGCGCGATGCGCTAGGAAGCGGGCACAAGGAGGCCCCCGTGCAGATCCGGCTCGAGAAGATCAACCACATCCGGCGCCAGCGCCGGTTCTACGAGATCAGCGTCACGCAGACGCTGTTCGGCGAGTGGTGCCTTGTCCGTCGCTGGGGACCGATCGGCCGCGCCGGCGGCGGCAGCCTGACGGTCTACCTCGCCACGCTGTCCGAGGCCGAGGCCGCCTGCGAGCGGCTGAAGGCGTTGAAGCTGCGCCGCGGCTATGCGGTGATTCCGGTGCAGCTCGCGCTGTTCTGAGGCTCAGCCGGCCGCGGCCAGCATCGCCCGGCCGGCGCGGATCGAACCGTCATGGATGTCGCGCTCGAGCGCCGTGCGCAGCGCCGCCCCGTCGCGGGCCCGCATCGCCGCCAGCATCTCCTTGTGATGGTCGACCATGGTGATCGCGGCGATATCCTCGATCACCTGACGCTGGAAGGGCCCAAGCTGCAGCCAGATGCTTTCGATCAGCGGGATCGACGCCTGATCCGGGTTCAGCGCGTAAAGCGTCTTGTGGAACTCCTGGTTCATCCGGGTCAGCGCGTCGAGGTTGCGCGCGGTGATCGCGGCATCCATCCGGTCGTCGAGCGCGGTGAGCTGGTCGATCACCACGTCCGAAAGATAGGGCAGGGCGCGGCCGGCGGCGTGGGTTTCGAGCAGCACGCGCAGCTCGACCAGTTCCTCGAACCGGCCCGGCGTCATCTGCGGCACGCGCAGCCGGCGATTGCCGAGAACCTCGATCGCCTTCTCGGTGCTGAGCCGGCGCACCGCCTCGCGGATCGGTGTCGGGCTGAGGCCGAGCGCCTGCGCGAGACCCCGGAAGGTCAGCGCCGTGCCGGGCTTCAGCGCCCCCACCATCACCGCGTTGCGCAGCCGGGCATAGGCATGCTCCTGGGTTGTCATGCCTTCGGCGGGCGGGATCTCGGGCAACGGGAAATCGGTCATCTGGGCCTTGGGATGCGGCGGTGCGGGGCACAATGGCCCGGGGCGGCGCTTGACTCAAGGAGAAATTCCTATCACAAACGGAAAAAGCTATCACAAAATATCAGGGAGTATCACAATGAAGCCCGAGGAGGCGACGGCCTGGCTGGCCGACCGACCCGAAATCGAGACGATCTTCGCCTGCATCTGCGACCTGAACGGCGTGATGCGGGGCAAGCGCGTGCCGGTCGACCAGGTCGAGAAGATCGTTTCCGGCGGGCTGCGGATGCCGCTGTCGCTTCTGGGCATGGATATCTGGGGCGAGGACATCGAGGGCAACGAACTGGTGTGGGACACCGGCGATGCCGACGGGCTGTGCGATTTCACCGGCCGGCCGCTGATCCCGGTCGACTGGACGGCGCGGCCGGCGGCCTTTGCGCAGCTGTGGATGCGGACCGAGAACGGCGAGCCGTTTCCGGGTGATCCGCGCCGCGCGCTCGCCGCGATCGTCGAGCGCTACAAGGCGCTTGGCCTGACGCCGGTGGTCGCGACCGAGCTCGAATTCTACGTCGTCGATCCCTCGAATGCCGCGCCGCAGCCGCCGTGCTCGCCGGTCACCGGCAAGCGGCTCGACAGTGACGGGGCGTTGTCGCTCGACGAATTGCAGCATTTCGACGCCTTCCTGAACGAGGTCTATGACGCCTGTGCGGCGCAGGGCATTCCGGCCGATGCGGCGATTTCCGAGAACGGGGCAGGGCAGTTCGAGATCAACCTGATGCATGTGGCCGACCCGCTGGAGGCGGCCGACGATGCGGTGCTGTTCAAGCGGCTGGTGCGCGGCATCGCCCGCAAGCACGGGTTCGCGGCGACCTTCATGGCGAAACCCTATGGCGACCGGGCCGGTTCGGGGATGCATGTGCATTTCTCGCTGGTCGATGCCGAGGGCCGCAACGTCTTCGACAATGGCGGCGAGGAGGGCACCGAGCGGATGCGCCACGCCGTCGCCGGTCTGATCCGGACGATGGCCGAGAACACGCTGGTCTTCGCGCCGCACGAGAACTCCTATCGCCGGCTGCTGCCGGGCTCGCATGCGCCGTCCTCGGTCGCCTGGGGCTATGAAAACCGCACCGTGGCGATCCGGATTCCGGGCGGCAGCCACAAGGCGCGGCGGATCGAGCACCGCGTGGCCGGCGCCGATGCCAACCCCTATCTGGTGCTCGCCTCGATCCTCGGGGGCGCGCTGCTGGGCATCGAGGGGCAGTGGGAGCCGCCGGCACCGATCCTCGGCGACGCCTATTCGCAGGTGATCGAGACCCTGCCGCCCGACTGGGCCTCGGCGATCGAGGCCTTCGAGAAGGGCGGGCATGTCGAGCAGATCTATTCGAAGCGCCTGCGCCGGATGTTCGTGCAGTGCAAGCTGCAGGAGCTGCGCCGCTTCACCCGCCACGTCACCGATTTCGAATACCACTCCTACCTGGAGGCCGTCTGATGAACGCCCAGCCCACCTTCCCGAACCACCCCTATGCGGGCAACGGCGCCCATACCGGCAGCTATTATGCCGCCTCGGCCAACCCCGCGCCGCTGCGGCCCGAGCTGGTGGGCACGCATGAGACCGACGTCTGTGTGCTGGGCGCGGGCTTCTCGGGCCTGTCGACGGCGCTGCACCTGGCCGAGAAGGGCTACAAGGTGACGGTGGTCGAGGGCGCGCGGATCGGCTGGGGCGCGTCCGGCCGCAACGGCGGGCAGATCGTGAACGGGCTGAACGCGAGCTTGCAGACGATCGGCCGGCGCTATGGCGCGGATGCGGCGAAGTTCGTCGCAAGCCTCGTCACCGAGGGCGGCGACATCATCCGCGAGCGGATCGCCACCTATGACATCAAGTGCGATCTGAAGCAGGGCAACGTCTTTGCCGGGCTGACGCAGGCGCACATGCGCGAGCTCGAGGCGCGGCGCAAGCTGTGGCGCAGCTATGGCATCGAGAGCCAGGAGATGCTGAGCCGCGACGAGATGCGCCAGCACGCCGCCTCGGACCTCTACACGGGCGGGATGATCGACCACAAGGGCGGCCACATGCACCCGCTGAACCTCGCCCTTGGCGAGGCGGCGGCGATCGAGCGGCTTGGCGGCACGGTCTTCGAGATGTCGCCGGTGATCTCGGTCGACACCGCCTCGGCGCGGCCCTCGCTGAGCACGGCGAAGGGCAAGGTCGTGGCGAAGGTCATGGTGCTGTGCGGCAACGCCTATCTCGGCCATGTGGTGCCGACGCTCGAGTGGCGGGTGATGCCGGTCTCGACCCAGGTGATGGCGACCGAGCCGCTTGGCGAGACGCTGGCGCGGCAGCTGATGCCGTCGGACGTCTGCATCGAGGATGTGCGCTATATCCTTGATTACTATCGCATGTCGGCGGACAACCGGCTCCTGTTCGGCGGCGGCACCGTCTATGGCGGCACCGATCCCAAGGACATCAAGGCGAAGCTGTGGAAGAACCTCGAGAAGGTCTTCCCGCAGCTCAAGGGCACGAAGATCGACTATGCCTGGTCGGGGAATTTCGCGCTCTCGTTCTCGCGCGTGCCGCAGATGGGCCGGCTTGGCGCCAATACCTATTTCGCGCATGGCTATTCGGGCCATGGCGTGACCGGCTCGCACACCTTCGGGCGGATCCTGTCCGAGGCGATCCACGGCGACCAGAGCCGCTTCGACATGTTCGCCAAGATGCCCTGGATCCCGTTCCCGGGCGGGCGGATGTTCCGCGTGCCCTATTCGGTCATCGGCTCGTGGTGGTACGCGGTGCGCGACCGGCTGGGCGTGTAAGGCGGCCGGTAGGGCAGGGGGGCAGGGCCCCCCGGCTGATTAGCCCGGGACCGGCATCTTGCGCGTGGCATCGGGCGACAGCACGGTCGCCACGATCCGGTCCCGGAACAGCTCGACATGGCGGGCGGCGACACGTTCGGCGCTTTCGGTATCCTGATCGCGGATGAAGGCGACCATCTCGCGGTGATCGGCAATGGTCAGGTCGAGATGGTGCTGCAGCCGCGCCTTGCTGCCGTCATGCTCGATGAAGCTGACATGTCCCACCCGCATCCCCTCGATCAGCGCGCGCTCGTAGGCGTGGTGCAGATGGCGCGAATGCGCGGCCTCGCTGATCGCGAGGTGAAAGCGGAAGTTCATCTCGTTGAGCGCATCGACATCGCGCCGCGGCGCGGCCTGTTCGAAGCCCTGCGCGGCGGCCTCGATCTCGCGCAGCTGCGCGGGGGTGCGGCGCAGCGCGGCAAGGGTCGTCTGTGACCGTTGCAGCAGGTCGAGCGATTCGAAGAAATCCCGCAGATCGAAGAGATTCATCGCCGCCACGCGCGAGCCGCGGCCGCGCACCGCCTGCACCAGGCCCTCGGCGGTGAGCCGGATCAGCGCCTCGCGGACCGGGGTCCGGGAGACTTCGTAGCGGGCCGAGATTTCCAGCTCGTCGAGATCCGAGCCGGGCTTCAGCTCCAGCCGCAGAATCGCCTGTCGCAGCATGCGGTAGACATGTTCCGCCCCGCGTTCCGCTGCCGGTTTCGTCGCCGCGGCTTTTTTTGCCATGTTCCCGCTCTCGCTGCACGCTTTCCAAGCGCTTGTATACAGCTGCGCATGTGCATTTTCCAAGATGGAATGGCGCGGAATGCAAGTTGTTGACAGCATCATATTATACAGTGTGTATTTTTATGAAATACTGGAAGGATGCATGATATGTCCGAAACTTGGACGATCGGCGTCGATGTCGGGGGCACGTTCACCGATCTCTGCGCCATCGAGAGCGGCAGCGGGCGCATTGCCCTGAACAAGGTGTCGAGCACGCCCGCCAACCCGGCCGAGGCGATCATCGCGGGGCTGGATGCGCTGGCGCAAAAGGCGGGGTTCGACCTTGGCGACGTCCGCGCCATCGGACATGGCACGACGGTGGCGACCAATGCGCTGATCCAGCGCACCGGCGCCAAGGTGGCGATGGTGACCACCCGCAATTTCCGCGATCTGGTCGAGATCGGCCGGCAGATCCGGCCGAAGATGTATGATCTGAAGGCCGATTTCCCGCCGCCGCTGGCGCCGCGCCACCTGCGTTTCGAGGTGAGCGAGCGGGTGGGCGCCGACGGTGCCGTGGTCGAGCCGCTGGACATGGACAGCGTCGATGCGGTGATCGAGGCGTTGCGCGCCGAAGAGGTCGAGGCGGTCGCCATCGCCTTCCTCTTCGCCTATCTCAACCCGGCGCATGAGCAGGCGGTGAAGGCGCGCATCGCGGCGGCGATGCCGGGCGTGGCGGTCTCGGCCTCGTCGGACGTGATGCCGGAATTCCGCGAATACGAGCGCTCGTCCACCACCTTGCTCAACGCCTATCTGCAGCCGGCCTTCGCGCAATATATGCGCACGCTCGAGCGCGAGGTCGCGGCGCGCTCGCCGGTCTCGAGCCTCGGGGTGAACCAGTCGAGCGGCGGGCTGATGTCGGTCGAGACGGCGCGCGAGTTCCCGATCCGCACTGCGATGTCGGGTCCGGCGGCGGGGGCGAACGGCGCCATTCACACCGCCCTGCAATCGGGCGTGGCCAATGTCATCACCTTCGACGTCGGCGGCACCAGCGCCGATGTGGCGCTGATCCGCGACCGCGCGATCGGGCTTGCCTTCGACCGCGACGTGGCGGGCTTCCCGGTCCGCATGGCGATGGTCGACATCAACACCGTGGGGGCGGGCGGCGGCTCTCTGGCCTGGTTCGACCGCGACGGGCTGATGAAAGTGGGCCCGGCCAGCGCCGGCGCCCGGCCCGGCCCGGCCTGCTATGGCCGCGGTGGCGATCAGGCGACGGTGACCGATGCCAATGTGGTGCTGGGCCGGCTGTCGACCAGCGGCCTTCTGGGCGGCGACATGTCGCTCGATGTCGACGCCTCCTTCCGCGTCGTGGGCGTGGTGGCCGCGCGGCTCGGCTGCACGGTCGAGACCGCGGCGCGCGGCATCCTGGACGTGATGGCCGCCAACATGGTGCGGGCGATCCGGGCGATCTCGGTCGAGCGCGGCCATGACCCGCGCGATTTCGTGCTGATGCCTTTCGGCGGTGCCGGGCCGCTGCATGCCGAGGCCTGTGCGCGCGCGCTCGGGATCCGGCAGATCCTGGTGCCGCTCTCGCCCGGCATCCTGTGCGCGCAGGGGCTGCTGGTCGCGGGGCGGTCGGAAAGCCTCGTGCGTTCGCAGCGCATCGCGCTGAACGCGGCGGCGGGGGCGGTGCTGTCGCGGCTGGCCGAGGAGATGCGCGCCGAGGCCGGGACCTGGTTCGAGGCCGAGGCCATTCCCGAAGCCGAGCGCAGCGCGACGCTGGTCGCCGACATGCGCTATACCAGCCAGAACTACGAGCTGCAGATCCCGGTCACCGGCGCGCTGACCGACCTTGACGCACTGAGGCAGGCGTTCTTCGAGGCCCATGCCCGGGCTTACGGCTTCTTCAACCCGGAGGACCCGGTCGAGGTGATGGCGCTGCGCATGACCCCGCAGGGGGCACGGCCGAAGATCGGCGCGCCGCCGCAGCGCGACACCGCCTCGCGCACGCCGCAGCCCAAGGCCCGGCGTCCGGTCTGGTTCAGCGGTCCGGCCGCGCTCGAGACCCCGGTCTATGACCGGGCCGAGCTGGCCGCCGGCGCCGAGCTGACCGGCCCCGCCGTGATCGACCAGTTCGATTCCACCCTGCTGCTGTTCCCGGGCGACGTCGCGCGTGTCGACGAAGCCCGCAACATCCTGATCACCCGCGGAGAGACCGAGCTTTGACCCTTCACGACACCCGCACCGCCTCTGCCGCCGCGCCGCAGGGCGGGCCCGATCCGATCACCGTCGAGATCGTCGCCTCGGCCTTCCGCTCGGTGGTGGACGAGACCTTCATCGCGCTGATGAAAAGCGCCTATTCGACCAACATCAAGGAACGCCACGACCATTCGACGGCGATCTGTGACCGCGAGGGGCGGCTGATCGTGCAGGCCGAGATGTCGCTGCCGATCCATCTGGCCTCGATGACCGGGCTGATGCAGGCGGTGCTGTCGCGCTATGCGCCCGAGGAGATCCGCGAGGGCGACATCTTCGTGGCGAACGATCCGCATGTGGCGGGCGGCACCCATCTGCCCGACATCAACTATGCCGCGCCGATCTTCGTCGAGGGCCGGCTTCTGGGCTTCGTGTGCAACATCGCCCATCACGCCGACATCGGCGGCATGGTGCCCGGCTCGATGGCCGGCGGCATGTCGGAGATCTATCAGGAGGGGCTGCGGATCCCGGTGGTGCGGCTGTTCCGGGCGGGCGAGCTGCAGCAGGACATTCTCGATCTGCTCTTGCTCAATGCCCGGATCCCCGAGGAACGCCGGGGCGACCACTTCGCGCAGATCGCCGCCTGCCGCCTCGGCCTGCGCCGGGTCGGCGAGATCGCCGGGCGCTATGGCGCGGCGCTGATCGAGCAGGTCTGGGCCTCGCTGCTGAGCCGCACGCATGCCCGGATGC
This sequence comes from Paenirhodobacter ferrireducens, assembly GCF_004022265.1. Taxonomy (GTDB): domain Bacteria; phylum Pseudomonadota; class Alphaproteobacteria; order Rhodobacterales; family Rhodobacteraceae; genus Rhodobacter; species Rhodobacter ferrireducens. The sequence continues at coordinate 62,990 of NZ_SAVB01000011.1, forward strand.
GCGCCGCCATCGCCGGTCTGCCCGACGGCACCTATCGCTTCGAGGATGTGATGGACGATGATGGTTGCGGCACCTCGGACATTCCGCTCCGGCTCGAGATCACCGTGAGCGGCGACCGGGCGGTGTTCGACCTGCGCGGATCGGCACCGCAGGTGCAGGGCAACATCAACCTGACCCGCAACGCCGCCAAGGCCGCGGTCGCCTATGCGCTGCGCACGCTGCTGGACCCCGAGATCGCGAACAACGAGGGTATTCTCGAGTGCTGCGAACTGCTGACCGAGCCGGGCAGCATCGTCGACTGCATCGCCCCGGCGCCGGTGGCGCAGCGGCTCAACACCTCGCAGCGGCTGGTGGACGTCATCATCGGCGCGCTGGCCCCGGCACTGCCCGAGGCCGCGGTCGGCGCCGCCAATGGCGCCAACACCACCGCGGTGTTTTCCGGGATCGACCCGCGCAACGGCAAGCCTTATCTCTATCTCGAGACGCTCGGCGGGGGCGCCGGCGGGCGCAATGACCGCGACGGCAAGGACGGCGTGCAGGTGCATATCACCAATACCTCGAACCTGCCGATCGAGGCGATCGAGACCGAATATCCGCTGCGGGTGCTCAGCTACGGGTTCGTCGAGGATTCCGGCGGGGCAGGGCGCTATCGCGGTGGCGCGGGGCTGCGCCGGGTGATCGCGCCGGTGGATCACGACTGCACCTTCAACGGCGCGGGCGAACGGTTCGCCCACGCGCCCTGGGGGATCTTCGGCGGGGGTGCCGGGCGGCCCGGGCGCTTCGTGCTGAAGGGCGGGGCGGGGGAGACGGTGCTGGTCGCCAAGCCCTCGGCGGTGCCGCTGCGCCGCGATCAGGTCATCGTGGTCGAGACCCCGGGCTCGGGCGGCTATGGCCCCGCGGACGAGCGCAGCGCCGCGGCGGTGGCCGAGGACGCGCTGTCGGGCAAATACAGCCCCGGCTTCCTCGACCGGAACTATCCCGCGCAACGACGCGGATGAGCGCAGCCGGGGCGGTGGCCGCCGCCCCGGTTCCACCGAACACGAAAAACCAACAGGGAAATCGAGACATGCTGAAAATGCTGACCAAACCTCTTCTTGCCGGGGCGCTCGCCCTTGCCGCGCTGCCGGCCTGGGCGCAATCGGTCACCTGGGATCTGGCGAACGAATACCCGCCGAATTCGGTCCATGCGCAATCCGCCGACACCTTCATCGAGACGCTGAAGGCGGTCTCGGGTGGCGACATCGTGGTGACCGCGCATCACGGTGCGGCGCTCGGCTACAAGTCGCTCGATCAGTATGACGCGGTCGGCGACGGGGCGCTCGACCTTGCCTCGTCCTTCGCGACGCCGTGGTCGGGGATCAACCCGGTCTTCGTGCTGTCCTCGATTCCCTTCCTGGTGACCACCCCGGCCGAGGAACGCACGCTCTACGAGATCGCCAAGCCCTATTACGAGGCGGTGCTCGAGCGCGACAACCAGGTGCTGCTGTTCGCCACGCCCTGGCCGCCGAGCGGGCTGTGGGGCAACAAGCCGCTCGATTCGATGGAGGCGCTCGCCGGCGTCAAGCTGCGCACCTATGACGCGAATGGCACGATCACCTTCGGCAATACCCCCGCGACGCCGGTGCAGCTGAGCTGGGCCGATACCGTGCCGCAGCTCTCGACCGGGGCGATCGACGCGGTGCTGACCTCGGCCGATGGCGGCTCTGCCTCGCAGCTGTGGGAACAGCAGTCGCATTTCACCGAGGTGAACTATGCGATGCCGCTGCAATTCGTGCACATGAACCGCGATGCCTACGAGGCGCTGAGCGACGAGCAGAAGGCCTGGGTCGCCGAGGCGGCGAAGGCGGCCGAGGATTTCGGCTGGAACCTGCTCGCCGACCGGGTGTCGCAGAACTATGCCGAGATGAAGAGCCACGGCATGACCGTCGTCACCGATGTCGATCCGGCCTATATCGCGGCGCTGACCGAGGCGGCGAAGCCCGCGCTTGAGGAGTGGAAGGCGAAGATGGGTCCCGATGCCGACGCGATCCTGTCCGCCTTCGACGCGAAACGCGCGCAATGATGAGCGCGTCCGACACCCGCGACATCGCCGGCCGGAACCGGCCGGCGATGCTCTTCCAGCGCGGCGTCTATGCGCTGTCGCAGGCCGCCGCGGCGGTGGCGGCGCTGCTGGTCGTCGGCATGGTGCTGCACATCCTGTTGGAGATCGCGTTGCGGATGGTCGACCGCTCGACCTTCGTGCTGGACGAGGTGGTGGGCTATGCGATCGCCGGGGCCACCTTCCTGTCGCTCGGCTATGCCTTCGAGCATTCGGCGCTGGTCCGCGTCGGGCTGCTGGTCGACCGGCTGTCGGGCCGCCCGCGGCGGGCGCTCGAGACGATCTGCGGCCTCGCCACGCTGGCGGTGACCTCGCAGATCGCGCTGGTGATCGGCCGGACGGCGCTGCGCAGTTTCGAGCGCGGGCGCACCTCCAGCTCGGTCGCCGAGATCCCGCTCTGGATCCCCGAGGCGGTCTGCGCCGCGGGGATGACGATCTTCAGCCTCCAGGTCCTGGCCTGGACCCTGCGGCAGATCTTCGACCTGCCCGGCCCGGTGCCGCCGGGAGAGATCGACCCACTTCAGAACGACCTGTAACGACAGGCAGAAAGGGAATACATGGACCCGCTCGTTTCCGGCCTGGCCCTGATCGCGATGCTTGTCCTGACCCTCGGCAGCGGGGTCTGGATCTTTGCCGGGCTGCTGCTTGTCTCCTTCGCCGGCCTGCATTTCCTGGTCGGCATGCCGCTGGAGCGCGTCTTCACCATCGCCGGCACGATCACCTATCGCAGTGCTTCCACCTGGGAGATGGCGGCGGTGCCGCTGTTCATCTGGGTGGCCGAGCTGATCTTCCGCTCCTCGGTCTCGTCGCGGCTGTTCCGTGGGCTGGCCCCCTTCGTCGACCGGATCCCCGGGCGGCTCCTGCACACCAACGTTCTGGGCTGCACGCTGTTCGCCGCGGTTAGCGGCTCGTCGGCCGCGACCACCGCGACGGTCGGCAAGATCACCTCGAAGGAGCTGGTCGCGCGTGGCTATGACCAGAACCTTGCGGTCGGCTCGCTGGCCGGGGCGGGCAGTCTCGGGCTGCTGCTGCCGCCCTCGATCGCGATGATCATCTATGGCATTCTCGCCGAGGTCTCGGTCAGCCGGCTGTTCGCCGCAGGGGTGCTGCCGGGGCTGATGGTCTCGGGGCTCTATTCCGGTTTCATCATGCTGATGGCGCTGCTGCGCCCGGGCATCGCTCCGGCCGGGCATCAGGAGTTCGCCTTGCGCGACTATCTGCGGGCGGCGGTGGATCTGCTGCCGGTGGTGGCGCTGATGGGGATCGTTCTGGGCGCGATCTATTCCGGCATCGCCACCCCCTCCGAGGCGGCGGCGGTCGGGGTGCTGGCCGCCTTCGTGGTGCTGGCGCTGCTGCGCGAGCTGAGCTGGGAGCTGATCCGGGTCAGCCTGATGGGCACGGTGCGGACCAGCGCGATGGTCTGCATCATCCTGGTCTCGGCCTCGCTGCTCTCGACGACGCTCGGCTATCTGCACCTGCCGCAGGAGCTGGGCGCCGCGATCGGCGCGATGAACCTCGATCCGCTGGCGCTGATCGTGCTGCTGGCGGTGTTCTACCTGCTGCTCGGGATCTTCGTCGACGGGGTGGCGATCATCGTCATGACGCTGCCGATGACCCTGCCGCTGGTGACGGCGGCTGGATACGACCCGGTCTGGTTCGGTGTCTTCCTGGTGCTGATGGTCGAGATCGGGTTGCTGACGCCGCCGGTGGGGATCAACCTCTTCGTGCTGCAGGGGCTGACGAACTGGCCGCTCGGGCGGGTGGCGCGGGCCTCGGTGCCGTTCTTCCTGCTGTTCGGGCTGGCGGTGCTGCTGCTGGTGCTGTTCCCGCAGCTTGCGCTGTGGCTGCCGGACCTGCTTTACGGCGCATGACCGGCCCGCCGGGGCCCTCGTGGCCCCGGCGTGATCCCGTGCCGGGCGCGGCCCGAAGGCGGTTTCCGGCGGCGACCGGAGCGTGCCACCCAACCGGGCCCCATTGCTGAAACACGACAGGTTCCCGCGGCGCGCTCCCGTGCTTCGCTTTGCGGAGACGGGATGACGCCGCATCGCGAAGGCGGGGCGGCCCTGTTGTTTCCGAGTGCAGGGCGGACCTTGCTGTGATGCTTCCCGCGGCCCGCTCCGCTCCGGCCGGCGGCGACGGGGCCGCGGCCGATGCAACAGGGCACAGCTGACGCTGATCTGCGTCAGGTCTGACATCGAGATGAGAAATGGCACGAATCGCCTGCTGCCGGATCTCATCATCCTTGAGAAGGTCTCGTTCGTGTCACCCTGTTTCCGGCCTGGCGGCCCCCATACCGGCGCCATCCGCAAGAGTGCTGTGCGCGCGCGATTTTGTGGGTGATATGGGGGCGTACGATGGCTGATGTTTTCGGCACCAGCGGCAACGATACTTGGACCAACGACAATACCAACGACCGGTATTTCGGCGGCGACGGCAATGACACGATGACCGGCGGCAACGGCACGCAGGTGCTGTTTCCCGGGTCGAACCCCGCCGCCAATGGCGAGTGGATCTATGGCGGCAACGGCAACGACGTCTATTACGGCAATGGCAGCAATGACGTTCTGGTCGAATACGAGACCACCACCGGCCGCGACACGATGTATGGCGGTGACGGCAATGACACAATGTCTGGTGGTGCCGACAACGACTTCATGAGCGGGGACGCCGGCAACGACAACCTGACCGGCGGGACCGGCAACGACAGCATGCTGGGCGGCATCGGGAACGATTCCCTTTTTGGCGACGCCGGCAACGACACCCTCTACGGCGGCGATGACGCGGATTACCTCGATGGTGGGGCGGACAACGACACGCTCTACGGGGGTACCGGAAACGATACAATCGGCGGGGACACCGGGGACGATCTGCTCTTTGGCGACGACGGGGCTGATGTGCTCGCCGCTGGCATCGGGACGGATACGCTCTATGGTGGAACCGGCAACGACACGCTCTGGGGAATGGGCGGTGCCGACCTGGTCTATGGTGGGACTGGTAACGACCGGATCTACGGCGAAGATAACGATACGGTCACCGGATACAACGACAGCCTCTATGGCGATGACGGCAATGACAGCATCTTCGGTTACGGCGGCGATGACAGCATCGACGGCGGGAACGGCAGCGATTCGCTCGTCGGCGGCGACGGCAGTGACACCATCTTCGGGGATGCTGCGAGTGATACGCTGCCCGGCAATGACACGCTTGATGGCGGTGCCGGGGCTGATATCCTGCGCGGCGGCGCGGGCGATGACCTGGTCTATGGTGGCGCAGACAACGACAGCATGACCGGCAATGCCGGCAACGACACGCTCTATGGCGGCACCGGCGACGATGTGATCGACGGCGGCGATAGCCTCAACCCGACCGGCGATGACCTCGTCTATGGCGGCGATGGCAACGACACGATCTGGGGCACGGCCGGTTTCGATACTCTCTACGGCGACGCTGGCAATGATGTGCTCGATGGCGGCGATGATGCGGATTCGCTGCAAGGCGGTATCGGCGCGGATACGCTCTATGGCGGCGCCGGCAATGACACGCTCTGGGCCGGGACGGGCGACGGGGTCACCGACACCGCCGGGAACTCCCTCGATGGCGGCGACGGCAATGATTCCCTTGTCGGCGAGGCCGGCAATGACACGCTCTGGGGCGGGACCGGCGACGACACCCTCCTGGGCGGGAGCGGCGACGACAATCTCTTCGGTGAAGCCGGGGCGGACTCGCTGGACGGCGGCGATGGCAATGACACCGTGTGGGGCGGCGATGGCGCCGGCGGGCCTGACGGGAACGATACGCTCTCTGGTGGTGCCGGCGATGACATCATTCTTGGCGAAGGCGGCAACGACGTGCTGTCCGGTGACGCGGGCAACGACACGCTCTGGGGGGATGACGGCAACGACACGCTGACCGGCGGAACCGGCGACGACTACTTCGTCTGGGATGGCGCCAGCGATGATGTCATCACCGATTTCGGTACCGACAGCGGCGGACCCTACACCGATGGCAACCAGTCGAACAACGACTTCGTCGATCTGAGCGGCATCTTCAACGATGCGACGCTTGCGGCCTACAACGCGGCGAACGGCACGAATTTCGTCCAGCCGATCATGGCGATGAACCACGATCTGGCCGATGGCGTCATCAGCTTCAACGGCACCGACATGAGCGGGCCGACGCTGACCATGACCGGCATCACCGGCGGGCTGACCTGGGATCAGACCAATGTCGTCTGCTTCGCCTCGGGCACGCGGATCAAGACGCGGCACGGCGAGGTCGCGGTCGAGGATCTCCAGCCCGGTGCGCAGGTGCTGACGCTCGATTCGGGCTATCAGCCGCTGCGCTGGATCGGCGGGCGCCAGGTCGGGGCGGCGGAGCTGGTGCAGCATCCGAAGCTGCGGCCGATCCGGATCCGGGCCGGCGTTCTGGGGCTGAACCAGCCCGAGCGCGACCTGCTCGTCTCGCCCCAGCACCGGGTGCTTGTCCGTTCCCGCGTCGCCGAGCGGATGTTCGGCGAGGCCGAGGTGCTCGTCGCGGCGAAGCATCTGCTGGCCCTCGACGGGGTCGAGGTTGCCGAGGACGTGACCGAGGTGACCTATTGGCACTTCCTCTTCGACACGCATCAGGTCGTGTTCTCGAATGGTGCGGCGACGGAAAGCCTGTTCACCGGCCCCGAGGCACTGAAGGCGGTCAGCCCCGAGGTCCGCGAGGAAATCCTGGCGCTGTTCCCCGAACTCGCCCTCGGCCTTGGTGCCGAGACCGAGGCGGTGCGCCGCCTCGTCCCGGGGCGTGCGGCCCGGCAGCTGGCGGAGCGTGTCTTGCGCAACCGCAAGCCGCTGGTCGCCTGATCGCCCGGACACGGGCCACGCTTGCCGTGGCCCGCACCTTGCATGGATGGACTGCGAATGGATGTTGGCATCACCCTGGAGCGCCCTGACTACAGCCTGAAATCCGGGCCGGTGACGGTGGGCTGGTTCCTGCTCGAGGACAGCGGCTCGGCGGTGCTGTTCCCGCCCGAACGGCTGAGCAATCGGGGGGCGAACCGGACCCATGCAAAATCCGCCGCCCGCTGTCCCGGCGTGGTGCAGCTGGAAAGCCGGTATTTCGTGCTGCGCTGCCCCTATGATCTGCATATCGGCTTCGAACGCGATGCGCAGGGCGTCGCGCGGCTGGTCAACCGGGCAGGGCCGCAGGGCGCGGTGCGCGCCGGTAAGCTCGGCAAGATCCTGCATCTGGTGAACGAGGCGGAGTGGCGCTTTCCGGATCGCCCGACGGTCCAGCTCAACCTTGGCTATTGCTTCGCGGCCGAAGAGATCTGCTATGTCACGCAGCTCGACGCTTTCGCGCATTACCGCCCCACGCCGCTGCCCGGGACGATCTTCGGCGGGCGGTTCCCGATCCATGCCTGGGTGCGGCCGCTGATGTGGGCCTTTGAATGGCACGACACCGGCAAGGACCTTGTGCTCAAGCGCGGCGATCCGCTGTGCTATTGCCAGTTCGAGGCCGATGGCCCCGACCGTCCGATCCAGCTGATCGCGGTCGAACGCACGCCCGAGCTCGAACGCTGGGTCGCCTCGATGCAAGGGGTGGCCTCGATGATCAATCAGACCTTCAGCCTGTTTCGCGCGACGGAGCAGGCGCGTCCGGCGAAGCTGCTGGTGCCGAAGTCATGACGCGCTTTTGACGGCGACAGGTGAACGCTTGCGAGCGGGCAGCCCGGAGCCCGCTCGCCTTCAACTTCATTCAGCAACCAGAAGGTGAAACATGGCGACGTATGACATGTGGGCGTGGTACGGCATCGGGTTGGTGCCCCAGGTCGGCGACAATGATCTCCGGTCGGGTCTGAACGGGACGACCTATGCAGCGGGCGCGAACTTCGACTACTACCGCTACGGCGCCATGCAGATGATCGACGGGGACAATGACGGCACCCTGCGTGACAATGACGCCGATGACGGCTCGACCGCCGGGAGCGATCGGATCGTCACCCCGGACGGCGTCCCGCGCATCGTCAACGAAGTCGCACTCTACAGCAACAGCGTCCTCACCTACACGGATTTCAACGGCGATACCCAGACCTGGACGATGACGCTCACCACCTGGCAGCTCCAGAATGGCGATATGGTCTTCCGGATCAACAATGCGCTGAACGCCACCTGGCCGACGGATTTCTATCCGGGCAATATCGTGAGCATCCAGCTCGGCACCTGGAACGGTACCGAATACAGTGGCGGGACGATCTCTGCGAACATCGACAGTCCCGTCGTGCCGTGCTTTTCGGCCGGAACCCTGATCCGGACGCCGCGAGGCGAGGTCAGTGTCGAAACCCTGCGCTGTGGCGATCTGGTGCTCACGCTCGACAGCGGCGCGTGCGCGCTGTGCTGGATCGGGGCGCGTCATCTCGGCCCGGCCGAGCTGGAGGCCTGGCCAAATCTGCGTCCGATCCGGATCCGTGCCGGCGCGCTCGGGCCGAACCAGCCCGAACGGGATCTGGTCGTCTCGCCGCAGCACAGGGTGCTGGTCCGCTCGTCGATCGCGCGGCGCATGTTCGGCGAGGCGGAGGTTCTGGTCGCCGCCAAGCACCTGCTCGGTCTCGCGGGGGTCGAGATCGCCACGGATCTGGCCGAGGTGACCTATTGGCATTTCCTGCTTGACGGTCATCACCTCGTGTTCTCGAACGGCACGCTGACCGAGAGCTTCCTTGCCGGCCGGCAGGCGCTGAAATCGCTGCCCTCCGGGGCGCTCGACGAAATCGCGGCGCTTTTTCCAGAGCTCGTCGCCGCACCGCAGTCAGAGGCAGATACGGCGCGCAGGGCCATTGCCAGGTCCAGGGCGCAGCGTCTGGTCGAGCGGCATCAGCGCAACAACCGGGCCCTCATCCTCTGAGCGCGGGCCGCGTCCTTTGAGCAAACGCCATTTGCCGCGGCGGTGACCGGCGGCAGGGCCTTCTTCAGGGGGTCACGCGCTGCCCGGAGCCGGGCGGCCACCGGCTTCCGGGCGGTGAGTCCGGCCGGGCCGGCGCACGGCGGAAAACTCTTCTCCCTGCTGCGCCCCGGAGCGCGGTTTTCAGCTCCAAACCCGGGGGAGTTTGGAATGGCGACAGAGCGGCCCCGACTTTATCAATTATCTACAGATAAAGTCGTCATTTGGAGCCGCCATGTCCGGTCCCCGTTTCGCTGCCTTTGCCGGTTCCTGGAGCCGGCCGTCGAAGACCCGCGCGCTGGTCGAGGCCGCTGCCGCCCGTGCCACCGCCCGTTTCGGCGGCCAGGCCCATGTCTTCGATGTCGATGACCTCGGCCCCGGCTTCGGCGCCCTGCGCGAGGGCGGGGAGGCCGCGCTCGACCGCCATCGCGCGGCCTTCCTCGCGGCCGATGCGCTGATCGTCGCAAGCCCGGTGTTCAAGGGCAGCTACACCGGCCTTTTCAAGCATTTCCTCGACCTGATCGAGCCCGAGGCGCTGGCCGGCAAGCCGGTCCTGCTGGCGGCCTGCGGTGGCGGCGAGCGCCACGCGCTGGTGATCGAACACCAGCTGCGGCCGCTCTTCGGCTTCTTCGAGGCGATCACCCTGCCGACCGGGCTCTATGCCTCGGCGGCCGACTTCTCGGCGGCCGGGCTGACCGCCGGCCCGATCCTCGAACGCCTTGACCGCGCGGTGGCGCAATTCGCCCCGCACCTTCCCCACGCCCTTGCCGCGCCGTTGCGCGTGGCCGGCTGAGACCGGAGTTCCCGATGACCACCCAAGCGAAGAAACGCATCATCCTCAACGCCTTCGACATGACCTGCGTCGGTCATCAGGCGGCCGGCACCTGGCGGCATCCGTCGAGCCAGGCGTCGCGCTACAATGACCTCGAATATTGGACCAACCTCGCGATCGAGCTGGAACGGGGCGCTTTCGACAGCCTGTTCATCGCCGATGTCGTGGGGGTCTACGACGTCTATCGCGGCTCGGCCGAGGCGGCGCTGCATGACGCGGCGCAGGTGCCGGTGAACGACCCGTTCGGCGCGATCTCGGCGATGGCGGCGGTGACCCGCAACCTCGGCTTCGGCATCACCGCGGCGGTGACCTTCGAGCATCCCTATCTGCTGGCCCGCCGGCTCTCGACGCTCGATCACCTGACCAAGGGGCGCGTCGCGTGGAACGTGGTGTCGTCCTATCTCGACAGCGCGGCGCGCAACATCGGCCTTGACCGGCAGATCGGCCATGACGCGCGCTATGACCTTGCCGAGGAATACATGGAAGTCACCTACAAGCTGTGGGAGGGCAGCTGGGAAGAGGGCGCGGTGCTGCGCGACAAGGAGAAGGGGATCTTCACCGATGCCACGAAGGTGCACCCGATCCGCCACGAGGGCGAGTATTTCAAGGTGCCGGGCTTCCACCTGTGCGAACCCTCGCCGCAGCGCACGCCGGTGATCTTCCAGGCCGGGGCAAGCGCGCGCGGCCGCCAGTTCGCCGCGCGCCATGCCGAGGCGATGTTCGTGCTGGCGACCAGCCCCGAGACGGCGAAGAAGCTGACCGACGCGATCCGCGCCGAGGTGGCCGCGGCCGGGCGCGAAGCCGACAGCCTGAAGATTTTTGCACTGCTCACCGTCATCACCGGCCCGACCGACGAGGCGGCGCAGCGCAAATATGAGGAATACCTCGATTATGCCAGCGCCGAGGGGGCGCTTGCGCTCTATGGCGGCTGGACCGGGCTCGATTTCTCGACGCTCGATCCCGATCAGCCGCTGACTGCGGTCGAGAACGACAGCCTGCGCACCACGCTCGAATCCCTTGCCGCCGATGGCGAGGCCTGGACGGTGCGCGACGTAATCCGCAAGCGGTCGATCGGCGGGCTTGGCCCGGTGCTGGTTGGCGGGCCGCAGACGGTGGCCGATGCGCTCGAACGCTGGGTCGACGAGGGCGGCATCGACGGCTTCAACCTCGCCTATGCGATCACCCCGGCCTCGACCACGGATTTCATCGACTTCGTGGTGCCGGAGCTGCGCAAGCGCGGCCGCGCGCAGCAGGGCTATGCCCCCGGCACGCTGCGCGAGAAGCTGTTGGGCGATGCGGGCGGTCTGGCCCGCGACAGCCACCCCACCGCGCAGTGGCGCCGCCATTACATCGGCCGCGAGAGCGTCGCCGACGCCTCGCGCCCCTCGGCCTTCGAAGGGCTGGGCCATGTCTCGGAGGCGGCGGAATGAGCGCGCCCGAGATCTTCTGGTTCCTGCCCACCTCGGGCGACACGCGCTATCTTGGCACCTCGGACTTCGGCCGGGCGCCCGAGCCCGACTATCTGCGGGACATCGCCACCACCGCCGACCGGCTGGGCTATGACGGGATGCTGATCCCGACCGGGGCAAGCTGCCTCGACCCCTGGGTGGCGGCGGCGGCGCTGGCGCCGGTGACGCGGCGGCTGAAGCTGCTGGTGGCGCTGCGCACCTCGATCAGCGGCCCGACGGCGGCGGCGCGGCAGGCGGCGACGCTGGATGCGGTGCTTGGTGGCCGGCTCCTGCTCAATGTCGTGCCGGGCGGCGACCCGCGCGAGCTTGCCGCCGACGGCGCCTTCTTCAGCCATGACGGGCGGTACGAGAATGCCGGGGAATTCCTGACCGTGTGGAAGCGGCTGATGGCCGGCGAGACGGTCGATTTCGAGGGCCGGCATATCCGGGTCGAGGGAGCGCGGAACTTTCATCCCGGCCCGCAGCGCCCGCACCCGCCGCTCTACTTCGGCGGCTCGTCGCCCGCGGCGCATGCGCTGGCCGCGCAGCATGTCGATGCCTATCTGACCTGGGGCGAGCCGCCCGAGGCGGTGGCGCAGAAGATCGCCGACGTGCGCGCGCAGGCGGCGGCGCAGGGGCGCAAGCTGCGCTTCGGCATTCGACTGCATGCCATCGTGCGCGAGACCGAGGCCGAGGCCTGGGCCGAGGCGGAGCGGCTGATCAGCCGGCTCACCGACGATGACATCGCCCGCGCCCAGGCGAATTACGCGCGCATGGACTCGGTCGGGCAGGGTCGGATGGCGGCGCTGCACGGCGGCCGGCGCGACCGGCTCGAGGTGGCGCCCAACCTCTGGGCCGGGGTCGGTCTGGTGCGCGGCGGCGCGGGCACCGCCCTCGTCGGCGACCCCGACACGGTGGTTGCGCGGATGCGCGAGTACCAGGCGCTTGGCATCGAGACCTTCGTGATGTCGGGCTATCCGCATCTCGAGGAGGCGATCCGCTTCGCCGAACTGATCTTCCCGCGCATCGGCAAGGCTGCCGTCACGGAGCAGGGCACCAGCCAGACCGGCGGCGCCTTCGACGTGCGGGCGCGGGCCACTTCCTGAGGACAAAGCCATGACCTTTCCCGTCATCGACATGCGCTGCCGCCCGGCCTTCCTGCACGATTTCTTCGGCAGGACGCCCGGCACGCCCGACTTCGACACCGTGCGCTGGCTCAACCGCCGCGTCGGCACCCGCGGGCCGGACACCCATTTCACCCGTTCCGCGACCGAGGCGGGCTTTCTGGCCGAGATCGGCGACGCGGGCCTGACGCGCGCCGTGGTCGTCGGCCGTCACACCCCGACGCAGCATCTGCCGAATGACGAGATCGCGCGCATCGTTGCGCTCGATCCCGCCCGGCTGAGCGGCATCGGTGCGGTCGATCCGGTGTTGCAGGGGCCCGAGGGGGCGATCGCCGAGGCAAGCCGCGCGGTGGGGCCGCTCGGGCTGCGCGGCATCGACCTCGAGCCCGGTTTCGGCACGCCGCCGCGGCACCCCGACGATCCGGCCTATCTGCCGGTCTACGAATGGGCCGCGGCCGAGGGCGTGCCGGTCTTCCTGATGAGCGGGCCGACGACGCCGGCGCCGCGGTTCAACGACCCGGCCGGGCTGGCTGCCGTGGCGCGGCTGTTCCCGGCGCTGAAGATCGGCGTCTTCCACGGCTACTGGCCGAATGTGCAGGACATCCTCGGCCTCGCCTTCCGGCACGAGACGATCCACATCATCCCGGACATGTATCTCTTCCAGGCCGGCAGTCAGGCCTATGTCGAGGCCGCGAACGGCTGGCTTGGCGACCAGTTGTTGTTCGGCTCGTCCTATCCGTTCCGCCCGATCGGGCAGAGCGTCGAGGACGCGCTGCAGCTCGGCCTGCGCGAGCAGGTGCTCGGCCGGTTCTTCCACGACAACGCGGCGCGGCTTCTGGGCCTCGCGGCCGGCTGAAAGGGGAACCACGATGACTGACATCCGCTTTTCCGCACGCGATGCGCAGATCCGTCTGGCGCCCGCCCGCCGGCACGACATTCGGCAGCGGGCGATCACCGATCTGATCGCCTGGCGCGAAGCCGTGCCGGTCGGGGCCGTGGCATGAGCGCGGCCGCGGATCTGCCGGTGGTGGCGATCATCGGTGGCGGTTTCACCGGGGCGAGCACGGCCTTTCATCTGGCGCGCGCGCTGAACACCCCGGCGCGGATCGTGGTGATCGAGCCGCGGGCGCAGCTTGGCCAGGGGCTGGCCTATGCGACCCGCGACCCGAGCCACCGCATCAACGTGCCGGCCGTGCGGATGACGATGGACAGTGCCGCGCCGGGCGGATTGCAGACCTGGATCGAGGCGCAGCGGCCCGCGCTTTCGGCCGGGACGCAGCTGGCCACGGGCGAGCTTTTCGTGCAGCGCGGCCTTGTCGGCGAGTACGTGGCGGGGGCGCTGGCGCCGCTGCTGGCCGCGGGGCGGGTCGAGCATCTGCGGGCGCGAGCGGTGACACTTGCGCGCAGCACGCGCTTCACCCTCGGCTGCGACGACGGCCGCAGGCTGGTGGCCGATCTGGTGGTGCTTGCCACCAGCCATCCGCCGCCCGGCGTGCCTGCGGTCCTTGCGCCGCTCGCCGGTTCGGCGCGGCTGATCGCCGACAGCAGCGACGGTGCGCGGCTGCGCGCGCTGGCGCGGGACGCGCGCAACCTGCTGATCGTCGGCACCGGGCTGACCTCGGCCGACGTGATCGCCAGCCTCGACCGACAGGGCTTTGGCGGCCGGATCGTCGCGCTGTCGCGGCGCGGGCTGCGCTCGCGCGGGCATGCCTTCGGCCATCCCGACTCGCCGGCCGATTTCGCCGCCGATCCCGCCCGCACCGCGCTGGCGTTGCTGCGCCGGATCCGGGCGGCGGTGCGGGCGGATGCTGCGGCGGGCCTGCCCTGGCAGGCGGCGCTCGACAACGTGCGCCGCGACGGCCCGGCGATCTGGGCGGCGCTGCCGCCGGGAGAGCGCGCGCGGCTGGTGTGCCGGCTGCGGGTGTGGTGGGACGTGCACCGCTTCCGCATCGCGCCGCAGCTCGAAGCGGTGATCGAACGCCGCCTTGCCGAGGGGCGGCTTGCGATCGTGGCGGGGCGTCTGCTGTCGGCGCAGGAGAGCGAGGCGGGGATCGAGGTGCAGTGGCGCGGCCGCGGTGCAGGCCCCGGCCACGCGCGGTTCGATGCGGTGATCCTGACCACCGGCCCGGCGCATGGCGCGATCGTGCACGAGATGCCGCTCTTTGCCGCGATGGCCGCGGCCGGGCTGATCCGCGCTGATGCGCTGCAGCTCGGGCTCGATGTGACCGAGGGCTGCCGCGCCGTCGGACAGGACGGCAGGCCGGTGCCCGGCCTGTTCGTCGCGGGCCCCCTGGCGCGCGGGCATGTGGGCGAGCTGATGGGCATTCCCGAGGTGACGCAGCACGCCGAGCTGGTCGCTGCCCGTCTGGCGCAGGCGCTGGCCGCGCGGGTGCACCCGGTCACCCAAAGCGCCTGACCCGATCGAAATCGCCCGCCGGAGCGGGCGCCCGGCCGATCCCCCATGCCCGCCGGACCGGCCGGGCCAGACAGGAGACGACCATGACCTTGCATGACACCTGGGCCGAGATCCCCGACACCGCGGCGCTGAAGGCCCGGTTCCGGCCCGTCTTCGACCGCATCGCCGCGGGCGCGCTGCGCCGCGAGCGCAAGCGCGAATTGCCCTTCGAGGAGATCGGCTGGCTCAAGCAGAGCGGCTTCACCGCGCTGCGCGTGCCGGTCGACTACGGCGGGGCAGGGGGGGGCGACCTTCGCGAGAGGCCGGCGGGATCAGACCCCGCGCCGCTCAGCCGGCGCTGAAGCGCAGCGACATCTGTGCGCGATAGGGCGTGCCGGGGCGCAAGATGGGGGAGAGTGCGCCGCGCTCGGGCGGCATGTTCACCGCATCTGGCCAGGTCTGCGGCTCGAGGCAGATCGCATCCTGGCGGGCATAGGCGCGGCCGTTCTTGCCGCGCACCGAGCCGTCGAGCGCGTCGCCGGTATAGACCTGCAGTCCCGGCTGATCGGTGCACAGCGTCATCCGGCGCCCGGTCACCGGGTCGAACAGCTCTGCCTGACCGGCGTCGAGGCACAGGCAATGGTCATATCCGCCGATCACGCCGCTGCGCACCGCGGTCACCGGCAGGCGGCCGGTGCGGAAGTCGAAGGGGGTGGCGCCGACCGGCGCGGGGGCGCGCGGGATCGCGCGCGCGTCGACCGGCAGATAGCGCGAGGCCGCCACCGTCAGCCGGTAGTCGAGCGCCGAGCGCGGCCGCGCCGCCAGACCGCGCGCCCCGGCGAGCGCGAAGAAGCTGTGATGGGTCATCGCGACCGGCGTCGGCGCGTCGGTCTGCGCCTCGTGGGTGATGCTCAGCACTGCGGCGCCGGCCTCGGTGCTCAGGGCATAAGTGACGCGGGCATGCACCCGGCCCGGAAAGCCCTGATCGCCGGCGGGCGAGACGAGGCCGAGCCGGACCGCGCCGGGGCTTTCGGCCTCGATCTGCCACAACCGGCGGTCCCAGCCGTCGGGGCCGCCGTGCAAGGTGGTGCTGCCCTCGTTCACCGCAAGCCGCACCTCGCGCCCGTCGAGGGTGAAGCGCCCGTCGGCGATGCGGTTCGCGACCCGGCCGATGGTGGCGCCGAAGAAGCTGCGATGCGCCAGATAGCCCGCCAGCCCGTCGTGGCCCAGAACGACGTCGTCCGGTGTGCCCGTCCGGTCGGGTACGAGCAGGGCCTGCAGCGCCGCCCCGAAGGTGATGATCCGCGCCGTCACCCCGCCGGCGGCCAGGGTGAGGCGCTCGACCTCGCGGCCGTCAGGCAGGGTGCCGAAGGGCTCTCTCATCCGTCGAAGGCCTCGACCAGACGCCGCTCGCCCAGCAGGAAGATGTCGGCCACGAGCTGCAGCGGCGCCAGGTCGACCTCGGAGGCGCCGGCGGCGATCAGCTCGGCAAAGCGGGCGTAGAGGCGGGGATATTCCGCATCCCCGGCGGCGATCTGCGTCTGGCCGCCGACGCTCAGCGTCGCACCGCCATCGCTCAGCACGATCTCGGGCCCGTCGCAGAGCACCCGGATCTCCCAGGTCTGCGGGCCGGTCTGGCGCCAGTCGAAATCGGCCCCGACCGGCACGCCCGAGGCGGTGCGCATCCGGATCTGGGCGGCGATCGGGGTCTGGCGGTTGGCGGGAACCTCGAGCACCGCGGCCATCGGGTGCAGCCGTTCGGGCAGGATCTGCGTCACCACCGAGAGTGCGTTGATGCCCGGATCGAAGACACCGAGCCCGCCCGGCTGCCAGATCCAGTCCTGGCCCGGATGCCAGCGGCGCACGTCCTCCTTCCAGGTGATCTCGACCGCGCGGATCGTGGCCTGGGCAAGGCGGCGGCGCGCCTCCTCGACCGCGGCGGCGGCGCGGCTGTGCCAGGTGGCAAACAGCGTCACGCCGCGCGCGCGCGCCAGTGCGGCCAGGGTCTCGACCTCGCTGACCGAGGGGCCCGGCGGCTTTTCCAGCATCACGTGGCGGCCAGCGCGGATCGCCGCCGCGGCCTGGTCGAAGCGGCCCTGCGGCGGCGTGCACAGGGTGAGCGCGGCGATCTCCGGCTCGGCCGCCAGCAGGGCGTCGATATCGGGATAGGCGGGCAGGCCGTCGAGGCCGCCCGCGGGGTCGGCGATCGCCACAAGGCGCAGCGCCGGGGTGGCGGCGAGCGCCGGCAGGTGCTGCTTGCGGGCGATGGTGCCAAGGCCGGCGAGGCCGATCGGGGTGGGGGTCATCTGGGGTCTCCGTGCAGTCGGAAGGCGGGTTCCGGCCGGCCCTGCCGGCCGTCGGTGCGGCAGAAGGTGGCACCCGAAAGCGGCGCGGCGGTGAGGGCCTCGGGCGACAGGTCCTGTGTGGCCGAGGTGCAGAACAGCGTGCGGAAGTCCGGCCCGCCATAGGCGGGGCAGGTGACATGGGGGGCGGGCAGCGGGTCGCGCGCGCCGATCTCGCCGCTGGCCGAGACGGTCAGCACCGCCCCCGCCCCCCACAGCGCGATGCGCAATGTGCCATCGGCAAGCGTCACCGCGCCATCGGGCCAGAGCCCGGCGGCGGCGAAATCGACGAAGACCTCGGGCGCGGCGGCAGGCCAGCCCTGCGCGTCGAGCACGACGCGGAACAACAGGCCGCGCGCGGTGTCGGCGAAATAGCCCTGCGTCCGGTCCGGCGCGAAGCACAGCGCGTTCGGGATGGTGAGACCGGCCACGACCGGTCGCAGCCGGCCCTCGAACAGGCGGTGGATCGCCCCGGCCCCGGGGGCGGCGTCCTTCGCCATGGTGCCGATCCAGAACCCGCCCCAGGGGTCGGCACGGCCGTCGTTCGAGCGGGTCTCGGGGCGGTCGGCCTCGAGATCCGCCAGCCGTCGCGTGCACCGTCCGGCCGGGATGTCGAACACCGACAGCCCGGTTTCGGAGGCGATCAGCAGCCGGTCGTGGTCGATCCAGGCGGCGGCGGAACAGATCTCGGGCAGGGCCCATTCGCCGGTCTCGCCGGTTTCGGGCATGCGCGACAGCAGCCGGCGGCCGCTGACATCGAACCAGAACAGCGTGCCGCGGCCGGGGTGCCACAGGGCGCCCTCGCCAAGCGCGCAGATCCGGGGGTCGAACGGATCGCTCATGCCGGCCCTCCGGCCGCGTCATAGGCGACGACCACCGCGCGTGCCCGCGCCGCGACCGCATCCGCCGTCAGGCCGGGGGCATAAAGCGCGGTGCCGAGACCGAAGCCGTCGGCCCCGGCGGCCCGCCAGGCGGCGAAGTTCCCGGGCCCGGCTCCGCCCACGGCATAGACCTGCGTTGCGGGTGGCAGCACCGCGCGCAGCGCCCGCAGCCCCTCGGGGCCGGCCAGCGCGCCGGGGAACAGCTTCAGCCCGGTCGCGCCCGCGCGCAGCGCCGCGAAGGCTTCGGTCGGGGTGAACACCCCGGGCCAGCAGTCCAGTCCCTGCGCCACCGCTGCGCCGATCACCTGCGCATCGGTGTTGGGCGAGACGATCAGCCGCCCCCCCGCGGCGCGGACCTGCGCCACCTCCTGCGCCGTCAGCACGGTGCCGGCGCCGATGCGGACCTCGCCGCGCCCGGCAAAGGCCTGCGCCAGCCGCGCGATCGAGACCAGCGGCTCGGGCGAGTTCAGCGGCACCTCGATCGTCGTGATGCCGGCATCGACGAGCGCCTGCCCGACGGCAATGGCGTCGCCGGGCGGCAGCCCGCGCAGGATCGCGATCAGCTTGCGTGTCATGTCATTCCTCCGTTCCGGGCAAGGGCGAGGCCGCGGCACACCAGCGCCCCGGCCCCGATCGCGCGCGCCGCGATGCCCGCCTGTGCCAGTGCGTCGAGATAGGCCCGGGCCAGCGCCTCGGCGCCGATCACCACGCAGTCTTGCGCGGGCGGCTGCGCGGCAAGCTCGGCGCCGATCAGCAGGCCCGAGAGCCGCGCCCGCGCCGCCACCGGATCGAGCCCGGCGAGCAGCGCCTCGGCGCGCAGTGCGAAGAGCCCGGCGAGGCCGCCGCCGTCGAGCCCCTGTCGCACCCCGTGCCGGAATGCGGCCGGATCCGTGCCGGCCGGCGCGAGCGTCAGGCGCAGCACCGATTGCGTCGCGAGCAGGGCGAACAGCTCTCCGGTCATCCAGGTGGTGAAGCCGGTGACGAGGCCACCGGCAACGCGCACGTGTTTCGAATGCGTGCCGGGCAGGATCAGGGTGCCGGCGAAACCGGGTTCCTCGGCCAGAAACCCGGCGATCTGGGTTTCCTCGCCGCGCATCACGTCGGCGGGGGTGTGCTGGCACAGGCCCGGCACGATCTCGACGGCAAGGCGCGGATCGCGGGCGCGCAGGCGCAGTGTCTCGCCCGCGGCGACGGGCGGGCAGGGGACGGGGCGATAGGGCGCCTCGGCCCAGCCCTGCCGGGCGCCGACCATGCCGCAGGCGATGACCGGTGTCGTGCCGGGGCCGAGCCAGGGCCCGACGAGGCGCAGCAGCGCCGGCTCGAAACCGTCGGGCGCCAGGCTGGCCATGCCCTCGGCCGAGGCGGCCTCGGCGATCTGTGCCGTGCCGCGCATGGCGAAGGCGCGCAGCGCCGAGGTGCCCCAGTCGACCGCGATCCAGTCCGGCGTGATCCGCGCAGAAGCCATCGTGCTGTCCTGTCCTTGCCGCTGTGCGGCGGCCGGTGCCGGCCGGGGCGCCGCGCTCAATGCGCTTCCTTGCCGACCGCGTTGCCGCGGCAGCCGACGAGGAAGTCGAGGTCGGCCCCGGTCTCGGCGCCCTGCACATGGGTCTGGTGCAGCCAGGCATAGCCGCTTTGCGGCGCCTCCTCGGCCGGTCGCCACGCGGCCAGACGCGCGGCCAGCTCGGCCTCGGAGATGTCCAGATGCAGGCGCCGGTTCGGCACGTCGAGCTCGATCATATCGCCGTCGCGCACCACCGCGAGCGGCCCGCCCGCCGCCGCCTCGGGCGCGGTGTGCAGCACCACGGTGCCATAGGCGGTGCCCGACATCCGGGCGTCGGAAATCCGCACCATGTCGGTGATCCCCTTCCTCAGCACCTTGGCGGGCAGGCCCATGTTGCCGACCTCGGCCATGCCGGGATAGCCCTTCGGGCCGCAGTTTTTCAGCACCATCACGCAGGTCTCGTCGATGTCGAGCGCATCATCGTCGATCCGCGCCTTGTAATCGTCGATGTCCTCGAACACGACGGCGCGGCCGCGATGCACCAGCAGATGGGCCGAGGCCGCCGAGGGTTTCAGCACCGCGCCGTTCGGCGCGAGGTTGCCCTTCAGCACGGCGATTCCGCCCTGCGCGGTCAGGGGCCGGTCGGCGGGCAGGATCACGTCCTCGTTCCAGTTCCGCACCTCTTTCACCTCGTCCCAGATCGAGCGGCCGGAGACCGTCAGCGCGTCCTTGTGCAGGGTGCCGTTCTCGCCCAGGCGTCGGATCACCACCGGCAGGCCGCCGGCATAGAAGAACTCTTCCATCAGGTATTTGCCCGAGGGCATCAGGTTGACGATGGTGGCGACGTCGCGGCCGCAGCGGTCCCAGTCGTCGAGCGTCAGCTCGACGCCGACGCGGCCGGCAAGCGCGAGCAGGTGGATCACCGCATTGGTCGAGCCGCCGATCGCGCCATTGGTGCGGATCGCGTTCTCGAAGGCCTGTTTGGTCAGGATGTCCGAGGGTTTCAGGTCGTCCTTCACCATCTGCACGATGCGCCGCCCGGAGACCTGCGCCATCACCCGCCGGCGCGAGTCGACGGCCGGGATCGCGGCGTTGCCCGACAGCGCCATGCCGAGCGCCTCGGCCATCGAGGCCATCGTCGAGGCGGTGCCCATCGTGTTGCAGGTGCCCGAGGAGCGGCTCATCGAGGCCTCGGCCTCGAGAAACTCGGCCTGGGTCATCTCGCCGGCCTTCACCGCCTCGGAGAATTTCCACAGATGCGTGCCCGAGCCCACCCGCTCGCCGCGGAACCAGCCGTTCAGCATCGGCCCGCCGGTGACCACGATCGAGGGGATGTCGCAGCTTGCCGCCGCCATCATCAGCGAGGGCGTGGTCTTGTCGCAGCCGACAAGCAGCACTGCGCCGTCGATCGGCTGGCCGCGGATGGTTTCCTCGATCGCGAGGGCGGCGAGGTTGCGAAACATCATCGCCGTCGGCCGGAAGGTGTTTTCCGAGGCCGAGAATACCGGCACCTCGACCGGGAAGCCGCCCGCCTCCCAGACCCCGGCCTTCACCTTCTCGGCGAGTTCGCGCAGATGGCCGTTGCAGGGCGTCAGGTCGGACCAGGTGTTCAGGATGCCGATGATCGGCCGGCCGTCGAACAGATCGTGCGGGTAGCCCTGATTTTTCAGCCAGCCGCGGTGATAGATGACGTCGCGGGACTCGCCGCCATACCAGGCTTGCGAGCGCAGCGGGCGCGGCCAGGGGGCGGGGGTGAAGGAGCGGGCGGACATTGGGAAACCCTCCGGATCTTGCGGGGTTGTCTTACAGGGAGTGAACGACGGCGGGGCCGGTGGCGGGCGCCACCGCGAGCGGGTTGCGCAGCGGCAGGCCGAACTGCGGCGAGGAAATCTCGAACACGTCGCCCGGCTGGGCCGTCAGCTGCGCGGCAAAGCTGAGCGTGGCGGTGCCGAACATGTGCACGTGCAGATCGCCCGGGCGCCGGAACGGGGCGTATTTGAAATGGTGGTGCTCGAGATTGGCGATCGTGTGCGACATGTTCTCCTCGCCCGACAGGAAGGGCTGGTCGAAGATCACCGTATCGCCGCGCAGGATGCGCGAGCGGCCCTCGACATGCGCGGGCAGCGCGCCGAGCCGCAGCTCCGGGCCGAAGCTCGCCGGGCGGAGTTTCGAATGGGCGAGGAACAGATAGTTGATCCGTTCCGTCACATGGTCGGAGAACTCGTTGGCGAGGCTGAAGCCGAGACGGTTCGGCACGCCGTCGGGGCCGATCACATAGAAGCCGGCGATCTCCGGCTCCTCGCCGCCATCGAGGGCGAAGGCGGGCGAGGTCAGCGGGTCGCCAGGCGCCACGGCCTCGGTCCCGGGGCCCTTGTAGAACCATTCGGGCTGCACCCCGATCCCGCCCGCGGCGGGCTTGCCGCCCTCGAGCCCCATGCGGAACATCTTCATCGAGTCGGAGAGCTGCTCGCTGGTGCCGGCGTGCATCGCATCGCGCGTCGCCGCCGAGCCGAGATGCGTCAGCCCGGTGCCGCACAGATACATCCGCGCGGGCTCGGGGTGTCGCACCGGCACGTCGATCGCCCCGGCGGCGAGCAGCGCCGGCAGGTCCACCGTCTCGCCGCCCGCGGGCAGCAGATCGGCCAGGCCCGCCCCGGCCGCGATCGCCGCCTGGGCAAGCGCGTAGGTCGAGCTCAGGCCGGGCAGCAGCCGCGCCTGCGCGCCCTCGCGGACGATCACGCCGCCGGTTTTCAACTGGCTCAGGAAGGTCATGGCTCAGCCCTGCTTTCTCTTGTTGTAGACGTCGAAGATCACCGCGGAGAGCAGCACCAGGCCCTTGATCATCTGCTGGTAGTCGATGCCGATGCCCATGATCGACATGCCGTTGTTCATCACCCCCATGATGAAGGCGCCGACGACCGCGCCGATCACCTTGCCGGTGCCGCCCGAGGCCGAGGCGCCGCCGATGAACACCGCTGCGATCACGTCAAGCTCGAGCCCGTAGCCGCCCTTCGGCGTCGCGGTGTTCAGCCGCGCGGCAAAGATCAGCCCGGCCAGCGCGGCAAGGAAGCCCATGTTGACGAAGGCGAGGAAGGTCAGCCGCTCGGTCTTGATCCCCGAGAGCTTGGCCGCCTTGGCGTTGCCGCCGAGCGCGTAGATCCGCCGGCCGATCACCGTGTTCTGGGTGACGAAGGCGTAGATCAGCGTCAGCACCGCCATCGAGATCAGCACGTTGGGCAGGCCGCGGAAGGTGGCGAGCTTGTAGCACAGGAACAGCAGCGCGCCGATGACGACGAGGGTGCGCAGCCAGAACACGTTCGCGGGTTCGCTCACCGTGCCATAACGGGCCTCGCGCGCGCGCCCCTTCAGCCCGGTCCAGACGATCGCCACCGAGGCGATGACGCCGAGTGCCATGCACAGGAGGTTCAGGTTGCGCTCGCCGAACAGCGCGCCCGCGGCATTGGTCAGGCCGGTCGGGAAGATGTCGGGGACGAAGCCCGTCGACAGCATCTGGAAGGACATCGGGAACGGCCCCACCGACTGCCCGTTCAGCAGCCACAGTGAGGCGCCGCGGAACACCAGCATCCCGGCCAGCGTGACGATGAAGGACGGGATCTTCCAATAGGCGACCCAATAGCCCTGCGCCGCTCCGATCACCATGCCGAGCACCAGCGCGATCACGATCGTGACCGGCACCGGCAGGTGGTATTCGACGATCAGCACCGCCGCGAGGGCGCCGATGAAGCCCATCACCGAGCCCACCGACAGGTCGATGTTGCCCGAGACGATGACGATCAGCATGCCGAGCGCCATGATGATGATGTAGCTGTTTTGCAAGAACAGGTTGGTGATGTTGACCGGGCGCATCAGCGTGCCCGCGGTCACGATCTGGAAGAACAGCATGATCGCGATCAGGGCGACCAGCAGGCCGTAATCGCGCATGTGCGATTTCAGATAGGCCTTCAGCGCGCCGCCGTTCGAGACGGTCCCGGTGGATTGCATCGTCATTTCCTCACTCCGTGACGATGAGCGACATGATGCGCTCCTGATTGGCCTCGGAGGCGATCAGCTCGCCGACGAAGGCCCCTTCGTTCATGACATAGATCCGGTCGCACATGCCGAGCAGTTCCGGCATCTCGGACGAGATCATCACCACCGCCTTGCCCTGCGTGGCCAGGTCGTTGATGATCGTGTAGATTTCATACTTGGCACCGACGTCGATGCCGCGCGTCGGCTCGTCGAGGAGCAGCACCTTCGGCCCGGTGAACAGCCATTTCGCCAGCACCACCTTCTGCTGGTTGCCGCCCGACAGGTTGCCCACGGCCTGCATCACCGTCGGGGTGCGGGTCGCCATCGCCTTGCGATAGCGCTCGGCCACGGCGGTTTCCTCGGCCTCGTTCAGCACCCCGGCCCGCGACACCTCGCCGAGGTTCGCGAGGGTGTTGTTGAAGCGGATGCTTTCCTCGAGCACCAGGCCAAGCTGCTTGCGGTCTTCGGTCACATAGGCGAGGCCGGCGTCGATCGCCTTCGAGACGGTGGACAGGTCCCGGGGCGCGCCGTCGATCTGCACCTCGCCCGAGATGTTGCGGCCCCAGCTGCGCCCGAAGATCGACATCGCAAGCTCGGTGCGCCCCGAGCCCATCAGCCCGGCGATGCCGACGACCTCGCCCGCGCGCACGCTGAAGGAGATGTCGCGGATCACCCGCCGGTTCTGGTCCGGATGCCAGACGTTCCAGCCGCTGACCTGCATCGCCACCGCGCCGGGGGCGGGGTGGCGTTCGGGGTAGCGGTGCGACATGTCGCGCCCGACCATGTCGCGCACGATGCGGTTTTCGGACAGGCCGGCCGCCGCGTCGAGACGCGACACCGTGGTGCCGTCGCGGATCACCGTCACCGTGTCGGCGACATAGCGCACCTCATTCAGCTTGTGGCTGATGATGATGCAGGTGACGCCCTGCGATTTCAGTTCCTTCATCAGGTCGAGCAGCTTGCGGCTGTCATTTTCCTGAAGCGCCGCCGTCGGTTCGTCGAGGATCAGAAGTTTCACGTTCTTCGACAGCGCCTTGGCGATTTCGACGAGCTGCTGCTTGCCGACGCCGATGGTCTCGACGATGGTGCCGGGCGGGTCCTTCAGCCCGACCTTGGCAAGCAGCTCTTCGGTGCGGCGGAAGGTCTCGGCCCAGTCGATCACGCCGTTGCGGGCGCGTTCGTTGCCCAGGAAGATATTCTCGGCGATCGAGAGCTGCGGGATCAGCGCAAGCTCCTGGTGGATGATGACGATGCCGCGCGATTCACTGTCGTTCAGGGTGCGGAACTGCGCCAGGGCGCCGTCATAATGGATCTCGCCGTCATAGCTGCCGGCCGGGTAGACGCCGGACAGCACCTTCATCAGCGTCGATTTTCCCGCGCCGTTCTCGCCGCAGATGGCGTGGATCTCGCCCGTCGCGACCGAGAGGTTCACCCGGTCGAGTGCCTTGACGCCGGGGAATTCCTTCGTGATGTCGCGCATTTCTAGGAGGGTGGTCATGGTCCTGCTCCTGCCGGGCCCGGAGGCCGGAGGTGGAGGCTGCCCGGGACGAAGCCGGGCGGCCGGGCCGTCTCATTTCAGCTGATCGGCGGTGTAGTAGCCGGACTCGACGAGGATCTTCTCGTAGTTGCTGGCGTCGATTTCGATCGGCTGCAGCAGGTAGGAGGGCACGACCTTGACGCCGTTGTTGTAGGTCGTGGTGTCGTTCACCTCGGGCTGTCCGCCCTTCATCATCGCGTCGACCATCGAGACGGTGACCCGGGCAAGTTCGCGGGTGTCCTTGAACACGCTGGAATACTGCTCGCCCGCCTTGATCGACTTGACCGACTGCACCTCGCAGTCCTGGCCGGTGACGATCGGCATCTTCAGGTCGCCCGAGCCGTAGCCGACGCCCTTGAGCGAGGACAGGATCCCGATCGACAGCCCGTCATAGGGCGAGAGCACGCCGTTCACATGCTTTTGCGTGTAGGTGGCGGACAGGATGTTGTCCATCCGCGCCTGTGCCACCGCGCCGTCCCAGCGGAGCGTGCCGACCTTGTCCATGCCGGTCTGGCCCGAGCCGATCACCACATCCCCGGCGTCGATCAGCGGCTGCAGGACCGACATCGCGCCATTGTAGAAGAAGTAGGCGTTGTTGTCGTCGGGCGAGCCGCCGAACAGCTCGACATTCCACGGGTGCACGTCAGGGAAGCGCGCCTTCAGCCCGTCGACGAGCGAGCTGGCCTGGATCACGCCGACCTTGAAATTGTCGAAGGTGGCGTAATAGTCGACGTTGCCGCTGTCGCGGATCAGCCGGTCATAGGCGATGACCTTGACCCCGGCCGCCGCCGCATTGTCGAGTGCATTCGACAGCGTGGTGCCGTCGATCGCCGCGATCACCAGCACGTTGACGCCCTTGGTCACCATGTTCTCGATCTGGGCGAGCTGGTTCGGGATGTCGTCCTCGGCATATTGCAGGTCGGTGTCATAGCCCGCCGCCTGGAACTGCTTGACCATGTTGTTGCCGTCATCGATCCAGCGTGCCGAGGATTTCGTCGGCATCGAGATGCCGATCAGCCCCTTGCCTTCCGCCTGGACCTGCGAGGTCAGCGCCAACGCGCTGACGGCGAGCGCACCCGCCAGTTTGAGCAATTTCATCTTGTCCTCCCATGGCGGGGCCTCCTCGCCCCGCGTACCTCCCGCGCGGGAGGTATCTTGGGATACATCGGGAGTGACATGGCGTTCAAATATCAATACACGTAAAGAACATTCCAATAATGGTATGCTGCATGGCGGAATTTTTACAAAACATGCGTCCCGCGCAAAGCCGTCTTGTGCTGGAGGTCGCCACCCACGGCCAATTGCAGGTCGCGGCGGTGGTCTGCGGGATGACGCAGCCGGCCGCCTCGCGGATGCTGGCCGAGATCGAGGCGCAGCTCGGCGTGCGGCTGTTCCTGCGCACACCGAAGGGGATGGAGCCGACGCCGGAAGGTGCGCTGATCGCCCATCATGCCCGCCGCATCGTGCACGACCATGCGCTGATGAGCGCCGAGTTCGACGAGATGGCGGCGGGGCGGGGCGGGGCGGTGCGGGTCGGCGCGGTGACCGGACCGGCGCTCGGTCAGCTGGTGCCGGCGATCCGCTGGCTGAAGGCGCGCGCGCCGCAGATCGACGTGAGCGTGGAAGTGGCGCCCTCGGGCGTGCTGGTGCAGGCGCTCGAGCGGGGCGATCTCGATTTCGCGCTGGCCCGGCTGCCGCCGCGGGTCGACGACAGGGCGTTCGAGCTCGAGCCCGCGCGCGACGAGATCGTGCGGCTGATGGTGCGCGACGGCCATCCGCATCTGGGCCGCGGGCCGGTCTCGGTGCGCGACCTGCATGGGCTGCCGTGGATCTTGCAAGACCATGGTACGCCGATTCGCCTTGCGATCGACAGCGCCTTTCACGACGAGGGGTTGGCCTCGCCGGCCAATGTCATCACCGCCTCGTCGCTGCTGGTGATCGTCGCGCTGCTGCGCGAGACGGATTCGGTGGCGCCGATGTCGCAGGAGGTGATGGACCTGATGCTCGACCCGCCGGTGTCCGCCGGGTTCCGCCGGCTCGAACTGAACCGGCTGATGACGGTGGAGCCCTACATGATCTTGCGGGCGAAGGGGCGGACGATGCCGCGCGCCGCCGAGATGCTGTTCGACCGGGTGCGGGCCTCGATCCGTCAGTTCTAGCGCGGCCGGCTCAGCTGCCCGCCGGCAAGATCTTCAGCCGGGCGGCAAAGGCGCTGCGGCTGTGGTCGCGCGGCCCGGCACCGAGAATGCCCTCGGCCCCAGAAGGGCCAAGAAATCCTGCAACTCTTCCAGCGGGGCATGGAGGAGCGGTTGCAGACCTCTCGCCATGAACCCATGTGGTCAGACGGGTCAGCCCATTGGTGCCGATGGCGCAAAATGTGTGGGAGGCATTCCGCCAGCGCTCCGAAACCATCGGGTTCCGAGAGGAGCGGAAACCGCCGCTGCACCGGGGGCGTCCTCGCTGGACAGCCCCGCTGCAACCTCCCGCCAGAACCGGCAAAATGCTCACGCTGCCGGACTCGCGGCTGACCTGGCGAGGATAATTTGCGCCGGGGCGAGCGCGCAGACTTCCGTCTTCCTGTCGTCGACGACGCCCCCAGCATCAGGGTGTTGCGACGACCGGTTGAATCCGTCTGGTCCCGCATCAAGCCATTGGCGCGAACATAGCCTTCGCGGACTGGCGTCGCTGATGGATGGCGATAGCGAATTGTTGAGGGGATGAGCATCAGCCACCGTTTCAGGTGACGCGGAGGTTGTCTTGATTTTGGAGGCGCTGGCCACCCCAGCAGCACCATTCGCGCCATGGGAGGAGTAGCCCGTGAGGATGTGGGGGGAGACCGCACCTCAGCAGGGTTTGCATCTATCCCGGTCTGCAATGTGCGTCGAACGCCACAGGGAGCCTGTCAGATGGCCAACGGCACTGTCGGAACCGATACACTCACCGGCTCGGCCAATAGCGAGACGATTCACGGGTGTGGGGGGCAACGGCCTCATGGCCGGTAGCAACCTGACTTGCGGCGGCGCCGGTATGCCTGCCTCGTTGATGCCGTGGGCAATGCTCCTTTGTGCGGCCAGCGCGGCAGAGATGATCTGGAACTTGGAATGTTCAGTTTAGGGTTTGGGAGATCCACATGGCGAACATTTATGGCGGCCTTGGGAACGATTCCCTCAACGGGACTACCGGCAGCGATTCGATTTTCGCCTATGGCGGCGACGACACGGTCACCGGCGGCCTCGGCAACGATGTGATCGTCGGCGGCCTCGGCAACGACCGACTGTTTGGGGAGGACGGCAACGATTCGATTTGGGGTGAGGCTGGCAACGACACGATCGTCGGCGGCCTCGGCGATGACGCGCTGTTCGGGCAGGACGGCAACGATTCGATTTGGGGTGCAGTCGGCAACGATTCCATCATCGGCGGCCTCGGCGATGACGGGCTGTTTGGGGGGGACGGCAGCGATTCGATTTGGGGTGAAGCCGGCAATGATACGATCGGCGGCGGCGCCGGCAACGATTCCATCTATGGTGGGATCGGAAATGATTCCATCGACGGTAACGACGGCAATGATTCCATCGACGGGGGCGACGGCAGTGATTCGCTCCTCGGCGGAACCGGGGATGACACGATCTGGGGCGACGGCAACGATGCCCTCATGGTTGGGGATGACACCATCGACGGCGGGCTCGGGAACGATGTTCTGCGCGGTGGCGCCGGGAATGACTCCATCTTGGGCGGCGACGGCAACGATTCGATTGCCGGCAATCTCGGAAATGACACGATCTACGGTGGTCTCGGCGACGATTTGATCGACGGCGGCGATGTCTCTGACCCGATCAGCGACGATCTGGTCTATGGCGGCGACGGCAATGACACGATCTGGGGCTCTGCCGGCAATGATACGCTCAGCGGGGATGCCGGCAATGACACGATTACGGGCGGCAGCGGCAACGACACGATCTACGGCGGGACCGGCGATGATAATATCGACGGTGGCGATAACACCAACCCGCTGGGCGATGACCTCGTCTATGGCGGCGATGGCAACGACACGATCTGGGGCACGGCCGGTTTCGATACTCTCTACGGCGACGCTGGCAATGATGTGCTCGATGGCGGCGATGATGCGGATTCGCTGCAAGGCGGTATCGGCGCGGATACGCTCTATGGCGGCGCCGGCAATGACACGCTCTGGGCCGGGACGGGCGACGGGGTCACCGACACCGCCGGGAACTCCCTCGATGGCGGCGACGGCAATGATTCCCTTGTCGGCGAGGCCGGCAATGACACGCTCTGGGGCGGGACCGGCGACGACACCCTCCTGGGCGGGAGCGGCGACGACAATCTCTTCGGTGAAGCCGGGGCGGACTCGCTGGACGGCGGCGATGGCAATGACACCGTGTGGGGCGGCGATGGCGCCGGCGGGCCTGACGGGAACGATACGCTCTCTGGTGGTGCCGGCGATGACATCATTCTTGGCGAAGGCGGCAACGACGTGCTGTCCGGTGACGCGGGCAACGACACGCTCTGGGGGGATGACGGCAACGACACGCTGACCGGCGGAACCGGCGACGACTACTTCGTCTGGGATGGCGCCAGCGATGATGTCATCACCGATTTCGGTACCGACAGCGGCGGACCCTACACCGATGGCAACCAGTCGAACAACGACTTCGTCGATCTGAGCGGCATCTTCAACGATGCGACGCTTGCGGCCTACAACGCGGCGAACGGCACGAATTTCGTCCAGCCGATCATGGCGATGAACCACGATCTGGCCGATGGCGTCATCAGCTTCAACGGCACCGACATGAGCGGGCCGACGCTGACCATGACCGGCATCACCGGCGGGCTGACCTGGGATCAGACCAATGTCGTCTGCTTCGCCTCGGGCACGCGGATCATGACACCGGACGGCGAGGTGATGATCGAAGATCTTCATGCGGGCGATGTGGTCATGACGGTCGACAACGGCGCCCAGGAGATCCGCTGGATCGGGTCGCGCCACATCGATGCCGAGCGCCTTGCTGCCGAGCCGACACTTCGGCCGATCCGCATCCGCAAGGGCGCGCTCGGCGGCGGGCTGCCTGAGAGTGATCTTCTGGTCTCGCCGCAGCACCGCGTGCTGATCCGCTCGAAAGTGGCGAAGCGCATGTTCGGCGAAAGCGAAGTCCTTGCGGCCGCCAAGCAATTGCTGACGATCGACGGGGTCGAGGTGGCGCATGATGTGACTGAGGTGACCTATTGGCACTTCCTGTGCAGCCGGCACGAGGTGGTCTTTTCCAACGGCGCCATGACGGAGTCGCTTTACACCGGGGCGCAGGCGCTCAAGTCGTTCCCGTTTGAGGTCATCGAAGAGATCTTCTCGATCTTTCCCGAACTGAAGACCTGGGAGGAGGAAGCGTGCCCGGACGGCGCCCGCATTCTGTTGAGAGGGCGCGAGGCACGCAGCCTTGCAGAGCGCATCGCGAAGAACAACAAGTCGCTTCTTGAGGCCGCATGACAGCAACGTGGGGTCCAAGACGCTTCTGGTGCCGAAGGGCAGGGGACAGGCCGGCGCCTGACAGGCAACGTTTCGCCGCGCTCGGCCGCGCGACCGCTCCGGTATGAGCCGGTTTCCCACCATAGCGATCAGGACAACGCCGGCAGATCTGTCGGCTGCGATGGTATTCGGCGAGCGCAATTCCGGCACCAACCACGCAATGGAGCTGGTCCGGCGAAACTTTCCGGCGTTTGCCGACAGCCCGGGGGACAGGATCGGCCCTTTCGGCTTTCGCTACGGTTGGAAACACGCCTTCCCGCAGATGCTGGCCGCGCCGGTCACCACCCTCGCAATCGGGGTGTTCCGTGAGCCCGAGGCCTGGCTGCGCAGCATGCACCGGCGGCCGTGGCATGCGGACCCGCAGCTTCGCATCCTGCCCTTTCAGGCGTTCCTGCGCGCGCAATGGGTATCCCGGGCAGATGAGCTGAATTTCGGTCTCGGCGAAGACGACCCGGCCCTGGGGGCCGAGATGCAATGGGACCGCCATCCGCTGACCGGAGAGAGGTTCGCCAATATCTGCGCCCTGCGCACCGCCAAAAATGCCGGTTTCCTGTCTTTGCCGCACCGATTCGGCAATTGTATTCTGGTCAGGCATGAAGACGTGGCAGATGACCCGGAAGGGTTCATTCAGGCTATTTCTGAATGGTATGGTGTCCTGAAGGTGCCGGATTTCGAACCCGTTCCCCTGCGCCGCGGGCGCCAGAGCGAAGGGCTGTTCGCGGCGGGGGAATATGAGCCGCTAGATGCAGCGGATCGCGACTTTTTGTGGGGCCAGCTTGACCCTCAACAGGAAGCGACCTTGGGCTATCATCGCAAGGACGTGGCTCAGGGGACCGGACCCTTGCAACGTCGCGACAACCAACCGGCAAGACCCGCGAAGGCATCGGCGCAAGCCTCCGGTCTCACCCAAGCTGTGACATCCCAATTGCGATCACTGGCTGAGCGGGAGCCATCGATCCGGTCTCTGAGCCAGGCCTACAGGCTATTGGCGAAATGGCGCGCGCACTTGATCGAAAACACGCTGGTTCGGCGGCAGGGCACCGTGGTCGGGAGCGGTCCTTTCGCCGGAATGGAATACGGTATTGCCGCGACCGAAGGGGCGCGCGTCGCACGCCTGCTGGGCTGCTACGAGGCCTCTTTGGCGCCGATCATCAAAACCATCGTCGCGCGCGCCTATGATCTGGTGATCGATATTGGCTGTGCCGAAGGCTATTATGCCGTCGGTCTGGCCCGGAGGCTGCCCGGGGCGAAAGTGATCGCACGCGATGCCAGTCCGGCCGCGCGCGAGGCTTGCGCGGCGCTTGCTCGGCGCAACGGCGTGTTCGACCGCATCGAGATCGGTGGCGAATGGGGGCATGAGCATTTCGACATCTGCCAGAATGCCAGAAGCGTCGTTATTTGCGACATTGAGGGGGCCGAGGACGGCTTGCTGGACCCGTCCCGGGCGGTGGGTCTGCGTGACGCCGATATCCTTGTCGAGGTCCATGACTGCGATCGTCCCGGACTGTCGGATGCGATCGCCACGCGGTTTGCGTCCACCCATCGGGTGACGAAGCTTGCTCGGCGCATTGAAGCCGGCGTGCTGCCCGACTGGATGGAAGAACTCAGCGACCTCGATCGCCTGACCGCACTTTGGGAGTGGCGCAAAGGACCAACTCCCTGGCTATGGATGGAACACATTGAGTAAGGCCAGCCGAAACGCCGCCATTTGGTATGCTAGCGATGGCTATGATCCCGGCACGAACGGGGTCAACGGACGCCGCATGGTGGGCGAGTCATTCCTCAAGGGCTTCTTCCGCCATGCCGATGTGGATGAATTTGTATCCCTGACACAGGGGCACAGCGGCAGAAAAGACTTTGCCCTGGTCAAGGATCGGTATGCTCCCACGAAGCCTCACCGCGCCGTATTTCACGGCCAGACTCCCCAAATCGCACCGGTCGGAACCCTGTATTTTCCTGCTCCGAACTTTTCCGACCTTTGTTGGCAGCGCCAAGCGTTCGGGATGAATCGCTATTCGATCTGCGGGCTCACGCACACCACCGCGACGCAGATGGTCATGCGCGGTTTTTTCGATCTCCGGGCGGGACCGCAGGCCGAGTGGGACGGCGTGATCTGCACATCGCGCGCGGTCCGTGCCGCGACGGTTCGCAACATTGAGATCGCCGAGGCTTTCTTGCGCAACCGCTTTGGCAGCGTTCCGCCCCGCCCGCAACTGCCGGTCATTCCACTTGGCATCAACAGCGACGATTTCACTGCTGACGCGCAGGCCAGGGCGAGCCTGCGCGAACAGATGAAATGGGATGAAGACGATATCGCGGTGGTCACGATCGCGCGGCTGCTGCCTTACGGCAAGTTCGATCCCGGCCCCCTGTTCATCGCGCTGCAAAAGGCACAGGAGCAGCTGGGAAAGGAAAAACGGCTGCATTTCATCGCCTGTGGCATCTTCGGTGACAGCCACAGCGAGACGGTCTTCAACAATTGTGCGCAAAACCTGATGCCGTCGGTCACCTTCCATCATCTGCCCGGTGACGACCCGGTCTGCCGCAAGCAGACGCTGTCGGCCGGGGATATTTTCGCCTTTTCGATCGACAACATTCAAGAGACCTTTGGTCTCTCGCCGATCGAGGCAATGGCCGCGGGACTGCCGGTGGTGGCCTCGGACTGGGATGGGATGCGCGACACCGTTTCACCCGATGTTGGCATCAGGGTTCCGACCCGCAGTGTCGGAGCCGACGCCAGCCAGCCAGAGGCGGCAGGCTACCTGTCTGGCGAGTTTTCCTATGCGCAATATGGCAACCGGCTCTCCATGCTGACCCAGATCGACCTGCGCCAGATGACCGAGGCTTTCGTTGCGCTGGCACGCGACGCGCAAATGCGTCGGCGCATGGGCGCTGCCGGAATGCGTCGCGTCAAAAACGAGTACGATTGGAGCGTGATTGTCCCGAAGCTTCAGGACTTCTGGGAAGAGCTGAATTCCATTCGCCTGATCTCGGGCAATCCCGAAGGCAGAGGCTCACACCATAATCCCGTCGGTACGGCGCCAATGGATATCTTCGGAAACTATCCGACGGTGCTCGCAAACCGTTCGGATGACAGGATGGTTGCCGTTGGCGATGCCGCCCGTCTCAAACTGATTTTTGAAGTGCGCCGCTATGACAGGTTGGGCTGGCCCGCTGAGAAAATGTCAACGCTGGAAGGAGCACTGGCGGCGCTGATCGCACGTGGCGCATCAGGCGGCACGATAGATGAACTGGCGGCCGATCTCGGCTGGAACAAACTCACGGTCGAGCGTTGCACGCTGTTTCTGCAGAAATATGGATTGGCGGAATAAAGGCTGCAGGCACGACTGATCTGGGGCGGTCACCTCATCAATTCCGCCAGCATTCCGACGGTCAACGGGCCGGCTCCGGGCCTGGGTGACGGATCACGACCGCATGCGCCGGCTGGTCGAAATCCATCAGCGAATTGAAATTCAATGATCTTGTTCAGGTTCGGCCACGGCGATGTCCAGGAAATGGTTGTCGGGTGGGCAAGAAACGGGCCCGAATGGTCATCATTTCAGTGGTCGGACAGCCAGATCAGCCCAAAGGCATCGTGATCCGTATAAGCAAGAAAGTGTATTTTTGCGATGCACACAAGAAAATCTTGTGGAACCCCACAACCCATTGAAAAAATGGACATCGGCAAGGGCTGATCTAGTGGGTCATTTTATGTAGGGCAGGGCGCCTAGACACAAGACGCATAATCTGCGCGCAAATTTGCACAACTCTACCTCCGGTTGCACCACGGCACGAACGCACGACCCGTGCCGCCGCCCTTCTTAGGGTCCGGGCGGCGCTTACAGGTCTCAGGCTTGGGGGGAGACATATCGAGCGCGCGCGGCTCTTCACGCCGCGACGGCACCACGCGCTGAACTGCGGCGGGAGCCGCCGAGCGTGTGGCCTCCTGTTCATCCGCCAGCCGCGCAATCGACAGCGCGCGCCGCCGAGGAAGAGACGAAACAACCACATCGGGCAGTGTATCAGCAAGCACCCGATGTGCGCGCGCGACACGAAAGGTCGAGCGCGCGGAACCGTCGTTGCGGTCCCGCGTCAGATCGCGGGCCAGCCGCTCGCGAGGATTGCGCCGTCTC
Source organism: Paenirhodobacter ferrireducens (assembly GCF_004022265.1). Taxonomy (GTDB): domain Bacteria; phylum Pseudomonadota; class Alphaproteobacteria; order Rhodobacterales; family Rhodobacteraceae; genus Rhodobacter; species Rhodobacter ferrireducens. The sequence goes on from NZ_SAVB01000011.1 coordinate 97,770, forward strand.
ATATCTTACCCTCCAAGTCACTGAGCCGAATAATACCATCAGGAGCATCTTGGAGCAACCGCTCCACAAAATCTAGTTGTCTCAGGCGATCGCCGCGCATCATATCGGCCTTCTGCTCAGAAATACGCTGCGAAAATTCCTCATCCGCGGCGCGTTGCTCCTCCAGCGGCAACGCCTCGCGCCAGTCGCGCTCACGCTGCAACGCCTGTTTCTCAAACGACCGCCCGACCCACTCGGACATTTTAGGAAGATCATCGGGGCTCGTGGTAATCGCGTTGAGATAATCCCGGCGCGTCGCGCCGGTCATCAGATAAGGCTTGTCGCGGCTACCGCCCGGGGGAAGATATTCGAACGACGAGGGCAGAACGCCCAACTCCCGCGCCCTGGCGGCCTTGCGTGCAAACCACTCGGCGCCAAGCGCCGGCTTCTTCGAAAGCGAGAACCACGCATTGTTCTTGTCCTCCTGAAGCAGATATTTGCACACGTACCGCGCGGATTTTTCAGAGGCGGACCAATCCACCTTAATGTGGCCATGAGGCCACTCGCGAATGTGAACCATTCGCTTTTGCGGTATCTCGCGACAGAAGGGACCATCATAAGAACCGTAAACGGGGACCGGCCCGCGATCCCCGAGCGGTTCAAGATGCTGGAAAAACAGGATCGCATGAAAATGCGCTCTGTCCCGAAGTTCACCATATTCACCAGAGACGAGATACCTAACTTTGTGACCCGCCCGGCGAAGCAACTTCATAAAAAGCTGGAAATGACGCGGATACAGCACTTTATCCGCGAGATCATCACGCGGCGCATAGGTCAAGCTCACCGTCGCACAAATCTGCGACACCGACGCTTCGGCCATACAGCGCGCCACGTAGTCATTCACCCGATTTTGCCTGCACCGCCAGCATTGGCGGCAGGCCACGGGTTGTTGCTCCCATTTCGGCCCGCGTTGAACCCAAACATAGTTCGGAGAAATACACATTTTCGGTCCCGTTCTTGGCGTGTCACTAAAAGGGTATGTGCATCAAGTAAGCATACCCCGCCCCGCGCCTCTCTGATCGAGAGGCGCGGGGCTGCATGGGGGCGCATCGCTAGCGCTGACGGTTCCTGCAAGCAGGAAAAAACCATTTCCCATGCGGATTTAGGGGTCTGGAAGACCCCACCCCCTTGCGACTGCGCCCCCGCCCGTGCGGGGGCTGTCGCTAAAAAAGAGCGCAAAAGGCCCAGCGTAGCGCGCTTAACAGACCGGAGAAGCCGGGCTAACTACGACACAGGCCTACGCTCAAATGGATAAGACAGGACTGCGCAAACGCGGGGCGGCTTCCGCCCCGCTTCTTTATTTGCGCAGATCACAGAACAGCCGTAGCGGCTCCGCCGCTGCAAAATGCAACGACAGCACATAGAAGAGCCCTCGGCTTGAAGCAGGCTACCGATACCGGGCAAGAATGGCCCGGGGTGTCAAATGCACCATGGGACCGGCCTCGATTTCACGAGTCCGTCGCCGATAGTCGGTGATTTCCCAATGGGCAGGGTCCCAAGAGAAGCGATCGCCGGGGCCGTCATTGCCGCCCCATGTCAAGCTCAGCTTCTCGGCCTTCTTCAGCGGCGCGTTGACGCGATCAAGCGCCAGACGGCCCAACACGCCGAGGAACTGCCATTCCTGCGGCGTGAGTTGCCAATGGTAAACCCCGTGGACGATATCGACGGCCTCACCGATGCAATGCGCAGAGCGCGGCCACGGCGCCTTAGAAGCACCGTCACGCACCGCCTTCACCTGTTGCTCGCGCGTCCGAAAGGCGCTGTGCACATAGAGCGGCACGCCGCGCTTGCGCGCGAGTTCAACGAAGGCAGCGGCCCACCGCATCAGACGCGGGTCACAATGCTGCCAATCGGCCCGGCCATATTGCCGCAACGCGGCATCCGTGAGGATGAAGCCGGGAGCCTTCAGACGTTCCGGAGCGGCCCAAGTAGGACCGTCCTGAGGATCATCAAGAAAGCGCAGGTAGGCCTGCGCAGGATCGGGATTTTCGCGCTTGGCAGACCGGAAAAGGTCTTGGGGCGTCCGAAGACGCCCCCCGACATACTCTTGCCACCAGCGCGTGAGCACTTGGCCGGGCCTCATTCCTCGCCCTCCACGGAAACGGCGCCGTCGCCTGCGCCATCATCATCGGCGGACGCCACCGACTGCGCAGCCGGCGCCAGACGCGCCTTGCGCTGCTCGGCGCGGATCTCCGCAATCGACGCGCGCCGGGCAAATTCGAGCTCACGCAGCGCCCGCCGCACTTCCATGACGGTGCCGCTCTCATCCGGCAACCGGTCGATATTGGTGAAGACCTCACCGACAGCCGGAACGGCGGTCCGGCTTTCGACCTGGCGGAACACGCGCAGGCCTTTCAGCCCCTCAGCGCGGAACGTCCCCGCGTCCGAAACCTCGAGGTCGAACGCCGCGCCATAACCGGCGAGGGCTTCGACCCCTTCGCAGGTGACGAAGAGCGCGGCGGGCGCCGAGAACCGCAGGCACAAGCGCCCTTTCGCGAACGGGATTTCTGCATTGGCTTTGACCTCATTCCAACCGAAAACGTCGAATTTCATGTGAACCTCCTCAGACGCCAGCCGAAACGACAGCGTCGTAATCGTCGGAGTTCTCGGCGAGCACGTCGCCAATCTGCGTCAGGCCGACGATAGACACCGAATGACGCGCGACGAACTCGAAAGCGTCGGCGGTCGTGTCGGAAAAAACGTCATGCGGGAAATCCGCCGGCGCGAGATAGTGCGTCGCCGAGAATGTCGGATTGACGATTTCCGTCTGCCAGATCGCGGCGCGGTTTTCCGTCCAGCCCGCGCCCGGCGTGGCCTGATAGAAAACACCGCCCAGCCGGGTGAAATCCCGGTTCCACACGTCATTCATCGGCTCATAGCCGTAAAGCTGCCCGGGCTGCGCATGTTTGGCGTCGACGCGGCGATTTTTCACCAGATCGACCGGTTCGACGCGCTGAACATCGCGCAGAGCATTCGGGAACTGATCGAAGTTGTTAAAGAACAGCCACTCGTCAGTCATCCGTTCGTCAATCCGCTCGGGCAGAACCTCGACGGTGACGATCACCACGCCGCCCACATCATTGCGCGGAACGTTCAGCGACAGCGACGCCGACGCGAGGCCCTGCGTCACCGACTGGTCAAGATTTGCCGCATCCGTCGCAAAACGCTCGGCAAAGTCCACCGGCACCCGCTTGCTATCCAGCAACCACGGGCGCTTGAACTGCTCATCGGGCACCGACAGCCCCATCATCAGCAGCGCAACGAGCGTGTCGTCATTGTCGAAACCCGTCGCGTCGTTCCCGGCGTAGGCCGTCCGCAGTTTGGCAAACGCCTGCGTCGTGCGTGCCTTGTCGATATCCGCGAGCGACACGCCCAAAGTCTGACCGGCCATTTCGGCCCACACCTCAGGATAACCGCTGGCATTCTCGCGCAAATAACGCTCGGTGTTGCTGTCATTGAAGCCGCGACCGGTCGCGTAAGTCGCCGTCTTCCCACCGGTTTCCTTCACCGACACACCGAGAGCGATCGACCCGCCGTCCGCACGCTGGCCGATACCCGTAACCGGCAGGCGACCGGCGATCACGTCGAGATCGAGGGACCCGACGACGAGCGCCCGCTCATAATCCGGCACGACACGCGAGAACCGGGGCGACGGCCAGAACGCAGGCGGAAGCGACGTCGCCTGTGCAAGGTCTTCCACCGCATATTTCCGGCGCGGCAAACGCGACGAATGCGCGGCCAGCCGGAAATTGTAGACCAGATTGAAAGCGTCGATGAGATCGGTGTTCATCGACGCGCCGGTGAAGCCATGCAGACCGAGCGTCCGATACAGCGCGGACGCATAGACAACGTCGCGCGCCGTGCCGCTCAAAACGTTGAAATACGGCGGCGGCATGCGATCCGCCGCACCAAGCGTTTTGATCGCCTCGCCGGTCATCGCGTGCATCAGTTCATCGCGGCCCGAGAACTGCGGAAACGCCGATTTGGGCACGAACCACGCCTGAAAATTAGCGGTGACGCCGTTCAGCAGCGGCTTCGGCATTTCGGCCAACTGCACATCGACGCCGACGCGCCCCGAGGCGCTGTCACCCGGCAGCAGCGGGAAATAGGTCACGGGCACGACCACACCGGCACGACCGCTCGACATGGTCACCGCGCGGTCAATGCGGGTGGACGGCGAAAAAGAGACCGGCGTCGTGGATTGACGGGACATAGGGTTTCCTTTCGTGGAAATCAGCGAAACCGCACCGTCGCCCCGGTCTGAACCGAGTGGCGACGATAGAACGGATTGTTCGAGGAGTAGTGATAGGGGCGGGCCTCAGTAGAGGCATTACGCGGCTCTTGCGCGTAATAACTTCCCGTCGATTTTCATCACGGGAACGCCCTGTGCTTTCAGCTTTTTGGCTTCGGCAGCAGTGAACATACGGCCAAGCGTAGTCACCACAGCATCGCCAGATGCGGCAATGCCGCCAACGCCAGAGATAACTTCACCCCCGGCGTCCTCGAAAACTTGACCACTGGACGTAGCGCCGGACCCGACAAAGGTCTTGCCAAACAAACGAAAAGCCGGAATGCCCGCCTTATTGGCGACCGTTACAGGGTCGTTGTCAGCGCCGACAGCATACCCATCAGGGAAGCGAGCAGGCACACCCAAAGAAACACTCGCAGCATCAGAACCCCCCGCTTGCCCTCGGGGTCGGACATTACCGACAGCCGAGCCACCGGGCAATACCGTAACGGCGGTGCGCCCGAGAGGCGAACCGCCGCCGATGGCGCCGGCAGCGCTGCCCGGCGCATAGGCAACACCCGACCGGGCCTGTTCCAGCTTGAGCTTGGCGAGATCAAGATTCAGTTGATCCGCCTCGCGCTTGATCGCCCGTTCTTCACGGGCTTCCGGGGACAGCGCGTCGAGGCCGGCCGAGATCATTTCGAACGACGCCAGCGGCGGCCCCGAGCTACCGCCACCGAGGGCACCACCCGGCTGGCCATATTGCAGCATGGTCAGCGGATTGAAGCCATAGCGCTCGGCAGCCTGCCGGGCGCCCTTCGCCTGCGAATTGATATTCGACGCGGGAGACGCGGACTTTTTCTTACCGAAAAGCCCGCCGATACCGCCCAGAATACTGCCGATACCGCTCAGAGCACCGCCGGCGGATGCAAGGCCTGCAAACATGCTCACCTCCGGATCGGGCCGCGCACCGAACCGGCGCGACGAAGAGGCGGGGGAGCCGAGGACCGGCGCGCCTGCGGAATGTCCGCGAAAAACGCGCGCAGCTTCCGGCACAGGTCTGCCGGGCTAATCCAGAACATATCGCACGCGAACTGCGCCGCCTGCGGCAGGTCGGCGTCAGGATCGAAGATGTATTCTTCGGGCCGCGTGTAGCGCAGAAGCCACAGCAAGGCGTCTTCCAGCGTCGAAACGGAAAGCGGGGCGTGCATCACAGCCCCCCAACGCCAGCGCAGAACGGCGCGTGGAACTCAGGGAAAGTCATCGCCAGCAGCGTACCGAGCACGCCCAGAAGCGGGGGAAGAGCCACCCGGAGGGTGGAAAACGAAAAGGACTTCAAAAAAGCCTCCTAGGGTTACGAGCCGAACCGGCTCGCCCCTAGATAAGCACAAGGCGCATAAGCAAGATTATGTCAAGATTGAGCCGGAATCAGGTCGGCGCTGAGCTCGTGCAGGCGCTGCGTGATCGCGTGCATCTTCTCGATCTCGGTGGGGCTGAACGGACCCGCGCTGCGGGTGAAGCCGGAGATCGAGCGGTCGCCCGCCGGGCCCACGGCACAGGTCAGCCCGTTGCGGATGCCGTGTTGTGCGGCCTCGGCCAGGATGCCGTCCGGGTCCTCGAGATCCTTCCACAGCACCGAGCCGGTGTGGTGGAAGCCCCACACCACCACCGGGTCGCGCAACATCATGCCCATTTCGCTGTAATGGTCGATCCAGTCCTGCGCATAGGTGCGGAACAGCAGGCCCGGCCGGGTGAAGCGGATATGCAGCGCGAGCGCATAGCCGGTGTCGCACAGCTCACCCAGCTCTGACAGGATCGCGTCAAGTTGTGCTTTGTTTCCGGTTCCCATGTCCTGATTTCCGCTTTAGGTTGTCGCGCGCAGCGGACATTTCCGTCTGCCGCGAAAGATATTGAGCGCATTTTGCGAGCGCAAGCTGTTTGCCGGGCCAATGAACCTGTCTAAAAGTCGAAACACGCTGGAACAGATCGCCCCTGCGGGTTTCTACGTGGCGCTGCGCGTGGGGTATTCCTTCCCGGAAGAAGAGCTGAACGGTCTCGATCCGGGCTGGATCGAGACGTACACCCAGCTGGGTCTCGTCATGCAGGATCCGTCGATGCGGTGGGTCTATGCCCATAACGGGGCGGTGCGCTGGTCTGAGCTCGAGCTGCCAGATCCGGCCGGGGTGATCGGGCTGGCGCGCAAGGCGGGGCTGAACTGGGGCGCGACCGTCGCCTTCTGCCGGCCCGAGGACGCCGGGCGGCGCAGCTATGCGATGCTGTTCCGCGCCGATCGCAATTTCACCCAGGACGAGCTCGACGCGGCCTATGCGCTGCTTCGTGACCTGCATCTGGGGGCCGGGCGGGAGGCGGGGCCGGCCCTGACCGAGGCCGAGCTCGAGGCGATCCGGCTGCGCGCGGGCGGCAAGCTGCTGAAACAGATCGCCGCCGAGATCGGGATCTCGGAAAGCGCCGTGAAGGCGCGTCTGGCCTCGGCCTGCCGCAAGACCGGGGCGAAAAATGCCATCGAATTGCTCTCGATTGCCACCACGAGGCGAATGATCTGAGCACAGGCACCCCTCAAGGGTGAAAACGTTGCCCAATCGTGCTTCAGCTTGCCTATCCAGAAGGAGGCAAGCATGGAAAACATCACTTTCAAATTCGCCGATCTGCATCGTCACGGTCCGGCGTTCTACGACTTCCTGCGGCTGCGCAAGGAGGTCTTCGTCGACGAGCTCGGCTGGGACGTGCCGCATGACGACGAGGTCGAGATGGACCAGTATGACACCCCCGTTGCGCATTACTCGCTGGTGCTGTCGGGCGGGGCGGTCGTGGGCGGCGCGCGGGCGATGTCGACCGAGGCGATCTGGGGCCCGAACACCTACATGCTGCGCGACGCGCATCGCGGCAAGCTCGAGCATATCCCGCCCACCGTGCTGCCCGACGAGATCGCCTCGCCGCAGGTGTGGGAATGCACGCGGCTGGTGATCTCGTCGCGGCTGACGACCAATGACGAGCGGCGCACCTGCTTGCGGCTGATCGTCGACGGTCTGGTCGAGCAGGCCCGCGCGCGCGGTGCCGAGACGCTGATCTGTCTGTCGTCGCATGCGCTGATGCGGACGCTGCGCCAGCTCGGCTACGAGGTCACCCGGATCGGGCCGAGCTATCGCAACGACGAGGACGGGCGGCTCTATGCGGTGCTGGCGATGCCGGCCGAGTTCTCGACCGCGCGGCGCGAGGACTGGGCGCCGGCGCATCTGCCGATCGCACCCGCCGCGACGATCGCGGCGCGTGCGGTCTGAGACCGGCAGGCGGGGGGGGGGGCGGTCCCTTCCCCGCTTGCGGCCCTTGACAGCGGGCGCGGCACGGTCTCACCGTCGCCGCCATGTTCGGCTTTCGCGATATCGAGATCATCCGCGCCATCGTGCGCCACGGCGGCTTCCGGGCGGCCTCTGACGCCACCGGGCTGGCGCAATCGGCGATCTCGCGCCGGGTGCACCACCTCGAGGACCGGATGAAGATCACCATCTTCGAGCGCGACGGCCGTGGCGTGCGGCTGAGCGCGGCGGGGCGGCGCTTTTGCGAGGAGGCCGAGCTGCTGGTGGCGCAGCGCGACCGGATCCTCGGCGAGCTGACGCAGGGCCAGATGGCGGGCGTGGTGCGGCTTGGCGTGGCCGAGACGATCACCCACACCCTGTTGCCGCGGCTGCTGACGGCGCTGCGGGCGCGCCATCCGCTGCTGCGCTTCGAGATCTCGGTCGACACTTCGGACCAGATGGCGCACGAGCTGAGCGCCGACGGGCTCGATGTGGCGATCATGCTGCGCGACGAGGCGCCGCGGGGCATGGTGCTGACCGCACTGCCGCCGGTGAGCCTTGGCTGGTTCTGCTCGCCCGCGCATTTCACCCTGCCGCGGCCGGCGGGGATCGACGATCTTGCCGCGCTGCCGATCGTGTCCTTCCCGAAGACCACGATCCCGCACCGGCGCGTGCTCGATCTGCTGACCCCGGTGCGGCGCAAGGTGGCCGAGGTGCATGGCTCGGCCTCGCTCGCCACGGTGCTGCATCTGGTGGCGCAGGGCTTCGGCATCGGCACGATCCCGCATGACATCGTCGCCTCCTGGCCCGATGCCGGGATCGAGGAGATCGAGGTGACGCCCGAGGCGCGGCTGCCCGATCTGGAATTCGCGATCTGCTACATGCCCGAGCGCAACGAGGAGATCGGCCGCGAGCTGACCCGGGCGGCGGTTGCCGCCTCGGTTGTATGATCTCAAAAACAGATCAATACTGCGCATGACTGAACTCTTGATCTAATCGGTCGCCTTGCGGAATCTTCTCCGATCCGAAGGAGACCCGAGATGACCGATCAAGACGCCCTGCTGTCCGACCCGCGTGCGCTGCGCGCCGAGATCCGTGCGGGGCGGTTCGAGCGGCCGACCGCCGGCTTTGGCGGCGATGCGCTGCAGGCCAATCTGGTGATCCTGCCGGCGCCCGAGGCGGCCGAGTTCCTGCGCTTTGCCCAGGCGAACCCGCGCCCCTGCCCGCTGCTGGCGGTGAGCGAGCCGGGCAATCCGGCGCTGGACCTGCTCGGCGCCGGCATCGACCTGCGCCACGACCTGCCGCGCTATCGGGTCTGGCGCCATGGCGCGCTGGTGAGCGAGCCCGCCGACATCGCCGATCTGTGGCAGGACGATTTCGTCGCCTTCGCGATCGGCTGTTCGTTCAGCTTCGAGGATGCGCTGGTGCGCGCCGGCATCCCGGTGCGCCATCAGGCGGCCGGCCGCAACGTGCCGATGTATCGCACCTCGATCCCGACCCGGCCGGCCGGGCAGTTCTCGGGCCCGCTCGTGGTGTCGATGCGGCCGATGCCGATGGCCGACGCGATCGAGACGGTGAAGATCTGCGACCGCTTCCCGCTGGCCCATGGCGCGCCGGTGCATATCGGCGACCCCGCCGCGATCGGCATCGCCGACATCACCCGCCCCGATTACGGCGACGCCCCCGACATCCGGCCGGGCGACGTGCCGGTGTTCACCGCCTGCGGCGTGACCCCCCAGGCGGCGATTGCCGCTGCCCGCCCCGCCCTCGCCATCACCCACGCCCCGGGCTACATGCTCGTCACCGATATCCCGGCGGGCGCCGCCTGGCGGGAGCTGACCGGCGTGGGCATGGCGCAGTAACCAACAACAAAAGCACCCCAACAGGAGAGACCCGATGAAGAAGATGATCGCCGCATTCATGGCCGGCACCCTGCTCGCCGCCCCCGCGATGGCCGAGGAACAGCTCTCGGTGGTCGGCAGCTGGAGCAACCTGCCGCTCTACAAGGCCTTCGAGACCCCGTTCTGGACCGAAAAGCTGCCCGGGATGACCGGCGGCGCCTTCACCGCGCAGCTGACCAGCTTCGACCAGATGGGCATTGCCGGCGCCGACGTCTACCGGATGCTGGGCGACGGTGTCTTCGACATCGGCGCGACGGTCGCCGATTACACCGTGGGCGACGCGCCCGAGCTGGAAGGGCTCGACGTGCCGTTGCTCGCCACCACCGCGGACGAGGCGAAGAAACTGGTCGATGCCGCCCGCCCGATGGTCGCCGACATCATGCGCGCGCGCTTCAACGCGCAGCTTCTGGGCATCGCGCCCTATCCGCCGCAGGTGGTGTTCTGCCGCGGCGACGTCACCTCGCTGGCCGGTCTCAAGGGCAAGAAGGTGCGCGGCTCGGGCCGGATGACGACGAAATTCCTCGAGGCGCTTGGCGCCGAGGGCGTGAACATCGCCTTCTCGGAAGTGCCCGGCTCGCTCGAGCGCGGGGTGATCGACTGTGCCGTGACCGGCGCCGGTTCGGGCTATTCGGCGGGCTGGTGGGAGGTCTCGGACCACCTGCTGACGCTGCCGCTTGGCGGTTGGGACCCGGTGGTGATCGCGATGAACGCCGATCGCTGGGACGGGCTCTCGGCCGAGGAACAGGCGACGCTGGAAAAGGCCGTGACCGAGGGGCTCGAGACCCCGGCCTGGGCCGCGGCGCAGGGCGGGCTCACGACCGACATCGCCTGCCTGACCGGCAAGGGCGAGTGCCCGGCGGGCAAGGCAGCCTCGATGACGCTGGTCGAGGCGACCCCGGCCGACATGGCGCAGGCGCGCCAGATCCTGACCGAGGTCGTGCTGCCCGACTGGGCCGGCCGCGCCGGCAAGGACTGGGTCGCGCGCTGGAACGACACCGTCGGCGCCGCCGCCGGCGTGACGATCGCGCAGTAACGGCGGGGCGGGCGCGATGGTCGCGAAACTGCACGGCGCGCTTTTGCGCGCCAACCGCCTCGTCGCGCTCGTCCTGGGCGCGGCGCTGATCGCCACGGTGCTGTTCATCCTGGTCGATGTGGTGCTGCGCAAGCTGGGCGCGGGCTCGCTTGGCGGCTCGGACGAGCTCTCGGGCTATGTCATGGCCGCGGTCGCAAGCTGGGGCCTCGCCTGTGCACTGGTCGAGCGGGCGCATGTCCGCATCGACGTGCTGCGGCTGCGGCTGACCGCGCCCGGGCGGGCGCTGCTGGACATCTTCGCGATGATCGTCACCAACGGCATCGTGCTGCTGATCGCCTGGCATTGCTGGCCGGTGCTGGAAAAGACGCTGGCACGCGGCTCGCGGGCGAACACCCCGCTCGAGACGCCGCTGTGGATCCCGCAGGGGATCTGGTTTGCCGGCTGGGCCTGGTTCGCCGTCAGCGCGACGGCGCTGACGCTGATCGGGCTCGCCTATTTCCTCTCCGGCCAGCGCGCGCGCTTCGATGCGACGCTGGGCCTCGGATCGGAGCTTGACGCATGATCTGGACCGTTGCCGTTTCGCTTCTGGGGCTGATGGCCCTGTCGATCCCGGTGGGGATCGTGCTCTTCGTGCTGGGCATCGGGGTCGGGCAGTTCTATTCCGCCTTCCCGCTGCTGCGCGGGCTGGGCCAGGTGGTCTGGTCCTCCTCGGCCTCGGCGACGCTGATCGCGATTCCGCTCTTCGTCCTGCTGGGCGAGATCCTGGTCCGCGGCGGGGTGGCCGCGCGCACCTATGGCGCGCTCGACAAATGGCTGAGCTGGCTGCCGGGCGGGCTGGTGCACGCCAATATCGCCACCGCGACGATGTTTTCGGCGACCTCGGGCTCGTCGGTCGCGACCGCCGCCACCGTCGCTACCGTGGCGATGCCGCAGGCCGAGCGGCTGAACTATGACCCGAAGCTCTTCTCGGGCGCGATCGCCGCGGGCGGCACGCTCGGCATCCTGATCCCGCCCTCGATCAACCTGATCGTCTATGGCTTCCTGACCGAGACCTCGATCCCGCAGCTCTTTTCGGCGGGGCTGGTGCCGGGTGTGCTGATGGCGCTCGCTTTCGTCGCCGTCACCGCGGCGATCTGCGCGGTGCGCCCCGATCTGGGCGGCCCGTCGCGCCGCTTCAGCTGGGGCGAGCGGCTGGCGAGCCTGGTGCAGCTGGTGCCGATCGTGATCCTCTTCACCGTGGTCATCGGCTCGATCTATGCCGGCTGGGCCACGCCCACGGAATCGGCGGCGATCGGGGTCGCCATCGCGGCGCTGATCGCGGTGGGGCTGGGCGAGGGGCTGAGCCTGCGCACCCTCGGCGCTGCGCTGATCGGCACGGTGCGGATCTCGGCGATGATCATGCTGGTGATTACCGGCGCCTATTTCCTGAACTTCGCGATGACCTCGGCCGGGCTCGGGCGCGAGCTTGGCGCGCTGATCCGCGACTCGGGGCTCTCGCCCTTCGGCACGCTGCTGCTGGTGGTGGCGCTCTATCTCGTGCTCGGCTTCTTCATCGAGACGCTGTCGCTGATGGTGGCGACGATCCCGATCGTGGTGCCGATCATCGCCGGGCTTGGCTATGACAAGGTCTGGTTCGGGGTGCTGATGATCGTGCTGATCGAGATGGCGCTGATTACCCCGCCGGTCGGGCTGAACCTCTTCGTGGTGCAAAGCACGCGGCGCAGCGGCACGATGAACGAGGTGATCCTCGGCGCGATCCCCTACGTGCTGGTGATGCTGTGCATGATCGCGGCGCTGATCGCGCTGCCGTCGCTTGCGCTCTGGCTGCCCTCCCACCTCTGATTTCCTGAAAGGACACCCCATGCGTTTCCTCAACGGCGAGTCGCCGATCGACCTCGATTTCTCTCATCTCGTCGTTGCCGGCTGGACCGGACGCGACCAGAAGGCCATCGCCCATCACATCGACGAGCTTGCGGCGCTTGGCGTCGCGCCACCCTCGGCAACGCCGCTTTACTACCGCGTTGCCGCCGCCACGCTGACCACCGCGCCGCGGATCGAGGTGGTGGGCACGGGCTCCTCGGGCGAGGTCGAGCCGATGGTGGTGCAGCATGGCGCGCGCCGTTTCCTCGGCCTTGGCTCCGACCACACCGACCGCGCGCTCGAGGCGCATTCGGTGGCGCTGTCGAAGCAGGTCTGCGCCAAGCCCTGCGCCGCCGCGCTCTGGCCCTGGGAGGAGGTCGAGGACCGTCTCGACCGGCTGGTCTGCGAAAGCTGGATCTGCGAGAACGGCAGCTGGGTCGCCTATCAGGCCGGCACGCTCGCCTCGATCCGGCCGCTGGCCGAACTTGCCGCCGGGGCGGGGCTGAACGTGCTGGGCGTCGACGGGCCGGTGGCAATGCTGTGCGGCACCTTCGGCGCGATCGGCGGGGTGCGGCCGGCCCGCCGCTTCCGGATGCGGCTGAGCGACCCCGACCGCAACCGCGCGATCGGGCATGAATATGAAACCATCGTTCTGCCCGAGGTGGCCTGAGATGAGCGCTTTCCTGACCCGCGTCGAGGACGCGATCGCCCGCACCGAGGCCCTGCCCGCCGCGACCCGCCGCGCGATCTTCACCGAATTCACCCCGGCGCGGATCCGTGCCGAGGCGGCCGCGCTTGCGGCGCGCGCCGCGGCGGGCGAGGCGATGCCGCTTTTCGGCACGCTGATCTCGGTCAAGGACCTTTACGACGAGGCCGGGCAGGTCACCGGCGCGGGCTCGCGCCTGCTGGCCGAGCGCGGCAGCGTGGCCGCCGTGGATGCCGTCGTCGTCGCCCGGCTGCGCCGCGCCGGCGCGCTGATGTTTGGCCGCACCTCGATGTCGGAATTCGCCTATTCCGGCGTCGGGCTGAACCCGCATCACGGCACCCCGGAAAGCGCGCTGGCGGCCGGGGTGATCCCGGGCGGCTCGTCCTCGGGCGCGGCGGTGAGCGTGGCGCTTGGCCTATGCGACGCGGCGCTTGGCACCGACACCGGCGGTTCGCTGCGGATTCCGGCGGCGGCGAACGGGCTGTGGGGGCTGAAGCCGAGTGCGGATCTCATTGACGCGACCGGCATCTTCCCGCTGGCCGGCACCTTCGACAGCGCCGGCGCGATGGCCGGCACCGAGGCCCTGCTGCGGCAGGTGACCGAGGTGATGGCGGGCGCCCCGCTCGACGCGCCCGCGCCCGGCCGGCTGCGTCTCGGCCTGCCGACCGGCGCCTTCACCGAGGGTCTCTCGCCCGAGGTCGCCACGCTTTTCGCCGCCGAGACCGCGCGGATCGCGGCGCTTGGCCACGAGATCGTGCCGGTCGAGATGGCCGAGATCGGCGCCGGCATCGGGCTGAACAAGATCATCGTCGCGGCCGAGGCGCTGGCGATCCACCACGCCGATCTTGACCGCCTGGAAACGGTGGGCGACCCGCGCGTTCTGTCGCGCATCCGCTTCGCGCTGACGCTCACCCCTGGGGCGCTCGACGCGGCGCTGACCGAGCGGGCGCGGCTTGTGGCGCTCTTCGAGGCGCGGATGCAGGGGCTCGATGCGCTTCTCGTGCCGACGCTGATGCAGCTGCCGCCGATGATCGCCGCGGTCGAGGCGGATTTCGACGCGCTGAACGCGGCGATGCTGCGCAACACCTCGCTGGTCAATCTGGTTGACGGTTGCGCCGTGGCGCTGCCCACGCCGGGGGCCGAACCGCGCTGGTCGATGACGATGCTGGTGGGCCGCAAGGGCGCCGATGCGGCGCTTCTGGCCGCGGCGCGCGCAATCGCGTGAGGCGGCGATGACCGAGGACGCGCCCCTCTCGCCCGAGTTGCTGCCCGCCGGCCCCGACGGGATCGAGCTGCGCTTTGCCCGCCGGCCCGAGCCCGCGGCGATGGCGGCGGTGCAGGTGCTGGCGGCCGAGATCGCCGCGGCCCCGCCCGAGGGGCTGCGCGAGCTGGTGCCGGGGCTCGTCTCGGTGCTGCTGCGGCTTGACCCGGCGGCGGTGGCGGCGGTCGGGCCGGGGCTTCTGGCGCGCGCCCGCGCCATCGCCGCGACCCGCCCGGCGCTCCCCGCCCCCACCCGGCGCTGGACGATCCCGGCGGCCTTCGGCGGTGCCGAGGGGCCGGATCTGGCCGCGGTGGCGGCGCGCCTTGGCCAGAGCGAAGCGGCCGCCGCGGCCGAGATCTGCGCGGCCGAGCTGCGGGTGCTGACCATCGGCTTCGCCCCCGGCCAGCCCTATATCGGCCTGCTGCCCGAGGCCTGGAACCTGCCGCGCCTGCCCGAGCTGACGCCCAGCGCGCCGGCGGGCGCGCTGGTCGTCGCGGTGCGGCAGCTGGTGCTCTTCGGTGCCACCTCGGCGACCGGCTGGCGGCAGGTGGCGCAGGTGGCCTTCCGCCCGTTCCGCCCCGAGCGGGCCGAACCGATGCCGCTGCGCGCGGGCGATGCGATCCGTTTTGCCGCTGCGCCTGCCGATCAGATCGCGGCACTTGCGGGCGATCCGCAGGGCCTTGGCGGGGCCCGGCTGGAGGTTCTGGCATGAGCACGCTCACCCTTCACCGCGTCGACGGCATCGTGACCGTGCAGGACATGGGCCGGCCCGGCCATCTGGCGCAGGGCCTGTCGCGCGGCGGCGCGGCCGACCGGCTGGCGCTGATCGAGGCGGCGGCGCTTCTGGGCGCGCGTGCACCGCTTGCCGGGCTCGAGATGGCCGGCGCCGGCGGGGTCTTCTCGGGCGATGCGCCGATGCGCGTCGCGCTGACCGGCGCGCCGATGGCGGCGACGCTGGACGGTGTGCCGCTGCGCTGGAACGCCACGCACCGGATCGAGCCGGGCGCACGGCTGCGCATCGCCGGGGCCGAGGCCGGGGTCTATGGCTATCTGGTGCCGGCGGGCGGGCTGGCGACGCCCGACTGGCTGGGCAGCCGCGCCGCGCATCTGGCGATCGGCATCGGTGCGCCGCTGACCGCGGGCGCGGTGCTCGCCGTGACCCCCGATCCCGCGCCCGAGACCGAGGCCCGCGTCATCGCCGTGGCGAACCGCTTTCAGGGCGGCACCGCGCGGCTGATGGACGGGCCGCAGACCGGGCTGTTCGACGCCGAAACCCTCGACGCCTTCTGCACCACCGCCTTTCGCCGCGGCACCCGCGGCAACCGGCAGGGCGTGCAGCTGAGTGCCGGGGCGCGCTTTGTCTCGGCCGAGGCGGCGGGGCTGGCCTCGGACCTGATCGGGCCGGGCGACGTGCAAAGCACCGGCGACGGCGTGCCCTATGTGCTGCTCGCCGAATGCCAGACCGTCGGCGGCTACCCGCGCCTTGGCACGGTGGTGGCCGAGGACCTGCCGCTGATCGCGCAGGCGGCCCCGGGCACGGTCTTGCGCTTTCGCCGCGTGGGGGCCGAGGAGGCCGCCCGCGCCTGCCGCGACGAGACGGTGTTGTTGCGCGAGGCGGCGGCGCGCTGTAGCAGCCTCGTGCGGGACCCGGCATTGATCCCGGACCTTCTGTCCTATCAGCTGATCGGCGGGGTGACCCGCGGCGACGACCTGGAGCAAGACGATGCGCGTTGACCTGAATGCGGACATGGGCGAGGGCTTCGGCCCCTGGCGGATGGGCGACGACGCGGCGCTTCTGGGCGTGGTGACCTCGGCCAATATCGCCTGCGGCATGCATGCGGGCGACGCGAATGTGATGGCCGGGGTGATGCGGGCGGCGGCGGCGCAGGATGTGGGCATCGGCGCGCATCCGGGCTTTGCCGATCTGCAGGGCTTTGGCCGGCGGCGACTGAAACTGTCTGCCGAGGAGCTGGCGAACCTTGTCGCCTATCAGCTCGGCGCGGCGCAGGGCATGGCGCGGCTTGCCGGCACCCGGGTGCGGCATCTCAAGCTGCACGGGGCGCTCTCCAACATGGCGGCCGAGGATGCGGCGATCGCGCGCGCCTGCTATGGCGCGGCGGTGGCGCTCGATCCCGGGATCATCCTGGTCGCGCAGGCCGCGACCGCGATGGAGGCGGTGGCGCGCGAGATCGGCGCGACCTGGGTCGGCGAGATCTTTGCCGACCGCGCCTATAATGACGACGGCACGCTTCTCGACCGCAGCCGCCCGGGCGCGGTGCTGCACGATCCGGCCGAGGTCGGCCGGCGCATGGAAGAGATGATCCGCGCCCGCGCGATTATCACCGCCAGCGGCCGCCAGCTGCCGGCCCGCATCGACACGATCTGCGTGCATGGCGACAGCCCGGCGGCGGTGACGATGGCGGCCACGCTGCGCGCCCATCTCGAGACGGCGGGGATCACCGTCACCCGGTTCTGAGAAAACGCCCCCCGGCGCAGCGGCCGGAGGGCGCGGGGTCACGCGGCGGGGCGGGCGGCGGCGATCGCCGCCTCGATCACCCGGCGGTCGCCGATGTGATTGGCCAGCAGCAGCGCGAGCTTGGCCCAGACCTTCAGGCTGTCCTCCTCGCTCAGACCCTCGTGCAGCGCGACGAGGGATTGATAGAGGTCGTCGTGCCCGCTCAGATTGGGCGTCAGGGTCAGTGCAGACATGCGTCACCTTTCAGCAGGGCGCCGCGGGCGCGCGACAGCGCGGCGGCGATGGCCTCGGTCGTGGGGTGCTGCCAGCGCGCCGCCACATATTGATCGGGACGCACCAGCGTGGCGCCGCCTTCGGGCAGCGCGAGCCGCTCGGCCGCAAGGCCCGAGACCTCGAGCCGCATGAGCCCCTCGGGCGCCGTGCCGTCCCAGCCGTGGGAGATCAGCACGAAATCGTCGCCAAGCGCATCGAGCAGCCAGCCGTCTTCCAGCGGTGCATCTAGCACCGGGCTGCCCGGTGGCACACCGCCCGCCCAGGTCTCGGCATCGGGGGTCGAGAGCAGCGAGGTGGGATAGCTGACCGCGGTCGAGAGCCGCCCCGAGTTCACGAAGGGCCGCGCGAAGGCATGCTCGCCCGCCAGTTCGAGCACCGCGTCGCGCAGCGCCCGGCTGGCCGTCGATTTCGGCGTCAGGAAATCGGTCGAGCGGGTCGAGTTCAGGATGTTCTCGTCCGCCGTGGCGATCGCCTCGTCGTTATAGGTCTCGATCAGCGCCGCATCGGCCGCGCCGCGCAGCACGAGGTCAAGCTTCCAGCCGAGGTTGTCGATATCGGCAAAGCCGCCGTTGCAGCCGCGCGCGCCGAAGGGCGAGACCAGATGCGCGGAATCGCCGGCGAAGATCACCCGCCCATGCACGAAGCGCGCCATGCGCCGGCACTGGAAGGTATAGACCGAATACCATTCGCGTTCGAAGGCGACACCCTCGCCCAGCATGGCGCGCACGAAGGGCTCGACGTTCTCCGGGCGGATCGCCGCCTCGCGGTCGATGTTCCAGCCGAGCTGGAAATCCAGCCGCCAGACGTCATCGGGCTGGCGGTGCATCAGCGCCGAGCGGCCGGGGTTGAACGGCGGGTCGAACCAGAACCAGCGTTCGGGCGGCATCTCGTGCGTCATCCGGATGTCGGCAATGAGGAAGTTGTCCTCGAACACCCGGCCCTCGAAATCGAGGCCCATCTTCTCGCGCACGGTCGAGCGCGAGCCGTCGCAGGCGATCAGCCAGCCCGCATGAAGCCGATAGCCCTGCCCGCCCGCGGTCACATCGAGCGTCACGCCCTCGGGTCCGGGGGTCACGTCCTCGACCGCATGGCCCCAGCGGATCTCCACATTGGGCAGCTTCGACACTTCGTCGAGCAGGTAATCCTCGACGTAATATTGCTGGATGTTGACGAAGCCCGGACGCTTTTGATCCTTCACCGGCAGCATGTCGAACTGATAGACCGGCGCGTCGTCGCCGCCCCAGAACACCTTGCCGATGTTCCACACGACGCCCTTGTCGGTCACCGCATCGCCCGCGCCGAGCCGGTCGAGAATGTCGAGCGATCGCTTCGAGAAGCAGATCGCCTTCGAGCAATGCGCGACGAAATCGAGCCGGTTCAGCACCGTCACCGCATGGCCGCGCCGGCCGAGGTCGAGCGCCATCGCCAGGCCCACGGGCCCGGCGCCGACGATGACCACCGGCGCGCTGTCGGTGTCGGTGGCCGGCGCCGGGGTGGCGCCAATCTCCTTGTAGACGGGAATTCCCGCAACGTTTGCCATGATCTCCTCCCTCGTCCGCGCTCAGCCCTGCAGCTTCGCCCAGACCTCGCGGTCGCGCTCGGCGGTCCAGATCCGCGGGTTCTCGATGCCGTCGAACTCGTCCCACAGGCGCTGCACGTCGAAGGGTAGGCAGTGCTCGAAGATCGGCCATTGGCCGAAGTCGGGGGCGAGCGCGGCATGGGTCGCCTCGAACGCCTCCTTCAGCGTGCCGCCGGCGCGGTGCACGGGGCCGACATTCTCGATCATGCCATTGAGGAACTTGCGGGTCTGCTCGACCGCGGCATCGGTTTCCGCGACGCCGCGCGCCACCGCGCCACGCCCGCCGATCAGGTTCTCGGAGCGATACGCCTTGACCGCGTCGAGCGTCTTCGTCGCCCAGTCGAAGTGATAGGCGTCGCCGGTGTAGAGCGCGGCCTTCGCCTCGACGAGGTCGCCCGCGAAGAGGGTCCGGGTCTTGTCGTGCCACACCACGATGTCGCCGCCGGTATGGCCGCGGCCGAGGAAACGCAGATCGAGCGTGCCGCGGTCGCCGCCAAGCGGGATCGAGTATTCCGTGTCGAAGGTGATCGTCGGCCAGGTCAGCCCGGGCACCTCCTCGGCGTTCTTCGCCAGTCGCGGCATCCGGCCGAATTCGCTTTTCCAATCCTCTTCGCCGCGTTCGGCCACCAGATCGCGCGAGGCATTCGACATGATGATGTCGCCCGCCTCGAAGGCCGAGGCGCCGAGCACCCGCACCGCGTGGTAATGCGTCAGGATCAGATAGCGCACCGGCTTGTCGGTCTGCTCGCGCAGGATCTTCAGCCAGTCGCGCGAGGCCGAGGGGGTGGCGCGCGATTCGATCGCGACGAGGAAATCCTCGCCTTCGATCGCGCCGACGTTCGGGTCACCCTCGGCGGTCAGCGCATAGACGCCGTCCCCCAGGATTTCCAGCGTATCGGTCTTGAGTTCGGTGTCGGCCGAGGATGCGAAAGGTTTCGTCATGGGTCTCCCTCCCCTTGATTTCTTGCGTTCTCACGCTCAGGATCGTTTCTAGGGAAACGAAATCGGGCCGTCTGTCATCAGATCTGAGGACAGGCCCGAAAGGGAGGATCGGATGCAGACGGCGGGGTTGATCGACCCGGACCGGGCGGCGGCGTTGCTTGAGGCGCGCGACCCGGCCCTGTTCGCCGAGCGGCTGCTCGAGCTTGCGCATTCAGCGGCCGGGGTCGAGGAGCTTTTCGCCTATCGCGTGGGTGACGGCGCGCCGCAGGCGCTGGCCTCGTCGAGCGGGCTTGGCGATGTGCGCGAGCGGGCCGAGGCCTATGCGCGGCGCTTCCATGCCTCGGACCCGGTGGCCGCGGCGCGGCGCGCGGCACGGCCCGGCAGCGGCTTTGCCTGCCGGATTCCGGCCGAGGCGATCGAGCTTGGCGCCTATCGCCGGCTGTGTTTCGAGCGGCCGCGCTTTGCCGAGAAGATCTGCTTCGGCTGGCGCAAGCCCGAGGCGACGACGGTCGTCACCTTCTATGCCCGTTCGGGCGGCGCCGCGCCCGACATGGCGCAGCTTGGCGCGCTGGCGCAATTGGCGATCACCGGGCTCATGCGCAACGCCGCGCCCCAGGTGCCGCTGGTCGAGGAGGTCGAGCGCCGCCTTGCCGCCGCCCACCCCTCCCTCACCGGGCGCGAGCGCGGCGTCTGCGCCCGCAGCCTGACCGGCGAGACCGCGCGCGAGATCGGCCAGGCGCTTGGCCTCAGCCCGGCGACCGTGCTGACCTATCGTCAGCGCGCCTATCAGAAGCTCGGCCACTCCAAGGCGCACGATCTGCTGGCGGCGGTGATGGGCTAGCCGTTCACCCGGGGGTTGATTCTTCGGCCGGACCGGGGCAAATGTTGCATTTGAAACAGTTTTCGGAAGTGGCCGGGGCCCGTCATGCGTATCGAGGCGTTCTTTCCCTACAGGCTGGCCGTGGTGGCCGAGGCCTTTTCGCGTCAGCTGGTGGCGGTCTATGGCCGCGAATACGGGCTCTCGCGCGAGGAATGGCGGCTGCTGTTCCTGCTCGAGGATGCCGGCTCGCTCGATTCGCTGCAGCTCGCGCAGCGCACCTCGCTCGACAAGGTGCAGGTCAGCCGGGCGGCCTCGCGGCTCGAGGAGAAGGCGCTGATCACCCGCACCGTGCTGGGCTCTGACCGGCGGCTGCGCAATTACGCGATCACCGAGGCCGGGCGCGACCTCTTCCGCCGCGCCTTCGATCGGGTCGGCGCGCGGGCGGACGAGATCCTCGAGGCGATGCCGGCGCGCGACCGGGCGGCGCTCGAACGCGGGGTCGCGGCGCTGGACCGCGCGATCGCCCGGGTCACCGAGCCCGAGACCGGCCACGGCACCGCCTTCCCGCGCCCGGGCCCGATCGAGGATTAACCCTCGCCCGCGAGCCGGGTCAGCGCCGCGGCGAAGGCCTCGGCACCGGGGCCGAGTTCGGCGCAAAGCTCGGCCTGGAATCGCGCCGCGATCGCGCCAAGCCGCGCCATCAGCGCCTCGCCCTCGGGGGTCAGTTCCAGCACGATCAGCCGCCGGTCGGTCTCGTGTTCCGACTTGCGCAGCCAACCCGCCGCCTCGAGCCGCGAGGCGGCCCGGCTGACCACCGACTTGTCGAGGGCGACGCGCTCGTGGATGTCGCGTACGCTGACCGAGCCCGAGCGCGCAAGATGCGCCAGCACCCGCCATTCCGGGATCGTCAGCCCCGCCTCGGCCTCGTAGAGCGCGGCGAATCGCCGGCTGACCCGCGCCGCGGCAACGCTGAGCCGATAGGGCAGGAACCCGTCCAGATCGAAGCTCATCGGCCCCTCCTTTTGCCGCCAGATCAGCAGAAATTCGTTGCACAAACAACGACAAATGCGCGGGCCGCGAAATCTCCGTTGACATCGTTGCATCAACAACGACATGTTCGTTGCAGAAGCAATGACTTTCATCTGCGAAGGGAGGACGTGGAATGACCAGCCAGACGCTGCCCACGGGCATGATCCGCGCGACCGGCACGACCGGCACGCACGAGGGCTACATGCCCGGTTTCGGCAATGACTTCGAGACCGAGGCCCTGCCCGGCGCGCTGCCGCAGGGGCAGAACAGCCCGCAGAAATGCAATTACGGCCTCTATGCCGAACAGCTCTCGGGCACCGCCTTCACCGCGCCGCGCGGCCAGAACGAGCGCACCTGGTGCTATCGCATCCGCCCCTCGGTCAAGCACACCGGCCGGTTTGCCGAGATCGACGTGCCCTATTGGAAGACCGCGCCGAATGTGGTGCCGAAGGTGACGAGCCTTGGCCAGTATCGCTGGGACCCGGTGCCGATGCCGGCCGCGGGCGAGGCGCTGACCTGGATCACCGGCATGCGCACGATCACTACCGCGGGCGACGTGAACACCCAGGTCGGCATGGCGAGCCACATCTACCTCGTCACCCGCTCGATGCAGGACGAATATTTCTTCTCGGCCGACAGCGAGCTGCTGGTGGTGCCGCAGGAGGGCCGGCTGCGGTTCTGCACCGAGCTCGGCGTGATCGACCTCGAGCCCAAGGAAATCGCCATCCTGCCGCGCGGCCTCGTCTATCGGGTCGAGGTGCTGGACGGCCCCGCCCGCGGCTTCGTGTGCGAGAATTACGGCCAGAAGTTCGACCTGCCCGGCCGCGGCCCGATCGGCGCGAACTGCCTCGCCAACCCGCGCGACTTCAAATGCCCCGTCGCCGCCTTCGAGGACCGCGAGGCGCGTTCGCGCGTGGTCATCAAGTGGTGCGGCAGCTTCCACGAGACCTGGATCGATCACAGCCCGCTCGACGTCGTCGCCTGGCACGGCAATTACTGCGCCTACAAATACGATCTGCGCACCTACAGCCCGGTGGGTTCGATCCTGTTCGACCATCCCGATCCGTCGATCTTCACCGTGCTGACCGCGCCCTCGGGTCAGGAAGGCACCGCCAACATCGATTTCGTGCTGTTCCGCGAGCGCTGGATGGTGGCCGAGCACAGCTTCCGCCCGCCGTGGTATCACAAGAACATCATGTCCGAGCTGATGGGCAACATCTATGGCATCTATGACGCCAAGCCGAAGGGCTTCGTCCCGGGCGGCATGAGCCTGCACAACTGCATGCTGCCGCACGGGCCCGACCGCGCCGCCTTCGAGCATGGTTCGACCGAGCCGATGGTGCCGGTCTATCAGGCCGAGACGATGCAGTTCATGTTCGAGACCCGCTTCCCGCAGCACCTGACCGCCTTCGCCGCGACCGAGGCGCCGATGCAGGACGATTACATCGATTGCTGGGACAGCCTCGAGAAGAAGTTCGACGGCACCCCCGGGGTGAAGTAAACCGCGCAGCTCGCGAGACATCAATCGAACGGCCGGGCGGCATTGCTGCCCGGCCGTTTTCCGTCATCCCCTTGCAGCATTGACGGGAAACGCCGCTCCGTCCCGGGATTTCGTTTCATGTGACACAAGTTTTTCGTCATTTTGCGGCCAAAATACATCTTTGACGGTTGCAAATGAAACAAGTCGTGGTAAGGATTCGGGGCAGTGACACGGCCTGCGCAACTTCGCCGCGGGCCTGTCCGGGGGGATCATAAGACAGGAGACGGATGGTGCCGACGGTGGAGAAGCCGTTGCGCAGCTGGATTGCGGCTGCCAACGAAGCGGGATGCGATTTTCCGGTGCAGAACCTGCCCTACGGGGTGTTTTCGACCGCAGGCACGGCGCCGCGCTGTGGCGTGGCGATCGGGGACCGCATCCTCGACCTCGCCGCCTGCGAGGCGCGCGGCCTGATCGACGCGAAGGGCGCCTTCGCGGAACCGGCGCTCAATGCCTTCATCGCGCAGGGCCGCGCCAGATGGGCCGAGATCCGCGCCCGCCTGACCGAGATCCTGGCCGAGGGCGGCGACGAGACCGCGCCCACCGTGGCGATGTCTGACGCCACCCTGCACCTGCCGGTCAAGGTCACCGAATTCACCGATTTCTACGCCTCGAAGAACCACGCCTTCAACGTCGGCGTGCTGTTCCGCGGCCCCGAGAACGCGCTGCCGCCGCAGTGGACCCACATGCCGATCGGCTATAACGGCCGCGCCTCGTCGGTCGTCGTCACCGGCACCCCGATCCGCCGCCCGATGGGCCAGGTGAAGGGCGAGACGGGGCCGGTCTGGTCGCCCTGCCGCCGGCTGGATCTGGAGCTTGAACTCGGTGCCATCGTCGGCGCCGACAGCCAGATGGGCGAGCGCGTCAGCGTCGCCGAGGCTGACGAGATGATCTTCGGCTATGTGCTGCTGAACGACTGGTCGGCGCGCGACATCCAGGCCTGGGAATATGCGCCGCTGGGGCCGTTCCAGTCGAAGGCGCTCGGCACCACGATCGGCGCCTGGATCGTGCCGCAGGCGGCGCTCGAGCCCTTCCGCTGTGCCGGGGCCGAGCGGGTGAACCCGCTCCTGCCCTATCTGCAGGAGGACAAGCCCGGCTTCTTCGATCTGACCATCGGTTGGACGATGAACGGCGCGCCGATGGGGCGGACGAATTACAACGTGATGTATTATTCGAGCGCGCAGCAGCTCGCCCATCACACCGAATCGGGCTGCCCGATGCGGGTGGGCGATCTGCTCGGCTCGGGCACGATTTCGGGGCCGACGCCCGACCAGACCGGCGCGCTGCTCGAGATGACCCAGGCCGGCAAGCTGCCGGTGACGGTGAACGGCGAGAGCCGCACCTTCATCGAGGATGGCGACGAGATCGGCCTTTACGCCTTTGCCGAGGGCGAGGGCTATCGCATCGGCTTCGGCCCCTGCACCGGGCGGATCACGCCCGCGAAGGCCTGACGATGACGGTGCAGGTCCCGGTCACCGATGTCGTTCTCTACGACTACTGGCGGTCCTCGGCCTCGTACCGGGTGCGGATCGCGCTCGGGCTGAAGGGCGTGCCCTTCGCCCGGGTGCCGGTCGATCTGGTGGCGGGCGCACAGCGCGCCCCCGCCCATCTGCGGATCAATCCGCAGGGGCTGGTGCCGGCGCTGGCGATCGATGGTCATGTGCTGACGCAATCGCTCGCGATCCTCGAATATCTCGAGGAGACCCGCCCCGCCGCGCCGCTCCTGCCCGAGGGCGAGGAGGCGCGCGCCCATGTCCGCGCCCTGGCCCTCGCGCTTGCCTGCGAGGTGCATCCGGTCTCGAACCTCGGCGTTCTGGCCCGGGTCGAGCGGCTGGCCGGCCCCGAGGCGCGGGCAAGCTGGAACCGCGACAACATCGAGGCGGGGCTTGCCGCCTTCGAGAGGATGCTCGACCATCCGGGCTTCACCGGGCAGTTCTGCCACGGCGGCACCCCGGGCATGGCCGACTGCACGCTGATCCCCCAGCTTTACAACGCGGCCCGCTGGGGGGTGGGCTTCGATCACCTCGCGCGCATTTCCGCCGTGGCGCGGTCCTGCGCCGCGCTGCCCGCCTTCGCGGCCGCGCACCCCGATCAATTCGACCCTTCGCGGGAGGCGAAGGCCATTCAGGGAGAGACCCGATGAAATCGCTGAAACTGGCGCTTGCGGCGCTGCTGCTCACCTCGGCCCCGGCGCTGGCCGAGGAACTGATCATGTCGTCCTGGCTGCCGCCCAAGCACCCGGTCGTGGTCAACGCCTTCAAGCCCTGGGCGGCCGAGGTCGAGAAGGTCACCGACGGCCGCGTCACCGTGCGGATCATGGGCAAGCCGCTCGGCAGCCCGCCGGCGCATTTCGACATGGCCCGCGACGGCGTGGCGGACATCACCTATGGTCTGCATTCCTTCACCGAGGACAACCGCTTCAACCGCGCCCGTCTGGGCCAGTTCAGCTTCCTCGGCGATGACGCGATCGCGAATTCCAAGGCCTATTGGAAGATCTATGGCGGCGAGCTGAACGCGGCCGAGGAGCACAAGGGCACCCATCTCCTCGGCCTCTTCATGCACGGCCCGGGTCTGCTGCACAACAACAAGCGCAAGATCGAGACGCCGGCCGATTTCGCCGGGCTGAAGCTGCGCGTGCCGGGCGGCTATGTCGGCGATCTGGTCTCGGCGCTTGGTGCGACGCCGCTCTTCATGTCCTCGACCGAGGTCTATGAGAAGCTGTCGCGCGGGGTGATCGACGGGGTGGCCTTCACCTATGAATCGATGACCGCCTTCAACCTCACCGACTACATCAAGTATTCGATGACCGTGCCCGGCGGCATCTACAACACCACCTGGTTCTTCGTGGTGAACGAGGCGAAATGGGAGAAGATCTCGCCCGAGGACCGCGCCGCGATCGACGCGATCTCGGGCGAGGCCTTCGCCGAGCGCGTCGGCAAGGCGTGGAACGACGCCGACGCCAAGGCGCGCGAGGTGATCGGCGACAAGGTCGACTTCTACGAGGCCTCGCCCGAGGTGCTGGCCGCGATGAAGACCGAGGCCGACAAGCTGGAGAACAGCTGGGCGGCGACGCTGGGCGACGGCTATGACGGCAAGGCCGCCCTCGCCGAGTTCCGCAAGATGACCGGGGTGACGCTGGAATGAGCGGTCAGGCCCAGGGCGGCGCGGAGGACGCGCCGCACGACATGATCCCGGGCCGCACGCCGCATCGGCACACGGCCTGGTATCGGGCGCTGGCGGTGGTCGCCGCGGTGCTGATCGCGCTGATGATCGCGGTGACCTGCATCGACGTGGTGGGGCGGTATCTCTTCAACCACCCGTTCGGCGGCGCCTATGAGCTGACGCAGATCCTGCTGGCGGCGCTGGTCTTCGTGGCGCTGCCGCTGACCAGTGCCGACGGCGGCCATGTCGAGGTGGACCTTGCGCTCCACCTCTTCCCGCGGCCGGTGCAGCGCGGGCTGGGCCGGCTTGCCGGCCTCGTCTCGGCGCTGGCGCTCGGCTTCTTCTGCTGGCGGCTTGCCGGGCTTGGCCTGACGCAGCTGCACGAGGGCACGCGCAGCTCCTCGCTCGCGCTGCCGATGGCGCCGCTTGCCTTCATCGCGGCCGCAAGCTGCGGCTTTTCCGCGCTCGTGCTGATCCTGCGCCGGGAGGACTGAATGACCATTTCCCTGATCGCCTTCGCCATCCTGCTGGCCATGGTCTTTTTGCGCGTGCCGATCGCCTTCGCGATGGCGATCGTCGGCGGCATCGGCTTCGGCATCCTGCGGGGCTGGGAGCCGGCGGGCGCGATGGTCGGCAACGCGGTCTACGAGACCGGGCTGAACTATTCGCTGTCCGTGGTGCCGCTCTTCATCTTCATGGGCAACGTGCTCGCAGGATCGGGCATCGCGCAGGGGCTGTTCGCCGCCGCCGACCGGATCTTCGGCCGGATGCGCGGCGGGCTCGCGATGGCGACGGTGCTGTCGTGCGGCGGCTTCTCGGCGGTCTGCGGCTCGTCGCTCGCCACCGCGGCGACGATGTCGAAGGTGGCAATGCCCTCGATGCGGCGCTTCGGCTATTCCGACAGCCTCGCCACCGGCGCCATCGCCGCGGGCGGCACGCTCGGCATCCTCATTCCGCCCTCGGTGGTGCTGATCCTCTTCGGCCTGCTGACCGAGGCCGACATCGGCAAGCTTTTCCTCGCTGGCATCATCCCGGGCGTGGTCGGCATCCTCGGCTATCTGCTCGCCGTGATGGTCGCGGTGCGGCTGAAGCCCGATCTGGCGCCGAAGGTCGGCGAGGTGCATCCGATGACGCGGCGCGACGTGATCTCGGTGCTGGCGGTCACGGCGCTGTTCGTCTTCATCATGGTCGGCATCTATGGCGGGCTCTTCACGCCGATCGAGGCCGCGGGCATGGGCGCCGCCGCCGCGCTGGTCATCGCCTTCGCCACCGGCGGCATGACCCGCAGCGCGCTCTGGACCGCGTTTCTCGACAGCGCCACCGCCTCGGCGATGATCTTCGCGATCATCATCGGCGCCGAGATCTTCAGCAATTTCGTCACCTTCGCCGGCCTGCCCGACAGCCTGTCGGAGATGGTCGACGGCTTGGGCCTTTCGCCCTGGATGGTGATGCTGCTGATCGTGGCGATCTATCTGGTGCTCGGCTGCTTCCTCGAGAGCCTGTCGATGATCCTGCTGACCGTGCCGGTGTTCTATCCGGTGATCTCCAACCTCGATTTCGGCATGGCGGTGCTGAACGACCCCGAGGCGGTGGTGACCTGGTTCGCGATCATCGTCGTCGTGGTGACCGAGATCAGCCTGATCACCCCGCCGATCGGGATGAACGTCTTCGTGCTGCGCTCGGTGCTGCCCGATGTGCCGCTGCGCACGATTTTCCGCGGCGTCTATGTGTTCTGGGTGTCGGACATCCTCCGGCTGGCGCTGATCATCTTCGTGCCCGGCCTGTCACTCTGGCTGGCGCATTAGCGCCCTTCTGACCGCGGGCGGGCCCGTCCGGGGCCGCCCGCGCGCCGCTCAGTCCGCGGCAATCAGCGCCTGCAGATCGTCCTCGTTCAGCGTTTCCTTCTCGAGCAGGGCCCGCGCCGCCCGTTCCAGAAGCGCGCGCTTGTCCCCCAGAAGACGGACGGTCCGGTCAAAACTCTCGTCGATCAGCCGCTTCACCTCCTCGTCGATCAGCGCCGCGGTCTCGTCGGAATAGTCGTGCTGTTCGGCGAAATAGGGGTCTTCCGCGCCCATCATCGACTGGTGGTCCCGCTCGAGCGTCACATGGCCGAGCTTCTCGCTCATGCCGTAGCGGGTGACCATGGCGCGGGCGATGTCGGTCGCCTTCACCAGATCGTCCGAGGAGCCGGTCGAGATCTGGTCATAGATCACCTTTTCCGCCGCCCGCCCGCCCAGCAGCACCGCCATCTTGTTCTCGAGCTCGGTCCGGGTCATCAGGAAGCGGTCCTCGGTCGGGCGCTGGATCGTGTAGCCAAGCGCCCCCACCCCGCGCGGAATGATCGAGACCTTGTGCACCGGATCGACCCCGGGCAGCGACATCGCCACCAGCGCGTGGCCGATCTCGTGATGGGCGACGACGTCGCGCTCCTTCGGGTTGAGCAGGCGGTTGCGCTTCTCCAGCCCGGCGACGATCCGTTCCACCGCGTTGTTGAAATCCTCCATCGTCACCGCATCACCGTCGCGGCGGGTGGCCAGAAGCGCCGCCTCGTTGACGAGGTTAGCGAGATCGGCGCCGGTGAAGCCCGGGGTCAGCGCCGCGATCTGCTCGGCCGAGACGTCCTTGGCGAGTGTCACCTTCTTCAGATAGAGCGCGAGGATCTGCAGTCGCCCGACCTTGTCGGGGCGGTCGACCAGCACCTGCCGGTCGAAGCGGCCGGCGCGCAGCAGCGCCGGGTCGAGGATCTCGGGCCGGTTGGTCGCGGCCAGCAGCACCAGCCCCGAGGACGGGTCGAACCCGTCCAGCTCGACCAGAAGCTGGTTCAGGGTCTGCTCCTTCTCGTCATGCCCGCCCGACAGCGGCCCGATGCCGCGCGCCCGGCCAAGCGCGTCAAGCTCGTCGATGAAGATGATTGCCGGGGCTTTGGTGCGGGCCTGCTCGAACAGATCGCGCACCCGCGCCGCGCCGACGCCGACAAACATCTCGACGAATTCCGAGCCCGAGATCGAGAAGAACGGCACTCCCGCCTCGCCGGCGACGGCGCGCGCCAGCAGGGTCTTGCCGGTGCCCGGCGGCCCGACCAGCAGGATGCCCTTCGGCATGTGCCCGCCAAGCCGGCTGTAGTCCTTCGGATTTTTCAGGAAATTGACAATCTCGACAAGTTCCGCCTTGGCCTCGTCCACCCCGGCGACGTCAGCGAAGGTGACGCCGGTGTCGGACTGCACGTAGACCCGCGCCTTCGACTTGCCGATCTGCATCAGCCCGCCGCCAAGCCCGCCCTGCCCCATCCGGCGCAGCATGAAGATCCAAACCCCGAAGAACAGCGCCGTCGGCGCCACCCAGGAGAGCAGCTCGGACAGGAAATTGCTCTGCACCTCGCCGCTCACCACCACGCCCTGCGCCTGGAACTCCCGGGCGAGGTCGGGCTCGACCCGGGTGGTGATGAACATCGGCTTGCCGTCCCGGGGCGCCTTGTACTTGCCCTGGATATACTGGTCCGAAACCGCGACCTCGGCGATCTTGCCCGCCTGCAGCTCGGTCTCGAACTGGCTGTAGGGGATCTGCTCGATCTGGGTGCTGCCGGCGTAGAAATACTGAAAGGCCGTCAGGAGGGCGAAGGCGGCCACCCAGTACCAGACGTGGAATTGCGTCGTCTTGTTCATGCCCGGTCTCCGTTTCGGTTCGTGCCATGCTATCCCCGTTGCCGCGTTTCCCGCCAGAGTGCAGGTGCCGAATCCGGACCCCGATCAGGGGGGTGCGCGGAAAAGAGGCGGGGGGGGCCCGCCCCTCCTGTGCTGCAACCCTTCCGCCCCTTGCCGGCCCCCGGCCCGGCCTGTCCGGTTTTGCGTGGGCGCATGACGGGCGCCGCGTCCGGCTGGCGGCGGCGTGCTGTGGCGCCGCAGAGCGGCCCTTGACATCGGCCGGCCCACAAATGTAACGATCGGTCCACAATAAACCGATCGTTACAGGATTTACCATGCTCAGATTCTTCACCCCCGCCCTGCCCGCGCCGCGCCCGAGGACGGTTCTGCTTGCCGGCGCGGGTGGTTTTCTGGCGATCGCCCTGCTGGCGCTCCTGACGGACCAGCTTGCCGTTTCGCTGCTGATCGCACCGTTCGGCGCCAGCTGCGTGCTGCTGTTCGCCGCGCCCGCGGCCCCGCTGTCGCAGCCGGTCAACGTGATCGGCGGTCATTTCGTGGCAACCCTGACCGGGCTGCTGATGCACGCCTGGCTGCCGCCGACATGGTGGGGCATGGCGCTTGCGGTCGGGGGGGCGATCGCGCTGATGGTCGTGCTGCGCGTCACCCATCCGCCGGCCGGGGCCGATCCCCTCGTCGTCTTCGCCACCGCGCCGGGCTTCGGTTTTCTCTTCATCCCGGTGCTGGCCGGATCGGTGATCCTGGTGGGCGTTGCCCTGCTGTTCCACCGGCTCAACGGCACCGACTATCCGACGGCGGCGCGGTGATGGCGCGCAGCTATCTGGAACGGAGCGATCTCGTGCCGCAGCTTGCCGAGATCTTCCGGCGCTACGGATACGAGGGGGCCAGCATCGGCGTCATCGCGAAAGAGACGGGGGCGGGCCGGAGCAGCCTCTATCACTTCTTTCCCGGCGGCAAGGAGGAGATGGCCGATGCGGTTCTGGCGCAGATTTCCGACTGGTTCGAGGCCAATGTCTTCGCGCCGCTGACGCAGAAGCCGGCGCCACAGGCGCTGGCCGAGATGGCCGCTGCCGTCGAGGCCTATTTCCGCTCCGGCCAGCGCATCTGCCTTGTCGGCGCCTTCGCGCTCGACGACGTGCGCACCCGCTTTTCCGGGCGGATCGAAAGCTATTTCGCCCGCTGGGGCGCGGCGCTGGCAGAGTGCCTGCAGCGGGCGGGGTGGCCCGAACCCGAGGCCCGGCAGGAAGCCATCAGCATTCTGGCGGCGATTCAGGGCGGCATCGTCCTGACCCGCGCCTCGGGCAATGCAGAGGCGTTCCGGAGTGCTCTTGCAACGGCGCTGACGCGGGCCGGGCGGGCCGGAACCGACGCAACCGGGGCATGAACCGGGGGCTGCGCCGGACCCCTGCGGAGAGGTCGCCCCCCATGCCCGGTGCCGGTTTTGCCGGCGCGGGTCAGCGCGTCAGGCGCAGCCGGGCCAGGCGCAGGATATCGGCCTGACTGCGCGCCCCGGTCTTCTGATAGAGGCTGCGGATCTGCGCCCGGATCGTCTCGCGCGAGAGCTCGGCCTGGTGCGAGATCTCGGCCGGCGACAGCCCCGCCACGATCCCGCGCGCCGCGCGCCGTTCGGCCGGCGTCAGCCGGTATTCCAGCGCAAAGACCTCCTCGTCGAACAGCTCGGTCGTGTCCAGCCCGTCGATCAGCACGATCAGCGAGATCCCCTGAAACAGCAGCGAGATCCCCTGCCGGGCGAGCCGGATCAGGGTCAGCCGCACCCCCGGCAGGGCCAGCGTCATCATGTCCGGCCCGCGATAGGCCGGTGACAGCATCGACTTGACCTGCGCCTCGACCCCGCCATCACGCATCAGCAGGCGCTGCCGCTGCACCCGGAACGGCGCCTGCCGCTGGCGCAGGAAGGCCTCGGCCCTGGCGTTCATCGTCTGAATGGCGCAATCGCGACCAAGGACGATCACCCCGAGGGCCGAGCTTCCCATCAGCCGGGCCTCCAGGCTGTCCGGCGCGACCGTGCCCTGACGCTGGTAGAATTGCGTGGCCCGGTGCAGATGCGGCGCCAGTTCCGTCAGCCTCCGGGCCATCTCCCGGCGGATCAGGTCGTCGTTGCGCTCGCTCATCAGCGTCAGGCTGAAGTTCCAGGCCCCCTCGGTTCCCAGCTTGAGGCCGGCGGAAGACTGGATTCCGTTCGGCCGCAGCCAATCGTTGAAGATCTCGCTCGCACGCAGCTGGTCGGTGGGCACCAGCTCGGTATCGGCATAGCCAAACCCGTCCCTGCGCAGCGCCAGCGATTGCTGCAGCACGTTGACGCCGCAGAAATGGGCGCCGTAATCGTCGATCGCCGGGGTGTCGAACCCCGCCTGCAGCGCCACGCCGCTTTCGTCCGGGCGCTGCGTGTTGAACATCTGCATCGCCGCCTTGCCGGAGGGGATGCCACAGACCAGTTCATCGAGGAAACGCTGCCAGTCCTGCTCCCCCAGCATCGCGGCATAGATGAGGTCGATCAGCTCCGCCTGCCGTTCCCTGTCCTGTCGGTCGCTACTGGATCGCACTCTGTTCACGACGGCCCTAGAGATTGTCTGCCTCGAGTGGCAGGTTGTAGAGCGTCTGGCCGGCAAGTTCCATCGAGCCGCGCAGGGTTCTTGCGTAAACCGCGCAGTTTAGGCGGTTTACCGCCATTTTGGAGCTCACCTCAACCAGTTCGGCCTGCCGGGTGTAGAATTCCTCCTCGTTGTCGAGCAGGTCCGAGACCGAGCGCTTGCCGAGGTCGAAATACTGGCTGCGGTAGAGATCGCGCGTTTCCGCCAGAAGCGCGATCTGCCGTTTCAGCATCTCCTGCCGGCGCGCCCCGGCGGTGATGTCGCGCAGTGCCTTGCGCGAGGACAGGCTGGCGTCGCGATCGGCGGAGTCGAGCGCGGCCTCGGCCGCGTCGCGGGCATTGCGCGCAACCGAGGCCCTGGCGGTCAGCGCGCCGCCTTCGAGAAGGTCCGAGCTCACCCCGAGATTGATCCCAAGCCCGGTCGAGGTGTCGCCCGTGCCGAGCCGGGCCAGCGGCGACACGGTGATCTTCGGCACCCGCGCCTTCTGCGCCTGTTCGAGGTCGATCTCGGCCTTGGCCATCCTCAGCCGGGCGATGCGCATCTTGTCGGTCTCGCCGCGCAGCGCACAGCCGCCGCGGAACTCGGGGACCGCACCGCCGGCGGATTGGCCGCTGCGCCGCTCGAGCTGTTCGCGCGCATCGGCCAGCGCAAGCTCGGCGTCCTGCACCAGGAACGCCGCGTTCTGGACGCGCTTTTGCGTCTCGAGCAGATCCGGCGCGGTCGTGGCGCCGATCTCGACCCGCTCGGAGACGAGCTTCTGCAACTCGGTCATCGCGGCAAGCTGCCTCTTGTAGACCGCCAGCGCCTCGGTGTTCATCCGCACCGCGTCATAGGCCTCGAGCAGTTCGACCGCCGCGTCATCCACTGCCTTCTGGAAGGTGATGTAATTGATCTGCAGATCCATGTCGGCCGAGGTGACGGCACGCTTGGTCTTGCCGAAATCCATCAGCAGTTGCGACACATTCATCCGCAGTGCCGGGTCGCCGTCGCCGGCCGAGCCCGCGCCGCCGCCCACCGTCATGCCGAGCGCCGGAAAGAGCGCGCCGCGCTGCACCCGGACCTGATCGGCGCTTGCGGCGACGGAACTGGCCGCCTCGCGCACGTCGGGGTGCAGCAACAGACCATTGCGCACCACGTCTTTCGCCGCCCGCCCCTGTGCAGGGGCGAGCGGCGGCATGCCCTTCGCGCGGGCGATCAGCGCGGCCTCGGTGCCATCGGGCGCTGGCAGGCTGCAGCCCGCCAGCGCCAGCAGGCAGGAGCCCAGAATGGCGGTGCCGCGCAGGCCCGCTTCAGCGAAGAGTTTCATCGAATCTCAGTTCTTCTGGCCGACCACGATGTCGGCGCATTGCGGCCGGCGCCAGGCAGTGCCGGAGACCTTCTGCGCGGCGTCGAAATAGACGCGGTACTGGCACACCAGCGTGCTGCGGCGGTCCTTGGCGGGCAGGCGGATGTCGAAGTCCCACGAGCCGTCCTGATTGGCCGAAACCGGCTTGCCGGCATAGCGCACGAGCGCCGCCTTGTCCTGGCCGAGCGCCACCTTGCGCATCTGCTGCGCGCTGCGCGCGGTGCCGCTGCGGGCGTATTTCTCGTCCATCTCGGCATAGTTGCGCTCGACGTTCGAGAAACCCGCATCCGGGGCGACCACGTTCAGACCCGAGATTGCCCCGGCCCCGGCGGGCAGCGCGAGGCCGATCAGGGCGGCGGCAAGGAACTGGCGGCAGGCAAAAGAGACTCGGTTCATTTCAATGTCCTCTTGTGGATCGGGCAGACAGCGCCCGGCATCGTTACTGGGGGTTACAGTCGGGGTGGTCATCGTTCGCGCAGCGCTTCGCGGGCGCGGTTGAAGGGCTTGATCAGATATTGCCAGACGGTCTTCTCGCCGGTCCGGATGTCGACCGTGGCGATCATGCCGGGCACGATCGGGAACACCGTCCCGGCCTTGTTCGTCAGATGATCGCTGTCGGTGCGGATATAGACCCGGTAATAGACGATCTCGGGTTTCACCTCGTCGCGCACGGTGTTCGGCGAGATCGTCGCGACCGCACCCTTCATCCCGCCGAAGATCGAATAGTCATAGGCCGAGATCTTCACCAGAGCCTCCTGGCCGGGGTGAATGAAGGCGATGTCGCGCGGCGAGATCTTCGCCTCGATCAGCAGCTGGTCATCAAGCGGCACGAGGGTCATCAGATTGCCGTTCGGCGGCACCACACCGCCGATGGTGGTGACCGCGATGTCCTTGATCACGCCGCGCATCGGGGCACGGAAAGTCAGCCGCTGCAGCTGGTCCGAGCGGCCACGCACCACCGAGGACTGCACCTCGGCCTCGGCATTGGCGTTTTGCAGCTCCTCGCCGGCCTTCACCAGCCGGTCGGCCTTCAGGTTGGCGATGTCCATCTCGGTCTTCGCGGCCTCACGTTCGAGGCTGATTAGCTCGACCCGGCTCGAGGCGCCCGAGGATTGCAGGCTGCGGGTGATCTCAAGCTCCTGCCGCACCAGCGCGAGCTCGTGCGTCATCCCGGCCAGCGCTTCGGTCATGCCGTTGCGGCGTGCGGTGAACAGGGCGGTTTCGTTGCGCTTCAGGTCATCGTGCCCATCGAGCTCGGGCGGGAAGGAGATCGCCTCCTCTCCGGCGATCTCGGCGCGCAGCCGTGCCGCCGTGGCGATGGCGGCGTAATACCTGGCTTCGGCCTCCTCGACATTCGAGGCCGAGCGGGTCGGGTCGAGCCGCGCCAGCAGCTGCCCCTCGTCGACCACATCGCCCTCGTGCACCGCGAGCGAGGCGATGATGCCGCCGTCGAGCGACTGGATCACCTGCTCGCGCGAGCTCGGCACCACCGTGCCCGCGCCACTCGAGACCTCGGTCAGCGGAAACACCCAGGCCCAGACGAGAAACAGGGCGACCGCAGCGGCCAACACCCGGACGGTGCGGGTCTGATGGCGGATCACGGCGTCGGTTCCGGAAACTGCAGTCAGGCTCATGCGGCACTCCTCGGTGCGCGCAGCCGGGTCAGCACGGTGTCGCGCGGTCCGTTCATCACCACCGCGCCGGCGTTCAGCACCAGCACCCGGTCGACCGCCGACAGCGCCGCCAGCCGGTGCGTGGCGATCACCACGCCGATCTTCGGATCGAGCCGGCCGAGCAGCGCGATGAACTCGCGCTCGGCCACCTCGTCGAGTGCCGCGCTCGGTTCGTCGAGCAGCAGCACCCGCGGCCGGCGCAGCAGCAGCCGCGCGATCAGCAGCCCCTGACGCTGGCCGCCCGAGAGCCCGGTGCCGCCCTCCTGCACCTGATGGTCGAGTCCGTCCCGCAGCCGCCGCACCAGATCGAGCAGACCGAGCTCGCCCAGCACCTGCACGATCTGCCCGTCCTCCACCCCCGGCGCACCGAGCGTCAGATTCTCGCGCAGCGTGCCGTAGAACAGCCGCGCGTTCTGACCGAGATAGCCGATGTCGCGGCGCACGTCGGCCGGGTCGATCAGGCCAAGTGTGATGTCGTCGAGCCGGACCTCGCCCGCGAGCGGTGCGATCAGCCCCGCGAGCCCCGCGAGCAGCGTCGATTTGCCCGAGCCGTTGTTGCCGAGGATCGCCAGCCGCTCGCCCGGCGCGATCTCGAGCCGGCCCACCTTCAGCACCGGGTCGTCAGCGGCATAGCCGAAGCTTGCATTCGCCAGCGAGAACGCCCCGCGGATCGCCGGCAGATGCACCCGGCGGGCGAATTCGGGCGTGTCGACGGGCAGCGCCATCAGCTTGTCGAGCGAGTCGCGGGCGATCTGCGCCTGTTGCCAGCGGTTGAGGATCTGCGCCACCGAGCCGAGCGGGGCCAGCATCCGCGACGACAGGATCGAGGCCGCGACCAGCACGCCCGAGCTGATCTCGCCGGCGATCACCATCGGCGCGCCGAAGAACACCACAACAGCGAAGGCCCCGCCCTGCACGCTCTGCGCCCAGCTCGACAGCCGCTCGACCACCGTTCGCAGCTCCATCGCCGAGGTGGCGCAGGCCTCGTTGTATTGCATCCACTGGTTCTGGAACCGGGCCTCGGCCTGCAGCGCCTTGATGTCATCGACGCCCTGCACCGCCTCGACCAGCATCGCGCTGCGCAGCGAGCGCTCGCGCATGTTGGCGCTGGCGAGCGTGCGCAGCCTGCCCTGCGCCAGCAACCCGGGCAGCACCAGAGCCACCGCCGCGGCCAGCGGAATCCACACCAGCCCGCCCGCCAGATAGGCGAAAAGCACGCAAAACAGCGCGAAGAACGGCACGTCCGCAATCGCCGCGATCGTCGTCGAGGTGATCATCTCGCGCACATGGTCGAGTTCGCGGATCTGGGCGATGAAGGTGCCCGTGGCCTTCGGCCGGCTGGCCGTGGTGACCCGCAGCGCATGGCCGAACACCAGATCGGAGATCGCCAGATCCGCCCGTTTGCCCACGGCATCGGTGATGTAGCCGCGCAGCACCCGCAGCGCGTAGGAAAAGGCCACCGCCAGCATAACGCCGCCGAACAGCACCCACAGCGTCGGCAGCGACTGGCTCGGGATCACCCGGTCATAGACCTGCATCGAGAAGATCACCCCGGCCAGCGCCAGAATGTTCGACACCGCCGAAGCCAGCAGGATCGTGCGATAGGGCCGCAGATCGCCGGTGATCAGCTTGCGCAGCCAGTGCGGGTCATGCGGTGCGATATACAGATCGACCCGCGCATCCGGCGCCGCGGCGACCGGGCGCAGCACGAAGAGCCGGCAGAGCCGCCGGCTCAGCTCGGCGCGCGGCAGCGGGGTGATGACCCCGCCATCGCTGCCGAAACTGACGCCGAAACCCTCGGTCGTCTCGGTCTCGATGACGCCGACGCTGCCGTCGTCGAATTCCGCAACCAGCGGCAGGCGCAGCGCGGTGACGGCGCCGGCATCGGCTGCGGTTTCGGCCAGCGCGAGCCCGGCATCGCGCGCAAGCGCCTGCAGTTCCAGCGCCGCGCCACGCCAGTCCGCCTGCCGCTTCAGATGCTCGGCCGAGGCGCCGATCCGGTAATGGCCGGCCACGCGCAGGATGCAGGCGACCCAGGCCTGGCCCTGCTGTGCGGCCCGCGGTGCCGTCTGCGGCACGTTCTCGTCCTCTTGCGTCATGTCTCGCATTGCGCTTTCCGTCGATCGTTCCACAACATCGCCCGGGGCACCTCAGCCGCGGCCGCTCCGAAAAGCGCCGCGGCAGATGCGCCCGGGTGTCGGGTGGTCGCGATCAGTAATGCGACGCGGTCTTCAGCGCGCTGTCATCCCAGATCGAGGTCGTGTCGGCGTAAAGCGCAACTGTGCTCGAGCTGTCGGCGGGCGAGGTATCGGTCGCCTCTGTCGACGTCGCAAAGGAGGTCGCAGCGAAGGCCGAGAACCCGCTGGCGGTCGGGGTCGAGTTGACCGTGAACTCGATGGTCGAGCTTTGCGGCGCGTCGGTCCCGTCCTGTGCGGTAGCGGTCACCAGCACGTCATAGGTTCCGGCCGGAATGTCGAGAGTCAGATACGAGAGCTGCACCGCTCCGGGGCCGCCGGTCACGGTGATCGTGCCGCTGCTGTCCGCAACCGCCGTGCCCGTGCCGGTCGTGCCGTCGGCATAGACGACGTCGTAGTTCAGCGTCGCCCCCTCGACCAGCCCGCTCACCGTCATCGTCAGGCTTTCGGAGCCGTCGGTGTCGGTCAGATTGGCGCCGACCCCGGTCAGCGGGATCCCGCTGCCCTCGGTCCCGGTATAGCCGTAATCCAGCCCGTAGAAGCCGTTGCCGTCGGCATCCGACCCATCGTTGAAACTGCCCAAAGACAGGTAGTTGTAGCTCGAGATTGCATTCTGGACGTCCGACAGGTTGCCGAACAACGGCACCTCGCTGCCATTGTCCGCATTGACGATCGAGAAGTCGTAGTTCCCGACGCCGACCGCGTTATGCAGATAGAGGTCGAAGGTATAGAACCCGGTCTCGGTCGCGGTGAAGTTGCCCGCCGCGACCGGCCCCGTCCAGCTCGAGTGTCCCGAGGCCAGATCGCCGATCACGATCGTGCCGCTGTCGTCGACGGTGCCCGCGAATGCGTAGCTCGATCCCGCTTCGAGATAGACATAGCCGGTGATCAGCTTGGCCTCATAGGTCGGCAGCGTGCCGCCGCTGATCGAGGTGGTTGTGCCGATCGTCGCTGCGCCCATGTCATTCGCAACCAGATAGTCGATGGCGTTCACGAGATCTGCGGAGTCCGCGCCGTAACCGCCGTTCTTTTCCAGGTCCCAGGTCGTCGTTCCGTCGCTGACGGAGGTGACACCCGACCAGCTGTAGGTGCTGAAGCTGGTGCCGCTGATGGTGAAGGTGAGCCCGTCCGTCGCCGTCGGCATATCGGTAACCGGGGCCACGCTCACCTGCGCCGTGGCGGTCGACCCGTCGCTCAGCGTGTAGGTGAGCGTGGTCTCGCCGCTGTAGTTCTCGCTCGGCGTGTAGGAGATCGCGCTGCCGCCGCCGGTGATCGTGGCGATCCCGTTGCCGATGCTGACCGAAGTCACCGTCAGCCCCGAGCCGGTCTCGCCGAGCAGATCCGCAACGGTGAAGCTCGCCACGGTATCCTCGGTCGCGGCCAGAGGCGCGAAGGTGCCGGTATCATCGGCGGTGCCGGTGTTGCCGGCCGGATCCTCGACCGAGGCCTCGACGGTATAGCCGCCCTCGGCGAGATCGGCGGGCACGTCGACGCTGTAGCTGCCGTCGGTGCCGACGGTGGTGGTGAAGGTCTGGCTGACATTGTCCGAGCCGGTGACGACGAGGGTCACGGTGCTGCCCGCGGGCGCATCGGTCGTGCCGGTGATCGTCGGCGTCGGATCGGTGGTCAGCGCGGGCGCATCGACGGTGATCGACGGCGGCGTGGTATCGACCACCCCCGCGTCATCGGCGGTGCCGGTGTTGCCGGCCGGGTCCTCGACCGAGGCCTCGACGGTATAGCCGCCCTCGGCGAGATCGGCGGGCACGTCGACGCTGTAGCTGCCGTCGGTGCCGACGGTGGCGGTGAAGGTCTGGCTGACATTGTCCGAGCCGGTGACGACGAGGGTCACGGTGCTGCCCGCGGGCGCATCGGTCGTGCCGGTGATCGTCGGCGTCGGATCGGTGGTCAGCGCGGGCGCATCGACGGTGATCGACGGCGGCGTGGTATCGACCACACCCGCGTCATCGGCGGTGCCGGTGTTGCCGGCCGGGTCCTCGACCGAGGCCTCGACGGTATAGCCGCCCTCGGCGAGATCGGCGGGCACGTCGACGCTGTAGCTGCCGTCGGTGCCGACGGTGGTGGTGAAGGT
>NZ_SAVB01000012.1 GCF_004022265.1 Paenirhodobacter ferrireducens
GGTGAAGGTCTGGCTGACATTGTCCGAGCCGGTGACGACGAGGGTCACGGTGCTGCCCGCGGGCGCATCGGTCGTGCCGGTGATCGTCGGCGTCGGATCGGTGGTCAGCGCGGGCGCATCGACGGTGATCGACGGCGGCGTGGTATCGACCACCCCCGCGTCATCGGCGGTGCCGGTGTTGCCGGCCGGGTCCTTGACTGAGGCGGTGACAGTGTACTCACCCTCGGCGAGCGCCGCGGGCACGTCGACGGTATAGCTGCCGTCAGGCTGCACCGTCGCGGTGAGGGTCTGAGACGAGCCGTCCGAGCCGGTGACGACGAGGGTCACGGTGCTGCCCGCGGGCGCATCGGTCGTGCCGGTGATCGTCGGCGTCGCGTCGTTCTTCAGCGCCGGCGCTTCGACGGTGATCTCGGGCGGCGTGGTATCGGTCGGATGTGAATCGCTGCCACCCGAGCCGATGATCAGCGCAGCCCCCGCCAGAGTGCCGATCGCGCCGAGCAATGCGGCCGGGACCACCGTCGTCGGGGTGATTTCGGCGATGTCGAAGCCGGTCCAGCTGCTGCCGTACTGACCCCACCAGGTGACGCCGGCGTCATCCACAAAAACGATGTCGCTGCGCGCCTCGTCGGCCACGACGAAGAAATTGTCGATGATGATCCGGCTGCCGTCCTGAAGCTCGAGAACCAGGTCGTCGCCGACGCGCTCGAATCGCGCCACCGCCTCGGGCCCCATGTGCATGCAGGGCGACGACGCTGGGCGCCTGAAGCTCGATGTGGTTTCCGTTGACCGTGCCGCCCGCGGCATTGGTGTTGGCTTTTGGCGTAATCGTACAGTTCACATCCGACATTTTGTTGAGTTCCGACTTCCGGTAAAATTATGGCCGAGGCCCAGATTCACGTTGCCAAAGGGTGCCGCCCGGGCCCGGTCCCTCCCCTTCGGTCCGGGTTTTCCCGTAGAAAGTGGTGGTCCGGGCAGGTGCCGGGCGCCCCATCGGCTCCACCTTATACTTATATTAGCCATAGGCCGCCGGCTTACCCCGCATGAGGTAAGCCGGCAGGGCGAGGTTTGCGTTCCTATCGGCGGATGGCCGGCGCAGGATTCCGTCGGGTCCGGGTGTTCCGATTGCACTTCTTTTTTCTGCGAAGTTCCGGTATAATATTGAAATTGAACGACCTTCTCCGTGAGGGAGAGGGGCGGACAACTTTTCCCTTCTGGGGAGAGTTGAATGTGGAGGAAATTTCATGAGCGATATGACTGTCTCGGACAAATCGCCGGGGGCCGGCGACAAGCTTCGTCTTGGGGCGCTGGCGGCACTGGTGATCGGCTCGATGGTGGGCTCGGGCGTATTCAGCCTGCCGCAGAACATGGCCGCGGGGGCGGGGCCTCTCGCGATCCTGATCGGCTGGGGCATCACCGCGGTGGGGATGCTGGCCCTGGTCTTCGTCTATCAGTCGCTGGCACTGCGCAAGCCGGAGCTCGACGCCGGGCCCTATGCCTATGCCAAGGCCGGTTTCGGCCCGTTCCTCGGCTTCAACAGCGCCTGGGGTTATTGGATCAGTGCCTGGGTCGGGAACGTCTCCTATGCCGTCGTGGTGTTCAGTGCGCTGTCCTACTTCTTTCCGGCGTTCGGCGACGGCAACACCTGGCAGGCGGTGCTGGGGGCCTCGGTGCTGGTCTGGGCCGTGCATTTCCTGATTCTGGGCGGGGTGAAGCAGGCCGCGGTCGTCAACACCGTGGTGACGGTTGCGAAGATCGCGCCGATCGTGCTGTTCGTCCTCGTCGTGGCGCTGGCCTTCAAGGTCGACATCTTCTCTGCCGACTTCTCCGGCAAGGGCAACGCCAGCCTCGGCACGGTGATGGACCAGGTGAAGAGCACGATGCTCGTCACGCTGTGGGTGTTCATCGGCATCGAGGGGGCGAGTGTCTATTCCGCCCGTGCGGCAGTGCGGCGCGACATCGCCCGCGCCACCGTCCTCGGCTTCCTGACCTGCATCATCCTCTATGCGCTGGTGTCGCTGCTGTCGCTTGGCATCATCAGCCAGGCAGAGCTCGGGCAGATGAAGAACCCGTCGATGGCCGGGGTAATGGAGGCCGTCGTCGGCCCCTGGGGCGCGGTGCTGATCAACCTCGCGCTGGTGGTCTCGGTGCTCGGCGCCTATCTGAGCTGGACGATGCTCGCCGCCGAGGTGCCCCATGTCGCGGGCAAGGACGGCACGATGCCGCGCTTCTTCGCGAAGGAGAACGACCGCAAGGTGCCGGTCACCTCGCTGCTGGTGACGAATGCGCTGGTGCAGCTGTTCCTGATCATCACCCTCTTTGCGCAGAGCACCTATCAGGCGCTGTTCTCCATCGCCTCGAGCATGATCCTCGTGCCCTATATCTTCTCGGGCGCCTATGCGGCGAAACTTGCCCTCACCGGCGAGAACTATGCCGCGGGCGAGAACCGGATCGGGCCGATGCTGGTCGGGCTTCTGGCGACGGTCTACGGGATCTGGCTCGTCTATGCGGCGGGGCTGTCCTACCTGTTCATGTGCGCCGTTCTCTATGCACCGGGCGTGGTGTTCTACATCTGGGCCCGCAAGGAACGGCAGGAACGCAGCTTCACCGCGATCGAGGCGATCCTCGCCGTGGCGCTGGTGCTCGCCGGCCTCTACGCGGCCTACGAGATGTGGATCGGCGCCGTCAGCGCGCTGTAAGGGAGGACAAGACCATGAGTGACCTCGGTGTCCATTCCGAGGTGGGGAAGCTGCGCGAGGTGATCGTGCATCGTCCCGACCTGAGCCTGCGCCGGCTGACGCCGGACAATTGCCACGATCTGCTGTTCGACGACGTGATCTGGGTGAAACGGGCCCGGCAGGAGCATGACGTTCTGGTCGACACGCTGCGCGAACGCGGGGTGATGGTGCATCTGTTCGGCGATCTGCTCGCCGAGACGCTGGAGCAGGCCGAGGCGCGTGACTGGCTGCTGGCGCATCGGGTCGATCCCGGCATGGTGGGCTATGACCTCGCCCCCGAGCTGCGCGGCTGGCTCGGCGGACTGCCGGCGGCCGAGCTGGCGACCCGGCTGATCGGCGGGGTGACCCGGGCCGAGCTGCCCTTCGCGCCGCCCGGCCTGTTCGGGCAGACCCTGCTGCCGCAGGACTTCGTGCTGCCGCCGCTGCCGAACCAGCTGTTCACCCGCGATTCCTCGTGCTGGATCTATCGCTCGGTCTCGATCGGGCCGATGTTCTGGCCGGCGCGCCGGCCGGAAGCCGCCAATGTGGAGGCGATCTATCGCTTCCATCCGCGCTTCCGCGACGCCGGCGTGCCCTTCGTCTCGCCCGACAATATCGGCACGCATTGCAGCCTCGAGGGCGGCGACGTGATGCCGGTGGGCAAGGGCGTGGTGCTGGTGGGGATGGGCGAGCGCTCCACCCCGCAGGCGGTCGGCAGCCTGGCGCGCAATCTTTTTGCCGCGGGCGAGGCGACGCATGTGATCGCCGCGCTGATGCCGCGCGACCGCTCCTTCATGCATCTCGACACCGTCTTCACCTTCTGCGACGCCGATCTGGCGACGATGTATCCGCCGGTGGTGGACCGGATCCGGACCTTCTCGATCCGGCCCGGCGAGGGCGCGCATTCGGTCGATG
This sequence comes from Paenirhodobacter ferrireducens, assembly GCF_004022265.1. GTDB lineage: Bacteria > Pseudomonadota > Alphaproteobacteria > Rhodobacterales > Rhodobacteraceae > Rhodobacter > Rhodobacter ferrireducens. The sequence continues at coordinate 3,630 of NZ_SAVB01000012.1, forward strand.
TGCGGGAAGAGAAACGTCCCTTCACCGCCGTGGTGGCCGAGGCGATGGGGCTGAAGAAGCTGCGCATCGTCGCCACCGGCGGCGACGATTACGAGGCCGAGCGCGAGCAGTGGGACGATGGCAACAACGTCGTCGCGGTCGAGCCCGGGGTGGTCATCGGCTATGACCGCAACGTCTATACCAACACGCTTCTGCGTCACGCCGGCGTCGAGGTCATCACCATCGAAAGCGCGGAGCTGAGCCGCGGCCGGGGCGGCGGTCACTGCATGACCTGCCCGATCGCCCGCGACCCGATCTGAGCACAGGAGGCACATATGCCTGTCAATCTGCACGGCCGCAGCGTTCTCACGCTGGCCGATTTCACCCCCGACGAGATCCGCTTCCTGCTGCGGCTGGCGGCGGATCTGAAGGTGGCGAAGATGGCGGGGACCGAAGTTCCCCGCCTGACCCGCAAGAACATCGCGCTGATCTTCGAGAAGGATTCGACGCGCACCCGTTCGGGTTTCGAGGTTGCCGCCCATGACCAGGGCGCCGAGGTCACCTATATCGGCCCGTCGGGCAGCCACATGGGCCACAAGGAGACGGTGAAGGACACCGCCCGGGTGCTGGGCCGGATGTATGACGCGATCGAGTATCGCGGCTTCTCGCAGCACGATGTCGAAACGCTCGCCCGCTATTCCGGGGTGCCGGTCTACAACGGCCTGACCGACCAGACCCATCCGACCCAGATCCTTGCCGATTTCATGACGATGCGGGAATTCACCCACAAGCATCTGTCGGACATGGTGCTGACCTTCACCGGCGAGGGCCGCGACAACGTCGCCCGCTCGCTGGCGATCGGGGCGGCGAAGGTAGGGATGGACTTCCGCATCGCCTCGCCGCGCGCGCTCTGGCCCGAGGACAGCTTCGTCGCCGAGATCCGCGCGATGGCGGCGCCGACCGGCGGCCGTTTCACCCTCACCGAAGACCCGGTCGCCGCGGTGAAGGGCGCCGATTTCATCTACACCGACGTCTGGCTCTCGATGGGCGAGGCCAGCGCGGCCTGGGGCGAGCGGATCCGGCTGCTCACCCCCTACCGGGTCGATGCGGCGCTGATGGCGGCCAGCGGCAACCCTTACGTCAAGTTCATGCATTGCCTGCCCGCCTTCCACAATGCCGAGACCGAGGTCGGCGCGCAGGTGCTGAAGGACTATGGCATCGACTGCATGGAGGTGACCGAGGAGGTGTTCGAAAGCCCCGCCTCGATCGTCTTCGACGAGGCCGAGAACCGGATGCACGCGATCAAGGCGCTGCTTGTCGCGACGATCGGGGGCTGAGCCATGCTGATCGTCGCGGCCCTTGGCGGCAATGCGCTCCTGCGCCGGGGCGAGCCGATGACGGGCGAGAACCAGCGCGCCAACATCCGCGCCGCGGCGGCGGTGCTGGCGCGGCTGGTGCAGGCCGGACACCGGCTCGTCGTCACCCATGGCAACGGGCCGCAGGTCGGGCTTCTGGCGCTGCAGGCGGCGGCGACGCCTGACGCGCCCTTCCCGCTTGATGTGCTCGATGCCGAAAGCGCGGGGATGGTCGGCTATGTGCTGCAGCAGGAACTCGATAACGCCCTGCCCGGCCATCTGGTGACGACGCTGCTGACCCAGGTCCGGGTCGATCCGCAGGACCCGGCGTTCCGGCATCCGACGAAACCGATCGGTCCGGTCTATGACCGGGCCGAGGCCGAGCGCCTTGCCGCCGCCCGCGGCTGGAGCGTCGCCCCCGACAACGACCGCTGGCGCCGCGTCGTTGCCTCACCTGCGCCGCTCGAGATCCTCGAGGCGCCGGTGCTGAAGCTGCTGCTTGCACAGGGGGTGATCCCGATCTGCGTCGGCGGCGGCGGGATCCCCGTCGTCACGCTGCCGCAGGGCGGGCTGACCGGGATCGAGGCGGTGATCGACAAGGATCTGGCGAGCGGCCTGCTGGCGCGCCAGCTCGGCGCCGACATGCTGCTGATGCTGACCGATGTCGCCGCCGTCTACCGCGATTTCGGCACGCCGCAGGCCCGGCCGCTTGCGGCGGTTGCGGCCGATGCGCTGTCGCCCGCCGATTTTCCGGCCGGCTCGATGGGGCCGAAGGTGCGCGCCGCGGTCGACTTCGTCCAGGCGACCGGCGGCCGGGCCGGGATCGGCCGGCTCGAGGATGCCGCCGCCATCGTCGCCGGCACCGCCGGCACGCTGGTGACCGCCAGCGGCGGCTGAGGCCGGCCCGGCAAAGAGGGGGCAGCAGTCGCCGCCTCCCCTGCCCCGCTCTGCCCGTGTCCCGCGCCGGTCCGGACGGGGCGCCAATCCCCTGAGACAGTCTGAGACACGCTGCAGCGCAGAGGCGATCCTGCGTTGCAGCACATGCATGGCCAGGTTGAGAAAGATCCTCGCAGGCAGGGCCATCCATGCCCTGTGCCGCTGCAAACGGGGAGGATCAGATGACGCCATCACGCGACGAGCTGGCTTGGATGTACCGCAACATGGTGCTCAGCCGCAGGCTCGAGGAAACCATTTCCAAGATCTATTTCGAGGGCAAGACGCCAGTCTTCAACATGGCGAACGGCCCGATCCCGGGCGAGATGCACCTCTCGAACGGGCAGGAGCCGGTCGCGGTCGGGGTCTGCGCCCATCTGACGGCCGAGGACATCGTCACCGCGACGCACCGCCCGCATCATCAGGCGATCGCCAAGGGCGTCGACCTCGACGCGATGGTCGCCGAGATCTTCGGCAAGGCGACCGGGCTTTCGGGCGGGCGCGGCGGGCACATGCACCTGTTCGACCCGAAGGTGAATTTCGCCTGCTCGGGGATCATCGCGCAGGGGCTTGGCCCCGCGGTCGGGGCGGCGCTGTCGCGCAAGCTGCGCGGCCTGCCCGGCGTCGCGGTCGCTTTCATCGGCGACGGTGCGGCGAACCAGGGTGCCTTCCACGAGGCGATGAACCTCGCCGCGGTCTGGAAGCTGCCCTTCGTCTGCGTGATCGAGGACAATTCCTGGGGCATCTCGGTGCCGAAGAGCGCCTCGACCGCGGTGGCGCGCAATGACGTGCGCGCCGCGGCCTATGGCATTCCGGGCCATTACGTCGCCGGCAATGACCCGCTGGCGATCTACGAGGTCGCCGGCGAGGCGATCGCGCGCGCCCGCGCCGGCGCGGGGCCGACGCTGATCGAATGCGAGACCTATCGTCTGGCCGGTCACTTCATGGGCGATGCCGAGGCCTATCGCCCGAAGGGCGAGAAGGAGGCGCTGTTCGCCGCCGATCCGATTCCGAAGATGCGCGCCCGGCTGCTGGCCGAGTTCGGCTTCTCCGAGGACGAGCTCGTCGCGGCCGAGGGCGCGGCGGCGGACCGGGTCGCCGCGGCGATCCGCTTTGCCCGCGACAGCGCCGATCCGCGTCCCGAGGACGCCCTGACCGCGGTCTTTGCCTGAGGGGGATGAGATGACCGGAACGATTGTGAAATCCAACGAACGCAAGCTGACCATTGCCCGCTCGATGGCCGAGGCCCTGGCGCAGGAGATGCGGATCGACCCGACCGTCTTCGTGATGGGCGAGGACATCGGCACGCTCGGCGGCATCTATGGCAATACCCGCGGCCTGATCGAGGAATTCGGCCCCGAGCGGGTGCGGGACACGCCGATCTCCGAGACCGGCTTCATCGGCGCCGCGGTCGGCGCCGCGCAGGACGGGATGCGGCCGGTGGTCGAGCTGATGTTCGTCGATTTCTTCGGTGTCTGCTTCGACGCGATCTACAACCTGATGGCGAAGAACATCTACTTCTCCGGCGGCCATCTGAAGGTGCCGATGGTGTTGATGACCTCGACCGGCGGCGGCTATTCCGACGGCGGCCAGCACTCGCAATGCCTCTACGGCACCTTCGCGCATCTGCCGGGGATGAAGGTGGTGGCGCCGTCGAACGCCTATGACGCCAAGGGGCTGATGACCGCGGCGCTGCGCGACGACAGCCCGGTGGTCTACATGTATCACAAGGGGTTGCAGGGGATGGGCTGGCTTGGCACCGAACCGGGCGCCACCGTGCATGTTCCCGAAGACAGCTACACCGTCGAGATCGGCAAGGCGAAGGTCGTGCGCGAGGGGCGCGATGTCACCATCGTCTCGCTGGGCATCGGGGTGCATCACGCGCTGAAGGCGGCCGACACGCTGGCGCAGCAGAACGTCTCGGCCGAGGTCGTCGATCTGCGCTCGCTGGTGCCGCTCGACCGCGACACGATCCGCGCCTCGGTCGCCAAGACCGGGCGGCTGATCGTGGTGGACGAGGATTACCACAGCTTCGGCGTCTCGGCCGAGGTGATCGCCTCGGTGGTCGAGCATGACCTCTCGGTGCTGAAGGCAGCGCCGGTGCGGGTGGCCTATCCCGACGTGCCGATCCCCTACGCGCGGGTGATGGAACAGTTCTGCCTGCCCAATCCCGCGAAGATCGTCGCGGCATGGGCGCAGATGGCGGCATGACACCGGCCCGGGGGCGGGCCAGCCCCGCCCCCCGCCAGGCCAGCGACAGGACAAAGGGAAAAGCGACATGGCAACTGACATCATCATCCCCACCGACCTGTGGGAAGAGGACACCGAGGCGGTCATCACCTCCTGGCTTGCCGATGACGGCGCCGAGGTGGCCGAGGGCGCGCTGATCGCCGAGATCATGACCGCCAAGGTCCAGTACGAGATCCACGCCCCCGCCTCCGGCCGGCTGGTGATCGTGGCGGCGCAGGACGCGGTGGTGCCGAAGGGCGCGGTGATCGGACGGGTGGAATGAGCGCGCCGCCTGCCGCCGTCACCACCGTCGTGCCGCTGCGCGGCATGCGGGCGATGATCGCCGAGAAGATGGTCAGAAGCCTCGCCGAGGCGGCGCAGCTGACCCATCACGCCAGCGCCGATGCCAGCCGGCTTCTGGCGGCGCGCGCGACGCTGGCGGCGCAGGGGGTCAAGACCTCGGTCGAGGATCTGCTGATGCTGGCGACGCTGCGGATGCTGAAGGCGCATCCCGAGCTGAACGGCCGCCTCGAGGGGCGCGAGCTGCGGCTCTCGTCGCAGGTCGATCTGTCGGTGGCGATCGCGCTGCCGGGCAATCTGCTGGTGGCGCCGGCGATCTTCGGCGCCGAGGCGCTGGACATCGCGGCCCTGCGCGCGGCGCGGCAGGATCTGGCGGCGCGGGCGCGGGCGAACAGGCTCAGCGTGTCGGAGATGACCGGCGGCACCTTCTGCATCTCGAACCTCGGCCTGACCCGGGTCGAGGCCTTCACCCCGATCCTGAACACCCCGCAGATCGGCATTCTCGGCATCGGCTGCACCCGCGAGCGCGCGGTGCGCGAGGCCGACGGCGCGATCGGGCTGCGGCCCTTCATCGGCCTGTCGCTGACCTTCGATCACCGTGCGATCGACGGCGCGCCGGCGGCCGCGGCGCTGACCACGCTGTGCCACGAGATCGAGGATTTCGCGCCGTGACGGACGGTGTGACCGGCGCCGCGCCCTGCCGCTTCGACAGCGCCGCCGAGGGGATCGCGGCCGAGGTCGCGATGCTGGCGCAGGTCGCCGCGACGGGGCAGCCGGCGCGGTTGCTGTGGCAGGCCCGTGTGCCGGCGATCGTGCTGCCGGCGGCCTGCCTGCGCCGCCCGGGCTTTGCCGCGGCCGCCGGGCGCGCCGCGGCGGCGGGCTGGCCGCTGCTGGCCCGCCCGACCGGCGGTGGCCCGGTGCCGCAGGGGCCGGGGGTGCTCAATCTGGCCCTCGTCTTTCCCGCCGAGGCGGGGCTGACACTCGAGGCCGGCTATCGGCGGATCTGCGCGCCGCTGACCGCGGCCTTCGCCCGGCTTGGCCTGACGGTCAGCGCCGGCGCGACCGGGGGCAGCTTTTGCGACGGGGCGTGGAACCTCTCGCTTGCCGGGCGCAAGATCGTCGGCACCGCGCAGCGCTGGCAGCGCCGTGACGGCGGATGGGCGGTGCTGGCCCATGCGCTGATCCTGATCGACCCGCCGCTTGCCGCGGTGGTGCCGGTGATCGACCGGCTGCACCGCGACCTCGAGTTCGGGACAAGGGTTCTGCCCGACGCCCACACCAGCCTGCGCGCCGAGCGCCCCGATCTCGGCGTGCCCGACTTCATCCGTGCCCTCGGGGAGGAGGACACGGACGGATCGCCTGCCCCGGCACAGGGGCGGGCGGCCTGAACCGCGCGCGAGACGCGCATCACGACATCAGAAAAGGGAGGACCACATGAGACGAGACGCCGACCCCCGGCACGGGCTTTCCGGCCCCGGCTGAGCCCTGTCCGGGCCGCCCCCGCTTCACCCCATCCATCATCGGCAGCCTGCCCCCACCTGCGCCTGCGCACTGGTGGCCCGGGCCGGACTGCCCGCCCAAACGGAGCCCGAGATGAGCACCGACCACCCGCGCGCGCCGTCGCGCCCGCAGCCCGCCCGCCGCCTGTCGCGCCGGCATTTTCTGATGACCACCGCCGTCGCCGCCGGCGGCGCGGTTGCCGGCCTTGCCCTGCCGGTGGCCGCCTGGGCCAATGACACGATCGGCACCGCCCGCGCCGACACCATGCTGCGGGTGATGCGCGACACCTTCCCGCACGGGCCGCAGATCGTCAGCCTCGCCACCTATCAGCGCCTTGTCGAGGCCATGCTCGACGAGGCGGCGGCAGACGAGGGCGTGAAGGGGCTTCTGCGCGACGGCGTCGACGACCTCGACGCCCGCGCCCGCGCCGCCTTCGGCCGGCCCTTCACCGAGGTCGCCGAGGATTACGAGCGCGAGGGGATACTGCGCGGCATCGAAACCACGCCCTTCTTCCAGAAGTTCCGCTGGGCCGGGGTCTTCGGCATCTACAACGCCCCCGACCTGTGGCCGGCGCTCGGTTACGAGGGCCCCGCCTCGGACGTCGGCGGCTTCCTGCACGCCGGGTTCAGCGACATCGACTGGCTGCCGCCGGGGCCGAGCCCCGAAGAGCTTCTCGCCCAGGTCCAGCGGTAAGGAACAGCGATCATGACCACGAAATTCGACCTCGACGACGACAGCCTCGTCGTCATCATCGGCTCGGGTGCGGGCGGCGGCACGCTGGCCAACGAACTGGCGCAGAAGGGCATCAAATCGGTCGTGCTCGAGGCCGGACCGCGCTTCGGCCAAGAAGACATCGTCAATGACGAATGGACGATGTTCAACAAGATCTCCTGGCTCGACAAGCGGATCTCGGCCGGGGAATGGCACGGCAAGCGCAACCACCCGACCCTGCCGGCCTGGATCGTCAAGGGCTATGGCGGCTCGACCATCCACTGGGCCGGCGTGGCGCTGCGCTTTCAGGAGCACGAGTTCCGGATGCGCACGCTGAACGGAGACATCCCCGGCGCCTCGGTCGCCGACTGGCCGCTGACGCTGGCCGAGCTGGCGCCGTATTACGAGGCGGCCGAGCGCAAGATGGGGGTGACGGGCAAGACCACGGGGATGCCGCACCTGCCCTGGCACAACAGCTTCCGCGTGCTGGCCGAGGGGGCGCGGCGGATGGGGTATCGCGACATCGTCTCGGGGCCGATGGCGATCAACTCGGTCGAGAACGACGGCCGCCCGGCCTGCCAGCAATACGGCTTTTGCATGAGCGGCTGCATGGTCGGGGCGAAATGGTCGACGATGATCACCGAGCTTCCCCGCGCCGAGGCCACCGGCAAGTGCGAGATCCGCTGCGACGCGATGGCGCTGAAGATCGAGCATGACGCGACCGGCAAGGTCACCGCCGTGCTCTATGCCGACGGCGCGGGCAATATCCAGCGGCAGAAGGCGCGCCTCGTCTGCGTCGCCGGCAACGCGATCGAGAGCCCGCGGCTGCTGCTGAACTCGGCCTCGTCGATGTTCCCCGACGGGCTCGCCAATTCCTCGGGCCAGGTCGGGCGCAACTACATGACCCACAACAGCGCCGGGGTCTTTGCCGAGCTGCCCGAGAAGGTGCACATGAACCGCGGCACCACGGTCGCGGGGATCATCTCGGACGAGGCGCGCAACGACCCTTCGCGCGGCTTCTATGCCGGCTACCGGCTGGAGATCCTGGCCCTCGGCCTGCCCTTCCTGTCGGTCTTCCTCAACCCCTCGGCCTCGGGCTGGGGCCGCGAGCATGCGCAGGCTCTGGAGAAATACGCCTACATGTCCGGCACCTGGATTTGCGGCGAGGACCTGCCGCAGGCGGGCAACGGCATCACCCTGCACCCGAGCGAGACCGACCAGCACGGCTTGCCGGTGCCGATCGTCACCAAGACGCCGCATATCAACGAGGTCAACATGGCGGCCCATGCCTACGAGCAGTGAGCTACTCCCGATCCCTTGGACAGTTTCCGGGATGATTTAAGCTACTCTCTGCGCCTGCTGGTCGGTTTCGATCTGGTTGAAGTAGACCACGGCGGGCGGCTTTCCGCCATGGGCGGCGTGGGG
>NZ_SAVB01000013.1 GCF_004022265.1 Paenirhodobacter ferrireducens
GCCCGCGCTGGCCGTTATACTGCGCCAGCCGCTCGGGGTCTTCTCGCCGTAGTCGGTGCAGGTCTTGGCGCCGACCTCCAACTCCCTCAGACGTTCGGCCGCAAAGCCGATCCTCTCACGCGGCAGATCGGCATCTCCGTTCCTCTTCAGGAGCGCGCGGAGATCCATCATGGGGTTGGTCATCGGGGCTGTCCTTCGGGGCAGGCTGGTTGTCGCAACCCGACCCTGCCGGGAACCCCGATGGCCACGAACACCTATAACCACGACAACGGACCTCACCCTGAGCGCCGGTATCGCAAGGTTCACTTGGCGATGGACGGGGCCACTGGCGACATCCGCGCCGTCGAGTTTACCCCGGGCCGTGAGGGCGACAGCCCGGCCCTTCCGGGGCTCCTGGAGCAGATCCCGGCGGGCCAGGAGATCCGCACCGTGACAGGGGGGCGGCGCCTTCGACACCCGGCGGTGCCATGCCGCGATCCGGGCACGTTGGGGGAGGGCAACATTCCAATCAGCAGCAACGGTCGCTTGTGGAAGGAGGATTGCCCTGCCGCCCTGGCCCGGAACAACATCCTGCGGGCGGCCCGGCGCCTCGGCCGGACGATCTGGACGCGGTGGTCCGGCCACCAGCCCGACGAGTCGATCGCGCGCGGCGAGCTTGCACTGTGCGCCCCGGGGTCTGGCCCGCATGACGCGGGAGATCGCCACAATCGTCAAGGGGGTAGACGGCCTCATCGGGTCCATCTTCGTCGGGCTGCCCTGCCACTTCCCGGAGCCTTCTGCGTGTTGCCTGCGGGCGCTCCGCTTCTCAGACCGGCGCCGTCGAGCCGCGCACGATCAGCTCGCCGGCCAGCACCACCCGCCGTGGCCGCATCTTTGCGGCGCCGATCCGGGCGAGCAGCGCCTGCATCGCCTCGCGGCCGAACTCCTCGACCGGCTGGCGGATCACCGTGATGCCCGGATCGACGAGGTCGGTCCAGACCTCGTCGTCGAAGCCCGCAAGCGCCAGTTGGGCCGGAATCGCGATCCGGCGCTCGTGGCACAGTTTCAGCGCGGCGCGCACGAACAGACCATTCGACAGGATCAGCGCATCGGGCATCTCGCGCTCGAGCAGTTCCGCAAGCGCCGCGTGTCCGGCGTCGAAGCTCGGCAGCGAGAGCGCGCTGCGCGCCGGCAGGCCGTGACGCTCGAGTGCCGCCTCGACCTCGGCGCGGCGTTCCATGCCGGTGGCGGAGGTCGAGCCGAACAGGCCCGCGATCCGCCGCCGCCCCGAGGCGACGAGATGATCGACCAGCTCGGCCGAGGCGCGGGCATTGTCGAGCACGATGCTGTCGAAATCGGTTTCCGGCATGGCGCGGTCGACCAGCACCACGGGCCGGCCGACGCGCGCCAGCGCGGCGGGCGAGAGATGGCGTGTCGGCGTCATAATCAGCCCGCTCACCCGTTCCTCGGCCATCAGTTCCAGATACATCGCCTCGCGCGCCGGATCCTCATCGGTGTTGCACAGCAGCACCCGCATGCCGGCGGCATAGGCGGCATCCTCGACCGCGCGACTGAGCTGGGTGAAGAACGGGTTGCGGATGTCGGCGACGATCAGCCCGACCGCCATCGAGCGTTGTGAGCGCAGTTGCCGCGCGGCGAGGTTGGGGCGGTATCCGGTGGCGAGAACGGCCGATTCGACCCGGCGCAGCACCTCGGCACTGACCGGACCCTTGCCGAGGGCACGAGAGACTGTCGAGGTCGAAACCCCCGCGGCCCGGGCGACATCCTTGATGCTGACGCTCATGTCACTGCAAACGTTTCCAGTTTCTGGCTGCGCGGAACATGCCATGTTTTCAGTGATTTCGCAATGAAATAGCGCAGGCGCGCTACGGCCTTTGCAGGTGCGGCGGAAAATATTGTGGGAACGTTCCCACTGGCGTGTTATTGTGTCGTCACGCAGTGGCTGGAGGAGCGCCAATGTCCCTTTCCCATGATCCCGGGCTTTTGCCCCGCGAATTGATCCGTCTGGATGCGAAGGTCGCCGACAAGGCCGACGCGCTGCGACAGGCGGCGGCGCTTCTGGCGGCCGCGGGTTGCACCCGGCCGGGCTTCGAGGCCAGCATGGCCAAGCGCGAGGCGGCGGCGGACACCTTCCTTGGCCGCGGCATCGCGATCCCGCATGGCATACTCGACGAGCGCGACCTCATCCAGCGCGACGGCATCGCCGTGCTGCAGGTCCGCGACGGCGTGCGCTGGAACGAGGGGCAGACGGCGCAGCTGGTCGTGGCGATCGCGGCGCGCTCGGACGCGCATATCGGCATCCTGCGCCGGCTGACCCGGCTGATGCAGGACGTGCCGCGGCTTGAACGCCTGTCCCGCACCGAGAATGCCGACGAAATCATCGCGGCACTGGCGGGCGACGAGGGCGCGGCGCCGGCCGCCGCCCCGGCGACCGACCTCGGGCAAAGCTTCGACTGGGTGCTCGACTATCCCTCGGGGCTGCATGCGCGCCCGGCGACCGAATGGGCCGAGACGGCGCGGCGCTTCTCCTCGCGCATCCGCGTGCGCCATGGGGCCGAGGCGGCGGATGCGCGCAACATGCTGTCGCTGCTGCAGCTTGGGCTGAAGGCGGGGGACGCGCTGACCTTCTCGGCAGAGGGGCCGGATGCGGCCGATGCGCTCTCGACCCTGCGCATCGTCGTCGCGGGCCTGTCGGCGCGCGAGAAGGCGCAGGCCGCGCAGGCCGAGGCGAAGCGGGCGGCGGCGCAGGCCGCGGGCGGCTGGCAGCCGGTGCAGGCCCCCGATGTCGACGATGCGCGGGTGATCGACGGGGTGTCGGCCGCGCCGGGGCTGGCGATCGGGCGGCTCCACCGGCTCGAGACCGGGCCGACCGAGATCCCCGATGCCGAACCCGGCAAGCCCGAGGATCTGGCCCGTGCCGCCGACCGTCTGCATGCAGCGCTAGCCCGGGCCCGCGAACAGTTGCGCGCGCTCGCCGATGACACCGCCCGCCGGCTGGGCGAGGCCGACGCCGGCATCTTCCGCGCCCAGGCCGAGTTGCTGGGCGATCCGGCGCTGGTGATCCATGCCTCGCAATCCCTCGTCGACGGCCATGGCCTCGCCTGGTCGTGGAACCGCGCGATCGAGGAGGCGGCCGAGCCGATGCGCCGGTCTGGCAACGCGATCCTCGCGGGCCGCGCGGCCGACCTGCGCGACGTGGGGCAGCGGGTGCTTGCCCTGATCGACCCGGTTCTGGCGCGTCCGACCCCGGCCGAGCTGCCCGAGGGCACGATCCTGATCGCCGACGACCTGACGCCCACCGACACCGCCGGGCTCGATCCCGCGCGGGTGCGCGGCCTTGTGACCGCGCAGGGCGGGCCGACCTCGCACAGCGCGATCCTTGCGCGCACGCTCGGCCTGCCGGCGGTGGTCGGCGCGGGCGCCGCGCTGTCGCGGCTGACCGATGGCGCCGAGGCGATCGTCGACGGCACCGGCGGGCGGCTCTATCTCGAGCCCTCCGAGGCGGATCTGGCCTCGGCCCGCACCTGGATCGCGGCCGAGGAGGGGCGGCGCGAGCTGGATGCCGCCGCCCGCGCGCTGCCGGCGGCCACCACCGACGGGCACCGCATCGAGATCGGCGCGAACATCAACCTCGCCGAACAGGCGCCCTTCGCGCTTGCCCAGGGCGCCGAGGGTGTCGGGCTGATGCGCACCGAGTTCCTGTTCCTCGAACGCGCCGAAAGCCCGACCGAGGAAGACCAGTATCAGGCCTATCGCGCGATGGCCGAGGCGATGGGGGACCGGCCGCTCGTCATCCGCGCGCTCGACATCGGCGGCGACAAGCAGGTCTCCTATCTCGACCTGCCGCGCGAGGAGAACCCCTTCCTCGGCGTGCGCGGGGCTCGGCTTCTGCTGCGCCGGCCGGAACTGCTGGTGCCGCAGCTGCGCGCGCTCTACCGCGCCGCGCGCGATGGCGCCCGGATCTCGGTGATGTTCCCGATGATCACCTCGGAACCCGAGCTGATCGCGCTGCGCGAGACGGCGGGGCGGATCCGCGCCGAGATGAAGGCGCCCGAGATCCCGCTCGGCATCATGATCGAGGTGCCCTCGGCGGCGCTGCTCGCCGATCGGCTGGCGCGGCACGCCGATTTCTTCTCGATCGGCACCAATGACCTGACGCAATACACGCTGGCGATCGACCGGCAGAACCCGGTGCTGGCACCCGAGGCGGACAGCCTGCACCCCGCGGTGCTGGCGCTGATCGCGGCGACGGTGAAGGGCGCGCATGCGCATGGCCGCTGGGTCGGTGTCTGCGGCGGGATCGCGGGCGATCCCTTCGGGGCGGGGCTGCTGACGGGGCTTGGCGTCGACGAGCTGTCGATGACGCCGCGCGACATTCCGGCGGTGAAGGCACGGCTGCGCGGTGCGGCGCTGCCCGAGTTGCAGGCGCTGGCCGAGCGGGCCCTGGCGATGACCGACGCCGATCAGGTGCGCGCGCTCGCCCTCGATCCGCAGGTGGCGTCATGAGCGCCGACCTTCATACCGTCGCGCTGAACCCGGCCGTCGATCTGACCGTGGGGCTTTCGCAGCTGGTGCCGGGCGAGGTCGCCCGTGCCCGCTCGGCCCGCCACGACCCGGGCGGCAAGGGGGTGAACGTCGCCTCCTGTCTCGCCGACTGGGGCGGGCGGGTCGCCATTCATGGCCTCCTTGGTGCCGAGAATGCCGCGCGCTTCGAGAAGCTTTTCGCCGCGAAGGGGATCGCCGACCGCATGGTGCGGCTCGCGGAACCCACGCGCACCAACATCAAGCTGCTGGAAGAGGGCGGGCGCACCACGGACGTCAACCTGCCGGGCTTTTCCGCCTCGGCCCGCGATCTGGCGGCGGTGGCCGACAGCCTTGCGGATGTGGGGAAGGGCGCGCTGGTCGCGATCTCGGGCAGCCAGCCGCCGGGGCTTGACGATGACGCTTCGGCTCGGCTTGCGGGAGGGCTTGCCCGGCGCGGCGCGCGGGTGATGCTCGATGTCTCGGGCGCGCCGCTGCGCGCGGCGCTGGCGCTGCCCACCGATGCCGCCCCCTTCGCGATCAAGCCGAACCGGCACGAACTCGAGGACTGCCTCTGCCGGCCTCTGGCCGTGCGCGCCGATCTGGTCGCCGCGGCGCAGGGGCTGCTTGATCGCGGCATTGCGCTCGTTGTCGTGTCGCTGGGCACCGAGGGGGCGATCTTCGTCGGTCGCGAGGCGGCTGTCCATGCGGCCCCGGTTGCGCTCTCGCACGGGTCGACCGTGGGGGCGGGCGACGCGATGGTTGCGGGGATCGTCTCGGCGCTGGCCGAGGGGCTGACGCTCGACCGGCTGGCTCAGCGCGCCACCGCCTTTTCGGTGGGCAAGCTGCGCAACGCCGGTCCCCACCTGCCCGAGAACACCGAGCTGCGGTCGCTGGCAAGTGCGGTGCCGGTGCGCCCGCTTGCGGCGTGGCTCGCCGAGGGCTGAGCGGGATTGCGGCCGGGGAGGGAGACCCGGCCGGAGGAAAAGGGCGCGCCGCCCACGGGCGGTCGCCGAGGCGGGAGGTCCGGGCCCCGACGGGGCAGGGCAGAGAAGACACTGGAGGACAGGAGGAAGAAATGTCCGATATCGTGGCCGTGATCGGCGCCGAGACCTTGGCGACGCACGGGATGCTGGCGCGCGAAGCGCTGAAGAAGGCCGCGGCCGGGCTGGGCCGCGCGATCAAGGTCGAGTTGCACATGCCCGAGGGCGTGAGCGATCCGCTCGATGCCGCGACGGTGGCGGGGGCGGCGAAGGTGCTGCTGGTGGGCGAACTTGCGGCCGATCCGCGCTTCGAGGGCAAGCAGGTGCTGCGCGCGACGCTGCAGGAGGTGCTCGATGCACCCGCCGCGGTGCTCGGCCGGCTCGAGGGCGCGGCCTCGGCGCCGGGCGTCGGCGCCGGGCTGAAGATCGTCGCGATCACCTCGTGCCCGACCGGCATCGCGCATACCTTCATGGCGGCCGAGGGGCTGCAGCAGGGCGCGAAGGAGATCGGCGCCGAGATCCGGGTCGAGACCCAGGGCTCGGTCGGCTCCGAAGACGCGCTGACGGCGGCGGAGATTGCCGCGGCGGATCTGGTGGTGATCGCCGCCGACCGGCAGGTCGAGCTGGGCCGCTTTGCCGGCAAGCGGGTGTTCCAGTCGCAGACGAAACCCGCGATCAACGACGGCGCCGGGCTGATCCGCCGCGCCATCGCCGAGGCCGCGGTGCTGTCGGGCGGGCAGGAAGATACCCCCGCCGAGGCGCAAGGCGGCGCCGCTCCGGCGAAGGCCGGTGGTGCCGCAGGGGTCTACAAGCACCTGATGACCGGCGTGTCCTTCATGCTGCCCTTCGTCGTGGCGGGCGGCATCCTGATCGCCATCGCCTTCGCGCTTGGCGGCATCTATGTCTATGACGACGCGCATCAGGGCACGCTCGGCTGGACGTTGTTCCAGATCGGCGCGAAGGGCGCCTTCACGCTGATGGTGCCGGCGCTTGCTGGCTATATCGCCTTCTCGATCGCCGACCGGCCCGGCATCGCGCCCGGCATGACCGGCGGTGTGATCGCCGGCACGATCGGCGCGGGCTTCATCGGCGGCATCCTTGCAGGCTTCATCGCCGGCTATGCGGTGCTGTGGCTGAACCGCGCGATCAAGCTGCCGAAGACGCTGCAGGGGCTGAAACCCGTGCTGATCCTGCCGCTTCTGGGCGTCTCGATCACCGGGTTGCTGATGTTCTATGTGATCGGCAAGCCGACGGCGGAACTCCTCGCCGCGCTCACCACCTGGCTGCAGGGGATGCAGGGCGCACAGGCGGCGGTTCTTGGCGCGGTGCTCGGTGGGATGATGGCGGTCGACATGGGCGGGCCGATCAACAAGGCGGCCTATGCCTTCGGCACCACGCTGATCGCCGCGAACGTGACCGAGCCGATGGCTGCGGTGATGTGCGCCGGCATGACGCCGCCGCTTGCGCTCTCGATCGCGACGAAGCTCTTTGCCAATCGCTTCACCCCCGAGGAACGCGAGGCGGGCAATGCGGCTTTCGTGCTGGGTCTGTCCTTCGTCACCGAAGGCGCGATCCCCTTCGCCGCGCGCGACCCGTTCCGGGTGATCCCGTCGCTGATCGCGGGCTCTGCGGTGGCCGGTGCGATCTGCATGGCGATGGGGGTTCAGCTCAAGGTGCCCCATGGCGGCATCTTCGTGCTGCCGATCCCGAACGCGGTGGGCAACCTGCCGGGCTTCGTGATCGCGATGCTGGCGGGCACGGCGGTCTCGGTCATCGCGCTGCGGATCGTCAAGCCGCGGCTTGCAGCCGCGGGCGCCCCCACCCAGCTGAAGGCCGCCTGAGCGCGGCCCTCGGACAGATCCTCCCCGGTCGCCCGGGCGTCTTGCGCGGATCTCGTGCGGGGCGTCCGGGCGGCGCCGTTTGCGCCCCCCGGGATGTCGGGACCGGAAGGGCTCAGGCGTTGAACAGGAAGTGCAGCACGTCGCCGTCCTGGACTTCGTAGGTCTTGCCCTCGACGCGGAACTTGCCCGCTTCCTTGGCGCCGGTCTCGCCCTTGTATTTCACGTAATCCTCATAGGCCACGGTCTCGGCGCGGATGAAGCCACGCTCGAAATCGCCGTGGATGACGCCCGCCGCCTGCGGCGCAAGCGTGCCCTTGCGGATCGTCCAGGCGCGGGCCTCCTTCGGGCCGACGGTGAAATAGGTCTCGAGGCCAAGAAGCTGATAGCCCGCCCGGATCAGACGGTCGAGGCCGGCCTCGTGCAGGCCGAGCTCCTCGAGGAACATCGTCGCTTCCTCGTCGTCGAGCTGGCTGATCTCTTCCTCGATCTTGGCCGAGATCACCACCGAGGCGGCGCCCTGTTCCTGCGCCATCTGCGCGACCTTCTCGGACAGCGCATTGCCGGTGGCGGCCTGCGCCTCCTCGACGTTGCAGACATAGAGGACCGGCTTCGCGGTCAGCAGCTGCAGCATGTTCCAGGCCTTGCGATCATCCTCGACGATCTTGACGGTGCGCGCGGGCAGGCCCTTTTCGAGGACCTCCTTCGCGGCCAGCATCAGACGCGCGTCTTCCTTCGCCTGCTTGTCGCCGGCGTTGATCTTGCGCGCGAGGTTCGCCAGACGCTTCTCGAGGCTCTCGAGGTCGGCGATCATCAATTCGGTCTCGATCGTCTCGGCATCGGCGATCGGGTCGACGCGGCCCTCGACATGGGTGACGTCGCCATCCTCGAAGCAGCGCAGCACATGGGCGATGGCGTCGACCTCGCGGATGTTCGCGAGGAACTGGTTGCCGAGGCCCTCGCCCTTCGAGGCGCCCTTCACCAGGCCCGCGATGTCGACGAAGGTCATCCGGGTCGGGATGAGCTGCTTCGAGCCGGCGATGGCGGCCAGCGCCTCGAGCCGCGCGTCGGGCACCGCGACCTCGCCGACGTTCGGCTCGATCGTGCAGAAGGGGAAGTTCGCCGCCTGCGCCGCGGCGGTCTTGGTGAGCGCGTTGAACAGCGTCGACTTGCCCACGTTCGGGAGCCCGACGATCCCCATCTTGAAGCCCATGATCTTGCCCTCTCGCTCATCCGCTGTTGCGGGCCTCTTACGCGGGCGCGCGTTGCATGGCAAGCCGCGCCCCTTTCGGCATTGATTTTCCCGCATCCATGCCGCAAACCCGGGCGGACAGAGCAGGGGACCGCACATGACTCGCATCGATGCCAGATTTGCCGCGCTGAAGGCCGAGGGGAAGAAGGCCTTCGTCGCCTATATCATGGCGGGAGACCCGGACATCGAGACCTCGCTCGCGGTGATGAAGGGGATGCCCGCGGCGGGCGTCGACGTGATCGAGCTGGGCATGCCCTTCACCGATCCGATGGCGGACGGCCCGACGATCCAGCTGGCCGGTCAGCGCGCGCTGGATGGCGGCCAGACCCTGCAGAAGACGCTCGACATGGTGGCCGAGTTCCGCAAGACCGACGACGTCACGCCGATCGTGATGATGGGCTATTACAACCCGATCTATAACCGCGGCAGCGAAAAGTTCGTGGCCGATGCGCTGAAGGCCGGCGTCGACGGGCTGATCGTCGTCGACCTGCCGCCCGAGGAGGATGCGGAGCTCTGCATCCCGGCGAAGAACGCGGGGCTGAACTTCATCCGCCTCGCGACGCCGACGACCGATGACAAGCGCCTGCCGAAGGTGCTGCAGAACACCTCCGGTTTCGTCTATTACGTCTCGGTCACCGGCATCACCGGCAGCCAGGCGGCGCAGGCGGGCGATGTCGGCCCTGAAGTCGCGCGGATCAAGGCCTCGACCGATCTGCCGGTGGTGGTGGGCTTCGGCATCTCGACGCCCGAGGCCGCGCGCACCATCGCGGGCGTGGCCGACGGCTGTGTCGTCGGCTCGGCGATCGTGAAGCTGGTGGGCGAGGGCAAGTCGCCGGCCGAGGTTCTGGCGCGCGTGGCCGAGCTGGCCGCGGGCGCGCATTCGGCCTGAGGCCTTCTCGGGGCCCCGCGCAGGGGGGGCTGTCTGCCCCCCTCTGCCTTCGGCATTCACCCCCCGAAGGTATTTTCGGCAAGGAGAAAGCCGGGCGGTGAAAGGCGAGGCTTTCCGGCGGATTGATCTTTCTCGCTTGAATTGGTAAGGCGACATTACCAGAAGCGGAGGGTTTTCCATGGCCGTCATCACCTGCATCGCCGATCTGAAGGAGCTGCACCGCAAGCGCACGCCGAAGATGTTCTTCGACTATTGCGAGAGCGGCTCCTACACCGAACAGACCTTCCGCGAGAACATCTCGGATTTCGCGCAGGTCCGGCTGCGGCAGAAGGTGGCCGTGGACATGTCGGGGCGCAGCACCGAAAGCGCGATGATCGACCAGAAGGTGGCGATGCCGGTGGCGCTGGCCCCGGTCGGGATGACCGGCATGCAGCGCGCCGACGGCGAGATCAAGGCGGCACGGGCGGCGGCGAAATTCGGCGTGCCCTTCACCCTCTCGACGATGTCGATCTGTTCGATCGAGGATGTGGCGGCGCAGTCGCCCGCGCCGTTCTGGTTCCAGCTTTACGTGATGCGCGACGAGGATTTCGTCGATGCGATCATCGAGCGGGCGAAGACGGCGGGCTGTTCGGCGTTGGTGCTGACGCTCGATCTTCAGATCCTCGGGCAGCGCCACAAGGATCTGAAGAACGGCCTGTCGGCGCCGCCGAAGCTGACCCTGCCCAACATCGTCAACATGGCGACGAAGGTGCAGTGGGGGCTTGAGATGCTGGGCACGCCGCGGCGCTTCTTCGGCAATATCGTCGGCCATGCGAAGGGGGTGAACGACCCGTCCTCGCTGATGACCTGGACCGCCGAACAGTTCGATCCGAAGCTCGACTGGTCGAAGATCGCGCGGATTCGTGACCAATGGGGCGGCAAGCTGATCCTGAAGGGGATCCTTGACGCAGAGGACGCGCGGATGGCGGCCGATTTCGGCGCCGATGCGATCGTGGTGTCGAACCACGGCGGCCGGCAGCTGGACGGGGCGCTGTCGACGATCCGCATGCTGCCCTCGATCCTCGCCGCCGTCGGCGACAGGACCGAGGTTTTCCTCGACAGCGGCATCCGCTCGGGTCAGGACGTGCTGAAGGCGCTGGCGCTCGGCGCGACCGGCACGATGATCGGCCGTGCCTTCATCTATGGTCTCGGGGCCATGGGCGAGGCGGGCGTGACCGCTGCGCTCGAGATCATCCGCAAGGAACTCGACACCTCGATGGCGCTGTGCGGCGAGCGCGACGTGAAGGCCCTGCGGCGCGAGAACCTGCTGGTGCCCGAGGGCTTCTTCGACAGCTACGCCTGAGCGAGGCGCTTCTCGAAGAAGACATCGGGATAGGGATCGTCGTTGAAGCGCGCGATCTCGGTCCAGCCGGTGGCACGGTAGAGCGCGATCGCCTCGGGCAGGGCGCTGTTGGTGTCGAGCCGCAGCAGCGCGATGCCGAGACCCTGCGCCGCCGCCTCGGCGCCGTCCATCAGCCGGCGGGCGAGACCGAGCCCGCGTGCCGCCGGCGCCACCCAGAGCCGCTTGATCTCGGCATAGCCCGCATCGGTGCCCTTCAGCCCGACGCAGCCGAGCGCCAGCCCGTCCGACATCGCGACGATGAAGGCGCCGTGGGGCGCCATCATCGCCTCGGCCTGCGGATCGCAGGAGAGCGAGACGTCGAAGCTGTGCGGCAGGCGCGCGGCCAGCTCGGCGTAATAGGCCTGCAGGCAGCGGAGCGCCTCGGGGCTGCGCGGGTCGCAGACCTCGAGCGTGGTTCGGTCGCGCCCGAGCGCCGAGCCGATCAGGTCCATCGCGGCGAGCAGCGCCCCGGGATCGGGGTGAGTGGCAAGGATGCCTGCGGCCTGGGCATCCGACAGCCGCTCGTATTCGGCGAATTCCGCGGCGCCGGCCGGGGTCAAGTGCACCACCCGGCGGCGGCTGTCCTGCGCGTCGGCGGCGGTCGCGACCAGCCCCTCGGCCTCGAGCCCGCGCAGGAGCCGGCTCATCAGCCCCGAATCGAGGCCGAGATAGGCGCGGATCTCGCCCAGATCGCTGCGGCCCTGACCGATTGCGTTCAGCACCCGCGCCGCGCCAAGCGGCCGGCCGCGGTCGAGGAAGGAGGTGTTGAGCGCGCCGACGGCACGGGTGATGGCGCGGTTGAAGCGGCGCACGCGGGCGACGGCATCGGGTGGGGGCGGCGGAACGGGCATGATGTCTGACCTTTGTCTGGCATTTTGCCTGACTTATGTCAGATGAATTCCGCATGCAATCCCCGTCGTCGCTGGGCAGGGTGCAGAGCCGGCGCCGCGGGCCACTTTTGCCTTGCCAAACTGGGCTTTTCGGCTTATCCGCACCGCCTCATGGGCCCGCACCCTTGGAGGCGGCCCGAAACGCCAGATGTAAGGAATTCCCAAATGGCTAAAGAGATCGAAACGATCGAAGCCGTCGTGCGCACGGGGACGGGCAAGGGGGCCGCTCGCGCTGCACGTCGTCAGGGCATGGTGCCCGGCATCGTCTACGGTGACGGCAAGGAGCCGGTCGCTCTGAACTTCGACTACAACAAGCTGCTGACCCGCCTGCGCAAGGGCCGCTTCATGTCGACCCTCTTCAACCTGAAGGTTGAAGGTCAGGAAGACGTGCGCGTGATCTGCCGCGGCGTGCAGAAGGATGTGGTCAAGGATCTGCCGACCCACATCGACTTCATGCGTACCCACCGTGCCTCGCGCATCAACCTGTTCATCCACGTGAACTTCGACAACGCCGAGGCCGCGCCGGGCCTGAAGCGTGGCGGCACCCTGACCGTCGTGCGTCCGGAAGTCGAACTCGAGGTGCTGGCCGGTGACATTCCGGATCACATCACCGTCGACCTGACCGGCAAGCTGATCGGTGATGTCATCCACATCAACGACATCGCGCTGCCGGAAGGCTGCAAGCCGACCGTCGACCGCAACTTCGTCGTCGCCAACATCGCGGCGCCGTCGGGTCTGGTCTCGGCCGAAGCCGCCGAAGGCGAAGCCGAAGCCTGATTTCGGCTCATGTGCTTTGCACGAACGCCGGGCCCTGTGCCCGGCGTTTCGCATTTCCGGGGGGCGGATCTCAAAATCCGACTGTTTTTCTTTCCCTGGAAACCTTGATGAAATCAGTCAACTAATTGGAATCGTTGAATTTTTCTTGACGGCGGCGAGTCGGGGGCGTAGTTTGCCTTCAGACAGCCAGCCAGCCTTGATGCCCGCCAGCCATCCGCGACCTGCAATCCAGCAAGCCAAGGAGGCGATCATGGCGCATCAATCCTGCAACGCCTGCGTGTTCTACGAAGACCACGTGGCAAACTCCCCCAGCCAGCTCGACGACGGCGGCCTGTGCCGCGCGAATCCGCCTGTCACCCAGAAGGACGACGACAGCCGTGGCCTGTGGCCGGTGGTGAAGCCGAACGACTGGTGCGGCAAGTTCACCAACCTCTTCGCCGCCGAGTGACGGCAGTGCAGGCGGCCCCCTCGGGGGCCGTGCGACGGGGCGGCCCTCACGGAGCCGCCCGTGCCGTTTTGGCCAGAGGGTCAGGCGGCGGGGCCGGTGGCGAAGGCGAAGCCCTCGAACTCCCAGCCCAGGATCCCGCCCAGCATGATCTTCACCGGCCGCCCGAGCCGCGCCAGCGCCAGCGCCGCCTGTTCGGCCGCGTTGCAATGCGGGCCCGAGCAATAGACGACGAAGAGCGTGTCGGCGGGCCAGCCGGCCAGCCGTTCGGCGCTCAGCTGCCGGTGCGGCAGGAAGATCGCGCCCGGCACATGGCGGTGGGCATAGGTCTCGGGCGTGCCCATCACATGCAGCAGCACGAAGCCTGGTTCGGGCAGGGCCATCGCATCATGCACGTCGTGGCAGTCGGTGTGCAGTGCGCAGTGCAGCGACAGCGGCGCGATCAGGCTTTCGGGCGCGGGGGCGCGGCTTGCCTCGATCTGCTCGGGCGCCTTCTTGCTGGCCGCCACGGGGCTGCTCGATGGCCGGCGGGCGGTGACGCATTGGCGCTATGCCGAGGCGCTGGCGGCGCGCTTTCCGGCGCTGCGGGTGGAGCCCGACGTGCTCTTCGTCGACGAGGGGCAGATCCTGACCTCGGCGGGCTCGGCCGCGGGGATGGACCTTGGCCTGCATATCGTGCGGCGCGACTTCGGCGCCGAGGCCGCGAACCTTGTCGCGCGGCGCCTTGTCATGCCGGCCTCGCGCGAGGGCGGGCAGGCGCAGTTCCTGCTGCGCCCGGTGCCGCGCGCGGGGGAGGGCGGGCGGCTGGCGCCGATCCTCGAGGCGCTGACGCGCGATCTGGCCGAGACGCCCGTGGCGCGGGCGCTGGCGGCGCGGGCGGGGATGTCGGAGCGCACCTTCCTGCGCCGCTTTGCCGAGGCAACGGGCACCACGCCGGCACGCTATCACGCGCAGGCGCGGCTGGCGCGGGCGGCAGAGCTTTTGGAGACCTCGGAGGCGCCGCTCGAGACGGTGGCCGAGGCGGCGGGGTTCGGCTCGGCCGCGGTGCTGCGCCGCGCCTTCCACGCCCGCTACGGGCTTTCGCCCGGGGCGTGGCGGCGGCAGTTCGGCCGCGCCCTCAGGTGAGGAAGAGCACCAGCCCCGGCACCAGCGTCAGAAGCGCGATGCGGATCGCATCGGCGACGATGAAAGGCGCAAGGCCGCGGAAGATCGTGCCGAGCGCCACGTCCGGCACCACCGAGCGCAGCACGAAGGCGTTCAGCCCGACCGGCGGGGTGATGTAGGAAATCTCCGTCACCACCACCACGAAGATGCCGAACCAGATCAGGTCGAACCCCTGCGCCGCGACGATCGGGTAGAACACCGGCACCGTCAGCATGATCATCGACAGGCTCTCGAACACGCAGCCGAGCACCAGATAGATCAGCAGGATCAGGAAGATCACCCCCCAGCGGTTGCCGCCGAAGGCCTCGAGGAAGGCCTGGATGTCGCGGGTCATGCCGGAGAGGTTGACATAGTTCGAGAAGGTCAGCGCCCCGAACAGGATGAAGAACATCATCGCCGTGGTCTTCATCGTGTCGTAAAGCACGTCGATCAGCGCGCCCCAGCTGAAGCGCCGCGACAGAATCGTCAGAAGCAGGGCCCCGCCCGCGCCCATGCCGGCACTTTCGGTGGGGGTGAAGACACCCAGATAGATCCCGCCCATCACATAGACGAAGAGCAGCAGCGCGCCCGCCGTGCCCTTCAGCGCCAGGATGCGGTCCCTGAGCGGCAGCTTCGGCTCGACCGGCAGATCGTCCTTGCCCGTGGCCACGGAAAAGCGCACCGCCATCGCATAGCCGAAGATGCCGAGGAGGCCGGGGATGATGCCGGCAAGGAACAGCTTGCCGATGTCCTGCTGTGTCATGATCCCGTAGAACACCAGGATCACCGAGGGCGGGATCAGGATGCCGAGCGTGCCGCCCGCCGCGATCGAGGCGGTCGAAAGCCGGTCGGGATAGCCGAAGCGCCGCATCGACGGGAGCGCGATGCGCGTCATCGTCGCCGCGGTCGCCATCGACGAGCCGCAGACCGAGCTGAAGGCGCCGCAGGCGATCACCGTCGCCGTCGCGAGCCCGCCCTTGCGGTGGCGCAGCCAGGCATAGGCGGCGTTGTAGAGCTCGCTCGCGATGCCCGATTGCACCACGAAATTGCCCATCATCAGGAACAGCGGCAGCACCGACAGCGAATAGTCGCGGCCATTGTCGAAGAAGGTCGAGCCGAGCAGCGCCATCGCCGGCGCCCAGCCGATGATCGAGATCGTGCCCACGAGCCCGATCGCGGTCAGCGCAAAGGCGATGGGCACGCCGCCCAGAAGCAGCACGAGAAGGATCGCGATGCCAAGCTGCCAATGTTCCATCATGTCCCCGTCACTTGCGACGCAGGCCGCGCAGCGCGGCGGAAAGGGTGAAGGCCGCGCCGATGGCGCAGCAGGTCGCGGCCAGATAGCCCAGCGGCGCGATCGGCAGGCGCAGCGAGTTCGTTGCCCCGCCATAGCCGGCGATCTGCCCGGCATAGACCCAGATCCGCCAGGCGACGACGCTCAGCATCGCCGCCGAGACCAGTGCCGCCAGCAGCTCGCGCCAGGGCTGGAGGCGGGACGGCAGATGTTCGGTCACGATGTCGACGGTGACGTGGTCGCGGTCGAGGCTGACCGCCGGCAGGCCGAGGAAGATCACCGCGGCCAGCATCATCTCGGTCAGCTCGGTCGCGCCGGTGATCGGAGCGCCGAGCAGATAGCGGCCGAGCACGTCGGCCACGGTCAGCCCCATCATCGCCAGCAGCATCGCGCCGCAGATCGCGGCCAGCACCAGCCGCGCGCGGGTGCGGCGCACCGGCGCGGGCTCGGGGTGGCGACCCGAGGACGGGTCGGTCTCGGGGGTGCGGAGGAAGACCTCCGCAGCCTTGTCGCTCACTTCGCCGCCTCTTCCTTGGCGATCTCGTCCTTCAGCATCGCTTCGGCGGCGTTCGCGTCGATCCCGGCCGAGGCGGCCTCGGCAAGCTTCGCGTCGACGAGCGGCTGCAGCGCGGTCTTCCAGGCGGCGATCTGCGCCTCGGTCGCGGGCTCGATCGCGATCTTGCCGGCCATCGCCTCGCGGCCGAGCGCATCCTGGCGGTCCCACATCTGCCCGGCCATCCGGGCCAGCGCCTCGCCGGTGACGCTGTCGATCTGCGCCTGTTCCTCGGGCGTCAGGCTGTCCCATTTCGCCTTGTTCATCACGATGTAGAACGAGGTGTTGAAGAGGCCGCCCGGCACCGCCACCGCCTTCTTCAGCTGCGGGATCAGTTTGAAGTAGTTCACCGATTCATAGGGGAAGGTGATGCCGTCGGCGACGCCCTGGCTGAGCAGCTCATAGGCCTTCGACGACGGCCCTTCGACCGGCGCCGCGCCAAGCGCCGAGACGATCTCGTGCACGATGCCGCCGCCGACGCGGATCTTCTTGCCCTGCAGGAAGTCGGGCGAGGAGACGTCGCCGTCCTTCATGAAGATCTCGCCCGGGCCGTGGCTGAACACGGCAAGCACCTTGACCTGATCGTATTCGCCGGCGGGCTTGAGGAGTTTTTCCCACACTCGCCAGTAGGCGACCGAGACATCCTCGGCGCTTTCGCCAAGGAAGGGCAGCTCGACCACGTTCGTGGTCTTGAACCGGCCGGGGTTGTAGCCCTGCACGCCGAAGGTGATGTCGGCGACGCCGTTCACCGCAAAGTCGAAATGCGCGCCGGGCGGCCCGAGGGGGGCGGGCAGGATCGTCGCCTTCACCTCGCCATGCGTCGCCTCGGCGATCTTCTCGGTCATCGGCACGATCACCTCCGACACCAGCGGATGCGACGGCGGCAGCCAGTTTGCCACGGTCAGCGTGGTCTCGGCGCCGGCCGGCGCCGCCAGCGCCAGAAGGATCGCGGTGCCGGCGGAAAGGAGGTGTTTGCCCATGTGTCGGTTCCCTGCTGCATGACACCGGCGCGCGACGCGGAGGGGGAGCCTCTGGACGCGGCCGGCAAGGTCTTCCCGACAAGTGTTAGAGCATGAATTCACAAGGGTCCATGGCGCGGATGCGTCCGCAGCATCCCCATGCCCTTTTGTGCGGCGATGCACAAACTGGCGGCGGATCGGGCCCTTGCATCGGAGGAGGAGAGGCTTCATGTAGGGGAGGTGAGGCGCGGCCCGGAGGGGCGGCACTGGAGGAGAGCGAGGCGGACCCTGCGGCCGGAATTTTGCCGGCAGGAGGGAAGCGCGCGGTGGCATCTTCGGCAGATGGCGGATCCGGAACGGAGGCTGCGCCCGGTGACGGGCGACGGCTTTTCCGGTCGTGGCGCCCCCGTCGCGGT
Source organism: Paenirhodobacter ferrireducens (assembly GCF_004022265.1). Taxonomy (GTDB): domain Bacteria; phylum Pseudomonadota; class Alphaproteobacteria; order Rhodobacterales; family Rhodobacteraceae; genus Rhodobacter; species Rhodobacter ferrireducens. Next base: position 17,342 of record NZ_SAVB01000013.1, read on the forward strand.
GAAAGCGGATGGCCTCCGGGGCGCGGGGCAGCACAGAGGAGCACGGCGGAACCGGCAGGGGCCGAGGCCGCCGCGGAAAGGAAGCTGGATGAAGGGTGCGCTGAAACCGGAGGCCGCGGCAGAGCGGATTCCCGACGGTGCGAGCCTGCTGATCGGCGGGTTCATGGGGGTGGGCACGCCCGAGCGGATGATCGACGCGCTGGTGGCGCGGCAGGCCCGCGACCTGACGGTGATCGCCAATGACACGGCGAACCCCGGGCGCGGCATCGGCAAGCTGATCACTGCGGGCGCAGTGCGCCGCGTCGTCACCTCGCACATCGGGCTGAACCCCGAGACCCAGGCGAAGATGCTCACTGGCGAGATCGTGGTCGAGCTGGTGCCCCAGGGCACGCTGATCGAGCGGATCCGCTCGGGGGGCGCGGGGCTTGGCGGGGTGCTGACGCCGACCGGGCTCGGCACCGAGGTCGAGGAGGGCAAGCGGGTGATCGAGGTCGAGGGCAAGCGCTTCCTGCTCGAGCTGCCGATCACCGCCGATTTCGCCCTGATCGGCGCGCATCAGGCCGATTACATCGGCAACCTGACCTATTCCCTGACCGCGCATAACTTCAACCCGATCATCGCGCTTGCCGGTCGGGTGGTGATCGCCGAGGCCGAACATTACCTGCCGGTGGGGGCAATTCCGCCCGATGCGGTGAAGACGCCGGGCGTGCTCGTCGATCACTTGCTGATGCGCGGCTGAGGAGGAACACAGATGAACGCGAAGGAACTGATCGCGCGGCGCATCGCGCGGGAGATCGCCCCCGGGACGCTTGTCAATCTTGGCATCGGCCTGCCGAGCCTGGTGGCGCGCTACGTGCCGGCCGAACGGGGCGTGTTCTTCCAGGCGGAGAACGGGGTGATCGGGCTCGGTGGCCTGCCGCCCGAGGGGCTCGAGAACCCGAGCCTGACCGACGCCGGGGCGGGCTTCGTCTCGCTGCAGCCGGGGGCGGCCTCGATCGACAGCGCGATGAGCTTTGCGCTGATCCGCGGCGGCCATGTCGATGCCACGGTGCTCGGCGGGTTGCAGGTGGACGAGGCGGGGCAGCTGGCGAACTGGATGGTGCCGGGCAAGATGGTGCCGGGCATGGGCGGCGCGATGGACCTTGCCACCGGCGCCGCGCGGGTGATCGTCGGCATGCAGCATTCGGCCAAGGGCGAGTCGAAGATCGTGCGGCGCTGTACGCTGCCGCTGACCACGTTGCGCCGGGTCGATCTGCTGGTGACCGAGCTTGCGGTGATCGAGCCGACGGACGCGGGGCTGGTGCTGCGCGAACGCGCGCCGGGCGTTTCTGTCGAGGCGGTGCTGGCCGAGACCGAGGCGGCGCTGATCGTGCCGGACGAGGTGCCCGAGATGGTTCTCGCCTGAGGCCTGCCCGGGGCCGGGGGCGCGGCGGGACGCCGGCTTGCCCCCGCCCGCCCGGCGTGCTTTGCTTGTGGCGAAACCAAAGGAAGACCCCGATGCGCGCCCTGATGCTGATCGCCCCACTCGCCCTTGCCGCCTGCCTGCCGCCGGCGGCCGAGCGCGTGCCGACGCCCGCCGAGGATTACGCGAGCTATTGCGCGGGTTGTCACGGCAATGGCCGCGATCCGGGCCCGATCGCCCGGGAGCTGAAGCTGAACCCGACGCCGCTTGCCGATCTGACCACGCTGAACGAGGGCGTCTTCCCCGAGGCACGGGTGATGTCGAAGATCGTCGGCTACAAGGAACACGGCGAGATGGTCGGTGCGCAGGCGGGCGACATGCCCCCGTTCGAGGCGCTGACCGAGGGCCAGGTGGTGCTTTACGACAGCGGCGACGGCATCCCGACGCCCACGCCGCTGCGGCTGGTCAAGCTGATGGAATACGTCAAGGCGATGGAGAAGTGAGGCGGCGGAGCGTAGCTGCAAGGCAATACGCTTTTGCCTAAAGCTTCAAATCAACGATCTGCCGGTCTTGAGTTCGCAACGTGCTTTAATCTAGAAAAACCAATCACTTCTTTTTTGGGGAGGGTCTTCTAAGAGCGTGGAATCCCCCAGAGAGGAACTGGCCCCTTCCAGCTTTTTCTGGGCCCAGATGATGAGCTTCTTAACCGCGCAGTGATTTCTGTAAAATGTACCGTAATCCAGCGCCTTGTAGTTGATGTCCTTTTTCTCTGCGTTGTCTTGGTGGATGGCAGAGTCGCGTGGGTATACGACATCTTTATTTAACTTTATCGGATTATTTCTATTATCGTATGTCTCGCCGAATATTTCGCTGGATGCAATCTTGCGCCAAGATTCTTCGGCGGGATTTCGTCTTTTAGATTCCGCAGAAAAGACCCCTTCGTAAAGAGCATAAGCGTCACATATGAAGGCGCGGATGAACCCTTTTTCTATGGAGGGGCTAAGCGTTTTTGCGGCGTTTCCGCCAGCGTTTTCAGCTTCCGCATTTGCTATGATAAGCGCTGCGTAAACCTCCAGGGCCATGCAATAGTGCTTTGCATTGTTCCTGATGGCAGAAAAATTACTCTCTGGGAAAACTCCCTCCCAGAGTTTTTCCCAGTTCGTGCTGTAGGAGACTGTATAGCTGTCCCCGGACGGTGCAGTTTTTTCTGAAGGCTCAAGGTAGAGCCTGCGCATTCCAGCTATTGAGCTCTTCCCCTCAGACATCCAGCTCTTCCACGAAGCGCGCGTTTTCCGTGATGTACTGGAAGCGCAGCTCGGGTTTCTTGCCCATCAGCCGCTCGACCAGATCGCCGGTCTCGCCGGCGAAGTCGTCGTCGATCGTCACCCGGATCAGCTTGCGCGTCTCGGGGTTCATCGTCGTGTCCTTCAGGTCCTTGGCGTCCATCTCGCCCAGACCCTTGAAACGCTGCACGTCGATCTTGCCCTTGCCGCCCAGGCCCTTGGCCAGCATCGCCTCCTTCTCGGCATCGTCCGAGACATAGACGCGCTTCGCCCCCTGCGTGAGGCGATAGAGCGGCGGGCAGGCGAGGTAGAGGTGGCCCTTGTCGATGAGCGGCCGCATCTGGGTGAAGAAGAAGGTCATCAGCAGCGAGGCGATATGGGCGCCGTCGACATCGGCGTCGGTCATGATGATGACCTTGTCATAGCGCAGATCGTCGACGCGGAACTTGGTGCCAAGGCCGACGCCAAGCGCCTGCGCGAGGTCGTTGATCTCCTGGTTCTGGCCGAGCTTGGAACTGGCCGCACCCAGAACGTTCAGGATCTTGCCGCGCAGTGGAAGCAGCGCCTGATGGGTGCGGTCGCGCGCCATCTTGGCCGAGCCGCCGGCCGAGTCGCCCTCGACCAGGAACAGCTCGGTCCCCGAGCGGTTGGTGGCCGAGCAGTCGACCAGCTTGCCGGGCAGGCGCAGCTTCTTCGTCGCGGTCTTGCGCGAGGTTTCCTTTTCCTGCCGGCGCCGCAGTCGCTCCTCGGCGCGCAGCACGAGGAAGTCGAGGATCGCGCCCGCCGATTTCGGGTCGGCCGCCAGCCAGTTGTCGAAATGGTCGCGCACCGCGCTTTCGACCCATTTCGCGGCCTCTTCCGTGCTCAGCCGGTCCTTCGTCTGGCCGACGAAGGAGGGCTCGCGGATGAAGATCGAGATCAGCGCGCAGCCGCCCGTCAGCATGTCCTCGCGGGTGATCTGCGCGGCCTTCTTGTTGTTCGAGAGGTCCCCATAGGCGCGGATCCCCTTCAGGATCGCGTTCCAGAAGCCCGCCTCATGCGTGCCGCCCTCGGGCGTGGGCACGGTGTTGCAATAGCTGTGGATGAAGCCGTCGCGCGCCGGCGTCCAGTTGATCGCCCATTCGACCGAGCCCGGCACGCCGAATTTCTCCTCGAAGGAGACGCGGCCGGCGAAGGGGCGCTCGGCATAGGTCGAGGTGCCGGCGAGCACCTCGTTCAGGAAGTCGGAAAGCCCGTTCGGGAAGTGGAAGGTCGCCTCCAGCGGCGTGTCGCCATCGGCAAGCGCGCTTTTCCAGCGGATCTCGACGCCCGAGAACAGATAGGCCTTCGAGCGCGTCATCTTGAACAGGCGCGAGGGCTTCAGCGCGAGCGAGCCGAAGATCTCGGGGTCGGGGTGGAAGGTGACCGAAGTGCCGCGGCGGTTCGGCGCGGCGCCGAGTTTCTCCACCGGCCCCTGCGGCACGCCGCGCGAGAAGCGCTGTTCATAGAGCTCCTTATTGCGCGCGACCTGCACCACCATCAGGTCGGAGAGCGCGTTGACCACCGAGGAGCCGACGCCGTTCAACCCGCCCGAGGTCGAATAGGCCTTGTTCGAGAACTTGCCGCCGGCGTGCAGCGTGCACAGGATCACCTCGAGCGCCGACTTGCCGGGGAATTTCGGATGCGGGTCGACCGGGATGCCGCGGCCGTTGTCGGTGACGGTGACCGAGCCGTCGGCGTTCACGTCGACGCCGATGCGGGTGGCATGGCCGGCGACCGCCTCGTCCATCGCGTTGTCGAGGATTTCGGCGACCATGTGGTGCAGCGCGCGCTCGTCGGTGCCGCCGATATACATGCCCGGACGCTTGCGCACCGGCTCGAGCCCCTCGAGCACCTCGATCGAGGAGGCGTCATAGGTCTCGGACGGCTGCGCGGAGAGAAGATCGTCGGCCATGCTGCTCGCTTTCCTTCTTGGGTGTGGAGGTCAGGGATAGCGCAGCTTGGGCAGGGGGGGCAAGCCGGGGGGGGGGGGCCCCCCCCCCCCCCCGCCCCCCCCCCGGGGGGTGTTGGCCCAATAAAAAGCGGGGGGGGGGGTGCCGGGTGCCG
>NZ_SAVB01000014.1 GCF_004022265.1 Paenirhodobacter ferrireducens
TGGGGGGGGTGGGTGTGTGGTAGCGCCGGGTGGGGGGGGGGGGGCCCCGGGGGGGGGCGCCCCCCCCCGCGGCCCGCGGCCGCCCCCCCGGAGTATTTCGGCCAAGAAAAAGGCAGCCGGGTCGTTCCGGCTGCCGTTGCAGGCAGGGCGGGTCTGCGTGCGCCTACGCGGGCTCCGCCTCGCGTGCAGCCCACATCTTGCGGAAGGCAGGGCGGTCCTGACAGAGCCTGAGCCAGCCCGCGACGCGCGGGAAGCGCGCCATCAGCGGCGCATGGCCCTGGGCGTAGCGCAGGATTTCGGCCATGTTGATGTCGGCAACGGTGAAGCGGCCGCCGACCATGTGGCTGTGCGCGCCGAGATGGGTTTCGAGCACGGCAAGCGGCCGGTTCAGCCGGTCGACGGCGCCGGCGATCGCGCCCTCGGCACCGTCGGGCTTGCCGGCGGCAAGGGCGAACTGGATCGCGAGGGCCGGCTCCTCGATCGAGGTGGCGCCGTAAAGCGCCCATTGCGTCATCAGCGCCTCTTCGCGGGCGTCGCGCGGGCCCAGCGGGCCGCCGGCCTTCTTCGCGAGGTAAAGGTTGATCGCGAGCGACTCGGTCAGGATCAGCCCTGCGTCTTCCATCACCGGAATCGCGCCGGCGGGCGAGAGGCGCAGGAAATCGGGCGAGCGGGTGTTGAAGGGCGCGCCCGGGGCCTTCGGGTCGATCCCCTTCGCCTCGAGCCGGTAGGCCTGGATCACCGTCTTCAGCTGCCAGGGCAGGCCGAGCTCCTCGAGCGCCCAGATGTTGCGCGACGCGCGCGAGCGATAGACGCCATAGAGCGTGATCATGGCGGTTCTCCCTGTCCCTGCCTGTTCCGGAGAGGCATCCTGCCCGAAGCGGACGGGGAACGGAAGGGCTCAGGGCAGCACGTTCGTGGTCCAGCGCGTGCCGCCCATGCGCCGGATATGGGCGACGCATTTGTCGAAATGCTGGTCGTGGGGCGAGGACATCTCCTGCGTGTAGCGCATGTTCTGCAAGATGCCGACGGACCCCATCGCGGGTTCGCGGCAGGCGATGTGCCAGCGGCCCTGGGAATCCCGGCCCGCGGTGCAATAATTGCGGTCTGCCATCTTCTCCTCCTTACGCCTGGCCTGCCGGCTGGCTCCTCGCGCGTGGCAGGCGATACCCGGCAAGGGTCATCCCGGGCGCGGGAAAAGACAAGATGACCCGTCGTCGCGTCTGCCCTGCGGTTTCGTGACGGTTTCTTGACACGGGTCAAGGACAGTTTCGCTGCCCTGCGGCAAGATTGCGCCGGATCAGACGGAGGGACGCGCATGGAAGACCAGAGCATCGGCGGAACGGTGCCGGCAGCAGAACCGCAGCCGGAGCCTGCACTGACGGCAGAGCGGATGCCGGGGGCGGGAGAGACCGTCGCGGCGCCCGCCGGGGCCGAGCCCGCCGAGACTGAGCCGGGCGAGGATGCGCTGAAGGGGCCGCAGAGCTTTCCGAAACTCGACCCGAATGCGATCCGGCTGGCTTTCGAGAGCGGGAAATACCCCTATCCGCGCCGGATGGGGCGCCCTGCCTACGAGAAGGAGAAGGCGCTGCTGCAGGCCGAGCTACTGAAGGTGCAGCTCTGGGCGCAGGAGACCGGGCAGAAATTCGTCATCCTCTTCGAGGGGCGCGACGCGGCTGGCAAAGGCGGCACGATCAAGCGCTTCAACGAGCATCTCAATCCGCGGTTCGCGCGGGTCGTGGCGCTGAACAAGCCCTCGGACGAGGAGCGCGGGCAATGGTATTTCCAGCGCTATGTCAACTGGTTGCCGACCTCTGGCGAGATGGTCTTCTATGACCGCAGCTGGTACAACCGCGCGGGCGTCGAACGGGTCATGGGCTTTTGCTCGCCGACCGAATACCTCGAGTTCATGCGCCAGGCCCCGGAATTCGAGCGGATGCTCGTGCGCTCTGGGATCCGGCTTTACAAGTACTGGTTCTCGGTCACCCGCGAGGAGCAGCGCCGCCGCTTCACCGAACGCGCGAGCGATCCGCTCAAGCGCTGGAAGCTGAGCCCGATCGACCTCGCCTCGCTCGACAAGTGGGACGATTACACCGAGGCGAAGGAGGCGATGTTCTTCTACACCGACACCGCCGACAGCCCCTGGGTGATCGTGAAGTCGAACGACAAGAAGCGGGCGCGGCTGAACTGCATGAAGCATTTCCTGTCGACGCTCGACTATCCCGACAAGGATCCCGCGGTCGCCACACCGCCCGACCCGCTGCTTGTGGGCCACGCGAGCCATGTGATCCATCAGGCCGACCATATCCTTGGCGCCGCGCTGCATCCGGCAACGCGGCGGGCCACGCCGGCCAAGCCCTGACCGGGGGGACGGGGCAGGGGGCGGCGGCTTCCCGCCGCTGCTCCCGCCTTGGTTGAAATTCTCGTGAAATCCGCCTCCTGCAGGCTGGACCTGCCGCGCCGCAGCGTGGCACTTTTGAGAGGTGCGATATGTCGCGTCGGAAATGCCGCGCGGCGGCGTATGATCGGGTGCCAGCCCAACAACAGGAGTCGTTGAATGCGCAAGCTCTTTACCGTGACCCTTCCTGCCGCCATGGTCCTCGGGGCCGTCACCCTCGCGGTGGCCAGCCCGATGGAAGCCGTCGGCGCGCGCCAGACCTATTTCAAGAAACTCGGCTATGAGATGAAGAAGATGGGCGAACTCGCCAAGGCCTATGACCCGGCCGCGGCGAAGACCGAGGCGGAGGCGCTTGCCCCGCTTCTGACGAGCGATTTCAAGGAGTTCTTCCCCGAGGGCAGCTCGGTTGCCGAGATTTCGGACGACAACCGCGCGAAGCCCGCGATCTGGTCGAATTTCGACGATTTCCTGGCCAAGGAAACCGCCTTCAAGGACGCCGGTGCGGCACTGGTCGCAGCGGCCGGTGGCGAGGATGCGGGCGCCTTTGCCGCGGCCTTCGGCAAGTTCGGTGGCACCTGCAAGGCCTGCCACGACGAGTATCGCCTGCCGGAGTGACCGGAGCGCAGATCTGAAATCGGCCCGGGCGGCGGCGCCCGGGTCATCTTTTGCGACGGAGCGGATGATGAGCGACACCCCCGAGACCGGCCGGCAGATCTGGGACCCGGCGCTGCGGCTGTTCCACTGGCTGCTTGCGGTCGCCGTGATCGGCGCCTGGCTGCTCGGCCATTTCGGGCCGCTGCAGATGACCTGGCATTTCTGGCTGGGCTACACGGTGATCGGACTGCTGATCTTCCGTCTGATCTGGGGTTGCGTCGGGCCGCGCAATGCCCGCTTTGCCTCCTTCGTGAAAGGGCCGGGGGCGGTTCTCGCCTATGCCCGCACCTTGCCCGCGCGCCGCGCTGTGCATGTCACGGGGCACAATCCGCTCGGCGGCTGGTCGGTCGTTGCGCTGCTTCTGGCGCTGAGCGCGCAGGTGCTGACCGGGTTGTTCCTCGACCCCGAGGATTACATCAACACCGGGCCGCTGGCAGGCTGGGTCTCGACCGACTGGAACCGCCTTGCGCTCTCCTGGCACCACCGTCTTGCCTGGCTGGTGGCGGCGCTCGTCGCACTGCATGTCGGCGCCATCGTCTTCTACCGGCTGTGGAAGCGCGAGGACCTCGTCACCCCGATGATCACCGGCCGGCGCCGGGACTGAGCTTGCGGCTTGCCGTGCCCGGCCGGCTCGGCTAGCGTCCGCCCATGTTCTCACCGCAGGCCCAGACCCCACCGGCGCGGCTTTCCGTCGCGGCCCATGTCCGTGCGCTTCTGGCGCTCGGGTTGCCGCTTGTCGGCTCGAACCTCGCGCAGATGGCGCTGCATGTCACCGACACAATGATGCTCGGCCGCTATGGCGTGGCCGAGCTGGCCGCGGCGGTTCTGGCCTCGGGGCTGTTCTTCATCCTCTTCATCCTCGGCTCGGGGTTCTCCTATGCCGTGATGGGGCAGATTGCCGCCGCTTTGGGCGCGGGCGACGAGACCCAGGTGCGACGCGACGCGCGCATGGCGCTGTGGCTGTCGATCCTCTTCGGGCTCGCGGTGATGCCGGTGCTGGCCTTCTCGGGGCCGCTGCTGCGGCTTCTCGGCCAGGCGCCGGGGACCGCGGCCTTGGCGCAGGACTATCTGCGCGTCGCGATGTGGGGCATGGTGCCGGCGCTGATCATCGCGGTGCTGCGCGCCTATCTCAGCGCACAGCTGCGCACGCAGATGGTGATGTGGGTCACCCTCGTCGGGGTCGGACTGAACGCCGCGCTGAACTGGGCGCTGATCTTCGGTCATTGGGGCGCGCCCGAGATGGGGCTGCGCGGCGCGGCGCTGGCCTCGGTGGTGGTGCAGATCGTCACCGCGGTATTGCTGATGATCTATGCCGCCTGGCTGCCGGACCTGCGCCGCTTCCACCTGTTCCAGCGGTTTTGGCGCCCCGACTGGGAGGCCTTCCGTGCCGTCTTCCGCGTCGGCATGCCGATCGGGCTCACCGCGCTCTTCGAGACCGGGATGTTTCAAGCCTCGGCGGTGATGATGGGCTGGATCGGCACCGAGCAGCTCGCCGCACATGGCATCGCGCTCGAGCTCGCCTCGATCGTGTTCATGGTGCACATGGGGCTGTCGAACGCGGCAACGGTGCAGGTCGGGCGGGCGAGGGGCGCACGCGATTTCGCACGGCTGCGGGTGGGCGCGGCGGTGGCGCAGCTGCTGTCCTTCCTCTTCGCGCTGCTGTCGGTCGGCCTGTTCCTCGGCGCGCCGCAGCTGCTGATCGGCCCCTTCCTCGATGGCTCGAAACCCGAGGCGCTGGCGATTCTCGGCTTTGCCACCCGCCTTCTCGCGGTGGCGGCGCTGTTCCAGCTTTTCGATTCGACCCAGGTGATGGCGATGGGGCTCTTGCGCGGGGTGCAGGACACGCGTGTGCCGATGTGGGTGGCCGGCGCCTGCTACTGGCTGATCGGCATTCCGGCGGGCTATGTCCTCGCCTTCGTGCTCGGTCTTGGCGGGGTGGGGCTCTGGCTCGGCCTTGCCTGCGGGCTCGTCTGCGCGGCGACGATCCTGACCTTGCGGTTCTGGCGCGGCCCCTGGCTGCATGCGGCGTAAGGGGGGCGCTGCCCCCTCGCGGCTTGCGCCGCTCACCCCCGAGGTATTTCGGGCAAGGAGAAAGCCCCGGGCCGTCGCGAAACGGGGCCTTCCCGCTTCCAATCGCTGAAAACATCCCGGCGGTGAGCCGCGGCACGCGGCGAGGGGGCAGCGCCCCCTTCGCGCCGGTTCAGTCGGCGTCGCCCTCGGGGGACACGCCCTTCATCAGCCGCTCTGCCTTCTTGCGCACCAGAACCGTGCGCAGATCGTGCATCGCCAGCAGCAGGCTGTCGCTCACCTCGTCGAGCTGCGCCTCGCTCGCCTTGGCCTGCACCCAATGCGTGGTCAGGTTGAGGTAATCGACCGCGCGCAGGATGTCGTCGATGTCGCGCGCGGCCAGAAGGGCCACGCGCCTTGCCATCCAGGCCTCGATCTCGGCCAGGTCCTCGGGGGCAAGCCGCCGGTCGCCCTGCGGCTTGATCTCGCCGTTGCGGATGTTGACGACGGCGATCTGATCCATCTCGATCCGGCGCTGGCGGTTCTCGGTATCGACCTTGAACACCGCCGCGCCGTTCTCGCGGATGCGGAAATAGTAGTCCGGCAGATCGCCCGCCATCTCGCCCCCTGTTACTTCAGCCCTTCGCAGAAGGCCTTGATCCGCGCGCAGGCCTCGGTCAGCGCCGCGTCCGAGGTAGCGTAGCTGATGCGGAAGTTCGGCGAAAGGCCGAAGGCCGCGCCGAAGACGACGGCGACGCCGGCCTCCTCGAGCAGCGCCGCGGCGAAGGCCTCGTCGTTCTCGATGGTCACGCCACCCTTCGAGGTCTTGCCGATGCAGCCCTCGACCGAGGGGTAGACGTAGAACGCGCCCTCGGGCGTCGGGCAGGTGATGCCGGGGCAGGTGTTCAGCGCGGCGACCACCAGATCGCGGCGGCGCTCGAAGGCCTTGCGGCTTTCGATGACGTAATCCTGCGGGCCGTTCAGCGCCTCGACCGCGGCATATTGCGACACCGAGCACGGGTTCGAGGTCGACTGCGACTGCACCTTGCCCATGGCCTTGATCAGCGCTTCCGGGCCGCCCGCGTAGCCGATGCGCCAGCCGGTCATCGCATAGGCCTTGGAGACGCCGTTGCAGGTCAGCGTGCGGTCATAGAGGCCGGGTTCGACCTGCGCCGGGGTGACGAATTCGAAATCGCCGAAGGTCAGGTGTTCATACATGTCATCCGACATCACCCAGACATGCGGGTGACGCATCAGCACGTCGGTCAGCTCCTTCAGCTCCTCGCGCGAATAGGCGGCGCCCGAGGGGTTCGAGGGCGAGTTGAAGATCACCCATTTCGTCTTCGGCGTGATCGCCGCTTCCAGCTGCGCGCCGGTGATCTTGTAGCCGGTCTGCATCCGTCCCTCGACGAAGACCGGGGTGCCGCCGGCGAGCAGCACCATGTCCGGGTAGCTCACCCAGTAGGGGGCGGGGATCACCACCTCGTCGCCGGGGTTCAGCGTCGCGACGAGCGCATTGTAGAGCACCTGCTTGCCGCCGGTGCCGACGGTGATCTGCGAGGGCTTGTAGCTCAGCCCGTTCTCGCGTTCGAACTTGGCGCAGATCGCCTTCTTCAGTTCCGGGATGCCGTCGACGGCGGTGTATTTCGTCTTGCCGCTCTCGATCGCGGCGATCGCGGCGCGCTTGATGTTCTCGGGCGTGTCGAAATCGGGCTCGCCCGCGCCGAGGCCGATCACGTCGCGCCCGGCCTCCTTCAGCTCGCGGGCCTTGTTCGTCACCGCGATCGTCGGCGAGGGTTTCACGCGCGCAAGCGTGTCGGAAAGGAAGGCCATGGGAGAGCTCCGGTTTGAATCTGCCGGGTGCATCCTTTACGCCTGCCCCCGCGTGCGATCAAGAGACGCAGGCAGGGCAGGGGTTGACGCCTGCCCCGGCAAGGTGGCACAGCCCGTGACGGGTTCATGACAGGGGGGCGGCTATGATCGTCGAGACGAGCGAAGCGCGGCTGAAGCGGATGCGGATGCGCAGCTGGCGGCGCGGCACCAAGGAGATGGACCTGATCCTCGGCCCCTGGGCGGACGAGACGCTTGCCGCGCTCGACGAGGCGACGCTGACGCTGTACGACGCGCTGCTCGAGGAAAACGACCAGGACCTCTATCTGTGGGTGTCGGGGGCGCTGCCCTGCCCGGAGGTCTATGCCGAGCTGCTGGCGACCATCGCCCATTTCGCCCGCTCGCGGCATCTGAACGTGCGCGCCTGAGCCGACGGGCGGGGCGGGTTTAACGGAAATTTGTCTTTTCTTCGCGAGTCTCGATCCGGGAACGAGCGGCGGGAGAGACAGATGACCTTTCAAACCCCCATGACGACGGTGCGCGACGAGGCGGAGCGGGACTGCCCCCCGCCGGTGCTGCTTGCGGGCTATCTCGACAGCCTGTCGCTCATCGAGCGGCTGCACCGGCTGCTGCTCGACGTGATCAAGGATGAGTTCGAGCGGACCGCGGTGCTCGACATCAACCCGGTGCAGGCGCTGTTGCTGTTCAACATCGGCGAGAACGAGGTGACTGCGGGCGAACTGAAATCGCGCGGCTACTATCAGGGCTCGAATGTCAGCTACAACCTGAAGAAGCTGGTCGAGGCCGGTTACATGCACCACCAGCGCAGCGAGGTCGACCGGCGCTCGGTGCGGGTGCGACTGACCTCGAAGGGGCGGCGCATGCGCGATGCGGTGGCCGAACTCTTCTGCCGCCAGGCGCGCGGCATGGAGGCGCGCGGCGCGCTCGACCTCGCCCGGATCGAGGAGATGAACCGCACCCTGCGCCGGATGGAGCACACCTGGAGCGAGCAGATCCGCTACATCTACTGACGCGTGACTGACGCCGGGGCGGGCTTGCCGGGCCCCGGCGCGCCGTGCTTCCCTGCCTCCGGGCTGCGGGAGGGCGGCCGGCGCGGCAGGGAGGAACGGATGCGGCGGATGATGCGGATCGGGGCGCGGGTGCTGCTTGCGGTGGTGGTGATTGCCATCGCCGTGGGCATCTGGAAGCGCGAGGAAATCACCCGGCTGATTGCGGTGAACGGGCTGTTTTCGGAACAGCGGATCGTGCAGAACTTCTCGCACATGGACCGGCTGTTCCGCTCGCGCGTGCTCGATCGCGGCACCGGGCCGGTCTCGCCGCTGCCCGCGGGCGTGGCCGAACCGATCGGCCCGGTCGAGCGCGACTGGATCACCCGCCGCGCCGTCACCTCGATCGTGATGCTGCGCGCGGGGGAGATCGTGCAGGAGGACTATTTCCTCGGCACCGGGGCCGAGGATCTACGGATCAGCTGGTCGATGGCGAAATCGGTGCTGTCGGCGCTCTTCGGCACGGTGGTGGCCGAGGGCAGGATCCCCGATCTCGATGCGCAGGTGACGCAATATGTGCCGGCCCTGAAGGGCTCGGCCTATGACGGCACGACGATCCGCGACGTGCTGACCATGTCCTCGGGTGTCGCCTTCAACGAGGATTACATGGACTTCGGTTCCGACATCAACCGCATGGGCCGGGTGCTGGCGCTTGGCGGCTCGATGGATGCCTTCGCGGCCTCGCTGAAGACGCGCGCGACCCGGCCCGGCAGCCACATGCATTATGTCTCGATCGACACGCATGTGTTGGGCATGGTGATCCATGGCGCCACCGGGCGCGATCCGGTCGAACTGATGCAGGAGCGGATCATCGCGCCGATGGGGCTCGAGGCGAGCCCGGTGATGCTGACCGACGGCGAGGGCACGGGCTTCGTTCTGGGCGGTCTGAATCTGCGCACCCGCGATTATGCGCGCATCGGCCAGATGTTCCTGCAAAAGGGCTTCTGGAACGGGCGCCAGATCGTGCCGGCGGACTGGGTCGCGGCCTCGACCGCGCATCAGGCGGCGGACGGGGCGGGCTATGGTTTCCAGTGGTGGGTGCCGGTCGACAACGCCGATCACGGCGGCGACTACATGGCGCGCGGGATCTATGGCCAGTACATCTACGTGAACCCCGCGGCGGGCGTGGTGATCGCGGTGAACAGCGCCGATCGCGGTTTCGATGCCGAGGGCGTCAACGAGGAAAACCTTGCGATGTTCCGCGCCCTCGCGCAGGCTGCTCCCTGAGGGGGAGCGACGATGGAGATGGAACCTTCGGTCAACGTGCTGGGCGGGCCGCTCGAGCTGTGCTCGGGGGCGCCGCGCACCGGCTTCTTCCGCGACGGGCATTGCAACACCTGCTGGGAGGATGCCGGGGCGCATACCGTCTGCGCGGTGATGACGCCCGAGTTCCTCGCCTGGTCGAGCTATGTCGGCAACGACCTCGTCTCGCCGCGGATCGAGTTGGGCTTCACCGGGCTGAAACCCGGCGACCGCTGGTGCCTGTGCGCGGAGCGCTTCCTCGAGGCGCATGACGCGGGCTTTGCGCCGCCCGTCGTGCTCGAGGCGACGCATGCGCGCACGCTCGAGCTGGTGCCGCTCGAGGTGCTGCGGCTTTATCGGGTGCTGTCGCCGTTCTGAGCCGGATCGGCGACCGGGGTCCAGAGCACATCCTCGATCCGCGGCGCCGAGGTGGCCAGCATCACCAGCCGGTCGAAGCCGAGCGCGATGCCGCTTGCCGCGGGCATCTGGGCGAGGGCGGCGAGGAAATCCTCGTCGATCGGGTAACGCTCGCCATAGATCCGGGCCTTCTCCTCCATCTCCAGCTCGAAGCGGTGGCGCTGTTCGGCGGCATCGGTGAGTTCGCCGAAGCCATTCGCCAGCTCGACCCCGCAGGCATAGAGCTCGAGCCGCTCGGCAACGCGGTCGTCATCGGGGGCGGGGCGGGCAAGTGCCGCCTCGGCCGCCGGATAGCGGTCGAGGATCGTGGCGCGGCCATGGCCGAGATGCGGTTCGACCTTCTCGACCAGCACCTTCGACAGCATCAGCGACCAGGTATCGTCGTCGCCGACGCCGATCCCCACGGCCCGGCACTGCGCGCGCAGGGCTTCGGCGTCGGTCTCGGCGCCGCGGCAGGTGGCCAGCAGGTCGATGCCGGCGTGGCGGGCAAAGGCCTCGGCCACGCTCAGCCGCTCGGGCTCGGCGAAGGGATCGCAGTCGATGCCGCGATAGCGGAACACCCGCACCCCCGCCGCCTCGGCGGCCAGCCGCAGCATCGCCGCGCAATCGGCCATCAGCACGGTGTAATCCTCGCCCACCCGATACCATTCGAGCATGGTGAACTCGGGGCTGTGGCGGCTGCCCCGCTCGCGGTTGCGCCAGACATGGGCGAAGGCGAAGATTCGCCGCTCGCCCGCCGCGAGCAGCTTCTTCATCGCGAATTCCGGCGAGGTGTGCAGATACATCGGATGCGGCAGCCCGTCATTGCCGATCGCGGTGGTGGTGAAGGCGTGCAGATGCGCCTCGTTGCCGGGGCTGATCTGCAGGGCCGAGGGATCGACCTCGATGAAGTCGCGCGCCTCGAGCCAGTCACCGATCGCGCGCCGGGTCCGGTTGCGCGCGAGCAGGATCGGGCGGCGGTCGGCATGCCGTTCGGCGTTCCACCACGGGGTCTCGGACATGTTCTGTGGCTTTCGACTGGAAATTCCGTTGCGGATGGTTTAGGCGCTCAGCCATCCGGGCGCCAGAGCCTGCCTTCTACAACCAGGGACCGCAATCATGGCCAAAGTCATCGCCTCCTCGATCCGCAAGGGCAACGTCCTCGATATGGACGGTGTTCTCTATATCGTTCTCACCGCCGAAAACGTTCACCCGGGCAAGGGCAACTCGGTGACCCAGGTCGAAATGCGCCGCATCTCGGACGGGGTGAAGGTGTCGGAGCGCTGGCGCACCGTGGACAGCGTCGAGAAGGCGCATGTCGACGAGGCCGAGTATGACTTCCTCTACGAGGACGGCGAAGGCTATCACTTCATGAACCCCGAAACCTACGACCAGATCGCGGTGAGCGAGGATGTCGTGGGCGACGCCAAGGTCCACCTGCGCGACGGCATCCGGGTGTGGATGCTGACCCACGAGGGCGTGGCGCTGTCGATCGAGCTGCCGCAGAAGGTCACCGTCGAGGTCGAGGACACCGAGCCGGTGGTCAAGGGCCAGACCGCCTCGTCCTCCTACAAGCCCGCGACCTGCACCGGCGGCATCCGCGTGATGGTGCCCCCGCATATCGGCGTCGGCACCAAGATCATCATCAACACCACCGACAACTCCTATGTCGAGCGCGCCAAGGAGTGATCCTTCGTCCCGACCCGGTTTGAAAGGCGCCCCTCGGGGCGCCTTTCGCGTTTTCCTGAGGCTTTCATGGAACAGATCCTTCTGCGCCCGGCCCATGCGGCCGACCGCGCTGCCATCGCGCAGATCTGGCACGCAAGTGCGGGCCACGGCGGGGCGCCGAACCTGCCTTCGCCCGAGTTCCTGCTTGCACGGGTCGCGGGCGCGCTCGGCACGCTCTGGCCCGAGGTAACGGTGGCCGAGGAGGCGGGCGAGATCGTCGCCTTTCTGGCGCTGGCACCGGAGCGGCGGGTGCTCGAGGAGATCTTCGTGCGGCCCGACCGGATCGGGCAGGGCCTTGGCCGGCGGCTCCTCGATCTGGCAAAGCAGCGCATGCCCGCGGGGTTCACGCTGTACACTTGGGCGCAGAATGCCCCGGCGCGCGCGTTCTACGAACGTGCCGGGCTGGTGCTGACGCAGGAAGGGCGACATCCGGAGCGCGGCCATCCGGTCGTGCATTACGCCTGGGTACCTGCGAATTGAGCCGCGTCAGCCCTTGCGGCGCAGCCGGATCACCACGTCGACGCGGCTGATCTCGGTGCCGGCGGGCGGCTCGGGCAGGCGCGCGATTTCCAGTTCCTCGGGCGAGGCATCCGACAGGCGGTTGTCGTCTTCCCAGAAGAAATGCGGGTGATCGTCGATCCGGGTGTCGAAATAGCTGCGGGTGCCGTCGACGGTGATCTCGTGCATGATCCCGGCATCGCAGAAGGCGCGCAGCGTGTTGTAGACAGTGGCGAGCGATACCTTTTCGCCCGCCTCGAGCACCGCGGCATAGAGGCTTTCGGCGGTGACATGGCGGTTCAGGCCGTCACCCACCAGCAGCGACGCCAGCGAAAGCCGCTGCCGCGTCGGGCGCAGCCCGCCCTCGGTCAGCCAGCGCTGACCTCGCTCATGTGCAAGCATCGATGTCACGGTCATGTCTCCAGAGCCAATCTATATTGCACGAAAGCCGAGGCTTTCAATGGGCAATCGGTGCCGGGTGGGGGCTTGCGGCCTGCACCGGGGGGGGCACCTGCGGCAGGGCCGGCCCTTGCACGTGGGCCTGCGCGGGTGATAGAGGGGAGGGACAAACCACTGGGGGGACACGTGTCGATGGCTGGCTTTCCGACGAGCTTCGGGAAAGAGGATCTGCTGAAATGCGCGCGCGGCGAGCTGTTCGGGCCGGGCAATGCCCAGCTGCCGGCGCCGCCGATGCTGATGATGGACCGCATCACCGAGATCTCGGCCGATGGCGGGTTGCATGGCAAGGGCCATGTCGTCGCCGAATTCGACATCACTCCGGATCTGTGGTTCTTCGACTGCCATTTCCCGGGCAACCCGATCATGCCCGGCTGTCTCGGCCTTGACGGGTTGTGGCAGCTGACCGGCTTCAACCTCGGCTGGCGCGGCTGGCAGGGGCGGGGCTATGCGCTTGGCGTCGGTGAGGTGAAGCTCACCGGCATGGTGCGCCCCGATCGCAAGATGCTGACCTACAAGGTCGATTTCACCAAGGCGCTGCAGACCCGCCGGCTGACCATGGGCGTCGCCGACGGTATCGTCGAGGCCGATGGCGAAGTGATCTACATCGTCAAGGACATGAAGGTCGCGCTCTCTGAGAGCTGACCCCCGAACACTGAGGAGGCCACCATGCGCCGCGTCGTCATCACCGGTCTGGGCATCGTCTCGCCGATCGGCAATTCCGCCGATGAAGTCACCGCCAGCCTGAAGGCCGGCCGCTCGGGCATCGTCTTCGCGCCCGATTACGCCGAGCACGGCTTCCGCAGCCAGGTCAAGGGCGAGCCGAAGATCACGCTCGAGGACCATATCGACAAGCGCAACCTGCGCTTCATGGGGCCGGGCGCCGCCTATGCCTTCCTGTCGATGGAGCAGGCGATCGCCGACGCCGGGCTTGAAGAGAGCGACGTGTCGAACCCGCGCACCGGGTTGATCGTCGGCTCGGGCGGACCCTCGACCTCGAACTTCTTCGAGGCGCATCAGATCGTCATCACCAAGGGCGCGCCGAAGCGCATGGGGCCGTTCATGGTGACGCGCTGCATGTCCTCGACCGCCTCGGCCTGCCTCGCCACGCCCTACAAGATCAAGGGTGTGAACTATTCGATCACCTCGGCCTGCTCGACCTCGGCGCATTGCATCGGCAACGGCGCCGAGCTGATCCAGATGGGCAAGCAGGACATCGTCTTCGCCGGCGGCGGCGAGGAGTTGCACTGGACGCTCAGCTGCCTGTTCGACGCGATGGGGGCCATGAGCTCGAAATACAACGACACGCCCGAGACCGCGAGCCGGCCGTTTGACGTGACGCGCGACGGCTTCGTCATTGCGGGCGGCGGCGGCATCGTGGTGCTCGAGGAGCTCGAGCATGCGAAGGCGCGCGGCGCGAAGATCTATGCCGAGCTCACCGGCTATGGCGCCACCTCGGACGGCTACGACATGGTTGCGCCCTCGGGCGAGGGCGGCGAGCGCTCGATGCGGCTTGCCCTCGGCACCCTGCCCGAAGGCCGCAAGATCAGCTACATCAACGCGCATGGCACCTCGACCTCCGCGGGCGACGTCACCGAGATGGACGCCGTGCGCCGCGTCTTCGGCGAGGGCTCGGTGCCGCCGGTCTCTTCGACCAAGTCGCTCACCGGCCACAGCTTGGGCGCGACCGGCGTGCATGAGGCGATCTATTGCCTCCTGATGATGCAGGGCGGCTTCATCACCGCCTCGGCCAACATCACCCAGCTTGACCCGGCGATCCGGCCCGAGGAGATTGCCACCTCTCTTCGCGAGAACGTGGAGTTCGACTCGGTGCTGTCGAACAGCTTCGGCTTCGGTGGCACCAATGCGACTCTGGTGATGAGCAAATATCGGGACTGAACGGGACAGGCAGGACATGGCGGAGTTGATGAAGGGCAAGCGCGGCCTGGTGATGGGGGTCGCGAACGACCGCTCGATCGCCTGGGGCATCGCGTCGGCGCTGGCGGCGGAAGGGGCGGAACTTGCCTTCTCCTATCAGGGCGAGGCATTCGGCAAGCGGGTGGAGCCTCTGGCGGCTTCCGTCGGCTCGTCGTTGCTCGTCGATGTCGACGTGAACGACGACGCGAGCCTTGATGCCGCCTTTGCCCGGATCAAGGAGGAATGGGGCACGATCGATTTTCTGGTCCATGCCATCGCCTATTCCGACAAGCACGAGCTGACCGGGCGGTTCATCAACACCAGCCGCGAGAACTTCAAGAACTCGATGTGCATCTCGGTGTTCAGCTTCATCGACGTGGCGCGCCGCGCCGCCGAGCTGATGCCCGAGGGCGGCTCGCTGGTGACGCTGACCTATGGCGGCTCGAACCGGGTGACGCCGTTCTACAACGTGATGGGCGTGGCGAAGGCGGCGCTTGAATCCTCGATGCGCTATCTGGCGAACGACCTCGGCCCGCAGGGGATCCGGGTCAACGCGATCTCGCCCGGGCCGATGAAGACCCTCGCCGGAGCCGCGATTGGCGGTGCGCGCAAGACTTTCCGCCACACCGAGGCGAACAGCCCGCTGCGGCAGAACGCGACGCTCGAGGCCGTGGGCGGCACCGCGGTCTGGCTGTGCTCGGACTATGGCGCGTGCTCGACCGGCGATATCGTGATGGTCGATTGCGGCTATCACGTGCTCGGCATGCCGCAGCCCGACAACCTCTGAGCCGGAAGGCGCACGATGCGAGGGCCCCTTCGGGGGCCCTTTTCGTTGCGGGTCAGTCCTTCGCGGGCGGCTCGGCCGCGCGCAGTTCGCGCCGCAGCCGGGGCGTTTCCTTCTGGAACGCCTCGGCATCGCCGAAATCGCAGAACTCGCCGTAATAGCCATGCGCGCCCTTCATCCGCCGCGCATGCTTGATCGGGCACCAGTATTTCTCGGTCCGCGCCGCCACCTCGCGGACATAGGCGATGACGCCGTTGCCATAGCTGCAATACATGCAGTTCAGCTTCTGGAGCCCGTTCAGATAGGCAAGGTGGTGGCGGTCGATCACCACATGGTCGCGCCGGCGCACCTTCTGGATGCCGTAGACCGGAAAGCAGATCGTCTGATAGATCGTCACGAACAGGTCGAGCAGCGCGAAGGGGATCACCACCGCATAGATCAGCGGTGCGGTCAGCACGACCAGCGGCCGGGTGCGGCGCAGGAACAGCCACAGGTTGACGCGCGCATGGCGATGCGCCTCGCGCACGCCCTCGCCGAAGACCACCCGCCCGCGGTCGAGGTGATAATTCAGCCGTTCGCGCCGGCTTTCCCATTCCGCCTCGATCTGCGCCTCGAGCTCCGCGAGGCGCGCCTGCATCTTTTCCAGCGTCTCGGGCATGGTCTTCTCCCTCTTTCTCGCTAAGGTAGCGGGGCAGGGGCCGGTGCCAAGAGGGAAAACATGACCGAAGTTCAGTTCTTTACCGCCGATGACGGGGCGCGGATCGCCTATCGCGACGAGGGCGAGGGGGCGGCGGTGCTGGCTCTGGCGGGGCTCACGCGCACCGGACGCGATTTCGACTATGCGATGCCGGCGCTGGCGGGCTGCCGGGTGATCCGGATGGATTACCGCGGCCGCGGCGACAGCGCCTGGACGGGCGCCGAAACCTACACCGTGCCGCGCGAGGGGGCGGATGCGCTGGCACTGCTCGACCATCTCGGGCTGGCCTCGGCGGCGATCCTCGGCACCTCGCGGGGCGGGCTGATCGGCATGTATCTGGCCGCCGTCGCGAAGCCGCGCGTCACCGGGCTGTGCCTGAACGACGTCGGCCCGGCGCTGGAAAAGGACGGGCTGATGAAGATCTTCGCCTATATCGGCCGCAACCCGGTGGCGCAGACCTTCGGCGAGCTGGCGGCGAAACTGCCTTCGGTGATGGCCGGGTTCGAGGGCGTGCCGGCAAGCCGCTGGCGCGAGGAGGTCGAGCGCCATTACCTCGAGACGCCCGAGGGGGTGACGATCAACTATGACCCGGCGCTGCGCGATGCCTTCGTCTCGGCCTTCCCGGCCGATGGCAGCGTGCCCGAGGCCTGGCCACTGTTCGACGCCTGCGAGGGGCTGCCGCTTGCGCTGATCCGCGGCGCGAATTCCGACCTGCTGGGTGCGGGGGCCGCGGCCGAGATGCGCCGCCGCCGCCCCGACATGATCTTTGCCGAGGTGCCGGGCCGCGCCCATATCCCCTTCCTCGACGAGCCCGAGGCGGTCGCGGTGCTCAGGGACTGGGCGGCGCGGCTGTGAGTGCGGCGCGGGTGAGCGGGCAGCGCGCACCGGCATAGAAGGTATCGAGGAGGCGCGCGAAGACCGGCTCGCGCCCCTCCGCGGCCGCCTCGAAGAGCGTGGCGCAGGAGCGCAGCTTCAGCGCGTCGACGGGGCCCATGATGTCCTCGATCGGCGTGCCCGGGTGGGTGAGCACCGCCTCGGCCGCCGCGATCAGGTTCGCGCGCAGGGTGGGATCGGCCAGATAGGCGCGCGCCTCGTCGAGATCGCGCAGCCCATACTCGATGGCCCGCGACGAGCGGCCGAGGGCGGCGAGCTGTGGGAAGATCCACCAGATCCAGTGCGTGAGCTTCCGCCCCGCGCGGAGTTCGCGCAGGGCAATCGGCAGGTCACGGGATTGCGGGGCGTGGAAGCGGTCGGGCATGGGGGCTGACTCAATTGGCTTCATATTTAAGGGGATATACAGCTACCCATTCCGTCCATGGTTAAACGGGGGCTGATGGTTAAGTGTTCCTTGGTGTTTTGAGATCCAGACTTCTTCCGGAGGGTGGCCCCTCATGCATTATCCTGTTTTCAATCATGTGGGACGCTTCTCTGAATAAAAAATAGAGGTCTTTTGATTCGGGAAGGTCTCTAATGATAGGGGAATCCCTCTGCATTATTTCCAAAAGATCGCGCAACTTCCTATGTGCGGAAATTTTTCGGGCTTTGCTATTTTCCTCCAGATCTCTGTTTATATCTAGGAGAACCTCAGATATCCACGGGGCGTCATCTCTGAAAAATCCCGCGAGCATGGGGAGGAATATTGATGAGCTCGCTTCGCTGTGTCCCAGCTCCATTATCCTAAACATCATTTTCGGATTCTGTCGAGGCCGTCTCGCTGAGTTGAGAGAGCCATCTTGTTGAGATAAGGAAATCTCGCGAAACTTGTTCTCCAAAGAGCGCACGGTTGCCACGAGCTCTTCCAGAACTTGGGACTGCGTCCTTTTGCTTTTTTCAGATGTTTCCTTTGCTGGGACTTTCTTTAGGTCGTCTTCGAATGTTGCCCACAAGGGGTCGAAACGCTTGCTGAGCACCTCGTCTGAAGTCGGATTATCAGAGTGCTTATTGATTGATATTACCACCTCCCTCATCGAGTCCTTTTCAAGTTTTTTGCTTGAAACTGAGCTAGAGGTCCGGAGATATCGCTGAAATCAAGGTCGAACAGGAGCGGGATAACTCGCGCATCTTGCATTGATTTTGAAAGTGCTCCCGACTCAAATAAGATCCAGTCCGCATTCAGATTTTCGGGTGTGATGCAAATTATCCCAAAGTTAGCGGCTTCGAGCTCCCCTGCTACGGACTGGGCCCAACGTTCACCTGCAGAAATATCTTTGTCAGAAACCCATGGCTCAATCCCTTCTAAGATGATTGGAAGCCAGTCTTTTAGTGCTGTTGCGACTGCTCTGCTGCGAGTGCCGCTCCAGCTGATAAATACTTTCATTTTACCCCCACACCCCCACAAATTCCCGCCACTCGCCCTTGCTCATGCCGGACGTCTCCTGCGTCACCGCTTCCCCGGCCAGCCGGCGTTTCAGCACCTCGACCGCCTTGCCCGACAGGCTCACCCCGCCCAGACGGTAATCCTCGAAGGCCTCGTAGGCGCTCGGCACCCAGTCCTTGACGATCGCGCACATGGTCTCGGCATAGACCCGGATCTCGTATTGCGCATGGGTATCGGCGCGCAGGCGCAGGAAGTGGAAGAGGTTGTGCAGGTCGATCTTCCAATACCACTGCGTGTAGATGTTCGCCGGCAGGTTCATCCGCGCAAGTTCGCGCGCAAGGCCCAGCTTGCCGGCCCCGGCGTCGGGCGTCAGCATGTCCTCGTAATGGTCATAGCTGCGCATCGCGTCCTCGCGCAGCAGGTCGAGCACGCGCGCGGCCTCGGCCCCTTCCAGCACCTGGCCGCGGCCCTGGTTGTTCACGGTGGACTGCGCGGCGAGCTGTTCGGGCGCGGGGATGTAGAACTCGCGGTCGAGGATCGAATAGCGCGCCGAATATTCGTTCACGTTGGCGGTGCGGTGGCGGATCCATTGCCGGGCGACGAAGACCGGCAGCTTGACGTGGAACTTGACCTCGCACATCTCGAAGGGGGTCGAGTGCCAGTGCCGCATCAGATAGCGGATCAGGCCGCGGTCGTCGCTGACCGCCTTGGTGCCGCGGCCGTAGCTGACGCGCGCCGCCTGACAGATTGCCGCGTCGTCGCCCATGTAGTCGATCACCCGCACGAGGCCGTGGTCGAGCACCGGATGCGCGGTGTAGAGATGCGCCTCCATCCCCGGGGCGGTGGCGCGCAGGGTGGGGGAGGCGGTGGCGCGCTGTGCGGCGATCTCGGCTTCCTGTTCGGGGGTGAGCGGCATGGGGTCCTCCGGGGATAGATTCGTCCCGGACTATATCTGGCGGGGCGGGCGCGCGGAACCGCGACATGATGCGGCGGTCACCGCAGGTGTCGTCGCCGGGTCACGACGAGGCTCCACAGCTCGCGAAAACGTGTGCCTGAATTGACTTTCCGGGGCCGCTTCGGCACCCTGCCCGGCGAGGCAGGCTCATAGAAAGATTCCATAATGTTCAGGTTCGTTTTGCCGCTTGCGGCAGTTCTGATGATTTCGGCATGTGGTGGGGCGGCCGTGGTCGGACCGGCGGACGGTGGAACGGATGGCGGCAGCACGGACAACGGGCCGATCACTTCGGCCACCGGTATCCCCGCCGCTCTGCGGGTGAACGTGAATGCCATCGCTTATGATCCCGCGGCCCAGACCCTGAACGTGCAGATTGCGTCTCTCGATTCGACGCCGACAACCGTGCAGTATCGCCGCACCGCCGCGCTCGACGTGGCCGGCTATCAGGCCTATTCGATGCAGGAAGACGCGCTCGACCGGCTGTTCATCGCGCTCGCTGCGCAGTCGCCCGACGGTTCAGTCTCGGCCACGACGGTGGCGGACGGTGGCCAGTTCAACAAGTATTTCGCTGGCGGTGTCTATACCCGCAAGGGCGCCTTCGAGCGGCCCGAGATCGGCACCGGGCCGGGCGCCGGTCAGGTGTCCTATGCCGGCAACTATGCCGGGTTGCTGAACGGTGGCATCTCGCAGGGGGATCCGACGAGCGTGCTTCTGCCGACCGAGCCGGGCACCGATCCGTCGCTGCTGCCGGCGCAGTCGGCGCGCGTGTCGGGCAACATCTTCCTGAACGCGAACTTTGCCGACAACAGCGTCAACGGCTCGATCTACAACCGGATGGTGGTGGACACGAATACGGCGTTGAGCGACGTGATCCTCGTAGCGACCGATATCACCGAGAACGGCACCTTCGAAGGCGGCGCGGAAGATCCCGACAAGAACCCGGTCGGGGCCTATGGCGGCGCTTTCGGCGGGCGCGGAGCGAATTCGGTGGCGGGGCTGGTGCACCTGACCGAGGTCATCCGAGACGTTACCGACGAGCAGGAACATGGCGTCTTCGTGCTGTCGCGCTGCGGTGGCCCGAATGATCCGGGTGGTGTCTGCTCGCAGACCGCGCCGCGCTGACCGCGATGGTCCGGCGTGCGCTCCTGCGGCCCGGCCTTCTGGCCGGGCTGTTTGCCGCGGTTCTCGCCGCGAGCGCCGCGGCGCAGGCCCCGCAGGTCCGGGTTCCGGTCGATCAGGCGACGATCCCGCAGCTCGAGGTTGCGGCGTCGCAGCTTGCCGCGGCGGGGCGCACGGCCGAGGCGCTGCAGCTGGCCGAAGTGCTGTTGCTGCGCGATCCGAAGAACCCGCTCGCGCATTTCATCGTCGGCCAGATCACCTTCCGGGCGGGCAATACCGAGACCGCGCGCCGTGCCGCGCGGGCGAGCTTCGACAGTGCCGAAACGGCGCGCCAGCATTACGAGGCCGCACGCCTGGCCGCGCAGGTCGCGCTTGCCGACCGGCGCTGGTTTGCGGCGCAATACTGGGCGCGTCACACCATTCAGTATGCGCCGGACGCGAGACACCGCGCCGTGGCGGTCGAGGATTTCCGCCACCTGCGCGCCGACAATCCCTGGGACGGCCGGCTGCGCTTCGGCATCAAGCCGTCCGACAACGTCAATGGCGGCGCTGACGGGCGCACCAATGTGATCGACGGCTACGATGCGGTGGGCTGGCTCAGCGGCGATGCGATGGCGCTGCGCGGGGTCGCCGCCACGCTGAATGCCGATGTCAGCTATCGCCTTGCGCGCGATGCGGCGAGCGAGACCCGCCTTGGCGCCGTGGCCTATGCCCGCGCGGTCGAGCTTGCCGGGCGGCCGCAGATGGTGCCGCCCTATCTGCCGGGAACACCCGCGCCCGATCCGGTCGAGATCCACAATTCCGAATTCTCCTCGGCAGCGCTTGGCATGATGCTGGTTCATGCCCGGCGCCTCTCGGCCGATCTGACCGGCCGCGGCCAGATCGAGTTCGGCCGGTCCTGGCAGGGCGGACGGCCGAATTACGATTACGGTCAGCTGCGCGCCGACCTGATGCGCAGCCTGGGACGAAGCACCATGCTGAGCTTCGGGGCCTCGTTCGAGCGGCGCGAGTGGGTGGATTCGTCGCGCGACGATTTCCTGCGCGCGCTCAATTTCGGCATGAGCCGCGGGCTCGCCGGCGGCACGCTCGGCTTCGGGGTTTCGGCGAGCGAGCTTGACAGTTCGAGCGCGATGGCCCGGTCCTGGGCGGTGTCGGGATCGGTCAGCTACGAGTCGGGCTGGACCCTCGGCCCGGTGCATCTGAGCCTCGGTGCCGGGCTCGCGACGACGGTCTATCCCGACTATTCGATCGCCGGGATGCGGCCGGCGGGCGGGCGGCAGGATGACATGGCCTGGGCCGAGCTGGGCCTGTGGTCGCCGAAGATCGGCTATGCCGCCTTCACCCCCGAGCTGAAGCTGCAGGCGCTTGGCGTCACGAGCAACGTCAGCCGCTTCACCCGCAGCGAGGTTTCGGTGGCGCTTGGCTGGCGCTCGGCATTCTGACTGGACAGGCGGGCGCCGCGCCTTAGCTTCGGCACGACAGGAGGTGAGACATGAAAATCCGTTATCTGCATACCATGGTCCGGGTGCTCGACCTTGAAAAGAGCATGGCCTTCTTCGAGCTTCTGGGCCTGAAGGAAACGCGCCGGATCGACAACGAGGCCGGTCGCTTCACCCTCGTCTTCATGGCCCCCGAGGGGCAGGAGGAGTGCCCGGTCGAGCTGACCTGGAACTGGGACGGGGACAGCGGCCTGCCGTCCGACAGCCGCCATTTCGGCCATCTCGCCTATGGCGTCGAGGACATCTATGCGATGTGCGAAAAGCTGCAGGCAGCCGGGGTGACGATCAACCGTCCGCCGCGCGACGGCCACATGGCCTTCGTGCGCTCGCCCGACAACATCTCGATCGAGTTGCTGCAGATCGGCGAGGCGAAGAAGCCGGCTGAGCCCTGGCTCAGCATGCCCAACACCGGGACCTGGTGATCCGGCTCAGCGCTTGAAGCGATCAGCGAGCTTTTCCAGCGGTGTGCGGGGGTCTTCCCCCGCCGCCGCCGTCCCCGCCGCCGCTTCGGGTGCGGGTTTCGCGGTGGCCGCGGCCTCGGTCTTCGGGGCTTTCGTGCCGGCCGAGCTGCGCGGCGGCGCGGTGCGCAGCGACACCGCGTTCAGGAAGCGGCTCTCGTCGCCTGCGGCAAGCGCCGGCGCCCCGTCCGAGATCCCGCGCAACAGGTCATCGAGCCACGTCTGTTCCGCCTTGGCAAAGTCGGCCAGCACGTAATTCGCCACCCGCGCCTTGTCGCCCGGATGGCCGATGCCAAGCCGCACCCGGCCATAGGCCTCGCCCAGATGCGCATGGATCGAGCGCAGCCCGTTGTGGCCCGCATGCCCGCCGCCATGCTTGAGCCGGCACTTGCCGGGGGCAAGGTCGAGCTCGTCGTGGAAGACGGTGATCTCCTCGAGCGGGATCTTGTAGAAATCCGCCGCCGCCCGCACCGAGCGCCCCGAGTCGTTCATGTAGGTCTCGGGTTTCAGCAAGATCACCCGGGTCGAGCCGAAGCGCCCCTCGCTGACCTGGCCGTGATAGCCCTTGCGCCAGGGGCCGAAGCCGTGGTCCGCGGCGATCCGGTCGACGGCCATGAAGCCGATGTTGTGCCGGTTGCCGGCGTATTTCTCGCCCGGATTGCCGAGCCCGACCCAAAGCTTCATGCGCGTTCTCCTTTCGCGCCTTCTAGCCCGGTCGGGAGCCGCGTTCCAGCCCCGGCAGGGACGGGGCCTCAGGCGGGCGTGCCGAAACGGGCGCGAAAGCGGGCGATCTCGCGCTGCTCGGGCGGGCGGCCGGTGTAGATCTCGACATAGTTCGGGATGCGGGCGAGGCGGGTCTCGAGGTCTTCGGCGACCTGCATCGAGATATAGCCGATCTGCACCAGATAGATGGTGCGGGCGCGGACGTCGGCATCTTGCGGCGCATGGCCCCAGCGGGCGAGCATCGCGCCAAGCGCCGCCAGCCGCTCGGCATCGGCGGCGCGCAGCCGCGCCATCATCGCCGGATCGGCCAGCGCCCAGCCCCGCACCGCGAATTCGAGCCGCGCGTCGAAGGTCGCGGGGCGCAGGAAGCAACCGATCAGGGTCAGCATCGCCTCGGTCTCGGTCTCGGCATAGTCGCGGCTTGCCGCGATCAGCGGCCGGGTGGTGGTCGCCTCCCACCGCTCGGCGAGCGCCGCCAGCAGCGCCTCGCGGCTGTCGAAGAACCAGTAGAAGCTGGTGCGCGCAAGGCCGAGCCCGCGCGCGAGTGGCTGGATCTTCACCGCGTCAATGCCGCCCTCGATCAGCGCCGCATAGGCCGCCGCGAGCCAGCCCTCGCGCGAGCCGCGCGCTGTGCTTTCGCTGTCATCCGTCATGCCCGCATCCTAGGCGATCGCGGCGCGCGCGACAAGAATGCGTTCACTGGTGAACGCGAATCTTGACACATATGAACAGACCTGTCCTCCTGCCCCTGTCACCCCATCCGGAGGCCCCGATGTCGACCGATCCGCTGCTGCAGCCGTTCCAGCTCAAGCACCTCACTTTGCGCAACCGCATTCTCATCACCAGCCACGAGCCGGCCTATACCGAGGACGGGATGCCGAAGGAGCGCTACCGCGCCTATCATGTCGAGCGCGCCCGGGCCGGGGTGGCGTTGACGATGACCGCGGGCTCGGCCTCGGTTTCGCGCGACAGCCCGCCCGCCTTCGGCAATGTGCTCGCCTGGAAGGACGAGGTCGTGGGCTGGATGCGGGCGCTGACCGAGGAGTGCCACGACGCCGGCGCCGCGGTGATGATCCAGCTCACCCATCTTGGCCGGCGCACCCGCTGGGACCGCGGCGACTGGCTGCCGACTGTCGCCCCGGGTGCCGTGATCGAGCCCGCGCACCGCGCCGCGCCGAAACGGGCCGAGGACTGGGACATTGCCCGGATCATTGCCGATTACGCCGATGCCGCCGAGCGGATGCAGGCGGCGGGGCTCGACGGGATCGAGCTCGAGGCCTATGGCCACCTGCTCGATCAGTTCTGGTCGCCGCTCACGAACGAGCTTGGCGCGCCCTGGGGCGGCTCGCTCGA
The DNA here is from genome assembly GCF_004022265.1 of Paenirhodobacter ferrireducens. Taxonomy (GTDB): domain Bacteria; phylum Pseudomonadota; class Alphaproteobacteria; order Rhodobacterales; family Rhodobacteraceae; genus Rhodobacter; species Rhodobacter ferrireducens. The sequence goes on from NZ_SAVB01000014.1 coordinate 24,096, forward strand.
GAACCGGATGCGGTTTTCCTTCGAGGTGCTCTCGGCGATCCGCCGCCGGGTGGGCGAAAAATTCATCGTCGGGCTGCGCTTCGTCGCGGACGAGAGGCTGCCGGGCGGCATCGGCCGGGCCGAGGGGCTCGAGATCACCCGGCGGTTGTCGGACAGCGGCATGGTCGATTTCCTGAACGTGATCCGTGGCCATATCGACACCGACCCGGGGCTGACCGATGTGATCCCGGTGCAGGGCATGGCCTCGGCGCCGCATCTCGACTTTGCGGGCGAGATCCGCGCCGCCTCGGGCCTGCCCACCTTCCATGCCGCGCGCATCCCCGACGTGGCGACAGCGCGCCATGCCATCGCCTCGGGCAAGCTCGATATGGTCGGCATGACCCGCGCCCATATCGCCGACCCGCATCTGGTGGCGAAGCTGGTGGCGGGGCGGGAGGAGGAGATCCGCCCCTGCGTCGGCGCGAACTATTGCCTCGACCGGATCTATCAGGGCGGCATGGCACTGTGTCTGCACAACCCCTCGAGCGGGCGCGAGCGCGAGTTGCCGCATGCGATCCCGCGCGCCCCGCGCCCGCGCCGGGTCACGGTGATCGGTGCCGGGCCCGGCGGGCTCGAGGCCGCCCGCGTCGCGGCCGAGCGCGGCCATGCGGTGACCGTTCTGGAAGCCGCCGACGCGCCCGGCGGGCAGATCCGCCTCACCGCCCGGCAGGAGCGGCGGCGCGAGATGCTGGCCATCGTCGACTGGCGGCATGCACAATGCGTGCGGCACGGCGTGACCTTCCGGTTCAACACCTGGGCCGAGGTCGAGGACGTGCTCGCGACGGCGCCCGACCTTGTCATCGTCGCCACCGGCGGGCTGCCGGGCACCGGCGCGCTGTCCGAGGGCGCGGCGGAGGTCGTCACCGCCTGGGACATCCTTGCGGGCGATGTGAAGCCCGGTGCCGAGGTTATGGTCTTCGATGCGGCGGGCGATCACGCCGGGCTGATGGCGGCCCAGGCGGCGGTGCAGGCCGGCGCGCGGGTCGAAATCGTCACCCACGACCGCAGCTTTGCACCCGAGGTGATGGGGATGAACCTCGTCCCCTATGTCCGCGCGCTGCAGGCGGCGGACGCGCGCTTCACCGTCACCTGGCGGCTGATGGCGGTGCGGCGCGAGGGCAACCGGCTGCGCGCTGTGCTCGGCTCGGATTACGGTCCGGCGCAGCTTGAGCGGCTGGTCGATCAGGTGGTGGTGAACCACGGCACCCTGCCGCTCGACGAGCTTTACTTCGCGCTGAAGCCGCTGTCGCGCAATCTGGGCGAGGTCGATACTGCGGCGCTGCTCGAGGGGCGGCCGCAGGCGCTGCGGCGCAACCCCGGGGGCGCGTTCGAGCTGTTCCGCATCGGCGATGCGGTGGCCGCGCGCAACACCCATGCCGCGATCCTCGACGCGCTGCGCCTGTTGCGGGCGAACTGATCCCCGGCAGGGTGTTTCCCCGACGGCGCGGTGGGCGCCCGGCCCGGGAGTGTCTGCCGCCGCGTCGCCGGAAAGGGGCGTGGCCACACCGGAATCAAGCGCAATTGACCGCGCGATTGTAACCGTCGCAATCGCAGCCCTTCCGGTCTGCCTGCGGCGGGCGTAAGCAGGCCTGACACGGACCGGAGGGCGGATATGAAGGTCTTCATCAACGGGTTTGGTCGGATCGGGCGCTCGGTGCTGCGGGCGCTGATGCGCGAGCGGGCGAAGGGCGGCGGGCGCTGGCCCGGGCTCGAGATCGTCGGCATCAACGACATCGCCAAGGCCGAGATCAGCGCCTATCTCTTCGCCTGGGACTCGGTCTTCGGCCCCTGGCCGGGCGAGGCGCGGCTCGACGGCACGGCGCTGGTCATCGACGGCGTGGCGATCCCGCTGCATCACGAACCCGACCTCAGCCGGCTCGACCTGTCGGGCGTCGACGTGGTGATGGAATGCACCGGTCGCGCCGACACGGCCGAGATTGCCGGCCGCGGCCTTGTCGCGGGCGCGCGGCGGGTGCTGATCTCGGGGCCATCGAAGGCGGCAGAGCTGACCGTGGTTCTGGGCGCGAACGAGGAGAAGCTCGGCACGCAGCGCATCGTCTCGAACGCCAGCTGCACCACCAATGCGCTCGCGCCGCTGCTGCGGCTGATCGACCGGGAGTGGGGCGTGGTCACCGGCTCGATGACCACGGTGCATTGCTATACCGGCAGCCAGCCCACCGTCGACGCGCCGGCAGGCGATTTCGCCCGCTCGCGGGCCGCGGCGCTGTCGATGGTGCCGACCACGACCTCGGCCGGGCGCCTGGTCGACGCGGTGCTGCCGCATCTGGCGGGTCATGTCATCGCGCAGGCGGTGCGGGTGCCCACGGCCTCGGTCTCGGCGGTCGATCTGGCGCTGATCACCGAGCGGCCGGCGACGATCGAAGCTGTGAACGCCGCCTTCCGTGCCGAGGGGGGCGTGATCGGTGCCACTGACCTGCCGCTGGTCAGCACGGACCTGCGGGCCCGGCCTGAAAGTGTGGTCATGGCCTGTCCCGAGACGAAGCTCACTGCGGGCGGCATGCTGCGCGTCTTCGGCTGGTATGACAACGAATGGGGCTTCTCGAACCGGATGCTCGACGTCACCTGCCGGATGGCGTGACGACGCATCCCTTGCACAGCAAAAAGCCCCACCAGTGGCGGGGCTTTCGCATGTCCGGATGTCCTGCGCCGGTTAGCGGCGGTCGCCCATGAACTGCAGCAGGAACATGAACAGGTTCAGGAAGTCGAGGTAGAGCTGCAGCGCGCCGAGGATCGCGGCCTTGCCGACGAAGTCGTGGTCCGAGGTCGCGAGCTGCAGGTAGGTGTTCTTGATGTTCTGCGTGTCATAGGCGGTCAGCCCCGCGAAGATCAGCACGCCGATCACCGAGATCGCGAAGTTCAGCGCCGAGGAGGCGATGAAGAGGTTGATCAGCGAGGCGACGATCAGCCCGATCAGGCCCATCATCAGGAACGAGCCCATCGCCGACAGGTCGCGCTTGGTGGTGTAGCCGTAAAGCGACAGACCCGCGAAGGAAATCGCGGTGACGAGGAAGGTCTGTGCGACCGAGATCCCGGTGTAGGCGGCGAAGATGAAGCTGATCGAGAGCCCCATCAGCGCCGAATAGGCGAGAAAGACCATCTGTGCGGTCGAGGTGCTCATCTTGTTGATCATCGCGCCGAAGGCGAAGACCACCGCGAGCGGCGCCAGCATCACTACCCATTTCAGCCCGGTGCCGAAGATCGCCGCGACAAGCTGCGGGTTCGAGCCCACACCCCAGGCAACCGCGCCGGTGATCAGCATCGCCACCGACATCAGCCCGTAGACCTTGTTCATATGGGTGCGCAGACCCTCGTCAATGATCGCGGAGCGCTGGCCCGCCGCGGCCCTGCGCATCGTGTCGAACTCAGCCATGAAAACCTCCGTGCATGTCCCTTTGGCGGCCCCTGAAGCCGCTTTCCGCCCCGATATTGGAAGCGGGGCGGCGCATTTCAAGCGCTTTCCGGCCGGAAAATGCAGGCGCAGAAACACGATGGCGGGATCGGTTGTGGCGGGCGCCGCGGCGCGTCAGTGGCCGGGCCGGTCGAACCAATGCGGCGGCGCGTCCCAGAACGGCCGCTCGGTCTCCTGCATCGCCTCGCGCGGGTCGATGCCGGCATCGGCCATCAGCCGCGGATCGAGGAAGGTCAGCGCGCGCCGGCTGCGGCGCAGGCTCTGCCAGCCGAGCAGCGTTGCAAGCAGGCTGCGCGACCGGCGCAGCGGGGCGAAAAGGCGCAGGGCGCGGATCATTTCCGTCTCCTTTCGTGAACTCGGGGTCCTGTTCTTCACGAAAGTTGATACATCTTGACGTATCCATCAGCATAACGAAAGATTGTGCGGGTTACTATCAAGGATCGTGATGATGGCCCGCAACCTTGACCTTGCCGCGCTGCGTGCCGTGCTGGTTGTCACCGAAGCCGGTTCGGTGACCCGTGCCGCGACGCTGCTCAACCTGACGCAATCGGCGGTCTCGATGCAGATCCGCCGGCTTGAAGAGGCGCTGGGCGTCGCGCTCTTCAACCGCCGCGCGCGCCGGCTCGAGCCCACGGCCGAGGGGCAATGCCTTGTCACCTATGCGCGCCGGATGCTGGTGCTGAACGACGAGGCGCTCGAGGCGCTCGGCCTCGGCGAGGAGATCGAGGAGATCCGCCTCGGCGTGCCGCCCGACATCGTGGCGCCGCAGATTCCGGCGATCTTGCGGATGATGGCGGTGCAGGCGCCGCGGCTGCGGATCACCCTGACCACCCATGCCAGTCGCGAACTGCGGGTGCGGCACGAAGCGGGGGACCTTGACCTGATCCTGACCACGGAAACAGCGCCGGGGCCGGGGGGCGAGGTGCTCGACGAGCGCCGCCTCGTCTGGCTGGGCGCGCCGGGGCTGCGCGCCGAGCACGAGCGGCCGCTGCGCATCGCCTTCGCCGAGATCTGCGCCTTCCGCCCGATCGCGATTGCCGCGCTCGATGGGGCGGGGATTGCCTGGCGCAACGCGATGGAGGGCGACAGCGAGCAGGTGGTCGATGCGACCGTCGCCGCGGGGCTGGGGGTTTCGGTGCGGCTCGAGGGCTATTACCCGCCCGGCTGCATGGAGCTTGGCCACGAGGCCGGGCTGCCCGATCTCGGCCGCTCCTGCATCTGCCTTTACGACGGCGGCCGCGTGCGGGGGGCGATCGCCGATGCGCTGCGCGCCGAGATCGTGCGTGCCTATCGGCCCTCGGCCGTCGCCGCCTGAGGCGCGGTCAGCACCACCACCTTGCCGGTCGAGCGCCGCGTGCGCAGCATCTCGAGCGCCTCGGCGGTCTGATCGAGCGGGAAACGGGCCGAGATATGCGGCGTCAGACCGCCCTCGGCGAACCAGCCGAAGAGCGTCGCCATCGACGCGGTCAGCACCTTCGGGTCGAGCTTGAGATAGCCACCCCAATAAAGGCCGTGGATCTCGAGGTTCTTCACCAGCGCGTGGTTCAGCTTCAGCGCCGGCGGCTCGCCCGCGGCAAAGCCGATCACCAGGAACCGCCCGCCGGGCTTCAGCGCGGCAAAGCCGGCTTCGCCCACGGCCCCGCCAAGTGCGTCGTAGACGACATCCGCCCCGCCCGCAGCCTTCAGTGCGGCCTTGAGATCGGGCGTCTCGCTGTCGATCAGCACATCGGCGCCCGCCGCCTGCGCCACCGCGAGCTTTTCGGCGCCACGGGCCAGCGCGATCACCCGCGCCCCCATCCGCTTGCCGATCTCGACCGCGGTCAGCCCGACACCGCCCGCCGCCCCCAGCACCACGAGCGTCTCGCCCGGCGCCAGCCGCGCGCGGGTCGACAGCGCGACATGCGAGGTGCCATAGGCGATCTGGAACGCCGCCGCCTCCTCGAAGCTCATCGCCTCGGGCAGGGGGGTGCAGCGGGCCTCGGGAAAGACGCCGGCCTCGGCCAGCCCGCCTTGGCCCGAGAACACCGCGACCCGGGTGCCCGGCGCGATCGTCGTGCCCGGACCGGCCGCGGTGACGGTGCCGGCCAGCTCCATTCCCATCACGAAGGGGCAGGCGGGGGTGTCCTGATATTTCCCCTCGATCATCAGCAGATCGGCGAAGTTGAGCCCGCAGGCGGCGATCGCGACGGAAAGCTCGCCCGGACCCGGGGCGGGCAGAGGCAGCTCGGTCAGGGTCGGGGCGGTCTTGGTCTCGCTCAGCAGGATGGCGCGCATCGTCTCCTCGGGTCGCTTGGCCGGGCCGGGCAGGCCGGTCGAAATCGGCCGCAGGATAGCGGGGCGGGGCTGACTGAACCAGTCCACCATTTGTCCGGGGCGAATCAAGCCTGTTGCAGGCTGGGATGATTCCTTCCAGAAAATTGCAAATTGCATTGCAAATTGCAAAACACGCTGAGCGGGAAATCAATTTCTACGCTGCGCCTTTGGGCTGATTTCTTTGAACCTGACGAAAAGGACAAGTCGGTCCGGCGGAGGGGGCCGCAGACACCTGTCTTTTTGGATAGGTTTGCGGTTTTGCGCCGGATTCCCCGCTCTGAGCCGTGGTATCCAGAGCAAATAGAGTGGCTTGAGGACGATTAAATGACACACCCGGTTGATGTCCACGTGGGCAAGCGCATCCGCCATCGTCGTTGGATGATCGGCATGACCCAGCAGCAGCTGGCCGACAAGGTCGGCATTAAATTTCAGCAGATTCAGAAATACGAAACCGGCATGAACCGCGTGTCGGCCTCGCGCCTTTGGGATATCGCTGACGCGCTCGAGGTGCCTGTCTCCTTCTTCTTCGAGGGGCTCGCGGGCGAGGCCTCGCAGGCCGGCGCCGCCGCTCCGGCGGCCGATCTGATGGCTGACAAGGAAGCGCTGGCGCTGGTGCGCTCCTATTACGCCATTCCCGAGGCGCAGCGCCGCCGCCTGTTCGAACTGGCCAAGGTGCTTTCCGACGCGGCCTGAAAGCCGCCGGCGGAACCGCGGGGTTGACCCGATGCAGGGGGGCGTTTACCGCTCCCCTTGTCATTTGGAGGGGTGCCATGTCGCCGCAACTGTCGTCCACCGAAACCGCCGAGCTGATCGCCACCGCCGAGGCGCTTGCCGATGCCGCCCGGCGCGAGAGCCTGCGTCATTTCCGCACTGCGGGCGGGCTGGCCGCCGAGACCAAGGAGACCGCGCGCTTCGACCCGGTGACCGTGGCCGACCGTGCCGCCGAGCGGGCGATGCGCGAGATCCTCGCCGCGCGGCGACCGCAGGACGGCATCTATGGCGAGGAATATGGTGTGATCCGCGGCGAGAGCGGGCTGACCTGGGTGCTCGATCCGATCGACGGCACCCGCGGCTACATGTCGGGCACGCCGACCTGGGGAGTGCTGGTCGCGCTCTCCGAGGAAACCGCCGAGGGGCCGGGCCAGCCGCTTCTGGGCGTGATCGACCAGCCCTATATCGGCGAGCGCTTCGTCGGCGGTTTCGGGGCGGCGCAGGTGACCGGTCCGCTGGGGCGCGCCGCGCTTGCCGTGCGCGCGCCGCGCAAGCTGTCCGATGCGATCCTGTTCTCGACCTTCCCCGAGGTCGGCACCGCCGAGGAGGGCGAGGCTTTCGCCCGGCTCTCGCGCGAAGTGAAGCTGACCCGCTATGGCACCGACTGCTACGCCTATGCGCTGATTGCGGCGGGGCAGATCGACCTCGTCGTCGAGGCGGGGCTGCAGCCCTATGACGTCGGTGCGCCGATCGCGGTGATCGAGGCCGCGGGCGGCGTCGTCACCGACTGGCAAGGCGGCCCCGCCTGGCGCGGCGGCCGCGTGCTGGCCGCGGCCAATCCCGAGATCCATGCCGCGGCGATGGCGGTGCTCAACGCCTGAGCGGGCCACCGGACGCGGCCGGGCGAGGGGGCCTTCCGCCCCCTCTTTCGCTTGCGCGAACTTCACCCTCCGAGGATATTTGAGGCAATTGGAAGGGGGAGGGAGCATGCGTGAGATCGTAATCCGCGGCGCCGAGGTCGTCGTCACCATGGACGGCGCGCGGCGCGAGCTGAAGGGCGCCGATGTGCTGGTCCGCGGCGGGGTCATCGCCGGGGTGGGCGAGGGGCTGGGCAGCGCGGGCGAGATGGTCTCGGCGCGCGGTTGCGTGGTGACGCCCGGTCTCGTCAACACCCACCACCATCTTTATCAGAGCCTGACGCGGGCGGTGCCGGGCGGGCAGGATGCGCTGCTCTTCGGCTGGCTGACCACGCTCTATCCGATCTGGGCGAAGATGGGGCCCGAGGAGATCCGGGTCTCGGCGCTGACCGGGCTGGCCGAGCTTGCGCTGAGCGGTTGCACGCTGACCTCGGACCATCTTTACCTGTTCCCGAACGGCGCCCGGCTCGAGGACACGATTGCCGCGGCGGGCGAGATCGGGCTGCGCTTTCACCCGACGCGCGGCGCGATGTCGATCGGCGAAAGCGCTGGCGGCTTGCCGCCCGACAGTCTGGTCGAACGCGAGGAGGCGATCCTGAACGACTGCATCCGCGTCATCGACGCTTTCCACGACCCGCGCCCGGGGGCGATGGTGCGGGTGGGGGTGGCGCCGTGCTCTCCCTTCTCGGTGTCGCGCGGGCTGATGCGGGATGCGGCACTGTTGGCGCGCGACAAGGGGGTGATGCTGCACACCCATCTGGCCGAGAACGACGAGGACATCGCCTATTCGCTGGCGCAGTTCGGCTGTCGGCCCGGGCAATATGCCGAGGATCTGGGCTGGACCGGCGATGACGTCTGGCATGCGCATTGCGTCAAGCTCGATACGGCCGAGATCGACCTGTTCGCCCGCAGCCGCACGGGTGTCGCGCATTGTCCCTGCTCGAACTGCCGGCTCGGCTCGGGCATCGCGCCGGTGCGGGCGATGCGCGATGCCGGCGTGCGGGTGGGGCTCGGCGTCGACGGTTCGGCTAGCAACGACGCCGGCAACCTGATCGCCGAGGCGCGGCAGGCGATGTTGCTCCAGCGCGTGCAGAACGGCGCCGATGCGATGTCGGTGCGCGAGGCGCTGGAGATTGCGACGCTCGGCGGCGCGCAGGTGCTCGGCCGCGACGATTGCGGCAGTCTGGCGCCCGGGCAGCGCGCCGATATCGCGGTCTGGGATGTCTCGGGGCTCGAGGCGGCCGGCGCCTGGGACCCGGTCGCGGCGCTGCTGCTAGCCGGGCCGCCGCGGGTCAGGCACCTCTTCGTCGAGGGCCGGCAGGTGGTGCATGACGGCCGGCTGACCACCATCGACCTGCCGCTGGTGATCGAGGAGCAGACCCGGCTGGCGCGAGCCCTCGCTGGCTGAGACAACGGCAAACGGCCCCCGCGGGGCAGGGGCCGTTCGGAGCGTGGGCGGGGGCTCAGGCCTTCCGGCCGAAGCCGAGCAGCTGATAGAGGATCAGCGCCGCAAGCGTCGAGGTGCCGATGCCGCCAAGCGCGAACTCGCCGATCCGCAGGGTGAAGTCACCACCACCGAAGATCAGCGCGACGCCCGCGGTGAACAGGTTGCGCGGGTCCGAGAAGTCGACCTTCGCCTCGATCCAGATCCGCGCCATCGCCGAGGCGATCAGCCCGAAGACCGAGACCGAAAGCCCGGCCAGCACCGGCGCCGGAATGGTCTGCAAGAGCGCGCCAAACTTCGGCGAGAGGCCGAGCAGGATCGCGACCAGCGCCGCGACCACGAAGACGAGGGTCGAATAGACCTTGGTCATCGCCATCACGCCGATGTTCTCGGCATAGGTGGTCACGCCCGTGCCGCCGCCCGAGCCCGCGACCATCGTCGCCAACCCGTCGGCGACGAAGCCGCGGCCGATGAAGCGGTCCATGTTCTGCCCGGTGATCGCGCCGAGCGCCTTGATATGGCCGAGGTTCTCGGCCACCAGCACGATCGCCACCGGGGCGATCAGGGTCACCGCCGACCAGTGGAACTCGGGCGACACGAATTTCGGCAGGCCGAACCAGGCGGCCTCGCCGACCTTGGCGAAGTCGATCCCCGGCACGAAGCCGAAGCCGTTGCCCAGCACCAGCACCAGCGCATAGCCGAAGGCGAGCGCGAGCAGCACCGAGACCCGGCGGGTGGCGCGCGGGCCATAGCTCGAGATCAGCGCCATGCACAGCACTGTGAGCAGGGCGACGGTCAGGTGCCCGGCAGTGGGCGTGCCGAAGGCGTTGAGCTGATTCACCGCGACCGGCGCGAGGTTGAGCCCGATCGCCATGCCGATGGTGCCGGTGACGACTGGCGGCATCAGCTTCTCGACCCAGCCGGCGCCGACGGCCATCACGATCAGGCCGATCAGCGCATAGATCGCGCCGCAGGCGACGATGCCGCCAAGCGCGGAGGCGATCGTCGCGCCGGGCTGGGCGGTCACCGCCAGCACCACCGCGATGAAGGCGAAGGACGAGCCGAGATAGCTCGGCACCCGGCCGGCGGTGAGGATGAAGAACAGAAGCGTGCCGATGCCGGAGAAGAACACCGCCACATTCGGGTCGAAGCCCATCAGGATCGGCGCGACGATGGTCGAGCCGGACATCGCCAGCAGGTGCTGGACGCCCATGGTGAGCGAGGCGGCAGCCGGCAGCCGTTCGTCCGGCATCACCACATTGCCCGTCGCGGGGCGCCATGTCGGGAAATAGGACATTGATTCCTCGGGGTCTGTGTTGCGTTGCCCCGCCATACTGCCGCGGCGGGCGCTTGCGCCAGCCCCGATGGCGCTTCCGCCCCGTCACCGGCTGCGGCGAATGGGCCCTCCCTGGGGCTTCGCGGGGGGATCGACGTTGCGCCGGCGGGGCGGGCCGGCCTATCTTGCGGGCGAAGTCAGGCAGGGGCGGGCGATGCGGAAAGACGACGGGCAGGGCAGGCGGCAGTCGGGATGCGGGGGCGCGGCATGAGCGCCGCGGGCCTGATGCGCGTGCCCGAGGGCGCCTTCCGCTTCGTCGCGCTCGATGTCGAGACCGCCTGTTCCGACGCCGCCAGCATCTGCCAGATCGGCATCGCCTGCGTGCGGGCGGATGGCGGCATCGAAAGCTGGGTCACCCTCGTCGATCCGCAGGTGCGCTTTTCCGCCTTCAACGTGCGTCTGCACGGCATCGGCCCCGAGCAGGTGCTGGGCGCGCCCGATTTCGCCCGCGCCATCGCGCCGCTCGAACCCTTGCTGTCGCGCCATCTCATCATTCAGCACAGCAGCTTCGACCGCCGCGCGATCGAAGGCGCCTATGGCGTGACCGGGCGCGCGGCACCCGGCTGGCGTTGGGGCGACAGCGTGCGCATCGCGCGCCGCGCCTGGCCCGAGTTCATCGGCAACGGCGGCCATGGTCTCGGCCATCTGAAGGAACAGCTCGACCTGCGCTTCGAGCATCACGATGCGGGCGAGGATGCGCGCGCCGCGGCCGAGGTGGTGCTGCATGCCGAGCGCCGCACCGGGCTCGGCTTCGAGGCGCTGCTGGGCCCTGGCCGGCGCTGAGATCGGGCGGGGCCGTCACAGGGGCATTTCTCTCACGCATCCGCGGCCGGTGGGGCCGGGGGCTGCCCCGTGCCGGGCTGCCGGGGCGTGGTTCAGGGCGCGGGGGGGCAGGCCTCGGTGCGGGCGAGGCGCGCCTTCTCGGTGTTGAGCAGCGCCTCGACCTGCGCCATCACCTCGGCCGCGGGCAGGCCCGCGGGGATCGGCGGAAAATAGGAGACGGTGATCGTGCCGCCGGTCTTCGTGCCCTTGCCCCAGAAGCGGCCGGCATTGTGCACCACCGGAACCACCGGCAGATCGAGCTTGCGATAGAGTGCGATCAGCCCGGGCTGGAACTTGCGCTGCTCGTCGACGCCGACGCGGGTGCCTTCGGGAAAGATCAGGATCGAGCGGCCGCGCGCCACCTCGCGTCGCGCGTCCGAGATCATCGCGGCCATCGCCCGGCCACCGCCACTGCGGTCGATCAGGATCATCGGCGCATGGCCGAGGAACCAGCCGAACACCGGAATCTTGCGCAGTTCCTGCTTGGCGACGATGCAGATGTCGGGCACCAGCTGGTTGAACGCGAGGGTCTCCCAGGTGGACTGGTGGTTGCAGACATAGATGCAGGGGGCCTCGAGATGCTTGTTCTCGATCCCCTCCTCCTGCAGGCGCAACCCAAGGATCCGGTGCGACAGGCCGAGGACGCCGCCGGTCCAGAACCGGATGGCGGCGCGGGTCAGCCCCGGACGCTGCAGCAGCGCAAGCGCCGGGATGAAGGGGCTTTGGAGCAATGTCCAAAGCCCGAAAAGTACGTCGAAAAGTCTCGATCGGACGATCAGCATCCTCGGCCTCGCGCAATGAGGGATGTGCCTGTGGTCGCTTCTTCTGCCCCCGGCGGGGCGCTTTCAGGCGGCAAGCGGTCGATGTGACTGGTCCTGCGGCACGAAGCCGGCGGTCCGCGCGGCGGACAGGAAGGCGTGGCGTGCCTCTCCGACCGAGCCCATGCAGTCCATCGCCGCCTCGAGCCGGAGCAGGGCGTGATGGCGGGCATCGTCGGCCACAGGCCATTTCTTGCGCAGCCAGTATTGTGCCTGCTCAATCGTGCTGAATTTCTGCACATCGCCTTGCGGCGAGACGATGAGAGAGAGGGGGTCACCCCAGTAGATTTCTATCAAGTTCTTTGTCTTTCAGGGAAAAAGTGAGGGGCCCGGCCTTGGCAAGGGCTCCCGTTCACCGGGAGGCGCTTTCGGCCGATGGCCGATGGCACCAGGTTGATCTGTTCGGCGCGAGGTCAGGCGAGCGCAAGGCTCCTGACACAGCTCCGGCCGTTGCGGGCAGGTTCGGCGCCGGGCATCGCGGTCCGGCCGCGATTTGGCACGGCAAGCTCCGTTCGCCGGCACGCCGGGGCATGGGGGAGGTGATCCCTTCCGTGGTCGCCGGGTCCGGCGAGGCCGTCAAGCCCGGTCCGCGCGACCCGTTTCACGCTGCCATCCTTGGCCATCGTGAGTTCCTTTCCAATGTGCCGCCCGCAGAGTGCAGCGGCCAGGCAAAGCTCAAGATCGAAGCTGAGCCGGAAGGAACAGGGTCCGAGTAGAAGAGATGCAGACGCTACATAGGGGCTCGGCCCCCGGATTGCGAGAAAATAAACCACTTTGCCGCGCGTCCCGATGCAAGCCATTTCGCCGTAAGGAGATTATTTTCGCTTCAAAGGCGGCCTCCCGCCGTGCCGGCGCCGCCTTTGCGGTCGCGCCGGCCGGTTTCGCGCGGCTCTTCGGAACCGGGGCTCGCAATCGGGGGCGTTTCCCCCATCTCGCAGGGGACTGCAGTGTTCATCTCGCGGCGGGGCGCAAGCCCCGGCGGGCGCCGGAGGGCGGCCGACCGGGATGCGGGAGCGGTGCCTCGCCGAGATGACGGAACGGGCCTGCAGGCCGAAGGCCCGACCGTGACGGCGTTTTCCGCCCGCGCGGCGCGGCCTCAGGCCCGATGTAGACGTGTTGCCAGAAAGGGGCGCCGAAAGATGAAATCTCCCGAAACCGACAGCCGCAAGCCCGAGGCGCCGCGCCGCGAGCCGGGCAAATCGATCTTGCCCCCTCCTATGCGCCCAAGGGCGCCGAACTGCGCAAGGCCTGGTCGCGCTTCGATCGCGAGAAGCAATGAGGCCGGCGGCCATCGGCCAGGGCCGCCACCCGTCCGTTTCCATGATCCGCGAGGTGCGCGATGTCGCCAGATAACATCCGCATCAAGCTCGGCTGCCGGTTTAACCTGCGCCTGCCGCCGCCGACACCGATGATTGCCCCGCTGAACGTGCATTTCTCGCGCGTGGGCAATCTCGAATATCCCGACCATGTGAAAACCTGGCCGCCGGTGCCGCTGAGCGCCTATCGCGACGGGTTCGGTAACTGGTGCACGCGGCGCGCCGCGCCGCAGCGGGAGTTCAGCATCGGCACCGAGGGGGGCGGCGACATCGGCATGCCGCCGCCCTATGCGCCCGGCCATCCCGCCGACGGCACAGGCGTGGAAACGGCCGGGGGAGATTTTTCCTTTGAAAAATCGAGCAGCAGCATCGGGGACAGGCGAGCCGGTTTGCGTCCAACCTCACCTGTCTCCCGTGTCGGCTTCCGTCTGTCTTTTGGAATTGACCGAGCCGGGCTGTCGTATTGCTGCGCACAGCATAGATCACAGGAGATCTCACCATGGCCAATGATATCGTGAAATGGTCCAATGCCACCAAGGGTTTCGGCCTTGTCGAGCCGAAGACTGGCGGAGGGGACATCTTTGTCCATATCTCGGCCCCCGAACGTGCGGGTCGCGCAGCTCAATGGCGGGCAGGGACGGGCAGGCCATCACCTGCGAAATCGAAACCGGCCGCGGCACCGAAGCTGCTCCGGTCTCCGGCATGGCGAAGCCGTGCGGCTGACCGGCGCAAGCGCCCGTCGATTGAGATCCCCGGAGGTTCTCTTCGGGATGTTCCGGAGGGCCGAACATGGCTGCCGAAAAGAAGCCGTCGGGCAAGACCCACGGGGCGCGAAAGATGTCCCACATGGAAGACCGCCCCAGCCCTGGCTGGCATGAGTTCTTCCTGAGCCTCGCCACCGAAAGTTCCCCGGACTGCCGGCCTGCGCTCGCGCATGGGATCCAGGAATAACGGCATTCATCGCCCGCGTGGCCGGAGGCATTCCTGAGGCAGCTGAGTGCGACAGGGCTCCACGTCGAGCCGATCATCTTCGCTGGATTTCCCACCGTAAGGGGGAGCGGCAGGGGAAATCCCTGCCGTTTCGCGTTTGTACCGGCCCGTGTTTCGCCACGGGCGCGCCTGGCCCGCTGCGGCACGCCGGCAGGGCCTCAGCGCTGCCGCTTGCCGCCGATCCAGACCCCGGCGATGGCGCGGTCGTCGCCCATCATGATCGTCGGGAACAGCTCTTCCCAGAAGCTTTCCGCCCGCACCGCACGTTGCGCGATGAGCGGTGTCGAGGCGAGGTCGACGGCGATCAGGTCGGCCTCCATCCCCGGTGCGATATTGCCGACGAACGCGTCGATCTTCAGCGCCCGGGCCGAGCCCTGCGTGGCGAGCCACCACAGCTGTGCCGGATGCAGCGGATGGTGCCGCAGCTGCGCCACCTCATAGGCCGCGGCCATGGTGCGCAGCATCGAGAAGCTCGAGCCGCCGCCGGTGTCGGTGGCAAGCCCCACCCGCAGCCCGGCGGCGGTCATCCCCGCCATGTCGAAAAGCCCCGAGCCGATGAAGGTGTTCGAGGTCGGGCAATGGGCGAGCGCCGCGCCCACCTCCTTCAGCCGCACGATCTCGCGCGGTTCGAGGTGGATGGCGTGGCCATAGACCCCGTTCTCGCCCAGAAGCCCGAAGGCCTCGTAGGTGTCGAGGTAATCGCGCGCCTCGGGGAAAAGGCTTTTCACCCAGGCGATCTCGTCGAGTTGTTCGCTCAGATGGGTCTGCATCAGGCAGTCCGGATGTTCGGCCCAGAGCGCACCAAGCGCGCGCAGCTGCTCGGGCGTCGAGGTCGGCGAGAAGCGCGGGGTGATGACATAGCCGAGCCGGTCGCGCCCGTGCCAGCGCGAAAGCAGCGCCGCGCTTTCGTCATAGGCCGTCTGCGCGGTGTCGCGCAGCCCGTCGGGGGCGTTCCTGTCCATGCAGGTGCGACCGCCGAGCACGCGCATGCCGCGTGCGCGCGCCTCCCCGAAATAGGCGTCGACGCTTGCCGGATGGATCGTGCAATAGCTGCACATCGAGGTGGTGCCGTGGCTCAGCGCCAGATCGAAATAAAGCGCCGCGACGTCGGCCGCATGGCGCGGATCGGCAAAGCCGGTCTCGGTCGGGAAGGTGTAGCTGTTGAGCCAGTCGATCAGCCGCTTGCCCCAGCTCGCGATCATCTGCGTCTGCGGGTAATGCACATGGGCGTCGATGAACCCCGCCGAGATCAGCTGCCGGCCGAGGTCGGTGACCCTGGCGCCGGGGTGGGCGGCGCGCAGCGCCTCGGCCTCGCCCACGGCGGCGACCTTGCCATTCTCGACCGCCACCGCGCCGCGGACGAGATGGCGCGCCGCGGCAGGCCCCTCGGCCATCGGGTCGCCCTCGAAGCGGAGCACCTGTCCGATCAGCAGTTCCATCGCCGGCTCCTTTGTTTGCGCTTCACCCTAGGCGTGCCGCTGTGCGGCGGCAAGCGGCAGCCCCCACTGTCGCGCTGCGCAAGGCACGCTCATTCGGGGAGGTCTTTGCGGGCGTCCTTCTTGTCGATCAGAAAGATACGCGCCCGGGGCCAGCCGTGCAGGGGAAGCAAGAAAAGCTCTTCCTCCCGCGCCATCATCGCATGCAGCTCTGCCCGGCCGGTCTTTCTCTTCCGTTGCTCCGAACTGGGCTTCCAGGTGATCCGGGGCGACAGGTGCCCGCCCCGGCGCCAGGCGATCCAGCCATCTGAATCGATCTGCTGGCTGCCGAAGTGTGCGGTGCAGGCCGGGTCCTGGTCGATCTTCTGCGCATGGGCACGGAGACGGGCGGCAAGATCCAGCCATTCCGCAAAGTCCCCTTCGGACCAGATCGGAAATGCGCGCGCATTCTCGAGTGCGGCCTGCTCCACATACCCGGGCGCGGCGCCGGGCTCGACCGCCACCGGATAACGGGCGCCCGTCGTGACCATCTGGCCAAGCGCCTCGAAGTGTTTCGCATCGTCGGCGTTCAGGGGGAACTCGATCTCCTTTGCGATGTCTTCGTATCGGTGGCCGAGGGTCCGGAGGTATTTGTCGAGCGAGGCTTCCGAGCATTCGGCAAACGCCTTCACCACCCCGGCCTTGAGATACATCTCGACGGCATAGGCCAGCAGCAGCACCGAGGCACGCGGCATCCCGGTGATCGCGCTCCAGTCGCGGGCGATTACCGGCCCGGCCCTGCCGCCGGCCGCGTGCAAGTCCGTGCTGAACGCAGCCTTTCGCTCGCGCCAGAGTTTGCGCATCGCCTCGGCGCTTGTGCGCAGCCCGTCGCCTTCCGCGATCCACGCGCCCGCATCGAATGTGCCGAAGCCCCTTGTGCCGACATGACCGTTTCGCATCGGCGCCTCCCTTTTCCCGATCCTCCGCTTTCGGCGCCGGAGATGCAAATCCCGCGACCGATCGCGCCCTCGGGCGTCGGTCTTTTTCGCCGCGGCCCCCTCGCGCCTGCCGCGGCCCCGGGCTAAGGTGCGGCCAGATCGGAACGGGGGTTTCATGGCGGAAGAACGGGCAGAGGACATCGAGCGCGAGGAGGAGGATTACGGCCTCGACGGGGAGCTCGTCGACCGCATCCTTGCCGCGGCCGATGCGGGCGACGCCGTGCGCCTGACCGAGCTGCTCGAGCCGCTGCATGCCGCCGACATCGCCGACCTTCTGGAACAGGTCGGCGGCAACGAGCGGCGCGAGATCGTCCGGCTCTGGGGCCGCGAGATCGACGGCGAGGTGCTGACCGAGCTGGACGAGTCGATCCGCGAGGAGGTCATCGCGGCGCTGCCGCGCGAGGTGCTCGCCGAGGCGGTGCGCGAACTCGATTCGGACGACGTCGTCGACCTGATCGAGGACCTGGAGGAGCCACAGCAGGAAGCCATTCTGAAGGTGCTCGACGAGCCCGACCGCGCCGCGGTCGAGCAGTCGCTGACCTATCCCGAATATTCGGCCGGCCGCCTGATGCAGCGCGAGGTGGTCACCGCCCCCGAGCACTGGACGGTGGGCGAGACCATCGACTTCCTGCGCCGCGAGGATGAGCTGCCCGATCAGTTCTATCACGTCATCCTTGTCGACCCGGGACACCACCCCACGGGCTATGTGACGCTCGGCAAGCTCCTTGCCTCGAAGCGCAACATGGGGCTGCGCGAGATCACCGAGGACAGTTTCCGCACGATCTCGGCCTGGCAGGAGGAGGGCGACGTCGCCTATGCCTTCAACCAGTATCACCTGATCTCGGCTCCGGTCGTCGACGACCATGACCGGCTTGTCGGCGTGATTACCATCGACGACGCGATGTCCGTTCTCGACGAAGAGCACGAGGAAGACATCCTGCGCCTCGCCGGTGTCGGTGACGAGAGCTCGATTGCCGATACCGTGATCGAGACCGCGCGCCAGCGCCTGCCCTGGCTCGCGATCAACCTGTGCACGGCGTTGCTGGCGGCCTCGATCATCAACCTGTTTCAGGCCTCGATCGGCCATCTCGTGGCGCTTGCCGTGCTGATGCCGATTGTCGCCTCGATGGGCGGCAATGCCGGCACGCAGACGCTGACCGTCGCGGTGCGCGCGCTGGCCACCAAGAACCTGACCGACAGCAACGTCTGGCGGGTGATCCGCCGCGAGGTGCTGGTCGGGCTGATCAACGGCGGCACCTTCGCGTTCTGCCTGGGCATCGTCGCCTGGATCTGGTTCGGCACGCCGGCGCTTGGGCTGGTGATCGGCGCGGCGATGATCATCAACCTGTTCATCGCGGCGCTTGCGGGGATCGTGGTGCCGGTGGCGCTTGAACGGCTCGGCGCCGACCCGGCGCTGGCCTCGGGCACCTTCGTGACCACGATGACCGATGTCTTCGGCTTCTTCTCCTTCCTCGGCCTGGCCACGGCGGTGCTGCTGTGACGGCGCTCGCCGAGCTCAAGGTCTTTGCCCGCAAGGCCGCTTTTGCCGCGCGGCGCGAGGCCTTTGCGCGGGGGCAGGGCACGGCCTGCGCGCGCCTCTCCGAGGCGCTCGAGCCCTTCGCCGGGGCGCCGCTGGCGGGCTACATGCCGATCCGCACCGAGATCGACCCGCGCCCGGCGATGGCCGCCCATTTCGGCCCGGTCGCGGTGCCGGTGATCGAGGGCGCCGGGCTGCCCCTGCGCTTTCATCGCTGGACCCCCGGCTGCGCGATGGTCGAGGGGGCCTTCGGCGCCCATGTGCCCGCCGTGGCCGAGGACGTCACCCCACGCGTGCTGATCGTGCCGCTTCTGGCCTTCGACCGGCGCGGCTTCCGGCTTGGCTATGGCGGCGGCTTCTACGACCGCACGCTCGAAGGGCTGCGCGCCGCGGGGCCGGTCACCGCGATCGGCTTCGCCTTTGCCGGGCAGGAGATCGAGGAGGTGCCGACCGAGCCCACCGATGCGGCCCTCGATCTGATCGTCACCGACGCCGAGACGATCGTGCCCGATCCGGCCTGATCCACGGCGTCTGCGGCAAGGCCTTGCGGGCGGAGCGCGGGCCGCCGCCGGGGGCTGTCTGCCCCCGGACCCCCGAAGGTATTTCGGGCAAGATGAAGCGCGGGATCGGGAAAGGATTTGCCCTTTTCGGCGCTTCCGCCTATGGCTGCGGCATGAAGATCCTGTTTCTTGGCGATGTGATGGGGCGCGCGGGACGCGCCGCGGTGGCGGAGCGGCTTCCGAAGCTGCGCGCCGATTGGGGGCTCGATTTCGTCGTGGTGAACGGCGAGAACGCCTCCTCGGGCATGGGGCTGACGGGGGAGCATGCAAAGCTGCTGCTCGCCGCGGGCGCCGATGTGGTGACGCTCGGCGATCACGCCTTCGACCAGAAGGACATGCTGCGCTTCATCGAGAGCGAGCCGCGGGTGATCCGGCCGCTCAATTACGCCAAGGACGCGCCGGGCAAGGGCGCGCGCCTGTTCGAGGACCGGCGCGGGCGCAAGGTGCTGGTCACCCAGGTGCTGGGTCAGGTGTTCATGAAGCGTCCCTTCGACGATCCGTTCTCGGCGATCGAGGCGACGCTGCGCACCCATCCGCTGGGCGGGCTGGCGCAGGCGATCCTCGTCGATGTGCATTGCGAGGCGACGTCGGAGAAGATGGCGATGGGGCATTGGTGCGACGGTCGTGCCTCGATCGTCGTTGGCACCCATACCCATGTGCCGACGGCCGATGCGATGATCCTGACCGGCGGCACCGCCTATCTGACCGATGCCGGCATGTGCGGCGACTATGACAGCGTGATCGGCATGGACAAGGCCGAGCCGATGCGCCGCTTCATCACCGGCATGGCGCGCGACCGCTTCACCCCGGCTGCGGGCGAGGCGACGCTGAGCGGGCTTTACGTCGAGACCGACGACCGGACCGGCAAGGCCACGCGCGTGCTGCCGGTGCGGGTGGGGGGGCGGCTGCCGCCCTCGACACCGCTCTGAACCGGGCCGTCGGCAAGTGTGACACCGCCCCTCCGTGCCCGGACAATTCGCGCCCGCCCGCGATTTGAGCGCTTGCAGGGCGCCGGGGCACTTGTAGTATCGCCGGCATAACAGGGGCGGCCAAGAGGTATTCAGTGATCGATCTCGGGCTCAGTCAGACCGCGCAGGCCTATGTCACGCTTGTGATCGTCTTCGGGATGTTCCTGCTTTTCATGCGCGAGGTCTTTGCCACCGAGGTGATCGCCATCGGCGGCGCGGCGCTTGTGCTGTTGCTCGGCCTCGTGCCCTACAAGGACGCGACGGAGGTGCTGTCGAACTCGGCGCCCTGGACCATCGTGATGATGTTCCTGCTGATGGGCGGGCTGGTGCGCACCGGCGCGCTCGACTGGCTGACGCGGCAGGCCGAACGCCACATCGACGACCGCCCCTTCTTTGCCGTCATCGCGATCTTCGCCGCGATCGCCGCCGCCTCGGCCTTCCTCAACAACACGCCGGTCGTGGTGCTGATGATCCCGGTGATGATGACGCTCGCGCGCCGGCTCGGCGTGTCGCCATCGAAGCTCCTGATCCCGCTTTCCTACGCGGCGATCCTCGGCGGCACGATCACGCTGATCGGGACCTCGACCAACCTGCTGGTCGACGGCGTCGCCCGCGCCAAGGGCATGGCCCCCTTCACCATGTTCGAGATCTCGGGCTTCGGCCTTGTCCAGGTGCTGATCGGCGGGCTTTACATGGGCTTCATCGGCCGGCACGTGCTGCCCGAGCGCACCTCGATGGGGGCGCTGCTCGGCGACCGGCGCAAGCTCAAGTTCTTCACCGAGGTGGCGCTGCCCGAGGGGTCGTCGCTGATCGGTCACCCGGTTCTCGAGGTCGATCTGTTCAAGCGCGAGGGGGTGCGGGTGATCGACGTGCTGCGCGGCGATGCCTCGCTGCGCCGCGACCTGCAGAACGCCGTGCTTGCCGCGGGCGACCGGGTCGTCTTGCGCACCGAGATGGCGGAGCTGATGAGCCTGCAGCAGAACGCCGACCTGCGCATGGTCGACAAGCTCTCCTCGGTGCAGACCGAGACCGTCGAGGTGCTGATCTCGCCCGGCTGCCGGATGATCGGCCGCTCGCTTGGCGAACTGCGCCTGCGCCGCCGCTATGGCGTCTATGTTCTGGCCGCGCACCGCCGCAACCAGAACATCGGCCGCCAGCTCGACGACCTCGTCGTCGTCGTGGGCGACACGCTGCTGCTCGAAGGCGCGCCCGAGGATATCGCGCGGCTCGCCGCCGAGATGGATCTCGTCGATGTCTCGAAACCCACGGTGCGGGCGTTCCGGCGCAACCGCGCCTGGATCGCCGTCGGCGCGATGGTCGCGGTGGTGGCGCTGTCGGCCTTCGACGTGGCGCCGATCCTGCTGCTCTCGACGCTCGCCGTCGCGGTGATCCTGCTTGCCCGCGCCGTCGACCCGGACGAGGCCTTCTCCTTCGTCGAGGGGCGGCTGCTGGCGCTGATCTTCGCCATGCTGGTGGTCGGCGTCGCGCTCGATCACTCCGGCGCGGTCGAGCTGATGGTGAATGCCGTCGCGCCCTGGCTGCAGGGGCTGCCGCCGCATCTGACGCTGCTGGCCGTCTATGCGCTCGGCTCCTTCCTGACCGAGGTCGTCTCGAACAACGCGGTGGCGGTGATCCTGACCCCGATCGCGATCCAGCTCGGCCACACGCTCGGGCTCGATCCGCGCCCGCTCGTCGTCGCGGTGATGTTCTCGGCCTCGGCCTCCTTCGCCACGCCGATCGGCTATCAGACGAACACCCTCGTCTATGGCCCGGGCGGCTATCGGTTCTCCGACTATCTCAAGGTCGGGGCGCCGCTGAACCTGATTCTGGCGCTGACCGCCACCTTCATCATCCCTCTCTTCTGGCCGCTACAGGGGTAACACCATGCGCCGCCCGCTTTTTGCCTTCCTTCCCGCCGTGTTGCTTGCCGCCTGTGCCGCAGGCCCCCTGCCGCCCGCCAACCCGTCGCGGGTGACGCTGCTTTCGGATACGCTCGCCGTGCATTTCTTCGACGGCTCGGTGTGCCGCGCCGACATCCGGCAGGCCCCTTCGGGCCGCTTCGCCGACTGTCCGCAGGCAATGGACTACGCCGTCGTC
Source organism: Paenirhodobacter ferrireducens (assembly GCF_004022265.1). Classification (GTDB taxonomy): domain Bacteria; phylum Pseudomonadota; class Alphaproteobacteria; order Rhodobacterales; family Rhodobacteraceae; genus Rhodobacter; species Rhodobacter ferrireducens. Next base: position 45,807 of record NZ_SAVB01000014.1, read on the forward strand.
GTGCATCATCCGGCGCTCGCCGCGAATACGCCGCTCGCACCGCTCTTCGAGCCCTATGCGACGATCACCCTCGATCGTCCGGCCGACGGGCGGCACTGGGTCTGGCAGACGCCGCAACCCGGTGAGGGGACGCATCGCAGCACGCCCACGAGCGCAATCCACTATTTCTGAGCGTTGCCGGCCCGCGCCAGGGCGCCGGGTGCTTGCAGCCCGGCCCCTCGCTGGCTTATAGAGGCCACGATTTCACGGAATTTCCACGGAGAAGGTCATGGCAGGCCATTCGAAATGGGCGAACATCCAGCACCGCAAGGGCAAGCAGGATGCGATCCGCTCGAAGATGTTCTCGAAACTGGCGAAGGAAATCACCGTCGCCGCGAAGATGGGCGACCCGGACCCGGACAAGAACCCGCGCCTGCGTCTGGCGGTGAAGGCGGCGAAGGCCGTCTCGATGCCGAAGGACGTGATCGACCGCGCGATCAAGAAGTCGCAGATGGGCGATGCGGCCGACTATACCGAGATCCGTTACGAGGGCTATGGCCCGAACGGCATCGCGATCATCGTCGAATGCATGACCGACAACCTGAACCGCACCGCCTCGAACGTGCGCAGCTACTTCACCAAGGCGGGTGGCAACCTCGGCCAGACCGGCTCGGTCAGCCACGGTTTCGACCGTCTGGGGGAGATCACCTATCCGGTCTCGGCGGGCGACGTCGACACGGTGATGATGGCCGCGCTCGACGCGGGCGCCGATGACGTCGAGAGCGACGAGGACGGCCATTACATCTATTGCGCCGTCGAAGCTCTGTCGGACGTCTCCGAAGCGCTGGAAAAGACCCTCGGCGAATCGACCGAGGCGAAGCTGATCTGGAAACCGCAGGTGACGACCGAGGTCGATCTCGAGACCGCGCAGAAGCTGATGAAGCTGATCGACACGCTCGAGGAAGACGACGACGTGCAGACGGTGACGCATAACTTCGACGTTCCCGAGGATGTTGCCGCGCAGCTCTGAGCGCGCGCACAAGGACGAACGACCGGCCCGGCGGAAACGTCGGGCCGTGAGTATTTTCGCCAGGAAAAACCGATTGCTTTTTCCTGGTCCAAGGACTCGAATCTCAGGATCAGCGCCGGGAGGCCAAGATGGACTATTCGAAATCGGGCGGGGCGAAGGTCGGCAAGAACGCGCCGCGCCATACCGAGCACAATGCCAAGGGGTCGGACAAGAACCCCTTCGGCGCCGGGGACACCAGCAAGGCCGCGCTTCTGGCGCGGATGAAGGCCGCGGCGGCCGCGCGCAAGGCGGACAACGCCGAGGAGTGATCAGCCGGGCAGCAGCACCCGGCCTGCCGCCGCCCGCATCGCGCGGGTGAGCGGGGCCAGCGGCGCAGCAAGGCGCCGCGCAGTCTGCCAGTGAAGCGCCACGGCCAGCGGCGCAGGGTGCAAGGGCACGAGCCGGCCGGCCGCGATTGCGCCGCGCACCAGTGGCTCGGGGTTCATGCCCCAGCCAAGACCCAGTTCCGCCGCCTCGACGAAGGCGGTCGAGGAGGCGATGCGATGGGCACGCAGCGGCGGGCTTTCGCCCGTCACCTGCTGCACCCAGGCCGCCTGCAACCCGTCCTTCTCGTTGAAAACCAGCGCCGGGGCCCGGGAAAGCGCCGCGGCGCTGATCCCCTCCGGAAAATGCCGTGCGATGAAGGCGGGCGAGGCGGTCGCGAGATAGCGTAGCGCGCCGAGCGGGCGCACGTCGCAGCCCGGCACCGCCCGCGCTGAGGACGTCACCGCCGCCACCACCTCGCCGCGGCGCAGCCAGTCGGCGGAATGGTCCTGATCGTCGATCACCAGATCGAAGAGCCGGTCGGGAACCGCAGCAAGCGCCGGCAGCACCCAGGTCGCCAGACTGTCGGCATTGACCGCGATGCGCAGCACCGGCGGCGCCTCGGGCGGGGTCAGCTCGGCCTCGAGCAGCGCCACCACCTCGGTGTGACGGGCGAGGCGCAGCCCGGCCTCGGTGCCGGTGCAGGGCGCGCCGCGCACGACGAGTACCGCCCCCACCCGGTCCTCGAGAGAGCGGATGCGCTGCGACACCGCCGAGGGGGTGACATGCAACCGCGCCGCCGCCGCCTCGAAGGAGCCGGTGGCAAGCACGGCCGAAAGCGCCTCGAGCGCGGCATAGTCGAACATTAGCACTCCTTCATCTGGCTTAGTCTAATTCAGTAGCGCTGAGGGCGCGACCATGCGAGGGAATTCGCCGGAGGTGCCCATGACCCAATCCCTCGTTGCCGCGCTGGCGGGCTTTCGCCTTGGCCTTGGCCTGATCGTCGCGATCGGCGCGCAGAATGCCTTCGTGCTGCGCCAGGGGCTGCGGCGCGAGCATGTGTTTGCGGTGGCGCTGTTCTGTGCGCTGTCGGATGCGGTGCTGATCGCGCTGGGCGTGGCGGGCTTTGCCGCGGTGACGGCGCGGCTGCCGTGGCTGGCTGAGGCGCTGCGCTGGGGCGGTGTCGCCTTCCTCGGCTGGTATGCGATCCGTGCCGGGCGCGCGGCCTGGATCGGCGGCGCGGCGCTTGATGCGGGGCAGGGGGCGGCGCCGTCGCTGGCCGCGGTGCTGGCGACCGTTGCGGCACTGACCTGGGCGAACCCGCATGTCTGGCTGGATACTGTGGTGCTGCTGGGCGCGGTCTCGGCGCAGTTCCCGGGCGAGGGGATCGCCTTCGGCGCCGGGGCGGCGACGGCCTCGGTCCTGTTCTTCTTTGCGCTCGCCTATGGCGCGCGGCTGCTTGCGCCGCTTTTCGCCCGGCCCGTCGCCTGGCGGCTTCTCGATGCGGGCGTCGCGCTGATCCTCGCCTCGGTCGCGGCGAGGCTCGCCCTCGGTGCCCTGTAAGGATACAATCGTGGCCTTGCGGCCGTCTGTCGCAGGCCGCAGAACAGGGCATGAGCACGACATCTGCCCCCACCGTTGAAGGACAGGATCGCCCGGTGCAGGGCGTGCTGTGGATGCTGGCCACCACGCTCAGCTTCACCGGGGTCAATGTGATCGTGCATTTCCTGGGCTCGGCGATGCCCGCGGCGCAAAGCTCGTTCATCCGCTTTCTCTGGGGCTGGGTCTTCGTCGCCCCGGCGATCGTGCAGATCGCACGCAGCCGCTTTCCGGCGCGGGTCTGGGCGCTGTTCGGGCTGCGCGGTTTCCTGCAGGCGACGGCGGTGCTGCTGTGGTTCTATGCGATGGCGCGGATCCCGATCGCCGATGTCACGGCGATCGGCTATCTCAACCCGATCGTGGTGACGATCGGCGGCGCGCTGCTTCTGGGCGAGGGCTTTGCCTGGCGGCGTGGGCTGGCGGTTGGCGTGGCGATCCTCGGCGCGCTGATCATCCTGCGCCCCGGCATCCGCGAGGTGGCACCGGGCCATCTGGCCCAGCTGTGCGCGGCCTTCTTCTTCGGCATCGCCTATCTGGTGATGAAGCGGCTCACGACGCTCGCCCCGGCGAGTGTCGTGGTGGCGATGATGACGGTGATGGTGACGCTCTACCTCGCGCCTTTCGCGCTTGCGGTGTGGAAGCCGATGACACTGGCCGAGGTTGCCTGGCTTGGTGCCACCGCGGCTTTCGCAACGCTCGGCCATTATTGCATGACCCGCGCCTTTGCCGCGGCTCCGGTCGCCGTGACCCAGCCGGTGGCCTTCCTGCAGCTGGTCTGGGCGGCGGTGGCGGGGGCGCTCTTCTTTGGCGAGCGCATCGACCCCTGGGTCATTTTCGGCGGCGCGCTGATCATCGGCGCGATCAGCTACATGACCTGGCGTGAGGCGCAGCTGAAGCGGCGTGCCACGCCAAGCGTGCCCGAGACCAAGGTCTGAACGCCCGGGCCGGCGCATGTCCCGGTCGTCGCGTGAGTATTTTTGCCAAGAAAAAGCCCGGTCCGAACAGGAAAGCCCCCGGTCCGGGACGCGGACGGGGGGCTTTTTCTTGGCAAAAATACTCAGGCCCTCAGCCGGAGGCGCTGCCCTGCGGCGCGATGAGCCGGGCAAGCACGCCTTGCCGGGTGATCCGGCGCCCGCCCTCGATCGCCACGGCATCGACGGCGCAAAGCTGCTCCATCACCGTCTTCACCGGCGTGTCGGGCGAAAGCGGTGTGCCCTCGGCCGGGCCCGGTTCGGCCAGATCCCCGGCGGTCAGCACGCCGAGCGGGTTCATGTGCGCGACGAAATCGGCGACGTAATCGTCGACCGGGTTCGCGATGATCTCGTGCGCGCTGCCGCATTGCACGATCCGCCCGCCCTCCATCAGCGCGATCCGGTTGCCAAGCTTGAACGCCTCGTCGAGGTCGTGGCTGACGAAGATGATGGTGCGGTGCAGTTTCGCCTGCAGCTCGAGAAGTTCGTCCTGAAGCTTGGCCCGGATCAGCGGATCGAGCGCCGAGAAGGGTTCGTCCATCAGCAGGATCGGTGCCTCGGTGGCGAAGGCGCGGGCAAGACCCACGCGCTGCTGCATGCCGCCCGAAAGCTCGCCGACCTTGCGGTTCGCCCAGTCCGAGAGCCCGACGAGGGCAAGCTGCGCATCGACCTTTTCCTGTCGTTCGGCCGGTTTCATCCCGGCGAGTTCGAGCCCGAGGCCGACATTCTCGCGCACCGTGCGCCAGGGCAGAAGGCCGAATTGCTGGAACACCATGGCGACACGCGTGAGCCGCAGCCGGCGCAGCGTCGCGGCATCGGCATGGGTGACCGAGGTGAGCGCGTTGTCGGCGTCGAGGATGCGCACCTCGCCGCGCACCACCGGGTTCAGCGCGTTCACCGCGCGCAGCAGCGTCGACTTGCCCGAGCCCGAGAGGCCCATCAGCACGAGGATCTCGCCCTCGGCCACCTTCAGCGAGCAATCATGCACGCCCAGCACCTGACGCGTGGCGTTCTTCACCTCGGCGCGGCTCTGGCCGTCGTCCATCAGCGGAAGGGCGGTTTTCGGGGCGTCGCCGAAGACGATCGAGACCTTGTCGAATTCGACGGCGATGCGACGGGGGGTATCGCTCATTTCCGGGCCTCCCGGCGCAGCATGCGGTCAAGGATGATGGCGACCACGACGATGATGAAGCCTGACTCGAAGCCGAGCGCGGTGTTGACCGAGTTGAGCGCGCGCACGACCGGCACGCCGAGGCCATTGGCGCCGACGAGGGCGGCGATCACCACCATCGACAGCGACAGCATGATGGTCTGGTTCAGCCCCGCCATGATCTGCGGCGTGGCATAGGGCAGTTCCACCTTCCACAGCACCTGCCGCGGCGTGGCACCGAAGGCGCGGGCTGCCTCGAGGAGCGATTCGGGGGTCGAGACGACGCCGAGATGGGTCAGCCGGATCGGCGCGGGCAGCACGAAGATCACCGTGGCGATCAGCCCGGGCACCATGCCGATGCCGAAGAACACGATCGCGGGGATCAGATAGACGAAGGTCGGCAGGGTCTGCATCAGATCCAGCACCGGCTGCAGCGCCTTGAACAGGCGCGGGCGATGCGCGGTGGCGATGCCGATCGGCACGCCGACGACCATGCACACGACACAGGCCGACAGCACCAGCGTCAGGCTCTCCATCGTCGCCTTCCAGTAGCCCTGATTGAGGATGAACAGGAAGCCCGCGGCGACCAGCGCGGTGGTGCGCCAGCTGCGCTGCACGATCCAGGTGATCGCCGTGAACACCCCGGCCACGATCAGCGGATGCGGTGTTTCGAGCACCCAAAGGATGCCGTCGATCAGCGCCTGCATCATCGCCGCAAGCGTGTCGAAGAAGCCGCCGGCATTGTCCTTGAGCCAGTCGAAGATGGTCTTCGCCACCTTGCCGACCGGAATCTTGTTGGCTGTAAGCCAATCCATCGCGCGATCTCCCTTCGCCGCGGTTGGATGGAGGGGCCCTTCCGGAGGCCGGAAGGGCCGGCGAGTGCTGCGCTTACTTCAGCGCGCCGGCGACGGCGGCCGCGGCGTCACCGCCGTCCTTGGTCGTCACGCCGTCAAGCCAGGGGGTCGCGACATCGGGATGGGCGGCAAGCCATTCCTTCGCGGCCGCGGCGGGCTCTTCTCCGCCGTCGAGGATCTTGCCCATGATCTCGTTTTCCATCGCCAGCGAGAAGGAAAGGTTCTTCAGGAACTTGCCGACGTTCGGGCATTCCGTGACATAGCCCTTGCGAACGTTGGTGTCGACCACCGCGCCGCCGAAATCGGGGCCGAAGAAGTCGTCGCCGCCGGCCAGATAGGTCATCTTGAAATTGGCGTTCATCGGGTGCGGTTCCCAGCCGAGGAAGACCACTGGCTTGCCGGCCTTGTCGGCCCGCGCGACCTGGGCGAGCATCCCCTGTTCCGAGCTTTCGACCAGCTCGAAGCCCTTCAGCTTGAAGGCGTCGCCCTCGAGCATGTCGAGGATCAGCCGGTTGCCGTCATTGCCCGGCTCGATGCCATAGATCTTGCCATCAAGCTCGGCTTTGTGCGCGGCGAGATCGGCAAAGTCCTTGATCCCGAGCGCGGCACCTGCGGCATTGGTGGCGAGGGTGTATTTCGCGCCGGTCAGGTTGGTGCGCACCGTCTCGACCGTGCCGTCCTCGCGGTATGGGGCAAGGTCGGCCTCCATTGAGGGCATCCAGTTGCCGAGGAACACATCGACGTCGCCCGAGGCGAGCGCCGAATAGGTCACCGGCACCGAGAGCACCTTGATGTCGGTCTCGTAGCCGAGGGCCTGCAGCACGGTGGTGGCGACCGCGGTCGTCGAGGTGATGTCGGTCCAGCCGACATCCGAGAAGGTCACCTTGTCGCAACCCGCAGCCACGGCGCCCGAGGCAAGGGCGAGCGTGGCGGTGCCGGCCAGAAGAAGGGAACGAAGGATCATGTTGGTCTCCCGTTGGTAGCCCAGATTCAGGGTCAGGCGTTTTTGTTGATTGACGAGTCAATAAACTTGCCTGTAGCTCCGGATGGCAAGGACTTTTTTCAAGGTGGGTCGCAAACCATGCCGAAGCTGGGGGCAGAGCCTATTCGACGGGCAGCACTGGTGAAAGCCACGATCGAGACAGTGGGCGAGGCGGGCTCGCTTGAGGTCACGGTTGCGCAGATTGCGCGGCGGGCGGGGATGAGCTCGGCGCTGGCGCATCACTACTTCGGCTCGAAGGAGCAGATCTTCCTTGCCGCGATGCGCTCGATCCTGACGCTGTACGGCGCCGAGGTGCGCGGCGCGCTCTCGACCGCGACGACGGCCGAGAGCCGGCTGCGCGCGATCGTCTCGGGCAGCTTCGCGCCCGGCAGCTTCCGCCGCGAGACGATCTCGGCCTGGCTGAACTTCTACGTTCTGGCGCAGACCCTGCCCGAGGCGTACCGGCTGCTGCGGGTCTATCAGCGCCGGCTGCGCTCGAACCTGCGCCACGAACTGCGCCCGCTGGTGGGCGCGCGGGCCGAGGCGGTGGCGCGCGGCCTCGGCGCGCTGATCGACGGCGTCTACATCCGCGCGGCGCTCGCCGATGGCGCGCCGGACCGGGCCTATGCGCTCAAAATCGTTACGGAATATCTTGATCGAGAACTGGAGGTGCGGGAATGAAGGCACAACCGAAGGCAAGCCATTTCGTCAATGGCGACTGGCTCGAGGACACGGCCGGCGCGCCGATCGAGGTGATCTATCCGGGCACCGGCGAGACCATCGCGCGGCTGCATGCGGCGACGCCTGCGGTGCTCGAGGCGGCGATTGCGGGAGCGGTCGCGGCACAGGCCGAGTGGGGCCGGCGCCGTCCGGTCGAGCGGGCACGGGTGCTGATGAAGGCGGTCGAGATCATCCGCGCGCGGAGCGAGGAACTGGCGCTGCTCGAGACCCTCGACACCGGCAAGCCGATCCAGGAGACGCGCGTCGCCGACTGGCCCTCGGGCGCCGATGCGCTGGAGTATTTCGCCGGGCTCGCGCCCACGGTGACCGGCGAGACGATCCCGCTGGGTGGCGATTTCGCCTATACGATTCGCGAGCCGCTGGGCGTGTGCGCCGGCATCGGCGCGTGGAATTACCCGAGCCAGATCGCCTGCTGGAAGGCCGCGCCGGCGCTCGCACTCGGCAATGCGATGGTGTTCAAACCCTCGGAAGTCACGCCGCTCGGCGCGCTGAAACTTGCCGAGATTTTGATCGAGGCGGGGATGCCCGCGGGCCTCTTCAACGTCGTGCAGGGGCGCGGCGAGGTTGGTGCGGCGCTGGCGACCGATCCGCGAATCGCCAAGGTCTCGCTCACCGGCTCGGTGCCGACCGGGGCGAAGGTCTATGCCGCGGCCGCCGCCGGGATGAAGCATGTGACGATGGAGCTGGGCGGCAAGTCGCCGCTGATCGTCTTCGAGGACGCCGATCTCGACAGCGCGGTCGGCGCCGCGATGCTGGGGAATTTCTATTCCTCGGGGCAGATCTGCTCGAACGGCACGCGGGTCTTCGTGCAGCGCTCGGTGAAGGAGGCGTTCCTGAGCCGGCTTGCCGCGCGCACCGCGAAGATCGTCGCGGGCGATCCGCTGGCGGACGAGACGCAATTCGGCCCGCTGGTCTCGGCCGCGCAGCACGACAAGGTGCTGGGCTATATCGAGAAGGCAAAGGCCGAAGGCGCGCGGCTCGTCTGCGGCGGGTCCGCCGGCAACGAGGGGCCGCTTTTCGTGCAGCCCACCGTTTTCGCCGATGTCACCGACACCATGACACTTGCCCGCGAGGAGGTCTTCGGCCCGGTGATGGCGGTGCTCGATTTCGAGACCGAGGAAGAGGTGATCGCCCGCGCGAACGGCACCGAATTCGGGCTGGCGGCGGGGGTCTTCACCGCCGATCTCGCCCGCGGGCACCGGGTGATCGGGCAGCTCGCGGCCGGCACCTGCTGGATCAACGCCTACAACCTGACCCCGGTCGAGATGCCCTTCGGGGCGGTCAAGGCCTCTGGCCTCGGGCGCGAGAATTCGCGCGCGGCGGTCGAGCATTACACCCAGGTGAAGGCGGTCTACGTCGGCACCGGGCCGGTCGACAGCCCCTATTGAGCGGTGGCCCGGGACAGGGACGTCCGGGGGGCGCCGCCCCCGGGGCCCACGAGGTATTTCGGGCAAGATGAACAGGGGCCCCGGGCCCGGAGGGATGCGTGATGGAACCGGATTATGTGATCGTCGGGGCGGGCTCGGGTGGTTCGGCGCTGGCCTATCGGCTGACCGAGGCCGGGCACAAGGTGGTGATCGTCGAGCATGGCGGCTCGGACGCAGGGCCGTTCATCCAGATGCCGGCGGCGCTGTCCTATCCGATGAACATGGGGCTTTACGACTGGGGCATGAAGAGCGAGCCCGAGCCGGGGCTGGGCAACCGCTCGCTGGTGACGCCGCGGGGCAAGGTGATCGGCGGCTCGTCCTCGATCAACGGCATGGTCTTCGTGCGTGGGCACGCCTGCGATTTCGACCATTGGGCGGAAAGCGGCGCGACGGGGTGGAGCTATGCCGACGTGCTGCCCTATTTCAAGCGCATGGAAAGCTGGCACGGCGGCAATGACGGCGGCGATGCCGCCTGGCGCGGCCAGTCCGGCCCCCTCCACGTCACCCGTGGCCCGCGCGAGAACCCGCTGTTCGGCGCCTTCGTCGAGGCCGGCGCGCAGGCCGGCTATCCGGTGACGGGCGATTACAACGGCCGTCAGCAGGAAGGCTTCGGCGCGATGGAGGCGACGATCTGGCAGGGGCGGCGCTGGTCGGCGGCCAATGCTTATCTGCGGCCGGCGCTGAAGGGCGGCAATCTGACCATCCTGCGTGGCCTTGCGCGGCGCGTGGTGATCGAGGACGGCCGCGCCGTGGGCGTCGAATACGAGCGCGGCGGCAAGGTCGTGGTGCTGCGTGCGCGTGCCGAGGTGGTGCTGGCGGCCAGCTCGCTCAACACGCCGAAGTTGTTGATGCTGTCGGGCATCGGGCCGGCGGCGCATCTCGCGGAACACGGCATCGCGGTGGTGGCGGACCGGCCCGGTGTGGGGGCGAACCTGCAAGACCACCTCGAGGTCTACATGCAGTTCGCGGCAAAACAGCCGGTGACGCTCTACAAATACTGGAACCTCTGGGGCAAGGCGGCGATCGGCGCGCAATGGCTTTTGACGAAGCGCGGCCTCGGTGCCTCGAACCAGTTCGAGGCCTGCGGTTTCATCCGCTCGGACGCCGGGGTGAAATACCCCGACATCCAGTATCACTTCCTGCCGATCGCGGTGCGCTATGACGGGCGCGCGGCGGCCGAGGGGCATGGCTTCCAGGTCCATGTCGGGCCGATGCGGTCGAAGTCGCGCGGGGCGGTCACGCTGCGCTCGGCCGATCCGCGCGAGAACCCGGTGATCCGCTTCAACTACATGTCGCACCCCGACGACTGGGCCGAATTCCGCAAGTGCATCCGCCTGACGCGCGAGATCTTTGCCCAGCCGGCGATGGCCGGTCATGTGAAGCACGAGATCCAGCCGGGCCGGGCCGTCGCCTCGGATGACGAGATCGACGGCTTCATCCGCGAGCATGCCGAGAGCGCCTTCCACCCCTGCGGCACCGCGCGGATGGGGCGGGCGGATGACCCGATGGCGGTGGTCGACCCGGAGGGGCGCGTGATCGGGGTGCGGGGGCTGCGCGTCGCCGACAGCTCGGTCTTCCCGCGCATCACCAATGGCAACCTGAACGGCCCTTCGATCATGACCGGCGAGAAGATGGCAGATCACATCCTGGGCCGGCGCCTTCCGGCCGAGAACCTCGAGCCCTGGCTCAACCCTGCCTGGGGCCACGCGCAGCGCTGAGGAACCCCACAGGATCTGGCTTGCATCCCGGGGCCATTCCGCCATATCTGGGGCATGTTCAGGTTTTGTTTACTCCTTGCCCTCTGCGCCGGACCGGCCTTCGGGGCGATGCTCGACGGCCCGGTGCGGGTGATCGACGGCGACACGCTGGAGATTTCCGGCGAGCGGGTGCGGCTTTTCGGCATTGATGCGCCCGAGCATGACCAGCGCTGCACCGATGCGGCAGGCCGGCCCTGGGCTTGCGGCGCGCGCGCGACCGAGGCGCTGCGCGATCTGACCAAGGGCCGGGCGGTGCGCTGTTCGGGCGAGGAGCAGGACCGCTACGGCCGGCTTGTGGCGCGCTGTGCGGTTGCCGGACGCGACCTTGGCGCGGCGATGGTGCGCGACGGCATGGCCTTCGCCTATCGCCGCTATTCGCTCGACTACGTCGCCGAGGAGGGGCAGGCGAAGGCGGCGAAGCGCGGGATCTGGGCGGGCACGGCCGAGAACCCCGCCGCGGTGCGCGCGGGCGCCCGGCCGGTGCAGGCGGCGCCCAAGGGATGCGCGATCAAGGGCAACATCTCGTCGCGCGGGCGGATCTATCACCTGCCGGACGACCGCAGCTATGCCAAGACCCGGATCAACACCGCGACGGGTGAGCGCTGGTTCTGCACCGAGGCCGAGGCGCGTGCCGCGGGCTGGCGCCACGCCGGCGACTGAGGCACGCGACGGCGGCGTGGACAAGGGCCGCGCCGCAGCGCAGAGTTGCCGGCAGTTCTTTCGGGAGACTGTCATGGATGCAAAGTTGCGCGCGCTGGCCGAGCGCCTTCTGGGCAAGCCGCTCGAGGCGCTGAGCGAGCGCGACCGGCGCGTGCTGAAGCGGGTGGCCGAGAAGGCGACGATCTCGCGCGATCTGAGCGTCGAGCACGGCAGCCTTGGCGCGCGGGTCGCCGACCGGGTGGCGGCCTTCGGTGGGTCGTGGACCTTCATCTTTCTGTTCTTCGCCGTGCTTGTCGTCTGGGTGGTGCTGAATGCGGTGCTGCTGATGGCGCCGCCCGACCCTTACCCCTTCGTCTTCCTCAACCTGATCCTGTCGATGGTCGCGGCGTTCCAGGCGCCGGTGATCATGATGTCGCAAAACCGCCAGGCCGAGAAGGACCGCGAGGCGGCGGCGCATGACTATGAGGTCAACCTGAAATCCGAGCTGGAGATCATGCGGTTGCACGAGAAGATCGACGACATGCGGATGGTGGCGATCGAGGGGCGGTTCAAGGAACTCGAGGGGCGGCTCGACGAGATTGCGGCGGCGTTGCGCAATCCGCCGCAGGTTTGACCCGGGTCAAGGCAGGTGGGGCGATCTCGCGCTAAGCTCTTGATGAAATTCACAGAGGGAGACGCCAGATGTCCAACACGCCGCACACGCTGCAGGAAGAATTCCCGTTCGAGATCGAGAAGCTGCGCGCGCTGAAGGGCGCGGATGCACGCTTTGCGAAGCTGCTCGAAGACTATGACGCGATCAATGACCGTGTGCATCGTGCGGAAACCCATGTCGATCCGGTCGAGGAGCTGGCCGAGGTCGAGTTGCGCAAGCAGCGTGCCGCGATCAAGGATGAGATCGCGCGGATGCTCGCCACCGCCTGAGGGGGCGGGGAGGAACGAGAGGGCCCCGGGGAAACCCGGGGCCTTTCGTTTCAGGCGATGTCGTAGGGCAGCAGGCCGCGGCGGTCCGGGTCGACGCGCAGCCGCCGTTCCAGTGGCGGCACCGAGCGCTGGTGGCAATCCTTGCGCTCGCAGATCCGGCAGGAGATGCCGATCGGCTGATAGGCGCGGGGGTTGGTCAGCTCCATGTCGTCGGCATAGACGAGGCCGCGGGCATGGCTGACCTCGCAGCCGAGGCAGATCGCATAGCGCCGCACCGGCGCGGTGAAGGAGCCGCCCGATTTCGACACATCGCGCGCCAGGCACAGATAGCGCACGCCGTCGGGGGTCTCGGCCAACTGGCGCAGGAAGCGGGTCGGCGTCTCGAAGGCCTGATGCACGTTCCACAGCGGGCAGGCGCCGCCGAAGCGGGCGAATTGCAGCCGGGTCGCCGAGTGGCGCTTGGTGATCGTGCCGGCCTGATCGACGCGGACGAAGAAGAACGGGATGCCCTTCGCGCCCGGCCGCTGCAGCGTCGAGAGCCGGTGCGCCACCTGCTCGATCGAGGCGCCGAAGATGTCGGCAAGACGCTCGAGATCGTGGCGGGTGTCCTGCGCGGCCTCGAGAAAGGCACGGTAGGGCATCAGCGCGGCGCCGGCGAAATAGTTGGCGAGCCCGATCTTGGCGATGGCGCGCGAGGTCTCGGACTGGAATCGCGCGAGGTCGAGCGTGGCGTCGATCAGTTCGTTCTGGGTGATCAGCGCGACCTGGTGCAAGAGCTGGAAGGCCTGTGTCGGGCGCCCGGCATGCGAGGAGATGCGCAGCGTCTCGCCCTCGCGGCTGCGCAGCGCCGAGATGTCGGAAAACTGCACGTCGACGCCGCGCTTCGCCAGCACCTCGACGGCCCGGGAAACCGGGTCCAATCGGTTGCCATTCGGGCAGGAAAAGCGCTCGGCCGCGCGATCGACCGCATCGAGGTAATTGTCGCAATAGTGAAAGAAGTCGCGCACCTCTTCCCAGGGGCTGACGACCGTCTGCGCGCCTTCGCGGCCCAAAGCCTCGTCCAGCGAGGCGAGCCGTTCATGTGCCTGGCGATAGGCGCGGTGCAGCTCGAGAAACGACCGCGCCAGCGCCGGCGCATTCGAGGCGGTCAGGCGCAGATCGGCAAGCGGCGGTGCGCCATCGGCAAAGACCGGGTCGGCGAGCGCCTCGCGCATGTCACTGACCAGCCGCTCGGCATCGCCGGCCGACAGTTCGGTCACGTCGAGACCGAATTCGCCCGCCAGCGCCAGCACCACCGTGGCCGAGACCGGGCGGTGGTTGTTCTCCATCTGGTTCAGATAGGGCAGCGAAACGCCCAGCCGGTCGGCGAAGGCCTTCTGCGTCAGACCGAGTCGCGCCCGCGTCTCGCGCAGCTTCACCCCGGCGTAGAGTTTCTGAGTCGCCATCGCGCCCCTCCCTTTGCAAAGCCAGTCCTAGCTTTGCAAAGGTTTGACGTCAAATCCCGAGGACGCGGCGTCGGCGCAGATGGACCCAGCCGATCGCGGCGACCGAGCCGGCCGAGCACGCGGCCATCAGCACGACGAGCGGCAGCGCCCCGGTGCCCGGGCCGAGGATCAGCCCCGCGACCGAGGAGGCGATGGCGCCGCCGCCGATGGTCAGCGTTGCGCCAAGGCCCGAGGCAGTGCCGGCGAGTTCCGGGCGGACGGTCATCAGCCCGGCATTGGCCGAGGGCAGCGACAGCCCGTTGCCGATGCTGGTCAGCCCGACGGTGCCGAAGAAGATCACCGGGTGGTGCAGGCCCGCCGCCTCGGCCGCGAGCGAGAGCGCGAGAATGGCAGTGGCGAAGGCGGTGCCGATCAGCACCATCCGGTCCATGCCGAGGCGCGTGGCGAAGCGGCCCGAGAGGAAATTGCCGATCACATAGCCGCCTGCGGGGACGGCGAAGAAATAGCCGACCTCGGCCGGGCTGAGCCCGAAGACCTGCGCGCCGACGAAGGGGGCGCCGCCGAGATAGGCGAAATAGACCGCCGAGGCGAGTGCCGCGGACAGGCTGTAGCCCCAGAAGCGGTGCGAGCGCAGCAGCACCGGATAGCCCGCCAGCTGGTCGCGGAAGGGCACGCCCCCGGCGCTCAGCGTCTCGCCCAGATCGGCCCAGACAAGGGCAAGGGTGAGCGCGCCTAGAACGAAGAGCAGCAGGAAGCTTGCCCGCCAGCCGAAGGTGACATCGAGAAAGCCGCCGACCACCGGCCCGACCATCGGCACCAGCGCCATGCCCATGGTGACATAGCCGATCATCGAGGCGGCTTCGGGCCCCGGGAACATGTCGCGCACCGCGGCGCGCGAGAGCACGAAGGAGGTGGCGATCACCGCCTGCGCGAAGCGCGCGGCCAGGAAGGTCTCGGCCGAGGGCGCCAGCAGCGTGCCGAGCGAGGCGAGGGTGAAGATGGCATAGACCGCGATCAGCACCCGGCGCCGGCCGAAGCGGTCGGAGATCGGCCCGATCACCAGTTGCAGGAGCGCCGAGACCCCGAGATAGGCCGAGACCGCCAGCTGTATCACCGCGTAGTCCACGCCGAAATGCCGTGCCATGCCGGTCAGCGAGGGCAGGAACACGTTCATGCTGAGCGCCGCGAGCCCGGAGACGAGCACGAGGGTGACGATATTGGGCGGGGAGCGACGGTTCAGAAAGGCCATGGCTCAGCGCTAGGGGCCGGGGCGGGCTTTGTCCATCGCGGAAATGTGTCGGCACAAGAGCCGTGCTCGGGGGCAGGGGGGCGCTCAGCTGCGGCCGGTGAAGATCACCGCGACGCCCGCGACGATCAGCACGAAGCCCGCCACGGTGCGCCAGGTGATCGCCTCGCCCAGCCAGACGGCGTTGAACAGCACGAAGATGGTGAGCGAGATCACCTCCTGGATGGTCTTCAGCTGCGCCGCCGACAGGGCGCCATAGCCGATCCGGTTCGCCGGCACCTGCAGCAGGTATTCGAAGAAGGCGATGCCCCAGCTGACCAGAATCGCGACGATCAGCGGCGCCGACTTGAAGCGCAGATGGCCATACCAGGCGACCGTCATGAACAGGTTCGAGGCGGTGAGCAGAAGCACGGTGATGAGCGGAGCGGGAAGCGACATGGCGGACCTGCGACGGGAGGGACGGCCCGGCTTAGCGCGCCGGCGCCGCCCTCGCCAGAGGCTTTGCAACGGCCGGGAAAGGCCCGCAAGCAAGGGGTTGCATGTCCTTTCCGGCAGGATCACCTTGCGTCAGGTCGAAGCGGAAGGCGGGAGGAGTCGGCGCTGGAGTTCGCGAATATGCAATTCGCACGCATGGCGCTGCCAACAATTTGCAAATTTTCGCAAATCCGCTTTGTAATAATCTTGCGCAAGTATAGGGTGCGCCAAACGTCGGAGGGGACCCCATGAAAGATATCCTGAGCGAGCTTGAAGATCGGCGCGCGGCTGCGCGTCTTGGCGGCGGGCAGCGCCGCATCGACGCCCAGCACAAGAAGGGCAAGCTGACCGCGCGTGAGCGTATCGAACTGCTGCTGGACGAAGGCTCGTTCGAAGAATTCGACATGTTCAAGACGCACCGCTGCACCGAGTTCGGCATGGAAGCCGAGCATGTGTCGGGCGACGGCGTGGTCACCGGCTGGGGCACGGTGAACGGCCGCATGGTCTATGTCTTCTCGCAGGACTTCACCGTGTTCGGCGGTTCGCTCTCCGAAACCCACGCCGAAAAGATCTGCAAGATCATGGACATGGCGCTGCAGAACGGCGCGCCGGTGATCGGCATGAACGATTCGGGCGGGGCCCGCATCCAGGAAGGCGTCGCCTCGCTCGCGGGCTATGCCGAGGTCTTCCAGAAGAACATCATGGCCTCGGGCGTGGTGCCGCAGATCTCGCTGATCATGGGGCCTTGCGCCGGTGGCGCGGTCTATTCGCCGGCGATGACCGACTTCATCTTCATGGTGAAGGATTCGTCTTACATGTTCGTGACGGGTCCCGACGTGGTGAAGACCGTGACGAACGAGATCGTCACCGCCGAGGAACTGGGCGGCGCCTCGACTCACACCCGCAAGAGCTCGGTCGCCGATGGCGCCTACGAGAACGACGTCGAGGCGATCGCCGAGACCCGCCGCCTGATCGACTTCCTGCCGCTGTCGAACCGCGAGAAGGCGCCGGTGCGGCCGTTCTTCGATGACGTGAAACGCGTCGAGGAAAGCCTCGACACCCTGATCCCGGCGAACCCGAACCAGCCCTACGACATGAAGGAGCTGATCCTGAAGATCGCCGACGAGGGCGATTTCTTCGAGATCCAGAAGGACTTCGCCGGCAACATCATCACCGGCTTCATCCGCATCGAGGGCCAGACCGTGGGTGTCGTCGCGAACCAACCGATGGTTCTGGCGGGCTGCCTCGACATCGACAGCAGCCGCAAGGCCGCACGCTTCGTGCGCTTCTGCGACGCCTTCGAGATCCCGATCCTGACCTTCGTCGACGTGCCCGGCTTCCTGCCCGGCACCACGCAGGAATACGGCGGTGTCATCAAGCACGGCGCGAAGCTGCTCTTCGCCTATGGCGAGGCGACGGTGCCGAAGGTCACCGTCATCACCCGCAAGGCCTATGGTGGCGCCTATGACGTGATGGCCTCGAAGCACCTGCGCGGCGATTTCAACTATGCCTGGCCGACCGCGGAAATCGCGGTGATGGGCGCCAAGGGCGCGGTCGAGATCCTCTATCGCTCGGAACTGGGCGATGCCGAGAAGATCGCGGCGCGCACGAAGGACTACGAGGACCGCTTCGCGAACCCCTTCGTGGCGGCCGAGCGTGGCTTCATCGACGAGGTGATCCAGCCGCATTCGACCCGTCGCCGTGTCGCCCGGGCTTTCGCCTCGCTGCGCTCGAAGAAGCTCGCGAACCCCTGGAAAAAGCACGACAACATTCCGCTCTGAGGGGCGCGGAATGGGGCGCGCGGCCGGGCAGTTGCAACGCCTGAGCAGGGTGGCAGTCGCCATCCTGACCGGGATTGCGCTTGCCCGGCCCGCCTCCGCCGAGGTGGCGGGGAGCGGCGCGCCGGTTCCAGTGCCTTCCGGCGAGGAGGTGCATTGGATCGAGACGATCCGGGATTCGCAGGGGCCCGCCGGGCTGACCTTGCGGTTCCGCTTCCTCGCTCCCGCCATCGGGGGCGGGAGCCCGGTCTCGCAGGAGGCGGCCGAGGCGGACATGCAGGCCCTGTGTGATGGATTCGCCTTGCCGCGCGTGCCCGAAGTCGGGCCGAGGCCGGCGCAGATCGTCATCAGCCTGTCGGACCGGCTTGTCCCCTTCGGCGAGACCGATGACGAGGCGGTGCAATATTTCGAGGCCTATTCCATTGAGGATGGGGCCTGCGTTTGGGAGTTGTTCTGATGCGTGGCGGGAGGAGCCGGAAAGCAGGGCAGGGGGCGGGCGCACAGGCGTCGCGCCGGCCGCAGACCTGCGCCGTGGCGCGCGTGCATCAGGCTGATGCGGCGGCGCCACATCCGCAGCCGATTGCATCTTGCCACTTCTTCGCTCTGAAATCGCAAGATATTGTGACGGCGGGCCGGAATCATCCGGCTCTTGGCATGATCGGGGAAAAGGAACCGCGGCATATTGCGTCGCGGCAGCTCCAGCCCCATTGGAGAACAAAATGTCGAAAGCTCTCATCGCTGTTGCTCTGCTCGCCTTCGTCGCCGCCTGCGCCCCGAAGACCGAGCCGGTCGCTCCGGCCGTCACGACCGAACCGACCTACACCGGCAAGTACAAGTGATCTGATCCGGGGGCGGGGCGTCGCTGCCGCCCCCGGCCTTTCGTCGGTCGCCCAGGCCCTGCGCCACGGCGACCGGCGGCCCTCCCTCTGCGCATCGCAGTGGTTGCCTTCGGGCGCGCGGACGTGCGAACTGGTCCGCCAGGAGGGCAGAACATGCTGAAACATCGCGGATTTCCCGGGCGTTTGCCCGGCACAGACTATCATTTCACGATCCGGCGGGCGAACAAGGAAGGCCCGACCAAGATCATCCGGCGCGAACGCTACAAGGATCGCGCCCCGGCCGACCGCCGGGCAGATGCCGGCTTCATGGCCGCGCTGTGGAACCATTTCGGCGAAGAACCGTTCGAGCGCGGCAATCTCGACGCCGGCCGGCTGAGCTGGCTGATCGGGCGCGAGGTCGTGGCCGCCGCGGAACCGTTCGACCCGGCCTCTTACGACCAGTTGCTGCAGATCGACGTGAAACGCGCGCAAGCCTCGTTCCCCGAGGTCTTTGCCGATCCCGAGGCGTTCAGCTGGGACGGTGACGAGGAGGACGACTGGGCATGAGCACGCCGATCCCCCCGCGCGATGGGCAGCTTGCCGCCGACCGGTGTTTCGCCGGGCGGAATGGCTTTGCCAAAGCCGGGCGGGCGGCGCAGTCTGATCCCATGGCCGGAGCCTGGTTCCAGTCGGGCTGCCGGTCTCACGTCCCTACCCCTTCCCTGACGTCGCGGTTCGGCCTCGCGGCCGGACCGCAGTCGCGTTCCGGTGCCGGTCGGTGCGGTCTTGTCGATCGCGTGATGCGTCGGCGGCGGCTTGCCGATGGCGGGGGGAAGGGGTGCGAATCGCACTTTTCTTCCCTCGGACTTGCGTTAGGTTCCGTCGCAATAACAACCCCTGACGGAGGCAGTGTTCCGACATGCGCAAATCCCCGATTCTTCTCGCCCTGCTCGCTGGTGCCGCTCTGGCCGGCTGCATGGAAACCGACGGCCAGCGCGCCCTTGCCGGCGCCGCGGCGGGTGCCGTCGTCGCCGATGCGACCGACAACAACGCGATCGCCGGTGCGGCGATCGGCGCGGCCGGCGGCGCGCTGTGCGACGACGTGGGCCTGTGCAACAAGCGCGGCTACTGAGACCGTTCTGACGGCCCGCCCCGGCGCGGCCGCTCGACGCCATCCGACCTGCAATGCCACCGGGGGACAGCCCCCGGTGGCATTGTGCGTTCTCGGGGATCACATCACCAATCATGTTGAGAAGGCGCGGAACGGTATCCCGCGCCTGGAGGGAAGGGACTGACATGTTCAAGAAAATCCTGATCGCAAACCGCGGCGAGATCGCCTGCCGCGTGATCAAGACGGCGCGCAAGATGGGGATCAAGACGGTCGCCGTCTATTCCGACGCCGATGCGAACGCGCTGCACGTGAAGATGGCCGACGAGGCGGTGCATATCGGCCCGTCGCCGGCGAACCAGTCCTATATCGTGATCGACAAGATCATGGACGCGATCCGCAAGACCGGCGCCGAAGCGGTGCATCCGGGCTACGGCTTCCTGTCCGAGAACATGAAGTTCGCCGAGGCACTGGAGAAGGAAGGCGTCGTCTTCATCGGGCCGCCCTCGACCGCGATCGAGGCGATGGGCGACAAGATCACCTCGAAGAAGCTGGCCAAGGAAGCCGGCGTCTCGACCGTTCCGGGCTACATGGGCCTGATTGCCGACGCCGAGGAAGCGGTGAAGATCTCGAACGAGATCGGCTATCCGGTGATGATCAAGGCTTCGGCCGGCGGCGGCGGCAAGGGCATGCGCATCGCCTGGAACGAGCAGGAAGCCCGCGAAGGCTTTGAAAGCTCGAAGAACGAGGCCGCGTCGAGCTTTGGCGACGACCGCATCTTCATCGAGAAGTTCGTGACCCAGCCGCGCCACATCGAGATCCAGGTGCTCGGCGACAAGCACGGCAACTGCGTCTATCTGCACGAACGTGAATGCTCGATCCAGCGCCGCAACCAGAAGGTCATCGAAGAGGCGCCCTCGCCCTTCCTCGACCCGGCGACGCGCAAGGCGATGGGCGAGCAGGCCGTCGCGCTGTCGAAGGCCGTGGGCTACACCTCGGCCGGCACCGTGGAATTCATCGTCGACGGGAACAAGAACTTCTACTTCCTCGAGATGAACACCCGCCTGCAGGTGGAACATCCGGTCACCGAACTGATCACCGGCGTCGACCTCGTCGAGCAGATGATCAACGTCGCCTATGGCCGCGAGCTGCCGTTCAAGCAGGCGGATCTGAAGATCAACGGCTGGGCGATCGAAAGCCGGCTCTATGCCGAAGACCCCTATCGCAAGTTCCTGCCGTCGATCGGCCGGCTGACCAAGTACCGTCCGCCGGTCGAAGGTCCGACGCCGCGCGGTGGCATCGTGCGCAACGACACCGGCGTGTTCGAGGGCGGCGAGATCTCGATGTATTATGACCCGATGATCGCCAAGCTCTGCACCTGGGCGCCGACGCGCCTCGAGGCGATCGAGGAGATGCGGCTTGCGCTCGACACCTTCGAGGTCGAGGGCATCGGCCACAACCTGCCCTTCGTCGCGGCGGTGATGGAGCATGACCGCTTCATCAAGGGCAACATCACCACCGCCTTCATCGCCGAGGAATATCCGGACGGCTTCCACGGCGTCGAGCTCGACGAAGAGACGCTGCGCAACGTGGCGGCCGCCGTCGCGGCGATGAACCGCGTCACCGAGATCCGGCAGTCGCGGATTTCGGGCACGCTCGGCAATCACGAGCGCAAGGTCGGCGACGAATGGGTGGTGACGCTGCAGGGCCGCGAATACCATCTGAACGTTGCAGCCGATCACGAGGGATCGACCATCACCTTCGAGGATGACGGCGGCCACAAGCGCGTCACCTCGGACTGGGTGCCGGGCCATTCGCTCGCCACCCTCGACGTCGGCGGCCACCCGCTGGTGCTGAAGATCGGGCTGATCCCGATGGGCTTCCGCGTGCGTGTGCGCGGCGCGGATCTGAAGGTGCACATCCGCACCCCGCGCGCCCACGAGCTGGCCCAGCTGATGCCCGAGAAGCTGCCGCCGGACACCTCGAAGTACCTGCTCTGCCCGATGCCCGGCCTGATCGTGAAGATCTCGGTCGCCGAGGGCGAGGAGGTGCAGGAAGGTCAGGCGCTGGCCACCGTCGAGGCGATGAAGATGGAGAACATCCTCAAGGCCGAGCGTGCGGGCGTGGTGAAGAAGATCAACGCGGCGCCCGGCGCCTCGCTCAAGGTCGACGACATCATCATGGAGTTCGAATGATGCAACGGCGGTCGCCGCGGAGGAGGGGGGCCGAGTGCCCCGCCGCCCCGGCGGCCGCCGGCGCATGCATTCCGACCTGCCGCGGGGCCGTAAGGCCCCCGGTGTTCTTTTCGGGTCAGTATCCCGTGGTCATGCCGCTGCCGGCGCCGCGCCGGATCTCCTCGCGCCGGATCGGCATCTTGTCGATCGCGCCGATGATCTCGCGCCCGTTCCAGGGCAGGGGCTTGCGGGCCGCGATGGTGCCGTCCTTCTCGATCAGCACCAGCGAGAAGCCGCGCGGGCGCAGCTTGCGGCGCAGTGCGCTCATCGGTTCGGGCGTGGTGTCGGTAATGACGACGACGTCGCGCGCGGCCAGTTCCGGCCAGCGCGCCGCAATCGCGGCCATCTGTTCGGCGAAGGCCGGGTCGGCCGTGCTGTCGGCAAAGACAACGACGGGGCGCTTTTTCCAGACATACGTGGCAAGATCGGCTTCGGCCCCGGGGACCGGGGCGAAGGCCGGCGCGGCCGCGGGGGTGTCGGCGGTGTCTTCGGCACGGGCCGGGGCCAGCACCGTCATCAGCGCGAAAGATGCTGCTGCCAAAAGGCACAAGGGTCTGATGCGGGGTCTCATGCGGGGCCTCCTCGGGGCAACTATAGGGGCTTGCCGGCGTGGGGGCCATGGCCCGGCGCGGGGGGCGAAGGATTTTCCGGCCGCCCGTTGACGGGGCCGGGGTGAGGAGCGTGACCGTGGCGCAAGGCGTCGCCGCGGCTGCAGGGTTGAAGGGACGCCACCCGGCCCCGGCCGGGCGGTGCTGAGAGAAGGGATCGTTCGATGACGAACAAGAAAGAGGATTGGGCCAAACTTGCCCAGAAGGAGCTCAAGGACCGGCCGCTCGACAGCCTGACCTGGAACACGCTCGAAGGGATCGAGGTGAAGCCCCTCTATACCGAGGAGGACACCGCAGAGCTGCCGCATCTGGGCACTCTGCCGGGCTTCTCGCCCTTCACCCGCGGCGTGCGCGCCACGATGTATGCCGGCCGCCCCTGGACGATCCGGCAATATGCGGGCTTCTCGACCGCCGAGGAGAGCAACGCCTTCTACCGCAAGGCGCTGGCCGCCGGGCAGCAGGGCGTCTCGGTCGCCTTCGACCTCGCGACGCACCGCGGCTATGACAGCGATCACCCGCGCGTGGTGGGCGACGTCGGCAAGGCCGGTGTGGCGATCGACTCGGTCGAGGACATGAAGATCCTGTTCGACGGCATTCCGCTCGAAAAGGTCTCGGTCTCGATGACGATGAACGGCGCCGTGATCCCGGTGCTGGCGAACTTCATCGTCACCGGCGAGGAGCAGGGCGTGCCGCGCGAGAAGCTCTCGGGCACGATCCAGAACGACATCCTCAAGGAGTTCATGGTCCGCAACACCTATATCTATCCGCCCGAACCCTCGATGCGGATCATCGCGGACATCATCGAATACACCTCGAACGAGATGCCGAAGTTCAACTCGATCTCGATCTCGGGCTACCATATGCAGGAAGCCGGCGCGAACCTGGTGCAGGAGCTTGCCTTCACCATCGCCGACGGCCGCGAATATGTCCGCACGGCGCTTGCCCGCGGAATGGACGTTGACGCCTTCGCCGGCCGTCTGTCGTTCTTCTTCGCGATCGGCATGAACTTCTTCATGGAAGTCGCGAAGCTGCGCGCCGCGCGTCTGCTGTGGTCGCGCGTCATGGCCGAGTTCAACCCGAAGAAGCCGGGCTCCTCGATGCTGCGCACCCACTGCCAGACCTCGGGCGTGTCGCTGCAGGAGCAGGACCCCTACAACAACGTCGTGCGCACCGCCTACGAGGCGATGGCGGCGGCGCTTGGCGGCACGCAGTCGCTGCACACCAACGCGCTCGATGAGGCGATCGCCCTGCCGACCGAATTCTCGGCCCGCATCGCGCGCAACACCCAGCTCATCCTGCAGGAAGAGACCGGCATCACCCATGTCGTCGATCCGCTCGCGGGCAGCTACTACGTCGAAAGCCTGACCGCGCAGCTGGTCGACGAGGCGTGGAAGCTGATCGAGGAAGTCGAGGAAATGGGCGGCATGACCAAGGCCGTGGCCTCGGGCATGCCGAAGCTGAAGATTGAGGAATCGGCGGCCAAGCGCCAGGCGATGATCGACCGCGGCGAGGAAGTGATCGTCGGCGTGAACAAGTATCGTCTCGCCAAGGAAGAGCCGATCGACATTCTCGACATCGACAACGTCAAGGTCCGCGAGGCGCAGATCGCGCGGCTGACCAAGATGCGGGCGACGCGGGACGAGGCGGTCTGCCAGGCGGCGCTCGCCGAGATCACCCGGCGCGCCAAGGAAGGCGGCAACCTGCTCGAGGCCGCGGTGGATGCGGCGCGGGCACGCGCCTCGGTTGGAGAGATCTCGATGGCGATGGAAGAGGTGTTCGGCCGGCATCGGGCCGAGGTGAAGACGCTCGCCGGTGTCTATGGCGCGGCCTATGAGGGCGACGCGGGCTTCGAGCAGATCCAGAAGGACGTCGAGACCTTCGCCGAGGAAGAAGGCCGCCGTCCGCGCATGCTCGTCGTGAAGATGGGGCAGGACGGCCACGACCGCGGCGCCAAGGTGATCGCCACGGCCTTTGCCGACATCGGCTTCGACGTCGACGTCGGGCCGCTGTTCCAGACCCCGGAAGAGGCGGCGCAGGACGCGATCGACAACGACGTGCATGTCGTCGGCATCTCGTCGCAGGCCGCGGGCCACAAGACGCTGGCGCCGAAGCTGATCGAGGCGCTGAAGGAAAAGGGCGCGGGCGACATCATCGTGATCTGCGGCGGCGTGATTCCGCAGCAGGACTATGATTTCCTCAAGGCCGCCGGCGTGAAGGCGATCTTCGGGCCCGGCACCAACATCCCGGCCGCGGCACGCGAGATCCTCGACATCATCCGCTCCACCCGTACCTGAGGGCGGCACGGCATCCGAAACGAGAAGAGGGGGGCGCTGCCCCCCTCTTTGCTTTCAGCAAATTCACCCCCCGGGATATTTCGGGCGATTGGAAGCGGGACGGGCGCGTGCGCCCCGTCCCGGGTGCGCCTCAGGCGTCCTCTTCCTCGTCCGCGGCATTGGGATCGGTCCTTGCGAGGCGCAGCACCGCATAGCCGAGCACCGCCGAGATCAGCGAGCCCGCAAGCACCCCCATCCGCACCGCGTTCATCTTGTCGTCGGTCTCGAAGTTCAGCGAGCCGATGAAGAGCGACATGGTGAAACCGATGCCGGCGAGGCAGGCGATGCCGTAGAGCTGCACCCAGGAGGTGGCGGCGGGCAGGCGGGCGACGCCAAGTTTCACCATCGCCCAGGTCGCGCCGAAGACGCCGAGCTGCTTGCCGAGCACGAGGCCGAGCGCGATGCCGAGCGGCAGCGGCTGGAACAGATCGCCGATGCCCATGCCCGAGAGGTTCACCCCGGCATTCGCATAGGCGAAGATCGGCACGATCAGGAACATCACGTAAGGGTGCAGCGCATGTTCGAGCGAATGCGCGGGCGATTTGCCGTAGCGGTCCTTGAGCGGGATGAAGAAGGCGGTGACGACGCCCGCGAGCGTCGCGTGCACGCCCGATTTCAGCACCAGCACCCAGAGCACCGCACCGAGCAGCAGCGTCGGCGCCAGGCGGTGACCACCGGTCAGGTTGCGCAGCAGCATCAGCGCGAGCGGGATCAGCGCAAGCAGCAGGTAATGCGTCTTCAGATGTTCGGTGTAGAAGATCGCGATGACGAGGATCGCGCCGAGGTCGTCGAGGATGGCGAGGGTGAGCAGGAAGATCTTCAGCCCCGCCGGCACCCGGGTGCCAAGGAGCGCGACGACGCCCACGGCAAAGGCGATGTCGGTCGCGGTCGGGATTGCCCAGGCCTTGGCATTGGCCGCATCGCTCCAGTTGAAGGCGAGGAAGATCAGCGCCGGGGCGAGCATGCCGCCAAGCGCCGCCACCCCGGGCAGCACCACATTCGCGGGTTTCTTCAGCCGGCCCTCGACGACCTCGCGTTTGAGTTCGAGCCCGACCAGCAGGAAGAACACCGCCATCAGACCGTCGTTGATCCACAGGATCAGCGGCTTGGACAGGCCGTCATCGCCCAGAAGGACGGAGAACTTCGTATCCAGCACATTGGTGTAGAGCGTCGACAGGCTCGAATTCGCGGTCAGGAAGGCGAGCACCGTCGCCAGCATCAGGACAATCCCGCCTGCCGCCTCGTGCTGAAAAAGTTTCTCGATACGAAGTAGCGCCTTCATCCTGTCCCCTCGGTCGTTTTTGGAATAGTCCCCCCGCAAATGGGCGTGAAAGGGGTCGGATTTCAACCCTGTGATGGCGAAAACCGGCTTTGGACATCGGAAAAAGCGGGATTGCACAGCCGGCAGGCAACGGGCAGTGTCGCGCCGGAACAGGAGCCGCGGCGATCCGCGCCGCGCCGCTCTGCTCCCGCGCCGGCGGCAGGCGGCCGATTTCCGGGGCGGGCGGATGCGGAGCGGGTGCATTGGCGCGGCGGAACGGGTAGGATCGGGCCATGGACAAGCCGCTTTCCCTCTGGGGCCGCATCGCAGCGGCGGTCAGCGCCCTCACGCGGGGCGAGGGGCTGTCATCTGTCTTCGATCAGCTGCGCAGCCCGCCCGAGCGCTCAGTCGCCTTCACCATCGCGGTGATCGCGCTCGGTGCGAAGATGGCGAAGGCCGACGGGCAGGTGACGCGCGACGAGGTCGCGGCCTTCCGGCGCATCTTCCAGATCCCGCCGGGCGAGGAGGCGAATGCGGCGCGGGTCTTCGACATGGCGCGCACCGATGTCGCGGGCTTCGATGCCTATGCGCGCAAGATCGCGGCGATGTTCGGGCCGGGCAATCCGGTGCTGAAGGACCTGCTCGAGGGGCTGTTTGCCATCGCCATGGCCGACGGCAGCTATCACGAGGGCGAGGACGCCTTCCTGCAGGAGGTGGCGCGGATCTTCGGGCTCGAGGACTGCTGCTTTGCCGCGTTGCGCGCTGCTTTCGTGCCCGATGCCGAGCCCGACCCCTGGACCGTGCTCGAACTGCCGCCCGGCACGCCGCTGCCCGAGGTGCGGGCGCGCTGGCGCGATCTGGTGCGCGAGGCCCATCCCGACCGTGCCATCGCGCGCGGCCTGCCAGAGGAGGCGGTGCGGCTGGCCGAGGCGCGGGTGGTGGCGCTGAACCGCGCCTGGGACGATCTGCAGGCAAGGGGCAGGGATGCGGATCGCCACCTATAACGTCGAGTGGTTCACCAATCTCTTCGACCGACGCGGCCGGTTGCTCGACGACGATCAGTGGTCGTCGCGCTACAACGTGACGCGGGCGCAGCAGCTCGGCGGGCTTGGCATCGTCTTCACCGCGATCAATGCCGATGCGGTGCTGATCGTCGAGGCGCCCGACGACAATTCCCGGCGCAAGACGGTGCCGATGCTGGAAAGCTTTGCCGCCTATTTCAACCTGCGCCAGCGTCGCGCGCTGATCGGCTTCTCTAACGAGACGCAGCAGCAAATCGCGCTGCTCTATGACCCCGATGCGGTGAGCGCCGTCTTCGATCCGCAGGAGGGCACCGAGGACTGCCCGCGCTTCGACCGCAGCCTGAAGATCGACCTCGACATCGACGACACGCTCGACACCGTGACCTTCTCGAAGCCGCCGCTCGAGGTGGCGCTGACCACCAGGGCGGGCAAGACGGTGCGGCTGATCGGCGTGCACATCAAGTCGAAGGCGCCGCATGGCGAGGTCGATCCGACCTCCGAGGTGCGGATCGCGATCGAGAACCGTCGCAAGCAGCTGGCCCAGTGCATCTGGTTGCGCCGGCGCATCGACGCGCATCTCGATGCGGGCGACAGCCTGATCGTGCTTGGCGATTTCAACGACGGGCCGGGGCTTGACGAATACGAGCAGCTGTTCGGCCGTTCGGGGCTCGAGATCGCGGTGGGCGAGGGGAGCCCGCCCGAGCGGCGGATGCGCGATCCGCATGCGCGGCTGCGCCATGGTGGCCATTCGCTCGCCGCGCAGCCCGCCTCGGCGCGGTTCTGGCTGCCCGAGGCGCATCAGTATTTCTCGGCGATGCTCGACTATGTGCTGCTGTCGCCCGACCTGTGTGCCGACGATCCGGCCTGGCGGATCTGGCACCCGTTCGACGACCCGGTCTGCTATCGCACGCCAGAGTTGCGCGAAGCCTTGCTGCAGGCGTCGGATCATTTCCCGGTGACGGTGGACATTCCGATCTGAGCCCCCATATCGGGGGCATGAACCGGATTGCTCTCATCGCCCTTCTGGGCAGCCTTACCCTGACCCCGGCGCTGGCCGAGGAGGCGCCCGCCGGGCCCGGAGCCGAGCCTCCGGCCTCCGAGGAGGAGGCACCGGGCCTGATCGAGCAGGGCGCGCGGCTGTTCCTGCGCGGGCTGATCGAGGAGATCGGGCCGCAGGTCGACGAGATGACCGCAGGGATCGAGGAGGCGGCGCGCAAGCTGGGTCCCGAGCTCGAGCGGCTGATGGCACTGGTCGATGACGTGAAGAATTACGAGCCGCCCGAGCGGCTGCCGAACGGTGACATCGTGATCCGCCGCAAGGCCGGTGCGCCGCCGCCCCCGCCGCTGCCGGAGGGCAAGGATGCGGCGCCCGACACGGATGTCCCCGCCGTGCCGGAAGGGCCGCAGATCGACTTGTGATCAGCCTTCGGGGCGCAGCACCACCGGCGTCGCCTTCAACGCCGCGGCCAGCGCGCCGAAGCGCGCCTCGACGACCTCGCCGAACAGCCCCGCGCCGCGTTTCGTCAGCTTCAGCTCGAGCGCGTTCTTCTTCGCCTTGTAATCGAGCGCGCCGACATCGGCCGGGTCCTCGATGGTGAACATCGCGGCGAAGCGCATCGCCTTGCCCAGCACCTCGGCCTCCTGGATCTGCTCGGGGGTGAGCAGGGCGAAAAGCGGCTCGAAGCGCGAGCCCGCGCGCGAGTTCTTGTAGCGGTGCAGCAGCGCAAGCCCGACGAAGACGCGCTCGGGATGGCTCAGCGCGGCAAGGTTGGCGCGGGTGACATTGTCGAAGCACGCCTCGGCGCGATAGTCGGGATGGGTGCGCCAGGTGGTGTCGTGCAGCAGGCAGGCGGCGCGGTGCAGGCGGAAGATTTCGGGCGGCACCGGGCCGAACAGCGGCGCGATGAAGCTGTGCAGCTTCTTCCCGAATCCGGGCATCCGCGCCATCACCTTTTCCGAATAGCGGCAGGCCTCGACCAGCGGGTCGCGCTTGCGCAGCCGTTCGGGCATCTGCTCATAGAGCAGCCCCTCGCGGATGCCGTAGGAGGAGGTGTCGATCTCCTTCGGGCGGAAGGTCTCGATCAGCTCGCGCAGCACGAGGGCGGCCAGCGGCACGAGGTCCATGCGCGCCTGCGAGGTGCCGGTGCGGGCGCGCAGCGCGGCAAGATCGCTCTTCTCGATCCAGTCGAGCGTCTTCAGCAGGCTTTCGGGCTCCATCCGGTATTCGTGCAGCACCAGAAGCGGATAGTTGCGCCGTTCCATGTCGAGGCGTGCAATGGCGCGCCACGAGCCGCCGACCAGATAGATCCGGTCGTGCTCGGTGCCGACGGCCTGGGCCAGATCCGCGACGGCGGCGCGGATGTGGGCGACCAGTTCCTTGCGACCGCCCTTCACCTGTTGCAGCCGGAACGGGCCGAGCTGCGAGGTGGCGCGGCGGCCGACCCGGCCGTCGCCCACTTCGGCAAGCTCCATCGAGTTGCCGCCGATGTCGCAGATCAGCCCCTGCGCCTCGGGCCAGCCCAGAAGCACGCCCTGGGCCGACAGCCGCGCCTCCTCGGCGCCGTCGATGACATGCAGGTGCAGCCCCGTCTCCTTCTCGACAAGGCGCTGGAACTCGGGCCCGTCCTCGGCATCGCGCACCGCGGCGGTGGCAACGCAGGTCAGCGGGCCGATGTCCATGCCCTTCGCCAGCAGCGCAAAGCGCTTGAGTGCGGCGAAGGCGCGCTCGCGGCCCTGCGGGTTCAGCCGGCCGGTTTCGGCCAGCCCCTGACCGAGGCCCGCCATCACCTTCTCGTTGTAGAAATACGCCGGGCTGCGCGCCGCGCCGTCGAACACCACCATCCGAACCGAGTTCGAGCCGACATCCACGACGCCGACGCGGCTGAGCGCGCGGGCGGAGGGGTCGTCGAACAACGGCTTGCCGAATGCATCCCAGTCGTCGGCCAGTGCCTGGCGCGGGGCTTCGGTCTTTCCGATCATCTTTCGTCCTGCCGTGAGAGCGCCTGTGCGCGCCGGTCCAAACTAGCGCCTAGTCGGTGCTGTGGGCAAGCTCGGGCACGTCCTTTGCCCCTGCCGATCCGCGGCCGGAGAGCGAGGGGTTCTCCATGAAGAAGCGGTGGCAGGAGAACAGGTCCTGGCCCTCGGGCAGGTGGCGGATGAAGCGGCCGTCGGGTTGCAGGATCCAGCTTTGTGCCTCGTCGGCCATGTTCGCCGCCATGATCTGGCTGAGGATCTGCGCCTTCACCGTGTCGTTCTTCGCCTCGATCAGCGTTTCCACGCGGCGGTTGAGGTTGCGCCCCATCCAGTCGGCCGAGCTGAGGAACACCCGCGCCTTCTTCGAGGGCAGGCCGTGGCCGTTGCCGAAGCACACGATGCGCGAATGCTCGAGGAAGCGCCCGACGATCGACTTGACCCGGATATTCTCGCTCAGCCCCTTGATCCCCGGCCGCACGCCGCAGATGCCGCGGATGACGAGCGAGATCTTCACCCCCGCGGCGCTGGCGGCATAAAGCGCGTCGATCACCTCGGGGTCGATCAGGCTGTTCATCTTTGCCCAGATCTCGGCCGGTCGGCCTGCCTTCGCATGTTCGCCCTCGGCGCGGATCAGCTCGAGCAGTCGCGGCTTGAGCGAGATCGGCGAGATCGCGAGATTCTCGAGCCCCTCGGGCTGGACGTAGCCCGAGAGGTAGTTGAACACCTTCGTCGCATCGCGGCCAAGCGCCGGATCGCAGGTGAAGAGGCTCAGGTCGGTGTAGATCTTCGCGGTGATCGGGTGATAGTTGCCGGTGCCGAAATGGGTGTAGGTGACGAGCGCATCGCCCTCGCGCCGCACCACGGTCGAGATCTTCGCATGCGTCTTCAGGTGCATGAAGCCATAGACGACATGCGCGCCGGCGCGTTCCAGCCGGCGCGACTGGCGGATGTTCGCGGCCTCGTCGAAGCGCGCCTTCAACTCCACCAGTGCCATCACCGACTTGCCGTTCTCGGCCGCCTCGCACAGCGCGTCGACGATCGGGCTGTCCTTCGAGGTGCGATAGAGCGTCTGCTTGATCGCCAGCACGTTCGGGTCGTTCGCCGCCTGCTGCAGGAAGCGGATGACCATGTCGAAGGTCTCGTAGGGGTGGTGCAGCAGCATGTCCTTCTGCCGGATCGCGGCGAACATGTCGCCATCGTGATCCTGCACGCGCTCGGGCACGCGCGGGGTGAAGGGCGGCCAGAGCAGGTCGGGGCGCGAGGACAGCACCAGCTCCTTGAGGTCGGCGACGCCCAAGAGGCCCTTGACCTCGACGACCTCGTCGCGGTCGACGTGCAGCTCGTCCATGATCAGCGAGCGCAGGCTTTCGGGCGCGCCCGAGGTGATCTTCAGCCGGATCACCTGACCGCGGCGGCGCCGCTTCAGCGCGGTCTCGAACTCGCGCACCAGATCCTCGGCCTCGTCCTCGACCTCGAGGTCGCTGTCGCGCAGCACGCGGAAGGCACAGGAGCCGGTGTCGGTATAGCCCGGGAAGAGCGAGCCGAGATGCAGCATCAGCAGCTCTTCGAGCGGCAGGAAGCGCGCCTCGCCGGGCAGCCGCACGAAGCGGTCGATCTGCTGGGGGATCGGCAGCAGCGCCTGCAGCCGGCGCTTGTCGGTCTGCCGCTCGAGCTCCAGCGCCAGACAGAAGCCGGTGTTCGGGATGAACGGGAAGGGGTGCGCCGGGTCGATGGCGAGCGGCGAGAGCACCGGAAAGACCTTGGCGAGGAAGTGCTCGGCCAGGAAATCGCGGTCTTCCTTGGTCAGCTTGCCGCGGCTCAGGATGTGGATGCCGGCGGCCTCCATGCCCCGGCGCAGCGCGTTCCAGGTGGTCTGCTGCGTTTCCATCAGGCGGCGCGCGTCGGCGTTTATCAGCGCCAGCTGTTCGGAGGGCGTCAGTCCGTCGTCCGAGGGGATGACATTGCCCTCGCGCACCAGTTCCATCAGCCCCGCGACGCGCACGGTGTAGAACTCGTCGAGATTGGTGGCCGAGATCGACAGGAAGCGCAGCCGTTCGAGCAGCGGCACCCGCGGATTCGCGGCCTCTTCCAGAACCCGCCAGTTGAAGGCAAGCCAGCTCAGCTCGCGATTGAAGAAACGACGCGGGCCGGCGACCTCCTCGGGCGGGAGCTCGACAGCGGCGGGGAACGGGGTCTTGAGGAAATCTGCCTGGGTCATGGAGCGCTTATGGATCTGAAATGTAATGGCTCGGTGACAGTCTGCGCGTCTCAGCCGAGACTGTCCAGCACCTCGGCGGCCATCGTCCGGGTGACCGGCCGGCCCTCGGCGACGGCGCGGGCATCGAGCGCGGCGACGATCCGCCGCGCGGTGCCGAGCGAGCGGTCCATGCGGGTGACGAGCCAAGGGATGAGGCTGTGCGGCACCTTGGTCTGGCGGTCGGCGAAAAGCTTGACCAGCACCGCGGACAGCAGCGCATCGTCGGGTGGCGTGATCCGCACCGAGGCGGTGGCCTCCATCCGGCTGGCGAGATCGGCGAGCGTCAGGCCCCAGTCGCGCGGCGGCGCGGCGGCGGTCAGCAACAGCCGCCCGCCCTCGGCCTGCATCAGGTTGTGCAGGTGAAACAGCGCGGCCTGCGCGGCGGGGCTGCCGGCGACGCGCTGCGCATCCTCGACGACGCAGGCGCCGGCGCGGACGAGGGCAGGGGCGGCCTCGTCGGTCAGGCCGGCCGCGGCCACCACCGGCACACCGCCCTGGGCCTCGGCCCAGATCGCGGCCAGATGCGACTTGCCCGCGCCCTCGGGCCCGATCAGCAGCATCCGCCCCGAGGGCCAGCTTTCGGGCGCATCAAGCGTGGCGAGCGCAAGTGCGTTCGCGGGGGCGACGAAGAAATCGTCGCGGCCCCGTGCAGAGCGCACGGGCAGGTCGAGGATCAGCTGGCGGATCATCTCAGGCGCCTTCCGTTTCGTCGGCGAGGGTCGCGGGCTGCTCCTGCAGCGCCTCGATCCCCCGGTAGAGCCGGCCCTCCAGATACCGGTCAAGTGCGAAACGGGCAAGCACCCCGATTACCGCGGCGACCGGCACGGCGACCAGCATGCCGACGAAGCCGAAGATCGTGCCGAAGGCAGAAAGCGCGAAGATCAGCCACAACGGGTGCAGCCCGACCGACGAGCCGACGAGGCGCGGGGTGATGACGTTGCCTTCGAGGAACTGGCCGGCGACGAAGATCCCGGCGACGATGCCGATCGACATCCAGTCGCCCCAGAACTGGTAGAGCGCGAGCCCGATCGACAGCACCCCGCCGATCACCGCGCCGACATAGGGGATGAAGGTCAGCCCGCCGGCGATCGCGCCGGCGATCAGGCCGAAGTTCAGCCCGGCGAGCATCAGCGCGATGGCATAGAAGCTGCCGAGGATCAGGCAGACCGAGACCTGCCCGCGCACGAAGCCCGAGAGCACCTTGTCGATCTGGCGCGCGATGGCGCGGACCTGCTCGGCATGGTCGCGCGGCAGCCAGCCGTCGACCTTGGCCACCATCCGGTCCCAGTCGAGCAGCATGTAGAAGGCGACGACCGGCACCACGACGATGAAGACGACGAAGTTCACCACGCTCATCGCCGAGCTGAGCACGGTCTGTGCGAGTTCGCCGCCGCGCGCCTTCACCGCCTCGCCGAGCGACAGAAGCGTCTCGTTCACCACCGAGCCGGGCTCCATCATCGAGGGGAAGCGGGCGGTGAGGAATTCCTGCAGATGCAGCGCCATCTCGGGCGCGGTGGCGACCAGCTGGCTGAGCTGGCGCACCAGCATCGGGATGACGGCAAGGCCGATCACCACGAAGGCGAGGGTGGCAATCAGCGCGATGGTACCGGTGGCGAGCGCCCGCGACAGCCCCAGCCGTTCCAGCCGGTCGGCGACCGGGTCGAGGAAATAGGCGATGGCGCCGCCCACGAGGAAGGGCAGGATCACCGCGCCCAGCCACCACAGCGCGGCGAAGAAGATCACCGCGGCGATCCCCCAGTACGTCAGTTGCGCGCGTGCGGGCAAGGCCATGGCTCCTCCGGTCGGGCAGTCTTTCCCAGATTGCCGTTTCCGCGCGGATTTTCAAGGCCGTGCCGCGCCGCGGCGTCAAGACAGGCGTTCGATCGCCATCGCCGTGGCCTCGCCGCCGCCGATGCACAGCGAGGCGACGCCGCGGGCAAGGCCGTGGGTTTCGAGCGCGGCCAGCAGCGTCACCAGCACCCGCGCCCCCGAGGCACCGATCGGGTGGCCAAGGGCGCAGGCCCCGCCATGCACGTTGACCTTGTCATGCGGCAGGTCGAGATCGCGCATCGCCGCCATGGCGACGACGGCGAAGGCCTCGTTCACCTCGAAGAGGTCGACATCGTGCAGGTCCCAGCCGGTCTTCTGCGCCAGCTTGCGCATCGCGCCGATCGGCGCGGTCGGGAACAGGTTCGGCCGGTCGGCGTGGGTGGTCTGCCCGACGATGCGCGCGCGCGGGCGCAGGCCGCGCCGCTCGGCCTCGGAGGCGCGCATCAGCACCAGCGCCGCCGCCCCGTCGGAAATCGACGAGCTGTTCGCCGCGGTCACCGTGCCGCCCGGGCGGAAGGCGGGCTTCAGCCCGGCGATCTTGTCGGGGCGGGCCTTGCCGGGCTGTTCGTCGGTGTCGATCCGCGCCTCGGCCCGGCCCCGTTTCACCGTGACCGGGGCGATCTCGCCGGCGAAACGGCCCTCGCGGATCGCCGCCTGCGCGCGGGCGAGCGAGGCGAGCGCGAAGGCGTCCTGCGCCTCGCGGCTGAACTGATAGGCCTCGGCGCAATCCTCGGCGAAGGTGCCCATCAGGCGGCCGCGGTCATAGGCATCCTCGAGCCCGTCGAGGAACATGTGGTCAAGCACCGCGCCATGGCCCATGCGCAGCCCGGCCCGCGCCTTCGGCAGCAGGTAGGGGGCGTTCGACATGCTCTCCATGCCGCCCGCGACGATGATCTCCGCGCCGCCCGCGACGATCTGTTCATGGGCGAGCATCGCGGCCTTCATCCCCGAGCCGCACATCTTGTTCACCGTGGTCGCGCCGGCGCCAAGCGGCAACCCGGCGCCAAGGCCCGCCTGCCGCGCCGGGGCCTGGCCCTGGCCCGCGGGCAGGACGCAGCCCATCACCACCTCCTCGACCATCTCGGGCGCAAGACCCGCCCCGGCCAGCGCCGCGGCAATCGCTGCCGCGCCAAGCTCGGCCGCCGTCGCGCCGGCCAGATCGCCCTGAAACCCGCCCATCGGCGTGCGCGCGGCGCCGACGATCACGATCGGATCGCGCTCCATCCCTGCGGCCCCGCTCATTTCGGCGCCATCCGCAATGCGCCGTCGAGGCGGATCACCTCGCCGTTCAGCATCCGGTTCTCGCAGATGTGGCGCACCAGCGCCGCATATTCCGCGGGCTGGCCAAGCCGGGCCGGGAAGGGAACCGAGGCGCCAAGGCTTGCCTGCACCTCCTCGGGCAGCCCGGCCATCATCGGCGTGCGGAAGATGCCCGGCGCGATGGTGACGACACGGATGCCGCTGCGGGCAAGTTCGCGCGCCGCGGGCAGGGTGAGCGCCGCGACGCCGCCCTTCGAGGCCGCATAGGCCGCCTGACCGATCTGTCCGTCGAAGGCCGCGATCGAGGCGGTGTTGACGATCACCCCGCGCTCGCCATCCTCGCCCGCCGGGTTCCGGGCCATCGCAGCGGCGGCCAGACGCATCATGTTGAAGGTGCCGATCAGGTTCACCCGGATCGCGCGCTCGAAGCTTTCCAAGGCATGCGGGCCGTCGCGGCCGAGGATCTTCTCGCCCGGGGCGATGCCCGCACAGTTCACCAGCGCATCGACCCGCCCGAAGGCGTCGCGTGCCGCGTCGATGGCCGCCTTCCCCTCGGCCTCGCTCGTCACGTCGGTCCGCTGGAACCGTGCGGCATCGCCCAGCTCCGCTGCGCTCGCTGCCCCCGCCTCGGCGTTGACATCGAGCAGGACGGCCCTCCCGCCGCCAGAAACCACCATCTGCGCCACCGCGGCGCCGAGCCCCGAGCCCGCGCCGGTGATCAGGAACACCCGATCCTCGATCTGCATTGTCTCCTCCCTCTCGTGGCCCGGGCGCCGCAGCGCACCGAGCCGGGGACAGGATCGCGCGGTGCAAGGGTTGCAGACAATGACATTCAGGATCACATTGTGTGATCGGAAATGCCATGACCGGCCGGGCAGGGAGAATGTGATGGAACGGCGGATGATCGCGCCCGGCTTTGTTGAGGACGCGCTGGCTTGCCTCGCCGCGCAGGGGATCGAGGCGGCGCCGCTGCTGCGCAAGGTCGGGCTCCCCGCGGTGGTGGCGGATCCGATCACCGGGGCCGAGTTCGGGGCGCTCTGGCTCGCCATGGCCGAGGCCGCGCGCGACGAGTTCTTCGGCCTCGGCGCGCGGCCGATGCGGCCGGGCAGTTTCGCGCTGATGTGTCAGGCGGCGCTGCACACCGGCACGCTTGGCCATGCGCTGCGCCGGGCGCTGCGCTTCCTGAACGTGGTGCTGGACGAGCCGCAGGGGCGGCTGGTGGTGCAGGGCGCCGAGGCCGAGGTGGTGCTGTCCTCGACCGCGCCCCGCAGCGCCTTCGCCTATCGCACCTATTGGCTGATCCTGCTCGGCCTTGCCTGCTGGCTGATCGGGCGGCGGATCCCGCTGCGGCAGGTGGAATTCGCCTGTCCGGCGCCGGCGCATCGGGTCGATTACCGACTGTTCTTCGGCGCGCCGGTGCATTTCGACCGCAAGGCGAGCCGGCTGAGCTTTGACGCGGCTTATCTGGCGCTGCCGGTGATCCGCTCGGAACGTGCGCTGAAGGTGTTCCTGCGTGGGGCACCGGCAAACCTTCTGGTGCGCTATCGCCACGATGCGGGGCTGGCGGGGCGGCTGCGCGCCGAGCTGCGCGCCGCGCCGCCCGGGCAATGGCCGGGGGGCGAGGAGCTGGCGGCGCGCTTCGGCCTGTCGCCCGCGACGCTGCGCCGGCACTTGAAGGCCGAGGGGCAGGGCTTTGCCGCGATCCGCGACGAGGTACGCGCCGTCGCGGCGCAGCGGCTGTTGCGCGACAGCGACCGCCCCATCGCCGCGATCGCGGCCGAGCTGGGCTACAGCGAGCCCGGCGCCTTCCACCGGGCCTTCCGCAAGTGGACGGGTCTCAGCCCCGGCGCCTTCCGCGCCGCCGCGGGCTAGCGCGCGCGGGCGGCGCGCAGCGTGGCCGAGGGCGGCTCGCCGAAGTGCGCGGCATAGCCCGTCGAGAACCGGCCCAGATGCACGAAGCCCCATTTCATCGCGACCTCGGTGACGGTGGTGTCTTCGGAGGCCGCCCGAAGGTCGCGCCGCGCCCCGTCGAAGCGTTGCCGGCGCAGCCAGTCCACCGGGCCGATGCCCACGCTTTGCGCGAAGGCGCGGCGCAGCTCGGCGACCGGCACGCCCAGCTCGCGGGCGAGCACCGTCACCGAGGGGGTTTCCAGCTCGCCCCGGCGCAACAGCGCCTCGGCACGGCGAAACAGCCGGTAGTCGCGCCGCGCCGCACCGCCATGGAAGGCCGCGCCGAAGCGCGCGCGGTGCCACAGCTTGCCGAGGTTGTAGAAGGCAAGCTCGGGGATCAGCGCCGAGACCGCCCCGGGCGCGTCGAGCAGCATCACGAACCATTCGGCCAGCGCGCGCATCTCGGCCGCCTCGGGCAGGGCGAGGAAGGCCGCATCCAGTGCCATCCGTCCCGCGGGCACGCCCTGACCGGCGGCGAAGGCCTCGGCATCGGCCTCGACCATCAGGATCTCGGTGCCGGCCGGCAGTTCCGCCAGATGCTCCTCGCCGCCGCGGATGAAGCCGGTGAGTCCGCCCGCGCAGGACTCGGCGTTGAAGCGCCAGGGCGCGGGGGCGGCCAGCGCCTGCACGAAGATCACCTTGCCCTCGGGCGGTGCCGTGCTCTGCTCGACGCCGATCTCGAGCCGTTCGCGCGAGATCGTCAGCCCGGGCAGGGAAAGCCGGTCGATCGCGCCGCGATAGGCGCCGGGCTCGCTTTGCACATAGCGCTGCGACCAGCCGGCCAGACCGCGCTCCTGCTCGGCGCTGTCGCGGAAGGTCTGCACGCTGCGGCTGGCGGGAATCGGCTGCAAGGGGCACCGGGGGCTGAACGGATGGGGACCTCTCCATCGCCGGGCCGGGGCGGGGCTGTGTAAAGATGTCGCGCCCCGGGGCGCGGGGGCGAAACCGGCGCCGCCCGGAATTTGGGCGCATCCCTCGGGGCCCTGCGCGATTCGCGACCGCGACCCGAGTCGCGGCGCCATCCGGTGTTTCCGAATCGCCCGGATTTTCAGCGGAAATGGCCGTCGCCGGTGGATAGCGGGGGAAATGCGGCCGCCGCTAGCCTGATCACGGGACCTTCATGGAAGGAGAGAAACCGTGACCGAAACGACCCAAGCCCGCCGCCGCCTGCGGCCCCTTGTGCTGGCCCTGCCACTGGCGCTGAGCCTTGCGCCCGCGCTTCATGCCGAGGATTTCGTGCCCGAGGTGGTGACCGCGAAGGAGACCATCGACCCCGGCGCGAATGTCTTCGTGTCGCAGCAGCAATGGATCGGCGCGGGCTCGATCGCCGTCTTCGATCAGGCGACGCTGGCGCTGAAGGCGCTGCTGCCGACGGGCTCGATGCACCAGATGCTGATCTCGGCCGATGGCAAGAGCGCCTTCGCGCAATCCTCCTTCCCGAAGCGGATCACCTATGGTCCGAACGAGATGGTGCTGACCTCCTATGACGTGACCACCGCCAAGGTCGGGCCCGAGGTGGTGCTGCCGCCGAAGGCCGCGATGGCGCTGGGCTATACGCCGCTGCTGCGCCAGACCGCCGACAAGAAATTCGTGCTGGTGCAGAATGCCACCCCCGCCTCGTCGATCACCGTGGTCGATCCGGCCGCGGGCGCGGTGACGCAGGAAATCCCGACGCCCGGTTGCTGGGCGATCTTCGCCGCGCCCGCGGGCGCGTCCTTCTCGACGATCTGCGGTGACGGCACCTTTGCCAGCTATGCGCTGTCGGCCGATGGCGCGACCGCCGAGAAGACGGTGAGCAAGCCGGTCTTCGACCCCGAGAAGGACCCGATCTTCATCGAGGGCGCGCAGGTCGGTGACATGCTCTATTTCGTCACCTATTCGGGCAAGCTGATCGGGCTGAAGGATAGCGGCGCGGCGATCGAGAAGGTGTCGGAAACCGATCTCGTCGCCGGCGTCGAGGGCGGCTGGGCACCGGGCGGCTACGAGCTTCTGGGGGCGAACCCGGCCAAGGGCGTGCTCTTCCTGTCGATGCATCCGGGCGCCACGGACGGCAGCCACAAGGCGGCCTCGAAGGAAGTCTGGGCGATCGAGCTGGCCAGTGGCAAGGTGCTCGCGCGTTCCGAGGCCGAGGGACTGACTTCGCTTGTCGTCACCCCGGGCGAGACGCCGCTGGTCTTCGGCACCTCGGAAGAGGGCAAGCTCTTCAAGTTCACCGTGGGCGACGATTTCAAGCTGACCAAGGCGGGCGAGGCGGGGCTTGCGGGCTTTGCCATGCAGCTTTCGGTGGTCGAATGAGCGGCGCCGGGATCGAGGCCGCCGGGATCGGGGCGCTGGCCTCGGCGGCGGTCGCGGCCTTCGCGGCGTTCCTCTTCGCCCGCGCGGCGCTGCACAAGGCGTGGGATTTCACCGCCTTCACCGGCTTCGTGCAGGATTATCGGCTGCTGCCCGAGGCGCTGGTGCGCCGTGCCTCGGCGGCGCTGCTGCTGGCCGAGGGGCTGGTCGTCGCGGCGATGCTGATCCCCGGTGCGCGGGCCTTCGGGCTGGTGCTCGGGGCGGGGCTGCTGCTCGGCTATGGCGTCGCCATGGCGGTGAACGTCGCGCGCGGCCGGCGCCACATCGAATGCGGCTGCGGCGGCGCGGTGCAGCCGGTGACCCCGGCGCTGCTCGCCCGCAACGCGGTGCTGGCGCTCCTGCTGATCGCGGGCGCGCTTGCCCCCGCCGCCCCGCTCGGGCTTGCCGAAGCCGCCGCGGCGATTGCCGCGGGGCTGATCGCCTTCGCCGGCTATCTGATGGCCGACCAGCTTCTCTCGAACGCCGCCTATCTGGTGCGGCGCGAACAAGGAACCCTGCAATGACTGCCCTGACCTTTCTCGTGGCCGTGCTCTTCGCGATGGTGATCGCGCTGACCGTGGCCGTCTTCGCGCTTGCCCGGCAGGTGGGCGTGCTGTTCGAGCGGATCGCCCCGATGGGGGCGCTGGTGAACGACTCGGGCCCGCAGATCGGCGCGGCCTCGCCGCGCTTCACGCTGCCCTCGCTGACCTCGGCCGATCCGGTCACCATCGGCCCGCGCGAGGGGCGCGCGACGCTCGTCTTCTTCCTCTCGCCCACGTGCCCGGTGTGCAAGAAGCTGCTGCCGATCCTGAAATCGGCGCGCAGCGGCGAGGCCGGCTGGCTGGACATCGTGCTGGCCTCCGACGGCGACGAGGCGAAGCTCACCCGCTTCATCGGCACCGCCGATCTGGCGGCCTTCCCCTTCGTCAACTCGACCGAGCTCGGCCTTGCCTATCGCGTCTCGCGCCTGCCCTTCGCGGTGCTGATCGCGCCCGACGGGACGATCCGCTCGAAGGGGCTGATCAACTCGCGCGAGCAGCTCGACAGCCTGTTCAACGCCCACGAGATGGGGGTCGACTCGATCCAGTCCTGGCTCGACCGCCCCGCAATCACCGCCTGAGGAGAGACCATGAGCATTTTCGACAAGATCACCGACTGGATGGACCGCATGACCGAGGCCTCGGTGCGCGGTGTGGCCTCCACCACCGGGCGGCGCAGCTTCCTCGCCAGGGCCGGGCTCGGTCTGGTGGGCGCGGCGGTGATGCCGGTGCTGCCCTTCGACCGCACCTTCGGCGGGGCGGGCGGCATGGCCCTGGCCGCGGCCCCGGATGGCGACGAGTTCAGCTGCGATTACTGGCGCTATTGTGCGCTTGACGGCAACCTGTGCAACAGCTGCGGCGGCACGCTGACGCAATGCCCGCCGGGCTCGGAGGTGTCGAAGGTCAGCTGGGTCGGCACCTGCCGCAACCCGGCCGACGGCAAGGACTACCTGGTCAGCTACAACGACTGCTGCGGCCGGGCGGAATGCGACAACGCGCCGTTCTGCAACGCGAACCAGGGCGAGCGCCCCGGCTATCGCATGGGGCTGCACAACGACATCAACTGGTGCATGGCGAACGCGAGCCAGGGCTATCACTGCACGGTCGCGGTACTGGTGGGGATCGCCGAATGATCCTGCGGGCAACGATCGCGGGGGCCGTTCTGGCCCTCGCTCCCCTGACCCCGGCGCTTGCGGCCGACGGCGCGGCGGTCTTTGCCGATGTCTGCACCGCCTGCCATGGCGCGAATGGCGTCGGCACCCCGGGGGTGGCGCCGCCGCTGGCCGATCCGCCGCTGTGGGACCGGCTGGGCGAGCGGGCGCCGGCCTTCCTCTCGGGGGTACTGATCTCGGGCTTCTCGGGCACGCTGATGTCGCAGGGCGTGGGCTATTACGGCCTCGTCATGCCAAGCCAGCGCGACCTGAGCGACGCGGAGCTGGCCGCGGTGGCAAGCTATGTGCTTGGCACCATCGCCGGCACCGGAATGCAGGTGACGGTGGACGAGATTGCCGCCGCGCGCGCCGCGGCCCCCGGCCACAAGGCGCTGATGGAAATGCGGGGAGGCGGGATGTGAAACGGACGCTTGCGGCACTGATCCTGTGCCTTGCCGCCGGGCAGGCGGGGGCCGAGGGCTATAACGCGCGCACCAACTACATGCTGCGCTGCACCGGCTGCCACGGCATGGACGGCGCGGGCAGCGAGCAGGCCGGCATCCCCGATTTCCGTGGCTATGTCGGCTCCTTCGCGCGCTCGGAACCGGGGCGCACCTACCTGATGCACGTGCCCGGTGTGGTGAATTCCTCGCTCTCGGATGGCGAGATCGCGGCGGTGATGAACTATGTGATGGAGAGCTATGCCGGCGCCTCGAAGGCGGCCGATGCGGCGCCCTTCACCCCCGAGGAGGTGGCGGTGCTGCGCGCGGTGCCGGTGGCCGATGTCGTGGCGCTGCGCCGCGAGGTGGTTGCGGGCTGCACGCAGGCGGGCTGGCCGGTTGCGGGCTATCCCTGGCCCTGAGCCGGCGCGACCTGCAACGCAAAAGGCCCCCGGGCAGTGCGCCGGGGGCCTTTCCATTTTCTGCCCGCGCTCAGAGCTTGCCGGCGCGCTGCTGGATCATCATGAAGGTGTCGTAGTTGTAGTCCGCCACCTGCGCCCAGAGGT
This sequence comes from Paenirhodobacter ferrireducens, assembly GCF_004022265.1. Lineage (GTDB taxonomy): Bacteria > Pseudomonadota > Alphaproteobacteria > Rhodobacterales > Rhodobacteraceae > Rhodobacter > Rhodobacter ferrireducens. The sequence goes on from NZ_SAVB01000014.1 coordinate 87,805, forward strand.
AATGCTCGGCGCGGAAGTCCTTGATCGAGCCCCAGATCTTCTTGAACATCGGGTTCGAGGCTTCCATCTCTGCATAGACCTCGTTCGCCGCGTCGAAGCAGGCCGAGAGGATCTCCTGCGAGAACGGCCGCAGCTGCGCGCCATTCGCGATCAGCGATTTCAGCGCCTTCGGGTTCTTCCAGTCGTATTTCTGCAGCATGTCGGCGTCGGTCGCCCGGGCGGCCGTGTGCAGCAGCGACTGATAGACCTTCGGCAGGCCCTCGTAGGCGGCCTTGTTGAACATGAAGTGGACGGTCGGGCCACCTTCCCACCAGCCGGGATAGTAGTAATAGGGCGCGACCTTGTAGAAGCCGAGCTTCTCGTCGTCATAGGGGCCGACCCATTCGGTGCCGTCGATCGTGCCCTTCTCGAGCGCCGGATAGATGTCGCCACCGGCGATCTGCTGCGGCACCACGCCAAGGCGCTCCATGACCTTGCCGGCGAAGCCGCCGACCCGCATCTTCAGCCCTTTCATGTCGGCGACGGTGTTGATTTCCTTGCGGAACCAGCCGCCCATCTGGGCGCCGGTGTTGCCACCCGGCAGCGCGAAAAGGCCCTGCTCGGCCATGAACTCGTTGTAGAGGTCGATGCCGCCGCCATGATACTGCCAGGCGTTCATGCCGCGCGCGTTGAGCGCGAAGGGCACGTCCGCGGCCAGCGCCCAGGTCGGATCCTTGCCCCAGTAGTAATAGGCAACGGTGTGGCAGGCCTCGACCGTGCCCGCGGCGGCGGCATCGGCCGCCTGCAGCCCGCCGACGATCTCGCCCGCGGCGAAGACCTGGATCTGGAAATTGCCGTCGGTCGCTTCTGAAAGCATCTGCGACAGCACCTCGGCGGCGCCATAGATGGTGTCGAGCGATTTCGGGAAGGACGAGGTCAGTCGCCAGGTCACTTTCGGCATCGACTGCGCGAGGGCGGGGGCGGCAAGGGTGGCGGCCGCGCCGCCGAGCGTGCCGCCAACCGCGGCCTTGGTCAGAAATGAACGACGATCCATGAAACTCCTCCGGTGTCCGTTCGCCCCACGGTCCGTTTCCGGCTCCTCTCCGAAAGGGCTTGCGGTGGTCACTTTACTTGACCGCGGGAGGCTGTCCAGTCTGGCGACGCGCATGCAGCGCGAAATCCGCAAGAAAGTTTCGTGACCGCCAAAAGACGCCGCCCCGGCGCGGCAGGGGCCGGCACCGGGGCGGTGGATTTCCTCGGGCATCTGCCGCAAGTACCGGCAGATGCTGCATCTTTCAGCGCTCAGAGCTTGCCGTTGCGCTGCTGGATCATCATGAAGGTGTCGTAATTGTATTCCGCCACCTGCGCCCAGAGGTAATGCTCGGCGCGGAATCCTTTGATCGAGCCCCAGATCTTCGCGAAGGTGGGGTTCGAGGCCTCAAGCTCGGCATAGGTCTCGTTGGCGGTGTTGAAGCAGGCCTCGAGGATCTCGGCCGAGAACGGGCGCAGCTGCGTGCCTTCGGCGATCAGCTTCTTCAGCGCCGTCGGGTTCAGATAGTCATACTGCTGCAGCATGTTGGCATCGACGCCCTGTGCGATCGAGCGCAGCAGCGACTGATAGTTCTTCGGCAGCTCGTTCCACTTGTCGAGGTTGATCATGAAGTGGACGGTCGGGCCGCCTTCCCACCAGCCGGGGTAGTAGTAGTAGGGCGCGACCTTCACGAAGCCGAGCTTCTCGTCGTCATAGGGGCCGACGAATTCGGTGGCGTCGATGGTGCCCTTCTCGAGTGCGGCATAGATGTCACCGCCGGCGATCTGCTGCGGCACGACGCCGAGCTTCGCCATCACCTGGCCGGCGAAACCGCCGATCCGCATCTTGAGGCCCTTCATGTCCTCGAGCGTGTTGATTTCCTTGCGGAACCAGCCGCCCATCTGGACGCCGGTGTTGCCGCCTGGGAAGCCGATCAGCCCCTGCTGTGCGAGGAATTCGTTGTAGAGCTCGATGCCGCCGCCGAAGTAGTGCCAGGCGTTCATGCCGCGCGCCGAGAGGCCGAAGGGTACGGCCGAGCCGAGCGCCCAGGACGGGTCCTTGCCCCAGTAGTAATAGCCCACGGTATGCGCCATCTCGACGGTGCCCGCCTGCACGGCATCCGCCGCCTGCAGCCCGCCGACAAGCTCGCCCGCGGCAAAGGACTGGATCTCGAAATTGCCGTCGGTCGCCTCGGCGATGCGTTTGCCGAGCGCTTCGGTGTTGCCGTAGAGCGTGTCGAGCGATTTCGGGAAGGACGAGGTCATCCGCCAGGTGATCTTCGGGTTCGACTGCGCGATCGCGGGGGCGGCAAGGCCGGCCGCGGCGCCGCCGATGGTGCCGCCGATCGCGGCTTTGGTCAGGAAGGAACGGCGATCCATCTGGATCCTCTTGTGCAAATTCGGTGTGTTTGCGCTGCGCGTGGGCCGGGAAGCCCCGCGCGGCGGCGCGAACGTGTCAGGTTGGGACGACCGAGTCCAGAGCAGGGGATTAAGATTTTTCGTAAAACGCGCAATAAAATGTCAAAAGCGCCCCCGTTGCGCGCAAGAGTCGCAGCGTCAGCCGCGGCTGTCGGGCAGCTGGATGCGTGCGACCTGTTCGGCGATCGGGTCGACGGACAGGGGGTGGGTTTCGCCGCTGTGGTCCTCGGGCGCGCCGATGTCCTGCCAGCGGCCGCCCTTGTAGATCTCGAGCGCGCCGAAATTCGCCTTGTAGCCCATCTTGCGCGAGCCCGGCACCCAGTAGCCGAGATAGACATAGGGCAGGCCGGCGCGGCGCGCGATGTCGACATGATCGAGGATCAGGAAGGTGCCGAGGCTGTCCTCGTGCCGGTCCGGGTCATAGAAGCTGTAGACCATGCTCACCCCGTCATCGAGCACGTCGGTCAGGCACACGGCGGCGAGTGCGCGGGTCGAGCCGGGCGAGGCCTCGGTCTCGCGGTATTCGACGACGCGCGACTTCACCGGCGTCTCTTCAATCATCGCGGCGAATTCGAAGATGTCCATATCGGCCATGCCGCCATCGGCGTGGCGCGCGTCGAGATAGCGGCGGAAGAGGGCAAACTGCTCCTCGGTGGCCCAGGGGCTGGTCGCGGTGCGCTTGAGATGCGCGTTGCGCTTCAGCACCCGGCGCTGGGTGCGGCTGGGCTCGAAATCCGCGACCCGGATCCGGGCCGAGAGGCAGGCCGTGCAATCGGCGCAGGACGGGCGATAAAGAACGTTCTGCGAGCGCCGGAAGCCCTGCCGCGACAAGGCGTTGTTCAGCTTCTCCGCCCCCTCGCCCTGCAGCGCGGTGAACAGCTTGCGCTCCGAACGCCCGTCCAGATAGGGACAGGGCTGCGGCGCGGTCACGTAGAACTGCGGTGCAAGCGGAAGCGAATGGCGCATTTCGACAGCTGTGATGGGGTTGAGGTGGCGGGGCTGGGCGTCAGGTCCCTGGCAATCTGCCGGCAGGCTAGCAAGATCAATCCTCGTCGCCAAGCCTTTCATGCCATTGCAGATATGCGAAGCCCCGCCTTTTTCAAGGCGGGGCGGCAGGAAGGGGCAGGTTGCGTGTTTCGCAATCAGCTGCGGGGCGCCTCGGGGGCGTCGGTCCCGGCCGGCGCGGTGTCGGGCATCGCGGCGGCGGCGCGGGCGCGTTCGTCCATGTATTGATCGAACTCGGCCTTGTCGCGGGCCTCGCGCAGGCGGGCAAGGAAGGCCTCGAACTCATCCTGTTCGCGTTCCAGCCGGGCCAGCGTATCGGCCTTGTAGGCGTCGAAGGCGCGGTTGCCGGTCGGGCGGCTGGCGTGGAAATGCATTCGCGGCGCGCAGGCGGCAAAGCGCTCGGCATTGCGCCGGCAGCCGCGGCCGAAGCGGCCGGTGATCAGGATGAAGCCGAGCACGAGCAGGCCGAGAGGGCCGGCGAAGATGAAGGAGCCGACCATGACCACGATCCACGAGATCGGGCCGCGCTCGTCAAGCCAGTTCAGCGTGCGCGCGATCCAGCCCGGACGGGCGGGAACGTCGGTGTAGGCGTAGGCGGACATGGGAACCTCCGGGTTGGGGATGTGAATGTCTTTCACATTGCGGAAGATGGGGGACCCCGTGGCGCCGATCAAGGGATGATGTAAAAGATTTTCACATCATCCCGCCGTCGCCGGTCGGCCAGCTCATTCGGTGAAGTCGGCAGGTTCGGCGCCGGTGATGCGCAACAGCTCGGCCGGTGCGATCGAGAAGATGTGGCGCGGCGTGCCGGCGGCGGCCCAGATCAGATCGAACTCGGCCAGACGCGGGTCCCAGAACAGCCGCACCGGCTTCAGATGACCGACGGGCGAGACGCCGCCGATGGCAAAGCCGGTCTCGGCGCGGATCAGCTCGGCATCGGCCTTTCCGAGCGGCTGACCGGCGACGGCGCTCGCCTTCTCGGCGCTGACCCGGTTGCCGCCCGCGGTCAGGAACAGCACGACATGGCCGCTCTGCTCGCCGCGGAAGATGATCGACTTCGCGATCTGGTCGACGGTGCAGCCCGCGGCCTCGGCCGCCTCGGCGGCGGTGCGGGCCTGCCCCACCTCGCGGATCTCGGCTTTTGCCCCGGCCGCGGCCAGCGCCGCCTCGACCCGTTTCAGCGATTTGCTCATCTCGCGCTCCTTCGTTCGTGCCCCGGCGGGTCTAGCGCCCGGGGCCGCGACAGGGAAGGGCATTGACCGGCGCGGGCGCGGGGCTAGTGTGCCGCCATGAGCTTTGCATCCCGCCTGACCCGCTGCCCCATTCCGCATGACCCCGACCGCGGTGCCGATCTGGCCGCGCGCTTTCCGGGCCTCGCGCCCGAGCTGCGCGCGCTGATCTCCGGCGCCGCGGGCTGTTCGCCCTATCTGGCCGGGCTGATGGAGCGCGAGGTCGACTGGCTTGCGCCGGCGCTGGCGGGTGCGCCCGAGGACGCGCTCGAGGCCGAGCTGGCCCGCGTGGCGGCCGCTCCCGGCGAGGCGCTCGGCAGCGAGTTGCGCCGGGCGAAGCGGCGGCTGGCGCTGCTGACGGCGCTCGCCGATCTCGGTGGGGTCTGGCCGCTCGAGACGGTGACCGGGGCGCTGACGCAGCTGGCCGATGCTGCCGTCGATCTGGCGATGAAGCACTTCGTCGCCGAGGAGATCCGCCGCGGCAAGATCCCCGGCGCCGGCCCCGACGACATCGCCACCGCCGCCGGCATGGTGGCGCTCGCCATGGGCAAGATGGGGGCGGGGGAGCTGAACTATTCCTCCGACATCGACCTGATCTGCCTCTTCGACGAGACCCGCTATGACCCCGACGACCGGATGGAGGCGCGCGCGGCGCTGGTGCGGGCGACGCGGAAGATGGCGGCGCTGCTGAGCGATCACACCGCCGAGGGCTATGTCTTCCGCACCGACCTGCGGCTGCGCCCCGATGCCTCGGTGACGCCGGTGTGCCTGTCGATGGGCGCGGCGGAGCTGTACTACGAGGCCGAGGGCCGGACCTGGGAGCGCGCGGCCTATATCAAGGCGCGGCCCTGCGCGGGCGACCTTGCGGCGGGCGCGCGTTTCCTTGAGACGCTCACCCCCTTCGTCTGGCGCAAGCACCTCGACTTCGCCGCGATCCAGGACGCCTATGACATGCGGCTGCGGATCCGTGAGCACAAGGGGCTGCAGGGGCCGCTGTCGATCCCCGGCCACAACATGAAGCTCGGCCAGGGTGGCATCCGCGAGATCGAGTTCTTCACCCAGACCCGGCAGCTGATCGCCGGCGGGCGTGACCCCTCGCTGCGCGAGCGCACGACAGTGGGCGGGCTGGCGCGGCTGGCGGCCCAGGGCTGGGTGCCCGAGACCGTGGCGCAGGAGCTGACCCGGATCTACCGCGCGCATCGCGAGGTCGAGCACCGGGTGCAGATGGTCAACGACGCCCAGACCCACCTCTTGCCGACTTCGGCCGAGGGGCTCGACCGCATCGCGCGGATGATGGGCGAGAGTGACACCGCCGCTTGGGAAGCGGGCCTGCGGGCGCGGCTCGAACGGGTCGAGACGCTGACCGGCGCCTTCTTCGCGCCTTCGGAATGCGAGGGGCGGCCGGATCTCTCGCCCGCTTCCGAGGCGCTGGTCGAGGGCTGGCGTGGCTATCCCGCGCTGCGCTCGGACCGGGCGCAGGCGATCTTTCGCCGCATCGAGCCCGAGATCCTGAAGCGGATGACCCGGGCCGCGAACCCCGAGGAGGCGCTGCGCCAGTTCGACGGTTTCCTTGCGCGGCTGCCGGCGGGGGTGCAGCTGTTCTCGCTCTTTGAATCGAACCCGCAGCTGATCGACCTGATCGTCGACATCTGCGCCACGGCGCCGGGGCTGGCGGCCTATCTGTCGCGCAATGCCGGGGTTCTGGACGCGGTGCTGGGCGGCTCGTTCTTCGCCCCCTGGCCCGGTGGCGCGGCGCTGAATGCGGCGCTGACGGCGGAACTTGCGGCGGCGCCCGATTACGAGAAGGCGCTCGATGCGGCGCGCCGCTGGGCGAAGGAATGGCGCTTCCGCGTCGGGGTGCATCATCTGCGCGGCCTTGTGGATGCGGCCGAGGCGGCGAAGCAGTACGCCGATGTCGCCGGCACGGCGGTGGCGGCGCTCTGGCCCGTGGTGGTGGCCGAATTCGCGCGCAAGCACGGGCCGCAGCCTGGTCGTGGGGCGGTGGTGCTGGGCATGGGCTCGCTCGGCGCCGAGCGGCTGAACGCGGCCTCGGACCTCGATCTGATCGTGATCTATGACGCCGGCGGCGAGGATGCCTCGCAGGGGCCGAAACCCTTGCCGGCGCGCACCTATTTCGCCCGGCTGACGCAGGCATTCATCACCGCGCTGACCGCGCCGATGCCGGAGGGGCGGCTGTACGAGGTCGACATGCGGTTGCGGCCCTCGGGTAAGCAGGGGCCGGTGGCGGTGTCGGTGCAGAGCTTCCAGACCTATCAGATGGAAGAGGCCTGGACCTGGGAGCATCTGGCGCTGACCCGCGCGCGGGCGCTGGTGGGCGCCCCGGATCTTGCCGACGAGATCGAGGCGGTGCGGCGCATCGTCTTGCGCACCAAGGGCAGCGAGGCGCGGGTGGTGCCCGATCTGGCCGAGATGCGGGCGCGGATCTTTGCGGCGAAGGCCCCCGATGGCGACTGGGAGGCGAAGATCGGCCCCGGCCGGCTGCAGGACATCGAGCTGCTGGCGCAAAGCTTCGCCCTGCGTGCCGGCGATCCGGCGCGTCGCGTCGAGGCGCAGCTGCGCGCGGGGCCACGCGCCGGGCTGATCGGCAAGGCCGATGCCGAGGCGCTGGCCTCGGCCTATCGCTTCCTGTGGCGGTTGCAGGCGGGGGGGCGGCTGCTCACCGACCGGCCGCTCGACATGGAGGCGATCGGCGAGGGCGGGCGGGCGTTCCTGCTGCGCGAGGCGGACGAGGCGGACCTCGAGGCGCTGGCCGCGCGGCTGGCCCGCACCACCGGCGCGGCCGCGGCGATCATCGAACGCGCGCTCGCCTGAGGTCGCGGCTCAGCGCGGCAGCGCCGCCGCCTCGCGCGCGAGCGTCTCGATCCCGGCCCAGTCCCCGGCCTGCACCTTGGCGTCGGGGGCGACCCAGCTGCCGCCGGCACAGGCGACGTTCTTCAGCGCGAGATAATCGGGCGCATTCGAAAGGCTGACGCCGCCGGTTGGGCAGAAGCTCACCTGCGGCAGCGGCCCGCCAAGCGCCTTGATCGCCGCCGCCCCGCCCGAGGTGCCGGCGGGGAAGAACTTGAGCATGTCATAGCCCCAATCCATCGCCCGCATCACCTCGGACGCGGTGACGGCGCCGGGCAGAAGCGGCAGCCCCTCGTCTTCGCAGGCCTTCACCAGCCGCTCGGTCAGCCCGGGCGAGACGCCGAAGCGCGCGCCGGCGGCCTTCGCCGCTTTGACGTCGGCGGGGGTCAGCAAGGTGCCGGCCCCGACGACGCCGCCCTCGACATCGGCCATCGCCCGGATCGCCTCGAGTGCGCAGGGGGTGCGCAGCGTCACCTCGAGCGCGGGCAGCCCACCCGCCACCAGCGCGCGGGCGAGGGGGGCGGCATCGGTCACCTGCTGCACCACGATCACCGGGATGATCGGGGCCAGCGCGCAGATCCTGCGCGCGGCGGCGGATTGTTCGGCGGGGGTCATCGGCGCTCTCCTTCGGTGGCCGCGCGCGGGCGGCGGGGGCGGGATGCCTCTGGCGGGAGTATTCGGGCCAGGAAAATCGGCATTTCCCTGGGAGAACACTCCCGCCGGAGGCAAGAAAGTCAGACCACGACGGCGGCGCCCTCGGTGGCGGGGCCGACATTGCGGCGGAAGGCGGCGAAAAGCTCGCGGCCGAGGCCATGGGCGTTCTTCGTCAGATCCGCCGTCACCGGCGTGCGCGCCTCGAAATCGGGTGCGAGACAGGTAAGGGTGCCGGCCACCGCATCGAGGCGCAGGAGGTCGCCGTCGCGCAGTTTCGCCAGCGGGCCGCCGCAGGCCGCCTCGGGGCTGACGTGGATCGCCGCCGGCACCTTGCCCGAGGCGCCCGACATCCGCCCGTCGGTGACCAGCGCGACCTTGAGCCCGCGGCCCTGCAGCACTGAAAGCGTCGGGGTGAGCGAATGGAGCTCCGGCATGCCGTTCGCCTGCGGCCCCTGAAAGCGCACGACGACGATGGTGTCGGCGGTGAACTCGCCCGCCTTGAAGGCTGCCTTCACCTCTTCCTGATCGGCGAAGACGCGGGCCGGGGCCTCGATCACGTGATATTCTGGCGCCACGGCCGAGATCTTGATCACCCCGCGGCCGAGGTTGCCGGACAGTTGCTTGAGCCCGCCCTGCGGCTGGAACGGCGTCGCGGCGGGGCGCAGGATGCGGTCATTGAGGCTGTCTTGCGGCCCCTCGACCCAGTCGACGCCGCCATCTCGCAGCTTTGGCTCGCGGGTATAGGCGGCAAGCCCGTCGCCCGCCACGGTCTTCACGTCGGGGTGCAGCAGACCCGCGCCCAGAAGCTCGCGGATCAGGAATTGCAGCCCGCCCGCGGCGTGGAAATGGTTCACGTCGGCCAGCCCGTTCGGATAGACCTTGGCCATCAGCGGCACCGCCGAGGAGATCTCGTCGAAATCCTCGAGGTCGAGCGCGATCCCGGCCGCGCGCGCCATCGCCGGCAGGTGCAGCACCAGGTTGGTCGAGCCGCCCGTCGCCATCAGCCCGACGATGCCGTTGACGAAGGCGCGCTCGTCGAGCACCTCGGCCACCGGGCGGAAGTCGTTGCCAAGCGCGGTGATCTCGGCGGCGCGGCGCGCGGCCTGGGTGGTGAGGGCGTCGCGCAGCGGCGTCTCGGGGTTGACGAAGCTCGCCCCCGGCAGGTGCAGGCCCATCACCTCCATCAGCATCTGGTTGGTGTTCGCGGTGCCGTAGAAAGTGCAGGTGCCCGGCCCGTGATAGGAGGCCATCTCGGCCGCCATCAGTGCCTCGCGCCCGACCTCGCCCGCGGCGAATTGCGCGCGGATCTTCGCCTTCTCGTCGTTCGGCAGGCCCGAGGTCATCGGCCCGGCCGGCACGAAGATTGCGGGGATGTGGCCGAAGGTGGCGGCGGCGATGACGAGGCCCGGCACGATCTTGTCGCACACGCCAAGATAAAGCGCCGCGTCGAAGCAGTTGTGGCTGAGCGCGACGCCCGCGGCAAGCGCGATCACGTCGCGCGAAAAGAGGCTCAGCTCCATCCCCGGCTGGCCCTGGGTGATGCCGTCGCACATCGCGGGCACGCCGCCCGCGACCTGCGCCGTGGCGCCCACGGCGGCAAGGGCCGCGCGGATCTGGCCGGGGTAGGTTTCATAGGGGTGATGCGCGGACAGCATGTCGTTATAGGCGGTGACGATGCCGATGTTCGGGCTCCGTCCCTCGGCCAGCTGCACCTTGTCCGGGCTGGCGGCATAGGCATGGGCCTGATTGCCGCAGCTCAGATGTGTGCGGGCGGGGCCGGCGACGACGGCTGCGTGCACCCGGGCCATGTAGTCGTCCCGCAGCCCTTTCGATCGCGCCCGCACCCGGTCGGTCACTCGGGCGATGGTGGCGTTCAGCGGCGGGCTGGTCTGGGTCATGGTGTCTTCCGTTCGGATGGGCGAGCGCGGTTTCGGCGACAGCGCCTCCGCTCTATACCGTTAGCGCTAACAAATCAACTCGTCTGGAATGTTTCAATTTTGGCGCCGGTTCCCGCGGCCGCAAGCGGCATTCCTTCAAAATACACGACAATAAGCCACATCCTGCCACAATCCGCAGCGAGTTTCAGCAGCGAAAACAAAGCTGACGGAGTATCGGGCATGAAAACGCTGCGCTTTCCCGCTGTCCTTGCCGGACTGACGCTGCTCGCCGCCTGTGCGCAGGTGGTGCCGGCGACGCGGGCCGCCACCGAGGTCACGGCGCTTGACGAGATCGTGGTGAGCGGCGCCCCCGCGGTGACGCAGCCGCGCTATGACGTGCGGGAGGTGCGGGTCACGGTGCCGCGCACGCTGCATGTGTCCGAGGCGAATCTCTATTATCCGATCGCCGATCTCGTCTGGCGCGGCGATCCGCGTGGCGACCGCTATGCCCAGGTCTCGGCGATCTTCACCGAGGCGGCGGACCGTGCCACGGCGCAGATGCACGCGGGCCGGCCAGTCACCGTCGACATCGAGGTGCTGCGCTTCCATGCCCTGACCGAAAAGACCCGCTACAGCGTCGGCGGCAGCTATGGGGTGAAGTTCTCGCTCACCGTGCGCGATGCGCAGAGCGGTGCGCTGATCGACGGGCCGCGGGTGGTCAAGGCCGGGCATCCGGCCTCGGGCGGGCAGAAGGCGCTTGATGAAGAGGCGCGGGGGCTGACCGAAAAGGTGGTGGTCACCCAGTTCCTTGACGACCTGCTGCGGGCGGAGCTGGCGAAGCCCGGCGTGCCCGCGCCGGTGGCCGAGGATCGGATCTCGCTGCTCGAGCCCGGGCAGTGAGGCTTTCCTCGCGGGCCGCGGCGCGCTAGAGGGGGCGGCAACGCCCCTTTTTTCATGCGAGGCCTTCCGATGTCCGACACCGATCTTTCGCTCCCGCGTCCCGTGGTGCGGCTGCGTCCCAAGGCCGAGGCGCGTGCGATCCGCCACGGCTTTCCCTGGGTCTATGCCGACGAGCTGGTCACCGACCGGCGCACGCAGGCGCTGACCCCGGGCACCATCGCCACGCTCGAGGATGCCGAGCGCCGGCCGCTCGCCACCGTCACCGTCAACCCGAACTCGAAGATCATCGGCCGGGTGCTCGACCGCAACGCCGAGGCGGTGATCGACCGCGGCTGGATCGCGGCGCGCATCGCCCGTGCGCTCGAGCTGCGCGCGCGGCTCTTCGATGCCCCCTTCTACCGCCTCGTCCATGCCGAGTCGGACGGGCTGCCCGGCGTCATCATCGACCGTTTCGGCGATGTCGCGGTGGTGCAGCCGAACGCCGCCTGGTCCGAGGCGATGATCGGGGACATTGCCGCCGCGCTGACCGAGGTCGCGGGCGTCACCACCATCGTCAAGAACGGCTCGGGCCGCTCGCGCAGCCTCGAGGGGCTGAACGAGGAGACGGTGGTGCTGCTGGGCGCGATCGAGGGCCCGATCGAGGTGCCGATGAACGGCGCGATCTACATGGCCGACGTTCTGGGCGGGCAGAAGACCGGGCTGTTCTTCGACCAGCGCCCGAACCACGCCTTTGCCGCGCGACTGGCGAAGGGGGCGCGGGTGCTCGACGTCTTCTCGCATGTGGGGGGCTTTGCGCTGGCCTGTCTTGCGGGCGGGGCCGCAAAGGCGTTGTCGGTCGATGCCTCGGCCGCGGCGCTGGGGCTGGCCGCACAGGGCGCCGAGGCGATGGGGCAGGGCGCGCGTTTCGCGACCCGGCAGGGCGACGCCTTCGCCACGCTCGAGGCGCTGGCCGCCGAGGGCGCGCAATTCGATCTGGTGATCTGCGACCCGCCGGCCTTCGCGCCGGCGAAACCCGCGCTGCAGGCCGGGCTGCGGGCCTATGAACGCGTCGCGCGTCTGGCTGCGCCGCTTGTCGCACCGGGCGGCTTCCTGACGCTGTGCTCGTGCTCGCACGCCGCCGATCTCGAACAGTTCCGCGCCGCCTCGAGCCGCGGCATCGGTCGCGGCGGGCGCCGGCCGCAACTTCTGCACACGGGCTATGCCGGCCCCGATCACCCGATGCTGCCGCAGCTCGCCGAGTCGGGCTATCTGAAGGCGCTGTTCTTCCGGCTCGACTGATGAAGGTCCTGCTCGACGCCTGCGTGCTCTATCCGACCGTGCTGCGCGAGATCCTGATCGGCGTGGCGCGGCGCGGGCTCTACACGCCGTTGTGGTCGGCGCGCATTCTGGAGGAATGGGCGCGCGCTGCGGCCCGGCTCGGTCCGGCGGACGAGGTGATTGCGCGCGGTGAGGTGGCGGCGTTGCGCGCGGCCTTCCCGCGCGCCGAGGTGGCGCCGAAACCCGCTCTCGAGGCGCGGCTCGTGCTGCCCGACCCGAATGACGTGCATGTTCTGGCCGCGGCGATTGCCGGCTCGGCCGATGCCATCGTGACCTTCAACGCCGTCGATTTTCCACGCGCGACGCTGGCCGCCGAGGGGCTCGAGCGGCGCGACCCGGACGGCTTCCTCTGGGCGCTGTGGTCGGACAGCCCCGCGCCCGTCGCCGAGGTGGTCGAGGCGGTGCGCGCCGAGGCCGAGCGGCTGTCGGGCGTGCCGCAGCCGTTGCGGCCGCTGCTCAAACGCGCCAAGCTGCCGCGGTTGGGCAAGGTGCTGGAGGCGTGATGCTGGGCTTCGTGACGATTGCCGAGAGGGGGGAGGCGGACCGGCTTCTGGCCGATTTCGCCGCGGATCTGGCGGCCGAAGGGCGCCCTGTCGTCGCCATGGTCCGTGCCGAGCTGCCGGCCGCGCGCGCCTGCGAGATGGCGCTGCGGCTTTACCCGTCGGGCGAGGTCGCGCCGATTTCGCAATCTCTGGGCGCGGGCGCCGATGCCTGCACGCTCGATGCCGGCGCGCTCGAGGCGGCGGTGATGACCACCACCGCGGCGCTTGCGGCGGCTGCGCCCGGGGCGCCGCTGATCCTGAACAAGTTCGGCAAGCAGGAAAGCGAAGGCCACGGCAGCCGCGCGCTGATCGCCGCCGCGCTCGAGGCCGGGCATCCGGTGCTGATTTCGGTGCCGCCGGCGACGCGCACGGCCTTCCTCGACTTCGCCGGCGATTTCGCGACAGAACTGGCCCCCGAGCCGCAGGCGCTCGGCGACTTTCTGGCGCAGGTCGGCGCCTGATCTTTCAAACCGCTTTGACCTCGGCATCCGGGGGACTAGACTGTTGCGCAACGCGTCGCTAGAACGCTGACAGTTAGCGCTAACATCGGAGAGGTTCATGGTTTCGCGCGTTATCCCGGTGGACCCGTTCGACGTGGTGGTCTTTGGCGCCACCGGCGATCTGTCCACCCGCAAGATCCTGCCTGCGCTCTACCGGCGCTTCTTCGCCGGGCAGATCCCGCCCGAGGCACGGATCATCGGCGCCGCCCGCACCGAGCTCGATGCCGAGGGGTTCCGCGCCCTCACCCGGACCGCGATCGCCGAACATGTCGGCGCGGCGAAGCGCGACCCCGAGCAGATCGAGGCCTTCCTGCAATGCGTCGACTATGTTCCGGTCGATGCCACCGGCACCACCGGCTGGCAGGAGCTGAAGGCGCTGATCCGCCCGGGCGTGGTGAATGCCTTCTACTTCTCGGTGGCGCCGTCGCTCTTCGGCGATCTGGCCGAGCGACTGCACGGCCACGGCATTACCACCGACGACTCGCGCATCGTGGTGGAAAAACCCTTCGGCCGCGACCTTGCCTCGGCGCGGGCGCTGAACGCCACGCTGGCCGCGCATTTCGACGAACATCAGATCTATCGCATCGACCATTACCTCGGGAAGGAGACGGTGCAGAACCTGATGGCGGTGCGTTTCGCCAATATCCTGTTCGAGCCGCTCTGGAACAGCCAATACGTCGACCACGTGCAGATCACCGTGGCCGAGACCGTGGGTGTGGGCGGGCGTGGCAGCTATTATGACCGCTCGGGCGCGATGCGCGACATGGTGCAGAATCACATGATGCAGCTTCTGTGCCTGATCGCGATGGAGCCGCCCTATCACTTCGACCCCGACGCAGTGCGCGACGAGAAGCTGAAGGTGATCCGCGCGCTGCAGCCCGCGGCGCAATCCGACATCGTGCGCGGCCAATACCTGCCGGTGAAGGGCGACCCGGCGCGGCGCGGCTATGTCGAGGATGTCGAGAACCCTGACAGCCGTTCGGAAAGCTATATCGCGCTGAAGGTGCAGATCGCGAACTGGCGCTGGCAAGGCACGCCCTTCTATCTGCGCACCGGCAAGCGGTTGCGCGCGCGCACCTCGGAAATCGCCATCACCTTCAAGCAGCCGCCGCATTCGATCTTCGACGAGGCTGACGACAGCTGGCGCGAGAACGTGCTGGTGATCCGGCTGCAGCCGAACGAGGGGATGAACCTCAAGGTGATGATCAAGGAGCCGGGCCCGGGCGGCATGCGCCTCGTGCAGGTGCCGCTCGACATGTCCTTTGCCGAGGCTCTGGGCGAGGAGGGGGCGGACATCCCCGACGCCTATGAACGCCTCATCATGGATGTGATCCGCGGCAACCAGACGCTCTTCATGCGTGGCGATGAGGTCGAGGCGGCCTGGGCCTGGACCGACCCGATCATCGCCGGCTGGGAGGCGCGGGGGGACCGGCCGCAGCCCTATGATTCGGGCTCTTCGGGGCCCGAGGATGCGCTGATGCTGATGCACCGCGACGGCCGGCGCTGGCGCGAGATCCGCGAATGAACCTTGTGGCCTACCCCGATCGCGAGATGCTGATGGTGGCGCTGGCCGACACCATCGCCTCGCAGTTGCGCGAAACCCTCGCGCGCGAGGGGCGGGCGGTGCTGAGTGTGCCGGGCGGCACCACGCCCGGGCCGGTCTTCGACATCCTCTCGGGCGTGGCGCTCGACTGGGAGAACGTCTCGGTGCTGCTCAACGACGAGCGCTGGGTGCCCGAGGACAGCCAGCGCTCGAACACCCGGCTCGTGCGCGAGCGGCTCTTGCGCGACCGCGCGGCCGCGGCGCGGCTGGTGCCGCTTTACGCCCCCGCGCCCCGCCCCGAGGACCGTCTTGACGAGCTTGCCGCGGGGGTGGCCGCGGTGCTGCCGATCACCGTGCTGCTGCTCGGCATGGGGGCGGACATGCACACGGCCTCGCTCTTTCCCGGCGCCGACCGGCTGGCCGAGGCGCTTGCCCCCGACGCGCCGGTGCTGATGGCCTTGCGCGCCGAGGCGGCGGGCGAGCCGCGCATCACCCTCACCGCGCCGGCCTTGCGCAGCGCGATGCACTGCCACATTCTCATCACCGGCGACGAGAAGCGTGCCGCCCTCGACCGCGCGGCACAGCTGTCCGAGGCCGAGGCCCCGGTCCGCATCGTTCTGAACACCGCCACCATTCATTGGGCCCCATGATGAACCGCTTTGACGACCTGCTGTCCCACGCTGCCGCGACGAAAGACCGGCAGATCCGGGAATTGTTCGAAAATGATAATCGCGCTACCGAGTTCAGCGCGGAATTTGGCGGATTCCTGTTCGATTACTCCAAAACTTCCATCGACGAAACCGCGCGTGCGCTGCTTCTTGCGCTGGCCGAACGCTGCGGCGTTGCCGAGAAGCGCGCCGCGATGTTCGCCGGCGCGAAGATCAACGAAACCGAGAATCGCGCCGTCCTGCACACCGCCTGGCGCAACATGGCGGCCGAGGTCTCGGTCGACGGGCGCGACGTGATGCCCGAGGTGCGCGCGACGCTCGGCCGGATGCAGACCTTTGCCGAGGAGGTGCGCACGGGCCGCTTCACCGGGCAGGGGGGCGCGATCACCGATGTCGTCAATATCGGCATCGGCGGCTCTGACCTCGGCCCGGCGATGGCCACGCTGGCGCTTTCGTCCTTCGCGGACGGGCCGCGCTGCCATTTCGTCTCGAACGTCGATGGCGCGCATATCCATGACACGCTGAAGGGGCTGAACCCGGAAACGACGCTCGTCATCGTCGCGTCAAAAACCTTCACCACGATCGAGACGATGACCAACGCCGAAACCGCGCGCACATGGATGGCGGCAAAGGTCGCCAACCCCGCCGCGCAATTCGCCGCGATCTCGTCCGCCGTCGACAAGACCGCCGCCTTCGGCATCGACGCCTCCCGCGTCTTCGGCTTCGAGGATTGGGTGGGCGGGCGCTATTCGGTCTGGTCGCCGATCGGGCTGAGCCTGATGCTCGCGGTGGGCCCGGGGCATTTCGCCGAATTCCACGCCGGCGCCGCCGCGATGGACCGCCACTTCCGCGAGGCGCCCTTCACGGAAAACCTGCCGGTGCTGCTGGCGCTTGTCGGGATCTGGCACAACCAGGTGCTGGGCCACGCCACCCGTGCCGTGCTGCCCTATGAACAGCGCCTCGCCCGGCTGCCGGCCTATCTCCAGCAGCTCGAGATGGAGAGCAACGGCAAGCGCGTCAGCATGGATGGCGCGGACCTGCCCTACAACTCGGGCCCGGTGGTCTGGGGCGAGCCGGGCACCAACGGCCAGCACGCCTTCTATCAGCTGATCCACCAGGGCACGCGGGTGATCCCCTGCGAATTCCTGGTCGCCGCGACCGGGCGCGAGCCCGATCTCGAACATCAGCACCTGCTGCTCGTCGCGAATTGTCTGGCGCAATCCGAGGCGCTTTTGCGCGGCCGTTCGCTCGCCGAGGCGACCGAGATCCAGCGCAAGAAGGGCCTGACCGGCGCCGATCTCGAGCGTCAGGCGCGCCACCGCGTCTTCCCGGGCAACCGGCCCTCGACGACGCTGCTGTTCAACAAGCTCACCCCCTTCACGCTCGGCGGCATCATCGCGCTTTATGAACACCGGGTCTTCGTCGAGGGCGTGATCCTCGGCATCAACAGCTTCGATCAATGGGGGGTGGAACTTGGCAAGGAGCTGGCGCTGGCGCTCGCTCCGGTGCTTTCGGGCGAAAGCGACGGTGCGGGCAAGGACGGCTCGACCCGCGCCCTCGCCGCCCGCATCCGCGCGCTGCGCGGGGCCTGATCGGGGCAAGGGGGGCGCTGCCCCCCGTCCTTCGGACTCCCCCCGGAGTATTTCGGCCAGGAAAAGTCTTCTGGTTTTTTCTTGGAAAAATACTCTGCGGGGGTCCGGGGGCGCAAAGCCCCCGGCGGCCTGCCTTACCGCGTTTCCTTCGGCCGCATCACCAGCCAGATCAGCGCCGCACCGGCGAGCGTCAGGAAGGGCAGCATGGCAAGGTTCACCGCCTGCCAGCCCGCCTGCGGATCGCCCGCCGAGGTGCAGTTCATCAGGCTGCCGGAGCTGAGCGAGGCGAGGAACACGCCGCCGAAGACGACGAAATCGTTCATCCCCTGCACATGGCCGCGCTCGTCGGCGGTATGCGCCGAGGCGAGCATCGCGGTCGAGCCGATGAAGCCGAAGTTCCAGCCGAGCCCGAGCAGCATCAGCGCCAGGAAGAACTTCTCGATCTCGACCCCGCTCATCGCCACCGCGCCCGAAGCGGCCAGGATCACCAGGCCGATGCCGACGATCATTTCCTTGCCGAAGCGCGCGATCAGATGGCCGGTGAAGAACGAGGGGATATACATCGCCAGCACATGCGCCGAGACGATATTGGCGGCGTCGCCCGCCTCGAAGCCGCAGCCGACGACGGCCAGCGGGGTCGAGGTCATGACCAGGTTCATCAGCGCATAGCTGACCATGCCGCAGATCATCGCCACCGCGATCACCGGGTCCTTCAGCAGCTCGCGCCGGCTGCGGCCGGGATGGGCCACGCCCTTTGCCCGCCGACCGGGGGCCGGGATATCGAGAAAGGCAAACAGGATCGGCCCCAGCAGGTTGATGAC
Organism: Paenirhodobacter ferrireducens; assembly: GCF_004022265.1. Taxonomy (GTDB): domain Bacteria; phylum Pseudomonadota; class Alphaproteobacteria; order Rhodobacterales; family Rhodobacteraceae; genus Rhodobacter; species Rhodobacter ferrireducens. Next base: position 105,748 of record NZ_SAVB01000014.1, read on the forward strand.
GATGATCGCGAGATAGGTCGCCATGAACGGCACCACCATCGCCTGTGCGGTGAATTTCACCAGCTGCGGTCCGATGATCGCCGCGGCGAGTCCGCCGGCCATCACATAGGAGATCGCCTTCGGCTGGAACTCGGGGCTGGCGCCATCGGTCGCGGCAAAGCGATAGAAGCCCTGCGCCGACATGTAGACGCCGGTCAGCATCGAGCCCGCCATGAACAAAGCGAAGGACCCGATGTAGAGCGCATAGGCCGCGATCGCCGCGCCGATGCCGCCTGCGAGCGTCGACAGGATGAAGCCCGCGCGCCGCCCCTTCGCCGCCATGAACTCCGACATCGGCTGCGCCGAGAGCACGGACCCCAGCACGATCATCGACAGCGGCAGCGTCGAGAAACACGGGTTCGGCGCCAATGACTGGCCGGCAAGCCCGCCCACGGTGAAGATCATCGACATCTGTGCGCCAAGGAAAGCCTGGGCGAGGACGAGGACGGCGACATTGCGCTTTTCGCGCGCGTCGGGGCCGGCGGGGGAGGAGGCGAGATCGGTCATGGCGAAAGGCCTAGCCTTCCGCGCGGGGGCTGGCAAGCGCCGCGACAATCGGGCAGGGTGGCGCCATGGTTGGACGGATCATCACCACCGAGGACGACGTGGCCGAGGGGGCCGCCTGGCTTGCCGCGCGCGAGCCGGCCTTCGCGCGCGCGCTCGATACCACCGGCCCCTGGCCGCTGCGCCGCCGTGCCGACGGGTTCGAGGCGCTGCGCGACGCGATCATCGGCCAGCAGGTCTCGGTTGCGGCGGCGAACGCGATCCGGGCCAAGGTTCTGGCGGCGGGGTTCGGGGGCGAGGCGGCGCTGGTCTCGGCCTCGGAAGAGGCTTTGCGTGGCTGCGGCCTGTCGCGGCAGAAGGTGCGCTATCTGCAGGCGCTGGCGGGATCTGGCATCGACTTCGACGCGCTGCGGACGCTTCCCGACGAGGAGGTGATCGCGACGTTGCTGCCGCTGCCGGGCATCGGGCGCTGGACCGTCGAGATGTATCTGATCTTTGCGCTTGGCCGCGCCGATGTCTTTGCCGTCGACGATCTGGCACTGGCCGAGGCGGCGCGGCTGCTCTTCGGTCTGCCCGAGCGGCCGAAGCGACGCGCCTTCAACGAGCTTGCCGCCGCCTGGTCGCCCTGGCGGGCGGTCGCGGCGCGCGGGCTCTGGGCCTGGTATGCGGCGATGAAACAACGAGAAGGAGTGGCGCCATGACGCGCGAGCTGAAATCGGGGCGCGTCGCGCCGCAATCGGGCGAGGTGAAATCGCTCGTCGTCTTCCTGCATGGCTATGGCGCCGACGGGGCGGACCTGCTCGGCCTCGCCGAGCCGCTCGCGCCGCATCTGCCCGACACGCTTTTCATCGCCCCCGATGCGCCCGAGCCCTGCGCCGGAAATCCCTTCGGTCGGCAGTGGTTCCCGATCCCGCGGCTGGACGGCTCGACAGAGGCCGAGGCCGCCGAGGGGCTGGCGCGCGCGGCCGGGGACCTGAACGCCTTCCTCGACGGTCTTCTGGCCGCCGAGGGGCTGAGCCCGTCGCAGCTCGCGCTGGTGGGCTTCTCGCAGGGCACGATGATGTCGCTCGAGGTGGCGCCGCGTCGGGCCGAGCCGGTCGCCTGTGTCGTCGCCTTCTCGGGGCGGCTGCTGCGGCCCGAGGCGCTGGCGGCCGAGGCGGTGTCGAAACCGCCGGTGCTGTTGCTGCATGGCGACGCCGATCCGATGGTGCCCTTCGAGGAGATGGGTGTGGCGGGCGATGCGCTGGTGGCGGCCGGGTTCGAGACCTACGGCCATGTGATGAAGGGCACGGGGCACGGCATTTCGCCCGACGGGCTGAGTGTGGCGCTGGCCTTCCTGAAGCAGTATCTGCCTGGCTGATCCGCGCCTTGCCCGGAAAACGGGCAGCTGTCATATCCCTGTCGTGCCGCCATGCGATCCATGCTGCATGGCGGCAAGGTCGCAGATCGCGATGCTTGCCAGACGCGGAACGCCATATATAGTTGAGACATGGCAGGGGCGGGCTCCCCGCCCCGGTGCCGGATCGGCGACAGGGCGGAAGTGGGGTGCGCATGCTGGACCATGGAGACAGGTCGGATTTCCGAACGCAATTCGTGCGCGAGCCATCGGCGCTGCGCCATTATCCGGCGCTGGTGCTGAACGCCGACTTCCGGCCGCTCAGCTATTACCCGCTGTCGCTCTGGCCCTGGCAGGAGACGATCAAGGCGGTCTGCCTCGACCGGGTCGCGATCCTCGCCGAATATGACGAGGTGGTGCGCTCGCAAAGAGAGGCGATACGCATCCCCTCGGTGGTCGTGCTGAAAGAATTTGTCCGTCCCCAGAAGCGCGTGGCTTTCACGCGCTTCAATCTTTTTCTGCGGGACGGTTTTTGCTGCCAGTATTGCGGCTCGAAGGGGGATCTGACCTTCGACCATGTCGTGCCGCGCTCGAAGGGCGGGGTGACGAGCTGGGAGAATGTTGTCGCCGCCTGTGCGCCGTGCAACCTGAAGAAGGCGAACAAGCCGTTGCGTGCCTCGGGACTGCGGCTGAAGCGCGCGCCGAAGGCCCCGACACCCGGCGAGATGCACGAGGCCGGCCGGCGTTTCCCGCCGGGGCATCTGCACGACAGCTGGATCGATTTCCTCTACTGGGATGCCGAACTCGACGAATGAGGGGCGGGGCCCTGCGTGGGGCCCTATTCGACCCGTGCGAGCAACCGCGCCAGCGCGGCGGCACCCAAAAGCCCGATCGCCAGCACCGCAAGCGGCACACCCGCCTTCGCGGCCATCCACAGCGTCGCCGAGGCGGCGAGGATCACGGCGCAGATCAGCAGCAGGAAATGGGGCAGGGGTATCGGTTCCATCGTGGGCCTCCTGTCATTTACTATGGGCGCGCGTGCCGCAAAGGAAAAGCCCCCCGTGCGGCTGCGGCATCAGATTGCGGATCACGCTTGAGTGCGTGCGAATCGGCTTGAAAACGTTCCTGTTTTGTTCCAGATTCACCCCATGACCGAGCTGCCCCTGATCCTGCCCCCCGCCGATCCGCGCACGCGCCTGAAGGCGCGGGGTGCCGCGAGCCGGCCGGTTGGCCGGTTCGAGCCCTATGAGCGGCTGTGGGAGCCCGACGGCTGGGACCTGCCCGAGGATGAGGTGCTGTTGCGCACCGAGGTCAGCATCGAGCATCCGCGCAGCATCATCACCCGCAACGACAGCCCCGACGTGCCCTTCGGACGCTCGATCAACCCCTATCGGGGCTGCGAGCATGGCTGCATCTATTGCTTCGCGCGCCCCTCGCACGGCTATCTGGGCCTGTCGGCGGGGCTCGATTTCGAGACCCGGCTGGTGGCCAAGCCCGACGCGCCCGCGGTGCTCGAGCGCGAGCTGCGGCGCAAGGGCTATCAGGTGGCGCCGATCGCCATCGGCACCTCGACCGATCCCTATCAGCCGATCGAGGCGAAGATGGGGGTGATGCGCGGGCTGCTCGAGGTGCTCGACGCCTTCAACCATCCGGTGACGATCACCACCCGTGGCGCGGGCATCCTGCGCGACCTGGACCTGATCGCGAACATGGCGGAGCGGGGGCTGGTGCATGTGGGCATCAGCCTGACCACGCTCGACGAGGAGCTGGCGCGGAAGATGGAGCCGCGCGCGCCCGCGCCGCGCACCCGGCTGCGGATGATCCGCGAGCTGTCGCGGGCCGGCGTGCCGGTGCGGGTGATGGCGGCGCCGATCATCCCGGGGCTGACCGATCACGCGCTCGAGGCGATCCTGACCGAGGCGCGCCGGGCCGGGGCGCAGGCGGCGGCGATGATGCCGGTGCGCCTGCCCGACGAGGTGGCGCCGCTCTTCGCCGATTGGCTGCAGCGCCATTACCCGGCGCGGGCCGAGCGGGTGCTGAACGCGACCGCGGCCTTCCGCGGCGGGCGGCTGAACGATCCGCGTTTCGGCAGCCGGATGACCGGCGAGGGCACCGAGGCCGAGCTTCTGGCGCAGCGCTATGCGCTCTCGTGTCGCCGGCTCGGGCTTGACCGGCCGCTGCCCGCGCTCGACGTCACGCGCTTTGCGCGGCCGCCGCGGGCGGGCGATCAGCTCGAGCTGTTCTAGGCGCGGCGGGTGGCGGCGACGGGCTGGGCCGCACCAAGGCGGGCGGTGATCTCGTCATGCGTCGGGCGCGCGTCTCGCGGCGTGGTTTCCAGCGCCTCGCGCATCGCCCCGAGATGCGCCGCCGTCAGCCCCGCGCCGCCGCCGATAATCCGCGCGCCTGCGTCGCGCGCAAGCCGGGCGAATTCCGCCATCCGCCGCGGATCGCTTTCGGTGCCGTCCTCGGTCAGCGCATCCGCCTGCGCATCGGCCTGCGCGATCAGCGGATGCTCGATCCCGGCCGCGCAAAGGGTGAGCAGCGTGTGCAGCAGGCGCGCCGGCCCCGGCCCCTCGGCGCCAAGTGCCTCGGGCTGCGGCGCAAGCGCGCCGGCCTGCGCCGCGAAAGGGGCGGGGGCAAGCCCCATCAGCGTGCGCCCGGCACTGTCGAAGCGCATCGTGCCGCACCAACCGAGCCCGGCAAGCTGTGCTGCCTCGGCCGCCGCCGCCAGTTCCTCGAGCGCGGCGAACCCGCCCAGCCACAGCACGCTTGCGCCGCCCTCGCGCAGCGCTTCGGCCTGTTCATGGAAGATCTCGACGGCAAGCGCGTGACGCAGCGTGCCCATCGGCGCGAAGATCTCGCCCGTTGGCCCGATCGCGCCGGCGACGACCACTGGCCGGTCGCTGCGCTCGGCGGCCTCCCGTGCGATCTCGGCCGCCGTGCGGCTGAGCATGCCGGCGCGGGCCTGCGCGCCATAGGGGCGCAGCCGCGAGGCATTGGCCCCGGCCGAGTTCGTGCGGATCAGATCCGCGCCCGCGTCGATCGCGGCCTTCGCCACCGCCTGCATCCCGGCGGGGGCGGCAAGGGCCGCGGGGGCGCCGCGCTCGAGCGCAAGGCCTGTGGGGCCGCGCTCGGGCAGTCCGTCGGTCAGCATCCAGTCGCGCGCGGCAAGCAGATGGGCGAGGGTCTCGGCAGGCATGGCGTCACTTCCTGTGCGGCGCGGCGGCGGGCAGCTTGCGGGCGCGGATGTGAAAAACCCTCCGGCAGCCGCGCCGGAGGGCGTCTTGCGCAATTGACGGGGGCAGCCCCCGGATCAGCCCTCGGCGATCTGTTTCGCGGCGGCGGCGAGTGCCTCGGCGAGTTTCGCCCGCACCGTCGCCTCGTCGGCGCGCGGGCCGAGGTCAGCCACCAGCTTGCGCACCACGTCTTCCTTGCCAGCCTCGAAGAAGTCGGCGGTCAGCAGCGAGGTGACATAGGCATCGGCCTCTTCGTCGGCCTTTCCCATCATCTCGGCAGCCCATTGCGCGACCATCTTCACCGCGCGCGCGCCCTCGCGAAACCGTTTGTCGGTGTCATGGGCGAACTTGGATTCATATGCCTGTTCGCGGTCGTCAAAGGTGGTCATGGCCGTGTCCCCCCGGGAAATTGGTTGCCCTTAAACTGACATATGCCCGCCTCGGCGGGGCACTTCAAGGGTGCAGATCGGCGCAGAACGACCGCTAGCGCTAATGCTGCGGGCGCAAATGGCGGCTGGCAAATCGGCAGCGGCCACACGCCTTTGCCTTGCGGCGCCGCAAGCCTTGTCCTATAGGGGCGAAAAGGGCCCTGCGCCCGTTTGCCCGGTGCGGGCCCAGGGGAGCTGCCCCCGGGGCAGCCGGGCCGCAGAAGGAACCATTGCCCATGTCACCGCGCCGCAAGAAGATCTACGAAGGCAAGGCGAAGATCCTGTACGAAGGCCCGGAGCCCGGCACGCTCGTCCAGTATTTCAAGGATGACGCGACCGCCTTCAACGCGCAGAAGAAGGCGACGATCGAAGGCAAGGGCGTGCTGAACAACCGCCTGTGCGAGTTCTTCATGAACGGGCTGACCAACGTCGGCATCCCGAACCACTTCATCCGCCGCCTGAACATGCGCGAGCAGCTGATCCGTCAGGTCGAGATCATCCCGCTCGAGGTGATCGTGCGCAACTTCGCCGCCGGCTCGATCGCGAAACGTCTGGGCATGGAAGAGGGCACCGCCCTGCCGCGCCCGATCGTCGAATACAGCTACAAGAACGACGCGCTCGGCGATCCGCTGGTGCCCGAGGAATACATCGTCGCCTTCGGCTGGGCGAACCAGCAGGATCTGGACGACATCGTGTCGCTGGCGCTGCGGGTGAACGACTTCCTCGCCGGCGTGTTCTACGGCGTCGGCATCAAGCTCGTCGATTTCAAGATCGAGATCGGCCGGGTCTGGGATGGCGACTTCATGCGCCTGATCGTTGCCGACGAGATCTCGCCCGACAGCTGCCGGCTGTGGGACATGAAGACCGGCGCGCATCTCGACAAGGATGTGTTCCGCCGCGATCTGGGCAGCCTGACGGATGCCTATACCGAGGTGGCAAAGCGTCTTGGCGTGCTGCCGACCAATCCCGAGCCGATGAAGCCCACCCTGATCAACTGAGGAGCGCCCGCGATGAAGGCCCGTGTTCATGTCATGCTGAAGGATGGGGTGCTCGACCCGCAGGGTGAGGCCGTGCGCGCCGCGCTTGGCCACATGGGCTTCTCGGGCGTCGAGGCCGTGCGTCAGGGCAAGGTGATCGAGCTCGATCTCGCCGCGACCGACACGGCCGCGGCGGAGGCCGAGGTCAAGGCGATGTGCGAGAAGCTGCTCGCCAACACCGTGATCGAGAAATACACCGTCGAGATCGCCTGATCCCCGGCGGGCGGGGGCGCTGCCCCCGCACCCCCGAGGTATTTTGGGCAAGATGAAAGCAGGAGTGCCCCCGCGATGAAAGCCGCCGTCATCACCTTTCCCGGGTCGAACTGCGACCGTGACCTCTTTGACGCCTTCGCGAAGGCGGGCGACGAGGTGGTGAAGGTCTGGCACAAGGAGACCGAGCTGCCCGCGGGCATCGACGTCATCGGCATTCCGGGCGGCTTCTCCTTCGGCGACTACCTGCGCTGCGGCGCGATCGCCTCGCGCTCGCCGATCGGCCAGGCGGTGGTCGATTTCGCGCAGCGTGGCGGCTATGTGCTGGGCGTGTGCAACGGCTTCCAGGTGCTGACCGAGATGGGGCTGCTGCCGGGCGCGCTGATGCGCAACGCCGGGCTCAAGTTCATCTCGAAGCCCGTCGCGCTGACGGTGACCACGACCGACAGCGCCTTCACCTCGGGCTATGACAAGGGGCAGGAAATCCTGATCCCGATCGCCCATGCCGAGGGCAATTACCAGATCGACGCCGAGGGGCTGAAGCAGCTTCAGGGCGAGGATCGCGTGGCCTTCCGCTATGTCGAGAACCCGAATGGCGCGACCGACGACATCGCCGGCGTGCTGAGCGCCAACCGCCGGGTGCTGGGCATGATGCCGCACCCCGAGCGGGTGGTGGAGCCCGCGCAGGGCGGCACCGACGGGGCGGCGCTTTTCCGCGCGTTGAGCTCGGTGATGGCGGCGGCGTGATCGCCCCCGCCTTGTTGGTCCGGCGCCTTCGGCCTAGATTGGCGCCATGCCCGCAAGACGCATGAGCACAGATCAGACGAGCCCTCCCGAGCCTGACCGGCGCGGACGTCGGCGCCTTGCCGCCCGTATCGCCGGCATCGGCGTGGTGGTCGTCGCCGTCGCCGCGATGTGGTCGACCAATGCCTGGCTGACCGAGCGCTTCACCGAGACGACGCGGGTGCGCACCGAGCTGCGGCTGGCGCTTTACTCCGGCAACATCCTGTCCGAGTTGCAGCGCACCTCGGTGGTGCCGCTTCTGCTGGCCCGTGATCCGGTGCTGACCAATGCGCTCGAGACCGGGGATTTCTCGAAAAGCTCGGCGCAGCTGATCTCGGCGCGCGAGGACATTGCCGCGGCCTCGATCCGGCTTCTCGACATGGACGGGCGGGTGGTGGCGGCGACGAACCGTAACCTTCTGGGCACGTCCTATGCGAGTGAACCCTTCTTCGTCGAGGCGCAGCGCTCGCGCGAGACGATCTTCACCGCCGCCTCGGGGGCGACCGGGGCGACGGAATTCGACTATTCCCGCGCCCTTGTCGCCGATGGCCGGGCGATCGGGGTGATCGTCGTCGAGGCGGAACTGTCGAAGTTCGAACGCTCCTGGGCGGGGATCTCGGATGCGGTCGCGGTGACCGACAGCGAAGGCCGGATCATCCTGACGACCGAGCCGAAATGGCGCGGGTTGACGGTGGCCGAGGCGCTGTCGGCGCGCTCGGCCCCGACCGCGATCGAGCGCGCGCTGCAGGTCACGGCCGACTGGGCGAACGAGCCGCCCGACGCCTATCTGCGGGGCCAGGCGGTGATGCGCACCGAAACCCGCATCCCCTTCCGCGGCTGGCGGATGATTGCCTTCACCAGTTACGAATCGGTGCGCGAGAAGGTGAATGCCGTCCTCGCGATGGAAATCATGGGCTTTGCCATCCTGCTCGCCGCCGGGTTTTACGTGTTGTCGCGGCGGGCGCGGGTGCAATCGCTCGCCTATCGCCGCGAATCGGCCGATCTGCGGGCGCTGAACGCACGGCTGAGCCGCGAGATCGCCGAACGCGAGAAGGTGCAGAAGGATCTGGCCGTCGCCGAGCAGACGCTGGCGCAATCCTCGAAGCTTGCGGCACTGGGCGAGATGTCGGCCGCGGTGAGCCATGAGCTGAACCAGCCGCTCGCCGCGATGAAGACTTATCTCGCCGGCGCGCGGCTGCTGCTGCAGCGCGCCCGCACCGAAGAGGCGCTGAGCTCGTTCCAGCGCATTGACGACCTGATCGAGCGGATGGGCGCGATCACCCGGCAGCTGAAATCCTATGCGCGCAAGGGCGGCGAGGCCTTCGAACCGGTCGATCTGCGTGCCGCGATCAGCTCGGCGCTGGCGATGATGGAGCCGCAGCTGAAGGCGCGCACGGTGCGCATCACCCGGGTATTGCCGCGCGAGCCGGTGATGGTGATGGCCGACCGGATCCGCCTTGAACAGGTGATCATCAATCTTCTGCGCAACGCGCTTGACGCGACCAAGGGGCGGGCGGAACCGGCGATCGAGCTGATCCTCGCCACCGGCGAGACGGCGGTGCTGGGCGTGCGCGACAACGGACCGGGAATCTCGGACCTGCAGAAGCTGTTCGAGCCGTTCTGGACGACGAAGAAACCGGGGGAGGGGACGGGGCTGGGCCTTGCGATCTCTTCCTCGATTGTCAGCGATTTCGGCGGTCGGCTGACCGCCCATAATGCCGAGGAAGGGGGCGCGGTCTTCGAGATGCAGCTGCCGCTGATCTCGGAGGACACGACAGCGCCCAGGGGCGCAAAGGCAGCGGAGTAGCACATGGCACGGATGATGAAGGTGGCGATCGTCGACGACGAGGAAGACATGCGCCAGTCGGTGAGCCAGTGGCTGGCGCTCTCGGGCTTCGACACGGAGACCTATGCGAGCGCCGAGGAAGCGCTGAAGGTGATCGGCACGGATTGGCCGGGGGTGGTGATCTCCGACATCCGGATGCCGGGGATGGACGGGATGGCGTTCCTGAAACGCCTGATGGGGCTCGATTCCGGGCTGCCGGTGATCATGATCACCGGCCATGGCGACGTGCCGATGGCGGTCGAGGCGATGCGCCTTGGCGCGATGGACTTCATGGAGAAGCCCTTCAACCCCGACCGGATGACCGAACTCGCCAAACGCGCGACGCAGGCGCGGCGGATGACGCTCGACAACCGCGCGCTGCGCCGCGACCTCGCCGAGGGGGCGCAGGTGATGGGCAAGCTGATCGGCACCTCGGCGGCGATGGAGCGGCTGCGCGAGGACATCCTCGACCTCAGCCAGGCCGACGGCCACGTGCTGATCGACGGTGAGACCGGCACCGGCAAGTCTCTGGTGGCGCTCGCGCTGCATGCGACGGGCCCGCGGGCGGGCAAGAAATTCGTCGTGGTCAGCTGCGCCGCCTATGCCGAGGAGGCGCTCAGCGCCAAGCTCTTCGGCCCGGTCGAGGAGGGCGGCACGCTGCCGCTCGTCGAGGAGGCGCGCGGCGGCACGCTGGTGCTCGAGGATGTCGAGGCGCTGAGCCAGTCGCTGCAGGCGCGTCTGCTGACCTTCATCAACGAGCAGGGCACGCCGGCCGAGACCCGCATTCTTGCCGTGTGCAACGCCCACGGCGAGGGCCGCACGCTCGAGGACGCGCTGCGCCCCGACCTCTATTTCCGCCTTGCCGCGCACAAGATCACCCTGCCGCCGCTGCGCGCGCGCGGCGAGGATATCCTGACCATCTTCACCCGCATGGCCGAACAATTCGCCGAGGAATACGGCTGCGACGCGCCCGAGGTCTCGGCGCAGGAAGCAGCACAGCTCTTGCAGGCGCCCTGGCCGGGCAACGTGCGTCAGTTGATCAATGTGGCCGAGCGCGCCGTGCTGCAAGCGCGCCGCGGCTCGGGCTCGATCGCCTCGCTGCTGATGGCCGACAACGAAGAGGCCGGTCCGGCGATGACCACCGAGGGCAAGCCGCTGAAGGAATATGTCGAGAACTTCGAGAAGATGCTGATCGACAACACGATGCGCCGGCACAAGGGGGCGATCTCGGCGGTGATGGACGAGCTGTGCCTGCCGCGCCGCACGCTGAATGAGAAGATGGCGAAATACGGCCTGACCCGTCAGGACTATATCTGAGGGACAGGCGCGGCCCACGGTCCGCGCCGCCCCTTCCGCTTCTAATCGCTCCAAATATCCCGGGGGTGAGGGCGCAGCCCGAGGGGGCAGCGCCCCCTTCTTCGGCAACAGCGGCACTCGGGCCCCCACTTCCCCTGCCCGCGACGAAAAAGCGATTGTCATTGCGCCGGCCGGGCGGCTATTGTCGTTTTCATGTCGGCGGGATGCTCTCTCTTGGTGTTCCGTCCACGGATTTCGCTGATTTCGGGGCCTGGAAGTGCGCGATGGCGCCTTCGCGCCCGGATCAACCGATTGGCCGAAAGGCCGCTCTCTTGCCCCCAAGGCCTTGATCCACGGGGGTTTCAATTGGGTGACGGGGCCTCCCCCGCACTTGGGAAAGAACCGCGATGACGCGTGGACAGGATGGGCTGGTGATGACGGGCGGGCCTTTGGCCGCCGCCGCCGGCGTATTGGTGCCCGCGCTCGCCTCAACGAAAAACCATGTCCGCGCCGCCTCTCCCCCCGGGGAGGGGCGGCCGCGGGCATGTGGAACCTGGATACATGGCAAAGAAAATGCTCATCGATGCCACCCACGCGGAGGAAACCCGCGTCGTGGTGGTGGACGGCAACAAGGTCGAGGAATTCGACTTTGAGACCATCAACAAGCGGCAGCTCGCCGGCAATATCTATCTGGCAAAAGTGACGCGGGTGGAGCCTTCGCTCCAGGCGGCTTTTGTCGATTACGGCGGCAACCGCCACGGCTTCCTCGCCTTCGCCGAAATTCATCCCGACTATTACCAGATCCCGGTCGCCGACCGTCAGGCGCTGCTTGAGGAAGAGCGCGCCTATGCCGAGGCCGAGGAGGCCGAGGAGACGAAGTCGCGCTCGCGCCGGTCGCGCTCGCGCTCGCGCAACTCGGCCAAGGCCGAGAAGGCGGCCGAGACCGATGCGGTCGTCCGCTCCGAGGACATTCCCGGCATGGCGGTGGTCGATCTCGACACCGAGGCGACCGAGGGCGAGGCGCTGATCGCCGCGCCGCTCGCGGCCGAGGTCGTGGCCCCCGAGGCAGAAGCGCCCGTGGCCGAAGACCTCGCGCCGGTCGCGCAGCCGGAGGAGGTCACCGAGGCCGCCGACGAGGCGAATGACGAGGACAGCTCCGACGAGGACGCGGTCGCCTCGGCCGATGACGGCATCGAGTCCGTCGCCGAGGAAGACGTCCACGAAGAGATCCACGCACCCCGCAAGCCGCGCCCGCGCCGCTACAAGATCCAGGAAGTCATCAAGGTGCGCCAGATCATGCTGGTGCAGGTGGTGAAGGAAGAGCGCGGCAACAAGGGGGCGGCGCTGACCACCTATCTGTCGCTCGCCGGCCGCTATTGTGTGCTGATGCCGAACACCGCCCGGGGCGGTGGCATCTCGCGCAAGATCACCAATGCCGCCGACCGCAAGAAGCTGAAGGAGATCGCCTCCGAGCTCGAGGTGCCGCAGGGCGCCGGGCTGATCATCCGCACCGCGGGCGCGCAGCGCACCAAGACCGAGATCCGCCGCGACTATGAATACCTGATGCGGCTGTGGGAGCAGATCCGCGAGCTGACGCTGCGCTCGATCGCGCCGGCGCCGATCTACGAGGAAGGCGACCTGATCAAGCGCTCGATCCGCGACCTCTACTCGAAGGACATCGACGAGGTGCTGGTCGAGGGCGAGCGCGGCTATCGCGTGGCCAAGGACTTCATGAAGATGATCATGCCGTCCCACGCGAAAAGCGTCACCAATTACCGCGAGCAGCTGCCGCTCTTCGCGCGCTTCCAGGTGGAGAGCTATCTTTCCTCGATGTTCAACCCGGTCGTGCAGCTGAAATCGGGCGGTTACATCGTCATCGGCGTGACCGAGGCGCTGGTCGCGATCGACGTGAACTCGGGCCGGGCCACCAAGGAAGGCTCGATCGAGGACACGGCGCTGAAGACCAACCTCGAGGCCGCCGACGAGGTCGCCCGCCAGCTGCGCCTGCGCGACCTGGCCGGTCTGATCGTCATCGACTTCATCGACATGGAAGAGCGCAAGAACAACGCCGCCGTCGAGAAGCGGATGAAGGAAAAGCTCAAGACCGACCGCGCCCGCATCCAGGTGGGGCGGATCTCGGGCTTCGGCCTGATGGAGATGAGCCGGCAACGGCTGCGTCCGGGGATGCTGGAATCGACCACGCAGCCCTGCCCGCATTGCCACGGCACGGGGCTGATCCGCTCGGACGACAGTCTGGCGCTGCAGGTGCTGCGCGCGATCGAGGAAGAGGGCACCCGCAAGCGCTCGCGCGAAGTGCTGGTGAAATGCCCGGTCGCGGTGGCGAACTACCTGATGAACGCCAAGCGCGAGCATATCGCCGGGATCGAGGCGCGCTATGGCATGGCGGTGCGGCTCGAGGCTGACCCGACGCTGGTCAGCCCCGACTTCTCGATCGAGAAGTTCAAGACCGCGACCCGTGTCGTCCCCGACCCGATGAGCCAGGCGGTTCATGCAACCGCCGAGCTGATGGCAGAGATCGACGAGGCGGAGATCGACGAGGACGACGATCTCGAGGAGATCGAGGCGGAGGTCGAGACCGAGGCCGAGGCAGAGCTGGAGGACAATGCCTCCGAGACCGCCGAGGGCGACGACCAGCCGAAGAAGAAGAAGCGTCGGCGTCGGCGGAAGAAGAAGTCGGGCACGGGCGCCGCGGCGCAGGGCGAGGCTTCGGAGACCGAGGACGAGGGCGACGCCGAGGACGGGGTCGAGGCATCTGACGACGAGGACGAGGCCGCCGAGGATGCGGCGCGCGCGGCGGCTGCCGCGGCGCTGGCCGAGGTGAGCCTGCCCGAGGTTGCGGCGGAAGCGCCGGTCGAGGCTGTGGCCGAAGCTGTGGAGGCCGCGCCGGTCGAGGCGCCCGTCGCCGAAGCCGAGGGGGCCGAGGCTCCGGCCGAACCCGTCGAGGAAGCGCCGAAGAAGTCGACCCGTTCGCGCTCGACGAGCGCGAAGTCGTCGACGTCGAAAACCACGGCGCCGAAGACCTCCTCGTCGCGCAAGAAGACGGTGAAGGCTGCCGAGGGCGAGGAGGGCGAGGCCGCCCCCGCGCCGAAGAAGACCACGAGCAGCCGCTCGCGCAAGAAGGTGGTTCCGGCCGAGCCCGCCGCCGAAGCGGTGACCGCGACCGAGCCTGCGGTGCCGGTGGAAACGCCCGCGGCGCCGCCGGCCGAGGCCCCTGCGGCCCCGCCTGCGGAAACGCCGGTCGAGCCCCCGGTCGAGGCGCCGGAGGCGCCGGTGATCGAGACCCCGGTCGAGGCGCCTGCCGAGCTGCCGGACGAGATGCCGGGCGAAGAGGCGCGCGCTACGACCGTGCCGAAGCGCCGTGGCTGGTGGTCGGCCTGATCCGATCGCAAATGAGATGACGAACGCCGGGCCCTGGGCCCGGCGTTTTTCGTTTGGGGATCAGCCCTTGCGCACGAGATAGCGCAGCCCGGCCGTGTCCTCGGCCGAAATCAGGACATGTCCGGCCCCGGCACAGAAATGCGGCACGTCGATCCAGCTGGCGCCGTCGGTCGCCAGAAGCTCGACCACCGCGCCCGCGGGCAGGGCGGCGAGCACCCTGCGCAGGCGCAGGACGGGCAGCGGGCACAGCATGCCCCGCGCGTCGATGGTGGTGGCGATGTCCATGCAACCGGGCTAGCCGCGCCGCGCCGATTTGTCCACGCGCTTGTGAGCGGCGCGCAGATGACGGGCCGCGGCGGGGATGCTAAGGAGAGGCATGTTCGGAATTGACCTCATCGACGCCGCCTTCCTGCCCGCCGCGCTGGTTGCGCTGGTGGCAGGGCTTTTGTCCTTCCTCAGCCCCTGCGTGCTGCCGATCGTGCCGCCTTATCTTGCCTACATGGGCGGGGTCAGCATGGGCGATCTGCGCGAGGGGCGCGGTTCGGCCGTGCTGCCGGCGCTGTTCTTCGTGCTGGGGCTCTCCACCGTTTTCCTGCTGATGGGCTTTGCCGCCTCCGCCTTCGGCCAGTTCTTTCTGTCGAACCAGGAGCTGTTTGGCCGCATCGCAGGGGCGGTCATCATCGGGCTCGGTCTGCACTTCCTTGGCTTCTACCGGATCCCGATCCTCGATCGCGAGGCGCGGCTCGACGCGGGCGATCAGGGCGGATCGAGCCTTGGGGCCTATGTGCTGGGGCTTGCCTTCGCCTTCGGCTGGACGCCCTGCATCGGGCCGCAGCTCGGCGCGATCCTGTCGATCGCGGCACAGGGCGGCGACCTTGCGCGCGGCACCGGACTGCTGGCGATCTATGCGGCGGGGTTGGGCATTCCCTTCCTGCTGGCCGCGATCTTCATCCAGCGCGCGATCGGGGTGATGAACCGGATCAAGCGCCACATGGGGCTGATCGAGAAGGTCATGGGCGCGCTTCTGGTGATCGTCGGGCTCTTGCTGCTGACGAATGCCTTCTCGGCAATCAGCTTCTGGCTTCTGGAAACCTTCCCGGGGCTTGCGCAGCTGGGCTGAGGCGGAAAGGACGTCGTCCTTTCGCGACCACGCAGGGGCTCCGCGGGAGGGGGCGCTTTTTCTCCTTGCCGGAAATACCTCGGGGGTGAGGCCCGTCAGGGCCGAGGGGGCAGCGCCCCCTCGCGGCCGCGGTTTCAGACCGCCCAGTCGGGTTTGCGCTTCTCGATGAAGGCGCTGATCCCTTCCTCGGTGTCGCGCCAGAGCATGTTCTCGACCATCACTGCCGCGGTGTGTTCATAGGCCGCGGCGAGATCGAGGGTCATCTGGTCGTAGAAGGCCCGCTTGCCGATCTTCACCGCGGCGCCGAGCTTGGCTGCGAGGGTCTCGGCGAGCCGCCCGGCCTCAGCGGCGAGGGCCTCGTGCGGGGCGATGCGGTTCACGAGGCCGACCTCGCGCGCGCGGGACGCGTCGATGAACTCGCCGGTCGTCAGCATCTCGAAAGCGACCTTGCGCGGCACGTTGCGGGTGAGCGCCACCATCGGCGTCGAGCAGAAGAGGCCGATGTTCACCCCGTTCACGCCAAAGCGCGTGCCCTCGGCGGCGACGGCGAGGTCGCAGCTCGCGACGAGCTGGCAGCCGGCGGCGGTGGCGATGCCATGCACCTCGGCGATCACCGGCTGCGGCAGCGCGGGGATCATCTGCATCACCTCGGCGCAGCGGAAGAAGAGATCGGCGAAATAGGCCCGGCCCTTGTCGGGCGCCTGCCGGCCCGCCTGCATCTCCTTCAGGTCGTGGCCGGCGCAGAAGGCCTTGCCCGCGCCTTTCAGCACCACGACCTTGACCGAGCCGTCAGTGCCCAGCTCGGTGAAGCGCGCTTTCAGCGCGGCGAGCATTGCGTCCGACAAAGCGTTCAGGCTGCCCGGGGCGTTCATCGTCAGATGTGCGACGACGCCACGTCGCTCGAGTTGCACGAGATCCGTCATTGAAATTCCTCCCTGTGGCGGAAACTCTAGGGAGGGAGATCCGGGGAGGAAAGATGGAAATCGCGATGGACGAGGCGCGGCTTGCCGCCTTCATGGAGGAGGAATTCCCGCAGGTAGCGGGCGATTTCGTGATCGAGAGCGTGGGCGAGGAGCTGATCGTGCGGCTGAAGGTGGGCGAGTTGCACCTGCGCCCGGGCGGCACCGTGTCGGGCCCGACGATGTTCGCACTCGCCGATGTCTCGGTCTGGCTCGCGATCCTCAGCCGGATCGGACCGGTGGCGCTCGCGGTCACCACTGGCGCCTCGATCGACTTCATGCGCAAGCCCGCGGCGGGGCGCGACCTGATCGCGCGGGCGCGGCTTCTCAAGCTTGGCCGGGTGCTCGCGGTGGGGGATGTGCTGATCTTCTCGGAAGGGGAGGCGGCGCCCGTTGCGCGGTCGTCGATGACCTATTCGATCCCCCCGAAGGGGTGACTCGGGTCAATTTTGTGGGGTATCTTGATACCAATTTTTCAACGCACTGATTTCGCTTCGAAAAATGGCGCACAGTGGGCTTGATTTTCGGGCGCCGATCGCGCAAAAGCCGGCATCCGAATTCCACAACCCTTCAAAGGGCGATCGAAATGAAAACCTATACCGCGAAACCGGCGGAGATCGAGAAGAAGTGGATCCTGATCGACGCCGAGGGCGTCGTTCTGGGCCGCCTCGCCACGATCGTTGCCATGCGCCTGCGTGGCAAGCACAAGCCGACCTTCACCCCGCACATGGACATGGGCGACAACGTGATCATCATCAACGCCGACAAGGTGCAGATGACGGGCACGAAGCGTGAAGACAAGCGCTACTACTGGCACACCAACCACCCGGGCGGGATCAAGTTCCGCACCGCGCGTCAGGTGCTCGAAGGCGCTCACCCCGAGCGTGTCGTGATCAAGGCCGTCGAGCGCATGATCTCGCGCAACCGCCTTGGCCGTGCGCAGATGTCGAACCTGCGCGTCTATGCCGGCACCGAGCATCCGCATGAAGCCCAACAGCCTGAAGTTCTGGACGTCAAGGTCCTGAACAAGAAGAACACCCGGAGCTGATCATGGCCGAAGAACTCAAGTCCCTCGACGATCTGAAGTCGGCCGTGTCGGGCGTCGCCGTGGCGACCGCCGAAGCCCCGGTCACCCGCGAAGCGCAGCGCGATTCGCTGAACCGCGCCTATGCCACCGGCAAGCGCAAGGACGCGGTCGCCCGCGTCTGGGTGAAGCCCGGCTCGGGCAAGATCACCGTGAACGGCAAGGACATGGCGGTGTATTTCGCCCGTCCGGTGCTGCAGCTGATCGTGAACCAGCCGTTCGGCGTCGCTGGCGTCGAAGGCCAGTATGACGTCGTCGCGACCGTCGCCGGCGGCGGCCTCTCGGGCCAGGCCGGTGCGGTGAAGCACGGCATCTCGAAGGCGCTGCAGCTGCACGAACCGGCGCTGCGCGCGCCGCTGAAGGCCGCTGGCTTCCTGACCCGCGACTCGCGCGTCGTCGAACGCAAGAAGTACGGCAAGGCGAAAGCCCGTCGGTCCTTCCAGTTCTCGAAGCGCTGATCTTCAGACCATTGCATCCGGAAAACGCGGTCCCTCGGGGCCGCGTTTTTCATTGTGCCGCAGCGGCCGCGGGGCAGGGGACGGCCTGGCTGTTCCCATGATCCGCGCTTTGCGGTAGAAACAGGGCAAAAGAACCATAACACAAGGCAGGCGCATGTCCGTATCGATGCTTTCCACCTTCATCAAGCCGATGCACCCGGAGGGGCGGAAGTTCGTCGCCATCTTCGCCGGCATCACGCTTGTACTGTTCCTGATCTGGGGGCCGCTCGGCTGGCTCGGCACCGGGCTGACGGTCTGGTGCTATTACTTCTTCCGCGACCCGGTGCGGGTGACGCCCGCGCGCGAGGGGCTGATGGTCTCGCCCGCAGATGGCGTGGTCTCGCTGCTCGAGCCCGCGGTGCCGCCGGCGGAACTGGGGCTTGGCGACGCGCCGATGACCCGGGTCTCGGTCTTCATGTCGGTGTTCAACTGCCATGTGAACCGCCTGCCGCTCGCCGGCCGCATCACCCGCATCGCCTATCGGCCGGGCAAGTTCCTGAATGCCTCGCTCGACAAGGCCAGCTCGGACAACGAGCGCAATGGCCTTGCGGTCGAGACTGCCGACGGGCGCCGCTATGGCGTGGTGCAGATCGCGGGCCTCGTGGCGCGGCGGATCCTGTGCGAGGTGAAGGAAGGCCAGGCGCTGATGACCGGCGCGCGATTCGGCCTGATCCGTTTCGGTTCGCGGCTCGACATCTATCTGCCCGAGGGGGTGAACCCGCTCGTCTGCATCGGTCAGACGATGGTTGCCGGCGAGACGGTGATCGCCGATCTCGCCTCGGACGAGGCCGCACGCACGGGCGGGGAGCGCTGAGATGGAGCCGCGCGAGCGCGAACAGATGCCGTTCCTGCTGCTGTTGCCCAACCTCGTGACGATCGCGGGGATGTGCCTCGGCCTGACCTCGATCCGCTACACGATGGTGGCGCAGTTCGAGACGGCGGTGGTGCTGGTGCTGCTCTCGGCGCTGATCGACGGCATGGACGGGCTGATCGCGCGGCGGCTGCGGGCGACCTCGGAATTCGGGGCGGAGCTCGACAGCCTGTCCGACTTCCTGTGCTTCGGCGTCGCGCCCGGTCTGCTCGTCTATCGCTTCGCGCTTGGCGAGGTGAACGCGATGGGCTGGGTGCTGGTGCTGGTCTTCGCGGCCGCCTGCTGCCTGAGGCTGGCACGCTTCAACGTGATGCGCGGCGAGGACGGGGCGGGCAAGACCCATTTCACCGGGGTGCCGGCGCCTGCCGGGGCGATGCTGGCGTTGCTGCCGATCTATCTGAGTTTCTCCGGGCTGCTCGATGCTCGCGGCGCGCCGATGGTGGTGGCCTTCTGGCTGGGCCTCGTGGGGGTGCTGATGATTTCGCGGGTGCCCACCTTCTCGCCGAAGGCGCTGCGGGTGCCGCGCTGGGGCGTCGGCGCCCTGCTGATGGGCACGGTGATCGGCATGGGGATGATCTTCACCCGCTTCTGGCTGCTGATGGTGATCGTCGACCTGATCTATGTCGCGATGCTGCTGCCGGGCGTGTGGAAGGTGCGCGGGCGCCTGCTGCGCTGAGCGGCGACTCGACGGACGAATCTGGCCGGGCCCTGTGCCCGGCTTTTTCTTTTTCGGGGGCAGGGGAGGGGCATGCCCCGCTCTGCGGTGTGGAAACGGCGAGTCGCCTGGGCCGATTCCTGCGACTTCGGCCGGCGAAGTTTCGCTTTCCTCGGTGGATAAGTCGTGCATTCCATGCAGAGACCGGACTTTCAAAATGCAGACCGCTCAAAAAACGCACAGTAAAACAAGGCTTACCCGGAAAAAATGACAGTTCTGCAAAAAATCCGCTTGCGGAGGTCGGCGTGCAGCCGTAGAACGCCCCTCACCGAAGCGGAACACGCCGCGACGGTCGCTGAATGCCTCGAAACGGAAACGGATCGGCGCTGACGGTTGAAGGGATCGACAGACCTGGCCTCTGATGGCCGCGTTTGCCTTTCCGTGCTCTTTGACATTGACGGATATCTGAAGAGATATGCGGGCGGTTTGGTCGCAAGCGACGCGGACCGTAGCATATCGCTCACTAGGGCTTGTCCCGATGATGTGAGTAGTCAGCTTCACTG
>NZ_SAVB01000015.1 GCF_004022265.1 Paenirhodobacter ferrireducens
CCCCACGCCGCCCATGGCGGAAAGCCGCCCGCCGTGGTCTACTTCAACCAGATCGAAACCGA
Source organism: Paenirhodobacter ferrireducens (assembly GCF_004022265.1). GTDB lineage: Bacteria > Pseudomonadota > Alphaproteobacteria > Rhodobacterales > Rhodobacteraceae > Rhodobacter > Rhodobacter ferrireducens. The sequence continues at coordinate 63 of NZ_SAVB01000015.1, forward strand.
CCAGCAGGCGCAGAGAGTAGCTTAAATCATCCCGGAAACTGTCCAAGGGATCGGGAGTAGCTCATCTCGCAGGCGCTCGCCAACCGTTCGACGTAGCCCAGCAATTCGCGCTCCAGCGCGGTCATCGCCTCCTCCATTCAGGGTCTCCTCTCCCGCAAGCAGGGCATCACCTGCCCCATCACCGTGCATTGACGCAGCTCCGCCGTCTCGGGCGGCAACAACAGGTAGCTCTCCCCCTCGATCTGCATCGACGGCCCCAGAAAGCCCAATCTGTCCGGGATCAACGCCCGGCTCCAAAGCCAGCTCAGCCCGATGCAGATCACCAAGTTCAGGAGGAAGATCCCCACCATCGCCCAGGGCGCGCGCCGCATCCCGCGCAAGATCTCTTGGCGCCGATTGTTCAGCACCTGCTCGTTCCACAGAAGGAAGCTCCGGGTATCGCTCTCGATTGTATCGCGCGCGTCGGTCGCAATGCTCTGCAAATCCTGCCTGAAGCGCGTCAGTTGAGACCGCATCGAGGCGGCGGCTTCCGCCCGGATCGTGTCCAGCTCCGCGTTCAGCTTCTCGCTCAGGCGCATCGGGCCCGGCTTGCCAGTCTTCATGGAAAATCTCCCCTTTCAGCCGCCAGCGCTCGCCGGTCTCCGGGTCCTTGACGGTGATGTAATCCTTGCCCTGGCGCGGCAGCTCGAAGCCCGCCTCGGTCAGCGCGGCGGCCATCTGGGCGCGATCCTCGATCAGACCCACAGATATCTGATCGAGGATCCAGCGCTGCAGCCCCTCGCGCCCCTCGGCCCTGTCGGGACGCTCCTGCACCCGCCGCACCTCCTGCGCGTGCGAGGCGTCCATCGGATCGGTCCAGCCGTGTGTCTCGTTCATCAGGTCGCGCAGGCTGTCGAAGGCGCGTTCATAGCCGGGCGGTGCGATATTGAGGCTCTTGCCGCTCTCCAGCTCCATGCGTGGCGTGCAGAAATGCAGCTCAACCCGCCCCTCATGGCTGTGGCGCACCCAGAGCATGTCGTAGCGGTCGGGGTCGAGCCCGGCGAAGGCCAGCTCTTCGAAGCGGTCCATGACCTGCTGTTGGTCGGCCTCGCTCGGCGCGTCCTCGGCGGTGAAGGCGATGACGCCGGCGCGATAGCTCCAGTCATGCGGGCAGGCGTCGATCAGCGCCTCAGTGCGCCCGGGATCGCCGCGCAGCACCTCGGGCAAGGGGGTGCGGATTACGGTCAGCGGCTGGCCATCGTCGCCCCGGATCAGATCTCGGTTTTCATCGTAAGCCAGCACCTCGCGCGCGACGAGATAGCCAACAGGCCCGGCCCCGGTGCCCTTGCCGTTCGGAAAGAACTTGATCAGCATCGCCGGTCTCCCTCGATCAGCCGGGCAAGCTGGCGCTCGATGGCGACCAGTTGCCGAGCGACCTGCAAGGCGTCGATCTGGCGGCTCTCGCCGGCACGCGCGGCCCGGTTGAGCCAGCGGGCGATCTGGTTGAGGTTGCCGCCGATCCGCCCCGCCGCCCGCACCAGCTCTGGCGCGGCGCGGGGGATCGGCTTGCGCCGGCGGACCTCGGTCAGGCCCAGAGCCTCGCGCAACAGATCGGCCGCCGACAGGCCCGCCGCTTCGGCCTTGGCCCGAAGCACGGCCTTTTCGGTCGGGGTGCAGCGAAAGACGAAGATTTCGCTCAGCCGCTCCTTGGCGGGGGCATCGCCCACGCCGGTGGGGTTCGAAGGGGAGGCTTGCCGCCCCTCGCAAGGTCCCCGGTCAGAAGCGTCCGCGTATGACAGGGGTCGCCTTGCTCTTTGCTCATAAGCCAAGCCTTTCATCTGAGAAACTGCCGCGGGACCGTTCACAACCGCACCCCAGCGCTCTCGATCTCAGCTCGCGATACGAGGCCACTCGCCAGCACCGCCCGGGCCTGTTTCGTGGTAATATGGCGGCAAACATAGTTTTGCCCCTTGATCCATCCCGCCAACTGTTCGAGCTGTCCTTCGAGGCTCTCCGCCGCGGCCTCGCTCTGAGCGCGAAGCGCCTCAGCATGCGCCTTCCAGCGTTCTTGACGAAACCAATTATCCGAGAAGCTGACTTTCGAGCGCGTGTAACCCGCGCTTTCCTGAGCATATGCCCGAACTGCGCTAGCGATTTCCGCCGCCGAACTGCCAGCATCGACCACTCGCCGGTAGGAGGCTTGGCAAAAAGCCTTCCCGCGCCGCCTATCCTCGGGGTAGCAGTGCCAGACCTTTTCAAATTCCGGATCCTCCTTGGCCTCGAGCGCGCTCGCGCGCGGAGGAGGTTTCTGGATGGTTTTAGGATGGTTTGGGGTCCGCTGTGGACCCGGTACCCCGTCCAGAGCGGACCCGGTTCTGGGTTCTCTCTGGACCCCGTCCGCTGAGAACCCCGTGTCGGTGGGGGGCTCATCGTCGGGTTCCGCGATGGGTTCGAGGCCCGAGATCGCCGACAACACGATCCGGTAAATCACGGTGTAGCCGTTCTTGCAGGCGCGGCGCCCGGTCTCGATCAGGATGCCTTCGTTTAGGAAATCGGTGATCGTTCGCTTGACCGTACTCTCGCCTAATTCGGTGTGACGCTGCACGGTGCCCTTGGAGCACCAGATCCCTGAACCGTCATCACTGGCCTTATCGGCCAGGAACATGATGATCTGCTTACGCACGGGGCTGCCGAATTTCCGCTCGGCACAGAGGTTCGCGACCTTCCAGCTCATGCTGCGCCCCACAAAATTCTAGGGCCAAACTGTGCAGGGTTTGTGCAAGCGTTCCCTGCGTGTTCCGCGTCAGAAGTCGGAAATTCACGTAGAACCCTGAAATCCGCAGCAGCGAATTTCGGATAAGGCACTGTAAAAACAAAGATAAATGGTGACCCCGACAGGACTTGAACCTGTAACCTGCCCCTTAGGAGGGGGCTGCTCTATCCAGTTGAGCCACGGGGCCACACCCGTCTCTTTTGCGAGGAAAACTGCCGAAACGCAAGCGCGCGGACAGGAAGAGCAGGGCGAAACTGCGGACATGAAAAGGGGGAGCGTTTTGGCCCACCGCTCCCCCCCTCAATTCCCTGCTGCGATCGGAGTCTACACGCGGCAGCTGTTCGGCTTCGGGTTTTTCGGAGTCTCGCCCGTTACCGTTATCGCTAACATAGCGCTTGCCAGCCGCTTGCGCAACGGAAATATTTGGCGCTAAGGATGAGAGGCATTCACGAAAGGTTTTCGATTGGCCCGCTTTCCAGCCGACCCGCGCCGCCCCCTGACCCTGCGTGACGTTTCCGAGGCCTCGGGGGTCTCCGAGATGACGGTCAGCCGCGTGCTGCGCAACCGCGGCGACGTGTCGGAAGCGACACGCGTGAAAGTGCTCGAAGCGGCGCGCACGCTCGGCTACGTGCCGAACAAGATCGCCGGCGCGCTGGCCTCACAGCGGGTGAATCTGGTCGGCGTGATCATCCCGTCGCTGTCGAACCTGGTCTTCCCCGAGGTGCTCTCGGGGATCTCGGCCGAGCTCGAGGACACCGGGCTGCAGCCGGTCGTGGGCGTCACCAACTACCGCCCCGACAAGGAAGAGGCCGTGCTCTACGAGATGCTGTCGTGGCGCCCCTCGGGGGTGATCATCGCCGGGCTCGAGCACACCGAGGCGGCGCGCGCGATGCTTGAAAACGCCGGCGTGCCGGTGGTCGAGATCATGGATGTCGACGGCGAGGGGGTCGACTCGGTCGTCGGCATCTCGCACCGCCGCGCCGGGCGGCACATGGCCGAGGCGATCGTCGCCGCGGGCTATCGCAAGATCGGCTTCCTCGGCACCAAGATGCCCGAGGACCACCGCGCCCGCAAACGCTTCGAGGGCTTCAGCGAGGGGCTCGCCGAGGCCGGTCTCGCGGTGAGTGACACCGAGTTCTACTCGGGCGGCTCGGCGCTGCTGAAGGGGCGCGAGATGACGCAGGCGATCCTCGCGCGCAACCCCGACCTCGATTTCCTCTATTACTCGAACGACATGATCGGCGCGGGCGGGCTCTTGTGGTGCCTCGAGAACGGCTATGACGTGCCCGAACGGCTGGGCCTTGCAGGGTTCAACGGCGTCGACCTGCTCGAGGGGCTGCCGCGGCGGCTGGCCACGATGGACGCCTGCCGGCGCGAGATCGGCCGCAAGGCCGCCGAGATCATCGCCGGGCGCCCGCACGGCGGCATGATCGGCGGCGAGGTGATCGAACTCGAACCCGTGCTGCAGCTGGGCGACACGATCCGCCGGCGCTAATCAGCGCCGCGCACTCCAGCTGAGCGAGGCATATTGCCGGGTATAGAACTCGCCCATCAGCCCGATCATCAAAAGCGCCAGCCCGACGATCAGCGAATAGTGCCAGTTCGAGAAATGCGGGTTGTAGTTGATGAAGGTGTAGCCGCGCGCCTGGTCGATGGTGTGGAACAGCGGGTTCCAGCTGAACAGCGCCAGCATCTTGTGGGTCAGGTTGTTCGCCACGAACATCTTGCCCGAGGCGATCATGTTGGCGCGGGAATAGACCGCCTGCACGATGCCGACGAACCCCGGCGCCCAGGGCTTGGCCGCAAGGAACACGAGCCCGAGCGCCACCCCGGTGAACCACGACAGCAGCACCATTCCCATCGCGCCGACCCAGTCATAGATCTCGATCGGCCCCCAGGCGGCGTGGTAGATGTAGAGCACCACCACCATCGACAGCACCTGCAGGTAAAGCGCGCTCAGCGCCGCGGCAGTGATCGAGACGGCGGTGGTCATCGGCGCGTGTTTCATCATCGCCGAGGTCGAGCTTTCGGCGCCGAACACCGCGCCCATCGCCTTGGTGTGGGTCAGGTAGAGGAAGATCCCGCTCATGATGTAGAGCAGAAAGTTGCCCCGGATCGCATTGCCGCGCATGCCGAGCACCGTGTACATCACGTAAAAGCTCACCACGAGCAGGAAGGTCTGCACCATGTTGCGCAGCAGACCGAGGATGGCATTGCCCTGCGAGCGACGGATATGGCGCACCGTCGCATGGTAGATCAGCTCCAGCAGACTGAAGGTCGACCCGAGGGTGCTCTTGCTGCGCTCCGCCCTGAACATGCTGCTGCCCTGCTCCCTGTGACGATTCTGGCGCGGAAAACTTGCCGATCCCTTGTCACTCACCTTAAGTTCTCGGACAGAGCATGGCAATTGGGCCCGGATGTGGCCGGAATGGAGTGTAAAATGGATTTCGACCGTCTGGTGACGATCATGCGCAGGCTCGCCCTCGAGGCCGGCGACAAGATCATGGAGATCTACACCTCCCCCGAATTCGAGGTGAAGTCGAAATCCGACAACTCTCCGGTCACCGAGGCGGACGAGGCCGCGGACGCGCTGATCTCGGAAGGGCTCGCCGAGGCTTTCCCGCAGATGGCCCTCATCACCGAGGAGCAGGCCGCCTCGCATGGCCAGCATGTCAGCACCTTCCTGATCGTCGATCCGCTCGACGGCACCAAGGAATTCGTCCAGCGCCGCGGCGATTTCACCGTCAACATCGCCTATGTCGAGGATGGTGTGCCGCTGCGCGGCGTGGTCTATGCGCCGGCGAAGGGGCGGCTGTTCTACACCCTCGCCGACGGCCGCTCGGTCGAGGAGGTCGGCCCCGTCTTCGCCAAGGACGCGCCCGGCGAGCAGCGCCCGATCACCGTCTCGGTGCCCGACAACCGCGGGCTGATGGTCGTCGCCTCGAAATCGCATCGCGACCAGGCGACGGATGACTACATCGCGCGCTATGCGGTGAAGGACATGACCTCGGCCGGCTCCTCGCTGAAGTTCTGCCTCGTCGCCACCGGCGAGGCCGATCTCTACCCGCGCCTCGGCCGCACCATGGAATGGGACACCGCGGCGGGCGATGCGGTGCTGCGCGGCGCCGGCGGCAAGATGGTCCGCTTCGAGGACCACGCCCCCTTCGTCTATGGCAAGGACGGCTTCGCCAATCCGTTCTTCATCGCCTATGCCCCCGGTGTGCTGCTGGCAAAGTGACCCGGTCTGCCGCGGCGTCACCCCGATTCGCCGCGGCAGTCCCAGCCCGCCGCAGGATGTGCCCCCCCCCACCGGAAGGTCTCCTTCCGGCAACAATGAGCTGAAATCCGCGGCTTTTTTCCTCAACTGATTTTTCCGCTCTGCAGCGCGCTTGAGAACCCGCCTGTTCTGGACGAGAATATCGCGGTGTCTACGCGAGCCGGCAGGCTCATATCAAAAAGGTGCATAATGAAACGCAAGGTCACGAAAGCGATTTTCCCTGTCGCCGGCCTCGGGACCCGCTTCCTCCCGGCGACCAAGGCGATCCCGAAAGAGATCCTGACCCTGGTCGACCGGCCGCTCATTCAATACGCGATTGACGAGGCCCGTGCGGCCGGCATCAAGGAATTCATCTTCGTGACCTCGCGCGGCAAGTCCGCCCTTGAAGACTATTTCGACGACGCCCCCGAACTCGAAGAGTCGCTGCGCAAGAAGGGCAAGACCGAGCTTCTCGAAGCGCTCCAGGCCACCAACATGGATTCCGGCGCCATCGCCTATGTCCGTCAGAACCGCCCGCTCGGCCTTGGCCACGCGGTGTGGTGCGCGCGCAAGCTCGTCGCCGACGAGCCCTTCGCAGTGATCCTGACCGATGACGTGATCGCCGCTGACACGCCCTGCCTGCAGCAGATGATGGAAGCCCATGCCGAAACCGGCGGCAACGTCGTCGCGGCGATGGAAGTGCCGATGGACAAGACCTCGTCCTACGGCATCCTCGACATCGAGAGCGAGAACGGCCAGATGGTCAAGGTGCGCCACATGGTCGAGAAGCCGAAGGCGGCAGAGGCGCCCTCGAACCTCGCCGTGATCGGCCGCTACATCCTGACGCCCGAGGTGATGAACAACCTCAACCAGAAGAAGGAAGGCGCCGGCGGCGAGATCCAGCTGACCGACGCGATCGCCGAGGAACTGACCAAGGGCAACCCGGTCTACGGCTTCCGCTTCCGCGGCCAGCGCTATGACTGCGGCTCGAAGGCCGGATTCCTGCAGGCGACGGTGGCCTTCGGCCTGGCGCGCCCCGACCTGCGCGATGAGTTCGCGGGCTTCCTCGGCGACATCATGGCGATGCAGAAGGCGGCCGAGTAAGCGACGATGGACAAGCACGTTCTGGTCACCGGCGGTGCCGGCTACATCGGCTCGCACGCCTGCAAGGCGCTGCGCGCGGTGGGCTATGTGCCCGTTACCTATGACAGCTTCGTCACTGGCTGGCGTGATGCGGTCAAGTTCGGCCCGCTCGAGGAAGGCGACCTTGCCGACCGCGCGCGGCTCGACGAGGTCTTTGCCAGATGGCAGCCGGTCGCGGTGATGCATTTCGCCGCACTCAGCCTCGTCGGCGAGTCGATGAAAGACCCCGGCAAATACTGGCGCGCGAACGTGCTTTCCTCGCTCACCCTGATCGAGGCGGCGGTCGCCGCCGGCTGCCTCGATTTCGTCTTCTCCTCGACCTGCGCCACCTATGGCGATCAGGACGGGGTGGTGCTGGACGAGACGACCCGGCAGATGCCGATCAACGCCTATGGCGGCTCGAAACGCGCGATCGAGGACATGCTGCGCGACTTCGGCGCCAGCCACGGGCTGCGCTCAGTGATCTTCCGCTACTTCAACGTGGCGGGCGGCGACCCGGAGGCCGAGGTCGGCGAATTCCACCGCCCCGAAACGCACCTGATCCCGCTGATGCTCGACGCGATCGACGGGCGGCGCCCGGCGCTGACCGTCTTCGGCTCGGATTATGCCACCCCCGACGGCACCTGCATCCGCGATTATGTCCATGTCTCGGATCTGGTCGACGCGCATGTGCTCGGGCTGAAATGGCTCGAGGCCGGCAAACCTTCCGAGGTGTTCTGCCTCGGCACCGGCAAGGGCTTCTCGGTGCGCGAGGTCATCGCGCAGTCGCGGGCGGTGACGAACCGCGACGTGCCGATCCTCGAGGGCGAGCGGCGGCCGGGCGATGCCGCGGTGCTGGTCTCGGGCTCGACCAAGGCGGTCAGCACGCTGGGCTGGACCCCGAAGCGCGCCGAGCTCGCGACGATGATCGCCGATGCTTGGCGCTGGCATCAGAGCGGCCATTATGAAAAATGACACCCCACGGGGGGTGCCATGACGTCATTTGCCGATCTGTGGCAGGCAGGGCGGCTGCGCGCGAAGCGCCGCTACCTGTTGGCCCGCGCGATCCGGCGGCGGCGACGTCATCTCACGTCGCGCGTCGACCGGACGGCGCAGATCCGCAAGGGGGATATCCTTCTCTTCGCCACGATCCGGAACGAGGCGGCGCGACTGCCGTTCTTCCTGCGCCATTACCGGGCGCTCGGGGTGAATCATTTCCTCTTCGTGGACAATGCCAGCACCGACGGCAGCATCGACGCGCTGGCGGCCGAACCCGACGTCTCGCTCTGGACGACCCGGGCAAGCTATCGCGGTTCCCGCTTCGGGATGGACTGGCTGAACGGGCTGCTCGCGCGATACGGCAGCGGGCACTGGTGCCTGACCGTCGACGCCGACGAGCTGTTGCTGATTCCGCATGGCGATCGCGCGACGCTGCGCGAGCTGACCGCGGCGCTTGATGCCCGCGGCCTGCCGATGATGGCGGCGATGATGCTCGACCTTTATCCCGAGGGGCCGCTGTCCACCGCCCATGCCGCGCCCGGCGAAGACCCGACACAGGCCCTGCCGCTTTTCGATGCCGAGGGCTACGACTGGGAATACCAGCGGAAATTCGGCAATATCTCGATCCGCGGCGGAGTCCGGCAGCGGGTCTTCTTCGCCGACGCCCCGGACCGCGCCCCGCATCTGCACAAGACCCCGCTCATCCGCTGGCACTGGCGCTATGCCTATGTCAGCTCGACCCATATCGCTCTGCCGCGGCGGCTGAATGCGGGCTTCGACGCGCGCCTCGACGCACCGACCGGGGTGCTTTTGCACACCAAGTTCCTGGGCGAGGTGATCGCGAAATCGCGCGACGAGAAGCTGCGGCGCGAGCATTTCACCCATGCCGAGCGCTATGATGGTTACTATGACGGGATCATCGCCGATCCGGTCCTGTGCGATGCGCAGTCGCACCGGCTCTCCGACTGGCGTGACCTCGAGGCGCTCGGACTGATGACGCGGGGCAACTGGTCCGGGCCAAACCGTTGACCGCACTGAGGCAATTGTTTACGCGCCGGCCGGGAGCGCCTATTCTGCCAAGGATTTGATGAGGCTGGGCGGGATGGGCAGGCAACAGCGGAAAAGGTTTCCGATCCGGAAACTGTTTACCCTGTTTCAATAGCACTCCGTCCGACATTGCCTCCTGTGCAGCTTGCTGGGTGAGAGACGGTCGGTGAACCTGAGAAGCCTATATCGCCTGAGGATGGAGCGCCGGCGACGTCAGTTGCGCGCATTCCGCAAGCGGCGGGAGCTGACCACCGTCATCGACCGCACCAAGGCGATTGCGCCCTCTGACATCCTCGCCTTCGTCACCCTGCGCAACGAACGCATCCGCCTGCCCTATTTCCTGCGTTACTATCGCAATCTGGGCATCAGGCATTTCCTGATCGTCGACAACGGCTCGGACGACGGCTCGGCCGCCTATCTCGAGGCGCAGGAGGATGTCTCGCTGTGGAGCACCGGGGCAAGCTACAAGGCCGCGTCCTTCGGCGTCGACTGGCTCAACCACCTGCTGCGCCATTACGGCACCGGGCACTGGACGCTGACCGTCGATCCGGACGAATTCTTCGTCTACCCGTTTTGCGACACCCGCCCGATCGAGGCGCTGACCGACTGGCTCGACACCTACGACATCCGCTCCTTCCCGGCGATGCTGCTCGACATGTATCCGAAGGGGCCGATCGACGCCGTGCCCTATCGCGAAGGCCAGAATCCCTTCGAGATCGCCGCCTGGTTCGACGCCGGCAACTACACGATCGAACGCAACTGGTATTTCCAGAACCTGTGGATCCAGGGCGGGCCGCGGGCGCGGATGTTCTTCTCGAAGACGCCCGAGGCGGCGCCCTCGCTGAACAAGATCCCGCTGGTGAAATGGGAGCGCGACTTCGTCTTCGCCTCCTCGACCCACATGCTGCTGCCGCGCGGGCTGAACATGGTCTATGATGAATGGGGCGGCGAAAAAGCCTCGGGCTGCCTGCTGCACGCGAAGTTCCTCTCGCCGCTGACCGCCAAGGTGGCGGAAGAGATGAAACGGCGCGAGCATTATTCCGGCTCACGCGAATATGCCGCCTATCAGGAGACCCTAAGCACCGAGCCGGACCTGTGGACGAAATGGTCCGAGAAATACATCAACTGGCGCCAGCTCGAGATTCTCGGGCTCATGTCGAAGGGCAACTGGGCGTGAGGGGGCGGCGGTGACAGTCGGGTTCGTGATGATGTGCCACACGGCGCTGCACCGGGCGGCAGAGGTCGCGCGCTACTGGGCCGAAAGTGGCGCGCCGGTGGTGATCCACGTCGACGCACGGGTGCCGGCAAAGGACTATGCCGCGCTCGGCAAAAGCCTGGCAGACCTCGACACCGTCTCGTTCTCGAAGCGCTACAAGTGCGAATGGGGCACCTTTTCCCTGGTCGCCGCGGCACAGTCGGGGGCCGAGCAGATGCTTGCCCGCCACGCCGAAGTGCGCCATGTCTTCCTTGCCTCGGGCTCGTGCCTGCCACTACGCCCGGTCGAGGAGCTGGTCGCCTATCTCGATGCCCGCCCGCACACCGATTTCATCGAAAGCGTCACCACCGCCGAGGTCGGCTGGACGGTGGGCGGCATGGACATGGAGCGCTTCACCCTGCGCTTCCCGTTTTCCTGGAAGACGCAGCGCCGGCTTTTTGACCGCTATGTCGATTTCCAGCGCCGCATCGGCGTCAAGCGGCGACTGCCCGCGGGGCTCGTGCCGCATCTGGGCAGCCAGTGGTGGTGCCTGACCAGGCAGACGCTGAGCGCGATCCTCGAAGACCCGGACCGGCCGATGTACGACCGCTTCTTCAAGCGCGTCTGGATCCCCGACGAAAGCTATTTCCAGTCGCTCGCCCGGCTTTACGCCACCAGCATCGAAAGCCGCTCGCTGACGCTGTCGAAGTTCGACTATCAGGGCAAGCCGCACATCTTCTACGACGATCACCTGCAGCTCCTGCGCCGCTCGGACTGCTTCGTCGCGCGCAAGATCTGGCCCAAGGCCGACCGGCTCTACGCCACCTTCCTTAGCCCCCGCGCCGCCATCAGCCCGCCGGCCGAGCCGAACCCGGCGAAGATCGACCGGCTGTTCTCGAAGGCGGTCGAGCGACGCACCAAGGGCCGGCCGGGGCTTTACATGCAAAGCCGATTCCCGCGCCAGGACCATGAAAACGGCAAGACCTCGGCGCCCTACTCGGTGTTTCAGGGCTTTTCCGATCTTTTCGAAAACTTCGAGGGCTGGCTGTCGAAATACGTCGTCGCCCGCGTGCACGGCCATCTCTTCGGCCCCGACCGGGTCGAGTTCGGCGGCGGCGAGACGATGTTCAGCGGCTGCCTCTCCGACAGCGCCAAGTTGCGTGACTACAACCCGCGCGGCTTCCTCGCCAACCTGATCTGGAACGCGCGGGGCGAGCGGCAGTGCTTCATGTATTCGCCGCGCGACAACCAGTCGATCGACTGGTTCACCGCCACCGATCCGAATGCGCAGATCTCGGTGATCAGCGGAGCCTGGGCGGTGCCGCTGTTCCGCTCGAACCGCAACTTCCGCGACATCCGGCGCGAGGCGGCGCGGCTGCAGCGGATCGAGACCTATCACCTCGACATCCTGCGCTCGATGTATGTGAAGGCCCGGGTGCGGATCTGGACCATGGCCGATTTCATTGAGAACCCGATGGAGCCGCTGCAGACGATCATCGACGAGATCAGCCCGCGCAGCACCCGCCGGCTGACCGAGGCGCCGCAGATGGTTGACCTGACCGGCTTCGGCCAGTTCCTGCAGAACCTGAAGAACCAGGGCATGCAGCCGCGCCTGATGGGCGACTTCCCGGTGGGCGATGACCCGCATCCGAAACACACGCGCCGCGGGCGCCCCTATCTGGTGAAATGACATGGCCTCCTTCGACAGCTTCGTGATCTTTGCCGAGATGCGTACCGGCTCAAATCTGCTCGAGGCGGCGCTGAACCTGCTTGACGGCGTCAGCTGCCATGGCGAGCCGTTCAACCCCGAGCTGATCGGCTATCCGAAGAAGACATCGCTCCTCGGCGTCAGCCGGGCAGAGCGCGATGCCGACCCGCTGGTGCTGTGGGAGCGGATCCGCACGGCGCCGGGGCTGAATGGCTGCCGCTACTTCCACGATCACGACGCGCGCGTGCTGAGCGCCATGCTGGACGATCCGCGCTGCGCCAAGATCGTGCTGACCCGCAACCCGATCGAGAGCTATGTCAGTCTGCAGATCGCCCGCGCCACCGGGCAGTGGAAGCTGGGCGATGCCAGGAACCGCAAGGCGGCCCGCACCGCCTTCGACGCCGCGGACTTCGAAACGCACCTGGCCGAGCTGCAGGGGTTCCAGGTGATGCTGATGCATGCGCTGCAGGTGTCGGGGCAAAGCGCTTTCTATATCGACTACGAGGACGCGCAGGATCTTGCGGTGCTGAACGGGCTCGCCGCCTGGCTGGGCGTCGAGGGGCGGCTGAGCGCCCTGCCCTCGAGCCTTGTGGTGCAGAACCCCGAGGCGCTCGAGGAGAAGGTGACGAACTTCCCGGAGATGGAAGCCTCGCTTGCCCGGATGGACCGCTTCAACCTGTCGCGCACGCCGAACTTCGAGCCGCGCCGCGGCCCGAACGTGCCGGGCTTCATCGGCTCTGAGGCGGGGCTGCTCTACATGCCGCTGCGCCCGACCGCGGACGGGCCGCTGCGTGCCTGGCTTGGCGGGCTTGGGGCGCTGACCGAAGATTTCTCGCAAAAGACCCTGCGGCAATGGAAGCGCCAGCACCCCGGGCACCGCAGCTTCACCGTGCTGCGCCATCCGCTTTTGCGCGCCCATCTCGCCTTTGCCGCGGTGCAGAGCTGGAACAACATGGCCGGGATCCGCACCGTGCTGCGCGACACCTACAAGCTGCCGCTACCCGCCGAAGGCAAGACCCTGCCCGCCGCCGACTGGGCCGACGGGCTCGAGGCCTTCCTGATCTGGCTGAAATCGAACCTGAACGCGCAAACGAGCCTGCCGGTGCACGCGCTCTGGGCCAGCCAGTCGGCCACGCTGCAGGGCTTTGCCCAGATCTCGCCGCCCGATCTCGTCGCGCGCGAAGACCAGCTCGCCGGGGATCTGGCCTATCTCGCCCACGCCGCCGGGGTCGAGGCGCCGGCCTTCGTGGCGCAGGACGGCGACACCGCGCCGGTGAAACTTGCCCAGATCTGGACCCCGTCATTGGAAAAAGCCGCGCGTGAGGCTTACACGCGCGACTTCATGCAGTTCGGATTTTCGGACTGGAAGGTGGCCTGACTCAGGCCGCCTGCGCACCCTGCGCCGCGGTCAGCACCGCGTGCAGCGCCGCCGGGTCGGTGTTCGCCCGCAGCTTGGCGCAGGTCTCGGCGTTGCGCATCGTGCGCGACACCAGCGCCAGTGCCTTCAGATGTTCGACCCCGGAATCCTTCGGCGCGAACAACGCGAAGACGAGGTCGACCGGCTGCCGGTCGACCGCGTCGAAATCGAGCGGCTTCTCGAGCCGCAGGAACACGCCGATCACCGTCTTCAGCCCGTGCAGACGCGCATGCGGCAGCGCCACACCATGCCCCACGCCGGTGGGGCCAAGGGTTTCACGCTCCTGCAGCGCGTCCACGGTCTGGATCGCATCCAGCCCGTAGGCTGAATGCGCGATGTCGCCAAGGTCCTGGAACAGGCGCTTCTTGCTCGTCACGGTGGCCAGCACCTTGACGGCATCCGGCTTGAGCAATGTCGAAAGATCCATCTGTCCTTTTTCTGCGCCCGTCATGGATCAGACGCTCACTTGCTGTGGCGCGGGTCAATCCAGCCAACGTGACCGTCGTCACGACGGTAGACGACGTTGACCCCGCCATGTTTCTCGTTGCGGAAGACGAGCAGCGGCTTCGAAGCGAGCTCCATCTGCATCACCGCCTCGCCGACCGAGATCGTGGGGACGCGCGTCTCCATCTCGGCGACGATGACCGGGGTCAGGCTTTCGTCCTCGGCCGTCGCGTCGTCTTCATCCGAGGCGAGCACATACAGATCCGCGGCACCGAATTCAACCGGCTCCGAACGTTCCTTGTGGTGGTCCTTCAGGCGGCGCTTGTGGCGACGCAGCTGCTTGTCCATCTTCTCACGGCACGCTTCGAAGGCCGCATAGACCTCGGTGGCGCGCCCGCTGGCGGAAGCGGTGAGACCGGTGGACAGGTGCACCGTGGCCTCGCAGATGTATTCATGCGCATTGCGCGAAAAGACGACAGTCGCATCGGTCGGACGCTGCATGTACTTGTCCACGGTCTCGCCCAGTTCGGACTTCACATGGCTTTGCAGCGCTTCCCCGATATCGATCTGTTTGCCGCTGATCTGGTAACGCATGGCTTCTCCTTCACGTCAGTGACCTGCAAGCGGGACGATGCGTCCACGCGGCAGGCTGGTTAAATCCTTGGGGGAACTGCCACATTGCACCGATGAAGCAAAGCCCCAAAGGTGCCGGGTTTGAAGCGGCGCGCTCGCTCGGGAAAGGGGGCGGTGTTCACGCATTTGTCTCATTTGGGAACGGAACGGCGGGGGTGTCAACGGGGGACCTACGCCGCGCCGCAGCACCCCTCAGGAGATATGGAAATTCTCGCCCAGATAAACCCGGCGGACGTTCTCGTCGCGCACCACCTCATCGGTCGTTCCGGACATCAAAACCTGACCATCGTGCAGGATATAGGCCCGTTCGACGATCTCCAGCGTCTCGCGCACGTTGTGATCGGTGATCAGCACGCCGATGCCGCGTTCCTTGAGGTGCGACACCAGAGCGCGGATCTCGCTCACCGCGATCGGGTCGACGCCGGCAAAAGGTTCATCGAGCAGCAGATATTTCGGATCGGCGGCGAGGCAGCGGGCAATCTCCACCCGGCGCCGCTCGCCGCCCGAGAGCGCCAGCGCCGGCGCCTGGCGCAGATGCGCGATCGAGAAGTCGCCAAGCAGCTCCTCGAGCCGCTCGCGCCGCCGGTGCGGCTCGGGCACGGCAATCTCGAGAATCGCCATGATGTTCTGCTCGACCGTCAGGCCGCGGAAGATAGAGGCCTCCTGCGGCAGATAGCCGATGCCCATGCGGGCGCGGCGATACATCGGCAGGCCGGTGGCCTCGCGCCCGTCGATTGTCACCTTGCCCGAGTCGGGGCTGATCAGCCCGGCGATGGCGTAGAAGCAGGTGGTCTTGCCCGAGCCGTTCGGGCCGAGCAGCGCCACCACCTCGCCGCGCTCGAGATGCAGCGACACATCGCGCAGCACCAGCCGCTTGCGATAGCTCTTGCGCAGATTGATGACGCGCAGCCCGCCCGCTTCGGCCGGTGCCGTCAGGCCGAGATCCGCAACCGGATCAAGATCGGTCATTTCTTCGCCTCCGGCTGCAGGATGGTGCGCACCCGCCCGTCCATCTGGCCGGTGCCGGTCTTCAGATCGACGGTCAGCTTCTGGCCCGACATCACGTTCTGGCCCTGGGTCAACAACACGTCGCCGGTCATCACCACATTCGAAGCGGCGACGTCATAGACCGCCTCCTTCGCCTCGGCGGCCTCGGCGGGCGACACCAGCGTCACCCCGCCCGTCGCATGCATGCGGGTGATCTTGCTGCGGTCCTTCGGGTCATATTCGACATCCACCACCGCCGCCTTCAGCCGCATGCCGCCCTGCACCACCAGCACGTTGCCGGTGAAGGTGGCGCTGCCGTCGGCCTGGTTCACGGCAAGGCTGTCGGCCGTCACCTCGACCGGAGCCTTGGCATCGGCGCGGATGCCGCCAAGCGCGATCTGCTGGGCAAGCACCGGCCCGGGCAGGAACGCAAGGCACAGCAGGACGGCGGGAACGGCGGAGAAACGCATCGGAACCTCATCATTGCGGCTGATATACCAGCTTCACGCCGCCGTTGAAAACCAGATCATAGGGCGCCTCGGCGGTGGCGCGCGACATCTGCATCGCCCCCGAGGTGATGGTGCCATAGGGCGCCTCGGCCGAGACCGCACCGGGCGCCACCAGGGTCGAGCGGTCGGTCGCCAGGTCGACGGCGGCCGTGCTCATCCGGTAGCCGGTCGAGGTCTGCACCGCGACGCCGTCGCTCAGGTGGATCTGCCCCGCCTGCGGGTCGATCACCCCCGCCTTCGCGGTCACGTCGGTCACCAGGCCGTCCTTCGCCTCGATCTTGGCGACGATCGCCTGCGCGCTGGCGCCGGAGCCGCCCTTCGCACCGGGAAAGGCGGTCTTCGCCTTCACCGTGATCGACGCACCATCCTCGGTCAGCCCCGAATATTCGGGGGTGGTCAGCCGCGGCTCGTTCGCCAGCTCGGTCACGTCGACATTCGCATAGGGCGTGGCGGTGGTCGGATCGACCTTGTCGGAGAACAGGAACAGCGTCGACAACAGCGCCAGCGCCGCGAGCGGCAGGGCCACCTTGGCCAGGGCCACGAGCCGCGAATGGCGGTTGTCGAACACCATCAGACCACTCCGGCGCGCAGACAGTCGTGGATGTGCAGAATGCCGACCGGGCGCCGCCCGTCGACGGCGAAGAGGCAGGTGATCTTGCGCTCGTTCATCACCGCGACGGCAGCCTCGGCCAGCACCCCCGGCGTGATGGTGCGCGGATTGCGGGTCATCACCTCGGCCGCGCTGTGGTCGAGCAGCCCCGCCATGTGGCGGCGCAGGTCGCCGTCGGTGATGATGCCGACCAGATCGCCCCGCGCGTCAGTGACGCCGACGACGCCAAACCCCTTGCGCGAGATCTCGAGCAGCACCTCCGACATCGGCGTCATCTCACCGACCAGCGGCATGTCCGTGTGCATCAGGTCGGAGACCTTCGACAGCTTCGCACCGAGCTTGCCGCCCGGGTGGAAGGTGCGGAACATCTCGGGGGTGAAGTGGCGATGCTCCATCAGCGCCACCGCAATCGCATCGCCAAGCGCCAGCGTCATCGTCGTCGAGGTGGTGGGCACCACGCCCGAGCCGCAGGCCTCGGGCGCCTGCGGCAGCACGAGGGCCACGTCCGACTGCCGCAGCAGCGTCGACTCGGGCCGGCTTGCCACGCCGATCAGCGGGATCGAGAAGCGCCGGGTGTGGGCGATCATGTCGGCGAGCTCGGGCGTCTCGCCCGAATTCGACAGCATCAGCGCCACGTCGTCACGGGTGACCATGCCAAGGTCGCCATGGCTTGCCTCGGCCGGGTGGACGAATTGCGCCGGCGTGCCGGTCGAGGCGAAGGTCGCCGCGATCTTGCGCGCGATATGGCCCGACTTGCCCATGCCCGAGACGATCACCCGGCCCTTCGCCTTCAGGATCGTCTCGACCGCGCGGGCAAAGCTGTCGTCAAGGCTGGCGGCCAGCGCCGTCAGCCCCTCGGCCTCGATCGCGATGACCTTGCGGCCGGTGGCCAGATAATCAGTGGTGGAAGATGTCATTGGGCTCGTCCCACCCCATCAGGTCGAGCCGCGCGCGCGCCGGCAGGAAATCGAAACAGGCCTGCGCCAGCTCGGTCCGGCCCTCGCGGGCCAGCCGCTTCACCAGCTCGGCCTTCAGCGCGTGCAGATAGAGCACGTCGGAGGCGGCATAATCGAGCTGCGCCGGGGTCAGCTCGGCCGCGCCCCAGTCCGAGGTCTGCTGCTGCTTCGAGACATCGACGCCCACCAGCTCCTGCAGCAGATATTTCAGCCCGTGCCGGTCGGTGAAGGTGCGCACCATGCGCGAGGCGATCTTTGTGCAGAACACCGGCGCCGTCACCACGCCAAAGGCGTTGTACAGCGCGGCGATGTCGAAGCGACCGAAATGAAACAGCTTTTCCACCGCCGGATCGGCCAGCATCGCACACAGCCGCGGCGCCTCGGTCTGCCCCTTGGCGATCTGCACGAGATGCGCGTTGCCGTCACCCGAGGACATCTGCACAAGGCAGAGCCGGTCGCGGCGCGGATCGAGCCCCATCGTTTCGGTGTCGATCGCGACCACCGGACCGAGGTCGAGCCCCTCGGGCAGGTCGTTCTTGTGCAGATGGATGGCCACGCCGGTCCCCCTCGATACTGTCTTGCGAGATATAGGCGGTATCAAGCGCCTTTGCCACCGGACCGCAAGGGCACGCCACCAGAAAAGGCCGTGACCGGCGGTTTCGGGCCGTGCCGCCGCCGGCCGGGTCCGCACAATGTCATTCAAATCGGATGCAAAAGCCTCGTTTCCGCCACATTCCGCTCAGCCGCTGTTAACGGCGACAGGGGCATCATTCCGCCTTGGCGAACACGGGGGATCGCAGGATGGCGGAGGTCAGACTCACCCATCTGGGGACCGAAAGAGCGGCGGGCGACACCTGGCTCGAGGGGATCACCGATCTCGTCGTCGAGCCCGGGCCCGACGGGCCCCGGGTCCTCTCCGTCACCCGCCCCGGCAACGGGCTCGGCCTCGCGGTGTGGGAGCTCGACACGGCCGGCGACGGGCTCGATCTGGTCAGCAGCAAGCCCCTGGCCGGCGCCGCCGTGACCGGGGTGGAGCCGGCGATCGAGGTGGTCTCCTTCGATGGCGAAAGCGAGGTCGTCACCCTCACCGGCGTCGGCGGGAACGGCCTGACCGGAGTCACGATCGACGATGCCGGCACCCTCGGCGCCAGCACGCGCAGTTTCGCCACCACCGCCCTGCCCCCGGGCCTGTCCGAGATCGAGCTGGTCGAGGTCGGCACCCGCCGCTTCGCCTTCGGCGCGGTGCATGGCTCGGACGGGCTCGAGCGCTGGCAGGTCGGGGCGGATGGCACGCTTGGCGACCGCGTCACCCTGTCGAGCACGGCAATCGGCGGGGCCACCGGGATGACCAGCCTCGGGCAGGTGCGGATCGACGGCACCCCCTATCTGCTGGCGGGCTTCGACGGCGCCACCGCCTTCGCCGTCTATTCCGTCGGGCCGAACGGCGCCGTCACCCAGACCGCGCGGCTCGACGTGACGAGCGGCCTCGGCATCGCCGGCGCGGTGCAGATGCAGACGACGACGGTCGCCGGTATCACCTATGCGGTGCTCACCGGCGCCACCTCGAACAGCCTGAGCGTGGTCGAGATCACGGCAACCGGCGCCCTTGTCGCGCATGACCATGTGATCGACGATCTCGGCACCCGCTTTGCCAATGCCTCACACCTCGCGATCACCGAGGTGAACGGGCAAAGCTTCATCGCCGTCAGCGGATCGGACAACGGCGTCAGCCTGTTCCAGCTGCTGCCCGGCGGCTATCTGCTGCTGCTCGACACCATGGCCGACAGCGCCGACATGACGCTGGACGCGATCTCGGCGCTGGCGATGACCGCGACCGACGAGGCGGTGCAGATCCACGTGGCGAGCGGCACCGAGGCCGGGATCACCACGCTCGAGGCGACGCTCGGTCCGCTTGGCGCGACGATCCTCGGCAGCCGCGGCGCCGACACGCTTTCGGGGGCCGGCGCCGGGCGCAACGTGATCGACGGCGGCGCCGGCAACGACCGGATCGAGGCCGGCAGCGACGGCGCCGTGCTGCTCGACGGCACCGGCACCGACACGCTGATCGGCGGTGCCGGCACCGACATCTTCGTGCTGTCGCCCGACGGGATGCGCAACGTCATCACCGGCTTCGACATCGCCAACGACCGCATCGACCTGTCGCTCTGGCCGATGCTGCGCTCGGTCTCGCAGCTGACGATCACCGAGACCGCGACCGGCGCCACGATCACCTTCGGCCGCGAGAGCCTGACCATCGTCTCGCGCGATGGCCGGCCGATCGGCGTTGCGGCCCTTGTCGCGGACGGCATCATCAGCATCGCGCATTACCTGCCCGAGGATCCGGACGACACCACCGGACCCGCGCCCGCCACGTCCGTCTCCGAGGTGCTGGGAGACGATCTGGCCAATCGCATCGAAGGCAGCAGTGGACCCGACCGGCTCGACGGACGCGGCGGCGACGACACCTTGTTTGGCGGCCCCGGCAACGACGTCCTCATCGGCGGCGCCGGCGCCGACCGCATGGTGGGGGGGAACGGCTCGGACCGATATTGGGTCGACGCCCCGGGCGACGTGATCGTCGAACGGGCCGGCGCGCCCGGGACCGACACGGTGATGAGCAGCATCACCTACCGGCTGAACAACTTCGCCGATGTCGAGAACCTGACCCTGACCGGAACCCGCAACCTGAACGGCTTCGGCAATGCGCTGGCGAATGTGCTCACCGGCAATGACGGCGACAATCGCCTCGAGGGCTGCCGGGGGAACGACACCCTGATCGGCGGGGATGGCAACGATACGCTCGGCGGCGGCTCCGGCGCCGACCGCATGGCGGGCGGGAACGGCTCGGACCGATATTGGGTCGACAACCCGGGCGACCGGGTCATCGAGCAGGCCGGCGCGCCCGGGACCGACACGGTGATGAGCAGCATCACCTACCGGCTGAACAACTTCGCCGATGTCGAGAACCTGACCCTGACCGGAACCCGCAACCTGAACGGCTTCGGCAATGCACTGGCGAATGTGCTCACCGGCAATGATGGCGACAACTATCTTGCCGGGCGCAACGGAGACGACACCCTGATCGGCGGCGGCGGAAACGATTCCCTCTTCGGCGGCGCCGGAAACGACCGGCTGTTCGGCGGCGCCGGCAACGACACGCTGATCGGCGGCGCCGGCGTCGACCGCATGGTGGGCGGGACCGGATCAGATCAGTTCGTCGTCGACTCGACGGATGACGTGATCGTCGAGGCGCCCCGCTGGCGGGGCACGGACACCATCCTCAGCAGCGTCACCTACCGGCTGAACAACGTTGCCCATATCGAAAACCTGACCCTGACCGGGGCAGCCGATCTGGACGGTTTCGGCAATGCGCTGGCCAATGTGCTCACCGGCAACGCGGGCGATAATCGGCTCGAGGGCTGCCGGGGGAACGACACCCTGATCGGCGGGGATGGCACCGACACGCTGGTCGGCGGCTCCGGCGCGGATGCCTTCGTCTTCGACGAAAGGCCGGGCGGGATGAATGTCGACACCATCCTCGACTTCGAACCCGGACGCGACCGGCTGATGATGCGCATGGCCGTCTTCACCGGCATCGGCGCCGGCCGGCTTGGCAACGCGCTTTTCGCCGAGGGCACGGAGGCCCGGGACGCCAATGTCCGGTTCTTCTACGATCACGACAGCGGCGAACTCTGGTACGATCCGGACGGAACCGGCGACATCCGCGCGCAGCTGGTGGCCGAGTTCACCACCCACCCCGACCTCCATGCCGCGGATATCTTCCTGCTCTGACCGGCACGGCACGCACAGAAACCGCCGGAACCGGGCAGCCACGCCCGAAAGATGGTGGCCTCGACGGTCAGTGCGCCGCAATCCGGCGCCGGCCGGGGCCGATGCCGCAGAAATGCCGCAGGCCGAGACGGATTTCGCCGCAATTCCCCTCCC
Source organism: Paenirhodobacter ferrireducens (assembly GCF_004022265.1). Taxonomy (GTDB): domain Bacteria; phylum Pseudomonadota; class Alphaproteobacteria; order Rhodobacterales; family Rhodobacteraceae; genus Rhodobacter; species Rhodobacter ferrireducens. The sequence goes on from NZ_SAVB01000015.1 coordinate 21,643, forward strand.
CAATGAGACAGCCGGATGCTAGCCCTTTAGGTGATGCCGCATTTGCCCGGCCACCACCTGATCTTGAAAACGGGTCTTTGAACACATGTCTGGAAGAAAAATTGCAGTCGCCGGCATCGGCTATGTCGGCCTTTCGAATGCGGTGCTGCTGGCGCAGCGCAACCGGGTCCGCGCCCTCGATGTCGATCCGGCGCGGGTAGAGATGCTGAACGCCCGCAAAAGCCCGATCATCGACACCGAGCTTGAAAACTACCTCGCCGAGAAACCGCTCGACCTGATGGCGACGACCGACCCGGCCGTGGCCTTTGAGGATGCCGAGTTCGTCATCGTCGCGACGCCGACGAACTACGATCCGACCACCAACTATTTCGACACCTCCTCGGTCGAGGCGGTGGTGAAGGAGGCGCTCGCGATCGCGCCTGCGGCGACGATCATCATCAAGTCGACGATCCCGGTGGGCTACACCGGGCGGCTGAACGCCAAGCTCGGCACCGACCGCATCCTCTTCAGCCCCGAATTCCTGCGCGAGGGCCGCGCGCTTTACGACAATCTGCATCCGTCGCGGATCGTGGTCGGCGAACGCTCGGACCGGGCCGCCGCCTTTGCCGGACTGCTGAAGGAAGCCGCGCTCGACCCGGATGTGCCCGTGCTGCTCACCGATTCCGCCGAAGCCGAGGCGATCAAGCTGTTCGCCAACACCTTCCTCGCGCTGCGCGTCGCCTACTTCAACGAGCTCGACAGCTATGCGATGTCGCTTGGCATGGATTCGCGTCAGATCATCGACGGCGTCTGCCTCGACCCGCGGATCGGCGACTATTACAACAACCCCTCCTTCGGCTATGGCGGCTACTGCCTGCCGAAGGACAGTAAGCAGCTTCTGGCGAACTATGCGCATGTGCCGCAGAACCTGATTCAGGCGGTGGTCGATGCGAACCGCACCCGCAAGGACTTCATCGCCGAGCAGATCCTTGCCAGGAAGCCGAAGCGCGTCGGCGTCTACCGGCTGGTGATGAAGGCGGGGTCGGACAATTTCCGGCAAAGCTCGATCCAGGGGATCATGAAGCGGATCAAGGCGAAGGGCGTCGAGGTCATCGTCTACGAACCGGCGATGAAGGACGCAGAGTTCTTCGGCTCGCGGGTGACGCATGACCTGGCCGAGCTGAAGGCCTCGTCGGACCTGATCCTGGCGAACCGGATGGTGCCCGAACTCAGTGACGTCGCCGACAAGGTCTTCACCCGCGACCTCTTCGGCGCCGACTGAGCCCCCCGGACGACATGCAAAAGGGGCAGCCGGCAGGCTGCCCCTTCGTCATTTCCGCAAGGATCAGAGGCTCGCGTCCAGCGCTGCAAGGATCTTCGCGCCCATTTCGGTGGTCGAGACCGGGGTGCCGCCCTCGGGGCCCATCAGATCCGCGGTGCGCACGCCATCGGCCAGCACCTTCTCGACCGCCTTCTCGAGACGGGTGGCCTCATCGCCCTGGTCGAAGCTGTAACGCAGCGCCATCGCAAAGCTGAGGATGCAGGCGATCGGGTTCGCCTTGCCCTGGCCGGCGATGTCGGGGGCCGAGCCGTGCACGGGCTCGTACATCGCCTTCGGCCGGCCGTTCGCCATCGGCGCGCCGAGCGAGGCCGAGGGCAGCATGCCGAGCGAGCCGGTCAGCATCGCGGCGCAGTCGGACAGGATGTCGCCGAACAGGTTGTCGGTCAGGATCACGTCGAACTGTTTCGGCCGGCGCACCAGCTGCATCGCGCAGTTGTCGGCATACATGTGGCTCAGCTCGATCTCGGGATATTCGGCGTCGCGGATCGCGGTGACGACTTCGCGCCACAGGATGCCCGATTCCATCACATTCGCCTTCTCGACCGAGGTCACGCGGTTGTCGCGGCGCTTGGCAAGTTCAAAGGCCGAACGGGCGACGCGGGCGATCTCGCTTTCGGTGTAGCGCTGCGTGTTCAGGCCGACGCGCTCGCCGTTCTCCTCGAAGATGCCGCGCGGCTGTCCGAAATAGACGCCCGAGGTCAGTTCGCGCACGATCATGATATCGAGCCCGGCGACCAGGTCCTTCTTCAGCGAGCTGAAGTCGGCGAGCGCGTCGAAGCACTGCGCCGGACGCAGGTTCGCGAACAGGTCCATCTCCTTGCGCAGGCGCAGCAGGCCACGCTCGGGCTTCACCGAGAAGTCGAGCACGTCGTATTTCGGGCCGCCCACGGCGCCCAGCATGACCGCGTCCACTTCCTGTGCCTTGGCCATGGTCTCGTCGGTAAGCGGCACGCCATGCGCGTCATAGGCGGCGCCGCCGACGAGATCCTCGGTCACATCGAAGGCAAGGCCGCGCTTGTCGCCGTACCAGGTGATGATCTTCTTCACCTCGTCCATGACTTCGGGGCCGATGCCGTCGCCGGCAAGGATCAGGATAGAGGGGTTCGACATGCTTTCCTCCCATAGAAAAAAGGGTTGCAAGCGGCCTAGCGAATGCCCCGCCCGGGGTCAAGCGCAGCCCCCCTCAGGGCAGGGAAATATCGACCCAGACAAGGGCGCGGCGCGGTGGGGTCTCGCCCGTTTCCGGCCAGATCACCCCCGCGCCGGTGACCGTCAGATCGGCCGAAGGCAGGATGTAATCAAGCCGCAGCGGCGCGCCATAGAGGGCCGTGGCCGTGCCCTTCGCACCTGCCGGCCGCAGGTCCTGCAACCGCGGGTCAGCGAGCAGCGCCACCAACGCGTCCCGCCGCCCCTCGCCCGCCACCGGGTCGATATCGGCATCCCCCAGGATCGCGAAGGGTGCGAGCGGCGGTGGCACCGGCAACGCGCCGTCGAGATAGCGCAGCCAGAAAGCGGTCTCGTCGCGGTTGCGCCGGCCGTTACGGTCCTCGGGCCCGTCGAAGAGCGGCGGCGTCGCGGCGAAGGCCAGCAGGTGCAGATCCCGCCCCGAGGGCAGTACGAGCGGCACATCCCAATGCCCGGTCGAGGACAGCCGCTGCACCGCCCGCGCCCCGGGTGAAAGGCCGGCGCCGTCGATCAGATTGCCGGGCAGATCAGCCCAGAGAACGGCCGAGAAGTCGCGCGCGGCCTCCGCCCGCAACTGCAGCCGCGACAGCAGCGCCATGCCCCCCTGCCCGGTGAAGCGACCATAGCCCTGCGCATCGCGCGGCTCGCCCGTCCGGCCGTTGCCGTCCAGGTCGAGCCCGCTCTGCATCCCGGCATTCGGGCGGGGCGCATAGCGATGCGGATAGGCGAGCCCGGCCGCCTTCAGCGCCGCGGCAAAGGCCGCAAGCGCCATGCCGTCGTGATCCCAGTCAAAGCCCGTGAGCAACAGCACGTCGGGCCGCACCCCGGCGATCAGCGCCACCGCCGCGGCCACCTTCGGCGCGCCCGTCTCGATGTCGGCCAGCAAGAGCCCCGGCCCGCGCCGGCTGAGCCCGGCGTCCCAGGTGGCGAGCCGCAGGCTCTCGGCCGCGGCGGGCCGGGCCAGAAGGCACAGCGCGGCAATCAGGCCGGCAGCAGACCGGCGGCACCCGCCTCGCGGCGCTTGTCCTCGATCATCTGCGCGATCCGGCCGACCGCGATGCCGCGCATGAAAAGGCTTGCCGGAAGGAATGCCCATGCCGTCACCACCCAGATCATCGTCAGCGGATTGTCGAGCGTGACCGGCGAAACCGCGACGGAGACCGCCTTGATCACCACCGGCACGAGGAAGGGCAGAAGGAAGCCCAGCGAGATGTTGAACCAGGCGTCGCGACGCAGCCGCTCCACCACATCGGCGCCCGCCGTCGGCTCGAACGTGGGCAGGTTCACCCAGACGTTGAAGCTGCCCTGCGCCTTCGGCCAGCCGAGCGCCCGGATCGTCACCACGAAATAGCCAAGCGCGATCAGCGCCGTCATGTAGGCGATGCCAGCCGCGGTGCGCAGCGCCTCGATGCGCGCGGCGGGGGCATCCTCGGGCAGGATCAGCACCAGAAGCCGCACCGGGCTGTAAGGGATGTCGACCGAGCGTGCCATCATCGCGCCGAGCACATAGACGAATTGCGACAGCGTCGATGGCTCGACCTGTGCGAGCGCGGTCACCGAAAGCAGGGTCACCATAGCGAAAAGGGCGATGAATCGGACGCGGTTGTAGGGCGGCGCGTCGCGGAACTCGATCAGACCGGGATAGACCGCGGCATATTCGAAGAAGGTGATTGCGGCGGCAAAGAAGGAGACGAGGGCGACAATCTGGATGGAATCGTCGCTGACGATGGATAGCGTCAGCGACGGAATGGACACCACCCACGCCACGAGCAACGCCCGCAGCAATGCACCTGCATAGCGAGAAACCACGATACTGCCCTTTGCCTTCCGCGCCCCCGATCGGATGCCGGGGTTTTGCCGTCTGGACCCGCCGACTATGACGGAATGCCTCATTCTTGCCTTGATTTTGTCCATTTTTGCCTCGGCTGGCAATGTCTGCTTCATCAATGGCGCGGCAATCAGGCCATTTGCCGCGGGAACTGGTGCGGTATTACATCAAATGCAGCGCAAAAATAAGGCCGCCCCGGAGGACGGCCTTGATCTTGTGTTTCAAGGGCTTGCAGCCACCAGAGGGATCAGACCCAGGGGCGCGACTGCGCGGCCTGCGACTCGAAAGCGTCGATCGCGGCGACCTTTTCCAGCGTCAGCCCGATGTCGTCGAGACCGTTCAGCAGGCAGTGCTTCTTGAACGGGTCGATCTCGAAGGGAATCACCACGCCGTCCGAGGTGGTGATCTCCTGCGCCTCGAGATCGACCGTCATCCGCGCATTCGAGCCCTTCTCGGCGTCCTTCATCAGCAGGTCGACCTGCTCCTGCGGCAGCACGATCGGCAGCATGCCGTTCTTGAAGCAGTTGTTGAAGAAGATGTCGGCAAACGAGGTCGAGACGATCGCCTTGATACCGAAATCGGCGAGCGCCCAGGGTGCGTGCTCGCGCGAGGAGCCGCAGCCGAAGTTGTCACCGGTGACGAGGATCTCGGCGTTGCGATACTGCGGCTTGTTCAGCACGAAGTCGGGCTTTTCCGTGCCGTCGAGGGTGTAGCGCATCTCGTCGAAGGCATGCACGCCAAGCCCGGTGCGCTTGATCGTCTTCAGAAAGCCTTTCGGGATGATCATGTCGGTGTCGATGTTGACCAGCGGCATCGGTGCCGCGATCCCCGTGAGTTTCGAGAATTTCTGCATTTTCAGTCTTTTCCGATTTTCCTGAGCGCAAGGCCCAGAGCAATGAGGGAAGAGCCGATCACCACCAGCTCGACAGCCAGCAGCGTGCCGAGCAGGACCGGGCTCGATTCAGGGACAGTGAACAGGATGAAGAGGCCAAGCCCGCCAGAGATGAGGCCCGAGAGCAGCATCGTCCAGAAGGTCGAGGTGCCGGTGAAGGAGAAGGCCACGATCAGCCGCCCGATGCCCGAGGCGAAGAACAGCGCACCCACCACGATGGTCAGCGACACCAGTCCGGCAAGCGGATGCGCCAGGATCCAGACCCCGACCACGAGGTCGAGCAGGCCAAAGCCCATCAGCCAGCCGCGCGCCGGGATCGTTTTGTCCGAGAACCCGGCCCAGAGCGCGAAGACGCCGCTGAGCAGGAACATCCAGCCCACGAAGACCGCCACGGCAAGCGAGGCGGGCAGCGGGAACAGGATCGCGACCAGCCCGCCCAGAAGGGCGAGCGTGCCGGCGACGAAAAGGGAAGTCGTGCCTTTCATGGGTCCACTCCTATGAGGTTTGCCGAAAGCTTACCCCATCCGCCCGATGTTCACATCAGTTCCCGTACGTCGGTCAGATGGCCGGTGATCGCCGCCGCCGCCGCCATCGCCGGCGAGACGAGGTGGGTGCGGCCGTTGCGGCCCTGACGGCCCTCGAAGTTGCGGTTCGAGGTCGAGGCGCAGCGCTCGCCCGGGCTCAGCTGGTCCGGGTTCATCGCGAGGCACATCGAGCAGCCGGCAAGCCGCCACTCGAAGCCCGCGTCGATGAAGATCTGCGCGAGGCCTTCCTCTTCCGCCTGCAGCCGCACGAGGCCCGAGCCGGGCACGACCATGGCGCGCATGCCGTCCTTGACCTTCTTGCCCTTCACGATCTCGGCCGCGGCGCGCAGATCCTCGATCCGGCCGTTGGTGCAGGAGCCGATGAAGACCGTGTCGATGGCGATGTCGGTCAGCTTCATGCCGGGCGTCAGCCCCATGTAGTCGAGCGAGCGCTTCGCCGCCTCGACCTTGCCGCCGCGGAAGTCCTCGGGCGAGGGCACCACGCCCGAGATCGGCAGCACGTCCTCGGGCGAGGTGCCCCAGGTCACGACCGGCTCGATCTCTTCGCCCTTCAGCGTGACGACCTTGTCGAACTGCGCACCCTCGTCGGTGAAGAGGGTCTTCCACCAGGTCAGCGCGGCCTCGAACTGCGCGCCCTTCGGCGCATGCGGGCGGCCCTTGATGTATTCGAAGGTGGTCTCGTCGGGGGCGATCAGCCCGGCGCGGGCGCCGCCCTCGATCGCCATGTTGCACACCGTCATCCGGCCTTCCATCGACAGATCGCGGATCGCCTCGCCGCAATATTCGATGACATGGCCGGTGCCGCCGGCGGTGCCGGTCTTGCCGATCACCGCAAGGGTGATGTCCTTGGCGGTGACGCCCGGACGCAGCTTGCCGGTGATCTCCACCTTCATGTTCTTCGACTTCTTCTGGATCAGCGTCTGCGTCGCCAGAACGTGCTCGACCTCCGAGGTGCCGATGCCGTGGGCGAGCGAGCCGAAGGCGCCATGCGTCGCAGTGTGGCTGTCACCGCACACGACGGTCATGCCCGGCAGCGTCCAGCCCTGCTCGGGCCCGACGATATGCACGATGCCCTGACGGATGTCGGAGACCGGGTAGTAGTTGATGCCGAAGTCCCTGGCGTTCTTGTCGAGCGCCTCGACCTGGATCCGGCTTTCCTCGTTCTTGATCCCCTGCTCGCGGTCGGGGGTGGTCGGAACGTTGTGGTCGGGAACGGCGATGGTCTTCTCCGGCGCGCGCACCTTGCGGCCAGCCATGCGCAGCCCCTCGAAGGCCTGCGGGCTGGTCACCTCGTGCACGAGATGGCGGTCGATGTAGAGCAGGCAGGTGCCGTCGGCGTCTTCGGAGACGACGTGGGCATCCCAGATCTTGTCATAGAGGGTCTTCGGAGCGGACATGGCTCTCTCTTTCGATGGCTTGTAACGGATCGGGCGGGCGGCCGGGCAAAGGGCGCGGCCGCAGGCGACAGGGGCGCAAAGGGCGCCCCCGCGCCGACATCAAAGTCGGGCGAGGATGGAGCGGCTTTCGCCGTAGAAGCGCTCTTTCAGGCGAGCGCGGTCATCCATGTCGAAAACGGTGATCATGCCCGGCGATATAGGCGATCGACCACCCGCAGGCAAGAAAATCTCGCCCCGCCGCAGCGCAGCAAGGACCGCAGGGGTTGACAATCGGCGCCAAATCGCAGAGCCGGCGCGGATTGCGCGCCCCGATCGGTTGAGATTTCAGGGGCGCGATGCTACGTTTTTGTCATGCCCCGCGCCGGGGCGGAGGCGGCGCGCGAACCTTCGGAGGACAATGTCCTGTCTCATCTCTCACTCGCGTCCGGTGTCTCGGACGCAAAGGCGGCACCCATGAGCACCAAGCTCGCCGGGGCCGACCCCACGAGCGACCAGATTCTGGCGCGCGTGATTTCTTCGCTCGAGGACGACAAGGCCGAGGACATCATCACGATCGACCTGCGCGGCCGGTCGTCGATCGCGGATTACATGGTGATCTGCTCGGGCCGCAGCTCGCGTCAGGTCGGCGCCATCGCCGAGAAGCTGGTCGAGCGGCTGAAGGAAGACTTCGGACGCAACAGCAAGATCGAGGGCAAGGACCAGGGTGACTGGGTCCTGATCGACACGCAAGACGTCATCGTCCACGTGTTCCGCCCCGAGGTGCGCGAGTTCTATCAGCTCGAGAAGATGTGGATGCCTTCGGGCGCCCACGTCTGATCCGGCGATGAAGGTGACGGTCTGCGCGGTCGGCCGGCTGCGCAAGGGGCCCGAGCTCGACCTGATCTCCGATTATCTCGAACGGTTCTCCAAGGCCGGGCGGTCCTACGGACTGGGCCCGGCCTCGGTCGTCGAGGTCGAGGACAAGAAGAACCTCGGGATGGAGGCGGAGGCGGTGCTGCTCGAGCGCGCGATCCCGGCCGGCGCGGTGCTCGTCACGCTTGACGAGCGCGGCGATCTCGTCACCTCGCCCGAGTTCGCGGCGAAACTCGCGGGCTGGCGCGATGCCGGGCGCGATCTGGCCTTCGTCATCGGCGGCGCCGACGGCATCGCCCCCGCGCTGCGTGCCAAGGCCGACTGGTCGCTCAGCTTCGGGAAGATGGTCTGGCCGCACATGCTGGTGCGGGTGATGCTGGCCGAACAGCTGTATCGTGCCGGCCAGATCCTCGCCGGCACGCCCTATCACCGCGCCTGAACCGCAACGCGGCCTCAGGCCGCCAGCAGCCCCTGCTCACGCATCGCCGCGATCATCATCGCGCCGCATTCCGCCGTGGCGTGGATGCCATCCTCCGCCATCAGGTTGTCCGGCAGGAAACCGTCCTCTCCCGCCAGATCCTCGGCCGGATCATAGACGGTCAGGCCGACGCCGCGCAGATCCTCGACGATGATGTGCTGGAAGCTGTCGTAATTCGGCCGGTCATGCACCCGCGGCGGCACTACGACGATCAGCGTCGTCAGCCGCGCAAGGCGGCGCAACAGCCGAAAATGCCGTCGCCGGTAGTGCTGCACGTATTCCTTCGCAAAGGCGCGCGAGGCGGTCAGCCCTTCGGTGATCCCGGCGGCGTCCTCCTCCTGCACCTGATGGCCGTTCCAGCCGAAGGGCGGCACCAGCCGGCCAAGGTGGAAGCCGACCGTGGTCAGCACCGGGATTCCCGAGGCAAAGACATCGGCGACACCGAGCTTCTCGCGCAGCGCACGCAGCTGACCCGCAGCGCGCGGAATGCCCCGTACCTCGAGCCCGTTCTCGCCCAGTGCGAAGCGCTGGTCGTGCCAGCCGGCACCGGAGAATTGCAGCTCCTCGGCCGGCAGGCCCAGAAGATCCGCGCCCTGCTTCAGCGCGATGGCGTGGCTGTCGCCGAGGATCAGCAGGTCGGGCTTAGCGCTCATTGAAGGTCTCCAGCAGCATTTCCTCGCAGACCAGTTCCTCGGCCTGCATCTGCGCCTCGACGGCGGCGCGGCCGGCATCGCCGCCCGTCCCCGCCCGCCGCGCCGGCGCCGACAGGTCCAGCCCGGCGAAGAAATGCCGCATCACCAGATCGACGCCGTCATGGGCAATGGCGCGCATGTTCGGCTCGAAGAAGGTCCCGCGCGAGGAGGGCGCGGCGATGATCTCGTAGGAGGGGAAGTAGTCGACCTGCGCGTGGCTGTTCGCCATGTCGCCCGCCACCGCCCGCAGCACCGATTTCGAATATTGCGTGGCGACGAGGACGTGATCGCCCGAGGCGGTCGCGACCAGCGGCACCGGCGAGACGGTCAGCAGCACATGCAGATCCGGGTTCATCTGCCACATGATCTGCAACGCCGCCTCGAGATCGCGCAGGATCTCGGGGTAGGTGTAGTTGTGGAAGGCATGCACCCCCTCCTCGAAGGTGCCGACGCCGGTGCCCGGGCAGATCGAATAGCTCTGCCCGGTCGCGGTATTGATCCAGCCCTCGGTGAGGCCGAGGGTGAAGACCAGCACGTCCGCCTCGGTGATGCAGCGGGCGAAGGCGCGCGCCGTCGAGGCGACCGAGGCCTCGGCCTCCTTGCGCGACACGAAGCCCTGCGGCTCGATCTTCGGGCGCAGCATGTCATGCACGAGGCCGGCACCGTCGGTCCAGTATTCGACACTGCCCGCGCCGGCCGCACCGCTCGCCAGCCGCGCCCAGATCAGCAGCTGCGCCGCGGTGTAGATGTTGCCGGTTCGCGCCGAGAACACGCCGTAATTGTATTTCTGCGCGAGTTCCGGCGGGGTGCGGCCCGGCGCCGGTTCGGCGTTCAGCCAGTTCATCTTGCGGCTGATCAGCGCGCGGCTGATGTGCTGGGCAAAGCAGGAGCCGAAGGTGACGAACTGTGCATCCGCAGGCAGCGTCCAGGCCGAGGACCAGAGCTGCGAGAGACCGAAGAGGCCGGCCTCGGCGACACCCGTGCGCCAGAAGGCCTTCGCCGGCAAATGCCGGTAAGGGTTGTCGGATTTCTCGACCATGCTACTCCACCGAAAACACTGAACGAACCGGGGCGATGCTAGGACCGGCCCCCGGAGGCGTCAACTCGGCTTCGCTTGGTCTCAGGGGGTCTCGGCCAGAATCGCGGCAAGCGTGGTGAAACTCGCGGCGGTATCATCGGGCTCGTCACGGGCGATGAAGCCATCGAGCGCCGGCCAGACCCGGATCGCGGCATCGATCACCGGATCCGAGCCCGCGGCATAAAGCCCCGCCTGAATCATCAGCTCGGCCCGGTCATAGGCGCCCAGCAGCCGGCGCGCCCGGGCGATCAGCGCATTTTCGGCCGGGCTCGCCGCATCGGGCAGCGCGCGCGAGACCGAGCGCAGCAGATCCACCGCCGGAAAGCGCCCCCGCTCGGCAATGGTGCGGTCGAGAATGACATGGCCGTCGAGCGTGCCGCGCAGGATGTCGGCCACCGGCTCCTCCATGTCCGAGCCCGCGACCAGCACTGAGAACACCGCGGTGATGTCGCCCGCCCCCTCGGGCCCCGGCCCCGAGCGTTCGGCGAGCGCCATGATCTGATGCGCGGTCGAGGGCGGATAGCCGCGCAGGCTGGGCGGTTCGCCAGCAGCCAGCGCCACCTCGCGATGCGCCTCGGCGAAGCGGGTGACGCTGTCGGCGAGGAACAGCACCTGCCGGCCCGCGTCGCGGAAATGCTCGGCCACCGCCATTGCCGCCCAGGCACAGCGGCGACGCACCAGCGGCGACTGGTCCGAGGTGGCGGCGACGATCACCGAACGCGCCATCCCCTCGGGGCCAAGCACCTTCTCGACGAATTCGCGCAGCTCGCGGCCGCGCTCGCCCACCAGCGCGATGACGACGACATCGGCCGCCACCCCGCGCGCGAATTTCGCCAGCAGCGAGGACTTGCCCACGCCCGAGCCCGCGAAGAGCCCGATGCGCTGGCCCCGCACCAGCGGCAGCAAGGTGTTGAACACCGCTTGCCCGGTTTCCAGCCGCGCACCCAGACGGCGGCGCTGCGCGGCGGGTGGCGGGTCGGCGCGCAGCGGCCGCTCGGCGGTGCCGCGCAAAATCGGCCGGCCATCGAGCGGACGACCGAACGGATCGATCACCCGGCCGATCCAGCTGTCATCGGGGGCGATGCCGGTCTGGCCGAGCACCTCGACCGCATCGCCGATCGACACCCCCTCGGGCGCACAATCGGCCAGCAGCGTCACCGCCTCGGGCCGCAGCCCGATCACCTCGGCGCCGAAGAGCTTTCCCGCGCTGCAGCGGATCTGCGCCCGGTCGCCAAGGCACGCCCGAACCGACAGCCCGCCCGCCTCGATCGTGCCACCGCCCACGGCCAGCACCCGCCCCACCGGGCGCAGCGCCGCAATCTCCGCGATCTCCGCGCGCAACCGCTCGAGCCCTGCCGACGCCATTCCGGCCTCCCTTGTTTCTGAAAGGTTTTCTTAAATGATTCGCCGTTAAGCGAGTGTTGATGGCGCGGAGGAGAAACCCCGGTGTTCGAGAAGATCCAGCTGCTGCAGATGGCCCAATCGATGGCCCGGCAGGCCGCGTTCCGGCAAAATGCCGTGGCGCAGAACGTCGCAAACGCCGACACCCCCGGCTATCGCGCCCTCGACGTGCCAAGCTTTGCCGAGACCTATCAGGATGAGCTCGCCACCCCGATGCGGGCAACGCGCATGGGCCATCTGGGCGCCTCGAACGGCCTCGCCGTGGCGATGGCCCCCGACCCGAAGGCCGAGGCGACCTCGCCCGACGGCAATTCCGTCTCGCTCGAGGACGAGATGGTGAAGTCGGTCGAGGTGCAGCGCTCGCACAACCTCGCGCTCGCGGTCTATCGCAGCTCGCTCGACATCCTGCGCACCAGCCTCGGAGGGAAGTGACGATGAGCGATTTCAATTCGGCCTTCTCTCTCGCCGCCTCGGGGATGAAGGCGCAGGCGCAGCGGCTGCGGCATGTGTCCGAGAACATCGCGAACGCCGACACCCCCGGCTATCACCGCAAGATCGCGTCCTTCGAACAGGTCGCCGAGATGGGCGAGACCACCGGCGCGGTCGCCCTCGGCCCGGTCGAGCTCGACCGCTCGGATCCCGGGCGGGTCTACGACCCGTCGAACCCGCTCGCCGACGAGACCGGCTATTACGAAGGCTCGAACGTCGACCTCGTGGTCGAGATCGCCGACGCGCGCGAGGCGCAGCGCAGCTACGAGGCGAACCTGAAGATGTTCGACCAGACCCGACAGATGTCCTCGGCGCTGCTTGACCTGCTGCGGCGTTAATTCAGAAAGGCCCCCTCCCCACCATGGAACTCAGCACGTCCGTCGCCGCTCAGGCCTATGCCCGCGCGCGATCCGCCGCAGCCCCGGACACGGGCTCGGCCGCGCAAACCACGCTCGGCTCTCTCGCCAACAGCTTCGAGGCGACGCTGCGCTCGGGCGAGGAGACGGCCAAGGCCACGATGCTCGGCAAGGCCGATCCGCATTCGCTGGTGCAGGCCCTGGCCGAGACCCAGCTGGCCGTCGAGACCGCGGTCACCGTGCGCAACAAGGTGGTCGAGGCCTATCAGGAAATCCTGCGGATGCCGGTGTGAGATGAACGACCTCGTCTTCTTCGACACCACGCGGCAGGCGCTGTGGATCGCGGTGATGATCTCGGCCCCGATGCTGACCGTGGCGCTGATCGCCGGCGTCACCATCGGCCTGTTTCAGGCGCTGACCTCGGTGCAGGAGATGACGCTGACCTTCGTGCCGAAGGTGGGGGCGATGCTCGTCGTGTTCTGGGTGTCGATGTCCTTCATGTCGGAGACGCTGGTCGATTTCTTCACCACACGGATCATTCCGATGATCGCCGGGAGCTGAGCCATGGACAACGCGATCTACGCCACCCTTGCCCGCCAGTCCGGCCTGATGCGCGAGATGCAGAGCGTCGCGAACAACATCGCCAACGTCTCGACCACCGGCTTCCGGCGCGAGGGGGTGGTGTTCTCGGAATATGTCGCCGATCCCGGCCTCGGGGCCGAACCGCTGTCGATGGCCTATGCGCATGGCCGCAACATCGACCTGTCGCAGGGCCCGATCGACCAGACCGGCGGCGCCTTCGACTTCGCGATCGAGGGCGACGGCTTCTTCCAGATCGAGACGCCCGAGGGCAACCAACTGACCCGCGCCGGCAGCTTCACCCCCTCGGCCGAGGGCGAGCTGGTCACCCCCGACGGCTTTCGCCTGCTCGATGCGGGCGGCGCACCGATCTTCGTGCCGACAGATCAGGGCCCGGTCGCGCTGGCGCAGGACGGCACCCTGTCGGTGGCCGGCGCGCCGGTGGCGCAGGTGGGGGTGTTCCTGCCCGCCGAGCCCACCGAGCTGCGCCATGTCGCCGGCACCCGCTTCTCGGCCCCCTCGGGCGTCGAGCCGGCCGAGAAGGCAACCCTGCTTCAGGGCTTCGTCGAGGGATCGAACGTCGACCCCGTGTCCGAAATCTCGCGGATGATCGAGGTTCAGCGCGCCTACGAGCTGGGCCAGAACTTCCTCGACCGCGAGGATGAACGTATCCGCGGCGTCATCTCGACGCTTGGCAAATAGGAGATCTGAATGCGTGCCCTGCAGATAGCCGCCACCGGGATGAGTGCCCAGCAAACGCGGGTCGAGGTGATCTCGAACAACCTCGCGAACATGTCGACGACGGCATACAACGCCCGCCGCGCCGAATTTGCCGACCTGTTCTACCAGCAGCAGACCCGCCCCGGCACGATCAGCTCGACCGACGGCACGGTGCTCCCGGCAGGGGTGCAGCTCGGCCTCGGCGTGCGCCCGACGGCAGTCAGCGTGAACCTCGCGCAGGGCACGCTCACCCAGACCGGCGGCGATCTCGACCTTGCCATCGACGGTCCCGGCTATCTCGAGGTGACAATGCCCTCGGGCGCCTCGGGCTATACCCGCGACGGCGGGCTGAAACGCTCGCCCGATGGCGAGATCGTCACCTCGGACGGCTATCCGGTGGCCCCCGGCATCACCATCCCCGACGATGCCAGCACGCTCGCGATCAACGCCGCGGGCGAGGTCTATGCCTATTTCAACACCCAGGTGCAGCCGCAGCTTCTGGGCCAGATCACGCTGGCCGACTTCAGCAACGACAAGGGGCTCGAGGCGATCGGCTCGAACCTCTTCCTCGAGACCGAGGCCTCGGGCCCGCCGCAGGTCTCCGACCCCGGGCAGAACGGGCTTGGCACGCTGCGCCAGGGCTATCTCGAGGAAAGCTCGGTCGATGCGGTGCGCGAGATCACCGAGCTGATCAAGGCGCAGCGCGGCTACGAGCTGAACGCCAAGGTCATCACCGCCGCCGACGAGATGCTCGGCGCCACCACGCAGCTGCGCTGATGCGGACCGCCCTGCCCCTTGCGCTTGCGCTGCTGGCCGCAGCCCCCGCCCCGGCCGAGACGCTGGTCGCGGCGCGCGTGCTGCGCGCCCAGACCGTGCTGACCGCCGCGGACGTGACGCTCGACGAGCAGACGGTGCCGGGTGCGCTGACCGACCCGCGCGACGCGATCGGGCTCGAGACCCGGGTCGCGATCTATCCCGGCCGGCCGATCCTGCTCGCCGATCTCGGCCCGCCCGCGATCATCGAGCGCAACCAGACCGTGCCGCTCGCCTATCACCGCGGCCCGCTCGACATCCGGACCGCAGGCCGCGCCCTCGACCGCGGCGGCGTCGGCGACACGATCCGGGTGATGAACACCGCCTCCAAGGCCATCGTCCTCGCCACGATTGCGGCCGACGGCTCAACCCAGGTCCAGTCGCAATGAAAGGGCTGCCATGCGTCCGCTGATCCTGATCCTGCTCGCCGGATCGCTTATCGCCTGCCAGAGGCTCGAGAACGTCGGCAAGGTGCCCGGCATGACCCCGGTCGAGGACGGCGACGAGTTCTTCGCGATGAACAGCGCCGCGATGCCCGACCGGCTGAACCGGCAGACCCCCGCGCAGGAGGCCTCGCTGTGGTCGGGCAACCGCGGCTCGCTGCTGGGCGACCGGCGCGCGATGGGGCGCGGCGACATCCTGACCGTGGTGATCGAGATCAACGACAAGGCCGAGATCTCGAACACCACCGACCGCAGCCGCTCGGGCTCGGACAAGATGGGCATCCCGAACCTCGGCGGCATCCCGCAGCGCATCGACCGGCACATGCCCGACGGCGCCTCGATGGCCAATGCCTATGAGACGAATTCAAGCTCCTCCTATCAGGGCGACGGCTCGGTCGCGCGCAAGGAAAAGCTGACGCTGCGGGTGGCGGCGACGGTGCTCGACCGGCTGCAAAGCGGCGTGCTGCGGATCCAGGGCAGTCAGGAGGTGCGGGTGAACTACGAGGTGCGCGAGCTGCTGGTCTCGGGCTTCGTCCGGCCCGAGGACATCAGCCGGCAGAACGAGATCACCTATGACAAGATCGCCGGCGCGCGGATCTCCTATGGCGGGCGCGGCCAGATCACCGATGTGCAGCAACCGCGCTACGGCCAGCAGGTCGCCGACGTGCTGTTGCCGTTCTGAGGCCCTGCGATGCGCCGGCTGATCCTCCCGCTCCTCCTTGCCCTGCTCGGCATCGCCGTCGGCGCTGGCGCCGGCTATGTCCTGCGCCCGGCCGCGCCGGCGCAGGCCGAGACCGGTGCAGCAACGGAACCGGCCGCACCGGCACCGGGCCCGGACCCCGACGCCTCCGGTGAAGGCTCCGAATTCGTGAAGCTGAACAACCAGTTCATCGTGCCCGATCTGGACGACGGCGCAATCGTCTCGCTCGTCGTGCTGTCACTCAGCCTCGAAGTCACAACCGGCGGCACCGAGGCGGTCTATGCGGCCGAGCCGAAGCTGCGCGATGCGCTGTTGCAGGTGCTGTTCGACCATGCCAATGCCCGCGGCTTCCGCGGCGATTTCACCGCCGCCGGGCAGATGGAGGACCTGCGCCGCGCGCTGCTCGAGGCGGCGCGCCGCATCCTCGGTCCGACGGTGAAGGCAGTGCTGATCTCCGACATCGCGCGCCAGGACCACAACTGAGCCCGGCCCCCGGGCTCAGCGACGCTGCCCCTTGCGCAACCGTTCGGTGATCCGTTCAAGCACCTGCTGACGGCCCACCGCCTGCGCCGCCACGGCGAGCTGCGCAGCCTTCTGCGCCTCGGCCTCGGCAAGCGCCGCGCGCAATGCCGCATCCTGGCCATCGACCCAATGGCTGAACTGCTCGGCCGCCTGCGCCGCGACAACCGAGCCCTGCCCGTCGCGCCGTGCGCTCTGCGCCGCCTCGGCCAGCTCGGCGCGCGCCGCACGCAGCCGCACCTCCTCGTCCGCCCGTGCCGCGAGTTCGGCAAGCGCGATCTCGCGCCGCATCCGTGCGATGCGGTTCAGCCCGGCCAGATCCTTCGCACGCATCACCGCCTGCCTTTCGCGCGGGCGCGCATCTTCTCGGCGAAGCGGATCGCGGCGGCTACGGCGCGATACTGCTCGGGCCGGATCTCCGCGCCGATGTCGATCGTCGCATAGAGCGCGCGCGCCGTTGGCGGGTCGGAATGGATCGGCACCGCCGATTTCTGCGCCACCTCGCGGATCCGCGCGGCGATCTCGTCCACGCCCTTGGCGACGCAGACCGGCGCCCGGCCAGAGCCACGCTGCCATTGCAGCGCAACCGCGTAATGGGTCGGGTTCACCACCACCACGTCGGCCTTCGCGACCTCGGAAATCATCTGCCGCGTGGCGATCGCAATCGCCTTCTGCCGACGCTGCTGACGGATATGCGGATCGCCCTCGGACTGCTTCATCTCGTCCATCAGCTCCTTGCGCGTCATCCGGTTGCGGCGCAGGAATTCGGCGCGCTGCCACAGATAGTCGATCGCCGCGATCACCACCGCGATCACCGCGAGCAGCGTCAGGAAATCGAGCAGCATCCGCAGCATCTCGCCCACCGCGATCTGCACGCCCATTTCCTGCGTGGCGATGATCTGCGCCACCTTGCCCGACAGGAACCGCGCCAGGATCACCGCGATCACCACCAGCTTGACGAAGCTTTTCAGGAATTCGAAAAGCCCGGTGCGGCCGAATTTCTGCCGCGCATTGCCCAGCGGGTCGATGCGGCTGAGCTTTGGCATGATCTTGTCGGGCGCGACGACAATCGCCCGCTGCGCCAGCAGCGCGAGCAGCACGAGGACAGCGGGCGCCAGCAGCCACAGCATCGCCGGCCCCAGCATCCGCGCCACCACCCCCGCGGCCACCGCGCCGCCACCGCCCAGCATCTGCCGCGACAGCCCGTCCGCCTGATCGAGCAGCACCATCGCCTGATCGCCAAAGGCAATCAGCGCCCGCCCGCCAAGCGCGAGCGAGGCCAGCAGGATGCCGCCATAGGCCGCGGCGACGGTGATCTCGCTCGAGCGCACGATATCGCCCTTGCGTCGCGCTTCCTCGAGCTTGTGCGGCGTCGGGTCAAACTCGCGTTCGCTGTCGTCCTCCTCGCTCATCGGTGGATCTCGAACGGATCGGCGATGAAGGCGTCGAAGGCGCCGTACCAGAGCATCAGCCCCGAGGGCAGCGCAATGAACAGCAGGATCAGCCCGCCGAGCGTCAGCGCCGGCGCCCCGACGAAGGCCACCATCAGCTGCGGCATGGCGCGGTTGATGGCGCCAAGCGCGACGTTGTAGACCAGCGCGCCCAGCACGAAGGGCATGGCGATGGAGAAGGCGAGGGTGAAGGTCTGTGCGACGCCCGACAGCCCCCAGGCCTGCACCAGCGCCCCGTCCGGGACGCGGCCCGGCGGCAGCGCGTCATAGGACAGCACCAAAAGCTGCGCGAGCTTGACCGGCAGGCCGAGATGCACCGCCATCGCCAGCCCCGACAGGATCAGAAGGTTGCCGACCGCGGGTTGCGGCTCGCCATCGGTGCCGCCGAAGAGCTGCGACAACGAGATCGACTGCGCGATCATCGTGCCCGCGACCTGCAGCGCCAGCACGAAAAGCCGCAGCATCATCCCGAGCAAAAGGCCGATCAGCACCTCGGCAAACAGCACCGGCGAAAAACCCGCCACCGGCAGTGCGGGGCCGAGCGCGGGCAGCACGATCAGGGTGAAGGCCACGGCCAGCGCCAGGCGCACCCGCATCGGCAGGAACTGCTCGCCGAAGGCCGGCATCAGCGCCATCGCCGCACCGACGCGCAGGAAGACGACG
Source organism: Paenirhodobacter ferrireducens (assembly GCF_004022265.1). GTDB lineage: Bacteria > Pseudomonadota > Alphaproteobacteria > Rhodobacterales > Rhodobacteraceae > Rhodobacter > Rhodobacter ferrireducens. The sequence goes on from NZ_SAVB01000015.1 coordinate 40,045, forward strand.
AAGGCCGCGGCCAGAAAACCCTGCGCCTGCGCCATCAGCTGCGCAAGATCGGCCGTCATGTCGGCACCACGCCGACCATCGCCGGACGCGCATCGAGGCCGATCTCCTCGAAGCTGAGCACCGGCGTGGTGAGCCCCTTCGCCCCCAGCACCGTGCGCAGGAAACGCCGCCGCCGGGTCGAGGTGACGAGCGCCGGGAAGATCCCGGCCTCACCCGCCCGCGCGATGCGCTCGGCCACATTGGTGGCAAGGCGGTTGAACTTGTCGGGCGGCAAGGCAACGTCGCCCGCGCCGCGATCGCCCGGCAGCTGATGGGCAGCGAAGGTCTCCTCCCACTCGGGCGCAAGCTGCAGAAGCGGCAGCGTGCCGTCCTCGCGCTTCAGTTCGGCCACCAGCTGGAAGCCGAGACGCTGGCGCACATGCTCGCAGATCGCCTCGGGCGATGGCAGCGCGCGCACCTCGGCGATCGCCTCGACGATCAGCAGCAGGTTGCGGATCGAGACCCGCTCCTCGAGCAACAGCCGCAGCACCGCAAGCAGCAGATCGACCGGCACCTTGTCGGGGATCAGCTCGTCGAGGATGCGCCGGTTCGACTCGGCGCGTGCCGGGTCGGACAGGTTGCCCATCTCCTCGAGCAACCGGCGCAGCGCGCGCAGCGTCATCAGACGCGGGAAGTTGCGCTTGATGACCTCGAGCAGATGCGTCGCCAGCACCTCGGTCGGCGAGACCACGGTCGAGCCGGACAGCGACGCCTCTTCCTGCTGCGCGCGCGGCAGCCAGCGCGCCGGGGCACCATAGACCGGCTCGCGCACATCCTCGCCCTCGGGCAGCAGGTCGCGGTTGTCAGCGATCAGCGCCAGCACCCGGTCGGGATGCAGCCGGTCCTTCGCCTGCTCGACCCCCTGGATGCGGATGCGATAGCAGCCGGGGTCGAGCGTCGGGTCGTCGGTCAGCCGGATCTCGGGCAGGATCAGCCCGTAGCTTGCCGCGACATGGTTGCGCATGTTCGAGATCCGCGCATCGAGGCCGGTGGCCGGGTCGAGCGCCATCGCCACCAGATCGGGCGCGAATTCGACATGGATGTCGTCGACGTCGAGCACATCGCCCATCGAGCGCCGCTTCGGCTCGGCCGGCAGCGGCATCTTCATCGCCTCGCGCCGGGCGCGCTTCTGCTCGGCGCGCTGCACCATCCAGGCAGTGCCGCCGAGCAGAAGCGCCCCCGCCATGAACGGCAGGAAGGGCAGCCCCGGCACCAGCGCAAAGAGCGCCATCAGCACCGCGACGGTGCCAAGCGCCGGCGGATAGCGCGACAGCTGGCGGAACAGGTCCATGTCGGCCGAGCCCTTGGCACCGCCGCGCGACAGCAGGATCGCCGAGGCGATCGAGATGATGACCGCGGGGATCTGGCTGGTCAGCCCGTCGCCCACGGTCAGGATCGCATAGGTTTCCAGCGCACGACCGATCGGCATGCCATGAACCACGGTGCCGATGATCAGTCCGACGACGAGGTTCAGAAGCGTGATCATCAGCCCCGCCACCGCATCGCCCTTGACGAATTTCGACGCGCCGTCGAGCGAGCCGAAGAAGGTGGTCTCGGCCTGTTCGCGCTCGCGCCGGGCGCGGGCCTCGGCATGGTCGATGGCGCCGGCGTTCATGTCGCTGTCGATGGCCAGCTGCTTGCCCGGCATCGCGTCGAGGGCGAAGCGCGCGCCCACCTCGGCCATGCGGCCGGCGCCCTTGGTGATGACGATGAAGTTCACGATCAGGATGACACCAAAGACCACAAGGCCGATCAGCACCGAGCCGCCCATGATAAAATTGGCGAAGCCCTGGATCACATGGCCGGCGGCGCCGGTGCCGGAATGGCCCTGACCGATGATCAGCTTGGTCGAGGAGACGTTCAGCGACAGCCGCAGCATCAGTGAGGCGAGCAGGATCGTCGGAAAGGCGGAAAAGTCGAGCGGCCGCTCGATGAACAGGGTGACGGTGAAGATCAGGATCGCCAGCGCGAAAGAGGCGGCGAGGCCGATGTCCAGCACGAAGGAGGGCACCGGCAGGATCATCATCACGATCACTGCCATCAGCGCGAGGGCGAGCAGGATCGTCGGCTGGAACAGGGTGGTCAGCAAAAGGCGCTGCATTCTCACTCCACCCCGGCGCGGGTCAGCGCGGCGGCGAACAGGCTGGCGCCCGCGGCGGCACCGAGCGGTGGCGGGGCGGCATCACCGCGCTGCAGCAACGGGTAGGTGTTCACCCGCGGCGGCCGCTCTGGCCCGTTCATCGCCTGCACGATATCCGGGATCTCAGGGATGTCGTCGGGCGAGGTCGAGGAACCGCCGGGCGGCAGCGGCATCCCGTCCTGCGCGGCGAAACGCGCGCGCAGGGTGGCAAAGCGCGCGGCGTAGCGGTCGGCAAATTCCTTGGTGCGCGAGTGATAGGCCCCCGCGGCGGCGTTCCACGACCCGGATTCGGCATAAAGCTCGGCCAGGAATTTCGCGGCATAGACCGCGCTCGACATCGGGTCGAACATCTCGTCGATCGACGAGAAATTCTCGTTGTGCCACTTGTAGTTGATCTGGAAGCAGCCGACGTCGAAGCTGCGCGCGCCGCGCTTGAACTCCTGATAGACATAGGCGCGCGCCTCGTCGGGCGTGTCGAACCAGTGCCCGGCGCCCTCCATGTTCACCGTCCAGGGCCAGGGACCGAAGCCCGTGCCGACCTTGCGCCCGCTTTCATTGAGCGCAATCGCCTTCAGCACCGAGACCGGCACACCGGTGCGGCGCGAGGCCTCCTCTGCGGCGCGTTCGCAGCTCGCCGACAGCTCGGCCGGCGTCGCCGCCACAGCCGGCAGGCAGGCCACAAGGGACAGCAGGGCCAAAACGAGGCGCCAGAGGGTCTGCAATGGGTTTCTCCCTGCTTCAGCAGTTCTTGCCGAGGCCGAAGCTAGGGGCTGAATCTTTACATCCGGTAAGTGCCGCTCAGCCCGGCCAGGGCCGCAGCCGACGAATGTAATCCTCGTGCAGAACCGGCGGCGCCACGACCAGCCCGTTCGCCTGCGCCGTGGGGGCGTTGAAGGCGATCGGGCGACCCAGCCGGTCGCTGGCGACGGCGCCCGCACGCTCGGCGATCAGGCTGCCGGCGGCGATGTCCCATTCCCAGGCCGGGCGCAGCGAGATCGTCGCGTCGAACCGCCCCTCGGCCACCAGGCACAGCCGCCAGGCGAGCGAGCTGCGCAGGCTGCGCCGATATTCGGGCACGGGGCCGCGCCACTGTGCGGGATCGTCCGAGAGCTTCGAGGTCAGCACCGTGCTGCCGTCGACCGCGGCCGTGGCGCTTGGCCGGATCGGCTCGCCATTGAGCAGCGCCGGGCCGCTCGCGGTAGCGCTGTAGTGCAGGTTCAGCACCGGCAGATGCACCACCCCCGCCACCACCCGGCCGCGCTCGACCACCGCCAGCGCATGGGCGAAACCGCCCTCCTCATTCAGGAAGGCACGGGTGCCGTCGATCGGATCGACGACGAAGATCCGCTCCGCCTGCAGCCGCGCCGGATCGTCGAGGCTTTCCTCGGAGAGCCAGCCGTAATCGGGCCGCGCCGCGCGCAGCCGCGCCTCGAGCAGGTCGTTGACTGCAAGATCGGCCTCGGACACCGGCCCGGCGCCGGCATCCTTTTCCCAGGCACTCGGCGCATGCTTCCAATAGCGCAGCGCAAGCGCGCCCGCCGCCTCGGCCGCCTCGCTCAGAAGCTGAAGATCCGCGTCATTCTCAGGCCCCGGCAAGCGTCAGCCCCTCGACCAGAAGCGACGGCACCAGATGGCTCAGATGCGCGCGCGCGTCATTTGCCGGGGTGATCCGGCGCAGCATCTCGTGCAGGTTGCCGGCGATGGTGCATTCGTTCACCGGATAGAGGATCTCGCCATTCTCGACCCAGAAGCCCGAGGCGCCGCGCGAATAGTCGCCCGTCGTCGGGTTGATCGTCGCGCCGATGAACGACGTGACCAGAAGCCCCGTCCCCATCTCGGCAATCAGCCCGTCGCGGCCAAGGCGGCCCTGCGTCAGCGCCACGTTGCCGACCGAGGGCGAGGGCGGCGAGGCCGTTCCGCGTGAGGCATTCGCCGTGCTTTCAAGGCCGAGCTTGCGCGCCGTGGCGAGGTCGAGCGTCCAGCCCTGCAGCACGCCATCCGCCACGATCGCGCGCCGCGCCGTGGGCAGGCCCTCGGCGTCGAAGGGGCGCGAGCCCGAGATCCGCGGCCGCAGCGGGTCCTCGATCAGGTTGATGCCGGCGGGCAGAACCTGCGTTCCCATCGCATCGCGCAGCCAGGACGCGCCGCGGGCGATCGCCGTGCCGTTGATCGCCGCCAGAAGGTGGCCGATCAGGCTGCCCGCAATCCGTTCGTCGAACAGCACCGGGAAGGCGCCGGTCTTCGGGCGGCGCGGATTGGCGCGCTCGACCGCGCGTTCGCCCGCCTGCCGGCCGACGCTGTCGGCGGCCGGCAGATCCGACTGGAAGGTGCGGCTTTCGGCCGCCCAGTCCCGCTCCATCGCGAGCCCCTCGCCCGAGATCGCCACCGCCGAGACCGAGCGCGAGCTGCGGGCATAGCCGCCGGAAAAGCCGTTCGTCGCGGCGAAATGCAGCCGCCGCGCGGAATAGGAGGCCGAGGCCGACTGCACCTGCGACACACCCTCGACGGCCAGCGCCGCGGCCTCGGCCGCGCGGGCGTCGTGTTCGAGATCGGCGGCGGCCGGTTCGGCAGAAGGGTCTGCCAGTTCGAGCGCCGCCATATCCCAGCCCCGCGCCAGCTGCGCGGGGTCGGCCAAGCCGATATAGGGGTCTTCGGGTGCCAGCCGCGCCATGGTCACCGCGCGTTCCGCCATCTCGGCGATGGTGCGCGTGGAAATGTCCGAAGCCGAGACGCAGGCCTGACGCTGACCGAGCAGCACGCGCAGCCCGATCTCGACGCCCTCGGCGCGCTCGGCCTGCTCAAGCCGGCCTTCGCGCACGTCGATCGACACCGCCCGGCCATCGACGGCAATCGCGTCGGCAGCCCCCGCACCCGCCTTTTTCGCCGCGTCGAGAAGGGCTTCGGTCAGATCGCTCAGGCGTGTGTCGGACATGGGGTCTCCGTGACTCAAAAGCCGCCCGGAAACTCCGGGCGGCCCCGCAATGTGGCTCTCTTACTGGATCTGCTGACCGTTGGCGAGGATCTTGCCGCCTTCCTTGAACTCGATCTTCGAGGTCATCAGGTCGTCGCCCGCCGGAACGGCATAAAGCCCAAGCATCATGCGCGCGAACATCACCTGATCTTGCGGCATCAGCCCCATCTTCACCAGGCTGTCCATCAGCTTATTCGCCCCCGCAAGCTTCAGGTCGACCGCGCCGAGCGGCATCGGCGTGCCCTGCGAATTGTCGAAGGTGACCGCGCCCTGGCCGGAGAGGTCGGCGCCCGCCAGCGTCAGCTGCAGCCGCTTCACCTCGAGGCTGTTGACCTCGACCGGCGGCATCTGCGCCTGCGCCGCCTCGGGCGAGAACAGGTCCATCGTCGGCCGCGCGGTGCCGGTGAGGTCGACGACCAGCGTCGCGGGGTCATGCGGCAGCAGGCCCTGCGCATCGACCATCTTCCAGACCTCCTCGGAGAGGCCGAGCCCGTCGAGCCCGATCCGCCCGGTGAAGGGCTGCGGCGCATCGCTGCCCTTGAGCGGGAAGGAGAGTTCGAAATCCGCCCGGTCGAGCGTCGCCGACAGCGGCACCGGCACCTGCGCAGTCTTCGCCTCGATCGTCGCGCCCTCGCCGGTCGCGGCGTATTTCATCCCCTCGGGCGCCAATGTCATGGTGAAGCTGCCCGACTGCGCGCCACCCGACAGGCTGCTGGGCCCCTCCTCGGCGCTGGCATCGACGGTGAAGGTCGTGGCGCCATAGGTCCCCGAGACATCCATCCGCAGCCCCTTGGCCAGCGCGGCGCCAAGATTTTCCATGTTGGAATCCTCGGGCAGGGTCACCTCGCTGCGCATGTTCAGGTTCACGAGGCTCGCATCCATATTGAAGGTGCCGTTGGTCTCGGGATCGGCCCCCGAGGCGGTCATCTTCAGCCCGGCGACAGCGACCTCCGAGGTCTCGTGCTGGCCGCCCGCGGTGGTGACCTGATAGGTTCCGTCGATGCCCGAGAGCGACATCCACACCTTCACCGGCACCTCGGTCTGACCGCCCGCGGTGGTCTGGTCCATGTCGATCACCATCTCGGGGGCGGTGACATGATAGGAAAGCTGATCGGGCGTGCCGGAGACGATCGTCACCGCATTCGCCTGGGTGATGTCGATCGCCATCTGCAGCGGCGTCTGGCCCTCGATCGCGCTGTTCGCCTCGGCGCTGATCTTCTCGGCCACGGTCACCTCGACCGTGCCGTCGCCGAGCTCGCGCAGGTGCAGCTCGGGAATCGTCATGGAGAAATCGGAGCCCTCGGCCTGGTGCGCCAGCCGCACATCACGTTGCGTCAGCGTATCGCCCGAGCGCGCGCTGTCGCCGACCGCAACCTGATAGCCATAGGCCGTATATTGCTTGCTCCAGGCCTGCCAGACCTGGTCCGCCGTCACATCGGCACGAAGCGCCGTCGTCGCCATCAGCGTGAAAATCGCCGCGCTCATCGCCGCGGAACCGACCCGTGCCATCCTGCACCCTTCCGAAAGAACTGTCGCGCGAAGCATCCTTTGACCCGGGGTGATGGTCAAGAGCCCGCGGCCTTGCTAGGACTTTCACGAACGCGCGTGCGAGGGGAGAAGAATGATCCGGGTTGAAACCGCAGACGGGGTCCGCACCGTCACCATCGACCGGCCGGAGAAGGCCAATTCGCTGACCACCGACATGCTGACGACGCTCGCCGCGGCCGCCGAGACGGCACCCGAGGCCGGGGTGAAGGTCTTCGTGCTGCGCGGCACCGGCAAGGTGTTCTCGGCCGGCGCCGACCTTGACGAGGCGCGGGCGGGGCTTGCCACCAACCCGGTCTGGGAACGGCTCTCGGGAGCGATCGCGCGGATGCCCTGCCTGACGATCGCGGCGCTGAACGGCACGCTTGCGGGCGGGGCGATGGGGATGGTGCTGGCCTGCGACCTGCGCCTTGCGGTGCCCGGCGCGAAGTTCTTCTATCCGGTGATGAAGCTCGGCTTCCTGCCGCAGCCCTCGGATCCGGGCCGGATGGCAGCGCTGATCGGGCCGGCACGGGCGAAGATGATCCTGATGGCGGGACAAAAGATCGAGGCCGAGGAGGCCCTGGCCTGGGGACTGATCGACCGCATCGTCGCGCCCGAGGCGATGGCCGAGACCGTCGCGGCGCTGGCCACCGATGCCCGCGCCGCGGCCCCCGCCCATATCGCCGGGATCAAGGCGCTGTTCTGAGACGAACGCGCCCGGGAGTGCCCCGGGCGCGTCCAAACCCCTGCGGCTCAGGCGTAGACGGCTTCCTTACCGAATTGCTTGACCAGCATGTAATAGACCACGGCGCGATACTTGTTGCGCTCGGACCGGCCATAGGTCTCGATCACCGCATCGATCGCGTCCATCAGCTCGGGCCCGTCGGCCAGGCCGAGCTTCTTCATCAGGAAATTGGTCTTCACCGTCTCGAGCTCGCTCGGATCGGAGGCGGCGACGGTCTCGGCATCGGCGTTGTAGATCGCCGGCCCGCAGCCGATCGTGACCTTGGTCAGCAGATCCATGTCCGGCATCATGCCGCACTTGGTCTTCAGATCCTCGGCGTATTTCGCAATCAGTTCGTCTCTCTTCCCCATCCCGGAATCCTCACCTGAAATGTCAACCTCGCGACCGTCTTCGGGGCGGCCTCGCGCATGAAGCCTAGGACAGGGCGCGCCGGGAACAAAGCTATTCTTCCGCGGCAGATCCCCACAGGGGAAAATCCGCCGATCGGGCCCCCTAAAAATGCGAAGGCCGCGCCCCCCGGGGAAGGAGGCGCGGCCCGATTTCGGCGCCTGCAGCGCTCAATAGCGGTAGTGATCCGCCTTGTAAGGACCGTCGACGGTGACGCCGATATATTCGGCCTGGTCCGGGCGCAGCTCGGTCAGCTTGACGCCGATCTTCGCCAGATGCAGCCGCGCCACCTTCTCGTCGAGATGCTTGGGCAGGATGTAGACGCCCGGCGCATACTCATCGCCCTTGGTGAACAGCTCGATCTGCGCCAGCACCTGGTTGGTGAAGGAAGCCGACATCACGAAGCTCGGGTGACCCGTCGCGTTGCCGAGGTTGAGCAGACGCCCTTCGGACAGCAGGATGATCCGGTTGCCCGAGGGCATCTCAATCATGTCCACCTGATCCTTGATGTTGGTCCACTTGTGGTTGCGCAGGCTGGCGACCTGGATCTCGTTGTCGAAATGGCCGATGTTGCCGACGATCGCCATGTCCTTCATCACCCGCATGTGCTCGATGCGGATCACGTCCTTGTTGCCGGTGGTGGTGACGAAGATGTCGGCCTTCGGCGCCTCATCCTCGAGCACGACCACCTCGAAGCCGTCCATCGCCGCCTGCAGCGCGCAGATCGGGTCGACCTCGGTCACCTTCACCCGCGCGCCCGCGCCCTGCAGCGAGGCGGCACAGCCCTTGCCGACGTCGCCATAGCCGCACACGACGGCGACCTTGCCGGCCAGCATCACGTCGGTCGCGCGGCGGATGCCGTCCACCAGCGATTCCTTGCAGCCATACTTGTTGTCGAACTTCGACTTGGTGACGCTGTCGTTCACGTTGATCGCCGGGAAGGGCAGCAGGCCCTTCTTGTGCAGGTCGTAAAGACGATGCACGCCGGTGGTGGTTTCCTCGGACACGCCCTGGATCGCGGCGCGCTGCTGGGTGAACCAGCCGGGGGTTTCCGCCATGCGCTTCTTGATCTGGTTGAACAGGCAGACTTCCTCGTCCGAGGTCGGCACCGCGATCAGCTCGGTCTCGCCCGCCTCGACCCGCGCGCCGAGCAGGATGTAGAGCGTCGCGTCGCCGCCATCATCGAGGATCATGTTCGCCGTGCCCTCGGCAAAGCGGAAGATCTGGTCGGTATAGGCCCAGTATTCCTCAAGGCTCTCGCCCTTCACCGCAAAGACCGGGGTGCCGGTCGCGGCGATCGCGGCGGCGGCGTGGTCCTGGGTCGAGAAGATGTTGCACGAGGCCCAGCGGACATCGGCGCCCAGCACCTTCAGCGTCTCGATCAGCACCGCGGTCTGCACCGTCATGTGCAGCGACCCGGCGATCCGCGCCCCGGCGAGCGGCTTCGTCTTCCCGAACTCCTCGCGGCAGGCCATCAGGCCCGGCATTTCAGTTTCGGCAATATCGAGCTCCTTGCGGCCAAACTCGGCCAGAGCAATGTCCTTGACGATGTAATCGGCCATGAATGGCTCCCAAATGTCGGCATTAAGGCATTGTCTACCATTTCGGGGCCGGCGCGGCAATCATCGCCCGGGCAGGCGCCGGCGCCGCAGCGCCGCGCGGCGTTTACAGCCCGGCGCGCATTCGCTAGCACAGGCAAAGCACAGCGGAGGGCGGCATGAAACGGGCATGGCAGCGGATGCTCTCGGGGCGCAGGCTCGACCTGCTCGACCCGACGCCGGTCGATATCGAGATCGAGGACATCGCCCACGGCCTGGCCTTCGTGGCGCGCTGGAACGGCCAGACCCACGGCGACTACCCCTATTCGGTGGCGGAACATTCGCTGCTGGTCGAGCAGATCTTCGACCGGCAGAACCCCGGCATCGGCACGCGCTGGCAGCTGGCCGCGCTGCTGCACGACGCCCCGGAATACGTGCTGGGCGACATGATAAGCCCGGTGAAGGCGGCGATCGGCGAAGGCTATCACGAGCTTGATGCGCGGCTCAGCGCAGCGGTGCACCTGCGCTTCGGCCTGCCCGCGGTGCTGCCCGCACCGATCAAGAAAGCGATCAAGAAAGCTGATACGCTTTCGGCCCGGCTCGAGGCCGAGCAGATCGCGGGATTTTCGCGGGAAGAGGCGGACCGGATCTTCGGGCACCCCGATCCGGGGCAGATGCGGGGGCTCGCGATCCGTCTGCGTCCCGCCGCCGAGGTGCGCGCGGAGTATACCGCGCGCCACATGGCCCTGCTGAGCGCGCTCAACGATTGAAGGTGTATTCGCCCTTGCGCGCGGCCCGCGGCGCGTAGCCGCCCATCGCGAGGGTCATCACTTCTGCAAGCATACGGATCATTTTCTGATCTCCTTTGTTCTGTTGATGCCTTGTATTTGCGTTGACTCGTGGATTTTTGCGAGTCAGGAATTTTTCCAGACCTGCAAGGTGATCTAACAGATGAGTGAAATCGACTGGCGTCACATGCCGGCGTTGACGGCACTGCGGGGCTTTGCCGCGACAGCGCGGGAGGGCGGCTTCAGCGCCGCCGCGCGCAAGCTCAACGTCACCCCGGCAGCCGTGCAGCAGCAGGTCCGCGCGCTCGAGGCGGACCTCGGCGTCGCGCTGCTATGGCGCGAGGGCCGGCATGTGCACCTGACCGCCGAGGGGGAACGGCTCGCCTCGGCGCTGACTGATGGCTTCCTGCTGATCCAGACTGCGGTCGAAGGGCTGCGCACGGCCCGGACCGAGCGGCCGCTGACCGTCACCCTGCCGCCGGCCTTCGCCGCCGAATGGCTGATGCCGCGACTGGCGAAATTCTGGAAGCGGCATCCGGAGATTGCGCTGTCGCTGCTGCCCGAACCGCGGGTCGGCGATCTGCGCGAAATGGGCGCGCATCTGGGCATCCGTTTCGGCAATGGCCGCTGGCCGGGGGTGAATTCCGAATTTCTCACCTCGGCTCCGCAAATCGTCGTCGCCGCACCGGAATTGCTGGGCGGGCGCCAGAAACTCAGCCTGCGCGAAATGTCGATGCTGCCCTGGATCCGCGAGGGCGATTGGCCCGAACAAATGCAATTATTGGAATCGATCGGGCTGAAACCCGCGGCGCTGAAATTCGTTGACTTCCCGAACGAGGAACTGGCGCTGTCGGCCGCACGCGAAGGCATTGGCCTGCACCTCGAAACCGAGGCGCTGATCGAGGAAGACCTGAAAATCGGCTGGCTGATAAAAATCCGCGAGCTGAACGAGGAAAGCCTCGGCTATTATCTGGTCTGGCCGCCGGGCCCGTTGAGCACGGCGGCACAGATTTTCGTCGACTGGCTGAAAACCGAGGTCTGAGCCTCAGATCGCCAGATCTTCGAGGGACTTGCCGGCAGCCAGCGCGGCCTCGACCCATTTCGGCTTGCGCCCGCGGCCAGTCCAGGTTTCGGCCGGATTTTCGGGGTTGGCATATTTCGGCGCAACCGCCTTACGCGGTTTCGTGCTGCTCAGCTCGGCAAGCTCGGCGAGCGAATAGCCCATCCTGCGCGCGGTTTCCTCGAGCTCGAGCAGCGCCTCGCGTTTCTTGCGATCCTCATAGGTTTCAATCGCACGGTCGACTTTCGTGCGCAGCGTCTTGAGTTCGGCAAGTGTCAGGTCGTCGAAATTGATATCCATTCCGGACTCTCCAGGGTGGGTTTTCCGGAGATAAACATCAAAATGGAGTCGATTTCAAGTTTTTCGAAAACTCAGCGGGGGCTGCGCTTCGCCAGAATGCGCTGCAAGGTGCGGCGATGCATATTCAACCGGCGGGCCGTTTCCGAAACATTGCGGTCGCACAATTCATAAACACGTTGGATATGCTCCCAGCGCACGCGATCGGCGCTCATCGGGTTTTCCGGCGGCGGCGGCAGGGCCTCGCCATTCGCCAGAAGCGCACTGGTGATATCGTTCGCGTCGGCGGGTTTCGACAGATAGTCGGTTGCCCCCATCTTCACCGCGGCCACCGCCGTTGCGATCGCGCCATAGCCGGTCAGAACCACGATCCGCGCATCGGGGCGCTTCTCGCGCAGCGCCTCGACCACCTCGAGCCCGTTGCCATCTTCAAGCCGCAGGTCAATCACCGCATAGGCGGGCGGGCGGCCCTGCACGATCGCCTTGCCGGCGGCAACGGTCTCGGCGGTTTCGGTCTCGAAGCCGCGTTTCTCCATCGCCCGGGCCAGACGGGTGAGGAACGGCACGTCGTCATCGACGAGAAGCAGCGTCCGGTCCGCCCCCAGTTTCGCGAATTCGTCCTCGGCCATCATCCGTCCCCCGCATGGTTCCTGCCACGGTTCTAAGGCGTCCGGAGGAACGGGTCAATTTCCGGCTGCCGCGGAAATCCCTTATTTCTCCGCGCCCTTCCACGCATCGACGAAACAGGCGACCGAGTCGGCCATCTGTTCGGCGGTGGTATCCCGGTTGTAGAATTCCACAAAGCCGATCTCGGGGAAGACCAGATAGGTCTGCGTCGAGTGGTCGATCAGCGTGTAGGGGTCGCCCGGGTTCTGCACCTTGAAATAGGTGCGATAGGCGCGCGAGGCGGCCGCCACCTGCTCTTTCGAGCCGGTGAGACCGATCATCTTCGGGCTCATGATGTCGGTGAATTCGCGCAACAGGTCGGGCGTGTCGCGGTCGGTGTCGACCGAGATGAACACCGGCGTCACGTCATAGCCGCGCTCGTCAAGGATATCGGTCGCCTCGGCATTGCGCGAATTGTCCATCGGGCAGACATCGGGGCAATAGGTATAGCCGAAATAAAGCAGGCTCGGCTTGATGAAAACGTCCTTGTCGGTGACGGTCTTGCCGGTCTCGTCGACGAGAGTGAAGGGCCCGCCGATCTTCGCGGTGCCGCCGACGACGCTTTTGCGGCATTGCGCGAACATGTCGGCATCGCCGCCCCGGCTGGCAAGCCAGGTGGCGCCCAGTCCGGCGACCACGAGGACGGCGGCGGCGATGGCGGCGGCTTTCGGGGTGATCTTCATCATCGGTCCTTCCGGTGGGCTGTGCATTGATCGCAGGGCGGGACGCTACTATCAAGGTTCGCGACGGAAAATGTGACAACAGGACCCATGAAATACGGGTCCGGATCGGAGCGGAGATGGCGGAACGGCCCGAACCCGGACTGCGCCTGGCCGAAAGCCATCAGGACTGGGTCCGGCTGCGCACGCTGATCTTCCTGCGCTGGACCGCGATTGCCGGGCAGCTCGGCGCGCTGCTCGTCGCCTGCTACTGGTTCGACATCGCGCTCGATCTGCCGCTGTGCCTGGCCACGATCGGCGCCGCGGTCGCGGCAAACCTGGTGGCGATCCGGCTCTTTCCGGAAAGCCGGCGGCTGAGCCAGGCCGAGGTGACAGCGACGCTGCTCTTCGACACCGCGCAGCTCGCGCTGCTGCTCGCCCTCACCGGCGGGCTGAACAACCCTTTCGCGCTGCTGATCCTGGTGCCTGCCACGATCGCCGCCACCGCGCTCGAGCTGCGCCCGACGCTGCTGCTGGGCACCGCGACGATCGCGATGATCTCCTGCGTCGCGCTCTTCAACCTGCCGCTGACCACGAAGGAGGGCGTCGAGCTGGCGATGCCGCCGATGATCGAATTCGGCACCTGGGTCGCGATCGTGGTCGGGGTGATCTTCCTCGGCGGCTATGCCCACCGCATCGCCGGCGAGATCCATTCGATGGGCGACGCGCTGCTGGCCACTCAGCTCGCGCTGGCCCGCGAGCAGAAGCTGACCGACCTTGGCGGCGTGGTGGCAGCGGCGGCGCATGAGCTCGGCACGCCGCTCGCGACGATCAAGCTGGTCTCCTCGGAGCTTGCCGACGAGCTCGACGACCGGCCCGAGCTTTACGAGGACGCGCTGCTGATCCGCGAGCAGGCCGACCGCTGCCGCGACATCCTGCGCTCGATGGGCCGCGCCGGAAAGGACGACCTGCACCTGCGCTCGGCGCCGCTGCTGGCCGTACTGCGCGAGGCGGCCGAGCCGCATCTCGACCGCGGCAAGGAGATCCGCTTCGAGGCCGCCCCCGCCCCCGGCGGCTCGGACCGGCAGCCGTCGATCTATCGCTATCCCGAACTCATCCACGCGCTGCGCAACCTGGTGCAGAATGCCGTCGACTTCGCGCAAAGCACGGTCTGGGTCGATGCCGAATGGACCGGCCAGCAGATCACCGTGCGCATCACCGACGACGGCCGCGGCTATGCGCCCGGCGTGCTCGGCCGGATCGGCGACCCGTTCCTGCACAGCCGCCCGACCGAGCGCAGCGCCCGCCCGGAATACGAGGGCATGGGCCTTGGTCTGTTCATCGCCAAGACCCTGCTCGAGCGCACCGGCGCCAGCTTGCGATTCGCCAATGGCGCCGAACCGGTGGCCGCAGAAGGCGCCGCCCCGCGCCGCTCGGGCGCCGTGGTCGAGGTGCGCTGGCCCGCGGCGCGGCTGCTTGCCCCCGAAACCGGCCCTCTGGGCGAAAATATCCCGATCACGCCCTGATCGGCCGGCACCAGCCGGCACCGACGACTCAACTTAACGTTGAGTTAACCATCTTCCCCGAGGATCGAGCAAAGGGTGAAAGGATGCGGTGATGCAAGGCGGTTGGCTCGAGGCCCTGATCATCGTGACCACGTCGATCGGCGCCGCACTCCTTGCGCTGATGCTGCTTTCCTATCTTGCGCCGCGCCGCCCGTCGGCCCGGCCAAGCGCCGCCGCGCACCCGGTGCTGGAACCCACGGTGTTCCTGTTCGACGACCGCCACCTCGTCGATGCCACCGGCCCGGCCCGCAGCCTTCTCGCCGCGACCCCGACCAGCGGCAACGACTGGGACCGGCTGTGCGCCTTCCTTGCGCCGCGGTTCGAGGGCTTCGCCCGTGCCATGGGCTCGCTTGCCGAACAGGGCCGTCTCGAACTGATCTCGGTGCCCGAGGCGGACCCGCGCCCACCGCTGCACCTGCTGGCCGAGCACATCGGCGGGCTCGCCCGCATCACCCTGATCGACCCGGCGGCCGAGGGCCGTGGCGTGCTGGTCGACGGGCTGTCGCAACGCGCGCTCGAGGACGAGCTTGCATTGCTGCGTCAGGCCTTCGACTCGCTGCCGGCGCCGGTCTGGCGCGAGGATGGGCAAGGCGCCGTATGCTGGGCGAACCGGGCCTATCTGCTGCTGTCGGACGCCTTCGGCGACGGCGAGGACTGTCTCGTCTGGCCGCTGCCGCGACTGTTCCCGCACGAGGCGGCGCCACCGACCACGCCGCGCCGGCTGCGCATTGCCCGCGCGGCCGGCGCGCTCTGGTTCGACTGCCACAGTTTCGTGCTGACCGACGGCGCGCTGCATTACGCCCAGCCCGCCGATGCCACGATACGCGCCGAGACCGCGCTGCGCGACTTCGTGCAGACCCTGACGAAGACCTTCGCCGGCCTGCCGATCGGGCTCGCGATCTTCGACCGCGAACGCCGGCTGCAGCTGTTCAACCCGGCGCTGATCGACCTGACCCAGCTCAGCCCCGATTTCCTCTCGGCGCGGCCCACGCTCTATGCCCTGCTCGACCGGCTGCGCGAGTCGCGGATGATGCCCGAACCGAAGGACTATCGCAGCTGGCGGCTGCAGATGACCGCGCTGGAAAAAGCTGCCGCGGCGGGCTTTCACACCGAGACCTGGAACCTGCCCGGCGGCCAGACCTATCGCGTCACCGGCCGCCCTCACCCCGATGGCGCCGTCGCCTTCCTGGTCGAGGATATCTCGGCCGAGGTCTCGCTCACACGCCGCTTCCGCGCCGAGCTCGAACTGAGCCAGGAGGTGCTCGACCTGATGCCCGAGGCCGTCGCGGTGTTCCGGGCCTCGGGCGAGCTTGCGCTGTCGAACCGCGCCTATGACGCACTGTGGCAGGTCGAGCCCGGCACCACGCTCGGCCGCGTCACCATCCTCGATGCGACCCGGCGCTGGCAGGAAATCTGCGGCGCCAGCATGCTCTGGCCGCAGGCCCGCGCCTTCTGCCTGCGCTCAGCGGAACGCCTGACGATCGAGGGGGAGGTGCCCCTGCCCGACGGCACCCCGCTGCGCTGCCGCTTCGTGCCGATCCAGGGCGGGGCGATGCTGGCCGGCTTCACCCCCGCCGCGGTGCCCCTCAGCGCTCTGCCGCAGTCCTCGGGCTGATACGGGTTGCGGCGCGGCCGGGGCGCGGTAGAGTGCGCCCATGCCGACCGAGACGCCCCCCCTCTTCACGCTTGACCTGCCCGATGCCGAGGCCACCGCCCGGCTGGGCGAAACCCTGGCCCCGCTGCTGCGCGCGGGCGACGTGCTGCTGCTCGAGGGGCAGATCGGCGCCGGCAAGACGCATTTCGCCCGCGCCCTGATCTCGGCCCGGCTCGCGGCCCTTGGCCGGCACGAGGACATCCCCTCGCCGACCTTCACCCTGGTGCAAAGCTACGACGCCGCGCCCGAGATCTGGCACGCCGACCTCTACCGGCTGACCCACCCCGACGAGGCGATCGAGCTCGGCCTCGACGAGGCCTTCGAGACCGCGATCTGCCTCGTCGAATGGCCCGACCGGCTCGGCGATCTGACCCCCCCGGGTGCGCTCACCCTGCGCTTTTCGCTGCGCGCGGGCGGCGCGGCGCGCGCGGTCGAAATCTCGGGCGATGCCGCCTGGCGTGCCCGCCTGCAGCCCTTGGAAAGCTGGCCCGATGCCTGAGAAAATCGACGCCTTCCTCGCCGCGGCCGGCTGGGCCGACGCCACCCGCCGCCCGCTCGCCGGCGACGCCTCGGCCCGCCGCTACGAACGCCTTGCCCGCCCTTCGGGTGGCCGCGCCGTGCTGATGATCTCGCCCGCGGCGGACGAGATCAGCCGCTTTTCCCGCATCGGCCGCTGGCTGCGCGAGGCCGGCTTTTCCGCCCCCGAGATCTTCGCCGAGGACGCGGCGGCGGGGCTGATGCTGCTCGAGGATCTGGGCGACGACCTGCTGTCGCGGCTGCTGCACGACGATCCGCCGCGCGAGGGCGAGATCTATGCCTTCGTCACCGATTTCCTGCTCGACCTGCACCGCCTGCCCGCGCCGGAATTCGTCGCGCCGCTCGACGGGTCGGCCCTGGCCGAGCTGGTCGAGCTGACCGTCGAACACTATCCGACCCTGTCGCAGACCGCCGCCGAGGCGGTGCCGGGCCAGATCGCCGCGCTTTACGCGGGGCTGTCGCCCGTGCCCCCGGTGCTGTGCCTGCGCGATTTCCACGCCGAGAATGCGCTCTGGCTGCCCGAGCGGACCGGCACGGCACGGCTTGGCCTGCTCGACTTTCAGGATGCCGTCGCCGCGCACCCGGCCTATGACCTCGTCTCGGCGCTGCAGGACGTGCGCCGCACCGTCTCGCCCGCGGTCGCGGCGCGCGAAAGGGCGCGCTATGCCGCGGCCCGCGGGCTCGATCCGGCCGATTTCGACCGGGCCTACGCCCTTCTCGGCGCACAGCGGGCGCTGCGCATCCAGGGCGTCTTCGCCCGCCTCGCAAAGCTCTATGGCAAGCCGCATTACCTCGATCTGATGCCGCGCAACTGGGCCAACCTGATGCACAACCTCGCCCATCCGGCGCTCGCCGATCTGGCGGCGACGGTCACCGCAGCCTTCCCCGCCCCCGATGCCGCGCTCATCGCCCGGCTGAAGCAGGAGGCCGCATGAGCCCCGACACCCTGATGCTCTTCGCCGCGGGCTTCGGCACCCGGATGGGAGAGCTGACCCGCAGCCGGCCGAAGCCGCTGGTCGAGGTGGCTGGCCGGCCGCTGCTCGACCACGCGCTCGACATCGCCCGCGCGGCGGGCGTCGCCCGGATCGTCGCAAACACCCATTACCTTGGCGAGCAGGTCGCGACACATCTTGCCGGCAGCGAGGTGCAGATCTCGGACGAGAGCGAGCGCATCCTCGAAACCGGCGGCGGGCTGCGCAAGGCGCTGCCGCTGCTTGGCCCCGGCCCCGTCTTCACCCTGAACACCGACGCGATCTGGACCGGGCCGAACCCGCTCGCCACGCTGCGCGCCGGATGGGCCCCCGCCCGGATGGGGGCGCTTCTCGCCCTCGTGCCGGTCGAACGCGCCACCGGCCACAGTGGCACGGGTGACTTCTCGCTTTCCCCCGACGGCCGGATCCGGCGCGGGCCCGGCTATGTCTACACCGGGGCGCAGATCCTGAATCCGGCCGGAATAGTGACGATTTCGGACGAGGTCTTCTCGCTCAACCGGCTCTGGGACCGGCTTCTGGACGAGGGCCGCGCCTTCGGCGTGGTGCATCCGGGCGGCTGGTGCGACGTCGGCCGGCCGGAAAGCATCCCGCTCGCCGAGGCGATGCTGGGTGCCGCCGATGGCTGAGGCACCGCTCTTCGCCCTGCCGCCGGGTGTCGACTTCGCGCGCGAGCTTGTCACCGGCCTGATCGCCCGGATGCAGGCCGAACCGCCCGAGGCGATGGCGCGGCTGCGGCTTTATCTGAACTCGGGCCGGATGATGCGCCGCGTGCGCGAGGAATTCGACCGCACCGGCGCCCGCTTCCTGCCCCGCCTCGCGCTGATCTCCGACCTGCGGCGCGAGCCCGTCGCCGGCATCCCGGCCAACGTCTCGCCGCTGCGCCGCCGGCTGGAACTGGCGCAACTGGTGGCAGGCCTGGTCTCGCGCCTGCCTGCTTTCGAGGCCGGCGCGGGTCTTTTCAGCCTGACCGACAGCCTTGCCACGCTGATGTCCGAGATGCAGGGCGAGGGCGTGCCACCCGAGGCGCTCGAGGCGCTCGACATCCGCGACAGCCACGCCGAGCACTGGCAGTTCAGCCTCGAGTTCATCCGCATCGTCGCCCGCTTCTTCGAGGCGGACAGCGCCCCCGACATCGAGGCCCGCCAGCGCCGCATCGTCGAGGCACTGGCCGCGCGCTGGCACGACACGCCCACGGACGAGCGGATCGTCGTCGCCGGCTCGACCGGCTCGCACGGGGCGACGGCGCTCTTCATCGAGGCGGTGGCGGCGCTGCCGAACGGGCTGATCGTGCTGCCGGGCTTCGATTTCCAGATGCCCGAGCCGGCCTGGAACAGTCTCTGTTCCGGCAAGATGCCGATCGAGGATCATCCGCAGTTCCGCTTCCGCGCGCTGCTCGACCGGCTTCACCGCAGCCCGGCCGAGGTGCAGCGCTGGACCGATGCCGAGCCCGACACCGGGCACCGCAATGCGCTTGTCTCGCTCGCGCTGCGGCCCGCGCCGGTCACCGACCAATGGCTGAACGAGGGCGCGCAGCTGGGTGACCTGCGCCCGGCCTGCGAGGGGCTCTCGCTGATCGAGGCACCCGATCCGCGACACGAGGCGCTGGCGCTTGCGCTGATCCTGCGCGAGGCCGCCGAGCGGGGCGAGCCCGCCACGCTGATCACCCCGAACCGGATGCTGACCCGCCGCGTCGCCGCCACGCTCGACCGCTGGGGCATCCTGCCCGATGACAGCGCCGGCGCGCCGCTGCACCTGTCGGCCCCCGGCCGGCTGCTGCGCCATGTCGCGCGGTTGCGCGGCCGCACGCTGATGATCGAGCCGCTTCTGGTGCTGCTCAAGCATCCGCTGACCGGCGCCGGCGCCACGATGCGCGGCCATCACCTGCGCTTCACCCGCGAGCTTGAACTCTGGCTGCGCCGCCATGGCCCGGCCTTCCCCGATGCCGCGGCGCTGACCCGTTGGGCCGGGGGGGATGCGGCGAAACAGGCCTGGGCTGACTGGCTGGCCGCCCTTCTGCCACGCTTCGAGGACGCCCCGGTTCAGCCGCTTTCGGCCTGCATCGAGACGCATCTGGCGCTGGTGGCCACGCTGGCCGCCGGCCCGGACGGCTCGCCCGAGGCGAGCGGCTTCTGGCAGCTCGATGCCGGGCAGGAATGCCTGCGGGTCTTCACCGAGCTTGCCGCCGAGGCCGAGCATGGCGGCAGCTATGGCCCCGCCGATTACGCAGATCTGGTCGACACGCTCTTGCGCGCGGGGCAGGTGCGCAACCCGCTGACCGTGCATCCTGGCATCACTTTCCTCGGCGCGCTCGAGGCCCGCGTGCAGGGCGCGGGGCTCGTCCTTCTGGGCGGGCTGAACGAGGGCAGCTGGCCCGAGGCGCCGGCCCCCGACCCCTGGCTCAGCCGCAAGATGCGGCTCGATGCCGGCCTGCCGCTGCCCGAACGGCAGATCGGGCTGTCGGCGCATGACTTCCAGCAGGCGATCGGCGCGCGGCAGGTGGTTCTGTCGCGCTCCCGCCGCGATGCCGATGCGGAAACCGTGCCCTCGCGCTGGCTGAACCGGCTGACGAACCTGCTTGGTGGCCTTCCCGACGGCCATGGCCCCGAGGCGCTGGCGGCGATGCGGGCACGCGGCAGCGCCTGGCTGCGGCTGGCCGAGGCGGCCGAGGCGCCGCGGCTGAGCCTGCCGCCCGCGCCCCGCCCCGCGCCCCGCCCGCCCGCCGAGGTCCGCCCGCGCGAGCTGCCGGTGACCGCGATCAAGACCCTGATCCGCGACCCTTACGCGGTTTACGCCGGGCGCATCCTGCGGCTGCGCCCGCTCGATCCGCTGCGCCCCGAACCCGACCCGCGGCTGCGCGGCCAGGTGCTGCACCTGATCGTCGAGCGTTTCCTGAAGACCCGCCCCGAGGTCGAAAGCCTCGAGGACGCCGAGGCGCGGCTCCTTGCCATCGCCGAAGAGGTTCTGGCCGCCGAGATCCCCTGGCCAAGCGCGCAGCGGCTCTGGCTTGCCCGGATCCGCCGCATCGCCCGCCGCTTGGTCGAGGACGAGGCCCGCCGTCAGGCCGAGGGCACGCCCGTGGTGATCGAAACCCGCGGCACCCAGGCCCTGCCCGACCTGGGCTTCGTCCTGACCGCGAAACCCGACCGCATCGACATCTGCACCGACGGGCGCGCGCATCTGTTCGACTACAAGTCCGGCCTGCCGCCCACCGACAAGGAAGTGCGCTATTACGACAAGCAATTGCTGCTGGAAGCCGCGATGATCGAGCGCGGCGCCTTCACCGCGCTTGGCCCGCGCGAGGTGGCGGCGATGACCTATATCCGCCTCGGCGGCGAGGGCGAGACCCGCGATCTGGCCATCCCGCGCGAGGAGGTCGCCGAGAGCTGGGAGAAATTCACCCGGCTGATCGCGCGTTACCTCGACCCCAAGACCGGCTATACCGCGCGCCGCGCGCTGCGCTCGACGCGCGATGTCAGCGACTATGACCAGCTCTCGCGCTTTGGCGAATGGCAGCTGAGCGACCGGGCCGAACCGGAGGATCTGGCATGAACAGACCCGATCTGGCGACCGAGCGGCAGATCCGCGCCGCCGATCCCGCCGCCTCGACCTGGCTGTCGGCGAATGCCGGCTCGGGCAAGACCAAGGTGCTGACCGACCGCGTGGCGCGGCTGCTTCTGGGCGGGACCGAGCCGCAGAAGGTGCTGTGCCTGACCTATACCAAGGCCGCGGCGAGCGAGATGCAGAACCGGCTGCTGAAGCGGCTCGGGGCCTGGGCGATGCTGGAAGACGGCGCGCTGCGCGGCGAGCTTGACCGGCTGGGCGAGGCGGGGCCGATCACCGACGAGCGTCTGGCGCAGGCGCGGCGTCTCTTCGCGCAGGCGATCGAGACCCCGGGCGGGCTGAAGATCCAGACGATCCATTCCTTCTGCGGTGCGCTTCTGCGCCGCTTCCCGCTTGAGGCCGGTGTGCCGCACGGCTTCACCGAGCTTGACGACCGCAGCGCGGCCGAGCTGCGCGCCGATGTGCTGGAAGAGATCGCGGCGGGACCGGAGCGGGCGGTTCTGGATGACCTCGTGGCCTTCCACGCCGGCGAGGATCTGGGCGAGATCATCGACGAGATTCGCAAGAACAGGGTCGCTTTCCAGCGCGATCCGGACCGCGCCGCGCTGCTCGAGGGGCTGGGCCAGCCCGCCGGTTTCGGCCCCGACGATCTGCCCGGGATCGCCTTCAACGGCAGCGAGGCGGCGCTGATCGAGGCGGTGCTGCCGGTCTTGCGCGGGCAAAGCGCGACGATGAAGAAACTTGCCGAGGGGCTGGCCGCGATCGACTGGCGCGCCCCGGGGCCCGCGGCCCTTCCCCCGCTTTACGGACAGTTCCTCTACAGCAAGGACGGCCTGCGCATCGCCGAGGCGAAGACCGCCAGCCTGCTGACCAAGGGCGCGGTCAAGGAGCTGGGCGAAGAGCTGACCGACGCCTTCCGCGCCCTGATGGAGCGCGTGGCCGAGGCCCGCGGTGCCGAATTCGCGCTGGCCAATGTCGCGCGCAGCCTGGCGCTCCACCGCTTCGCCCGGGTGTTCCTGCCGCGCTATCGGGCGCGCAAGACGCTCGGCGGCTGGCTCGACTTCGACGACCTGATCGACCGCGCGGCACAGCTTCTGTCGCGCGGCTCGGTGGCGCAATGGGTGCTGTTCCGTCTCGATGGCGGCATCGACCATATCCTCGTCGACGAGGCGCAGGACACCAGCCCCGGGCAATGGGCCGTGATCGAGCGGTTGGCCGACGAATTCACCGCCGGCGAGGGCGCCCGGCAGGAAACCCGCACGATCTTCGTGGTGGGCGACCGCAAGCAGTCGATCTATTCCTTCCAGGGCGCGGACCTGCACCGTTTCGAGGCGATGCAGAGCCATTTTTCGGCGAAATTCGCGGCGATCGAGCGGCCCTTGCAGGTGAGCGAGCTGCAGCACTCCTTCCGCTCTTCGCCGGCGATCCTGCGGCTGGTCGACCTGACCTTCGCGGGCGAGGCGGCCGGCGGGCTGGGGGGCGTGCCCGAGCATATCGCCTTCAAGACCGGCCTGCCCGGCCGCGTCGACCTCTGGCCGGTGATCGAACAGTCGAAGGACGAGAGCGAGGACGATTGGGAGGC
Organism: Paenirhodobacter ferrireducens; assembly: GCF_004022265.1. Classification (GTDB taxonomy): domain Bacteria; phylum Pseudomonadota; class Alphaproteobacteria; order Rhodobacterales; family Rhodobacteraceae; genus Rhodobacter; species Rhodobacter ferrireducens. The sequence goes on from NZ_SAVB01000015.1 coordinate 62,753, forward strand.
CCCGGTCGATCTGCCCGGCGCCGAGGATGCGCAGGTCGTTCTGGCCCGCACCATCGCCGCCGAGATCGCCGCGATGATCGCGCGCGGTGTGCAGATCCCCGAGGGCGCGGGCGCGCGTCCGGTGCACGAGGGCGACTTCCTGGTGCTGGTGCAGCGCCGCGGCCCGCTCTTTGCCGAGATCATCCGCGCCTGCAAGGCGGCGGGGCTTGCCGTCGCCGGCGCCGACCGGCTCAAGCTTGGTGCGGAACTTGCGGTGAAGGATATCGGCTCTGTTCTGGCCTTTCTGGCCACGCCCGAGGATGACCTGTCGCTCGCCGAGGCGCTGCGCTCGCCGATCTTCGGCTGGAGCGAGCGCGAGCTTTACGCGCTTGCTCAGCCCCGCAAGGGCTATCTGTGGCAGGCGCTGCGGCGCGACACCACCCACCCCGAAACGCTCGACATCCTGCAGGACCTACTCGATCAGGCCGATTTCCTGCGCCCCTATGACGTGATCGAGCGGTTGCTGAACCGTCATGGCGCGCGCGAACGGCTGATCGCGCGGCTTGGCGTCGAGGCGGAGGACGGCATCGACGAGCTGATCTCGCAGGCGCTGGCCTATGAGAGCACGGAAATCCCGAGCCTCACCGGCTTCCTCGGCTGGCTTGGCGCCGAGGAGATCGAGGTCAAGCGGCAGCTCGAGAACGAGGGCCGCACCGTCCGGGTGATGACCGTGCATGGCGCCAAGGGGCTCGAGGCGCCGATCGTGATCTTGCCCGACACCGCGAAACCGCGCCCGCCGAACGGCTCCGATGTCTACACCACGCCCGAGGGCACGGCCTATTGGAAGGGGCCGACGGCCGAGATGCCGCCGGTGCTGCGCGGCTTGCACGAGGCGGCGATTGCGCGGGCGCGCGAGGAACGGATGCGGCTGCTGTATGTGGCGCTGACGCGGGCCGAGAAATGGTTGATCGTGGCGGCCGCAGGCGATGTCGGCGAAGGCGAGGACAGCTGGTACACGCTGGTGCAGGCAGGGCTCGAACGGGCCGGAACAGAGCCTGTCTCGGCGCATTCGGCGCCGGCGCAGGCGCTTGGCCCCGTCGCGCGCCTTGCGCATGGCGACTGGCCCGCCCCTGCCGCCCCCACGCCCGCGGCGCACTCCGATGCCACCGCCCTGCCCGACTGGATCCGCAACCGGGCGCCGCGGGGCGAACGGCCGGCGGCGACGCTCTCGCCCTCGGACCTCGGCGGGGCGAAGGCGCTGCCGGGCGAGACCGACTTCGCCACCGAGGAGGAAAGCAAGCGCCGCGGCCGACAGCTGCACCTGCTCCTTGAACACCTGCCCGAGCGGCCGCGCGAGGACTGGCCCGCGGTCGCGCGCGACCTGCTGGCCACCGGACCGGACCGCACCGACGCGACGGAGGCCGAGGCACTTCTGCCCCTCGTCACCCCGGTGCTCGACCGGCTCGACGAGATGGGCTTTCTCGGCCCGGACACGCTCGCCGAGGTGGAGATCACCGCGACCCTGCCCGAACTCGAGAACCAGCGCATCCACGGCACCATCGACCGGCTGCGGGTGACGCCCGATCTGGTCAGCGTGCTCGATTACAAGTCGAACGCGGTGTTGCCCGGCAGCGCCGGGGAGGTGCCGCTTGGCCTTGTCCGCCAGCTCGCCGCCTATCGCGCGGCGCTGAGGCAAATCTATCCCGGGCGACGCATCGAATGCCTGCTGGTCTGGACCCGCAGCGCCACGCTGACACGGCTTGACGACGCACAGATGGATGCGGCATTGCGCACAGCCCCCGCGTCTTGACGCTTCGGGGGGCGGGGCCTACCTTCCCCGCAACCAGACCCTCAGGAGAACCCCATGACCACTGTTGCCGTCACCGACGCCACTTTCGATCAGGAAGTGCGCAATTCCGACATCCCCGTCGTCGTCGACTTCTGGGCTGAATGGTGCGGCCCGTGCCGCATGATCGGCCCGTCGCTCGAAGAGATCGCGGCCGAGTTCGAAGGCAAGGTGAAGATCGCCAAGGTCAACGTCGACGAGAACCCCGACAGCCCGGCCGTTTTGGGCGTGCGCGGCATCCCGGCGCTGTTCCTGTTCAAGAACGGCCAGGTCGTCTCGAACAAGGTCGGCGCCGCGCCGAAGGCCGCGCTGAAGTCGTGGATCGAGTCGGCGCTCTGATCGCCGCTGGACCAGTTTGACAAAAAGGGCGCCTTCGGGCGCCCTTTTCAGATCGGCCAGCCGTTGCGGCGCAGCGCGGCCAGGATGCGGTCGCCGCTGTCGTCCCGCCCGGCATTGATCGCGCGCAGCTGCAGGAACCAGTAGAGATAGCGACGATAGTCGGGCGCGGTCCGGGGCGCGAAGGCCGCCTCGATCCCGTCGCGCGGCACGCTCGCCGCGATGTGATGGAAGTCGATCTGCGCGAAAAGCAGCGCGGGCTTTTCCAGGAAATACCCCTCGAAGGCCATCGTGCTGTTCTCGCAGGCGACCATCGCGGCCCCCGCCAGCACCTCGGCCGAGCCGCCCTTTTGCACGCTCAGCCGCGGCTGCCGTGCGGCGAGCGCCGCGAGCGCCGCGATCTCGTCGTCGGGATAGATCTCGTTCGGGTGCAATGTGGCGATGACCGGCCGGTCGGTGCGCGCCAGCAGCGTCTCGAGCATCGCAAGCGGGCTCATCGACTGGAAACGGCGGTGGTCAAGCAGCCGCCCCTGCAGCGGCACGAAGATATGGCCGCGGTCGGAGGTGTCGCACCCGCCGGGCCAGAGCCTGTTTTTCCAGTTCCGGAAGAAGGTCTCCGCCTGCCGCGCATCGACCGTCTCGGGGTCGAAGGCCGCCCGTGCCACCGGCCAGTGCCAGCGCTCCGCCATCGCCTCGATCTGCCAGAAGGCGCCGACATAGCTGCGCCGGCAGGTCAGCGCGCGCTCATGCGTCGGCTCTTCCATGTGGTAAAGCGCATAGCCCGGACGTGCCGACGCCACGAGGCGATTGGCCAGCGTGCTTTCGGCAAGCGACACCTGCCAGCCGGCGCCCGTCACCGCCGCGATCACCTTGCCGAAGAAGTTGTGCGTGCCGGCCTCGACCCGCTGCAGCGCGGGGGCGTCAAGATAGAGGGTCAGGGTTTCACTCGCACACATGGGCCGCAGGCTACGCGGGCGCCGCGCTGCGGGCAAGGGTTGCAGCGCGGCGCCCGCGCCCTCATATCTGGCAGCGCAAACGGAGGGTGACATGGCGGAAGACAAATTCCCCGGCTGGCACGGCACGACGATCATCGGCGTGCGCAAGGGCGGACGCGTGGTGGTGGCGGGCGACGGGCAGGTCAGCCTTGGCCAGACGGTAATCAAGGGCACGGCGCGCAAGGTGCGTCGCCTCTCGCCGGGCGGGCGCGACGTGGTGGCGGGCTTTGCCGGCTCGACCGCCGATGCCTTCACCCTGCTCGAGCGGCTGGAGAAGAAGCTCGAGGCCGCGCCCGGACAGCTGGCCCGCGCCTGCGTCGAGCTTGCGAAGGACTGGCGCATGGACAAGTACCTGCGCAACCTCGAGGCGATGCTGATCGTCACCGACGGTGCCGACCTTTACGTCATCACCGGCGCAGGCGACGTGCTGGAACCCGAACATGACATCGCCGCCATCGGCTCGGGCGGGAATTACGCGCTTGCCGCCGCGCGCGCCCTGATCGACAGCGATCTCGACGCCGAAACGATCGCCCGCAAGGCGATGGCGATCGCGGCCGACATCTGCGTCTACACGAACGGCAACCTGACGGTGGAGAGCATCGCGAAATGACCGACCTGACCCCGCGCGAGATCGTCTCGGAACTTGATCGTTTCATCATCGGCCAGTCGGACGCCAAGCGCGCCGTCGCCGTCGCCCTGCGCAACCGCTGGCGGCGCAGCCACCTTGCGCCCGAGCTGCGCGAGGAGGTCTATCCGAAGAACATCCTGATGATCGGGCCGACCGGCGTCGGCAAGACCGAGATCTCGCGCCGCCTGGCCAAGCTTGCGAAGGCGCCCTTCCTCAAGGTCGAGGCGACGAAATTCACCGAGGTCGGCTATGTCGGCCGCGATGTCGAGCAGATCATCCGCGACCTGACCGATGTCGCCGTGACCGAGACCCGCGAGCGGATGCGCGAGGAGGTCAAGGCCCGCGCCCACAAGGCGGCCGAGGACCGGGTGATCGAGGCGCTCGCTGGCCACGACGCACGCGAGGGCACGCGCGATCTGTTCCGCCAGAAGCTGAAGAAGGGCGAGCTCGACGACAAGGTGATCGAGCTGGAGGTGGCCGATGCCGCCCCGGCGATGCCGATGATGGGCCTGGGCGGTGCGGGCATGGAAACGCAGATGCAGGGTCTGCAGGACCTGTTCAAGGCCTTCGGCGGTGCCCGGCGCACCCGGCGCAAGATGACCGTCGCGGAAAGCTATGAGGTGCTGATCCAGGAAGAGGCCGACAAGCTTCTGGACGACGAGGCGGTGAAGGCCGCGGCGCTCGAGGCGGTGCAGCAGTCGGGCATCGTCTTCATCGACGAGATCGACAAGGTCGCCGCCCGCGCCGAGACCCGCGGCGCCGATGTCTCGCGCGAGGGCGTGCAGCGCGACCTGCTGCCGCTGATCGAGGGCACCACCGTCTCGACGAAATACGGCCCGGTGAAGACCGACCATATCCTGTTCATCGCCTCGGGCGCCTTCCACATCGCCAAGCCGTCGGACCTGCTGCCCGAACTGCAGGGCCGGCTGCCGATCCGGGTCGAGCTGCGGGCGCTGACCGAAGACGATTTCACCCGCATCCTGACCGAGACCGACAACGCCCTGACCCGGCAATACACCGCGCTGATGGCCACCGAGGAGGTCACCGTCAGCTTCACCCCCGAGGGCATCGCGGCGCTGGCCCGGATCGCCGCCGAGGTCAACCGCACGATCGAGAACATCGGCGCGCGGCGGCTCTACACGGTGATGGAACGGGTGTTCGAGGAGCTGTCCTTCTCCGCCCCCGACCGCGGCGGCGAGAGCGTGGTGGTGGACGCGGCCTTCGTCGAGAAGCATCTGGGCGACCTCTCCCGCTCGACCGATCTCAGCCGCTACGTGCTCTGACGTCCGGCTGGCGAAACGGGCGGCATCTGCTATCTTGCGCGCAGCCAAGGAGGCCCCGTGCGCAAGATCGTCCTCGCCCTGCTCATCGCCCTTGCCGGCTGCGCGCCGCGCGCCGAAATCGCCTATGCACCCGATCCCACCGCGCCGGCGCGGCCGATCTTCGTCGGCTCGACCCGAGGCCAGGATTTGCAAAGCGGGCAGGATTTCGGTTTTGCCCGCAGCCCGACGCTGACGCTTGCGCGCTTCGACGTCGCGGTGCCTCCCGAGCGCCGCATAGGTGAGCTGCAGGTGTCCGAAGCCGGGCGCAAACCCGACCCGAAACGCGATTTCCTCGTCGCCGGATCAAAGATCTATCCGACCCCCGCCACCTTCCGCACCGACCTGCATCGCGCCCTGGCCCAGAATGGCAACGAGGCGATCGTTTTCGTACATGGCTACAACACGAACTTCGCCGAAGGGCTTTACCGCTTTGCCCAGCTCGGCGCGGATTTCGACCTGCCCGGGGTGCTGGTGCACTACTCCTGGCCCTCGCGCGGGCAGGTGATGGGCTATGCCTATGACCACGACTCGGCGCTGTTCGCCCGCGACGGGTTCGAGACGCTCTTGCGTGATCTGCGCCTTGCCGGCGCCCGTCACATCGTCATCGTCGCCCATTCAATGGGGGCCGCGCTCAGCATGGAAACCCTGCGTCAGGTGGCGATTTCCCGCGATACCGAGACGATGGCGCGGATTTCGGGCGTGGTGCTGATCTCGCCCGACATCGACGTCGACGTGTTCCGTGCCGAAGCGAAGCGCATCGGCCGACTGCCGCAGCCCTTCATCATCTTCACCTCGCAAAAGGACAAGGCGCTGCTGCTGTCCTCGCGGCTGAGCGGCGAGCGCGCCCGGCTTGGCAACATGACAAGCGTCGACCGGCTGGCCGACCTGAAGGTGACGGTGGTGGAAACCGGCGCCTTCAACACCCGCGAGGGGCATTTCAACATCGGCAATTCGCCGGCGCTGATCCAGCTTCTGCGCAGCTCCAGCCGTCTCGCGAAGATCCTCGAGGGCGCGCAATCGGCCAATTCCACCTTCCTTGCCGGAGTGGTGATGACGGTGCAGGACGCCAAGCAGGTGATCCTGACGCCGGTCGAGGCGATCGGCGGCTAGCGGCGGCGCAGATAGACGTAGTAGGCGCCCGAGCCGCCGTGCTTCAGATGCGCCTCGCTCACCTGCATCACCACCGCGCCCAGGGGCGGCAGCCGCAGCCAGTGCGGCACCTGGTGGCGCAGCACACCCATGCGCTGCGGGATCGGCCCCTCGTCGAGGCCACGCTTGCCCTTGCCGGTGATGACCAGGATCAGCCGGCAGCCGCGGTCGGCAGAGCTGAGCACGAAATGGATGAGTTCCGGATGCGCCTCAGCCAGCGTCATCCCGTGCAGGTCAAGCCGCGCCTCGGGCTCGAGCTTGCCGCGGGTCATCGCGCGATGCGCCTTGCGGTCCATCACCACCGGCTGGCGCGCCAGATGCTCGCCGATGCTGGGGGCAAGATCATGGCCGTGCCGCGGCGGCGCGGCGGTCTGGCCCAGGCGGAAGGCCTTCGCCTCGAAGCGCGGCGGCTTTTGCGGCACCAAGACGGGGTCCGGCGGCAAAACAGGCTCTGTTTCAGCCGGTTTCGGGTGTTTCGGGTGCATCGCCCGGGCCGAGGCCGCGACCTTGTCCCACAGCTCGCGCTCTTCCGAACTCAGCTTGCGGCGCCGTTTCATCCACGCCTCCGCAGCCAGATCATCCGCCCGCGGGCGTTGATCGCCCCGGCCTGCCGCCCGGCCTCGGCCCCGGAGCCGAGGAACAGATCGCCCCGGCCCGCGCCGCGGATCGCCGAGCCGGTGTCCTGCGCCACCATCAGCCGCCGGCCGAAACCCGGACAATCGACCCAGACCGGGCTGCCAAGCGGGATCACCTCCGGGTCGACGGCAAGGCTGCGCCCGGCGGTCACCGGCTGGCCCATGGCGCCGATCGGGCCGGTGCCCTCGGGCAGGTCGAGACGGCGGAAGAACACGAAGGACGGGTTGGTGTTCAGCAGATCCTGCACCGCCGCCGGGTTCTGCGCGCACCAGCGGCGGATCCGGTCGGGCGTCATCTCGGCCACCGGCGCCACGCCGCGCGCCACCAGCTCGGCCCCGATCGAGCGATAGGGCTGGCCGTTCTTGCCGGCAAAGCCGAGGCGCAGCGTACCGCCTTCGGCAAGCCGCAACCGCACCGAGCCCTGCACCTGTGCGAGGAACGCCTCGATCGCGCTGTCGACGAAGGCGATCTCATAGCCCGCCAGCAGATCGCCCGCGGCGATCTCGGCCCGGCTCGCCCAGGGGCGGGAAAAGTCGAACCCGGCGGGCAGCGCGTAAAGCGGTGCCGGAAAGCGGGCCGAGCGCGACCGCGACGCGGGCAGTTCGGGTTCGTAATAGCCGGTGAAATGCGCAGCCCCCGGATCGGTCACCTCGACCGGCTCGAAAGCCGCCTCGAACCAGGCGCGGGCATCGCCTTCGGGCGCATCGCCCGTCACGCAAAACGCCGCCCGTGCGGCGGCGTGATCGTCTTCGTCCCAGCCGGGAATCTCTGCCCAGTCGAGCGGGCGCATGGCTCAGCCGCCCGTCGCCACAAGCTGCCAGTTCGGGTCGGCACTGCCCATCTTGCGCGCAAAGGTCCACAGATCGCGCTGCTTGCGCGGCGCGCGGGCATCGCCCTCGACCACGGTGCCGGCAGCATCGCGCGCCACCGAGATCAGCTCGCCGCCGAAGCGCACGGTGATTTCGGCCTCCTGCGTGGCAGGGTCGAAACTCGCCTCGCTCAGCACAAGCTCGCGCAACCCGACGAATTCCGCCTGCACCTCGAGCCCGCGGGCGGCACGGTCCTGCACCGCCGCATTGAAGGCGTCGAAGACGTCAGGCGACAGGAAGGGGCGCACCTTCTCCAGATCGCCGGTCTCGAAGGCCATCACGATCATCTCATAGGCGCCGCGCGCACCTTTCAGGAACTCGGCCACGCTGAAGGCGGGCTCAAGCCGCTTCATCTGCGCCAGCGCCACAGCGGCGTCCGAACCCTCGGGCACATGGTCGATGATGTCGCGATCGGGGCCGCCCTCGATCACCTCGAAGGCGCGGCGTTCGGCCGGTTCGGCCGCCTCGAGCGGCACGACCGGCTTTTCGAACCCGTCGCGGGTGCCAAGCACGTTCTTCAGCCGCAGGATCAGGAAAATCGCGATCCCGGCGAGGACGATAAGCTGAATGACGGCGTTCGACATGAGGTTCCGTTTCGCGGCAGGTTTGTAAATTCGCACTCCCCACTTATGTAGGCTACGGGCGCGATCAAGTCCACCGGCGCCCAAGGAGTGATGTATGTGGTTCTTTCTGGCCTTCCTGGCCGTGCCCGTGATCGAGATTGCCCTGTTCATCCGCGTCGGCGGGCTGATCGGGCTGTGGCCGACGCTGGCGATCGTGGTGCTGACGGCGATGCTCGGCACGGTGCTGGTGCGCAGCCAGGGGGCACGGGCGATGGCGGACCTGCGCCGCTCGATGGCGGAACTGGGCGATCCGACGGCGCCGCTCGCCCATGGCGCGATGATCCTCTTTGCCGGCGCGCTGCTGCTGACCCCCGGCTTCTTCACCGATGCCTGCGGGCTCTTGCTGCTGATCCCGCAGGTGCGTGACGCCGTGCTGCGCTGGCTGTCGACGCGGGTGCAGGTGGCGAGCTTCTCGATGGGCGGGGCGACGCAGGGCTTCGGCGCGCAGGATTTCGGCCGGCGCGACACCGGACCCGGCGTGATCGATGGCGATTTCCACGAGATCGACCCCACGAACCTGCCGCCGCGCGGCCCCTCGGGCTGGACGCGCCATTGAGACGCGCGGGCCGGGATGCTACACCCGGCGCAGACAGACAGTGGAGGGACACATGACCCAGCAGACGAACGGCGCCGCGCCCGAGGCGCCGCAGATGAAAATGAGCATCCTCGCGCAATTCGTGCGCGACATGTCCTTCGAGAACGCGGTGGCGCTGAAGGGGCTGCAAAGCAATGACGTGCAGCCCGAGATGCAGGTGCAGGTCAGCCTCGACGCCCGCAAGCGCTCGGTCGAGCATCAGTTCGAGGTGATGGTGAAGCTGAAGATCACCGCCACGAACAAGGCGAACAACACGCCGCTGTACCTGCTCGAGGTTGATTACGGCGGGATCTTCCACATCGAAGGCGTGCCGGAAGAGCAGATGCACCCCTTCCTGCTGATCGAATGCCCGCGTCAGCTGTTCCCCTATGTGCGGCGCATCGTCTCGGACGTGACCCGCGACGGCGGCTTCCCGCCCTTCAACCTCGAGCCGATCGATTTCGTCGCGCTCTACCGCGCCGAGCTGGCCCGCCGGGCAGAGGCGCAGGCGGCCGAAGCGCCCGCCCACGTGTCCTGAACCCATCCATCCGGGCCGCGGCACGCTGCCTCAGCGGCACCGTGACCCGATGACATCAGGCGCCGCCGCGGGCATTCTGCGGCGGCGTTTCCATTTCCCGCAGGAGTGCGATGAGCGACGAGATCCCCGTCTGGGTCGGCGACCGGCTGATCCCCATGGACAAGATGGAGGTGCACCGTCGCGGGCTGCGCCATCCGGCGGTGTCTGTCTTCGTGCTCGACGGCGACAAGGTGCTGATCCAGCGCCGCGCCGAGACGAAATATCACTCGCCCGGGCTATGGGCGAACACCTGCTGCACCCATCCGCAGTGGAACGAGCGGCCCGAGCACTGCGCCCTGCGCCGGCTGAACGAGGAGCTGGGCATCACCGGGCTCTATCCGGCCCATGCCGACCGGCTGGAATACCGCGCCGAGGTCGGCAACGGGCTGATCGAGCACGAGGTGGTGGACATCTACCTCGCCTATGCCCGCCCCGGCATGACGATCACCCCGGACCCCGAGGAGGTGGCCGAGGTGCGCTGGATCGGGCTTTATGACCTTGCCGCCGAGGCCCGCCGCCACCCCGAGCGGTTCTCGAAATGGCTGGCGATCTACCTCGCCGAACATATGGACCGGATCTTCGGCGCGCTGACCCGCGGCTGAGCACCCGCGGTCAATTTTCCGCCGAGGGCCGGAAAAACCCGCGCGATCGCAGTGCCGGCTCTGGGCATTCGACGGCCAATCCTGCATCTTGGAAACACTGTGATGGGAGTGTTTCTGTGCGTCGTCCGCAATTCGTGTTTTCCGCCATTCTCGCGGCCTCGGTTCTGGCCGGGCCGGCCCATGCCGCGGATCTGGTCAGTTTCATCACACCGGGTGCCGACGAGGCGCTGCGCACGACATTGCAGAATGCCTCGCTCTCGCGCGAGGCGGGGGCGGCCAAGTCCCCGAACGCACAGGATCTTTTTGCCTCAGCACGGGCCGATTACGCCCGCCTTCTGGGGGTGCTCTACGATCAGGGCTATTACTCCGGCACGATCTCGATCCGCATCGACGGGCACGAGGCGGCGGCAATCGCGCCGATGGACGCGCCGGCCCGGATCGGCCAGATCGAGCTGACGATCGAGCCCGGCCCGCGCTTCGTCTTCTCGCAGGCGGCGATCGCCCCGGTCGCCCCCGGCACCCAGCTGCCGAAGGACTACAGGATCGGCGCCACCGCCCGCTCGGGCCTGATCGTCGAGGCGGCGACCGCAGGCGTCGCCGGCTGGCGCGAGGCCGGCCACGCCAAGGCCGCCGTCGCCGGGCAGAAGATCATCGCCGATCACCGCGCCAACACGCTGGCCGCCGATGTCACCCTCGCCCCCGGCCCGGTGGTGCATTTCGGCGACCTGCATACCTCGGGCAACAAGCGGCTGCGCAGCAAGCGTCTGGTCGAGATCGCCGGCTTCCCCGCCGGCGAGAAATACGCGCCCGAGAAGATGGACAAGGTCCGCACCCGGCTGCGCCGCACCGGCATCTTCAGCTCGGTCACCCTGACCGAGGCCGACAAGCTCGGCCCCGACAACAGCCTTGATGTCGAACTGGCCGTGGTCGAGGAAAAGCTGCGCCGGATGGGCGCCGGCGCCGAGATTGCAAGTTCCGACGGGCTGACGCTGAACGGCTACTGGCTGCACCGCAACCTTTTCGGCGGCGGCGAGAAGCTGCGCATCGACGCCGAGATCGCGGGCGTCGGCGGTGCGACCGGCGGCACCGATTACACCCTTGGCGCCCGGCTCGACCGGCCCGCCACCTTCACCCCCGACACCTCGGCCTTCGTCGTCTCGGAAATCACCAAGACCTACGAGGAGGATTACGACGAGCGCGCCTTTACCCTCGGCTTCGGCCTGTCGCATATCTTCAACGACCGGCTGACCGGCGAAAGCGCGGTCGAATACCAGTGGTCAGAGGTGAACGACAATTCCGGCCGGACGATCTTCCGCCAGGTCGCCTTCCCGAACACCCTCACCTGGGACAACCGCGACGTCGCCGCGAATGCCACGAAGGGCTATTACGGCATGGTGACGCTGACCCCCTTCGTCGGGCTTGGCGACACCGGATCGGGCGCACAGCTGAAGGGTGACTTCCGCGCCTACAAGGGCTTTGGCACCGACAACCGCTTCGTGCTTGCCGGCCGCGCGCAGATCGGCGGCGTCTTCGGGCCAAGCCTGGCCACGACGCCGCGCGACTATCTGTTCTATTCGGGAGGCGGCGGCACGGTGCGCGGCCAGCCCTATGAATCGCTCGGCGTCGACGAGCTCGAGGGCGGCACGCTGCGCACCGGCGGCACCCGCTTCCTCGGCGTCTCGGGCGAGCTGCGCGCCGGCATCACCGACACGATCGGCCTCGTCGCCTTCTACGACGCGGGCTTCATCAGCGCCGGTGACTATTTCAGCGGTGGCGAATGGCAGTCGGGCGCGGGCCTCGGGCTGCGCTACAACACCCCGATCGGGCCGATCCGGCTCGACATCGCGGCGCCGGTCAGCGGCAGCACCGGCGACGGGGCGCAGATCTATCTCGGGATCGGGCAGGCCTTCTGATGCGCATTCTGGCTCTTCTCCTCCTGCTTCTCACCCCGCTCGCCGCCGCCGCGCAGGACGTGACGCTTCCCGACGCACCGGCCACGGTGCAGGCCCCCGCCAGCGCACCGGCCGAGCCCACCGCCGAGCAGACCGAGCGCGACCGCTCCTATCTGACCGGGCTGATCGAAGACAATCTCTCGGGCGCGGGCCGCACCATCCGGCTCGAGGGGTTCAAGGGCGCGCTGTCCTCGCGCGCCACCTTCGACACGCTGACCATCGCCGATGACGAGGGGGTCTGGCTGACCATCCGCAACGGCGCCCTCGCCTGGGACCGCACCGCGATCCTGACCGGGCGGATCAAGATCGGCGAGCTTTCCGCCGACGAGATCGACCTGCCCCGCCTGCCGGTCGCCGCCGCGAGCAGCGCGCCCAGCCCCGAGGCCAAGCCCTTCGCGCTGCCCGAGCTGCCGGTCTCGGTCGAGATCGGCGCGCTCAAGGCGCAAAAGGTGGTGCTCGGCGCCCCGGTTCTGGGCGAGGAGGTCACGCTGGCGGTGAACGGCGCGATGTCGCTTGCGGGCGGCGAGGGCAGCGCGAAACTCGACATCACCCGCAGCGGCGGGCCGAAGGGCAAGGTCTCGTTCAACGGCAGCTTTGCGAATGCCAGCCGCGCGCTTTCGATCGACCTGCTGGTCGACGAGGGCAAGGACGGGATCGTGTCGAAACTGGCGGGCCTGCCCGGCACCCCGGCACTGACGCTAGCCGTCGCCGGCTCGGGCACGCTCGATGCGTTCAGCGCCGACACCGTGCTCAGCACCGAGGGCGCGCCGCGGCTGACCGGCAAGGTGACGCTAACCGCATCGGTGCCGAAGGGCGCGCCCGCGGGCAGTGCCCCGGTGCAGGGCTTCCGCGCGCTTCTCGGCGGCGACATCACGCCGCTGCTGCCGCCCGAATACCACGACTTCTTCGGCACCCAGAGCGCGATCTCGGTCGCGGGCGAGCGGGCGCCCAGCGGCGCGCTCAGCCTGACCAGCCTCAGCGTCGACAGCGAGGCGCTCAGCCTGTCGGGGCAGCTCGACCTGCTGCCCTCGGGCCTGCCCGCGCGCTTCGACCTGACGGCAAAGCTCGGCCTTGCCTCGGGCGCGCCGGTGCTTCTGCCGGTCTCGGGCGGACAGACGATGCTGCAAAAGGGCACCGTCTCGCTGGCCTATGACAGCGCCACCTCGGACGGCTGGACACTCGACGCGCGGCTCGAGGCGCTCGCCGAGCCCACCGCCAAGGTGCAAAGCCTGCGTCTGGCCGGATCCGGCCGGATCGGCACCGCGGACGGCACCCCGACCGCAGGCGGCACGCTGACCTTCACCGCGAACGGCATCGAGATGGCGGACCCGGCGCTCGCCTCGGCGATCGGCCCCTTCGTCACCGGCCGCACCGTGTTCTTCTGGCAAAGGGGCAAGCCGCTGCGCCTGCCGGCGCTGAAGGTGATCGGTCGCGACCTGTCGCTCTCGGGCCTTCTGACCCTCGACAACCTGTCAGGCGGGATCGACGTGACCGCCGATCTCGACGCCCGCGCCGCGGCATTGTCGAACTTTGCCGCGCTCGCCGGCCAGCCGCTGTCGGGCGCGGCCGAGGGCAAGGTCAAGGGCAGCATGACCCTTCTCACCGGCGCCTTCGACCTCGAGACGACCCTGACCGGGCAGGACATCAAGACCGGCGTCGCCGAGGCGGATGCGCTGCTCGCCGGCACCTCGGCGATCGAGGCCTCGGCCAAGCGCGACGAGACCGGGCTCCTGCTGCGCAGCTTCCACGCCAGTGCCGGCAGCCTTGATGCCACCGCCTCGGGCAGGCTCTCGACCGGCAAGAACGATCTGACCGCGAAGATCACCCTGCCTGACCTCTCGGTGCTGGGCCGCGGCTATCGCGGCGCACTGAACGCCACGGCACGGGTCTCGGATGTCGAGGGCGCGCGCGAGATCAGCGCCGAGGCAGTGGCGAAGAACCTCGCCTCCGGCCGGGCCGAGATCGACCGGATCCTCGCGGGCGAGAGCCGGATTACCTTTCTGATCGACCAGAAGGACGGGCGGACGCTGCTGAAAAGCCTCGACCTCGCCACGCCGCAGCTGAGCGCGAAGGCGAGCGGCACCCCCGAGGGTGCGGCGCAACGCATCGCGCTCTCGGCACGGCTGGCGAATGCGGCGCTGCTGGCACCGGGCTTTGCCGGACCGGTCACGCTTGCGGGCACCGTCACCGACAGCGGCAAGGGCTATGGGATCGACCTCAAGGGCACCGGACCGGGCGGCACACAGGCGGCCGTCACCGGCTCGGTCGCGGCCGATTTCGCCAACGCCGACCTGAAGATCGCCGGCACCACAGAGACCGCGCTGGCGAACCCCTTCCTCTCGCCGCGCTCGGTGCAGGGGCCGCTGCGCTTCGATCTGCAGATGAAGGGCGCGCCCGGGCTGCAGGCGCTGTCGGGCCGGATCACCGGCACCGACCTGCGGCTGACCGCGCCGACCTTCGGTCTGGTGCTGCAAAACATCGGGCTGCGCGCCGATCTGTCGGGCGGGCGGGTGGCGCTCGCACTCGACGGCGCGCTGAAGGGCGGCGGCACAGTCGCGCTGAAAGGGCCGGTGACACTGTCGGCGCCCTATGCGGCCGACCTTGCACTGACGCTGAACGGCGCCCATCTGCGCGACCCAGAGCTTTATGACACCCGCGTCTCGGGAGCGTTGCGCATCGCCGGACCGATGGCGGGCGGCGCAAAAATCTCGGGCGCGCTGACACTGGCCGAGACCGAGCTGCGCGTGCCCTCGACCGGACTTGGCGGCGCGGCCGCCATCCCCAACATCACGCATCTGCACGAAACCGCTGCCACCCGCACAACCCGCGCCCGGGCCGGGTTGCTGCAACAGGACAGCGCGGGCAGTTCGGGCAGCAGCAGACCCTATGCGCTCGACGTCACGATCTCGGCGCCGAAGCAGATCTTCGTGCGTGGCCGGGGCCTTGACGCCGAGCTGGGCGGCGCGCTGCGGCTGACCGGGACCACCGCGAACATTGTGCCGATCGGCCAGTTCAGCCTGATCCGCGGCCGGCTCGACGTGCTGGCGAAACGCTTCACGCTCAGCGAGGGGCAGGTGGCGATGCAGGGGGCGCTGGTGCCCTGGATCCTGTTCAGCGCGGTGACCGAGCAGGATGACTACACCATCACCCTGACGCTCGAGGGTGATGCCTCGGCGCCCGAGCTGAAGATTTCCTCCTCGCCCGATCTGCCCGAGGAAGAGGTGCTGGCACGGCTGCTGTTCAACCGCGGCCTGACCAACCTGTCACCGCTGCAGGCGGCACAGCTCGCCTCGGCCGTCGCCTCGCTGGCCGGCAAGGGCGGCGAGGGGATCGTGGCGAAGCTGCGTCAGGGCTTCGGCCTCGATGACCTCGACATCGGCACGGATGCCTCGGGCAATGCCACGCTGCGCGCCGGCAAATACCTGTCCGAGAACATCTATACCGACGTCGAGGTGGAAAGCTCGGGCTCGACCGCGATCAACCTGAACCTCGACGTGACCTCGCATCTGACGGCGCGCGGCAGCGTCGATTCGGCTGGCGACAGCTCGCTCGGCCTTTACTTCGAAAAGGACTACTGAGCCGCGACCGAGGCGATCCAGTCGCGAAAGGCGATCAGCGGCGGCGAGGGCGCGACATCGGCCGGCCAGACCAGCGAATAGGTGCCCACCCCCGCGACCACGTCGCCGGGGGTGCGCACCAGCCGCCCCTCGTCGATCTCGGTGCGGGCGAGAAACTCGGGCAGGAGCGCGATGCCGACGCCATGCACCGCCGCCTGGGTCATCGGCGCGAACTGGTCGAACATGATGCCCTGCGTGTGCGGCGCCTCGAGCCCGTGATGCGCGAACCAGGCATTCCAGGCGTTCGGCCGCGATTCCAGCTGCAACAGGGACTGTTTTTCCAGATCCGCCGGCACCGTCATCGGATGCTGGCGGGCGAACTCGGGCGAGCAGGCGGCGACGATCCGCTCCTCGAAGAGCGCCAGATGCTCGGCCCCCGGCCACGGCCGCACGCCGAAATGAATGGCCGCATCGAAGGTCTCCGAGGCGAAATCGAAGGGCCGCATCCGGGTGCCGAGATTGAGCGTGATCCCCGGGTTTGCGGCCAGAAAGGCGCCAAGCCGCGGCGCCAGCCAGCGCGTGCCGAAGGTGGGCAGGATGGCGAGGTTCAGCACCCCGCCCCCCGGATTGGCCCGCAGCCCGAGCGAGGCCCGCGCGATCAGCTCGAGCGCCTTGCGCACGTCGCGCGCATAGGCGAGCGCGGGCTCCGTCGGCTGCAGCCGCCGCCCCTCGCGCCGAAACAGCGTGACGCCAAGCTGCCCCTCGAGGTTCTGCACCAGCCGGCTCACCGCCCCTTGCGTCAGGTTCAGCTCGCGCGCCGCGGCGGCGGTCGAGCCAAGCCGGCACACCGCCTCGAAGGCAGACAGCAGCGAGACCGAGGGAATATAGCGGCGCGGCAGGCTCATGTATGTGCTCCGTGCATGATCTGCCGCCAGAATAGCGGTAGAAACACGCAGGAAACAGGCCCATAAAGCATGAAACACATGGAGGACCCCCGATGGCCCTGAAGCCGAAAGATGCCCCTGACCTCTCCAGCTTCAACTGGGAGGACCCGTTCCGCCTGGATCTGCAGCTCACCGAAGAAGAACGGATGCTGCGCGACGCCGCCCGCGCCTATGCGCAGGAAAAGCTGCAGCCGCGCGCCATCGAGGCCTTCGAGAATGAGAAGACCGATCCGGCGATCTTCCGCGAGATGGGCGAGATGGGCCTTCTGGGCGTGACCGTGCCCGAGGAATACGGCGGCATCGGCGCTTCCTACGTGGCCTATGGTCTGGTCGCGCGCGAGATCGAGCGGGTCGACTCGGGCTATCGCTCGATGATGTCGGTGCAGAGCTCGCTGGTGATGTATCCGATCTATGCCTACGGCTCGGAAGAGCAGCGGATGAAATACCTGCCGAAGCTCGCCTCGGGCGAATATATCGGCTGCTTCGGCCTGACCGAGCCGGATGCGGGCTCGGACCCGTCCTCGATGAAGACCGTGGCGAAGAAGACCGCCGGCGGCTACGTGCTGAACGGCTCGAAGATGTGGATCTCGAACAGCCCGATCGCCGATGTCTTCGTCGTCTGGGCGAAGTCCGAGGCGCATGGCGGCAAGATCCGCGGCTTCGTCCTCGAGAAGGGGATGAAGGGTCTGAGCGCGCCGAAGATCGGCAAGAAGCTCAGCCTGCGCGCCTCGATCACCGGCGAGATCGTGATGGACAATGTCGAGGTCGGCGAAGACGCGCTGCTGCCCGGCGTCGAGGGGCTGAAGGGCCCGTTCGGCTGCCTCAACCGCGCCCGCTATGGCATCGCCTGGGGTGTGATGGGCGCCGCCGAGTTCTGCCTGCATGCCGCACGGCAATACGGGCTCGACCGCAAGCAGTTCAACAAGCCGCTGGCACAGACCCAGCTGTATCAGCTCAAGCTCGCCAACATGCTGACCGAGATCAGCCTCGGCCTGCAGGGCTGCCTGCGCGTCGGCCGACTGATGGACGAGGCGAATGCCGCGCCCGAGATGATCTCGATCATCAAGCGCAACAACTGCGGCAAGGCGCTGGATGCGGCGCGGCTGGCGCGTGACATGCACGGCGGCAACGGCATCTCGGGCGAGTTCCAGGTGATCCGCCACATGGTGAACCTTGAAACGGTGAACACCTACGAGGGCACGCATGACGTGCACGCGCTGATCCTCGGCCGTGCGATCACCGGGCTTCAGGCGTTCTTCTGAGTGGCGCGGCGCGCCCTGCACGCGGCCAGTTCCGCGTTCAGGGCCGCCCCCAGCAGAACCGAGAACACGCTGAGATAGAGCCACATCATCAGCGCGATCACCGCGCCGATGGAGCCGTAGATCTTGTTGTAGCTGCCGAAGTTCGCAAGGTAGTAGGTCAGCGCCAGCGAGGCCCCGGCCCAGACCAGCGCGGCGAGGATCGCGCCGAAGGTCAGGATCGGGTCGCGCCCGCCGCGGGTGTTCGGCCCGTAGCGGTAGAGGATGCCGAGCGCGGTCAGCATCAGAAGCAGCATCCCGCCCCAGGGCAGCCCCGACAGCAGCCAGGCCGTGAGCGCGTGAAACGGCAGGAAGTTCACCGCGATCGGCACCACGACGATCGTCGCGAGCGCGGCGAGCATCACCCCGACCAGCGCCAGCGTCATCACATAGCCGAAGAGATAGCTGAGCAGCGTAGTGCGCGAATGGGTGCCGTGGATCACGTTCAGCCCCTCGATCAGCGCGCCGACACCCGCCCGCGCCGACCACAGCGCGACGGCAACCGAGATCAGCGTCGACAGCCCGATGCCGTCGCGCGGCCCGCTGAGCAGCGCCATGATCTGCGTGTTCAGGATCTCGTAGGCCTCGGGCGGAATGAAATCATCGGCCACCTGCAGATAGGATTCGATCACCATCGGATCGGAAAAGGCGCTCCAGACCGCGATCGTCGCCGAGATGCCGGGAAACACCGCCAGCATTGCATAGAAGGCGACGCCCGCCGCGATCAGCGTGATCTTGGTGTCGGCCAGCCGGCCGGCCAGCGCCAGAAGAAATGTCCAGATGCCGCGCACGCGAAAACCCTTTTTCGCCACCTTCCCTCAAGGGGCCGGGCGGCGCAACCATGCCGGCACACGCAACTGCGACTGCAAGGCCCTTTCCGTTCGCCCGCGAAAAGGCTAGCGATATCGAAAGGTTCCTCCGGCGCTTCGAGGTTGTCATGAGCAAACGGATCATCGCCTTCGTCGACGGCTCGATCTATTCGGCCAGCGTGTGCGACCACACTGCCTGGGTGGCCAAGCGCATGGACGCCTCGGTCGAGCTTTTGCACGTTCTCGGCCGGCGCGGCACGCCCACCCCGTCCGAAGGGCTGGGCACGCGCTCGGCGCTGCAGGCCGAGCTGGCCGCGGTGGACGAACAACGCGCCCGCCTCGTCACCCATCGCGGCATCGCCATCCTCGAGGATGCGCGCCATATGCTGACCAAGAGCGGCCTGCAGGCGGTTTCGAGCGAGCTTGTGCACGGCGATCTGCTCGACACGCTTGCCCGCCACGAGATGGGCGCCGAGATGGTGCTGATCGGCAAGCGCGGCGAGGCCGCCGATTTCGCCATCGAGCACCTCGGCTCGAATCTCGAACGGATCGTGCGCACGGCGACGCATCCGGTTCTGGTCGCCTCGCGCGCCTTCCGGCCGATCAAGAAGGTGCTGGTCGCGCATGACGGCGGCGCCTCGTCGCTGAAGGCGATCGACTATATCGCCCGCTCGCCGCTGTTCCCTGATCTTCAGATCACCGTCGTCGCCGTCGGCGTGAAGACCGCCGAGACCGAGCGCCGGCTGACCGATGCGGCAGCGCTGCTGCGCGGCGGCGGCATCGCGACCGAGACGCTGACCGTGGGCGGCGTGCCCGACGTGGCGCTTGGCAATCTGGTCGACAGCGCCGGCTTCGACATGCTGGTGATGGGCGCCTATGGCCATTCGCGCATCCGCTCGCTGATCATCGGCTCGACCACCACGGCGATGATCCGCTCGTGCAAGGTGCCGGTGCTGCTGGTGCGCTGAGCCGGCATCCGTCATCAGACCCTGGTGCGGCACAAATCCGCAAGACCGGGGCCCGGCAGATGCCGGGGCGGGGTCTGCGTGCCTCAGGCGGACAGGGTCTCGGTCGAAGCGAAGAACATCGCCTGACTTACCGCCGAGCGCAGCTGAGCCTCGGTATAGGGCTTGGTAATCAGGAAAGCGGGTTCGGGGCGCGCGCCGGTCAGCAGCCGTTCGGGGAAGGCGGTGATGAAGACGACCGGCAGGTCCTCGAACTGCTCGAGGATGTCGTTCACCGCGTCGATCCCCGAGGAATTGTCGGCAAGCTGGATATCGGCGAGGATCAGGTCCGGCCTTTCGCGCGCGGCGAGCGCCACCGCGCTGCGCCGGGTGGCGGCGCTGCCGCTCACTCGGTGGCCCATCTCCTCGACGATGCCCTGGATGTCCATCGCGATGATCGCCTCATCCTCGATGACCATCACCTTGCCCGCGACCGAGGCCTCCATCTCGCGCAGCGCGATGTCGATCAGCCCGACCGCCTCCTCGGCGCCGAGTTGCAGGATCGTGCCGATCTCCTCGGGGCGAAACCCCTCGATCGCGTTCAGCAACAGCGCCTCGCGGGTGTTGGGTGTCAGCCTCGCCATGTGATCTTGCGCCCGCGCCGACAGCCGGCTGTCGGGCTCGCCCAGTGGCGCCCCGGCCGAGGCCCAGACGAGGTGGAAGGCGTGAAACAGCGCCAGCTTCGGATCGCCCGCGCCGTCGAGGGGCGCCGGATCGGCGAGAATCGCTTCGAGCGTCGCGGCGGCGAAGCGGTCGCCCGTATCCTGGCTGCCGGTGAGGGCCCGCGCATAGCGGCGCAGGTAGGGCAGGTTCGCGCCGATGGTCCCCGCAAGATCGGTGGGCATGAAAAGCTCCCTCTTTCCGTTTTTTCGGGAACCAAACGTCTGGCACCGAGTTCGGTTCCATGAGACGCTACGGGGATCCGAAGAAAATGTACAAAGACATGGCTGACGATACGTCGAAGGCCAGCATCCGGGATCAGATCAACGAAAACCTGAAGCGGGTCTACGAAGACGCGCTGAAGGAAGAGGTGCCCGACCGGTTCAAGATCCTGCTGGCACAACTCAGGGAAAAGGCGGGCGGTACATGACGGCGCCCTCCACCCCGCCGGGAGATCCGCGCGACGAGCTGCCCGGGCACCTGCCGGCGCTGCGCGCTTTCGCGATGTCGCTGACCCGCAATTCCGCCAGAGCCGACGACCTTGTCCAGGACACGATCGTCAAGGCCTGGAGCAACATCGACAAGTTCCGGCCCGGCAGCAATCTGCGCGCCTGGCTCTTCACCATCCTGCGCAACACCTTCTATTCCGACCTGCGCAAACGCCGGCGCGAGCTGCCCGACCCCGATGGCCTGCATGCAGCCCGCCTGTGCGAGAAGCCCGCGCATGACGGCCGCCTCGCGATGAACGACTTCCTGCGTGCCTTCGACCAGCTCTCTCCCGAACACCGCGAGGTGCTGGTGCTCGTCGGCGCCTCGGGCTTTGCCTATGAGGAGGCGGCTCAGATGATGGGCGTCGCCGTCGGCACGGTGAAAAGCCGCGCAAACCGGGCCCGCGCCCGGCTGGCCGAGCTGCTGCACCTCGAAAAGGGCGAGGATATCCTCGTCGCGGCCGACAAGGCAGCGCTCGGGGTGATCGGGCAATCGGGGATTGCGGCCGCATGAGCGACGGCGAGGGCGACCCCGGGGGCCGCAATGCCTTTGGCCGGCTTGGGGTCCGGCTCGCGCTCCTGCTCGCCATCGCGCTGTCGCCGCTGCTGCTGATCGCGATCGTGCAGTCGCTGTCGATGATGCGCGAGGCCCGGGCGCGCTCCGAGGCGGCGCTGATGGGCGAGACACTGCGCGCGGTGTCGGGCGAGACCCGGCTGATCCAGCAGGCACAGGCCGAGGCACGGCTGCTGAGCGATCTGGTGCCGCCGCTGATCGCCGACCCGGCCGCCTGTTCGGCGCTGATGCGCCGGGTGGCCAAGGCCGACGGTCACCTCTCGCTCGCAGCCTTCATTCCGCTCGACGGGCACATGAGCTGCGCCTCCACCGGTCAGAGCTTCGACTTTTCCGGCAACCCGCTGTTTGACCGGATGATCGCCGAGCCGGAGCCCTCCTTCGCGGTCTATCCCGACGGGCCGATCTCGAAGGCGTCGATCCTGCGCATCGCCCAGCCGGTCACCGACAGCGCGGGCAACCGGCTCGGCGTGATCTCGCTGTCGCTGCCGCATAGCGAACTGGCCTCGGCCGAGGACGCCCAGGCCCCTGCAAGCGAACGGCCGCTGGTGATCATAACCTTCGACAGCACCGGCAACATCCTGACCTCCTCGGCCGGGATCGAGGAGGCGCCGAACCGCCTGCCCGTCGACCATTCGCTGCAACAGCTGGCACGCAACCGCGCCACCACCTTCACCGCCGAATCGCGGCGCGGCAATGCGCGGGTCTATTCCGTTGTGGAGCTGGTGCCCGACCTGCTCTATGCGCTCGGCTCCTGGCCCGCCGACACGGCCTTCGGCTCCGTCACCCGCTTCCCGCCGGTGCTGTTTCCGGCGCTGATGTGGGCGGCCTCGCTCTTCGTCGCCTATTTCGCGATGCAGAAACTGGTGATCGGGCATGTGCAGAGACTGTCGCGGGCGCTCGCAAGCTTCGCCTCGGGCAGCCGCATCGTCGACAATCTCGAGGTCGAGGGCGCGCCGCAGGAGATCCGCAATCTCGCCGAGACCTACGAAAAGATGACCGAGACGATCCTGCATGACGAGGCCGAGCTCGAGGACATGATCCATCACAAGGAGGTGCTGCTGCGCGAGGTCCACCACCGGGTAAAGAACAACCTGCAGCTCATCGCCTCGATCATCAACATGCAGATGCGCAAGGCGCATTCCCCCGAGGCGAAGGGGCTGATGCGCTCGCTGCAGGAGCGGGTGATCAGCCTCGCCACCATCCACCGTGGTCTCTACCAGACCTCGGGCCTGTCGGACATCAGCGCGAACGAGTTGATCCCCGACATCGTGCGCCAGATCACCCGCCTCGCCACCGGCCCGGGCCGGCGCATCGAGGTGACGACCAGAATCGCGCCGATCCGCCTGACCCCCGATCAGGCGGTGCCGCTGTCACTGCTGGTGACCGAGGCGATGACGAACGCGATGAAATACGCCTCGGCCGACACCGGCATGCCGAAGCTCAGCGTGACGCTGCAAACGCCGAACCCCGGACGTGTCGAGCTGGTCGTGCGCAACACCGTGGCCGCCGCCGCCGAGCCGACGCCGCCGGAGGCGGCCGAGGGCACGGGGCTCGGCTCGCAGCTCATTGGCGCCTTCGTGCAGCAGCTCGGCGGGCAGATGCAGGTCGAAACGTTGCCCGGCAGCTATGCGCTCACCGTGCAGTTCGACCTGCGCCCGCTCGACGAGGCCGAGCTGCGCCACGAGGAGCGGGCGCGAGGCTGATTTTCCGGGAACCGGGCGGCGGGATCCCGGTTCATCACGCAGGACTCCGCGGCTGCGGATCGGGAAAGATCATGGAACGGCTCAGACAGGCGGGCATCAACGCCCGTGGGCGGATCGGCTGGGAGACGGACGGCATCAAGGCGCGCCTCGCCTTCGAGGCCGCGGTGCTTGATGCCCGCCGCAGCCTTGCCGCCAGCTTCGCGAGCATTGATCCGGCGTGCCCGCTGCTCTCGGCCCGGGCGCGCCTGTTTGGCCCGAGCTGGGCGGATCTGCTGTACCACCTGCTGCGCCGCGGGGTCTCGGTCTCGATCGCACTCGATGCGACCGAGGGTGCCGAAGCCGCAACCGCCCTCGCCGCGATCACACAGGCGGCCGAGGCGGGTGGCCTGGCCGGCCGGCTGACGGTGACGCGCCTGTCCCACCCCGCCGCGCGCGCAGAAGGCGGCTGCTGGCCCTTCGGCCTCTTCCCGCGCGGCCACCGCCAGGCCCTGGCGCTTGTCGACGACCGGCGACTGTTCCTGTCGGCCGCCCCGACCGGCGCGCAGACAGGGCGCCGCCTGTTTCTGAGCGCCGAGGGCCCGGTGGTGGCCGAGGCACGCCGCCACCTCGACGGCTTCGCCGCCTTCACCGCGGGCGTAGGCCCCGTCCCCCCCGCGCAACGGCTGCTGCGCACGCTGTCCTGCCCACGCCCGGGCCTTGCCGGGCCAATCGCACCGCGCCGCCTCGCCAACGAGGTCGAGACCGCGCATTCCATGCTGCTGCGCCGCGCGCAGCGCCTCGTCTATCTCGAGACGCAGAGCTTCGACTGCCTCGGCCTTGCCCGCAATTTCGCGCAACGCGCCGCGGCCGCACCGCAGCTGGGGCTGATCCTGATCCTCCCCGAAACCGAGCCCGCGGGCCGCAGCTGGCTCGACCGGCTGCGCCAGCGTCAGGCGCTGGCGATCCTGGCGCGGGCCTTCGCCGCGCGGCTTTTCGTCGGCCTTGCGCCCGGGGGCTGCGCCAATGTCACGCTGTTTGACGAGGAAGCGGCAATTGCCGGCTCGGCCGATCTGAGCCGGCGCGCGTTGCGCGTGGAAACCCATGCCGGGCTTTACCTGCGTCGCGGCGATGACGTTGCCGGGCTGCGCAACGCCCTGATGCGGCACTGGCTGCCCGAGGCCGCTGGTGAAGGCTTTTTCGACCCTGTGCGGGCGGTTTCCGCCTGGCGCGAGCTGGCACAGGAGAATGCCCGCACCGGCGTCACCGGCGCCCGCGTCCTGCTTCCCGACAGCCGCCTGCGCAGTTGAGCGCATAGAAAAAGGCCCCGCATCCGAGGCGGCGGGGCCAGTCGAGGGAAGGGAAAACGCGGCGGATCAGGCGTTTCGCGACGCGGCGCGCGGCCCCGCCACGAGCCAGACGAGAAAGCCCAGAACCGGCAGCAGGATCACCAGAAGCGCCCAGAGAACCTTGGACCCGGTGCTGCGGCCAGAGGTGACGATGGAGACCAGCGCCCAGAGATCGAGCGCCAGGATCACCAGCCCCCAGACCCCGTTCAGATGCATCATGTTGCTGCCCATCGCCGATGTCCTCGCCTGTAATCCGCGGGAGAAACGCGCGCCGTCCCGCTCGGGTTCCCGCCGGAACAAGAAATTTCTGCGGGCGCCGGATCGGAACCCCGCCCGGCCCCGGACGTTGGGATGGCATAAGATGTAGGGACAGCCCGCATCCCCCATTCATAAGGAGAGACACCATGCTTGGCTGGGCACTGACCTTCCTGATCATCGCGCTGATCGCCGCGGCGCTCGGTTTCGGCGGCATCGCCGGCGCCTCTGCCGGGATCGCGCAGATCCTGTTCGTGATCTTCCTGATCCTCTTCGTCGTCGCCATGCTGGCGCGCGCGCTGCGCGGTCAACCGCCGGTCTGACCGGGCGGGAGACGACGCCGAAAGGGCCGCCCCGGGGCGGCCCTTTTCGTGTCAGGCCTCGCCCACGGCCTCGGCCGCGGTGGCCAGCTCGACGATCTCGGTCGTCATCTGATCTTGCCGCGAACGCTGGAACTCCTGCCGCAGATCGCCGGCGATGCGCTTCACCGCGGTCTGCGCGCGCCCCATCGCCTCGGCTCGCGCCGCGTTCTCGGCCGCAAAGCCCAGCATCAGCCCCTCGCAGATCTCGGTGAAGACATATTCCTCGATCAGCGACGCAATCAGGCTCTGTGCCGGCAGGTTCAGCATCGGCGCGGGCCGGGCATCGGGCGGGAAACGGCTGGTGTCGAAGGGAAACAGGCTGCGGTGCTGCGGCCCCGCCCCAATGTCGTCGGGGTCGGCGTGGATCATCCGCACCGAGGCCTCGGGCGCCTCGGCCAGCCGTTCGAACAGCGCGTCGGCCATGCGGATCGCCAGCGGCGGCACCTCGGGCGCATGCGGCGCCATCTCGGCACTCCAGTCAGGGGCAAGCCCCTGATCCGCAAGGGCCCCAAGCGTGCGGCTGCCCACCACCATCAGCCGGTCGCCCGCCTGCACGGCGGCCTGCGCCGCCTCGGCCATGCGCTCGCCATAGGTGCCCGAAAACCCCTGTGCCGCGCCGATGACGATGGTGATGCCAGGTGCCGGCGCGCCGGCACCAGTCGGCCCGCCAAGCGCCAGCGCCGCCGACAGCGCCTCGGCCACGGCGGCCTCCTGCGCCCGGATCGCCTGCAGATGCGCCTTCGCCTCGGCCTGATGCGCGGCGGCAATCGCCCGCAGCGTGGAGATGATCGAGCCGATCTGGTGAACATTCGCCAGCCGGTCGCGGATCTCCTCGGGCCGGCTCACGTCGCCCCCCCGGTGATCCGCCCGACCGCCGATTTCACGCAGGCGACCAGCACCGCGCGCAACTCGTCGTCGAGTTTCGCCGGGCTTTCGCGGAAGGCGGCGAGCCTCGGCTCGGCCGCGATCAGCGGCTCGAGCGCCTGTTTCACCGCGGCGATCTGCCCGGGCTCGATCGTGTCGAGCCCCCCCGCATCCAGCGCCGCGAGCAGCGCCACCTGCGCGGGCGTCGACAGCGGCTCGAACCGGGGCTGGGTCAGCAGCGCGCCGATCCGCTCGCCCCGCGCCAACCGCGCCTTCATCGCCGCATCGCCGAACCCGCCAAAACGCGAGAACATCTTCATTTCCAGATATTGCGCGTAATCGAGCCGAACCCGGCCCGAAACCGCCTTCAGCGCCCCCCATTGCGCCTTGCCGCCGACCCGGCTGACCGACAGGCCGATATCGACTGCCGGCCGCTGGTTGCCAGCGAACAGCGCCGCCGAGGTGACGATCTGCCCGTCGGCGATCGAGATCAGATTGGTCGGGATATAGGCAGACAGGTTCCCGGCCTCGATCTCGGCGATCGGCAGCGCGGTGAGCGAGCCCGATCCCTTCTCCTTCGACAGCTTCGCCGAGCGTTCCAGCAGCCGCGAATGCAGATAGAAGATGTCGCCCGGATAGGCCTCGCGCCCCGGCGGCTGGCGCGACAGCAGCGCCAGCTCGCGGTGCACGGCGGCATGTTTTGTGAGATCATCATAAACGATCAGCGCATGCCCGCCGCTGTCGCGCACCCATTCCGCCATCGTCGTCGCGGCAAAGGGCGCAAGCCAGCGCAGCCCGGGCTCGGCCGTGGCGGGGGCGACGACGAAGATCGTGCGTTCGAAGGCGCCCTTCTCGCGCACCGCCTCGATCACCCGGCGCACCGCGGTGCTGCGCTGCCCGATCGCGACATAGACCGAGATGATGTCGGAACGCTTCTGGTTCACGATGGCGTCGATGGCGATCGAGGTCTTGCCGGTCTGCCGCTCGCCGATGATCAGTTCGCGCTGGCCGCGCCCAACCGCGAAGAGCGCGTCGACGACGAGGATCCCGGTCTCGACCGGCTCGGCGACGAAATCGCGCTCGATGATCTCGGGGGCGGGACGTTCGGTCTCCATCATCGCCTCGGCCACGATCGGCCCGAGCCCGTCGAGCGGCCGGCCGAGCGGATCGACGACGCGGCCCAGCAACCCCTTGCCCACCGGCACCGACAGAAGCTGCCCCGAGCGGCGCACCACCGAGCCCGCCTCGACCCCGGTCATCGGGTCGAGAAAGGCCGCCTTGACGCTCTCGGTGTCAAGCATCTGCACGAAGCCGCGCGCGCCGGTGTCGAAGATCAGGATCTCGCCGAATTGCGCGTCGGGCAGGCCCGAGATATCGGCCAGACCATCGGCGATATGGGTGACGGTGCCGATCTCCTCGGCCTCGGGGCCAAGCTCGGCCGTGGCCACCTTCGCCTTCAGCCCGTCGAGGGGGGCGTCGCTCATGCCGCCGCCTCCGCCGTCAGGGCCCGCGCGATCCGGTCGAGATCATGCGCCAGCGAGTTGTGCACCAGCCCGGTGTCCGAGCGCAGTTCGAGCCCGGCAATCAGGCTCTGATCCTGCTCGAAACCCGCACTTTCAAGGCCGAGTGTGGCCAGCGCCGCGGCCCGATCTGCGGCGCTCAGCGGCGCCGGGGCGGCAAGCCGCAGGTTCGCGCCCGACAGGATTGCCGCGCGCTGGTCATCGGGCAGCGCCGCAAGGGCCTGCGCCAGCCGCGCGGCATAGCCCGCGCCGTCAGGCTGCGCCGACAGCGCGCGCCGCGCGATCACCTCGGCCAGATCGCGCGCGCGCGTCAGCGTTTCGGCCGCCGCGCCGGTGACGGTCGCCTGCGCCTGCGCCGTGGCCTTTTGCACCAGTGACGCCGCCTCGGCCCGCGCCGCATCGAGGATCGCCTTGCGCTGTGCCTCGGCCTCGTCCTGGGCCGCGGTCAGCACATCGTGGCGCGCGGCCTCGGTCTGATGGCGGGCCTCTTCGGCGGCGCGCTCGGCCGCTTCGGCGTCCTGTTCGGCGGCCTCGGCACGGCGCAGCGCCTCCTGCGTTTCCGCCTGACGCTTGGCGATGATCTCGGCCACCGGGCGGAACAGGAAGTGCTGCAAGATCGCCAGCAGAACCAGAACGTTCACCAGCTGGAAGCCGAATGTGACCCAGTCGAAGCTCATGTCAGTGAACGAAGGGGTTGGCGAAGAGCAGAAGCAGCGCGATGACGAGGCAATAGATCGCCATCGTCTCGATCATCGCGAGGCCGACGAAGAGCGTGCGCGAGATCGTCCCCGCCGCCTCGGGCTGACGCGCGATCGCTTCCATCGCGGCGGCGACGGCGCGGCCCTCGCCCAGTGCCGGCCCGATCGCGCCGAAGGACACGGCAAGCGCAGCGCCAAGAATGCTGACGATTTCGACCCAGTTCATGCGTCTTTCTCCTGTTTTCGGGGAGGATTCTTGTCGCCTTCGCCCTCGACGGCAGAGCCGATGAAGACAAGGGCGAGGATGGCAAAGATGTAGGCCTGCACGGCGCCGGTCAGCAGATCGAGCGCCATCAGCGGGATCGGCACCAGCAGGCCCGCGAGCGTCAGCACGATGCCGATGACGAAGACCCCGCTCATCACATTGCCGAAGAGGCGCACCATCAGCGAGAAGTTGCGCGTCACCTGCTCGACCAGATTGAGCGGGATCATCACCCAGCTTGGCCGCGCGAAACTGGCGAGATAGCCACCCAGCCCCTGCGCGCGGATACCGTAGCCGATGGTGGCGACGAAAACGATCAGGGCGAGCGCCGCATCGGTTTCCAGCCGCGCCGTTGGCGGCTCGACCCCGGGGATCAGCGAGGACCAGTTCGCTGTCAGGATGTAGAGCAGCAACGTGCCGATCAGCGGGCGGAAGCGCGCGGGCTCACCCGCGATGGTGGCGCGGATCTGCGCATCAAGCGTGGTGACCACCAGCTCGACCACCGCTTGCACCTTGCCCGGGCGCAGGGTCAGCCGCCGCGTCACCGTCCAGGATCCGAAGCCGAGCGCGCCGATCAGCACCCAGGTGGTGACCACCGCCTTGTCGATGCCGAGCGGGCCGATCGAGAACAGGATATCGCCCGACAGCGGTGACTGGATCATGCCGCGGCCTCCATCCGTTTCAGCGCGACGCGCCGCCCGATCAGCACCCCCGCCGCCCCGGTGACAAGCGGCGCCGCGCCCGCCCAGGCGCACAGGAAGAGGAAGAGGCCGAGCACCGCAAAGCGGCCGACCTGCAGCGCCACGGCGGTCAGATCGCCCGCCAGAAGCCGGTCCGACACCGCGCGCAGCGTGCGAAAATGCAGCCAGCCCGCGCCGGTGCCAAGCCCGAGTGCCGCAAGCGAAAGAAGGATCTGCGTGCTCTGGCTCATTGCTGATGCATCCATCTGAAAGCGAGATAAAGACCAAGCCCCGCGCCCAGCATGGTCAGCGCCGCGCTCACCGTGATGCCGGAGTTCAGCCCCCCGTCGACCCAATGGCCAAGCGCCAGCCCCGCCAGCGTCGGCCCGACGATCACCCAGCCGAGCACGCCGATCTGGCCGAAACGGCGCGCGAGCGGCGGTTCTGGGTCCTTCTGGCCGGCCTCGAGCCGGCTGCGCGCCTCCTCGACGGCATGGCGCAGTTTCGGATCGGCGGCATCCTCCGTCATCGGAACGCCTCCCCGATCTCGTCGAACTCGGGCTCGGGCCCGCCACCGGGGCCCAGCTTGCGCATCAGGTTGCGGATCGCCGCGGTGTGCAGGCGCAGCTGTTCACCGCGCGCGCGCCGGGCGGCATCTTCCTGCGCAGCGGCCTGTTCGACCACCAGCGCCTCAAGCCGGTCGAGATCGTCGCCCGCCACCGCCTCGCGGCAGGCAACCCGCACGGCATCGCCCGCGACCCGCATCACCCCGCCGCGCAGCGCGACGTGATGCCAGCTGCCCTCCGCCCGCCGCCAGTGCAGCACCGAGGGGCGCAGCACGGTCAGCAGATCGGCGTGCCCGGGCATCAGGCCGAACCCCCCGCTCTCGTCCTCGGCCCGGATCGAGGCAACCTCGCCCTCGTCCAGCACCACGGCAAGCGGCGTGGTCACGGTGAGGTGCAGCCCGCTCATGCGGCCTTCCCCTTGGCGCGGCGCGCTTCCTCGCGCGCGCGCGCCTCGTCGAGCGTGCCGATCATGTAGAGCGAGCCCTCGTCCCAGTCGTCGCAGTCGCCGTCAAGGATCGCCTTGCAGCCCTTCACCGTCTCGGCGATCGGCACCGAGCGCCCCTCCATCCCGGTATAGGCGGAAGCGACGAAGAACGGCTGGGTCAGGAAGCGTTGCAGCCGCCGCGCCCGGCCGACCAGCAGGCGCTCCTCGCGGCCCAGCTCCTCGACGCCCAGAAGCGCGATGACGTCGCGCAGCTCCTGATAATGCTCGATCACCTCGCGCAGCCGGCCGGCAACGCTGGCGTGTTCGACCCCCACCACCCCCGGATCGAGCAGCACCGAGGTGGTCGAGATCGGGTCGATCGCCGGATAGATCCCTTCCGAGGCCAGTGCGCGCGACAGCACCACGGTGCTGTCGACATGGGCCGAGATCGCGGCCACGGCCGGATCGGTGAAATCGTCGGCCGGCACATAGACCGCCTCGATCGCGGTGACCGAGGCCTGCCCGACCGAGGCGATGCGTTCCTGCAGATCGGCCACCTCGGTCTCGAGCGTCGGTTGATAGCCCACGCGCGAGGGCATCCGGCCCAGAAGCCCCGACACTTCCGAGCCCGCCTGAACGAAGCGGAAGACATTGTCCATCAGCAGCAGGACGTTCTTCGCCTCGACATCGCGGAAATGCTCGGCGATCGACAGCGCGGTCAGCGGCACCCGCCAGCGTGCGCCCGGCGGCTCGTTCATCTGGCCATAGACCAGCACGGTCTGATCGAGCACGCCGGAATCGCGCATCTCGTTCAGCATCTCGTGCCCCTCGCGCGACCGCTCGCCGACGCCGGCGAAGACCGAGATCCCGTCATAGCCCGAGACCATGGCGCGGATCAGCTCCATCACCAGCACGGTCTTGCCCACCCCCGCGCCGCCGAACATCGCCGACTTGCCGCCCTGCGCGAGCGGCGCCAGCAGATCGAGCACCTTGATGCCTGTCGAGAACACCTTGGTCTGCGCGCTTTGCGCGGCAAGCGGCGGCGCGGCGCGGTGAATGGGGGCGCGCGGCGCGTCCGCGGGCAGCGCCGGGCCGTTGTCGCCGGTGGCGCCGAGCACGTTCAGCAACCGGCCGAGCACCGCCTCGCCCACCGGCACCGACAGCGGCCCGCCGGGGATCCGCGCCGTGCCCCCCCGCGCCACGCCCTGCGTCGATTGCAGCGCGATCGCCCGCACGTGCTCGGCGTCGAGATGGGCCTGCACCTCGGCCACCACCGTGCCGGCAGGACCGGGGATCTCGAGGATGTCATTGATTGCGGGCAGCTCGCCTTCGACCCGCAGGTCGAGCACCGGGCCGCGCACCGCCGTGACCACCGCCTGACTCATCGCCAGCCCCGCGCCGGCCGGAGATCTCGCAAGAAAGGGGAAATGCCCGCCATCGTCGGTTCCCTTTTGTCGACCCCGCGCCCGACCGCAATCAACCGCAGGAAAATGTGATTCGCTTGATCTTACGATGAAAATCCGCGGATGCACATCACGATGCCGGGGACATTGCATCCCGCACCCTGGGCATGGGCGCATGCTTCCGATGCCAGGGCGGCAGATCGTCAAGGGGATCGGGCAAGAAAAAACCACCATCCCGGGAAGGATGGTGGTGCCGGTGAAGGGACTCGAACCCCCGACCCCATCATTACGAATGACGTGCTCTACCAGCTGAGCTACACCGGCACGGTGGGTGGCGCGCACCTAGCATGCCCGCGCGCCGATGTGTAGCCCTAATTTTCGTCTTTCGCGCCAGAAGCCTGCGCCGGATCGGCATCGGGAATGTCGCCGGGCCGCACCTGCGGTTTGCCGACGATCACCGGCAGCATCTCGGCGCCATGCGGCAGCGGCATCTCGGCCTGCGCCGGCTCGCGCCAGCTCAGCGTGTCGAAACCGCCGCAATTGTCGCAGATCGGCGTCCATTCCGCCTGGATGTTCTGGCACTTGTCGCAGCACCATTGCGGCCCGCGCGGCGCGGTCAGCGCCCGGGTCAGCCAGCCGCGCACGACGGCATCCTCGGCGCCCTCGCCGCGCTCGATCGCCGCCATGATGGTCAGCACGCGCGCGGTCGGATGGGTCGTGACCAGATCACCCAGCGCGCGCCGCGCCGCCGGGAAATCCTCGGCCGCGATCAGCAACTCGGCGCGCAGAAGCCGCGTTTCCTCGTGGTCGGGGCGCAGGGACAACAGCTTCTCGAAGCGGCGCAGCCGGTCGGCCGGCGTCTCGTCGGGGGCGATCTCGGCATAGGCCGCGGCAAGGTCCGGATGCGGCTGCGCCTCCCAGGCCTTTTGCAGCACCCGCGCGGCGTTCTTCGGGCTGCCGGCCTCGATATAGGCGCGCGCGGCCATCACCGCGGCGGGGATCAGGTCGGGCGATTCCCTGTTCGCCGCAATCGCCGCCTCGCGGGCCTCGACGGTCGCGCCTTCTTCAAGAACACCCTTCGCCTCCTGCAGCGCCATCACCGCGTCGCGGCGGCGGTGCACATCCTTCGGCAGCTGGCCCTGCGCGCGTTTCGCGCTCAGCACCTCGCGCGCGCCCTTCCAGTCGCCCTTTTCCGCCTGCAGCTTCAGCAGCGTGTCCTGCACCTCTTCATGCGCAGGCTTCAGCGCATAGGCCTTCTGCGCGAGCTTCAGCGCCGTCTCGGTGTCGCCCTCGGCCAGCTTCTGCCGCATCAGCCCGCGAATGCCGACGAAGCGGGTGCGGTCATCCTCGAGCAGCTTCTTGTAGGCGCGGGTGGCCTTCACCCGGTCGCCCGCCACTTCGGCCGCCTGCGCCGCCAGAAGGTTCGTCAGTTCGGGCCGCTGCAGCAGCCGCTGCGCCTTTGTCGCCTTGGTCAGCGCAAGCCGCCCCTCGCCCGAGGCGACGGCCAGCATCCCCTCGGCCAGCGCGCGATAGCCCTTGCGCTCGCGGTTGCGGTCGAAATAGCGGCTGACCGCGGTCTCGTCGCCGTTCAGGAAGCGCAGGAAGGCGACCAGAAGGCCCACCAGCTTCATCACCAGCCACAGCACCGCCAGCACCACCACAAGCCCGATCGCCGCCTGCAGCGGGCCGAAGCTGTATTCGGTGCCCAGCACGATCACCCGCACGCCCTCGCCGCTGTCGGAGAGATGCGCAGCGCCAAGGGCGACGGCCGCCACCAGAACGAGGAAGAGCGCGACTTTCACGAAGGATCTGATCATCGCCCCCTCCTCACTTCACCGACTTCGCGAGATCACTCACCGCACGGGCCGCATCGAGCCGCTTTTGCGCCTGCGTGAGCCAGCCGGTCATCACCGCCTGCCCCGCCTGCGGCAGCGCCGAAATCTCGGTCATCGCGGTGACCAGATCGCCGGCATTGACTGCCGCCTGCGCCCGCGACAGCACCGCATCGGCATCCTCGCCCGTCTTCGGTTCCAGTGACCGCGCCCCGGTCTGCGCCATGAAGAAGGACTTGAACCGCGCGCCCAGCGTCTGCCCCGGCGCCGCCTTGCGCGCGGCGGCAAGCCCCGCCCGCGCCGCCTCGGGGAAGGCGGTCTGCAGCGCCGAAAGCGTCGGCACATCGCCCGTAAGAACAGCCGGAACGGTCAGGCCGGCGGCCTGCGCATCAGCGAGCGACGGCGCCATCGGCGCGCCGCTTTCGAAGGCCGCAGCCACGCGGGCGACGGCGGCCTGTGCCACCGCGCGCTGCGCCGCAGCCTCGGCCCCGGCGCTCAGCTTGCCAGCCTCGTCGCGCGCGGCGCCGATCTGTGCCTGTGCCTCGGCCACCGCCGCCGCGATCTGCGCGCGTGCAGCCGCCTCGGCCGGACCACCCGTCGCCATTTCGGCACGCAACGTGTCGATCTGCGCCTGGATCCCGCTCAGATCGACCGGCGCACTGCTCCCCGCAACGGGCGCCGCGGGGCGGTTTTCCAGCGCCGTCACCCGCGCCTCGAGCGCGGTCAGCGTCTCCTGCGCCGCACGCGTGGCCGAACCCGTCTCGTCCAGCGCTGCCTGCACGCCCGACAGGTCAGGCGGCGGCGGGGTGGCAGATTTCAGCGCCTTCAACTCGGCCGTCAGGGTGTCGAGCTTGGCATTCGAGGCAGCGATCTCGGCCTCGAGCGCGGCGGTGCGGTCGGTCCCCATCGGGATCATCGCGGCAAGCTGCGGCGGCAGGTTCGGCAGCGCCCAGACCGTCGCGCCGGCGCCCAGCGCCGCGGCGATCACACCGCCGAGGAACAGCGGCACGAAGCCGCCCCGGCGCGGTGCCGGTGCCACAGGCGCGGGCTCGGATTTCGCCGCGCTCGCAGCGGGCGTGGCGGGCTCTTCCACCGTCGCCTCGACGACCTCGGCCTCTTCGACGGGCGCCACCGTCTCGGGGGTGTCCTGTGCCACGTTGGCCTCGGCCGTTTCGGATTTCTCGTGTTCGGTATGTGCCACGGCAGCTCCTCCAGTC
Source organism: Paenirhodobacter ferrireducens (assembly GCF_004022265.1). Taxonomy (GTDB): domain Bacteria; phylum Pseudomonadota; class Alphaproteobacteria; order Rhodobacterales; family Rhodobacteraceae; genus Rhodobacter; species Rhodobacter ferrireducens. The sequence continues at coordinate 97,286 of NZ_SAVB01000015.1, forward strand.
CCGGCGCGACGATGCGCGGCCAACGTTTGTCAGCGGCAGTCTAGTGGCCCGGTCGGCATGGCTCAACCCGCCTTGTCCGCCCCGGCCGTCTCCGCGCCAAGAAGCCGCGCAAGCGCGCTCAGCACCCCCGCGGCATCCGGGGTCGGCGCAACCTCGATCCGCGCGGCGATCCCGGCACAACCCTCGGCCGCCGCGGCAGAGATCGGTGCCAGCCACAGCGCCGCCCGCGCCCCAGAAACCGCCTGTGCCAGAAGGCGTCCGCTGCGCGGCGAGAACACCGGGGCCAGAACCACCGGCGCCCGGGCCAGCAGATCGCGCGCGGCCTCGGACAGCGGCAGCGCCTCCTGCGCGTAGACCACCGCCTCGATCGTCTCTGTTCCGGCGGAATTCAGCCAGTCGGCCAGCGGCGCCACCACCTCGCGGCCGCGCGCATGCAGCAAGCGCCCGCCGCGGTGCTGCGCAAGGATCAATGCGGCAAGGCCCCGCGCCTCGCCCGGCCCCGCGACCGCCTCGAACCCCGCCGCCCGCGCCACCCCGGCCGTGCGCGCGCCGACGCAATAGGCCCGCCGCCCCGCCGCGGGGCCGGCCGCAATGACCGGCGCCACCGCCTGCTCCGAGGTGAAGATCAGCGCCTCGGCCGCGGGCAGCTCGGCCCCGGTCGGGCGGGTCTCGGTCAAGGGCGAGATCAGCACCGGCCAGTCCGCCCCGAAGCGGGCGCGGAACAGCGCCGCGAACCGCTCCGATCCCGCGCGGGGGCGGGTCAGCAGCAGGGGCGGGCGGGGGGAATTGGCCTCGGTCACGGCACGTCCCGGGATTGCAGGGTCTGTGCCCCGGTGTTACCTGCGAAGAAAGCACCGTGCAACCGAGGCGCCATGACCCGCACCCTCACCTTCCTCGGACTTGAGTCGAGCTGCGACGACACCGCCGCCGCCGTGGTGCGGATGGAAGAGACCGGGCCGCGCATCCTCGCCTCGGTCGTCGCCGGTCAGACGGCGCTGCACGCCCCCTATGGCGGCGTGGTGCCCGAGATCGCCGCCCGCGCCCATGCCGAGAAGCTCGACCTCTGCGTCGAGGAGGCGCTGGCCGAGGCCGGCGTGACGCTCGCCGATCTCGATGGGGTGGCGGTGACGGCCGGGCCCGGGCTGATTGGCGGGGTGATGTCGGGGGTGATGTGCGCGAAGGGCATCGCCGCCGGCGCTGGTCTGCCGCTCGTCGGCGTGAACCATCTTGCGGGCCATGCGCTGACGCCGCAGCTGACCGAGGGGCTCGCCTTCCCCTATCTGCTGCTCCTCGTCTCGGGCGGGCATTGCCAGTTCCTGATCGCACACGGGCCCGAAGAGTTCACCCGCCTTGGCGGCACGATCGACGACGCCCCGGGCGAGGCCTTCGACAAGACGGCAAAGCTTCTGGGCCTGCCGCAGCCGGGCGGCCCGGCGGTCGAGGCCGAGGCGATGAGCGGCGATCCGAAGGCCGTCCACTTCCCGCGTCCGCTGCTGGACCGGCCAGGCTGCGACATGTCGTTTTCCGGGCTGAAGACCGCCCTTCTGCGTGCCCGCGATGCCGAGGTGGCCGAACACGGCGGTCTGCGCCGGCAGGCGCGACGCGACCTGTGCGCCGGATTCCAGGCCGCGGTGACCGATGTGCTGGCGGAAAAATCGCGCCGCGCGCTGCGCGAGTATCTGGCGCATGCCCCCGAACACCCGGCCTTTGCCGTGGCGGGCGGGGTGGCGGCGAATGCGACCATCCGCGCGCGGCTCGAGCAGGTGGCGGCCGAAGTCGGTGCAACCTTCGCCGCGCCGCCCCTGAAGCTGTGCACCGACAACGCGGCGATGATCGCCTATGCCGGGATCGCGCGGTTCGAGACCGGCGCGCAGGACGGGATGGACCTGTCGGCCCGGCCGCGCTGGCCGCTTGACCGTTCCGCCCCGGCGATGCTCGGCTCGGGCAAGAAGGGGGCGAAGGCATGACGGTTGCGGTGCTGGGCGCGGGGGCTTTCGGCACGGCGCTGGCGGTGACGCTGGCGCAGAACGGCCCGGTCACGCTTTGGGCCCGCGACGCCGCCCATGTCGCCGAGATGCAGGCCAGCCGGCGCAATGACCGCCGCCTGCCGATGGCCGAACTGCCCGAAAACGTCTCTGTCACGGCGGAAATCGAGGCGGCGACGCAGGCGCCGGTGCTGCTTCTGGCAATGCCCATGCAGCAGATGGGCGGCTTTCTGACGGCCCATGCCGCGCGCCTTGCCGGCAAGACCCTCGTCGCCTGCTCGAAGGGGATCGACCTGACGACGGGCCGGGGCCCGACCGGGCTGATCGCGGCCGCCTGCCCCGATGCGACGGCCGCGATCCTGACCGGGCCGAGCTTTGCCGCCGACATTGCCCGCGGCCTGCCCACGGCCCTCACCCTTGCCTGCACCGAGGACTGCGAGGCACTGCAGGCCCGGCTGTCGACCCCGACTCTGCGGCTCTACCGCAGCACCGATCCGCTTGGCGCGGAACTGGGCGGAGCGCTGAAGAACGTGATCGCCATTGCCGCCGGCGTGGTGATCGGCGCGGGGCTTGGCGATTCCGCCCGCGCCGCGCTGATGACCCGCGGCTTTGCCGAGATGAGCCGGCTGGCGCTGCGCCTTGGCGCGCGGGCCGAGACGCTGGCGGGTCTTTCCGGCTTTGGCGATCTGGTGCTCACCTGCACCTCGGCGCAGTCGCGCAACTTCCGCTTCGGTCAGGCGCTTGGCGCCGGCGAAGAGTTCGACCCGACCACCACCGTCGAGGGCGTCGCCACCGCGAAAGCCGTCTCTGTTCTGGCCCAAAAGCGCGGTGTCGAGATGCCGATCGCGACCATGGTCGCGGCGCTGAGCGAACACCGCATCACCGTTTCCGACGCCGCGCAGGCGTTGCTGTCCCGCCCCCTGAAGGAGGAATGAAATGCCCTATGCCGTGATCTGCCGCGACAAGCCCGGCGCCTTGCAGACCCGCCTCGACAATCGCGCCGCCCACCTCGCCTATATCGAGGAAACCGGCATCGTCTTCGTCGCCGGCCCCTTCCTCGAGGACGGCCAGATGGTCGGCTCGCTGGTGATCCTGAACGCCGACAGCCTGGCTGCGGCGCAGGACTGGGCGGCGAACGACCCCTATGCGAAGGCGGGCCTGTTCGACAGCGTCTCGATCACCGAATGGAAGAAGGTCGTCGGCTGATGGCATACTGGCTGTTCAAGTCCGAGCCGAACAAGTTCTCCTGGGAGATGCTGGTGGCGAAGGGCGCAGCCGGCGAGGAATGGGACGGGGTGCGCAACTACCTTGCCCGCAACAACATGCGGGAGATGAAGGTCGGCGATCGCGGCTTCTTCTACCATTCCAACATCGGCAAGGAGATCGTCGGCATCGCCGAGGTCTGCGCCGAGGCGCATCACGACAGCACCACCGAGGACCCGCGGTGGGACTGCGTCGACATCCGCGCGGTGAAGCCACTTGCCCGGCCGGTGACGCTGGCCGAGGTGAAGGCCGACCCGCGGCTGACCGAGATGTCGCTCGTCACCTCGATGCGGCTCTCGGTGCAGCCGGTGACCGAGGAGGAATGGCGGATCGTCTGCGCGCTCGGCGGCATCGAGCCCTGAGTGCGGCCGCGAAGTGAAGGCCGGGGCTGCCGGCCCTTCCTTCACCCCGCATGTGCCCGCGAAAGCCCCGGGCCGGAGGTCTGCTCCTGCCGGCCCGGTCCGGACCACCGGCCCTGTCAGCCGGTCCTGCCCGGGTTAGGTCGACGGGCGATTCGCCTCAACGATGTAACAGTTTCAATTTGATTCAATCCTGCTGGACCGGCCCCCGGGAACACCCCACCCGTTGCCGTTTCGCCGCCGCCTGCTAGCTTGCCCGTCATGCGTCAGATCGTCCTCGTCTCTCATGGTTCTCCCTCCGACCCGGCCCCGCTTGATGCCGGGCTGAAGGCGATTGCCGCGCAGGTGCAGGCGCTGTGCCCAGCGCATCAGATCCGCGGCGCGACGCTGGCGCTGCCGGGCGCGCTCGAGGCGGCGCTGAGCGGATTTGACGCGCCCGAGATCTATCCGTTCTTCATGGCCGAGGGCTGGTTCACCCGGCGCGAGCTGCCGCGCCGGCTGACGCGCGCCGGGGTGACGTCGCGGATCCTGCCGCCCTTCGGCACCGAGCCGGAGCTGCCGGGCCTGATTGCGAAAACTGTCACCGAAGCGTCAAAAAGCGCAGGCATCGAGCCTGAAAGTGCCGATCTGATCCTGGTGGCGCATGGCTCGCAGGTGGCGCGGCGCTCGAAGGATACGGCGCAGGCGATGGCGCGGCGGTTGCGTCCCCTCACCCGCTTCTGGCGCATCCGGACCGCCTTCATCGAGGAGGCCCCCTTTCTGGCCGATGTCGCGGCCGAAAGCCTTTCCGGCCTGTGCCTGCCCTTCTTCGCCCAGCGTGCCGGCCATGTCGCCGAGGACATTCCCGAGGCTCTGGCCGCCGCGGGCTTCACCGGCCCGCTTCTGCCCGCGATCGGCGAACACCCCGAGGCAGCGGCGCTGATCGCCCGTTCCCTGACACGATGAGACTTGCCTGACAGGCTTTGTCACGCAACTGTCACATATGTTTTGCATAAGCGTCACGGGCAGACCCTAGGAGAAGCCCGAGGCCGCGACCGGCCCCGCAAGTGAACTCATCAGGAGTGTTCCATGAAGTCCGTGAAACTCACCGTCTCGGCCGTGGCCATCGTGGCTGCCTCGGCCTCGGGTGCCCTCGCCCGTGACCAGATCCAGTCGGCCGGTTCCTCGACCGTGCTGCCCTACGCGACCATCGTTGCCGAAGCCTTCGGCGAGAACTTCAGCTTCCCGACCCCGGTCGTGGAATCGGGTGGTTCGGGCGCCGGCCGCAAGAAGCTGTGCGAAGGCGTTGGCGAAAACACCATCGACATCGCCAACTCGTCGAGCCGCATCAAGCAGTCGGACATCGACACCTGCAAGGCGAACGGCGTCAACGAGATCATGGAAGTCCGCTTCGGCTATGACGGCATCGTCTTCGCCAGCGACATCAACGGCGCCGAATTCGCCTTCACCCCGGCCGACATCTACGGCGCGATCGGTGCGAACGTGGCGAAGGACGGCAAGGTCGTCGCCAACACCGCCAAGACCTGGGCCGACGTCAAGGCCGACTTCCCGGCGCAGGACATCCTGATGTTCATCCCGGGCACCAAGCACGGCACCCGCGAAGTCTTCGACACCAAGGTGATCGAGGCCGGCTGCAAGGCCACCGGCGCCTATGACCTGTTCCTCGCCGCCGCCGAAGGCGACGACAAGGCGAAGGAAAAGGCCGCTGTCGCCCAGTGCAACACGCTGCGCACCGACGGCGTGTCGGTCGACATCGACGGCGACTACACCGAAACCCTGTCGCGCATCGACGCGAACAAGAACGCCATCGGCGTCTTCGGCCTGTCGTTCTACCAGAACAACACCGACAAGCTGCGCGTCGCCACGATGGACGGCGTGATGCCGTCGGTCGAGACCATCGCCAAGGGCGACTACCCGGTCTCGCGTCCGCTCTACTTCTACGTGAAGAAGGCGCATATCGGCGTGGTCCCGGGCCTGCAGGAATACATCGACTTCTTCGTCTCGGACGACATGGCCGGCCCGAACGGCCCGCTGGCGGCCTATGGTCTGGTTCCCGATCCGGAACTGGCCAAGACCCAGGAGATGGTGAAGAACGACGTCGCGATGGGTCCGCTGAACTGATCCTCCGCAAGACCTTCGGTGGCGCCTTCGGGCGCCACCTTTCCCTTCTCAGCTGGAATTTCCCATGAGCATCGGCCTTCTTACCCTGATCGTGATCGCCCTTGCTGCCGCCGGCTTCCTCATCGGTCGGCAGCTTGCACTGTCGAAGGCCGGGGGTGACATCCGGCGCCTGCATTCCCTTCCCGGCTATTACGGCCAGACCGTCTTTCTTTTCACTGCCGTTCCCGCCCTTCTGCTGATGCTGCTGTGGCTTCTGGTGCAGCCGCTGCTGATCGAGACCCGCGTGACCTCGATGATCTCGGCCACCGACATTCCCGACGGCAGCTCGGCCAGCCTGGTGATGACCGACGTGCGTCGCATCGCCGAGGGCATCGACCTGATCCTCGCCCGGGGCAAACTGGGCGAAACCGACATCGCCGCGATGCGCGCCGATCTGGCCGACGTGCGCAGCCGTCTAGCCGAGGTCGGCGTCGCTGTCGGCACCAATGTGAAGCCCGGCGTGTTCGAGGCCGCCAAGGCCTATCGCGATCTGTCGCACAGCGGCCATCTGGCGCTGACCGTCGCGGTGCTGGCGCTGGCGCTCGCGGGCTTTGGCTATGCGCTCTCGCGCATCCGCCCCGAGTTCCGCGCCCGCAACGTCTCCGAAGGCTTCGTGCGGGTGCTGCTGATCGCCGCCTCGCTCGTCGCGATCCTGACCACCGTCGGCATCGTGCTGTCGCTGGTGTTCGAGACGATCCACTTCTTCCGGCTCTATCCGGCCAGCAAGTTCTTCCTGAGCACCACCTGGAACCCGAAATTCGGTGGTGGCTCCGATCTCGGCATCTGGCCGCTGATCTGGGGGACGCTCTACATCTCGGTGATCGCGCTGGTCGTCGCGGTGCCGGTGGGTATCTTCGCCGCGATCTTCCTGGCCGAATATGCCAGCAAGAAGGTGCGCGCGATGACCAAGCCGCTGCTCGAAGTGCTCGCCGGCATCCCGACCATCGTCTACGGCCTCTTCGCCCTGATCACCGTGGGCCCGGTGCTGCGCGACTGGTTCGCCCAGCCGCTCGGCCTCGGCACCTCGTCGAGCTCGGTGATGACCGCGGGCCTCGTCATGGGCATCATGCTGATCCCCTTCGTCTCGTCGCTGTCGGACGACATCATCAACGCCGTGCCGCAGTCGCTGCGCGACGGCTCCTACGGCCTTGGCGCGACGCAGTCGGAGACCGTGCGACAGGTGATCCTGCCCGCCGCGCTTCCCGGCATCGTCGGCGCGATCCTTCTGGCCGCCTCGCGCGCGATCGGCGAGACGATGATCGTGGTGCTTGGCGCGGGCGCCGCGGCGAAGATGTCGCTCAACCCGTTCGAGGCAATGACCACCGTTACCGTGAAGATCGTCAGCCAGCTGACCGGCGACACCGAATTCGCCAGCCCCGAAACCCTCGTCTCCTTCGCGCTCGGCCTGACGCTTTTCGTCTTCACGCTCGGGCTCAACATCCTGGCGCTCGTCATCGTGCGCAAATACCGGGAGCAATACGAATGACCGCCGAGGCCACGAACATGCCCGCGAAGGCCCGCCCCTCGCTTTACGCCATCGATCCCCGCACCAAGCGCCGCAATGCCGCCGAGAAGCGCTTCCGCCTGTATGGCGTCGCCGCGGTCGGTTTCGGCCTGCTCGCGCTCGTCGTGCTGCTCAGCTCGGTGCTCGGCTCGGGCCTTGGCGCCTTCCGCCAGAGCGTGCTGACGATGCAGGTGCCGCTTGATGCCGCCGTGCTCGACAAGGAGGGCACCCGCGACCCCGCCGCGATCGCCAAGGTGACGACCATCGCCTATGGCAAGCTGCTGCAGGACGCGCTGACCGCCGAGCTGACCGAAAAGGCGCTGCTTCCCGCCGGGATGAAACCGAAGGACGTCGGCGGCATGATCTCGAAGGAAGCGCCGGCGCAGCTGCGCAATCTGGTGCTGGCCAATCCTGATCTGATCGGCACCACCGTCAGCTTCGACGCGCTGGCGAACGGCCGCATCGACGGCTTCTTCAAGGGCCGCGTGACGATGGAGAGCGCCAAGCTCGACAGCAACGTCTCGCCGGTGCAGCTCGAGCTTGCCCAGGCAATGCGCGACGCCGGTCTGTTGGCGCTGAAGTTCAACCCGGGCTTCATCTTCAGCCCCGACGCCTCGGAACTGCGCCCGGAGGCCGCGGGCCTTGGTGTCGCGATCCTCGGCTCGGCCTACATGATGCTGATCGTGCTGGTGCTGTCGCTGCCCATTGGCGTCGCCGCCTCGATCTATCTCGAGGAATTCGCGCCGAAGAACCGCTTCACCGACCTGATCGAGGTGAACATCGCCAACCTCGCCGCTGTGCCCTCGATCGTCTTCGGCATCCTCGGCCTCGCCGCCTTCATCAACTTCGGCGGCCTGCCGCAGTCCTCCTCGGTGGTCGGCGGTCTGGTGCTGACGCTGATGACGCTGCCGCGGATCATCATCCCGGCCCGCGCCGCGCTGAAATCGGTGCCGCCCTCGATCAAGGACGCCGCCCTTGGCGTCGGCGCCTCGAAGACGCAGACGATCTTCCACCACGTGCTGCCGCTTGCCATGCCGGGCATCCTGACCGGCGCGATCATCGGCCTTGCCCAGGCACTCGGCGAGACCGCACCGCTTCTGCTGATCGGCATGGTGGCCTTCGTGCGCGACTATCCCGCCGCCCCGCCCGAGGGCTTTTTCGACCCTGCCTCGGCCATTCCGGTGCAGATCTACAGCTGGACGCAGCGGGCCGATCCCGCCTTTACCGAGCGTGCCTCGGGGGCGATCATCGTGCTGCTCGTCTTCCTTCTCGTGATGAACTCGCTCGCGGTCGTTCTGCGCCGCAAGTTCGAGCGGCGCTGGTGAGGAGTGACCACCATGAACGACATGCGACTGACGGAGAGAGCCGTGGAGACCAAGGACATCAAGATCGCCGCACATGACGTGCAGGTCTATTATGGCGCCTCGCACGCGATCAAGGATGTGCACATCGACATCCTCGACAAGACGGTCACCGCCTTCATCGGGCCGTCGGGCTGCGGCAAGTCGACCTTCCTGCGCTGCCTGAACCGGATGAACGACACCATCGACATCTGCCGGGTCGAGGGCGAGATCCTGCTCGACGGCGAGGACATCTATGACAAGAAGGTCGACCCGGTGCAGCTGCGTGCCCGGGTGGGGATGGTGTTCCAGAAACCGAACCCCTTCCCGAAATCCATCTATGACAACGTCGCCTACGGCCCGAAGATCCACGGCCTCGTCAAGAACAAGGCCGAGCTCGACGCGGTCGTCGAAAGCTCGCTGCGCAAGGCGGCGCTGTGGAACGAGGTCAAGGACCGTCTCGACGCGCCGGGCACCGGCCTGTCGGGTGGTCAGCAACAGCGCCTGTGCATCGCCCGCGCCGTCGCAACCTCGCCCGAAGTGCTGCTGATGGACGAGCCCTGCTCGGCCCTCGACCCGATCGCCACCGCGCAGGTCGAGGAGCTGATCGACGAGCTGCGCGAGAATTTTTCGGTGGTGATCGTCACCCACTCGATGCAGCAGGCCGCGCGCGTCAGCCAGCGCACCGCCTTCTTCCACCTCGGCAATCTCGTCGAATACGGCGAGACCGGGCAGATCTTCACCAACCCGAAGGATCCCCGCACCGAGAGCTACATCACCGGCCGGATCGGCTGACGGAGAGACACATGAGCCAGCATATCGTTTCCTCTTTCGACCGCGACCTCGAGGCCGTTCAGGCGATGGTCGTGAAGATGGGCGGCCTTGTCGAAGCACAGCTTCTCGACGCCGCTCAGGCCCTCGAAACCCGCGACGAGGAACTTGCCGAGACTGTCCGCGGCCGCGACAAGGCGGTGGACAAGCTCGAAGAGCAGATCAACGAAGAGGCCGCGCGTCTGATCGCGCTGCGCTCGCCGGCCGCCTCGGACCTGCGTGTCGCGCTCTCGGTGATCAAGATCTCGGGCAGCCTTGAACGCGTCGGCGATTATTCCAAGAACATCGCCAAGCGCACTCAGGTGCTGTCGCAGATGCCGACGATCAGCGGCTCGGCCGGCGCGATCCGGCGCATGGCGCAGGCGGTCGAAGGCATGCTGAAGGATGCCATCGACAGCTATATCCAGCGCGATGAAAAGCTGGCCGCCGATGTCCGCTCGCGCGATATCGAAGTCGACCAGATGTACAATGCGCTGTTTCGCGAATTCCTGACCTACATGCTGGAAGATCCGCGCAACATCACCGCCTGCATGCACCTGCATTTCATCGCCAAGAACATCGAGCGGATGGGGGATCTTGCCACCGGCATCGCCGAGCAGGTGATCTATCTCGTCACCGGCGAGATGCCCGATGAGGACCGGCCGAAGTCGGACAGCGTGACGCTGGACAAGGTGGAGGACTGACGCATGAGCCCCGCCCAACAGCCCTGTGTGCTGGTGGTCGAGGATGAATCGGCCCAGCGTGAGGTTCTGCAATACAACCTCGAGGCCGAGGGATTCCGCGTCGCCATGGCAGTGAATGGCGACGAGGCGCTGCTGATGGTTCGGGAGGAAAAGCCCGACCTGATCGTGCTCGACTGGATGCTGCCCAATGTCTCGGGAATCGAGATCTGCCGGCGCGTGAAAGCCAGCCCCGAGACCCGTTCGATCCCGATCATCATGCTTTCGGCCCGCTCGGAAGAGGCCGACCGCGTGCGCGGCCTCGAGACCGGCGCCGATGATTACGTGGTGAAACCCTATTCGGTCGTTGAGCTGATGGCGCGGCTGCGCACTCAGCTGCGCCGCACCCGCCCGGCGACGATGGGCGAGCGGCTGCAGTTCGAGGACATCATCCTCGACGCCGCCGAGCACCGCGTCTTCCGCGACGGCGCGCCGCTGAAACTCGGCCCGACCGAATTCCGGCTGCTCTCGACCCTGATGGAAAAGCCCGGCCGGGTCTGGACCCGTGATCAGCTGCTCGACCGGGTCTGGGGGCGCGACATCTACGTCGACACCCGCACCATCGACGTCCATGTCGGACGGCTGCGCAAGGCGCTGATGGCGAATGGCGGGGCGGATCCGGTGCGCACCGTGCGCGGCACCGGCTATTCGCTCGGCTGAGCGGCCAGAAAGCGCGTGACCTCATCGCGGGCGGGGATGGCATCGGCCGTTCCCGCCCGTGTCACCTTCAGCGCCGCAGCGCCCGAGGCGAGCCGCATCGCGGCCTCGGGGCCGAGCCCCTCAGCCAACCCCGCGACCAGATAGCCCGCAAAAGTGTCCCCCGCCGCGGTGGTGTCGACCGGCGTCACGGCAAAGGCCGGCGCGCGGTGCACCACCGCCCCCGCCCGGTCATGCCACTCGGCCCCGCGCGCGCCGCGGGTCACCACCACATGCGGCACCTCCAGCGCCTCGAAGGTCAGCGACAGCGCCGAGCAAAGCTGTGCCGCCTCGACCTCGTTCATGATCAGAAGCGACAGGTAAGGCAGCACCGCCTCGACCGCCTCCGCCTCGAAGGGCGCGGCGGAATAGACAACGAACAGACCCTGTTCCTGCCCGATCCGTGCCGCCTCGACCTGAGCCGAAGTCTCGTTTTGCAAGATCAGCATGTCGCCCGCGCGGGCTTCGGTGAGCGCCGCGCGCACCATCGCGGCGTCGATCTGCCGGTTTGCGCCGGGATGCAGCAAGATCGCGTTCTCGCCCGCCGCATCGACCGCGATGATCGCATGGCCCGAGGCGCCTTCGACCTCGGACACCGCCGCGCAATCGACGCCCGCCTCGGTCATCCGCGCCACCATCCACAGCCCGTCGGCCCCGACCGCGCCGATATGGCGCACCGTGGCCCCGGCGCGGGCCAGCGCCACCGACTGGTTCGCGCCCTTGCCGCCAAGACCGACGGAATAGGACAGCGCCGCCAGCGTCTCTCCCAGCGCCGGCAGATGCGGCAGCCGGTAGAGATGATCGGCATTGATCGAGCCCAAGGTGTAGACGGTCACGCGGCGGCCTTTCTTCTTGGTCGAAATACCTCGCGGGGGTCCGGGGGCGCGACGCCCCCGGGGTCGGGGTCAGCGCCGCTGGCCGAGCTTGCAGGCGGCGATCGAGGCCATGTTCAGGATGTCGTTCACCGTCGACACCGTCGAACAGATCTGGATCGGCGCAGAGACGCCGGTCAGGATCGGGCCGATCACCGTCGCCCCGGCCATCTCCTGCATCAGCTTGACCGAGATCGAGGCCGAATGCCGTGCCGGCACCACCAGCACGTTCGCCGGCCCGGTCAGACGGCAGAACGGATAGTTCTTCATCTGCTCCATGTTCAGTGCGACATCGACGGTCATTTCGCCATCATATTCGAAATCGACCCCGCGCTCGTCCAGAACCTGCGGCGCGATATGCATCTTCGTCGCCCGTTCCGACACCGGATAGCCGAAGGTCGAGAAGGAGCAGAAGGCCACCCGCGGCTCGAGCCCGAGCGCCCGCGCGACCTGCGCCCCCGAGGTGGCGATATCGGCAAGGTCATGCTCGTCGGGCCATTCATGCACCAGCGTGTCGCCGATCAGCACCACGCGCCCCTTGTGCAGAAGCGCGGTGATCCCCACCGCCCCGTCCGAGGGGCGCGCGTCGAAGACCTTGTTGATCAGCTCCATCACATGGCCCGACTTGCGGGTGGCGCCGGTGACCATGCCGTCGCCATGACCATGCGCCAGCATCAGCGCGGCGAAGACATGGCGGTCGCGGTTCGCCAGCTTGTGCGCATCCTCGCGATCGACGCCCTGACGCTGCAACCGGGCATAGAGGAAGTCCTTGTAGGCGTCGATGTGCTTCGAGTTGACCGAATTCACCACGGTCAGCTCGCGATAGGCATCGCCAAGCCCCGCCGTTTCGAGCTTCTCGCGCACGTCGTTCTCGCGGCCGACGACCAGCGCCCGGCCCATGCCGTTGCGCTGATAGGCCACCGCGGCGCGCAGCACGCGCGGATCGTCGCCCTCGGCGAAGATCATCGTCGCCTGCGCCTGACGCGCCCGCGCCTGAATGCCCTGCAGGATCGACGCCGTCGGGTCCATCCGCGTCTTCAGGCCCAGCACATAGGCATCCATGTCGATGATCGGCCGGCGCGCGACGCCGGTGTCCATCCCCGCCTTGGCCACCGCCGGCGGGATCACGTGGATCAGGCGCGGGTCGAAGGGCGTGGGGATGATGTAGTCGCGCCCGAAGGTCAGCTTGCGGCCATAGGCGATCGCCACCTCGTCGGGCACGTCCTCGCGGGCCAGCTCGGCCAGCGCCTTGGCACAGGCGATCTTCATCTCGTCATTGATCGCGCGGGCATGGATGTCGAGCGCGCCGCGGAAGAGATAGGGGAAGCCCAGGACGTTGTTCACCTGGTTCGGATAATCCGACCGGCCGGTCGCCACGATCGCATCGGGGCGCACGCCATGGGCCTCTTCCGGGGTGATCTCGGGATCGGGGTTCGCCATCGCGAAGATCACCGGATTGTCGGCCATCTTCGCCACCATCTCGGGCGTCACGGCGCCCTTGGCCGAGACACCGAGGAAGACATCCGCACCCACCATCGCCTCTTCCAGCGTCCGCGCGTCGGTCTTCGCCGCATGGGCCGATTTCCACTGGTTCATGCCCTCGGTGCGGCCTTGCCAGATCACGCCCTTGGTGTCGCACATGATGCAATTGTCATGCTGTGCGCCCATGGCCTTGATCAGCTCGAGGCAGGCGATGCCGGCGGCCCCCGCGCCGTTCAGCACGATCCGGCAATCCTCGATCTTCTTGCCGCTCAGCTCGAGCGCGTTGATCAGGCCGGCCGCGCAGATCACCGCCGTGCCGTGCTGGTCGTCATGGAACACCGGGATGTCCATGATCTCCTTCAGCCGCTGCTCGATGATGAAGCACTCGGGCGCCTTGATGTCCTCGAGGTTGATGCCGCCGAAGGTCGGACCCATCAGGCTCACCGCCTTGATGATCTCGTCCGGGTCCTCGGTATCAAGCTCGATGTCGATCGCGTTGACGTCGGCAAAGCGCTTGAACAGCACCGCCTTGCCTTCCATCACCGGCTTCGAGGCAAGCGCGCCAAGGTTGCCCATGCCAAGGATCGCCGTGCCGTTCGAGATCACCGCAACCATGTTGCCCTTGACCGTGTAGTCATAGGCGGTCTCGGGCCGGTCGGCGATCGCCTCGACCGGAACTGCGACGCCGGGGCTGTAGGCAAGACTCAGATCGCGCTGCGTCGTCATCGGCTTCGACGCCGTGATCTCGTATTTCCCGGGCGTCGGGTCGAGATGGTAAGCCAGCGCCTCTTCAGGCGTGATGCGGTTCTTGCTTGACATGGTGCTCCTCCGGTCGCGCCTTCTCATAACGCCACCTCTGACACGTCTCAATGGATTTGCACCCGGATTCCGCCTTTTGTAGGGTCGCGCCAAACGGGGGAACGCATGGCCGAGCCGACAGTCACGCCGATGATGGCGCAATATCTCGCAATCAAGGCGGTAAATCCGGGGGCGCTTCTGTTCTACCGGATGGGTGATTTCTACGAGATGTTCTTCGACGATGCCGTCGCGGCCTCGGCTGCGCTCGACATCGCGCTGACGAAACGCGGGCTGCATCTGGGCGAGGACATCCCGATGTGCGGCGTGCCGATCCACGCCGCCGAGGGCTATCTGCTGACGCTCATCCGCAAGGGCTTCCGCGTCGCCATCGCCGAGCAGCTGGAAGACCCGGCCGAGGCGAAGAAGCGCGGCGCGAAATCGGTGGTGAAGCGCGACGTCGTGCGCCTCGTCACTCCCGGCACGCTGACCGAGGAAAGCCTGCTCGAGGCGCGGCGCCACAACTTCCTGGCCGCCTGGAGCGAGATGCACGGCGAGGGCGCGCTCGCCTGGGTCGACATCTCGACCGGCGAGTTCCGGGTGATGCCCTGCCCATTGACCCGGCTTGCGCCCGAACTGGCCCGCCTTGCCCCGCGCGAGGTGCTGGTGAGCGAGCTGCGCGAGGCCGATTGCGCCGAGATCGTCTCTGATCTGAAGGCGGCGCTGACCCCGCTCGCGCGCGCAAGCTTCGACAGCCAGGGGGCGGAGCGACGGTTGCTGGGCCTGTTCTCGGTGGGCTCCCTCGATGCCTTCGGCAGCTTCTCGCGCGCCGAGATCTCGGCCATGGGGGCGATCGTCGACTATCTGGAACTGACGCAGCGCGGCAAGCTGCCGCTGCTGCGCCGGCCGCTGCGCGAAGAGGCCGGCAGCCTGATGCAGATCGACGCCGCCACCCGGCGCAACCTCGAACTGACGCAGGCGCTGTCGGGCGGGCGCGAGGGCTCGCTGCTGACCACCATCGACCGCACCGTGACCGCCGCCGGCGCGCGACTTCTGGAACGCCGCATCTCGGCCCCCTCGCGCGATCTGAACCAGATCCACGCCCGCCATGATGCGGTGCGTTTCCTGCTGGAACAGGGTCGATTTTCGGAGGATCTGCGCGCCGATCTGCGGCGCTGCCCCGACATGGACCGCGCGCTGAGCCGGCTTTCGCTCGACCGCGGCGGTCCGCGCGACATGGCGGCGATCCGCAACGGGCTCGATCAGGCCGGACGCATCGCCGAGAGCCTTGCCCCGGTGGAGCCGCCGGCGCTTCTGGCCGAGGCGGCCGCGGTGCTGGTGGGCCACGATGCCCTCGCCGCCCTTCTGGATGCAGCGCTCGTCGCCGAGCCGCCGCTTCTGGCGCGTGACGGCGGCTTCATCGCGACGGGCTATGACGCCGAGCTCGACCAGACCCGCCAGCTGCGCGACGAAGGTCGCGGCGTCATCGCCCGGATGCAGGCGCAATACATCGAGGAAAGCGGCATCCCCTCGCTGAAGATCAAGCACAACAACGTGCTGGGCTATTTCATCGAGACGACCGCCACCCATGCCGAGAAGATGCTCTCGGCGCCCTTGAACGAGCGCTTCATCCACCGTCAGACCACGGCGAACCAGGTCCGCTTCACCACGCTCGAGCTGAGCGAGCTGGAAACCCGGATCCTGAACGCCGGCAACCACGCGCTCGAGATCGAAAAACGGCTCTATGACAGCCTGAAACAGGCCATTCTCGATCATGCCGGCCCGATCGGAGAGGCCTCGCGGGCGCTTGCCGAGATCGACCTGGCCACCGCCTTCGCCGATCTGGCCGCGGGCGAGGACTGGGTCGAGCCCACGGTGGACGCAAGCCGCGCCTTCGAGATCGAGGGCGGCCGCCATCCGGTGGTCGAGGCTTCTCTGAAACGCTCGGGCGAGCCCTTCATCGCCAACGACTGCGCCCTGACCTCGGGCGAGACGCCGGCGATCTGGCTGCTGACCGGCCCGAACATGGCCGGCAAATCGACCTTCCTGCGGCAAAACGCGCTGATCGCACTGCTGGCCCAGGCCGGCAGCTTCGTGCCCGCGCGCCGCGCCCATATCGGGCTGGTGAGCCAGCTGTTCTCGCGCGTCGGTGCCGCCGATGACCTTGCCCGCGGCCGCTCGACCTTCATGGTCGAGATGGTCGAGACCGCGGCGATCCTCAATCAGGCCGACGACCGCGCGCTTGTGATCCTGGACGAGATCGGGCGCGGCACGGCGACCTATGACGGGCTGTCGATCGCCTGGGCGGTTCTGGAACATCTGCACGGGGTGAACCGCTGCCGCGCGCTCTTCGCCACCCATTACCACGAGATGACGGCGCTTTCCGCGAAGCTCGACGGCGTCGAGAACGCCACCGTCTCGGTCAAGGAATGGCAGGGCGAGGTGATCTTCCTGCACGAGGTGAAGAAGGGCGCGGCCGATCGCAGCTATGGCGTGCAGGTGGCGCGGCTCGCAGGCCTGCCCGAAAGCGTGGTGGCGCGGGCCCGTGTCGTGCTCGAGGCGCTGGAACAGGGTGAGCGCGAGGGCGGCGGCAAGAAGCAGATGGTCATCGACGACCTGCCGCTGTTCTCGGCCGCGGCGCATCCGGCGCCAGTGCCCGCTGCCCCCGAAAGCGCGGCCATCGAGGCGGCGCTGCGCGACATCAACCCCGACGAGATGACGCCGAAACAGGCGATGGAGGCTCTCTATGGCCTCCGGGCCCTGCTCAAGCCCTGATCTTCCAATTGCCTTAAATATCCTGGGGGGTGAGGCGAAAAAAACGGCCTTCCGATGGAAGGCCGTTTCGCCGAACGGGCAAAGCCCCCGGGGTCCCCACCGGGACTCAGCTCTTCGGCATCGAGCTGACACCGACCTTGGCCGGACGCAGCAGCCGGTCATGCAGCAGGAAACCTTCGGTCATCACCTGAATGATGTCGCCCGCCTTGGTGCCCGGCACCGGCGCCTCGAACATCGCCTCGTGCTGCTGCGGGTCGAACTTGTCGCCGACCTGCGGCATGATCGCCTGAATGCCGTGGCGCTTGAACACGTTCAGCAGCTCGCGCTGCGTCAGTTCCACGCCCTCGATCAGCGCCGGCGCCGCGGCCCGCACATCTTCGCCCGCCGCATCGAGCGCGCGCTTCAGCGCGTCGAACACCGGCAGCATGTCACGCGCGAGCTTCGAACCACCATAGTTCTCGGCCTCGCGACGGTCGCGATCGGCGCGCTTGCGGGCGTTCTCGGCATCGGCCAGCGCGCGCATGAAGCGGTCCTTGAACTCGTCTCGCTCGGCACGCAGGGCCTCGATCTCGTCGAAACCTTCCGCCATCGCCCCGCCCAGCGGGTCGTTCAGCTGCTCCTGATCCTCGAGGATCTCGTCTTTCTTCTCGGTCATGGTCCTACCCCTTGCCGCGGCCGGACAGAACCCGCCCGACCAGCTGCGCCGTATAATCGACAATCGGCACGATCCGGCCGTAATTCAGCCGCGTGGGCCCGATCACGCCGACCGCACCGATGATCTTCCGATCCGCGTTCATATAGGGAGAGACGACCAGAGAGGAACCCGAAAGTGAGAAAAGCTTGTTCTCCGAGCCGATAAAAATGCGCACACCGTCGCCGTCCTCGGTCAGGTCGAGGAACTCGGCGATGTCGCGCTTGCGTTCGAGATCGTCGAAGAGCGAGCGGATCCGGTCGAGATCCTCCTCGCCGTCGAGCAGGTTCGACCGCCCGCGCACGATCAGCCGCTCGTAGGGCGCGCCCTGATCGGCCCATTGCGCGAGCCCGCTTTCGACCAGTTCCGCGGCGAGCGTATCGAGCTCCTGCCGGCGCGCGACGATCTCTTCGCGGATGTCGGCGCGCAGCTCGCTCAGCGTGCGGCCCTCGGCCAGCGCATTGAGGAAATTCGCGGCCTCGCGCATCGACGAGGGGGTCTGCCCCGGCGGCGGGGTGAAGACGCGGTTCTCGACCTGCCCGTCGGCGAAGACGAGCACCACCAGCGCCCGGTCCGGCCCGAGCGAGACGAATTCGATGTGGCGGATCGGCGCCTCGTGCTTCGGCGCCAGAACCAGGCTTGCGCCATGGGTGATGCCCGACAGCGCCGCTCCGACGCGGTCGAGGAGCGAGCCCACCCCCGGCTCGTTCGCGCCCAGCGTCGCATCCAGCGCCTGCCGGTCGGTCACGTGAACCTCGCCGACCTCCATGAAACCGTCGACGAACATCCGCAGCCCGAGTTGTGTCGGCACCCGCCCGGCCGAGACATGCGGGCTGCCCAGAAGCCCCATGTATTCGAGATCCTGCATCACGTTGCGGATCGTCGCGGCAGAGAGCTTTTCGCTCATCTGCCGGGTCAGGGAGCGCGACCCCACCGGATCGCCGGTTTCGAGATAGCCCTCGACCACCCGTCGGAAAACCTCGCGCGAGCGGTCGTTGAGTTCCGTCAGAAGTTGTGTCTGGTCGTGCATGGCGTGGCTCATCCCCGCATTAAAGCCGCCCTGCCACGCCCGTCAATCCGGCGTCGCCCTGCTTCGGGGTTGCATCATGGCGCGGGCGGCCTCAAATGAGGCAAACTCTTCGAAAGGACTGATCATGCGCCCCTCCGGCAGAAATCTAAGTGAATGCCGCCCGATTTCAATCGAAACCGGGATCACGAAACATGCCGAGGGCTCGTGCCTGATCAAGGTCGGTGACACCCATGTGCTGTGCACCGCGACGATCGAGGATCGTGCGCCCTCCTTCCTGAAGGGCACCGGGCTGGGCTGGGTGACGGCGGAATACGGCATGCTGCCGCGCGCCACCAATTCGCGCACCCGGCGCGAGGCAGCGGCCGGCAAGCAGTCGAGCCGCACGCAGGAGATCCAGCGCCTGATCGGCCGCGCCCTGCGCGCCGGCGTCGACCGCTCGGCCCTTGGCGAGCGCCAGATCGTCGTCGACTGCGACGTGATCCAGGCCGATGGCGGCACCCGCTGCGCCTCGATCACCGGGGGCTGGGTGGCGCTGCGTCTTGCGGTGAACAAGCTGCTGAAATCGGGGCTGATCGCCTCGGACCCGCTGCTTGACCATGTCGCGGCGATTTCCTGCGGCATCTATGCCGGCCAGCCGGTGTGCGACCTCGATTATGCCGAGGACAGCGAGGCGGGCACCGACGGCAACTTCATCATGACCGGCGCCGGCAAGCTGATCGAGGTGCAGATGTCGGCCGAGGGCGCGACCTTCTCGCGCGACGAGATGACGAAGCTTCTCGACCTGGCCGAGGCGGGCGTGGCGCAGCTGGTCGCGGCGCAGAAGGCGGCGCTGGCATGAGGAAATTCACCGGCGACAGGCTGCTGTTCGCCACCCACAACAAGGGCAAGCTGGAGGAGATGCGGGCGCTGCTCGCGCCCTTCGGCATCACCGTGCTGTCGAACGACGATTTCGGCCTGCCCGAGCCCGAGGAAACCGAGACGACCTTCGTCGGCAATGCCCGGATCAAGGCACATGCGGCGGCGAAGGCCACCGGCCTGCCGGCGCTGTCCGACGACAGCGGCATCGAGGTGGACGCGCTGGATGGCGCGCCCGGTGTCTATACCGCCGATTGGGCCGAGACCCCGAACGGGCGTGACTTCACCCTTGCGATGACCCGCACCTGGGACGCCTGCGAGAAGATCGCCGCACCGATGCCGCGCACCGCACGCTTCCGCTCGACCCTCGTGCTCGCCTGGCCAGATGGCCATGACGAGGTCTTCGAGGGCAAGGCCGAGGGCCAGCTTGTCTGGCCGATGCGCGGTGCGCATGGCCATGGCTATGACCCGATGTTCCAGCCCGAGGGCCATGACATCACCTTCGCCGAGATGGACCCGGCGAAGAAGAACCAGATCAGCCACCGCGCGGATGCCTTCCGCAAGCTGGTGCAATGTTTCGAGGCGAAAATGGCACGACAGAACATCTCGGGCGGCTCGCCCTATGAACCGAAACTTGGCTATTCGCGCGCCGTGGTGCAGGGCGACTGGTGCTTCGTCGCCGGCACGACCGGCGCCGATCCGGTCAGCAAGACCTTCCCGGACAGCGTTCTCGATCAGGCGCGCAATGCGCTTGCGACGATCAAGGGCGTTCTGGAAGGCGCAGGCTTCTCGATGGCCGATGTGGTGCGGGCGAATTACGTCATCACCGATGCGGCCTATGTCGAGGAAATCATCCCGGCCCTGTCCGAGACCTTCGGCGAGATCCGCCCGGCCGCGATGATGATCGTCGCGGGGCTGGTGAATCCGGCGATGAAGATCGAGATCGAAGTGACGGCGTTCAAGGGATGAGCGACGATTGGCGGCACGGCGGGTTCGGCCTTTATCTGCACTGGCCCTTCTGTGCCGCCAAATGCCCCTATTGCGATTTCAACAGCCATGTGGCGGCGGAAATCGACCAGGCCCGCTGGCAGCGCGCCTATCTTGCCGAGATCGACCGTCTGGGCGTCGAAACGCAGGACCGGGTGCTGAA
The DNA here is from genome assembly GCF_004022265.1 of Paenirhodobacter ferrireducens. Taxonomy (GTDB): domain Bacteria; phylum Pseudomonadota; class Alphaproteobacteria; order Rhodobacterales; family Rhodobacteraceae; genus Rhodobacter; species Rhodobacter ferrireducens. The sequence goes on from NZ_SAVB01000015.1 coordinate 117,793, forward strand.
CTCGGTCTTCTTCGGCGGCGGCACCCCCTCGCTGATGGACCCAGACCTTGTCGCCGCGATCCTCGAGCGGGTGCGGCGCACCTGGCGGCAGGCGAATGACATCGAGATCACCCTCGAGGCGAACCCCACCAGCATCGAATCCGGCCGGTTCAGAGCCTATTCCGAGGGCGGGGTGAACCGCATCTCGATGGGGATGCAGGCGCTGAACGATGCCGATCTGACACGGCTTGGCCGGATGCACAGCGCCGCCGAGGGCCGCGCTGCCTTCGACATCGCCCGCAGCCATTTCGACCGCGTCAGCTTCGATCTGATCTATGCGCGCCAGGATCAGGACCTGACCGCCTGGGAGGCCGAACTGCGCGAGGCGCTGGCGATGGCGGTGGATCACTTCTCGCTTTACCAGCTGACGATCGAGGAAGGCACCGCCTTTGGGCGCCGTGCCGCGGCCGGCAAGCTGACCGGCCTGCCCGACGAGGAACTGGCCGCCGACATGTATCTGCGCACGCAGGAGATCTGCGAGGCGGCCGGGCTTCCGGCTTATGAAGTGTCGAACCACGCCCGCGAGGGGGCGCAAAGCCGGCACAACCTGATCTATTGGCGCTATGGCGATTACGCCGGCATCGGCCCTGGGGCGCATGGCCGGCTGACCCTTGGCGGCACGCGGCAGGCGACGGTCACGCCCAAGCCCCCTGCCCTGTGGCTGCAAGCCGTGGAACAGCGTGGCTCGGGGGAACTCCCGCGCGAGGAATTGCCGCTCGAGGATCAGGCGGTCGAATTCCTGCTGTTCGGGCTGCGGCTGAGCGAGGGGATCGATCCGGCGCGCTATCGCGCGCTGTCGGGCACTGACCTGCCCGCCGAAAAGCTCGCCGATCTGGGCGAGCTGGGTCTGGTCGAAACCCTGGATGGCCGGATCCGCGCAACCCGTGAGGGCCGCGCGGTGCTGAATGGCGTGATCCGGGAGTTGATGCCCTGAGCCTCAGCGCCCGGCGCTGAGGAGCGAGCAGATCCGATCGAGCTCGTCGAGGTCGCGATAGGCGATGGTGACGAGGCCACCCTCCGACCCCTTGTGGTCGATCGACACTTTCATACCAACGCTAGCACTCAGATCGCCTTCCAGCGCCCGGGTATCGGCATCTTTCTCGGACGGGCGGCGCGGCTTCGGTGCCCCCTCGCCCGGCGGCGTCACCGACTTTTTCGCCAGCCGCTCGACATCGCGCACCGAGAGACCCTTCAAAACGGTATCCCGCGCAAGCTTGACCGGATCGGGCGCGGTGATCATCGCCCGCGCGTGCCCCGCGCTCAGCTGGCCTGCGCGCAGCATCCCCTGCACTTCGTCGGGCAGGTTCAACAGGCGCAAAAGGTTCGCGATATGGCTGCGGCTTTTCGACAGCGCCTCGGCCACCTTTTCCTGGGTATGGCCGAAACGATCCATCAGCGCGCGGTAGCTGAGCGCCTCTTCCAGAGGGTTCAGATCGGCGCGCTGGATGTTTTCGATGATCGCGACCTCGAGCACCTCGTTGTCGGTGAACTCGCGCAAGATCACCGGCAGCTCGTGCAGCTGCGCCAGCTGCGAGGCGCGCCAGCGGCGTTCGCCGGCGACGATCTCGTATTGCCCTTCCTTGCGCGGATGGCGGCGCACGATCAGCGGCTGGATGACGCCCTTCTCGCGGATCGAGGCCGCAAGTTCATCCAGCGCCTCGGGCTCGAAATCGCGGCGCGGCTGGTCGGGATTGGGCTCGATATTCTCGATCGGGACGAACATTTCCGCCCGACGCGGCGCCGCCGCGGGTTCGGCCGCAGGCGCCAGATGGACATCCGCCATCAGCGCCGACAAACCACGCCCCAGACCACGCCGTTCGGGTTTCTTCTCCGCCATCCCTTATCCCCTGCTATTCGCCGCGGCATGCCGGGCAAGAAGTTCACTCGCGAGCGCGCGATAGGCCGTCGCCCCACGCGAGCCGGAATCATAACTGGTGACCGGCATCGCATAGGACGGCGCCTCGGACACCCGCACGTTGCGCGGAATCATCGTGCGGAACACGAGTTCGCCCAGCGTGTTGCGCGCATCCGCCTCGACCAGCTGCGAGAGGTTGTTGCGCACGTCATACATGGTCAGAACCACGCCTTCGATGCGCAGGTCGCGATTCGCGCTCTGCCGCACCTCGCGGATCGTCAGCATCAGCTGCGACAGGCCTTCGAGCGCGAAGAATTCCGCCTGCAGCGGCACCAGAACCGAATGCGCCGCGACCATCGCGTTCACCGTCAGCTGATTGAGCGACGGCGGGCAGTCGATCAGCACGTAATCAAGCGCGAAAGCGTCGATGTCCGGCTGACGCAGCGCATCATGCAGAAGAAAGCTGCGTTTTTCGTTCGAGACCAGCTCCATATCGGCCGAGGACAGATCGGTGGTCGCCGGGCAGATCCACAGCCCCTCGATGCCGGTCTCCTGCACGACCGAGGAAATCGGCGCGTCTTCGAGGATCAGCTCGTAGGTGCTCGATTTCCGGTCTTCAGTTTCAAGGCCAAGCCCGGTCGAGGCGTTGCCCTGCGGGTCGAGATCAACCAGCAGAACGCGTTGCCCGGCTTCGACAAGCGCCGCGGCAAGGTTGATCGCGGTGGTGGTCTTGCCCACCCCGCCCTTCTGGTTGGCGACGGCGATGATTCTGGGCCCGGGCGGCCGAGTCGGATCAGACACGTTTCACTCCATCGATCTGCAGGATAACGGCTTCGGACTCGGTCTCGCTGGGATGCGGGTTGAGGTGAAAGGACCACCTTTCTTGCGCCGGCGCAAGCTCTTCGCGCCACCGCGCCCCTTTCGGGAACAGACAGGTGCCGCCGGGGGCAAGGTGGCGCTCGGCAAAGCCAAGAAGATCGGTCAGCGACGCAAGCGCCCGGGCACTGAGAATATCGGCCTGAAGCGGCGCAAGCGCCTCGATCCGGTCGCTTTTCACCGCAACGGAAAGGCCGAGTTCGCGCGCCGCGGTCATCAGGAAGGCGGACTTGCGCCGGTCGCTTTCGACCAGCGTCACCGCCAGATCGGGGCGCTTTTCCGCCGCCAGCACCGCGATCACCAGCCCGGGGAAGCCGCCGCCACTGCCCAGATCGGCCCAGTGCCGCGCCGTTTCCGGGCCAAGCGCGAAGATCTGCGCCGAATCGAGGAAATGCCGCGTCCAGACCTGTGACAGCGTCTGCGGCGAGACCAGATTGATCGCCCCATTCCACTTACGCAGAAGCGCCTCGTAGGCAGTCAGCCGGTCGAGTGTTTCACGTGAAACATCGACCGCCGCGGAAAAGACCTCGACGCTCATGCCGAGGCCACCCGGCTGGCCTGACGCAGGCTGGCAAGGATCAGCGCCAGTGCCGCGGGCGTCACACCATCGACCCGGCTGGCCTGTGCGAGCGTCTGCGGCCGCGCCCGGCCGAACTTCAGCTTCAGCTCGTTCGACAGGCCCGAAAGCGCCGTGTAATCGAAATCGGCCGGAATTTCCCAGTTTTCGTCGCGCTTCATCGCCGCCACATCGCGCTCCTGCCGCTCGATATAGCTGGCATAAAGCGCGTCTTTCGCCAGCTGATCGGCGATCTCGGCCGGAAGCTCCGCAATCTGCGGGAACACAGCCGACACTTCGGTCAGGCCGATGTCCGGGAAGGACAGAAGCTCGAAGGCCGAGCGTTTGCTGCCGTCCTGATTCACCTTCAGCCCGGCGGAAATCGCCTGCTTCGGTGTCAGGATCAGCGAATCGAGCAGTGCGCGGCCGGCGTCCAGCGCCTCCATCTTCTGCGCAAAGGCCTTCTGCCGCTCCGCCCCCACGCAGCCAAGCGCGATCCCCATCGGGGTCAGCCGCTGGTCAGCGTTGTCGGCGCGCAGCGACAGCCGGAATTCGGCGCGCGAGGTGAACATGCGGTAAGGCTCTGCCACACCGCGCGTCACAAGATCGTCGATCATCACGCCGATATAGCTGTTCGTGCGGCTGAAGACGGCCGGCCCCTGCCCCTGCGCGCCGCGCGCCGCGTTCAGCCCGGCCACCAGCCCCTGCGCCGCCGCCTCTTCATAGCCGGTGGTGCCGTTGATCTGTCCGGCAAGGTAAAGTCCGGGCTGCTCGCGCAGTTCCAGCGTCGGGCTCAGCGCGCGCGGATCGACGAAATCATATTCGATCGCATAGCCCGGCTGCAGGATCCGCACCTCTTCAAGGCCACGGATCGAGCGGACGTAAACCTCCTGCACATCGACCGGCAGCGAGGTGGAAATGCCGTTCGGATAGATCGTGTCGTCGTCCAGCCCCTCGGGCTCCAGGAACACCTGATGCGAGGTCTTGTCGGCAAAGCGCACGACCTTGTCCTCGATCGACGGGCAATAGCGCGGCCCGACCCCCTCGATATGGCCGCCATACATCGCCGAGCGGCCAAGGTTCTCGCGGATCACCTCGTGTGTGCGCTCGTTCGTATGGGTGATGCCGCAGGAGATCTGCCGCACGAAGGGCGCCTTGTGCAGGAAGCTGAACATCGCCGGATCGTCATCGCCGGGCTGGCTGTCGAGAACCGACCAGTCGATGGTGCGTCCATCGAGCCGCGGCGGCGTTCCGGTCTTCAGCCGGCCAAGCGGCAAGGCCAGATCGCGCAGCCGGTCGGCCAGCGCGATCGACGGCTTGTCGCCGATGCGGCCGCCGGGCTGGCGCTGATCGCCGATATGGATGACGCCGTGCAGGAAGGTGCCGGTGGTCAGCACCGCCGCCGCCGCGCCGATCTCGCTGCCATCGGCCAGCCGAACCCCGGCGACGCGGCCCTCGGTCACGATCAGATCGGCGACTTCGCCCTCGATCACCTCGAGGTTTTCCTGCAGCTCGGTCAGCCGCGCCATCGCCTGGCGATAGAGCTTGCGGTCGGCCTGTGCGCGCGGGCCCTGCACCGCCGGCCCCTTGCGCCGGTTCAGCAGGCGGAACTGGATGCCGGCGAAATCGGCCGCACGCCCCATCACGCCGTCGAGCGCATCGATCTCGCGCACCAGGTGGCCCTTGCCTAGCCCACCGATTGCAGGGTTGCACGACATCACGCCGATCGCCTCGCGCCGCAGCGTGACCAGTGCCGTGCGCGCCCCTGCCCGGGCCGCTGCATGGGCTGCCTCGGTGCCGGCATGCCCCCCGCCGACGACGATGACGTCAAGATGTTTCACGTGAAACACTCCTCACTTGCCGATGCAGAAGCTCGCGAAAATCTCGTCGAGAAGATGCTCCACATCCACCCGCCCGACCATGGATTCAAGCACCCGAGCCGCCTGACGCAGCCCTTCGGAGGCCAGCTCGACCCGATCGGACCCGCGCAATACCTCATTTCGCGCCGATTCCAAAGCCTGAAATGCGCGCTCCATCGCCACCCGATGCCGCTCGCGCGTCATCACGCCGGCCCCTGCGGCACGATCTTGCAGCCGCGCGGTGACCTCGGCGACCAGCCGGTCAAGGCCCGCCCCAGTCTTGCCCGACACGGCGAGCCCCTCGCCTGCGTGAAGATCGGCCTTGCCCTGCACGACCAGATCGCCCGGCTCGGGCAGCAGCAGCGGCACTTCCGCCCCGTCGAGCAGGAAGATCCGCAGATCGGCCTGCGCCGCCCGGGCAAGCGCGCGCTCGACGCCGATCGCCTCGACCACATCGCCGGTCTCGCGCAGCCCGGCGGTGTCCAGCAGGGTGACAGCCAGACCGCCTAGGTCCATCCGCACCTCGATCACGTCGCGGGTCGTGCCGGCGATTTCCGAGGTGATCGCCGCCTCACGCCCGGCCAGCGCGTTCAGCAGCGTCGACTTGCCGGCATTCGGCCGCCCGACGATCGCCACCTCGAATCCCTCGCGCACGCGCTCCGCCGCCCCTACCCGCGCAATCTGGTCACGCAGCGCGGCGATGACACCGTCGATCAGTGTGGTCACCTCGGGACTCACATCGACGGGCACCTCTTCATCGGCAAAGTCGATGGTCGCTTCGAGCAGCGCCGCCGCCCGGATCAGCCGGGCGCGCCAATCCTCGACCACCTGCCCGACCGAGCCCGACAGAACCGCCAGCGCCTGCTTGCGCTGCGCCTCGGTTTCCGCCTCGATCAGGTCCGACAGGCCCTCGACCTGGGCAAGGTCGAGCCGGCCGTTTTCCAGCGCGCGGCGGGTGAATTCGCCGGGTTCGGCCAGCCGCAGCCCCTCGATGCCCCCAAGCGCCCGCAGCACCGCGGCGACCGTCGCCACCGCGCCATGCACATGCAGCTCGGCCACCTCTTCGCCGGTGAAACTCGCGCCGGCGGCAAAGCACAGCACCACCGCCTCGTCGAACTCGTCCCCCGCCAGCCGCAGCCGGCGCAGCCCGGCCTGGCGCGGCACGGGCAAGGACCCGGCCAGCATCTCGGCCGCCGCCCAGGCCCGCGGGCCGGAAATGCGGACGACCGCGACGCCCGCCTTTCCGCGAGCCGTCGCCAGGGCGAAGATGGTGTCCATCGGTCGAAAGACCTCAGCCGTTCATCGAATCGAAGAACTCGGCGTTCGACTTCGTCTGCTTCAGCTTGGAGATCAGGAACTCGATCGCATCAGTGGTGCCCATCGGGTTCAGGATGCGGCGCAGCAGATAGGTCTTCTGCAGGTCCTTCTGGTCGACCAGCAGGTCTTCCTTGCGGGTGCCCGACTTGAGGATGTCCATCGCCGGGAAGACGCGCTTGTCCGCCACCTTGCGGTCGAGCACGATTTCCGAGTTGCCGGTGCCCTTGAACTCTTCGAAGATCACCTCGTCCATGCGCGAGCCGGTGTCGATCAGCGCGGTCGCGATGATCGTCAGCGAACCGCCCTCCTCGATGTTGCGCGCGGCACCGAAGAAGCGCTTCGGCCGCTGCAGCGCGTTCGCGTCGACACCGCCGGTCAGCACTTTGCCCGAGCTCGGCACCACGGTGTTGTAGGCGCGGCCAAGGCGGGTGATCGAGTCGAGCAGGATCACCACATCGCGCTTGTGCTCGACCAGGCGCTTCGCCTTCTCGATCACCATCTCGGCCACCGCGACGTGCCGCGTCGCCGGTTCGTCGAAGGTCGAGGAGATCACCTCGCCCTTCACCGAACGCTGCATGTCGGTCACTTCTTCCGGACGCTCGTCGATCAGCAGCACGATCAGGTAGCATTCCGGATGATTGGTCGCGATCGAATGCGCGATGTTCTGCAGCAGAACCGTCTTACCCGTGCGCGGCGGCGCCACGATCAGGCCACGCTGCCCCTTCCCGATCGGCGCCACGAGGTCGATGATCCGCGCCGAACGATCCTTGATCGTCGGATCCTCGATTTCCATCTTCAGCCGTTCGTCCGGGTAAAGCGGCGTGAGGTTGTCGAAGGCGACCTTGTGGCGCGCCTTGTCCGGATCCTCGAAGTTGATCCGCTCGACCGAGGTCAGGGCAAAATAGCGCTCGTTTTCGCCGGGCGCACGGATGATGCCCTCGACCGTGTCGCCGGTGCGCAGGCTGTATTGCCGGATCATCTCGGGCGAGACGTAGATGTCGTCAGGGCCAGGCAGATAGTTCGCCTCGGGCGAGCGCAGGAAGCCGAACCCGTCCTGCAGCACCTCGAGCACACCGTCACCGCCGATCTCGACGCCTTCCTCGGCATGCTCTTTCAGGATCGAGAACATCATCTCGCCCTTGCGCATGGTCGAGGCGTTCTCGATTTCCCAGTCCTCGGCCATGGCGAGCAGGTCCTTCGGGCTTTTCGCCTTCAGATCCGCAAGATTGAGCCGTTCGGTTTCGGTGTTCATCGGCATTCCATCCGCAAAGGGCGCCGGCCGGCGTCCCGGCAGCGCGTGTCCATCGTCGTCTTCAGAAGAACCTGTCGGCCGGACGGCCGGGGCTGACTTCGCAGATAAGCCCTGAGGGGCCGCGAGTCAACGAATGCTCAGAACTTCACGATCACCGCGAGCACGATGACGATCATCAGAAGCGTCGGAACTTCGTTCATCATCCGCCACTGCCGCCCGGTCATCCGGTTCTCGCCGGCGATGAAGCGCTTGCGCGCGACCTCGAGGAAGAAATGATAGCCGGTCATCGCAATCACTGCGGCCCCCTTCGCCCAGGGCCAGGCAGCGGTCCAGTCGATCACCGCCGGGGTGACGACAAGCAGCAGCCCGAAGACCCAGGTCGAGATCATCGCCGGTGCCATGATCGCCTTCATCAACAGACGTTCCTGATGACGGAAGAGCAGCTCCATGTCCGAACCGCGGGTCACACCCTGCTTTTTAAGGCCCTCGACATGGTAGACGTACAGCCGTGGCAGGTAGAACAGCCCCGCCATCCAGGCGAGCACCGACATGACATGCAGGCTTTTGACCCAGGGGTAAGCGGTCAGCAGAAAGTCAGTCATCGGTCCCTCCGTCTCATCACTTCATAAAGATAAAAAAAAAGAAAAGAAAAGATGATGATGATGATTGCCCTGTGGATAGTGGGGATTATGCAGTTTCAGCGCAGTTTTCCCCAGGGTGGACAAGAGTCCCCATCTGTTTGCCCCGGACTCTGGATCTCGCGGAATTATCTTTCAGCTTCAAGGAGATTCACGAAATCATCACGCGGGACGAATCTGTGGAAAAGCCGGACGACTCACCGGCGACTCATGAGTCGCCCCCATTTACCCCCAGAGCGGAGTCACAGGTGCAGAGTTTGCTTTCGTTCGAGGGCGAAACGCGCCAGAACGGTGGAGGAAATTCCACCCCCCCGCGGCTCCACAGCTTTGCCCCGGCAGTTCTCCCGGATGTTGTCCACATGACCTTCGCCCTCACCCTCGCCTCTTCTTCGGAAATCCGGGCCCGCCTGTTGCGCGCCGCCGGCATCGAGGTGGAAATTCTGCCCGGCCGCATCGATGAAGAGGCGATCCGCGCCGCGCTCGAGGCCGAAGGGGCGACGCCCCGCGACGTCGCCGATGCGCTGGCCGAGATGAAGGCGGCGAAAATTTCGGCACGACGGCCGGGGCACCTGGTTCTTGGCGCCGATCAGGTGCTCGAACTGAAGGGGCGGATCTTCGCCAAGCCCGAGACGCCCGAAGAGGCGATCGAGCATCTGCGCGCGCTCTCGGGCCAGACGCACCGGCTGTTGTCGGCGCTGGTGGCGCTGCGCGACGGGGCGCCGCTCTGGCGGCATGTGTCCGAGGTGCGGCTGCGGATGCACCCGCTGTCCGACGCCTTCATCGAGGACTATGTCACGCGCAACTGGGACAGCATTCGCCACGCCGTCGGCTGCTACAAGCTCGAGGAAGAGGGCGTGCGGCTTTTCTCTGCCGTCGAAGGCGATTACTTTGCCGTTCTGGGGCTCCCGCTGATCGAGTTCCTGAACTGGCTGCATGTGCGCGGAGATCTGACGACATGAACGACCATCCCCGGATTCCGCTGGCCGGCGTCATCGGCTCGCCGATTGCGCATTCGCGGTCACCTGCCCTGCATGGCTATTGGCTGAAGCAATATGGCATCCGCGGCCATTACATCCCGATGGATGTGGCGGCCGAGGACCTGGAGACGGTGCTTCGCGTGCTGCCGAAGGCTGGTTTTGTCGGCTGCAACGTCACCATTCCGCACAAGGAGGCGGTGCTGGCGCTGGCCGATGTGGTGTCGGATCGCGCTGCGCTGATCGGGGCGGCGAACACGCTGATCTTCCGCCCCGATGGCCGCATCCATGCCGACAACACCGACGGTTACGGCTTCATCGCCAATCTGCGCGAGGGCGCACCGGGCTGGGCACCGGCCGAGGGGCCGGCGGCGGTGATCGGGGCCGGTGGCGCCGCGCGTGCCATCGTCGCCTCGCTTCTCGAGGTCGGCGTGCCCGAGATCCGGATCTCGAACCGCACCCGGGCGCGGGCCGATGTGCTGCGCACCGAATTCGGCGCCCGCGTCGTCGTCTATGACTGGGTGCAGGCCGGCAACATGATGGAGGACGCCCGCACCGTGGTGAATACCTCCTCGCTCGGCATGGAGGGCAAGGCCGAGTTCCGCGTGCCGCTCGATGCGCTCGACAGTCGCGCCGTGGTGACCGACTGCGTCTACACTCCGCTGCGCACGAAGCTTCTGGAAGAGGCGGCAGCCATGGGCTGCACCACGGTCGATGGGTTGGGCATGCTTCTGCATCAGGCCGTTCCCGGATTCGAGCGCTGGTTCGGCCACCGCCCCGAGGTGACGGCCGAGCTGCGCGAGGCGGTGCTTTCGGCATGAACAGACCCTTTCTTCTCGGCCTGACTGGCTCAATCGGCATGGGCAAGTCGACCACGGCGAAGATGTTCGCCGAGGAAGGCGTGCCGGTCTGGGATGCCGATGCGACGGTGCATGCGCTTTACGCCCGGGGCGGTGCCGCCGTGCCGGCGATTGCCGAGGCTTTTCCCGGCGTCGTGGTCGACGGTGCCGTCGACCGCGCCCGGCTGCGTGAGGTGCTGAATGGCGAAAAACAGGCTCTGTCCCTGCTGGAATCGATCGTTCATCCGCTGACGACGGCGTCGCGCATGGCGTTCATCAAGGCCCATTCCGACGCCGATCTGATCCTTCTGGACATCCCGCTGTTGTTCGAGACCGGCGCCGACAAGATCTGTGACGCCGTGCTTGTCGTCTCGGTCCCGGCCGAGCATCAGCGCGCCCGGGTCCTCGCCCGCGGCACGATGACCGAGTCGCAGCTTGATCTGATCCTCGACCGTCAGCTTCCCGATGCGCACAAGCGCGCCCGCGCCCATCATGTGATCGAGACCCACACGATCGAGGGCACCCGCGCCGCCGTGCGCCAGTTGATCGCCGAAATCAGGGCCCGCCATGCGTGAAATCGTCCTCGATACCGAAACCACCGGCTTTGAGCCGACCGAAGGCCACCGCATCGTCGAGATCGGTGCGATCGAGCTGTTCAACCACGTGCCGACCGGCCGGACCTATCACCAGTACATCAACCCCGAGCGCGACATGCCGACCGAGGCCTTCGAGGTGCACGGGCTGGGGAATGATTTCCTGCGCGACAAGCCGGTCTTTGCCGCCATCGCCCAGGATTTCCTCGATTTCATCGGCGACGACGCGAAGCTCGTCATCCACAATGCCGTCTTCGACATGAAATTCCTGAATGCGGAACTGGGCTGGGCGAAGAAGCCGCTGATCGCGAATGACCGCGCGCTCGATACGCTGATGATGGCGCGCCGCCGTTTTCCGGGCTCGCCCGCCTCGCTCGACGCGCTGTGCCGGCGCTTCAACATCGACAACTCTTCGCGCACGCTGCACGGAGCGCTGCTCGACTCGGAAATCCTGGCTGACGTCTATCTGGAACTGATCGGCGGCCGCCAGCCGGTCTTCGGCCTGACGGTGGACACATCGCGCTCGAAAGCGGCCAGCGCCGAGGATGACTGGCGCCCGCGCCCGCGCCCGGTCCCCCTGCCCTCGCGCATCACCCCGGAAGAGGCCGAGGCGCACGCTGCCTTCGTGGCCAAGCTGGGCGAGAAGGCGATCTGGACCCGCTGAATCGGACCATCCGATAAAAGTTTCACAAATTCGTCGTTTCCAGCAACTTTGCTGTTTCACCCGACGGTCCGAGCCCTTACATGCTGGCTCGTTCTCATGTGTCGGGAGGAAACATGCTGGACCTTGCCGTGATGCGGGCCACCCTGGCCGAGGCCTATGACCTTGCGCCGTCGCTGACCCTGGCCGAGGAGATGCGCGACATCCACGCCCGGATGGACCGCGTCGTCCCCCTGCCCGACTTCGCCCGCCACGCGCCCTATATCCGCGCGATCAACCGGCTGAAGCGCGAGAAAAACGCGGTGATCCTCGCGCACAACTACATGACGCCCGAGATCTATCACGGCGTGGCCGATGTCGTGGGCGACAGCCTGCAACTGGCGATCGAGGCGACGAAGGTCGAGGCGCAGGTGATCGTGCAATGCGGCGTGCATTTCATGGCCGAGACCTCGAAGATCCTGAACCCGGCGAAGACGGTGCTGATTCCCGATGTCGAGGCCGGCTGCTCGCTTGCCGAATCGATCACGCCGGAGGGAATCGCCCAGATGCGGGCCCAATATCCCGGCGCTCCGGTCGTGAGTTATGTCAACACGACAGCCGCTGTGAAGGCCGCCTCCGACATTTGCTGCACCTCTGCCAACGCAGCGCAAATTGTCGCGGCGATGCCGGAAGACACGGTAATTATGACGCCAGATCAATACCTTGCACAGAACGTGGCAAAACAGGTTCCGTCAAAGCGCGTGGTCTGGTGGGCGGGGTCGTGCATCGTGCACGAACAATACACCGCGCAGGATCTGCGCGAGTTCCGCGCGCTGCATCCCGAGACGCGAATCATCGCCCATCCGGAATGCCCGCCCGATGTCGTGGCCGAATCGGATTTCTCGGGGTCCACTTCGGGAATCATCGACTATGTCACCCGCGAACATCCGAGCCACGCGATGCTGGTCACCGAATGCTCGATGGCGTCGAACATCGCCGACGCGCTGCCGGATGTGGATTTCGTCGGGCCCTGCAACATGTGCCCCTACATGAAGAAGATCACGCTCGAGAAGATCCTGTGGTCGCTGCACACCGGGGCCGAGGAGGTCACCGTCGATCCCGTCATCGCCGCGAAGGCGCGCGTGGCGGTCGAGCGGATGATCGATCTCTCGCGGAAGATCGCGAAGTGATCGAAACCCCCCGCATCGTGATCGTCGGGGCCGGGCTCGGTGCGCTTTATACGGCGCTGAAGCTTGCCCCGCGTCCGGTTCTGGTGATCTCGCCCGAGGTTCTGGGCGAAGGCGCCTCCTCCGCCTGGGCACAGGGCGGCGTTGCGGCGGCGATGGCGGCCAGCGACAGCCCCGCGGCCCATGCCCGCGACACCGAGACGGCGGGCGCCGGCATCGTCGACCCGACCATCGCCCGGCTGGTGACCGGCGAGGCGCCGCGCCGCATCCTCGATCTAACCGCGCTTGGCACGCCCTTCGACCGCAGCCCCGAGGGCGGCTATGTGATGTCGCGCGAGGCGGCGCATTCCACCGCCCGCGTGGTGCGGGTGAAGGGCGATCAGGCCGGGCACGAGATCATGCAGACGCTGATTGCCGCCGTGCGTGGCACTGCCTCGATCCAGATCGCCGAGGGGGTGCTTGCGACCTCGCTCGAGGTGACCGATGGCGCGGTGACAGGGGTCTGGGTGAAGAAGGCGCATACGCCCTCGGGCAAGCTGTTGCTCCGCGCGCCGGCGGTGCTGCTGGCCGGCGGCGGCTCGGGCGGGCTTTTCGCCGTCACCACCAACCCGCCGCGGATCCGGGGACAGGTGATCGGCATGGCGGCGCGCGCCGGCGCGCGTATCGCCGATCCGGAATTCGTGCAGTTTCACCCGACCGCGATCGCGAGTGGCGAGGACCCTGCCCCGCTTGCGACCGAGGCATTGCGCGGCGAAGGTGCGGTTCTGGTGAATTCGCGGGGCGAGCGCTTCATGCTGCCCGTGCACAAGGATGCCGAACTTGCGCCGCGCGACATCGTCGCCCGCGCCGTCTATCTGGAGCGTCAGGCCGGTCGTGCGCCCGCGCTCGACACCCGCGCCTGTCTGGGCGCCGAGATCATGACCCGCTTCCCGGCCGTGGCTCAGGCCTGCAAAAGGGCCGGAATAGACCCTGTTTCGCAGCCGATCCCGGTTGCCGCCGCCGCGCATTACCACATGGGTGGCATCGACGTGACCGAGGATGGCCGCGCGTCGCTCGGCCATCTGTGGGTCTGCGGCGAGGCCTCCTCGACCGGGCTGCATGGCGCGAACCGGCTTGCCTCGAACGGGCTGCTCGAGGCGCTGGTATTTGCCCGGATCTGTGCCGAGGGCATCGCTTCGGCCGTGCCGATGGCATCGGCGCCCGAGGTCGATCTGGAGATCCCCGAGGGAAATGAAGTGACCGATGAGGCCGCGGTCACCAGGCTGCGCGCGGCGATGACTGATGGCGTCGGCGTGGTGCGCACCGCTGCCGGGCTGAAAGCCGCGCTGCGCACCATCGCCGAGATCGAGGCCGCGGCCAGCGGCGACTCGCTGCGCAACATGACCGCCACGGCGACGCTGATCGCAGCCGCGGCGCTGGCGCGCGAGGAAAGCCGCGGCGGCCACTTCCGCGCCGATTTCCCACAGGCAGACCCGGCCCGGGCCCGCCGCACCCGCATCACGCTTGACGAGGCGCGCGCGATCCGCGCCTGCGCGACGGAGGAACCATGACTGCTCCCCTGCCCGATTTCCTGCTTGAACCGCTGGTGCGCGCGGCGCTGACCGAAGATCTGTCGCCGATGGGCGATGTCACCACTCGCGCTGTCGTGCCGGCGGGCGTCCGCTATGCCGCGCGGCTGAATGCGCGCGAGGCGGGCGTGGTCTCGGGGATGCAGATTGCGGCACTGGCCTTCCGCCTGGTCGATCCGGCGCTGAGGGTTGAAACGCTTGTCACCGACGGCAGCCCGATTGCCCCCGGCGACACGCTGATGCGGATCGAGGGCGAGGCCGCCTCGATCCTGATGGGCGAGCGCGTCGCGCTGAATTTCGCCGGCCGGCTGAGCGGCATCGCCACGCTGACATCGGCTTTCGTCGCCGAGACCCGCGGCACGAAAACCCGCATCACCTGCACCCGCAAGACGACTCCGGGCCTGCGGGTGGTGGAAAAGATGGCGGTCGCGCATGGCGGCGGCTCGAACCACCGCTTCGGCCTGTCGGACGCGATTCTCATCAAGGACAATCACGTCGCCGCGGCGGGGGGCATCCGTGCCGTGCTCGAGGCGGCGAAGGCCGCGCGCAGCCACATGATGCGCGTCGAGCTGGAGGTTGACCGTCTCGATCAGCTGGAAGAGGCGCTGGAAGTGGGCGGCGCCGATGTGATCTTGCTCGACAACATGGACACCCCGACCCTGCGCCGAGCCGTGGCCCTTGCCGCCGGCCGAGTGGTTCTGGAAGCCTCTGGAAACATGCAGCTTTCCCGCATCGCCGAAGTGGCGGCGACGGGTGTCGACTATATCTCGTCGGGTGCGCTCACCCATTCGGCGCGCACGCTCGACCTTGGTCTCGACTTCTGAGGCTCAGGCGAAATAGTCGCGGAACTCGGCGAAGACCGCCTCGTAGACCGCGCGCTTGAAGGGCACGATGCCCTCGAGCACCTCGGCATGGGGCTTCCAGGCCCAGACCGAGAATTCGGGATGCTCGGTCGCGATGTTCACGTCGCTGTCGTGGCCGAGGAAGCGCAGCAGGAACCATTTCTGCTTCTGCCCCCGGTAGCGGCCCTTCCAGATGTTGCCGACCAGATCCGCGGGCAGGTCATAGGTGATCCAGTCGCGCGTCTTGGCGATCTTCTCGACCAGATCCGGGCGCACGCCGGTTTCCTCCCACAGCTCGCGCAGCGCCGCTTCCTTCGGCTTCTCGCCTTCGTCGATGCCGCCTTGCGGCATCTGCCAGGCGGGCACCGGGCTGTCGATGCGCTGGCCGGTGAAGACCAGACCCTGCGGGTTCATCAGCACCACGCCGACATTGCGGCGATACGGGAGGGCGGCGATTTCTTCGGGGGTCATGGTTTTCTTCCTGGCGAAAAAGGGGGGCCGATCGGCCCCCCGGGATCTCAGTTCGCGGGCTTCGGCGCGGGTTTCACCGGTGCCTTCTCCGGCGTGGCCCCGGCCGGAGCCGCGGGCGTCGACGGATCGGCGTCGGTATCCTGCGCCATCACCTTCATGCCCTTGATGATGTCGATCGCATAAGCGAGCTGGAAGTCCTGCAGGCGCAGCTTCGCTGCCTCCTCGGCCTTGGCGCGCTCGTCCTCGGCCTGCTTCTTCTCGTCCTCGGTCATCGAGTCGTTCGACAAGATCCCCTGCAGGTCGGCCTCCGACCGGGTCTTCGCCGCCGGTTTGTCCTCGCTTGCCTGATCATCGGCCGGAACGGCGTCGGGCTGCGGCACGACGATGTCGGGCTGAATGCCGAGCGCCTGGATCGAGCGGCCCGAGGGCGTGTAATAGCGCGCCGTGGTCAGCCGCATCGCGCCCTCGCCGCGGATCGGCATCACCGTCTGCACCGAGCCCTTGCCGAAGCTCTTGGTGCCGACGACGATCGCGCGGTGGTGGTCCTGCAACGCGCCAGTGACGATTTCCGAGGCCGAGGCCGAGCCGCCGTTGATCAGCACGACGATCGGCTTGCCCTGGGCCAGGTCGCCCGGCGTTGCGTTCCAGCGTTCGCTGTCCTCGGCCTTGCGGCCGCGGGTCGAGACGATCTCGCCCTTGTCGAGGAAGGCATCCGAGACCGAGATCGCCTGGGTCAGCAACCCGCCCGGGTTGTTGCGCAGATCGATGACGATGCCGTCGACCTTGTCCATGCCGCCTGCATCCTCGACCGCCTTTTTCAGACTTTCCTGGAGATTCGGGAAAGTCTGATCGTTGAAGGTGGTGATCCGCAGCACGACGGTCTTGCCCTCGAGCCGGCCCTTCACCGCGGTGAGCTTGATCGTGTCGCGGGTCATCGTCACGTCGAAGGGGTCCTGCTGGCCCTGGCGCGCCACGGTGATAGTGATCTCGCTGCCGACCGGGCCACGCATCTTGTCCACCGCCTGATCGAGGGTCAGGCCCATCAGGCTCTCGCCGTTCACATGGGTGATGTAATCGCCAGACTGGATGCCGGCTTCGGCGGCCGGCGTGCCGTCCATCGGCGAGACGACCTTCACGAAGCCGTCTTCCTGCGTCACCTCGATGCCGAGGCCGCCGAAGGAACCGCGCGTCTGCACCTTCATATCGGCGTAATCGTCGGGCGGCAGATAGCTCGAATGCGGGTCGAGCGAGCTGAGCATGCCGTTGATCGCGGCCTCGATCAGCTTCTTGTCGTCGACGGGTTCGACGTAATCCGACCGGATCCGTTCAAAGATGTCGCCGAACAGGTCGAGCTGTTCATAGACCGAGGCGGGCTTGCTGGCCTCCTGCGCCAGCAGCGGGGCAACCTGCGTCGAGATCAGCACCCCGGCAACCGTGCCGCCGAGTGCGGCCATGACGAACTTCTTCATACTCTACCCCTGGTCTTTCGTCTGGGTGAACCACGCGGCGGGGTCCACGGGCGTCTTGCCCTTCCTCAATTCCAAATACAGCGTCTCGGTCCGGCCCGCACTGCCGCCCTGCTGTGCAGCCTGCACGAAATCGGCACCGAATTCCTGTGCACCGGGTTCCGTGCCGCCCATCAGCCCCACCGGGGCCCCGGCGGCCAGCACGTCGCCGGTTTCACCATAGACGGTGCCCAGCCCGGCCAGAACCAGAAGATAGCCCTTGGCCGGTTCGAGAATCATCACATTTCCGTAGTCGAGCAGCGGCCCGCGATAGCGGATCGTTGCCGGCCAGGGCGCGGTGACCAGCGAGGCCGGCGCCGTCGCCACCACCAGACCGGGCCGGCGGATGCCGGCGGCGTCGGCCTCGTTGAAGCGGCGCAGCACCGAGCCGATCACCGGCATCGGCAGGCTGCCCTTGGCCGAGGCGAAATCCTCCATCGGTGCGCCGATGTCGCTGTCGAGATCGGCAACGCCGGTGGCAAAGCCCTCGAGCGTGTCGGCGCTTTCGACCAGCTGGCGCAGCTCCTCGGGCTCCTCGAGATAGCGCTTGGGCAGCTTGGTGCGTTCCGAGACCGCCTCGCTCAGCGCGGTGCGCGCCGCCTGCACCGAAGCGAGCCCGCCCTCGAGCACCTTCTCGGCATTGCCCTGAACCGCGCGCAACGCCTTGATCTCCTCGAGGTCGCTGCGCATCTTCTCGGCCTCGGCCTGCAGCGCCGGGGTCACCGCACCCAGCACCATGCCCGAGCGCGCCGAGCCGAGCGGCCCCGCCGGATGCAGCAGAAGAAGCGGTCCTTCCGACCGCTCCATCGTGCTCATCACGCCCAGAAGCCGGCCGATATTCTCGCGTTTCGCGTCGAACCCCTGCTTGATCTCGTGCTCGCGCACCGCGGCCCGGCGCAACCCGTCCCGCAGCGCGCCGAGCCCCTGCTCATAGGCGGTGATCGTCGCGGTCAGTGCCGCCACCCGGTCAGCCTTGGTCTGCGCCGCGTCGAGCGCGCCTATCGAGGCGCGCAGGTCATCCGCGGCCTTCAGCGCAGCATCGGTCGCGGTGCTGGCCGAAGCCGCGCCGGCGCCCAGCATCAGCGCAACGATCGCAGCCCGCATCAACGGACGATCAGCGTCTTGCCGGTCATCTCGGGCGGCACCGGCAGCTGCATCAGGTCAAGCAGCGTCGGCGCCAGGTCGGCAAGCCGGCCACCGTCGCGCAGCGTCACCCCCTCGGGCCCGCCGACAAGGGCGACCGGCACCGGGTTCGTGGTATGCGCGGTGTGCGGCTTGCCAGTCACCGGGTCGATCATCGTCTCGCAATTGCCGTGGTCGGCAGTGACGATCATCGCGCCCCCGGCCGCCTTCAGCGCGGCAATCACCTTGCCCATGTCGCGGTCGATCTCTTCACAGGCCTTGATCGCTGCAGGCAGGCTGCCGGTGTGGCCGACCATGTCGGGGTTGGCGAAGTTCACCACGATCAGGTCATAGCCCCTCTCGATCGCGCCGACGAAATGCTCGGTCACCTCGGGGGCGCTCATCTCCGGCTGCAGGTCATAGGTGGCGACCTTGGGCGACTTCGGCATGAAGCGGTCCTCGCCCTGCCACGGCGCTTCCTTGCCGCCGTTCAGGAAGAAGGTGACATGCGGGTATTTCTCGGTCTCGGCACAATGGAACTGCGTCAGCCCGTGCTTCGACACCCATTCGCCCAGCGTGTTGACCAGATCGCGCTTCGGATAGGCGGTGGTCATGTAGGCGTTGTGGCCCGCCGAATACTCGACCATGCCCAGCATCGCCGACCAGGCCGGCCGGGTCGAGACGTCGATCTCGGTAAAGCCCGGCTCGGCCAGCGCACGCAGGATCTCGCGGGCACGGTCGGCACGGAAGTTCAGGCAGAAGAAGCCGTCGCCATCCGCCGTGCCGGCATAGTCGCCGATCACCGTGGGCTTGATGAACTCGTCCATCTCCTGCTTGGCATAGCTTTGCGCCACCGCCTCGGCCGGCGTCGCGGCCTGCAGCCCCTCGGCCTTGACCATCGCGTCGTAGGCGAGCCCCACCCGCTCCCAGCGGTTGTCGCGGTCCATCGCCCAATAGCGGCCGATCACCGTGGCGACGGTGCAGCCTTCCGGCAGGCGCGCCACCAGCTCATCAATGAAGCGCGCCGCGCTGTCGGGGGCGACGTCGCGGCCATCGGTGATCGCATGGACAGCGACCGGCACCCCTGCCCCGGCAATCATCCGGCAGGCGGCCAGCAGATGCTCGATATGGCCATGCACGCCGCCATCCGAGACGACGCCCATCAGATGCGCACGTCCCCCCGCCGCCTTCACCTTGGCGATGAAGGCGAGGATCGCCTCGTTCTGGAAGAAGCTGCCATCCTCGATGGCGAGGTCGATCTGGCCGAGGTCCATCGCCACCACGCGCCCGGCACCGATGTTGGTGTGCCCGACCTCCGAATTGCCCATCTGCCCGGTGGGCAGGCCGACATCGGGGCCGAAGGTGATCAGCGTCGACTTCGGACAGGTCGTCCAGACCTTGTCGAGGTTCGGGGTGTTGGCGAGCGCAGGCGCGTTGCCGTCGGTCTCGGGGCGTTCGCCCCAGCCATCCAGAATGCACAGCACAACGGGTTTCGGACGGGTCATCGGAGCCTCCTGCGAAATCTGGCTCCTATTTACGCGCCCGGGGGCCGCGCGGCAACTGCTACAGGGCCCTTCTCACGCGTGCGTGCGCGCGCGACTATCCTGATAATATCCCGCCCTCTGCCGAGGTGGAGAAGGGCGTCGTCAGAGGATATCTTTCGTCGGGACCCGTGATTTGCGAAAGATTCTTGCGCGGCCATCCCGCTCCGGTGCGACCGGGAAAGTTCTATGAAAAGAAAATCATTTAAGAACAATAGTTTGACGAAAATTTTTCCGCGAGATGCGTTTTTTCCGAAAAAGTCTCTTGCGGAGTCGGGAGGTGATCCGTAAATAGCCCCTCACCGAAGCGGAACACACCGCGCCGGTGGCCGGAAGGCGCCGCAAGGCACTGGAAAGCAAGCGAAAATTTGGGAACGGGTTGGCTGGCGGCGCAACGAGATGGTGCGCAACTGGTTGATTTTGTTTCCGTGCTCTTTGACATTGACGGATATCTGAAGAGATATGCGGGCGGTTTGGTCGCAAGCGACGCGGACCGTAGCATATCGCTCACTAGGGCTTGTCCCGATGATGTGAGTAGTCAGCTTCACTG
>NZ_SAVB01000016.1 GCF_004022265.1 Paenirhodobacter ferrireducens
CTGCGAACACCATACGGGCCCGCGGCATGGAGAAAGCCGCAATATGAGGCCGGATACATGTCAGCACCCGACACCGCGCACAACTGCTTCAAATGCCCTCTTGCGTAAGGGGCGGTTATACATGTTGCGCTAATCGGACGACGGGCCGATCTGGGCCTTATCCCGTCTGTCTCATGTCACGGCTTCGATCTCGGCCCGTCCAAGGGCCGAGCAGCGGTTCATGAATGAGCCATGTCGCGCCATTGGTCCGAGCGACAATGGCGAATGATGCGGATCTGGATTTCGGCGGTCTGCCGGTCAGGGTCTCGTGCCATGATCCGTTCGCCGAAGAGCTTGAGGCGGTTCATCCGGGCCTCGACGCGACTTCGGGCGTGGTAGCCGGTCCATTTCTTCCAGATCGATCGCCCCAGACACCGCGTCGCCCGGAGGATCTCGTTTCGTGAGATTGCGGCGGGGCAGTCCGGCTTCCAGGCGCGTCCATTGCGGCGGATCGGGATGATCGGGTCCGCACCGTGTTCAAGGATCGCGGCATGGCAGCGGCGCGTGTCATAGGCTCCGTCGGCAGTGACCGTTTCGATCTCTTCGACTGCCGGGATCTGCGCCAGTCGCTCCGGCAATGAGGAGGGGCAGGAAACGATCCGGGGGATCGTTTCCCCGACGAATGGGCTATCGCCCTGCCTGCTCGAGGTGAACTCGACCGCGCGAATGTCGCCCGTGGTGGTATCCATCGCCAGATGCACTTTGCGCCACTCGCGTCTGCGCGTCGCGCCATGCTTGCGCGCCAGCCATTCACCATCGCCGCGGAAACGGATGCCTGTGCTGTCGATCAACAGATTCAGCCGCGCACCGGAGCGCCGATACGGGATCAGCACCTGGATCCGAGCCTGACGCCGGCACAGCGTCGAATAGTCCGGCACGGGCCAGTCGAGCCCGGCCATCTCGATCAAGCTCGCCACCAGACCGTTCGCCAGTGGGCTCGGACCAATGGCGCCTCACTGGCTCACTCTGACGAAGCGGCAGGCCGAACAACACTTTCAACGTCAGGCAGGTCTGAATGGCGCTGTCGGAGAAGGTCTCGGGGTGGCCGCGCTTGACGGCTCGCTCGGCCTGCCAAGACATTTCCGGATCGAACCAGACGGACAACGATCCTCGCCGCTTCAGGGAGGCGTTATAGCCGGACCAGTTCGTCGTGCGGTAGCGGGTGTCGGCAGGCTCTGGCATGCCAACGATCTAACCCTCAGGATTCTCAAGATGAATCCCTCTCACTGATATGTGCAACAAGCCCTCGGTGACCCGGTCGCGGGTGAAGCCCCAGTAGAGGTCAAGCGCGCGTGACACGGTGATCTCCGGCGCCGACACTGCCCCGAGGATCGCGGCGGCCTCCTGGCGGTTCGGGACCTCCCCATGGGCAGGGATGGCCTCGATCCGCTCGAGAAGCTCCTCGCGCGGCAGACGCGTCACATCCTTGAGCGGCAGCCATGAGAACCCGCGTTTTGCGGCCAGATCCTGCGCGGCCTGAAATCGCCTCTCTGCACCCTCCGATGCCCCGGCCAGGCGTGCCTCCCAAGCCTCGATCTGCGCCCGCCAGATCGCGGGGGCCTTGACCTCGGCCTCGGCTCTCGAATCCGTGTGAAGGCTCAGCCAGATCTCCCTGCGCGGCTCGACTTCGCCGTAGCGGACCGGCACACGCTTGCGCAAATTCTACGTCGCCCCGCGCAACATGACTGCCATGTGCTGCCCCCGCCGAAAACCTCGTGCCAGAGCAAAATGTGGGGCAAGTTGTGTAGCAAAACAAGGCGCCGGGCACGTGCCCTCAGGGGCACGCCAATATAACGCGTTGTATTCACATGAGAAATAATTGCGCACCGCTGCGAGCGATGGCGGACGGGATGGGATTCGAACCCACGAGACGGTTCCCCGCCTACACACTTTCCAGGCGTGCGCCTTCGACCACTCGGCCACCCGTCCGGGGCCGTGTCTAGCCGCAAAGCCGGGGGCGATGCAAGGGCCTCCGTCATCTTCGGAAACCGCCGCGCCGGGCACGCCGGGCCGGACCGGCGAACGGGGCGGTGTGGCCGCCCGAGCTTGCCTCGCCCCAGGCCTGCGCCTAGGCTGGAGATGTCTCTCATCCGCACCGCGCGAAGGAAATCCCATGCAGCTGCCCGTCGAGCCCGGCCAGACCGTCCGCAGCGAGAAGATGCGCGACGCCTGGCGGCTGTCGAACATGCTGCTTGGCATCATCGCCTTTGCGCTCGTGCTGTTCTTGCTGGTGCAGGCGCGCTTCGTGCTGATCTCGCTCGCCATCGCGATCATCCTGTTCTCGCTCACCTCCGAGGCGATCGCGGCGATCGGGCGGGTGCGGATCGGACCGCTGCGGGTGCCGAGTTGGCTCGCCTCGATCGTCGCCCTCGCCCTGATCGCCTCGGGGCTGCTCACCGCCACCGCGGTGCTGCTCGCCCAGGCGAACGAGGTGGTGACGATGGCTGTGGCCTATGCCGGCCCCGCGCAGCGCGCGCTCGCCAGCCTGTTTGGCTGGATGGGCGCCGATGTCGAGCAGGCGGTGCTCGAATCGATTCAGAAGATCGAGATCGCAGGCTATCTCAGCACGCTCGCCGGACAGGCCTCGAACCTGCTTTCGGCTGCGGTGCTGGTGATCCTGTTCGTGGGCTTCCTCTTCGCCGAGCGGATCTGGTTTCCGGCGAAACTCGAGAACCTGATGGGCACCCCGGACAGCGCGCGCAACGTCGAGCGCACGGTGGCGCGGATCATGCGGCGGGTGAACCACTATCTTCTGGTCAAGGCCGCGGTCTCGGCGGTCACCGGCGCGGCGGTCTGGGGGGTGTTCACCATCGGCGGCTATGAACTCGCGCTGCCGGTCGCGGTGCTGACCTTCGCACTGAACTTCATCCCCTCGATCGGCTCGATCATCGCCACGGTGATCGCCGGGCTTGCCGCCTATATCCTGAGCCAGGACACCGCCGCGGCGCTGACCGTCTTTGCCGTCTGCGGCGCGCTGCAATTCGTCATCGGCAACATCATCGACCCGATGCTGATGGGCCACGCGCTGCGGCTGTCGAGCTTCGGCATCATCATCTCGCTCGCCTTCTGGGGGGCGGTGTGGGGTCTGCCGGGGATGTTCCTTGCGGTGCCGATCATGGTCGCGCTGATGATCGTCTGCGCGCAGTCGCAGACCCTGCGCCCGCTCGCAGTGATCCTGTCGCGTGAGGGGCGGCCGGACAGCGAGTGATCCCGCCGCCCTGCGCTGTCCCGCCCGGACTCAGCGGCTGTCGCCTTCCTCGGCGCCGTCGTTGTCCGACAGCGTCACGGCATCGCGCCCGGCATCGAGCGGGTCGCGCGGCGGGGCGACGGGCTGCGCGGGTTCCGAAGGCACCACGCCATGCGGCACCACGGCCCCGGCACCGGCCACCGGCGCCGCAGCCGTCCCCCCCTGCCCCGCCTGCGCCAGCGCCTCGGGGTTGCGCAGCCAGATGTCGCGCTGTGCGAAGGGAATCTCGATCCCTTCCTCGACGAAGCGGGCGTTGATCTGGTGGTTGATTTCCGAGCGCACGCGGACGGTGAAGTTCACGTCCGACAGGATCGCGCGGATCTCGAAATTCAGGCTGTCGGCGCCGAATTCGGTGAACAGCACGAAGGGCTCGGGGTTCATCATCACCAGCGGATGCGCTTCGGCGATCTCCTGCAGGATCCGCGCCACCTTGCGGGTGTCGGTGCCATAGGCCACGCCCACCGGCACGATCAGCCGGCCGTTCTTGTTCGCCCGCGTCCAGTTCGTCACCTGACCGCTGATCAGATCGGCGTTCGGCACGATCACCTCGGAGCGGTCGAAGGTCTCGATTCGGGTCGAGCGCACGGTGATCGCCTTGACGATGCCCTGCTGCGAGCCGACCTGGATCCAGTCGCCCTCGGAAATCGGGCGCTCGATCAGCAGGATGATGCCCGAGACGAAGTTCTGCACGATGGTCTGCAGACCGAAGCCGACACCGACCGAGAGCGCACCGGCGACGATCGCAAGCGAGCTGAGGTCGATCCCCGCGGCCGAGATCGCCAGCACCGCCGACAGGAAGATGCCGATATAGCCGATGCCCGAGACGATCGCGTTCTGACCGCCGCGGTCGAGAGAGGTCTTCGGCAGGATCGAGCTTTTCAGTGCCCCCTGCAACAGCCGCGTCACCGTGTAGCCGATGGCGAAGACCACCACGAGGGTCAGGAAGATGGTGGGCGAGATCTTCACCCCGCCAAGGTCGAAGCCGTTGCGGAACTGCGTCCACAGCTCCATCAGGTCCTCGCGCCGCGCGCCCCAGATCAGCGCGAAGAGCGGCAGCGCGGCGATCGTCAGCACGAAGCCCGCCAGCACCGGCACCAGCGCCTCGCGCCGGCGCTCTTCCGAACGGGTGATGACCACCCAGAACTCGGCCACGAAGCCCTGCAGCACGGCGACGATGCCGATCAGCCCGAGCGAGGTGATCGCCGGCCAGATCAGCGCATTGGCGGCACTGACATAGCCGATCAGACCGAGCACCGGCCCGGCGAGGCCGATCAGGATCAGCACATTCGCGATCCAGCGCATCAGGTTCAGCCGGAACGCGGTGTCGTCGTCCTGCGCCTGCATGATCTTCAGCTGCCGGCGCACGAGCTGGCCGACGCGGAACAGCATCAGCCCGGCAAAGACCTGCAGCGGCGCCTGCAGCACCGAGATCGCTGCATCGGCGCGCGCCGCCACCGCCTGCGCCTTGTCCGAGGCCATCACCCCCGCGCCGCCGAGGAAATCCTCGGCCCGCGGCGTGATCCAGTTGATCACCAGATATTCCAGCCCGACCGCGACTCCCATCATCACGACGTGGAACCGCCCCTCGGCGCGGCCCTCCTCGGCAAGGCCAAGCGCGCTTTCCGCCCCGGGCTGGCCCGGGAAGACGCGGCTGCCCAGCCACCAGGCGGCGACGATGAGCAGCAGCACCACCGGCAGCTCGCGGAACAGCTCCATCAGGATCGGCCCGAAGAGTGAGCTGAGCTGCAACGCGATGACCAGCAGCACCGCCCCGATGAAGGGCAGCAACACCTGGCCAAGCGAGACGAAACCCGAGATCAGGTTGCGCCCGCGCATGGCGGTCTTGCCGAGCAGCCAGCGGGTCATGCCGAGCATCCAGCGGCTGCCGCGCAGCATCAGGATGCCCGACAGGATCACCAGCACCGCGATCAGCGGCGCGCTGTTGCGCAGCGTGTCGTAATTGCTCGGCTGGGTGAAGCGCCACACCGTCTCGTCGTAGATCCACGCGCCCATCCAGCGGAAGAGCGACAGCCCGTCGGACCAGTTCACCGGGTTCAGCGCCGAGGGCGAGAGCCGCAAGAGCTTGACCGCCTGGCGCTCGCGCACCAGCTTGTCGATATTGCGGATGATGCTGTCGGCGCGGGTCGCCGCCTCGCCCGCGGTGATGCCCGGCGCCTGCAGCTTGGCCAGCGTATCGGCAAGCTCGGCGCGGCGCTTGGCGATCGCGGGGTCCTCGGTCTGGCCCTCGGCCGGCGGATCGCCAAGTGCGGCAATCTGGCTTTTCACCGTGGCGATCTGGTCGGCGTTCACCCCCTGCGCATCGGTGAAGGTGGTGCGCCACGTCACCATTTCGGCGCGCAGCTCGGACAGCTTGGTATCCGAGATCTTCGCCTCGGACACCGTTTCCTCGGCGGTGGTCGCCGTCTTGTTCCAGCTCTTGTAATCGGGGGCGTCGGGTTCCTGCGCGGCCAGCGGCAGCGCGAACAGCATCACCACCAGCCAGAGGCGCAGGACCCGCAGGATCATCCCTCGAACACCTCCGGCACGGCGCGGCCGGGCCCGTCGAGCCATTGCGGCACCGGCAGCCCCTTGCCCTTCAGGAAGGCCGGGTTGAACAGCTTCGACTGGTAGCGGTTGCCATAGTCGCACAGGATGGTGACGATGGTGTGCCCCGGCCCCATCTCGCGCGCCATGTGGATCGCGCCCGCGACGTTGATCCCCGACGAGCCGCCGACGCACAGCCCCTCTTCCGAGAGCAGGTCGAAGACCACGGGCAGCGCCTCGTCGTCATGGATGTTGAAGCTCATGTCGGGGGTGAAGCCCTCGAGGTTCTTCGTGATCCGCGCCTGACCGATGCCTTCGGTGATCGACGATCCCTCGGCCTTCAGCACGCCGGTGGTGTAGAAACTGTGCAGCGACGCCCCGTCGGGGTCGGCAAGGGCGATCTTCACCCCTTTCGGCTGCAGTGCCATGCCGGTGCCGGCGAAGGTGCCGCCCGAGCCGACCGAGGCGACATAGCCGTGCACCCGGCCCTGGGTCTGTTCCCAGATCTCGGGGCCCGTGGTCTCAATATGAGCCTGCCGGTTCGCGACATTGTCGAACTGGTTCGCCCAGATCACCCCGTTCGGATCGGTCTTCGCGAGTTCCTTCGCCAGCCGCTCGGAATAGCGCACGAAGTTGTTCGGGTTCGAATAGGGCGCCGCCGGCACCTGGACAAGCTCGGCGCCCGCAAGGCGCAGCATGTCCTTCTTTTCCTGGCTCTGGGTTTCCGGGATCACGATCACCGTGCGGAAGCCCATCGAGGCGCCGACCAGCGCCAGCCCGATGCCGGTGTTGCCCGCCGTGCCCTCGACGATCGTGCCGCCGGGCTGCAACTGCCCCCTGGCGATCGCGTCCTGAATGATGAACAGCGCGGCGCGGTCCTTGACCGACTGGCCCGGGTTCATGAACTCGGCCTTGGCGAGGATGTCGCAGCCGGTGATCTCCGACGCTTTCCGAAGCCGGATCAGCGGCGTGTTGCCCACGGCCGCGGCCAGATCCTTGCAGATGGTCATGCCCATATCCTCGCGCAGTGAAATCAGAAGCCCAGACTTAGGCCGCAACCGCGGCCGCCTCAAGCCCCGTCGGAGGCCCCCGCGCCCATGCCGGAGGCGACGCCGGCCTCGGCCCGCAGCCCCGGGCGCAGCCGCGCCAGCCACAGTGTCAGCACGATCAGCGGCGCGTTTTCCGCCTCGCCGGTCTCGATCAGGGACATCAGCCCGTCAAAGGAAATCAGATGCGAACGGATGTCCTCGCCCTCTGCCTCGATCCCGCCAATGCGGGCGCTGCCATCGGGCAGATCCGCGAGGCCGAGATAGGTGAAAAGATATTCGCTCTTCGCCCCCACCGAAGGATAGAAACGCGGCGCCGCGATCAGCCGCGAGAGGGTGAGTCCCGCCTCTTCCTGTGCCTCGCGCCGCGCCGCGGTCTCGGGCGTCTCGCCGGCGTCGACCCGACCGGCGATCGGCTCGAGGCACCAGGGGTTCGCATCGCCGCGGGCCAGCGGGCCGGTGCGGAACTGCTCGACCAGAAGCACCCGGTCGCGCACCGGGTCATAGGGCAGCACCACCGTGGCATCGCCCGAGACGAAGGCCGCACGGTCGAGCGGCGCACTCATTGCGCCGCCGAAGGTACGGTGGCGCAGGGTATAATCCTCGACCGCAAAGAATTTCGCATAGGGCCGCTCGAGCGCCTCGATCTCGATGTCGCCAGGTTGCGGCACGCGGCGCAGCGTCGCCGGGCGCGGCGCCCGCGCCCTGAGCCGCGAGGCGGCGCGCACGAGGATCAGCGGATAGCGGCGGATCGCCGCCTCGAGCGGCAGCACGCCCCGCAATGCCATGTATTCGGCAACAGCCTCGGTCACCGTCTCCCCCCAGCGGTCGCGCCAGACGTCGAGATCCCAGGGCGCACCGGGCTGCCAGTGCGCCGCGCCCTCGAGGTAGCTGCGCGCCGTCACCCGTCCGCCCTCCGCAAGCGCGACCTCGACCGGGCCGGCGGCATAACCCGCCTCGTAAAAGTCGAGCTGCGGCACCTCGGCGGGCGCAATCTCGGCCACCAGACCCGGCACCCCGGCGCGCCCCGGCACCAGCATCGGGAAGGACAGCTCCTCGCCCCGGGCATCCAGCGCGACGCGCGCCTCGTGCCCGGGAAGATGGGCGGCGCGCGCCTCGACCGGTCGCCCGAGAACCCGCTCCAAAAGCGGAAGATGGCACAAAGTCCCGAAAAAGAAATGAAGTTCTGCCACCGTTCCCGCCTGCCCCTGCCCTGTTCGGGCCGCAAGGCGGCGTGTCACTGCCAGCGCCGGGCGGCCCAGGCCGAGAGGATAGCGGAAAGCACGCCCCCCAGAAAGAGCATGGCGATCACGTCAAGCTGAACCGCCGCGGCCCCGAGCCCGAGCCCCTGGGCGATGACGTCGGTCAGGGCCTCGCTCAGCCCGTGATAGCGGCCACGCAGCATCCGCGCCATCATCTGCAGCGCACCAAGATAGAGCAGCACCGTCAGCGCCAGCCACAACGCGGCGCGCAGCCCGACGCGGGCCGCCCCGGCCATCGTCGCCTGCGGCGCCCGGCCGATCACCCGCCAGCCGATCAGCCAGCCGAAGGACATCGACATCAGCCCGGCTCCCTGGTCGCGCGTCCCGGCCGGCAGGTAGGGCAGAATCGCCGAGGCGGTGAAGAAGCCGGTGAGCGCAAGCCCGATCCCGGCGACCAGCTTTGCCGCCGTCGGCAGGGCTCCGCGCGAGCTGCGCACGATCACTCTCTGCATCGGTCCCCTCGTCACGTTCACACTTCGTCAAGCAAGACTGCCTAGCAGCCGAATGTGGCGCAAATGAGGAGCGCCTCAGCCCTTCAGCGCCTGATAGGCGGCCAGCGCCCGCGCACGGCCCTCGGCCAGATCGACGAGCGGCGCAGGCGGCGGCGCGGCGGGGTCGAGGTTCCACGACCGCGGCGCGGCCGCGAAGAAGGCCTGCGCTCCCGGCGCTCCCGCGGCCAGATAGTGCTGACGATAGCGCCCATCCGGGTCGAACTTCGCCGCCTGCCCCTCTGGGTTGAAGATGCGGAAGAAGGGCGAGGCGTCGGGCCCCGAGCCCGCCACCCATTGCCAGCCCATCGCGTTCGAGGCCGGATCCCAGTCGATCAGCGTCTCGGCAAACCAGGCCAGCCCGACGCGCCAGTCGGTCAGCAGATGCTTCGTCAGGTAGGAGGCGGCAATCATCCGGGCGCGGTTGTGCATCGTGCCGGTGATGAAGAGCTCGCGCATCGCGGCATCGACGAGGGGCGCGCCGGTCTGCCCGCGCCGCCAGCGCTCGGCCGCCGGGCTGTCGCCCTGCCAGGGGAAGGCGTCCCATTCCGGGCGCCAGTTGCGGCTGCCCAGCTCGGGGAAATGGGCCATCAGGTGCCAGGCGAAATCGCGCCACACGAGCTCTTTCAGGAAGGTCTCGGCGCCCGCCGCGCCCGCGTCCATCGCCCGCCGGCCCGCGTGCCAGATGGTGCGGGCGCTGATCTCGCCCCAGGCGAGATTCTCGGACAGGCCCGAGGTGCCGGGCTCGGCCGGCAGGTCGCGCCGCTCGGCATAACCGGCAATCCCGGTTTCGAGGAACCGGTCAAGGCGCGCCAGCGCCGTCGCCTCGCCCACCTGCGCGTGGCGCGCGACGACCGCCGCGCCGCGGTTCATCGCCGCGCCGAGGCGCCAGTCCGCAAGGGCCTCGCTCGCGGGTGCGGTTGCCGGTGGGCGCAGCGCGGTGACGGGCGGCAGCGGCGCGCCCGGGTCGCGCCCGCGCACCGCCTTCCAGAAGGGAGTGTAGACCCGATAGGGCCCGCCCTGCCCGGTCTCGACCGTCCAGGGATCGAACAGCACCTGGCCCGGGAAGGACCGCGCCTCGACGCCCGCGGCCTTCAGCGCCGCCTTGACCGCGGTGTCGCGCGCCTTCGCGGCCGGATTGAGATCGCGGCTCCAGTAGACCGCCGTCGCCCCGGTCTCGGCAATCAGCGCCAGAAGCGTGTCCAGCGCCGCCCCCCGGCGCAGCACCAGCCGCGCGCCGATCCGGTCAAGTGCCGCGGCGAAGGCTGCCAGCGCCTCGCCAAGCCGCCAGCGCGGGGCCGCGCCCCAGACCTCGGCCACCGGGTCGAGAACGAAGACCGGGATCACCGGACGACCGCTTGCGGCGGCGGCGGCCAGCGCCGGGTGATCGGCCAGACGAAAGTCCCGCCGCAGCCACAGAAGGATCGCCCCACTCTCACCCATTCCCGTCTCCCCGTTCCATTCACGCAACCCAAGTCCTTGCGAAGGTTGGCTTTCCCAAAGCCGGCCTGCGGCAACTGCCCCTTCGGCAGGCATCGCACCGC
Source organism: Paenirhodobacter ferrireducens (assembly GCF_004022265.1). Lineage (GTDB taxonomy): Bacteria > Pseudomonadota > Alphaproteobacteria > Rhodobacterales > Rhodobacteraceae > Rhodobacter > Rhodobacter ferrireducens. The sequence continues at coordinate 10,171 of NZ_SAVB01000016.1, forward strand.
GCTCACGGGCGAAACACGCAGGCCGCACGACAATTTGCTTGTCGTGCCGTTTTCCGCAGTCTAGCGTCGCTTTTGAAGCCCCTCGCAGCTTCCCGCAGCATCCACTCAATACAGGATCACAGTGCTCTGATGAAGAAATCTTCCCTGCTCCTGGCCGGTGTCGCGGCCTCCGTCCTGGCAGCCCCTGCGCTTGCCGCCGACAAGGACCTGCTCGTCTTCGACTGGGCGGGCTTCGAGGTGCCCGGCCTGTTCGAGACCTACAAGGAAAAATACGGCGACAGCCCGACCTATGCCTTCTACGGCGATGACGACGAGGCCTATCAGAAGGTCGCTTCGGGCTTCAAGGCGGACGTCGTGCACCCCTGCTCGCAGATGGTGTCGAAATACCGCGACGCCGGCCTGATCGAGCCCTGGGATGTGTCGAAGATCCCGGCCTTCGCCGACATCGACCCGAAATTCCTCGACAGCCCGATCTTCAAGGACGAGGGCGGCGTGTGGTATCTGCCGACCGACTGGGGCGTGACCGCGATCGCCTACAACCCCGAGCAGGTGCCGGCCGAGGATGTCGCGACGCTGCAGGTCTTCGTGAACCCGAAATACAAGGGCCGCACCTCGCTGCCGAACTCGTCGGACGACGTCTGGGCGCTTGCCTATCTGGCGACCGGCGTCACCGACTGGACCAAGGTCACCGACGAGCAGTTCAAGGCCGCCGCCGACTGGCTGCGCAAGGCCAACGAGAACGTGCAGAGCTATTGGGCTGACCCCTCGGAGATGTCGCAGATCATGGCCTCGGGCGAAGTGCTCGTCGCCTGGTCGTGGAACGACGGCGTCGCCTATCTCAAGGCCGACAACTACCCGGTCGCCTTCCAGCGCGAGGCGAAGGAAGGCTCGTCGACCTGGTTCTGCGGCTATGTCAACATGAAGGACGCGCCCGGCTCGGAAGAGAAGGCCTATGACTTCATGAACTCCTGGCTGCGCCCGGAAGCCGCGCAGCCGCTGATCGACGAGATCGGCTATGGCCATTCGAACACCAAGGGCATGGCGCTGCTGTCGGAAGAACAGAAGCTCGACGCCGGCCTCGGCCCGATCAACGCGCCGATCCTCGCCCAGGTGCCGAACGATCCGAAGCTGCGCGAAAAGCAGCTGGCCGAGTTCGAGAAGATCAAGGCGGGCTACTGAGCCCCGCCCGCACCGACCGTTCGGGGGCGCCTTCGGGCGCCCCTTGACTTTGCCCCCCCTGTCCCCAGCAAAAGACCCGCTGAGGAGAAACGCCATGGCAACGGCCGTCTCCTGGCAGCGCGCCGAAGGCGCGGTGCTGTTCATCGCCGCCATCGCGCTCTACCTGCAGGCCGGCGCCGGCATCCCTTGGTGGGCGGCGGTGCTGCTCTTCTTCGCCCCCGACCTCAGCTTCGCCGCCTATGTTGCCGGGCCGAAGCCCGGCGCCGCGGGCTACAACCTCGTCCATCTCTATGCAGGTGGTGCCGCGCTGCTGGCGCTTGGCCTGATCGCGGCCCTGCCCCTCTGCGCCGCGCTCGGCGCGCTCTGACTGGCGCATTGCGGCCTTGACCGGATGCTCGACTACCGGCTGAAATCGCCCGAAGGCTTCGGACAGACGCATCTCGGCCCGACCGGCAAGCCGCGCTGACCGGCGCGCTCCCCGATGCGCGCGGCCCCCTTGTGCCGCCCCTCGCCCCCCCCTATATTGGTCCTGTCCGGGGCAACCCGGTCTATGGGCATAAACGCGCACAGAATAAGCGGATCGGACCCGGGGGCGGTACCCGGCGGCTCCACCAAAACTCCCTCGTTGGGGGCACATGGGGCCGAAATAGGATCGACGAACGTCTAAAGGTGTTTGCTTTGTCTCGGTGAGCTACCACCGTCATCGGTGCAAATTGTACAGTTGCCAACGACAACCGTGCTCCGGTGGCTCTGGCTGCGTAAGCAGTTCGAGTACCGAAACTTAAGTCCTTGCGCTTAGCCGCGTAAGGCGGGGCCCGCAGGAGCCTGGCAACAGAATCCTGCACCTTCCCCCTTATTTTTAACGCTTGCGTAATCGCCATCTGCGATTGTCTCTTCATCACGAGACGAGGCGATGCGACAGATGGACAAGCTGCAGATTCTCGATGACTGGTTCCAGCGGGTCTGGATCGGCGGCGCCTATGCCGAGATCGGCTCGTTCTATACCGAAGATTTCCTCGCTTCCGGCGTCATGCCCGGGCTCGAGCTGCGCCCGACCGATTTCGCCGAGCTGATCCCCGCTCTCAAGGAGATGATCTCCGATCCCTCGGTCACCTACCTGCGCCATTTCGAGAATGACGAGTGGCTGTGGACGCTGATGCTGATCCGCGGCCGCGCCGCCGAGACGCATGCGCCGCTCGAACTGACCGCGCAGATCGCGCTGCGCTTCGAGGGCGACAAGATCGCCGAGGCGCACAACCATTTCGACGTGCTCGCCTTTCTCGAGGGTGTCGGCATGCTGCCGCCCGACACGCTGGCGCTGTGCCTTGCGGGCGAACACCTGGACTAGTTCGCACCGCCCGCGCCCCCTCTTCCCTTGCGCGCCAAATCCCCTATGCTGAGCGCAAAGGAAAGGGTCCACGCGATGCGCGAAATCGACTACGGCAACCTCATGCACAAAGCCATGCGCGGCCTGATCCAGACCGTGCTGACGGATGTGTCCGAAAACGGACTGCCCGGCGCGCATCATTTCTTCATCACCTTCGACACCCGCCACCCCGAGGTCGAGATGGCAGAGTGGCTGAAGTCGCGCTACCCCGAGGAAATGACCGTGGTGATCCAGCACTGGTTCGAGAATCTCGCCGTCACCGATGACGGTTTCTCAATCACGCTGAACTTCGGCAACAGCCCCGAGCCGCTCTATATCCCCTTTGACGCCGTCCACACCTTCGTCGACCCCTCGGTCGAATTCGGCCTGCGTTTCGAGACTCAGGATTTCGACGAGGACGAGGAAGAGGACGAAGAGGAAGACGAGGATCAGGCCCCGGTCGCCGAGGCGAAACCGCGCGGCGAGGCCGAGGTCGTCAGCCTCGACAAGTGGCGCAAGTAAGCGCCTGCGGTATACCTCTGCATACTGATTGCAAAACAGGTTCCGGCGTCTTATGACGCCCGGGAAGGTTTTGCGCAATTCACGGAGGCCCAGGATGACCGCAACCCGTACCGAGACCGACAGCTTCGGTCCGCTCGAAGTTCCCGCCGACAAGTACTGGGGCGCGCAGACGCAGCGCTCGGTGATGAACTTCCCGATCGGCTGGGAGCGTCAGCCGAAACCGATCATCCGTGCGCTTGGCGTGATCAAGAAGGCCGCGGCGCTGGTGAACAAGGCGCAGGGCGACATGGACGCCGAGATCGCCGACGCGATCGCCGCCGCCGCGACCGAGGTGATCGAGGGCAAGTTCGACGACAACTTCCCGCTCGTGGTGTGGCAGACCGGCTCCGGCACGCAGTCGAACATGAACGCGAACGAGGTGATCTCGAACCGCGCCATTGAAATGCTCGGCGGCGTGATGGGCTCGAAGAAGCCCGTGCACCCGAACGACCATTGCAACATGGGCCAGTCCTCGAACGACACCTTCCCGACCGCGATGCACGTGGCCATCGCCATGCAGGCGCGTGACGTGCTGCTGCCGGGGCTCGAGAAGCTCTCGAAGGCGCTCTGGGCGAAGTCCGACGAGTTCAAGGACATCATCAAGATCGGCCGCACCCATACGCAGGATGCGACGCCGCTGACGCTCGGCCAGGAATTCTCGGGCTATGCAACGCAGGTCGACCGCGGCATCGAGCGGGTGAAACTCGCGCTGCCGCATATCTACGAACTCGCGCAGGGCGGCACCGCCGTCGGCACCGGGCTCAACACCCGCGTCGGCTGGGACAGCCGCATCGCCGCGCAGATCGCCGAGATCACCGGCCTGCCCTTCGTCACCGCGCCGAACAAGTTCGAGGCGCTCGCCGCCCATGACGCGATGGTGTTCTTCTCGGGCGCGCTGAAGACGGTCGCCGCCTCGCTCTTCAAGATCGCGAACGACATGCGTCTTCTGGGCTCGGGCCCGCGCTCGGGTCTGGGCGAACTGATCCTGCCGGAAAACGAGCCGGGCTCGTCGATCATGCCGGGCAAGGTCAACCCGACCCAGGCCGAGGCGCTGACCATGGTCTGCGCCCATGTCATGGGCAATGACGCCGCTGTCGGCTTTGCCGGCTCGCAGGGCCATTTCGAGCTCAACGTCTACAACCCGATGATGAGCTACAACGTGCTGCAGTCGATGCAGCTTCTGGGCGACTCGGCCTCCGCCTTCACCGACAACATGGTGGTCGGCACCAAGGCGAACGTGGCGCGCATCGACAAGCTGATGAAGGAGAGCCTGATGCTGGTCACCGCGCTCGCCCCCACCATCGGCTATGACGCAGCGACCAAGGTCGCGAAGACCGCGCACAAGAACGGCACCAACCTGCGAGAGGAAGCGATCGCGCTCGGCTATGTCGACGGCGAGACCTTCGACCGCATCGTGCGCCCCGAGGACATGATCGGCCCGAAGGGCTGAGCCACGGCCTGACGCCGGGACACTGACTGGAAAGGCGGCCCTCACCGGCCGCCTTTTTGCGTGGCCCCGGCCGTCGCAAGAGGGGGCGCTGCCCCCGGCCTGCGGCCTCCCCCGAGGTATTTCCGGCAAGGAGAAAGCCCGGGGTGTTTTTTCTTGGCCCAAATACTCCGGGGGGAGACCGCAGGCCATAGGGGGCAGCGCTCCCCTCGCCGGCTCAGGGCGTGACCGTGTAGAGGATGAAGCCCGAGGCCGGGGCATAGCTGTCGTAAAGCGCGCGCGCCGTCGTGTTCGTCTCGGCGGTGAGCCAGCGCACAGAGCCATAGCCGCGCGCCCGGGCAAAGGCGCGAACATGGTCGATCAGCGCCCGACCGACACCGTGCCCCCGCGCCGCGGGCAGGGTGAAGAGGTCACTCAGATAGACCACCATGCCCCCCGAGAGCGAGCGGTGCATCAGCGAATATTGCACGAGACCGAGGGCACGCCCCGTCTCGTCGCGGGCGATGTCGGCCCAGTAGGGTTCGGCGTCGGACTGGATCCAGTCCCAGACCTGCGGCTCGGCCGCCTGCGCATCGGTCTTGTAGAAGGCCGCATAGGCGCGGAAGAGCGCTTCCCACTCGGGGCGGTCGGCGGGGCGGACGGGGGTGATGATGACGGACATGGGGCACTCCTTTACCACAGGGGACCCCGCCCAGGTGGCAGGCGCAAGGGGGCAAAATGGCAGACGGGGCGTGGCTTTGGCCGGATCCGCCTCTTGCGCCCGACGCGTCCGGGCGCTTTTCTGGCGCGAACCACCGGAGAGCCCATGCAGAGCCTGACGCAATCGCCGCTCGATCCCGCCTTCGTGCAAAATCCCTACCCGTTCTATGACCGGGTGCGGGCGGCGGGGGGCTTCGCGGTCTGGGAGGACTATGGCCTGCCGGTCTCGGCCCGCGCCGTGGTGGTCGGCGCCGCGCTGCGCGACCGCCGCCTTGGCCGCGAGGCACCGCCCGAGCACGCGCCCGAGATTCCGCCCCACCTCGCCCCCTTCTACGCGGTCGAGGCGCATTCAATGCTGGAGCTGGAGCCCCCGCGCCACACCCGGCTGCGCCGGCTGGTGCTGCGCGCCTTCACCTCGGCCCGGATCGCGGCGCTTGGCCCCGAGATCGAGCTTCTGGCCGAAGAGCTGATCGGCCGCTTTCCGGCAGGCGGCGGCGATCTGCTCGCCCATTTCGCCCGCCCGCTGCCGGTGATCCTCATCGCGCGGCTGCTCGGCGTACCCGAGGAGCGCGCCGACGACCTTCTGTCCTGGTCGAACGCCATGGTCGGCATGTATCAGGCCCGCCGCACGCGCGAGAGCGAGGCCGCCGCCGTCGCCGCGACCGAGGCCTTCGTCGACTTCCTCGGTCGCTATGTCGAGGAGCGCCGGCGCCGCCCGGGCAACGACCTGATCACCGAGCTGATCGCCGCCGAGGAGGCGGGCGACCGGCTCAGCCGCGACGAGCTGATCGCGACCTGCATCCTGCTGCTGAACGCCGGGCACGAGGCCACCGTGCACACCATCGGCAACGGCGTGAAGACGCTTCTCGAGACCGGCACCGGCGCCTATTGGCTGACGCCGAACCGGATCGAGGGCACGGTCGAGGAGATCTTCCGCTTCGATCCGCCGCTGCATCTGTTCACCCGCTGGGTCTACGAGGACCTCGAGATCGGCGGTCAGGCCTTTCGCCGCGGCGACCGGGTCGGGTTGCTGCTCGCCGGCGCGAACCGCGATCCGGGGCCGTGGGAGGAGCCGGCGCGTTTCAATCCCGGCCGGCCGCAACAGGTGAACTACAGCTTCGGCGCCGGGGCGCATTTCTGCATCGGCGCGCCGCTCGCCCGGCTCGAGCTGCAGCGCGCCTTGCCCGTGCTCTTCCGGGCGCTCCCCGATCTGCGGCTGGCTGCCCCGCCGCGCTATGCCGACCTTTACCATTTCCACGGGCTCGAGCGGCTCGATCTGTCATGGTGAGCGCCGCCCCGTCTTCCCCACCCCCGCGCGATATGGCACAGTCATCCCATGGCTGACGTGACCAATCTCAACCGCTTCCGCAAGCAGAAGGCCCGCGCCGAGAAACGCACGCAGGGCGACGAGAATGCCGCGAAGTTCGGCCGCACCAAGGCGCAGCGCGTGCTCGAGGAAACGCAGGCCGAGCAGGCCCGCGCCCGGCTGGATGCGCACCGGCGCGAGGGCGACGAGACGCCATGAGCCGGCCGCGCAAGCATTCTCTGACGCTGCACGGGCACCGCACCTCGGTCTCGCTGGAAGACGAATTCTGGGCCGGTCTGCGCGAGATGGCGGCCGAGCGGGGATTGGGCATCAACGAGATCGTCACCGAGATCGACGATGCGCGGGTGACCGAATCCGGGCTGGCGACGGCGATCCGGCTGGCCGTGCTGCGCCATTACCGCGCGCGGGCGGGCTCAGCCGGGTAGCGCGCCGCGCACCAGCGCCTCGCCTGCCGCGGCAAGCTCCTTGCGGCCGGCAAAGGCCGCGACCTCGAGCGGCGGATGGAACACCACCTCGACCCGGCCCTGCCGCGGCGCCGCCAGCACCTTGAGCAGATGCGGCCCGAAGGACATGTCGCCCCACCAGCCGTAAAAGCGCGGGTCCTCGCCCTCCGGCGCGGTGTAGACCACCGTCACCGGCTGCACCCGCATCACCTTGTCGAGCCCGTCGCTGTAGAAGGCCTGAAACAGCGTCGGCTTGAACGGCAGCACGCGGCGCCCGTCGGTCGAGGTGCCCTCGGGGAAGAACAGCAGGTGGTGGCCGGCACGGATGCGCTCCTCGAACAGCGCCTGCTGCGCCTTCGCCTCGCGCGGGTCGCGGCGGATGAAGACAGTGCCGGTCGCGCGCGCCAGCATGCCGATGCCCGGCCAGCGCGCCACCTCGGCCTTCGAGACGAAATAGACCTTCTGGCAGGCGTTGAGCGAGAAGATGTCGAGCCAGGACACATGGTTGGCCACCACCGCGCCGATCTCGGTCATCGGCGCACCCTTGACCCGGTATCGGATGCCCATCAGCGGGAAGACGGCGCGGCACACCGCGCGGGTGATCTTCGGCGTCCAGGGCCGCGCATGACCATGCAGCGGCCGCTCGACCAGCCGCAGCAACAGCATCAGCGTCAGCCCGCCATAGATCACCACCGCCATCGCCCCGCCCCGGCGCAACACGCGCAGCTTGCCCGCAAGGCTCAGCGGCGCGACATCGGGTTCCGGCTCGCCATGCCAGGTCGGGCTCACGGCTTCACCTCGGCGCGGCGGGTGTAGAACTCGCGGTGCTTGTCGGACATCGCCTTGGTGTCCATCAGCAGCAGCACGTCAGTGGTGTTGAAGGGGGTGTCGATGAAGGCCCCCTCGCCCACGAAACCGCCAAGCCGCAGGTAGGCCTTGATCAGGTTCGGCATCTCGGCCATCGCCTGCCGGCGGTCGAGCTCGGCCTCGGGCACCAGGTCCATCGGCTGGAAATGATCCGCCAGCGCCCGCACGCGCAGCGCCTCGGGGGCGAGATGGTGGTGGTGCAGCCAGGCAAGCGGCATCCGCAGCGCCGCGGCATCGGTGCCGTGGAACGAGGCGACGCCGAAGAGAATCTCGATCCCGTTCGCCAGCACGTAGTCGGCAAGCCCGTTCCACAGCATCAGCATCGCCGCCCCGCCGCGGTGCTCGGGATGCACGCAGGAGCGGCCGAGCTCCAGCAGCTTGCGCCCCGAGCGGCGCAACGCCGTCAGATCGTATTCGCTGTCGCAGTAATAGCGGCCGAAATGCTCGGCCCGGTCGGACGGCAACAGCCGATAAGCGCCGACGACATGGTCGAAATCATCCGGGTTGCGCGACGGGTCGATCAGCACGAGATGATCGTAGACCGCATCGAACTCGTCGATCTCGAGCCGGCCGGCATGGTCGACGAGCTGACCATCCCCTCCGAGTTCCTCGACGAAGACCTCGTAGCGCAGCCTCTGCGAGGCCTTCAGGTCGCGCGCGTCGCGCGCCAGCCGGATTTCATACGCGAGCGGTTCGGAAACCATCAGCTCCTGCCCCTTGTCCCTGTCGCGTTTCTAGGACAGGCGGCGGGCGCGATGCAATGCCACGTGGCGTGTTCCATCGCGTCTTGATTCCCGCGCCCACTGTGCGATGGTCGGAAACCTCAAGCCAGGCTGAAAGTTAACGCTTTCTCAACCCTGGTCTGGAATAACGAGGAACAACTGGACCCGGCGTCCGTCGATCACCTGTTTGCCCGCATGCTCGAAATTCACCGTGACTTTCTCGCCCACGCGCGACTGCACCTGACCGACGCCCCAGTCCGGCGCCTGGGGATTGCGCACCAGCATCCCCGGCTCGAGAAATTCGTTCATCCTGCCCTCACCTCCGGATTGCGCCATGCAGACTGACCTGCCCGAGACCGAAGCCGATCTGGCGGCCCTCGTCGGATCGCGACTCTGCCACGACCTTATCAGCCCATTGGGGGCGATCGGCAACGGGGTGGAGCTGCTGACGATGTCCGGCGTGGCGATGAGCCCGGAACTGCAGCTGATCGCGGAAAGCGTCGCCTCGGCCAATACCCGGGTGAAGTTCTTCCGCATCGCCTTCGGTCAGGCCAGCGCCGACCACCGCCTTGGCCGCCCCGAGCTGGTGACGCTGATGAAGGCATTGTCGCAGGGCGGGCGCATGGCCTACGACTGGCAGGTCGAGGGCGACCAGCCGCGCCGCGCGGTCAAGCTCGCTTTCCTCGCGATCCTCTGCCTCGAGCCGGCCTTGCCGCGCGGCGGCACCATCACCATCCGGCACGAGGATGGCGCATGGCTGGTGAGCGCCAGGGCAGAGCGCACGAAACCCGACCCGGCCCTGTGGGCGAACCTTGATGGCGAACCGAGCGCGATCAGCCCGGCGCAGGTGCAGTTCGCTCTGCTGCCGCGTGCGGCGGCGGCGCAGGGGCGCGCATTGCGGTGGGAGATCTCCGACACCGGCGCCGCCATCGCCTTCTGAGAAAAAGGCCCCGCATCGCTGCGGGGCCTTCGTCTTTCGCGGGCGTCTTGGCGCTTACTTGCGGCAGGTGCCGTCGCCGGTGACCAGATACTTGAACGAGGTCAGCTGTTCCGCCCCCACCGGCCCGCGCGCATGCAGCTTGCCGGTGGCGATGCCGATCTCGGCGCCCATGCCGAATTCGCCGCCATCGGCGAACTGGGTCGAGGCGTTGCGCATCAGGATCGCCGAATCGAGCCGCTGAAAGAACCGCGCCGCCACCGCGTCATCCTCGGTCAGGATCGATTCGGTGTGGTTCGAGCCATAGCGGCGGATATGGGCGATGGCGCCGTCGACACCGTCAACGATCTTCGCCGCGCAGATCATGTCGAGGAACTCGCGGCCGAAATCGTCGGGCGCGGCGGGCACCGTGCCCGGCACCTTCAGCAGATCGCCCTCGGTGCGCACCTCGACGCCCGCGGCGACCAGATCCTCGACCAGAACCGGCCCGTGCGCCTCATAGAAGGCGCGGTCGATCAGCAGGCATTCCATCGCACCGCAGATCCCGGTGCGCCGGGTCTTGGCGTTCAGCACCACACGCCGCGCCTTTTCGACATCGGCCGCGCCGTCGGCATAGATGTGGCAGATCCCCTCGAGATGGGCAAAGACCGGCACCCGCGCCTCGCGCTGCACGAGGCCCACAAGCCCCTTGCCCCCGCGCGGCACGATCACGTCGATATAGGCCACCGCATGCAGCATCTCGGTCACCACGGCGCGGTCTCGGGTGGGCACCAGCTGGATTGCCGCCTCGGGCAGGCCGGCGGCGCGCAACCCCTCGACCATGCAGGCGTGAATTGCCCGGCTCGAATGGAAGCTTTCCGACCCGCCGCGCAGGATCACCGCATTGCCGGCCTTCAGGCACAGCGCGCCGGCATCCGCCGTCACGTTCGGCCGCGATTCGTAGATCACCCCGATCACGCCCAAGGGCGTGCGCACGCGCTGGATGTGCAGCCCGGTGGGCCGGTCCCATTCTGTGATGACCGTGCCGACCGGATCGGGTTGCGCGGCGACCGCGCGCAGCCCGGCGACGATCGAGGCCACCCGCCCCTCGTCGAGCTTTAGCCGGTCGAGCATCGCGGGCGTCAGCCCCTTCTCGGTACCAAAGGCCATGTCCTCGGCATTGGCGGCGAGAATCTCGGTCAGATGCGCGCTCACCGCATCGGCGGCCGCGTTCAGCGCCGCTTCCTTGGCGGGTGCTGGCGCATAGGCAAGCTCGGCGGCCGCGGCGCGCGCGGCGGCGCCCATGGTGTCGATCAGGCTTTTGGCGTCAAATGCGTCCGTCATGGCAGGCTCCTTCGCTGTCGGTCCGATATAGGACCGGCGCAGGAACCGGGCAAGCGCGCAGGCGCCCCGGACGTGTCAATGCGCAGCTTTCGGGCCGCGCAGGAGACAGGTCATGTTCCGGAAGGGAGGGAAATGGCGCGGTTGACGGGGCTCGAACCCGCGACCCCCGGCGTGACAGGCCGGTACTCTAACCAACTGAGCTACAACCGCGCATTTCAGCGCTCGGCGATCGGGGAGGTGGCGCGGTTGACGGGGCTCGAACCCGCGACCCCCGGCGTGACAGGCCGGTACTCTAACCAACTGAGCTACAACCGCTCACCTCCGCCCGATCGCTGTCCGAGCGTGGGGCGTGTTTACGCAGGCCCGCGCGCCCCGTCAAGCGACTCCGTGAGAAAAGTTTCGGTTTTTCTTCTGCCCCTGCCCTGCGCGACCGAAACCCCTGATTTTCAAATAAAAATGGCCCCCTCCATCACGGAGGGGGCCAGGTTCGCCGATCAGGCTCGTTGATGCACCGCCCGAGGTGTTCGTGGTTTCGCCTGGGCCTTCTCGGCGTCTGGGGCGAGCGCACCCACCCCGGATCTCAATGCAGTGCCATCGCACCGCTGGTCAGCAGCGTGACGGTGGTCGAGGCCCCCGCCATGCGGATATCGGCCACGTCGAGCGCATGGTGGTCGAGATCACCGCCGAGCACCTCGATCGAGGCACCGCCGCGGAAGGTCGCATCGAGCACCGAGGTCAGCGCCTCGCCCGCGAGCTGCGCCTCGACCCCGCCCGGGATCCGCCGCAGCGCCTTGGCCGTAATCCGTTTGTTTCCGACGATCAGCTCCACATGGGGCTTCCTTCTGTCCTGCCCTTGCGGGCGTCCGTGGTCTTCGTTGCGGCCCGGCATCGCGGCCGGGCCCCGCTCAGGCCGCGCCCGGCCCTCAGCTGCAGCCGCTCGTTGCACCGCAGGTGTTGCACTTCATGCAGGTGCCGTTGCGCACCAGCGTGTAGTTGCCGCATTCGCCGCAGGCCTCGCCCTCGTAGCCCTGCAGCTTCGCCTTGGTGCGCGCATCCATGGTGACGACGCCCGAGGCGAGCGAGGTCGTCGCCGCAGCGCCCGGCGCCTTCGCGGTTTCCGGCACCAGCGTGTTCAGCGCCGCGATCGGATCGGCCGCGCCCGACAGCGCCATGCCGCCCGCCGCTCCGCCGCGCAGCACCACCAGTTCCTGCGGCAAGCGCTTGCGCAGATAGCCCGAGGAGGAGATCTGCCGCAGCACCTCGAGCGACTTCGAGGCGGCCGACTCGCTCACCGGCTCGACGTTCGAGGCCTTGCCCTCCTCATGCCCGCCACCGAGATCATCGAAGGAGGTTCCCTTCGGCTTGATATGGGCCAGATCGGTGCGGTCGAGATAGCTCACCGCCAGCTCGCGGAAGACATAGTCGAGGATCGAGGTCGCGTTCTTGATCGAGTCATTGCCCTGCACCATGCCGGCGGGCTCGAACTTGGTGAAGGTGAAGGCGTCGACGAATTCCTCGAGCGGCACGCCGTATTGCAGACCGACCGAGACCGCGATGGCGAAGTTGTTCATCATCGCGCGGAAGCCCGCACCTTCCTTATGCATGTCGATGAAGATCTCGCCGAGCGAGCCGTCGTCGTATTCGCCGGTGCGCAGATAGACCTTGTGACCGCCGACGATCGCCTTCTGGGTATAGCCCTTGCGGCGCGACGGCAGCTTTTCGCGGTGCGAGCGGACGATCTCCTTCACCACCACCTTCTCGACGATCTTCTCGGCAAGGGTGACGGCCTTTTCCTGCTGGCTGCCGGTGGCGAGGATCTCCTCGGCCTCCTCGTCATCCTCGACCAGCGCCGCGGCGAGCGGCTGGCTCAGCTTCGAGCCGTCGCGGTAGAGCGCGTTCGCCTTGATGCCAAGCGACCAGCTCAGCTCATAGGCCGCCAGCGCATCTTCGATCGTCGCCGTGTTCGGCATGTTGATCGTCTTCGAGATCGCGCCCGAGATGAACGATTGCGCCGCGGCCATCATCCGGATGTGGCTGTCGACCGACAGGTAGCGCTTGCCGGTCTTGCCGCAGGCATTGGCGCAGTCGAAGACGGCGTAATGCTCGGGCTTCAGGAAGGGCGCCCCCTCGAGGGTCATCGTGCCGCAGACATGGTCGTTCGCCGCGTCGATCTGCGCCTTGGTGAAGCCGAGGTGGCGCAGCATGTCGAAGGACGGATCGTTCAGCCTCTCGACCGGGATGCCCAGCGTCTTCGTGCAGAAATCCTCGCCGAGCGTCCACTGGTTGAAGACGAAGCGGATGTCGAAGGCCGAGGGCAGTGCCGCCTCGATCTTCTCGATCTCGGCCGCACCGAAGCCATGGCCGATGAGCGACGTGCGGTTGATCGCCGGGCAGTTGCCCAAGCTGCCGTGGCCGACCGCAGAGGCGATGATCTCCTCGATCTGCGCCGAGGGGTAGCCCAGCGAGACGAGCGCGGCGGGCACCGAACGGTTGATGATCTTGAAGTAACCGCCGCCGGCGAGCTTCTTGAACTTGACCAGCGCGAAGTCGGGCTCGATGCCCGTCGTGTCGCAATCCATCACCAGGCCGATGGTGCCCGTGGGCGCGATCACCGAGACCTGCGCGTTGCGGAAGCCATGCGCCTCGCCGAGCGTCATCGCCTCGTCCCAGGCCGATTGCGCCAGCGTCACCAGCGCCGGATCGGGGCAGTTCGCGGCATCGAGCGGCACCGGTTTCACCTCGAGCCCCTCATAGCCCGTCGACAGCCCATGCGCCGCGGTGCGGTGATTGCGGATCACCCGCAGCATGTGCGCGGCGTTCTTCGCATGGCCCGGGAAGGCGCCCAGCTCGGCCGCCATCTCGGCCGAGGTCGCATAGGCGACACCGGTCATCACCGCAGTGAGGGCCGCACACAGTGCCCGGCCCTCGTCCGAGTCATAGCCAAGCCCCATGGTCATCAGCAGCCCGCCGATATTGGCATAGCCAAGGCCGAGGGTGCGGAAGTCATAGGAGCGCTGCGCGATCTCCTGGCTCGGGAACTGTGCCATCAGCACCGAAATCTCGAGCGTGACCGTCCACAGCCGGGTGGCATGCACATAGGCGGCCGCATCGAACTTGCCACCCTTGTAGAAGGTCAGCAGGTTCATCGAGGCAAGGTTGCAGGCCGTGTCGTCAAGGAACATGTATTCCGAGCACGGGTTCGAGCCGCGGATCGGACCGTCCTCGGGGCAGGTGTGCCACTCGTTCACCGTGTCATGGAACTGGATGCCGGGGTCGGCGCAGGCCCAGGCGGCGTGGCCGACCTGATCCCACAGCTCGCGCGCCCGCACCGTCTTCGCCACCTTGCCGTCGGTGCGGCGCAGAAGCTCCCAGGGCGCATCCTCCTGCACCGCCTTCAGGAAGGCGTTGGTGACGCGCACCGAGTTGTTCGAGTTCTGGCCCGAGACCGAGATATAGGCCTCGGAGTCCCAATCGGTGTCATAGGTCGGGAATTCGATACTGTCGAAGCCCTGCCGCGCGTATTGCAGCACGCGGTTGATGTAGGTTTCCGGGATCAGCGCCTTCTTGGCCGAGCGGATCGCCGCTTTCAGCCCCGCGTTCAGCGCCGGATCGACGCGGCCCTCTTCCGAGCCGTCCCAGACGCGGATCGCCTCGAAGATCTTGTTCAGCTCGCGCTCGTGCATCTTCGAGCCGGCAACGAGCGAGGCGACTTTCTGCTCCTCGATCACCTTCCAGTTGATGAAGGCCTCGATATCGGGGTGATCCATGTCGCAGATCACCATCTTCGCCGCGCGCCGCGTGGTGCCGCCCGACTTGATCGCGCCGGCCGCCCGGTCGCCGATCTTCAGGAAGCCCATCAGCCCCGAGGACTTGCCGCCGCCCGAGAGCTTCTCGCCCTCGGCACGCAGGCTCGAGAAGTTGGTGCCGGTGCCCGAGCCGTATTTGAAGAGACGCGCTTCCCGGACCCACAGGTCCATGATCCCGCCCTCGCCCACCAGATCGTCGCGCACCGACTGGATGAAGCAGGCATGCGGCTGCGGGTGTTCATAGGCCGAGGCCGATTTCGTCAGCTTGCCGGTGACGTGGTCGACGTAATAGTGGCCCTGCGACGGGCCGTCGATGCCATAGGCCCAGTGCAGGCCGGTGTTGAACCACTGCGGGCTGTTCGGCGCGGCCATCTGCTCGGCCAGCATGAAGCGCATCTCGTCGTAATAGGCGCGCGCGTCGTCCTCGGTGCTGAAATAGCCGCCCTTCCAGCCCCAGTAGGTCCAGGCGCCGGCCAGCCGGTCGAACACCTGCTTGGCCGAGGTTTCGCCCACAATGCGCTGATCTTCCGGCAGGTTCTCGAGCGCCTCGGTATCCGGAACCGAGCGCCACAGGAACTCGGGCACGCCCTTCTCGCGCACCTTCTTCAGCGCCGCGGGAACGCCCGCCTTGCGGAAGTATTTCTGCGCAAGCACGTCGGAGGCGACCTGGCTCCAGCCCTCGGGCACCTCGACGCAGTCGTTGTGGAACACGACCTTGCCATCGGGGTTGCGAATTTCCGAAGTGGTGGTGGTGAAGGCGATCTCGCCATAGGCGCCGGTCTTGGCCGAGGTGAACTTGCGTTCGATCTTCATCTGCACTGTCCCGTGTTCAAATCAAACCCGCCGTGCCGGTTGCGCAAGGACAGAAGAGCCCGCCCCGAGGCATGCTCCCGGGGGCGGCCGTCTCGTTTCCGATCGACCAGGGGTGAGGTTCCGTCCCGCGCCTGCAGCGCCACTACATCTGGTGGCTTCCCAGCTGACGTCCACAAACTGACGTAGGCTCACGAAAGGGTCAACAGATCTTTGCCGGCGTTTTCGGGCATTTTTCTATTGACGGGAAAGCCGGTTTGGCAGGGCTGCGGACGGGCTCGATTCCTCCACAATCGCCCCGCCCGACGCAGCGCCGGAGGAACGGTGGATTCCCCTTGTTCCTCTGCGCTTTCCGACGCGAAGATGACAATCTGGATGAATTTCATCCACAGTTTTACAAGATCTTGTGGATAGCTGGCCGGTTTCAGCCGATGCACAGGACGCCGCGGCGCAGCATGCCCAAAAAATGCGCCAAAACCCCCTCTGCACTGCGGCAAAAAGAGAATCGCCCCCGAGGGGACACACCAGATCTAGGGGCGAGGAGGGACGGTTCCGCCGTGCGAAACATGGTCGGGGCGGCGAGATTCGAACTCACGGCCTTCTGTACCCAAAACAGACGCGCTACCAGGCTGCGCTACGCCCCGACGGGTTCTTCCTACAGGCGCGCGGCGCCGGTGAAAAGGGGGTCAACGACAGGGGATCGCCGCGCGCCCGGCCGCGACCGCGGGATGCGAGAGCACCGCCCCCGCGCCGATGCCGAGCCGGCCGGCCAGGCCGCCGTTGATCTCGAGCACATATTGCGCGGCGCCCTGCGACGGGATCGGGGTGTCATCGAGCGGCCGCGCGTTGCCATGCACCGAGATCACCCGGCCGGCACCGTCCAGAAAGATGATGTCGAGCGGGATCAGCGTGTCATGCATCCAGAAGGCGACCGGGCGTTCGGAGGGATAGACGAACAGCATCCCCGCCCCCTTCGGCAGCGTGCGGCGCCGCATCAGCCCCTGTTCCCGCTCGGCCGCATCATCGGCGATCTCGACGGAGAAGGTGGCAATCGGCGCGCCATCGGCGCGCTGCACGATGGCGCGGTCATCGCGGCAGGCAGGGGCCGCAGCCCCGGGGCCCGCGGCAAGCAGCAGCAGGATCAGCGCGCGAGCGCCATGTCCCAGGCAACGACCTGGGCCGCCATGCGGCCGCGCCGCCCGTCGATCACCCGCAGACATACTGCCTCCCCGGCCGCAAGATCGGCAAAGCCCGACCGGCGCAGCACCTCGATATGGATGAACACATCCTCGGGCTTGCCCCAGACATTGGCGAAGCCGAAGCCCTTGCCCTTGTCAAACCACTTCACCCGCGCCGGTTCAAGCGGCAGCGCGGCCAGCGCCTCGGGATCGGTCTCGCCGAGATCCTCGATCGGTGCCGGGCGTCCCTCGGTCTCGGGCGGCACGATCTCGATCACCTCGACCGCCTGCGCCCCGCGCGGCGTCGCCTGCACCACCACCGTGATTCCGGCATTGTCGGCAACCGAGCCCTGCCCGAAATTGCGCAGCACATTGGCGTGCAGCAAAATGTCGGGACCGCCCTCCTGATCGACGATGAAGCCGAACCCCTTGCCCGGGTCGAACCATTTTACGCGCCCCGTCACGGTCCGGGCTTCGGCCCTCAAATCGTTCATCACCATCCGTCCATCACTTCGACCCGATACAGCCGGAGCGGAGTCTCCCCCCCGCTTCGTTCAACTCTCACACCAAGGCCAACGGATTCAAGCGGAAAAAGTAAGGAAAACCCGACCCGCGCAATTCACGAAGCGTGAAATGCGCGGATTTTTACGGGTTCAACCGCTCAATCTGCCAGTCCGAGGCCGCATCGGGCCGCGTCCAGCGGAAGCGGTCGTGCAGCCGGAAGGCGCCATCCGCCCAGAATTCGATCTCGAGCGGCGTGATCCGAAGCCCGCCCCAGAACGGCGGACGCGGCGGGTTCGGCCCCTTCTGCGCGGTCACCTTCGCCACCTCGGCCATCAGCGCGGTGCGCGAGGAGAGCGGCGCGCTCTGATGCGAGGCCCAGGCCCCGAGCCGCGAGGTCAGCGCACGTGAGGCGTAATAGGCGTCGGCCTGCGGGCCGTCTTCCTTGGTCACCAGTCCGCGCACCCGGATCTGCCGGCGCAGGCTCTTCCAATGCATCACGAAGGCTGCCTTGCCGGCCCCCAGAATCTCCCGCCCCTTGCGCGAGGTGTAGTTGGTATAGAAGACGAAGGCCCCGCCCGAGGGCGCGTCGCGCGCCTCGATCTCCTTCAGCAGCACCATGCGCACATTCGGCAGTCCGTCCGCATCGACCGAAGCAATGGCGATCGCATTCGGATCGTTGATCTCGGTCTTTTCCGCCTCGGCCAGCCAGGCGCTGGCCAGTGCAAACGGGTCATCGCCCGCAAAGATCCCGGTTCTGTCGCTCATCCGATCCTCCATCGTGGCGGCCTTCCCTGCGGGCAAGGCCCCTGCCCCGCCCCTGTCCAGCCTTGATGCCCCCAGATCTTTCGCCTAATGCTTGCGCACTTACCAGAGGGAAGCGGGGGAAACCTGACATGACGAACACCCTGATGTCGGGCAAGCGCGGGCTCATCATGGGCCTCGCCAACGACAAGTCGATTGCCTGGGGGATCGCAAAGGCCTGCGCCGATGCAGGGGCCGAGCTGGCCTTCTCCTACCAGGGCGAAGCCCTGAAGAAGCGGGTCGAGCCGCTGGCCGCCTCGATCGGCACCGACACGCTGATCGAATGCGACGTAGCGAGCCAGGAGAGCCTCGATGCGCTGTTCGCGGCGCTGAAGGAGAAATGGAGCACGATCGACTTCGTCGTGCATGCCATCGGCTTCTCCGACAAGAACGAACTGCGCGGCCGCTATGTCGACACCTCGTCGGACAACTTCAAGACGACGATGGACATCTCGGTCTTCTCGTTCACCGCCGTTGCCCGTCGCGCCGCCGATCTCATGCCCGAGGGCGGGTCGCTGCTGACGCTGACCTATTACGGCGCCGAGCAGGTGATGCCGCATTACAACGTGATGGGCATCGCCAAGGCCGCGCTCGAATGCTCGGTGAAATACATCGCCGAGGATCTGGGCAAGGACGGCATCCGCTGCAACGCGATCTCGGCCGGCCCGATCAAGACGCTGGCCGCCTCGGGCATCGGCGACTTCCGCTACATCATGAAGTGGAACGAGCTGAACTCGCCCTTGCGCCGCAACGTGACCCAGGAAGAGGTCGGCAAGGCCGCGCTCTATCTGCTCTCCGATCTCGGCTCGGGCACCACGGGCGAGATCCTGCACGTCGATGCGGGCTATCACGTCGTCGGCATGAAGGCGGTCGATGCGCCCGACATCGACGTCGTCACCGGCCGCAAGGACGCCTGAGTCCCGGCGATGACACTCTCCGCCTTCCTCGCGATCTACTTCGTGCATCTGGCCGCGGCGATCTCGCCCGGGCCGGCCGTCCTGATGGCCGCGCATACCAGCCTGCGCGAAGGGATGGCGCGGGGGGTGTGGCTGTCGGTCGGCATCGGGCTTGGCGCCTGCCTGTGGGCCTGCGCCGCGCTCTTCGGGCTGGCGGTGCTGTTCCGCATCGCCCCCGCCCTGCTCACCGCACTGAAATTCGCGGGCGCCGCCTATCTGCTTTACCTTGCGGTGAAGATGTGGCGCCACGCCCCGGAGCCCTTCGACGCCGAGGTGACCGAGACCGCCTCGGCGCGCTCGAACCTCGGCCTCGTCTGGCTCGGCATCGCGACGCAGCTCGCCAACCCGAAGCCCGCGGTCTTCTTCGGCACGATCTTCCTGACCTTCGTGCCGCCGCAGGCGCCGCTCTGGGCCTATGCCGCGATCCTCGGCATCATCTTCGTCAACGACGCGGGCTGGAACGTGCTCGTGTCGCGCATCTTCTCGCTTGACCGCACCCGGCGCGGCTATCTGCGCCTGAAAACCGCGATCGAGCGCGGCTTTGGCGGGCTGCTCGCCCTCCTCGGCCTGAAACTCGCACTCACCTGAGAGGCTTGTCATGTCCGAACGTCTTCCCCACGAGAAGGGCTTTCTGGTCAGCTGGGACCAGCTCCACCGCGACGCGCGCGCGCTGGCCTGGCGGCTCGACGGCAAGGGCCCGGACAACGGCGCCTGGCGCGCCATCGTCGGCATCACCCGCGGTGGCCTCGTGCCCGCGGCGATCATCGCGCGCGAGCTGAACATCCGCGTCATCGACACGATTTCGGTCAAGGGCTACAACCACCAGACCCAGCACCCGCCGGTTGTCATCAAGGCACCGCAGGCGGACCTGATGGGCGATGGCGAGGGCATCCTGATCGTCGACGACCTCGTCGACTCGGGCAAGACGATGGAACTCGTCCGCACCCTCTACCCGAAGGCACATTTCGCCACGATCTACGCCAAGCCCAAGGGCCGGCTGCAGGCGGACACCTTCATCACCGAGGTCAGCCAGGACACCTGGATCTTCTTCCCCTGGGACACCGCGCTGCAATACGTGCAGCCCTACCGGGGCGTGGACTGAGCCGATGCGCGCCCGCCTCGGCCGGGCGCTGCACGCGGCCTTCGAGGCGAGCCTGCTCGCCAAGGGCCTTCTGGCCGCGGCCGAGACTTTGTCCGGCCTCGTGCTCTTGCTGCTGCATCAGGGCACACTCGTCGCGCTCGCGCAGCGGCTGACGGCGCATGAGCTGGCCGAGGATCCGGGCGATTTCCTTGCGAACTTCCTGCTCCATGCGGCACAGCGTTTCTCGGTCGAGGCGCAAAGCTTCTATGCGCTCTATTTCCTCAGCCATGGCGGGCTGAAGCTGATCGTCGTCGTGCTGCTTGCCCGCGGGGTGCTCTGGGCCTATCCGGGGGCGATCGTGCTGCTATCCGCCTTCATCCTCTATCAGCTGCATCTGTGGAGCCTCGACCATTCGGTGACGCTGCTGGCGCTGACCGGGCTCGACCTCGTGGTGATCGCCCTCACCTGGGAGGAATGGCGGCGGCGCCGGGGGCTTTCCTTCCTGCCGCCGCGGTCCTAGTGTCGCGCGACACTCAGGAGACACCGATGCCGCTCAGCCCGCTGAACCCCGCCCTTGCCGCCACCTTCGCGCCGCCGGTAATGGAGGCGCGGCGCTGGCTCGTGGGGGTGAGCTTCCCGCCCGAGCGGCCGCTGCTCAACGTCAGCCAGGCCGCCCCGGTCGATCCGCCGCCCGAGGGGCTGCGCCGCGCCATCGCTGAGGCGGCGCTCGACAACCCGGCCGCCCATCTCTACGGCCCGGTGCTTGGCATGGCCGAGCTGCGCGCCGAGATCGCGGCGCAATGGTCCACCGCCTATGGCGGCACGATTTCCGAAAGCCAGGTGGCGATCACCCAGGGCTGCAATCAGGCCTTCTGCGCGGTGATGGCGACGCTTGCCGGCCCGGGGGACGAGGTGTTGCTGCCGACGCCTTGGTATTTCAACCACAAGATGTGGTGCGACATGGCCTCGGTCCGCGCCGTGCCGCTGCCCACCGGCGCGGGGCTTCTGCCCGATCCCGAGGAGGCCGCCGCGCGGATCACGCCGCGCACCAAGGCGATCGTGCTGATCTCGCCCAACAACCCGGGCGGGGCGGAATATCCGGCGGCGCTGGTGCGCGCCTTCCACGATCTTGCCCGGTCGCGCGGCCTCGCGCTCATTGTCGACGAGACCTATCGCGACTTCGACAGCCGCACCGGCGCGCCGCATGACCTGTTCACCGATCCCGACTGGGACGAGGCCTTCATCCATCTCTACTCCTTCTCGAAGGCCTACCGGCTGACCGGCCACCGCGTCGGCGCCATCGTCGCCTCGCCCGCCCGTCTGGCCGAGGTCGAGAAATTCCTCGATACTGTGGCGATCTGCCCGAACCAGCTCGGTCAGATCGGCGCGCTGTGGGGGATGCGCAACCTCGCGCAATGGGTGGCGGGCGAACGCGCCGAGCTGCTTGCCCGCCGCGCCGCGCTGACCGAAGGGTTCGGCGCGCTCGAGGGCTGGCACCTGCATGGCTGCGGCGCCTATTTCGCCTGGGTGGACCACCCCGGCCGCGACGCCTCGCCCGACTTCGCGCGGCGTCTGGTCCGCGAAGCGGGGGTGCTGCTGCTGCCCGGCACGATGTTCATGCCCGAGGGCACAGAGCAGGGTGATCGCGGCCTGCGCATCGCCTTCGCGAATGTCGACACGGCCGGCATCGCGGAATTGATCCGCCGCCTTGCGACGGTGACGCCCTGAGCCTTGCGGCGCCCCCCTCAAAGCCCTAAACACCCGCAAAAGGCCTGATCCCCGGGAGGAATGAGCATGTCGAACAAGCTGCGCAGCCATGGCAAGGGCGTCGTCGTCTGGGTGTTGCTCGCGATGCTCGTCCTTGGCCTCGGCGGCTTCGGCGTCTCGAACTTCTCGGGCCGGGTGCAGTCGATCGGTTCGGTCGGCGACACCGAGATCTCGATCAACGATTATGCCCGCGCCCTGCGCTCGGGGATGAGCGCGGCGCAGGCCCAGCTTGGCCGCCCGCTGACCTTCGCCGAGGCGAAGGCGCTCGGCCTCGACCGGCAGGTGCAGGCGCAGGTCTTCGCCGAGGCCGCCGTGAGCGAACAGGCGCGCCGGCTCGGCATTTCCGTCGGCAACGCCGAGGTCGGCCGCCAGGTGCAGGCGATCCGCAGTTTCCAGGGCGTCGACGGCAAGTTCGACCGCGAGGTCTATCGCATGGCGCTGCGCCAGCAGGGCTATACCGAGACCCAGTTCGAGACCCGCCTGCGTTCGGACGTGGCGCGCTCGATCCTGCAGGGCGCAGTTGCGGGCGGCGTGAAGGCGCCCGAGGCGCTGGCCGCGGCCTATACCAAATACGTGACCGAGAAGCGCGACATCGCCTTCGCCGAGATCACCGATGCCGATCTGACCGCCACCCTGCCCGAGCCGAGCGAGGACGAGCTGAAGGCCTGGCACGCGGATCACGCAGCCGAGTTCACCAAGCCCGAGACGCGCGAGATCAGCTATGTCTGGCTCACCCCCGAGATGCTGAAGGACAAGGTCCAGCCCGACGAGGCGACGCTGCGCGCGGCCTATGAGGAGCGGAAAAGCGAGTTCGTCCAGCCCGAGCGGCGCCTTGTCGACAAGCTCGTCTTCCCGACGAAGGCAGAGGCCGAGGCGGCGAAGCAGAAGCTTGATGCCGGCACCGCGAGCTTTGCCGACATCGCCAAGGAGCGCGGCCTGACGCTGGCCGACACCGATCTGGGCGAAGTCTCGAAGGACGAGCTCGGCACAGCCGGCGACGCGGTCTTCGCGCTGACCGCGCCCGGCACCGTCGGCCCGATCGACAGCGACCTCGGCCCCGCGCTTTACCAGATGAACGGCATCCTGCCCGCCGAGGAGACCAGCTTCGAGCAGGCCAAGCCCGACCTCGAGACCGAGGCGGTGATGGACCGCGCCCGGCGCATGGTCTCCGACATGACCTCGGATCTCGAGGACCGGCTCGCCTCCGGCGCCACGCTCGAGGAGATGGCGAAGGAAACCGACATGCAGCCGGGCCACATCTCGATGGCGCCCGACACCACCGACGGCATCGCCGCCTATGAAAGCTTCCGCACCGCCGCCGCCAAGGTGACCGAGCAGGACTTCCCCGAACTCGGCAATCTCGAGGATGGCGGCGTCTTCGCGCTGCGCCTCGATGGCGTGACGCCCGCTGCGCTGATCCCCTTCGAGCAGATCCGCGACAAGGTCGTGGCAAGCTGGAAGGCGGCGCAGCTGAAGAAGCTGAAGACCGACCGCGCCGAGGAGATCGTCGCCGCCGTCGCGGCCGGGGCGAGCCTTGCCGATCAGGGCCTGCTGGTCTCGAACGCGACCGGGCTCGAACGCTCGGGCTTCGTCGAGGGCGCGCCCGCGACCCTTCTTGCCACCGCCTTCGACACCAAGCCCGGCGCTGCCGCCGTGGTGGCGCAGGACGAGGCCGTCTTCGTCGTGGTGCCGGTCAAGGTGACCGAGGCCGATCCGCAGGCCGCCGACACCAAGCAGGTGCATGACGTGCTCTCGACCCGGCTCGAGCAGTCGATGTCGGGCGATCTTGCCGAGCTTTTCGCCCGCGCTTCGGAAACCGAGGCCGGGCTTACCATCGACAGCACCGCGATCAATGCGGTGCAGGCGCAGATGCAGTAAGGAGGCGGACGTGGCAGCTCTTTCCCCCAGCTTCGAAGAGTTCGAGCGCGCCTGGCAACAGGGCCGCAACCAGCTCGTCTTCGCCCGCCTTGCGGCCGATCTCGACACGCCCGTGTCGCTGATGCTGAAGCTGGCCGATGCGCGCGAGAACAGCTTCATGTTCGAATCCGTCACCGGCGGCGAGGTCCGCGGGCGCTATTCGATCATCGGCATGAAGCCCGACGTGATCTGGGAATGCCGCGGCGAGACAGCCCGGATCAACCGTCAGGCGCGGTTCGAAGAGCGGTTCGAGGAGCTGCCCGGCCACCCGTTCGACAGCCTGCGCGCGCTGATCGCCGAAAGCCGGATCGAGATGCCCGAGGGCCTGCCCGCCGCGGCGGCCGGGCTCTTCGGCTATCTCGGCTATGACATGATCCGGCTGGTCGAGAAGCTGCCCGGCGGCAATCCCGACCCGCTCGGCGTGCCCGATGCGGTGCTGCTGCGCCCCTCGGTCGTCGCGGTGCTCGACGGGGTGAAGGGCGACGTGATCCTGTGCGCGCCGGCGTTCCAGAGCTCGGGCCTGTCGGCGCGGGCGGCCTATGCCCAGGCGGCCGAGCGGGTGATGGACGCGCTGCGCGACCTCGACCGCGCGCCGAACCAGAGCCGCGAGATGGGCGAGACTGCGAAGGTCGGCCCGCTGGTGTCGAACTTCACCGCCGAGGGCTACAAGGCCGCGGTCGAGAAAGCCAAGGACTACATCCGCGCGGGCGACATCTTCCAGGTGGTGCCGGCGCAGCGCTGGCGCGCCGATTTCCCGCTGCCGCCCTTCGCGCTCTACCGCTCGCTGCGGCGCACCAACCCCTCGCCCTTCATGTTCTATCTGAACTTCGGCGGCTTCCAGATCGTCGGCGCCAGCCCCGAGATTCTGGTGCGGCTGCGCGAGGGCGAGGTGACGATCCGGCCGATCGCCGGCACCCGCCCGCGTGGGTTCACGCCGGCCGAGGACAAGGCACTCGAGGAAGAGCTGCTCGCCGACAAGAAGGAACTGGCCGAGCACCTGATGCTGCTCGACCTCGGCCGCAACGACGTCGGCCGGGTGGCGAAGATCGGCACGGTGCATCCGACCGAGAAATTCATCATCGAGCGGTACAGCCACGTCATGCACATCGTGTCGAACGTCGTGGGCGAACTGGCAGACGGCGAGGATGCGCTCTCGGCGCTGCTCGCCGGTCTGCCCGCGGGCACCGTCTCGGGCGCGCCGAAGGTGCGGGCGATGGAGATCATCGACGAGCTCGAACCCGAGAAGCGCGGCATCTACGGCGGCGGCGTCGGCTATTTCGCCGCGAATGGCGAAATGGACATGTGCATCGCGCTGCGCACCGCGGTGGTGAAGGATCGGACGCTCTACATCCAGGCGGGCGGCGGCGTCGTCTTCGACAGCGATCCCGAGGGCGAGTATCAGGAATCGGTCAACAAGTCGAAGGCGCTGCGCAAGGCGGCCGAGGACGCAGGCCTGTTCGTGCGGCACGGCAACGCCTGAGCCCCTGCCCCGCCGGGGGCATCGCAAGGACTGAAACGGGGGCGCTCAGCCCCCGTTTTGCATTGCCGCCAGCGCCAGCGCCGAGACCGGCGCTAGGCTCACCGAGCCGGTGGCACCCACCGACCAGCTCGTCAGCCCCGAGATCGACTCGGGCCAGGCGCTCAACATCACCGTCACCGCCCCGTCGCGCGCCGCCTCGAAGGCCGCGCGGGTGAGCGTGCGCTCGACCACCGCGCCGCGCTCGCGATCGGCGTCGAGCACGCGCCAGACCCGCACCTCGGGCAGGCCTGCCGCACGCGCCAGCTGTTCGGCCGCATTGGTGCCGCCGCTTTGCGTCACCAGCCCCAGCCCCTCGCGACCGAGCACCGCCACCAGATCCTGCGACAGGAGCCGGTTGTTCTGCACCACTGGCGTCGGCGGTTCGACCACCGCCACCGCCTCGGGCAGCACTGTGCGCCAGGCCTCGAGCGCCACCTCGAGATCCTGCGCCGTCGCGCCCGCGGGCAGCGGCGCGGCAAGGATCGCCACCTCGAGCCCGGCGGCGCGATAGGCGGCGGCGGCGGTCGCCGCGTCGGGACGGGTCGGGTCGATCGCGATCGTCAGCGGTAGACCGAGCGCCTTGATCGTGCCGCTGTCAAGCCCGCCCGCCGCCGTGCCGGGGTCGATCAGCACCACCGAGAACAGCGGCTTGCCGGGCTCGGGCGTGAAGGCCGCGCCATAGCGGCGGATCGGCGCGTCGTCGCCCCGGGACGCGGGTGCGGCCGGCGCGGGCACGGCCGCGGTGGTGGGCGGCGGCTCTCCGGCGAGCGCGCCTGCCGGCGCCTCGGTCCCGGGCGGGCGCAGGAATCCAGGCGCGGGGGCGGTGGCCACCTGCGTCTCGTCGCCGATCGTCGGCAGCCGGTTCACCGCGGTGCCGGGCGCGTTGGCAAAGCCCTGCGGCGCATCCCCCGGGCTGAACACGCGCGGCAGCTGCGCCGCGGGCGGCACGATCGCACCATCGGGCAGCAGCACGATCTCCTGCCCCGGTTCGGGCGCCCTCGGCGTGGCAGGCGCGGCGCCGGCGGCGGCGGACGGTGCAGCGGGGGCTGCCGGCGCCGGCACGGCCCGGGCCACGGCGGCCTCGTCCGCCTCGGCCTGCGGCAGCTCGGGCGCCACCACCTCACCGGGCGGCGGCACCGGCACCGGCGCCTCGGCGCCGGGTTCGCGCATCGCAAGCGGCGGCTCGGGCGCAGCGGGCGAGGCCGGCGCGGTGGCGACCGCATCCGGCCGCGCGGCAGTTTCCGTGCCGGGCAGCGGCGTGGCGGTCGGCTCGGCCACCGGAGCGGGCGCCGCCGGCACCACCGGCTCGGCTGCGGTCACGCCCTCGCCCGCCGGCGCAACCGGCGCCGCATCGCCCGCACCGGCCAGAGCCACGGGCGGCGGCAGCGACGGGGCGGGCGCCTCGGCGAGTGGTGCTGCGGGCGCGATCGGGGGGGGCGGAATCGTGGTGGGCGGAGCGGACGGGGCAGCCAGACGCGGGGCAGTCGGACCCGAGGCGGTCGGACCCGGGGCGGCCACGATCGGCGCGGGGCTGTTCGCCGGGACAGGCAGGCGGGGCGTGCGCGGCGCGGCGTCACGCGCGGCCGGCCCATCCTCGCCCGTGGCCGAGGCCGGCGGGGTCGTCGCGTTCGGCCGCGGCAGCGGCGCCACCAGCGACAGCGCCCCGAGCCCCAGCACTGCGACCACGCCGCCCGTGGCCAGCCCCGCGATCAATCCACGAACCATGCGTCCCGCCCTCTCGAATCTGCCCCGTGCGCCCCCGAAGGCCCCTCAAACCGCCCTCCGGCCCTTGACCCCGGCGCGCTGCTCTGAGCATCTATAGCCCGACGCAAGCCCCGGTTCATCCCCTGAATCTCGTCGCGGATCCCGGGCGGCAGAAGGAAACGCCCCATGCTCCTGCTCATCGATAATTACGACAGCTTCACCTACAATCTCGTCCATTATTTCGGCGAGCTCGGCGCCGATGTGAAGGTCGTGCGCAACGACGCGATGGATGTGCAGGCGGCGATGGGGATGGGCGCCGAGGCGATCGTGCTGAGCCCCGGGCCCTGCGACCCCGCCCAGGCCGGCATCTGCCTGCCGCTGACGCTCGCCGCCGCCGAGGCCGGGGTGCCGCTTCTGGGCGTCTGCCTCGGCCATCAGACCATCGGCGAGGCCTTCGGCGGCAAGGTGGTGCGCGCGGGCGAGATCGTGCACGGCAAGATGGGCACCATCCACCACGCCGGCCAGGGCGTGTTCCGCGGCCTGCCCTCGCCCTTCCAGGCCACCCGCTATCACTCGCTGATCGTCGAGCGCGAGAGCCTGCCCGCCTGCCTCGAGGTCACGGCCTGGCTCGAGGACGGCATGATCATGGGGCTGCGCCACAGGGAGCGGCTGATCGAGGGGGTGCAGTTCCACCCCGAATCCATCGCCTCCGAGCACGGCCACCAGATGCTGCGCAACTTCCTCGACGAGGCGAAAGTGAAGGTGACGGCATGAGCGAGTTGAAACCCCTGATCGGCATCGCGGCCGAGCGTACCCTGACCCGCGAGGAAGCCGAGACCGCCTTCGCCACCTTCTTCGAGGGTACGGCGACGCCCGCCCAGATGGGCGGCTTCCTGATGGCGCTGCGCACCCGCGGCGAGACGGTGGACGAGATCGCCGCTGCCGCCGCGGTGATGCGCGCGAAGATGAACCGCATTTCCGCCCCGGCGGGCGCCATCGACATCGTCGGCACCGGCGGCGACGGCAAGGGCACGCTGAACATCTCGACCGCCACCGCCTTCGTCGTCGCGGGCGCGGGCGTGCCGGTGGCCAAGCACGGCAACCGCAACCTCAGCTCGAAATCCGGCGCCGCCGATGCGCTTGGGGCAATGGGGCTTGATGTGATGAAGGGCGCCGAGGTGTCCGAACGCGCGCTGGCCGAGGCCGGCATCGCCTTCCTGATGGCGCCGATCCACCACCCGGCGATGCGCCACATCGGCCCGACCCGGGTCGAGCTCGGCACCCGCACCATCTTCAACCTGCTCGGGCCGCTGACCAACCCCGCCGGCGTCAAGCGCCAGCTGACCGGCACCTATGCGCGCGACTGGATCCGGCCGATGGCCGAGGTGCTGCGCACGCTCGGCTCGGAGGTCGCCTGGCTGGTCCACGGCGGCGACGGCACCGACGAGCTGTCGATCGCCGGCGTGAGCTGGGTCGCGGCGCTCGAGGCCGGCGAGATCCGCGAGTTCGAGGTGCATCCCGAGGATGCCGGCCTGCCGGTCCATCCGTTCGAGGAGATCATCGGCGGCGAGCCGCACGAGAATGCCGAGGCCTTTGCGGCGCTTCTGGACGGCATGCGCGGCGGCTATCGCGATGCGGTGTGCCTGAATGCGGCGGCGGCGCTGATCGTCGCGGGCAAGGTCACCAACCTGAAGGACGGTGCGCAGATGGCGGCCGAAAGCATCGACTCGGGCGCTGCGCGCGGCAAGCTCTGGGCGCTCAAGCGCGCGATGTCCTGAGGAGGCGCGGATGAACATTCTCGACCGGATCAAGGCCTACAAGCTCGAGGAAGTGGCGGCGGCGAAGGCCGCGCGCCCCCTCGCCGCAGTCGAGGCCGAGGCCCGCGCACAGGCGCCGACCCGCGGTTTCGCGCAGGCGCTCGCGGCCAAGGCTGCGACGGGCTACGGGCTGATTGCCGAGATCAAGAAGGCCTCGCCCTCGAAAGGGCTGATCCGCCCCGATTTCGACCCGCCGGCGCTCGCGCGCGCCTACGAGGCCGGCGGCGCGGCCTGCCTGTCGGTGCTGACCGACGCCCCCTCCTTCCAGGGCGCGCCCGAGTTCCTGGTCGCGGCGCGCGGCGCCTGCAGCCTGCCCGCACTGCGCAAGGATTTCCTCTATGACACCTATCAGGTCGCCGAGGCGCGGGCCTGGGGCGCCGATTGCATCCTGATCATCATGGCCTCGGTCGGGGACGAGCTTGCCACCGAGCTCGAGGATGCGGCCACCGGCTGGGGCATGGATGTGCTTGTCGAGGTGCATGACGAGGCCGAGATGGAGCGCGCGCTGACGGTGCTGAAATCGCCGCTGCTGGGCGTGAACAACCGCAACCTGAAGACCTTCGAGGTGACGCTGGACGTCACCCGCCGGCTGGCGCCGACGATCCTGGCCGAGGGCCGCGATCTCGTCTGCGAAAGCGGCATCTTCACCCGCGCCGACATGGCGGCGATGGCCGAGGTCGGCGCCCGCCGCTTCCTGATCGGCGAAAGCCTGATGCGGCAGGCGGACGTCACCGCCGCGACGAAGGCCCTGCTGGAGGCCGCATGACCGGGCTCAGCCATTTCGACGCGCAGGGTCAGGCGCATATGGTCGACGTCTCGGCGAAGCCGGTGACCGACCGCGTTGCCGTGGCCGAGGGCCATGTGGTGATGACGCCCGAGACGCTCGCCCATGTCACCGCCGGCACCGCGAAGAAGGGCGACGTTCTGGGCATTGCCCGCGTCGCCGCGATCATGGGGGCCAAGCGCACCTCGGATCTCATTCCGCTGTGCCACCCGCTGCCGATCACCAAGGTCTCGGTCGAGCTGACGCCCGACGCCAGCCTGCCCGGCGTCCGGATCGAGGCGACGGTGAAGACCTCGGGCCAGACCGGGGTGGAGATGGAGGCGCTGACTGCCGTGACCACCGCTGCGCTGACGATCTATGACATGCTGAAGGCGGTCGAGAAGTCGATGCGGATCGGGGGCATCCGCGTGGTGCTGAAAGACGGCGGCAAGTCCGGCCGCTACGAGGCGACGCGATGATCCCGGTCTCCGAGGCGCTCGACAAGGTTCTGGCACTGGTGGCGCCGCTGCCGGCCGAGACGGTGCCGCTGCGCGCGGGGCTCGGCCGGGTGCTCGCCGCCCCGGTGCACGCCACGCTGACGCAGCCGCCCTTCGACGCCTCGGCGATGGATGGCTATTGGCTTGCCGCCGCCGATCACCGCCCGGGCGCGCGCTTGCGCGTCGAGGGCGAGGCCGCCGCCGGGCGCGGCTATGCCGGCCCGCTTGCCCCCCGTCAGGCGGTGCGGATCTTCACCGGCGCCCCCTGCCCCGCCCCGGGCGGCGTGGTGGTGCTGCAGGAGGACGTGACGCGCGAGGGCGACACGATCACCCTGCCCGAGGCGCTCTCGTCCTCCGACAACATCCGCCCGCGCGGACAGGACTTCGCCGAGGGGATGGAGTACTTCCCCCGTGCGCCGCTGACCGCGCGCGATCTCGGCCTGATCGCGGCGATGAACGTCGCCACGCTGTCAGTGCACCGCCGCCCCGTCGTCGCGCTGATCGCGACCGGCGACGAGCTGGTGATGCCGGGCGAGGCGCCGGGCCCCGATCAGATCCTCAGCTCGAACAGCTTCGTGCTGGCGGCGCTTGCGGAAGAGGCCGGCGCCGAGGTGCGGATGCTGCCGATCGCGCGCGACACCGAAGACAGCCTGCGCTTTGCCTTCTCGCTGGCCGAAGGGGCCGACCTTGTCGTCACCGCGGGCGGTGCCTCGGTGGGCGAGCATGACCTCGTCGGCGCCGTCGCGGCCGAGCTGGGCCTCGAGCGCGCCTTCTGGAAGATCGCGATGCGCCCGGGCAAGCCGCTGATGGCGGGGCGGGTGGGCGCAACGGCGCTGCTCGGCCTGCCCGGAAACCCGGTCTCGGCCACGGTCTGCGCCCTTCTGTTCCTGCGCCCGATGCTCGCGAAGATGCAGGGCTTCGACGGCCGCCCGGTGCCCGCCCGCGCGGTTCTGGGGGCCGATGTCGGCCCGACCGGCCCGCGCACCCATTACATGCGCGCGCGCCTCGTGCCGGGCGAGAGCCTGCCGCAGATCCTGCCGGTCGAAAGTCAGGATTCGGCGCGGATGCGGCTTCTGGCCGAGGCCGATGCGCTGCTGATCCGGCCACTGGGCGACGGTCCGCGCAAGGCGGGCGACGTGGTCGAGTTCCTGCCGCTCTAACCCGCGATCAGTTCCTGCGCCGCGGCGCGGGCCGCCCCGGTGACCTCGGCGCCCGAGATCATCCGGGCGATCTCGTCCACCCGCTCGGCCGCGCTCAGCACGCTGACGCGCGAGGTGGTCATGCCGTCGCTGACCGATTTCGCCACGCGGAAATGGGTGTTGCCGCGCGCCGCCACCTGCGGGCTGTGGGTGACGACCAGCACCTGAGCGCTGTGCGACAGCTTCGCCAGACGCCGCCCCACGGCATCCGCCGTCGCGCCGCCGACACCGCGGTCGATCTCGTCGAAGATCAGCGTCAGCGCATCGGCGCCGCGTGCCAGAACGACCTTGAGCGCGAGCAGGAAACGCGACAGCTCGCCGCCCGAGGCGATGCGGTTCAGGGGCCCCGCGGGCGCCCCCGGGTTGGTCGCCACGGTGAAGGCCACGGCATCCGTGCCCTCGGGGCCGGGCTCGCCCGGTGCGATCTGCGTCTCGAAGACCGCGCGCTCAAGTTTCAGCGGCGCAAGCTCGGCCGCCATTGCCGCATCAAGCCGCACCGAGGCCTCGGCCCGCGCGGTGGACAGCGTGGCCGCCGCCACGCGATAGGCGGCGTCGCAGCCCGCGACCTCGGCCTCGAGCGCGGCAATCCCCGCCTCGCCGGCATCGAGCGCGGCCAGGCGGGCGCGCAGCTCGGCCGCGAACCCGCCCAGCTCATCGGGCAGCACGCCATGCTTGCGGGCCAGCGCGCGGATCGCGAACAGCCGCTCCTCGCAGGACTCGAGCGCACGCGGATCGAAGCTCAGCGCCTCGAGCGCGATCTCCACCCCCTGTGCCGCCTCGCCCAACTCGATCAGCGCCCGGTCGAGCGACGAAAGCGGGCCGTCAAGCCGGCCCTCGGCCTTCTCGGCCGCGCCCTGCAACCAGCGGTCGGCATCGCGCAGCGCGCCCTCGGCGCCCTCGGGGCCAAGGATCTGCAACGCGCGGGCGACATCGGCGCGGATCCGTTCGGCGCCTTGCATGCTGCGGCGGGCGGCGTCGAGCGTCGCCTCCTCGCCCGGCTGCGGGTCGAGCGTGTCGAGCTCGGCCACGGCGTGGCGCAGGAAGTCTTCCTCCTCCTTCACCGCAGCCAGCGCCGCTTGCGCCGCGGCGAGGCGCTTTGCCGCCCCGGCCCGCGCACTCCAGGCGCTGCGGGTGGCGGCGATCAGATCTTCGTGACCGGCGAAGGCATCGAGCAGGGCGCGGTGGCCGCGGGCATTCAGCAGCCCGCCGTCATCTTGCTGACCGTGCAGCTCGACAAGCGTCGCCGAGACCGCGCGCAGCACCTCGCCGCTTGCCCGCCGATCGTTGATCCAGGCGGTCTTGCGGCCATCAAGCGCGTTCACCCGACGCAGGATCAGCTCTTCGCCCACCGGGATGCCGGCCTCGTCGAGCACCGCGCGCGCGGCATGGCCCGCGGGCAGCTCGAACACGGCAGTAACCTCCCCCTGCTCGGCGCCCTTGCGCACGAGCTCGGCCCGGCCGCGCCAGCCCAGCACGAAGCCGAGGCAGTCGAGCAGGATCGACTTGCCCGCCCCGGTCTCGCCGGTGAGCACGGTCAGGCCCGGCCGGAAATCGAGTTCCAGCCGGTCAATCAGAAGCATATCGCGGATGTCGAGCGTGCGCAGCATATCGGCCCCTCAGGCGCGCGCGGTCAGAGCCACTCGCCCTTGATCACCTGGCGATAGATCTTCGACAGCCAGCTGTCGCCCTTCGCCTCGGGGCTCAGCCCCTGCTTCTTCAGCAGGCGATAGGCATCGTCGTAGAAGGGCGAGGACTGGAAGTTGTGGCCGAGAATCGCGCCGGCCGTCTGCGCCTCGTCGGTGATGCCGAGAGCGAGATAGGCCTCGACCAGCCGCTCGAGCGCCTCGGGCGTCTGCGTCGTGGTCTGGAACTGCTCGACCACCACGCGGAAGCGGTTGATGGCGGCGGTGTAATGGCCCTGCTTCAGATAGTAGCGCCCGATCTCCATTTCCTTCGCCGCGAGATGGTCGAAGGCAAGGTCGAACTTCAGCATCGCCGAACGCGCATAGTCGCTGTCGGGATATTGCTCGATCACCTCGCGCAGCGACTGCAGCGCCTGGAAGGTCAGCCCCTGGTCGCGGCCGACCTCGTCGATCTGGTCGTAATAGGAGAGCGCCAGCAGATATTTCGCATAGGCCGCATCCTCGTCGCCCGGATAGGTGTCGAGGAATCGCTGCGCCGAAGACCGCGCCTCTTCGTATTTCTTCGCCTTGTGCTGGGCATAGACTTCCATGATCAGCGCGCGCTTTGCCCATTCCGAATAGGGATAGAGCCGCTCGACCGCGGAGAAATAGCGCAGCGCCTCGGACGGGCGACGCGGATTGCCGACCTCGAGCTCGTATTCGCCGCGCTCATAGATCTGCTGGGCGGTGAAATTCTCGAGCGGGGGCTCTTTGTTCGAGCCGCCGCCGCAGGCGGCCAGCGCCGCGACGAGCACGAAACTACCGACCCGAAGCGCCGCGGTTCTGCCCAGTGCCATGCCCTGCCTCTTCCCGATTCCGCCCGGGAGTTTCAGCCCCGGTGCCCTGCCAAGCCCGCCCCACGGGGCGGCTGCTTCGCTCCTCCTAGCACAGAAAAATCCGGGGCGCAAAACGCCTTTCGCGCCGGAGGACCCCTGCGCGCGCATCGCCGCCAAGCTCAGCGCGCAGCCACCGCAACCGGCCGGCAAACGCCTGCGCCGGGCAGGCTGTGAACCTGGGCGGGAGTGCAGTCTTCCCAGATCCAGGCGGTGCGGTCGGCAAAGAGCGCCCGCAGCAGACGGTTGGTCATCGCATGACCCGAGCGCGTGCCGACATAGCGCCCGACGATCGGCGCGTCGGCCAGCGCGAGGTCGCCCATGGCGTCGAGCATCTTGTGGCGCACCGCCTCGTCCTCGTGACGCAGCCCGCCGGGGCTGAGCACCTTGTCGCCGTCGATGACCACCGCATTCTCGTAGGTGCCGCCCAAGGCAAGCCCGTGCGACTGCATGTAATCGACATCGGCCTGACGGCAGAAGGTGCGGCTGTCCATCAGCTCGCGCACGAAGGCACCATTCGCCATCTTCAGCCGTTTTTCCTGATGGCCGATCGCGGCATCGGTGAAGTCGATGGTGAAGTCGATCTCGAATTCGGCAGCCGGTTCCAGCCGCGCCACGGCCTCGCCCTCGCGCACCTCGACCGGACGCAGGATGCGGATCGCCTGCACCGGCCCGGGCAGCGAGCGCAGGCCGGCGCGGCGGATCGCGCGCACGAAGGGCGCCGAGGAGCCGTCGAGGATCGGAACCTCGGGGCCGTCGATGTCGATCAGCGCGTTGCGGATGCCAAGGCCCGCAAGTGCCGCCATGATATGTTCAATGGTCGAAACCGAGACGCCGTCCGCATTCTCGATCAGCGTGCAGAGTTTCGACGGGGTGACAGTGTCCCACCGCGCCGGAACACGCGGGTTGCGGTCGGTCACGTCGGTGCGGTGGAAGACGATGCCCGTGCCCGCCGGCGCCGGACGCAGCACCATGTGCACCGGGGCCCCCGAGTGCAGGCCCACGCCGTCAAAGGTCACCGGATTTGCCAAGGTCGTCTGCACGAGCGTCTCCTGTTCACAGTGCAGCTCCGGTCCATGCCGGGGCCTGCAAGTGTCAGTTAGGCAAGACCGGGCGACATCACAATTCACTCTTTGCAACAAACTGAAACATTGCTGCGGCGGCGCGGCAAATCCTCGCCGAATACGGTCCAAGGGCCTGAATATAAAAAGAAAAGAGCCAGGTTTCCCCGGCTCTTTCATGCACGTTTTGTGAACTCGTCAGTTCGCCTGACGCCGCAGGAACGCGGGGATCTCGATGCGGTCCTGATCGTGTTCGGCCTCGTCCTCGTAGCTCGGACGCTGCGGGGCGGCGGGGCGATAGGCCTGCTGCGGCGCGTGCTGCGGTGCCTGCGGCTCGGCGGCATGGCCGGTCATCCGGTTGATCAGCGAGTTGATGCCGAAGCGCGGCTTCTCGGCGGCCGGCTGCGGCATCGGCGCACGGCCGGCGCCCATCTGCGGAGCCGCGGGACGGGCCTGGCCGGGCTGCGACGGGGCTTTGTTCACCGCAGCCTGCAGCCGGGCCAGCGCCTCGGGCGAGGGCGTGCCGGGCGCGCGCGGACGCGGCGCAACGAAGGAGCCCGCGTCTTCCTCGACATGCAGCTCGCGGGCCGGTGCGGCAGCCGCGCGCGGCTGGTAGGCGGGCGGCGGCAGCTCGTCCGAGACCTCGCGCGTGACAGGCTGCGGCGCCGGGGCGGCGGGCGCGTCGAAAAGGTTGCGCTCGGGCGCGGCCTGCGGCGCCGGCTGCGGCGCCACATGATGCGCGGCGGCGGCCGGAGCGGCAGCCGGCTCGTTGTGACCCGACTTCAGCGGCTCGGCCATGGTGCGGCGCGGCACCGGCACCTCGACGGCGGCCGGGGTGGCGTCAATCCCGGTCGCGACGACCGAAACCCGCATCATCCCTTCCATGTCCGGATCGAGCGTCGAGCCGACGATGATGTTGGCGTCCGGATCGACCTCTTCGCGGATGCGGTTCGCGGCTTCGTCAAGTTCGAACAGCGTCAGGTCATAGCCGCCGGTGATGTTGATCAGCACGCCCTTGGCACCCTTGAGCGAGATCTCGTCAAGCAGCGGGTTGGCGATCGCCTTCTCGGCGGCCTGGATCGCACGGTCGTCGCCCGAGGCGTCGCCGGTGCCCATCATCGCCTTGCCCATCTCATCCATCACCGAGCGGACGTCGGCAAAGTCGAGGTTGATCAGGCCGGGGCGGACCATCAGGTCGGAGATGCCCTTCACGCCCTGATAGAGCACGTCGTCGGCCATCGCGAAGGCTTCGGTGAAGGTGGTGCGCTCGTTCGCCAGACGGAACAGGTTCTGGTTCGGGATGATGATCAGGGTGTCGACGACCTTCTGCAGCGCCTCGAGGCCCTGCTCAGCCTGACGCATCCGCTTCGCGCCCTCGAACTGGAACGGCTTGGTCACCACGCCCACGGTCAGCACGCCAAGCTCGCGCGCGGCCTGTGCGATGATCGGCGCAGCGCCGGTGCCGGTGCCGCCGCCCATGCCGGCGGTGATGAAGCACATGTGGGCACCGGCGAGATGATCGACGATCGCCTCGATGCTTTCCTCGGCGGCGGCGGCGCCGACGGAGGGACGCGCCCCCGCGCCCAGCCCCTCGGTCGCCTTCAGGCCCATCTGCACCCGCGCCTGCGAGCGCGACTGCTGCAGCGCCTGCGCATCGGTGTTGGCCACGACAAACTCGACCCCGTCGAGCTGCTTCTCGATCATGTTGTTGACCGCGTTGCCGCCCGCACCACCGACGCCGAACACGGTGATCCGCGGCTTGAGGTCTTCGTGATCCGACATCATCAGATTCAAGGTCATGGGTTTCCGCCTGTGTTTTGTGCTGATCGGCCCTGTCCCCGGCCGAAACGTCCCCGTAATTCCCTTAGTTTTATCCGCGAATCCGAGAAACGTCACTCAAAAAACACAGGGGAAGCACAAAATCTGGAGCGCAGCCGCATCCATTCAGCGGTATTTCGCGCATACCTCTGCATCTGGTGGAAAACAAGCAGGAGCAGCCCGGCCCTTGCGTTTCACCAGTTGTCGCGGAACCAGCGCAGCGCGCGCCGGAACGACCGGCCGCCCAGCTTCTCGGCCGGAATCTCGAAATCCCACCATTCGTCCTGCGGATGCGCGGCAAAGAGCGCGAGCCCGACGACAGAGGAGAAGCCAGAGCCGGTCGCGGCCTGCGGCAGCCCCTGCACCCGCAGGGGCCGGCCAAGACGCACATTCTGGCCGAGGATCCGGGCCGCCAGCCCGTCGAGGCCGGGGATCTGGCTGGCGCCGCCGGTCAGCACGATCTGCTGGCTCGGCAGGTGGTCGAAGCCCGCGACATCCAGAAGCGTCCGCACCTCCTCGAGGATCTCCTCGACGCGCGGCCGCATGATGCCGATCAGCTCGGCACGGCTGACGCGGCGACGGTCCTTTTCCCAGTCGCCCGAATTGCCGGCCAGCTCGATCATCTCGCGGTCGTCCATGCCGGTCGCGACGACACCGCCATGGAAGGTCTTGATCCGCTCCGCCGTGGCCATCGGCACCTGCAGCCCCGCGGCGATGTCGCGGGTGACGTGATCGCCGCCCATCCGCACCGCATCGGCAAAGATCATGTGCTTCTTCATGAAGATCGACACCGCGGTGGCACCGCCCCCCATGTCGATGCAGGCCGCGCCGAGCTCCTGCTCGTCCTCGACGAGCGAGCTCATCCCCGAGACATAGGCCGAGGAGGCGATCCCCGCGAGTTCGAGGTCGCAGCGCCGGATGCAATAGATCAGGTTCTGCACCGCCGCCGCATCGACGCTGAGCAGGTGCATGTCGACCGCGAGCCGCGCGCCGACATGGCCGCGCGGATCATTCAGCCCCGAACGGTGATCGAGGGCGAAATTGACCGGATGGGCATGCAGCACCTCGCGGCCCGACCCGATGTCGGGCATGTCGCAGGAGGCAAGCACGCGGGCGAGATCCTGCTCGTCCACCTGCGTCCCCATCACCTCGACCTCGCCGGCCAGGCCGTAGCTGCGCGGCACGGCGCCCGAGAAGCAGGCGATGACATGGTCGACGCGGGTGTTGGCCATCTTCTGCGCCGCCTGCACCGCGGTGCGGATCGCGCGCTCGGTCTCGGCCATGGCGTCGATCTCGCCAAAGCGCACGCCGCGCGAGCGGGTGGTGGCGGCACCGATGACGCGGAAGCTCGACTGCCCGGCGAGGGAACCGACCCCCTCGGCCTCGCGCACCGCGTCGTCATTGTCGAAGCGCAGCACGAGACAGGCGATCTTCGACGAGCCGATGTCGAGAAGGGCGACGACCCCGCGCTGAAGGGCCGCCTTGCGCATGTTCCGCATCGCCCGCTGGGCCTGGTAGAGATCGGTCATTGGGACACCTTCACACTGTTCAGCGCGCCGGCGCTGATCGCCTGATACTGGGCCAGCGCCGGAGCGCTGAGACGGATCGTCGGACGGTCTGCATTGCGCATGTCGAGCCGGGTGAAATCGCGGTTCAGCAGGTCTTCGGCGGCATCGAGGGCGAGCACCCGCTCGACCGCCTGCACCGGGTTCTCCTCGGGCAGAAGGATGCGCTGATCGCGGTCGAGGACCAGATCCCACCGCCGCTCGCCCATCCGCACCAGACCGCGCGCCCGCGGCAGGATCGGTTGCGCCGCGGCCAGGATCAGCAGCGCCTCGGGCACGGCCTCGTCCGCCCCCTCCCCCGCGATCAGCGGCAGGTCGGGGCGCGCGTCGCGGCGGGTCAGCGAGGCGGTGCGATGCCCCATCTCGTCGAGCATCTCGATCCCTGACGGGGTGCGCCACAGGATCACCGGCTCGCGCTCGGTCACCTTGACATCGAGCGCGCCGCCGGTGCGCACGATCAGCGACACGTCCTTCACCGCATCAAGACGGGCGATGGTGTCGTGATAGGCGACGAGGTCGATGGCAAAGCGCGAGGCCGGAAGCTGAACCGGCAGCATCGCACGCACCGCCTGTTCGACCTCGGGGCTCGCGCCTTCGACGGTCAGGGTCGAGACGCGGAACTCGGGCCGGTTCTGGATCGAGAGCTTGATGTCCTCGAGCTTCGCCATCGCATCGGCCCGCCGCCCCTCGTCGCCCAGCCAGAGGCCGAGCCCGAGGGTGACGACGAAGACCGGCACACCGATGCGGGTGAAGGCGCGCACGAAGGGGGTCAGCCACAGCCGCTGCAACCGGAACGCGAGCCGCGAGGGCGCCGGATCGCGCCGCGCGCCGTTCGCGCGCGACCGGATCATCACCCGGCGCTGGCCGGCCTGCAACAGGTAGCGCGGTTCCGCCTTCAGCGATCGCATGAGGCGTCCTCCACCATCCAGCGGCAGAGCTCGGGGAACGAGATCCCCTCGGCCGCCGCCTGTTCCGGGGCAAGCGAGGTCGGCGTCATCCCGGGCTGTGTGTTGGTCTCGAGCAGCACGATGCCCGCGACGCCGCGGCTGTCGTCCCAGCGGAAATCGGTGCGCGACAGGCCCCGGCAGCCAAGCGCCTTGTGGGCACGCACGGCGTAATCCTGACAGGCGCGGAACACGTCCTCGGGCAGATCCGCCGGACAGACGTGGCGCGAGCCGCCCTCGGCATACTTTGCGTTGTAGTCATACCAGCCGGTGGTGATGATCTCGGTCACTGCAAGCGCGTGATCTTCCATCACCGAGCAGGTCAGCTCGCGGCCCGGTGCATAGGTCTCGACCATCACCGTCTCGGGCATCGCGGCAGACAGCTGCGGCGGCCCGTTCGAGCCTTCGGTGACGATGTAGACGCCGACCGAGGAGCCCTCGTTGTTGGGCTTGACCACATAGGGCACGGGCAGAACATGGGCCGCGCCGACCTCGGCCTTCGTCGCCAGCACGCTTTCCACCACCGGCAACCCGGCGGCGCGATAGGCGGCCTTGGAACGGGTCTTGTCCATCGCCAGCGCCGAGGCCAGTACGCCCGAATGGGTATAGGGCAGACGCAGCCATTCGAGCAGGCCCTGAACGCAACCGTCCTCGCCCCAGCGGCCATGCAGCGCGTTGAACACGCAATCGGGCTTGGCGGCGGCCAGCTGCGCCGGCAGGTCCGGCCCCGCGTCGATCTCGATGACCTCGAATCCCGCCACCCTGAGCGCCTTGGCGCATTCGCGCCCGCTCGACAGAGACACTTCCCGCTCCGCGGAAGGTCCGCCCATCAAGACCGCCACAAGGTGGGATGCCCTGCTCGACATGCCCGCCACTTTCGCCTCTCCCGGGGTTTGCCCCCGTGGAATAATTAT
This sequence comes from Paenirhodobacter ferrireducens, assembly GCF_004022265.1. Classification (GTDB taxonomy): domain Bacteria; phylum Pseudomonadota; class Alphaproteobacteria; order Rhodobacterales; family Rhodobacteraceae; genus Rhodobacter; species Rhodobacter ferrireducens. The sequence goes on from NZ_SAVB01000016.1 coordinate 50,178, forward strand.
CGCAACACCCGCGCGCCGCGGATCAATATTCGCCGACGCGCATGATTTCCCACTCTAGCGAAATTCCCTGCGTCTGCAAAACCTTTTTGCGGACGTCCTCGCCCAGCCCCTCTAGATCTTGTGCCGTGGCACCGCCGGTATTGATCAGGAAATTGGAGTGCATCTCACTCATCTGCGCCCCGCCGCGCCGCGCGCCGCGCATCCCCGCCTCGTCGATCACCTTCCAGGCCTTCAGATCGTGCACGTCATCGGCCCGCCCGGTCGAGGAGAACCCCGCCGGGTTGCGGAAGGTCGAGCCGGCCGAGCGCTCCTTCGTCGGCTGGCAGGCGTCGCGCTTCGCGATCTGATCGGCCATCCGCGCCTCGAGCGCCGCGGGCTCGCCCCGTTCGGCGCGGAAGGTGGCGCCCACCAGCACCGCCCCCTCTGGAAGCGTGCTCGAGCGATAGGCCAGATGCAGATCCGCCGCCGGGATCACCACACGCTCGCCCGAGCGCAGCACCGCCTCGACCTCGATCAGGTGGTCGGCGGTATAGCTGCCATAACAGCCCGCATTCATCCGCACGGCCCCGCCGATCGAGCCCGGAATGGTGCGCAGGAAGGTCAGATCGAGCCCCGCCTCGGCCGCGCGCCGCGCGACATGGGCGTCCAGCGCCGCGGTCCCCGCACGCACCCGCCCCGCGTCGGCCTGCACCTCGATCGCGTTGAAGCCGCGGCCAAGACGGATCACCACCGCCCGGATGCCGCCGTCGCGCACGATCAGGTTCGACCCCACCCCCATCGGGAAGACTGCCACCTCGGCCGGCAGCGCGGCCAGGAAGGCCGCAAGGTCCTCGGCATCGGCGGGCTGGAAGAACCAGTCGGCCGGGCCGCCGACGCGCAGCCAGGTGAGATCGGCGAGCGGGCGATTGCGGCTGAGCGTGCCGCGCGGGGTATAGGCGATGCTGTCCATATCCTCTCGCTTAGCCCGCCGCCCGCGGCCGGGCAAGAGCTCAGTCGGCGGCTCGGTCGGTGGTGTCGATCACCACCTCGTAGTCGAGCGTCGTCGTCACCTCCGGCCCGCGGAACCCGCCCTCGAGCGGCAGCGTGCCCGCCTGCCCCGGCGCCACACACAGCGCCACATGGCCATCCGTCACCGCCACCCCATGCGTCGGGTCATAGCCGCGCCAGCCCTGCCCGGGTAGCCACACCTCGGGCCAGGCGTGCAGGTGGCGCCGGCCATCGACGCTTTCGGCCTCCGCCTGATAGCCCGAGACGAAGCGCGCCGGGATCCCCTGCGTGCGCGCCGCGGCGATGAACAGCATGGTCAGATCGCGGCAGGCGCCCTTCGCCGTCGCCAGCGTCTCGGCCGGGCTCTGGGCATTGCCGGTCAGGCGGATATGGCGATCGGTGCGGGTAAACAGCGTCTCGTTCAGCGCGGCAAGAAAGTCCCCGGCCCGGCCGCGGGTGGCGGCGGCAAGGCTGGCGGCGAAAGCCGCGACCTCGGGCGCAACGGGCTCGGCCGGCAGGAAGGCCGCCGGCGCCGCCACCGGCCAGGGCAGCGCCGGCAGCGCCTCGACCAGCGGCGCCGGCGCATGGGTGTCGAGGGTGAAGCGACTCTCGATCACCAGCTCGCGGGTCTTGCGGCCGAAGGTCAGCCGGGTCAGCGGGTTGCCCCAGACGTCGGTGCGGTCGACCCGGGTCACCGGCGCCGGCGTCACCGCGATCTCGGCCGAATGCAGCGTCACGCCCTCGGGCCGCGGGCTCAGCCGCAGACGCTGCGGGCCGAGCCGGACCGGCGCGGAATAGCCGTAGCGGGTGAGATGACGGACGGTGAAGCGCATCTGGGCCTCCTGCCTTGTGCGGGCAGGATAGGCCGCAAGGCCTGCGCGCACCAGTGTCGCGCTCAGCCCCCGGCCTTGCGTCCGATGCGGAGCAGACGGCGGGCGAGGAAGCGCAGCGGCCAGCGCAGCACCGAGGCCTGCGCGGCAAGCAGCAGCACGCCAAGCACCGGCCCGTCACTCACGAAGACCCAGACCAGCAGCGGCAGGCCGGTGACGATCAGCGCGATACCGCCCGGCCAGTGAAAGCGGCGCGGTGCGAGGCCGATCAGCGTGGCGATCAGCGCCCAGAGGCAGGCGGCAATCAGCGGGGCGCTCATGCCAGCCCCGCAAACGAGGCGGCAAGCGCCGCGCCCGAGGCGAGCGCGCCGAAGACCGGCACCACCATCGGCACGCGGAAGGGCGCCACGGGCGCGCGCCGCTTCAGCCCGATCAGAGCGAGGTTCACCAGCACGAAGACGCACAGCAGCACAGTGGTGGTGAGCTGCGCCAGCGCCGCGACCGGCAGCGCAAGCGCCGCAACCAGCATCAGCCCGCCCGCGAGAAGCGTCGCCGCCACCGGCGTGCCAAGCCGCGGGTGGATATGGCGGAAGACGCCGAGTGCCGGCAACCGCCGGCCAAGACCGTAAAGCACCCGCGCCGCCATCACGATCTGCGCCAGCACCCCGTTCAGCGCGGCAGCGACCGCAATCGCCGGCAACAGCGCCTGCGGCGCCGAGGCCCGGGCCCAGACCTCGGCGAGCGGGCTTTCCGAAAGGGCAAGATCGGCGGGCGCCACGGCATGGACCGCGGCGGCCGAGACCGCAACATAGAGGAGCGTGGTGATGACGAGCGCGGCCAGGATCGCGCGCGGCAGGGTGCGGGTCGGGTCACGCACCTCCTCGGCCATGTTCACGATATCCTCGAAGCCGATGAAGGCGAAGAAGGCCAGCGCCGCCCCCGCGGCAATCCCCGACCACGGCACTGCGGTGGCGAGCGGGGCCGCCGCCGGTGCCCCTGCCCCGGCCCAGATCACCAGCAAAAGCCCCGCGACCTCGATCACCGTCAGGATCGCGGCGAAACCGATCGACTCCAGCACCCCCCAGAGCGCGATCACCGTCAACAGCAGGCCGAGGGCAAAGATCAGCGGCGCCGAAGGCAGCGGCAGCAGGAGCGTCAGATAGCCCACCCCGCCGCGCAGCACCGCCGCGGCCGAGATCACCCCCGAGAGCACGATGGCAAGCCCGACGAGCACGCCAAGCGCGCGCGAGGCAAGCCCCGCCTCGACATAGGCGACCTCCCCCGCGGCTTCGGGCAGGCGGGTGGAAAGCTCGGCATAGGAGAGCGCCGAGGGCGCGGCAATGAGGCCAGCGAGCACGAAGGCAAGCGGCGTCCAGCCGCCCGCATGCCCGGCAACGGCGCCGACCAGCACATAGATGCCGGCGCCGACCATGACACCCACGCCATAGGCGGTCAGCAGGACGGGGCCGAGGCGACGCTTCAGCTCCTCGCCCTGCGCCATCTCAGGCGCCGAGGATGTTGGGCAGGTTGTTCGCCCAGGCCGAGATCGTGCCGGCGCCGAGGCAGACCACGATGTCGCCCGGCCGCGCCTGCTCCTTCACCAGCCGCGCGAGGTCTTCCTCGTGGAAGAGGGCGCGGGCGTGGCGGTGGCCGTGACGGATCAGCCCGGCGACGAGGTCGTCGCGCGTGGCGCCCGGGATCGGGTCCTCGCCCGCGGCATAGACATCGGCGATCGCCACCACGTCGGCCTCGTTGAAGCAGGTGCAGAAATCGTCGAAGAGGTTGTGCAGGCGCGAGTAGCGGTGCGGCTGATGCGCCGCGATCACCCGTGCGCCCGGCGTGCCCGACACATATTGCCGCGCCGCCTTCAGCACCGCCGCGATCTCGACCGGGTGGTGGCCGTAATCGTCGATGATGGTGACGCCGCCCAGCACCTCGCCCACCTTGGTGAAGCGCCGGTTGACGCCGCCGAACTGCGCGAGTGCGGCGCGGATCTCGTCCTTCTTCATGCCAAGGTGGCGCGCCACGGCGATCGCCGCAAGGCTGTTCGAGACGTTGTGGTTGCCCGGCATCGGCAGCGAACAGCCCTCGATCTTCGCCTCGGGGCCCTCGTTTTGCAGCAGAACGTCGAAATGCGCCCGGCCTTCCGAGAAGCTGAGGTTGACCGCGCGCACATCGGCCTGGGCGTTGAAGCCGAAGGTCGTGACGCGGCGGTCGGTGACGCGGCCGACAAGGGCCTGGACCTCGGGGTGGTCGGTGCAGCACACCGCCATGCCGTAAAACGGGATGTTGGTGACGAAATCGTAGAAGCCCTGGCGCAGGTTCTCGATCGTGCCCCAGTGCTCCATGTGCTCGGGGTCGATGTTGGTGACGATCGCGATGGTCGCCGGCAACCGGTTGAACGAGCCGTCGGATTCATCGGCCTCGACCACCATCCACTCGCCCTCGCCCGCCCGCGCGTTCGAGCCATAGGCGTGGATGATGCCGCCGTTGATCACGGTCGGATCGAAGCCGCCCTTGTCGAGCAGCGTCGCCACCATCGTCGTCGTCGTGGTCTTGCCATGGGTGCCGGCGATCGCGATGTTCGACTTCAGTCGCATCAGCTCGGCCAGCATCTCGGCGCGGCGCACCACCGGCAGCTTGCGCCGGCGCGCCTCCTCGAGTTCGGGGTTGCCCTTCTTGATCGCCGAAGAGATCACCACCACCGCGACGTCGTCGGTGATGTTCCCGGCGCGCTGCCCCTCGTGGAAGGTCGCGCCCAGCTCGACCAGCCGGTCGGTGATCTTCGAGGCCTTGGCATCCGAGCCCTGCACCTTGTAGCCGAGCGTGATCAGCACTTCGGCAATGCCCGACATGCCGATGCCGCCGATGCCGATGAAGTGGATCGGGCCCAGTTCCCCGGGAAGTTTCGTGGCGGCAGCGCTCATTTCGGTTGTCCTGCAAGTTTCTCGACGATTTCGACCAGCCGCCCGGTGGCATCGGGGATGCCGTATCCGAGCGCGGCCTGCGCCATCTGCACCGCACCCTCGGGATTGTCCAGAACCAGCGCGACCTGGACCGAGATGCTCTCGGCCGTGGCCTGTGCCTCGGGCACGAGGATCGCGGCACCGGCCTCGGTCAGGCCGCGGGCATTCGCCGTCTGGTGATCGCCGGTGGCGGCGGCATAGGGGATCAGGATCGCGGGGCGCCCGATCACCGAGATGTCGGCGACCGACGAGGCGCCCGAGCGCGAGATCACAAGCTGGCACTCGGCCAGCCGGCGCGGCACGTCCTTGAAGAAGGGTTCGACCTCGGCGGCGATGCCGGCCGCGGCATAGGCCGCCGTGACGCGCTCCATATCCTCGGGGCGGGCCTGATGGGCAACGCGCAGCCGGGCGCGCAGCGGCGCGGGCAGCGCGGCCAGCGCCACGGGCACGACGTCGGAGAGCACCCGCGCGCCCTGCGAGCCGCCGATCACCAGCATCGAAAGCGCCCCCTCGCCCGGCGGGGTGTAGGGGGCGGCGGCGCATTCGATGATCGCGGCACGCACCGGGTTGCCGGTGTGCACCCCCGCCACGCCGGGCGGCAGATCGGTGGGCCAGGTGCCGCAGGCGAAGGCGTCGACATGGCCGGCAAAGATCCGGTTCACCCGCCCCATCACGCCGTTCTGCTCGTGGATCGCGCGCGGCACGCGCAAGAGCCACGCGGCGCTGAGCGCGGGGATCGTCGGATAGCCGCCAAAACCCACCACCGCGGCCGGGCGGTCAGCCAGATCGTGCCGGATCGCGGTGAAGATGCCGCCAAGGATGCGGAACGGCACGGCGAGCTTCGCCAGCGCCCCACCGCGCGCGAAGGTGGCCGAGGCCACTTCCTCGACATGGACGACATGCGGGAAGCCGCCGGCATAGCGCGCGCCGCGCGCATCGGTCGACAGCTTGACCCGCCAGCCGCGGCGCACCATCGCCTCGGCCAGCGCCTGCGCGGGGAACATGTGCCCGCCGGTGCCGCCCGCGGCGATCAGCAGAAGCGGGGCTTTCGGAGCGGCCATCGCGGCCTCCTTCACTTGCGGCGGGCGAGGATGTCGGAGAGCTCGCCCTGCGGCCGGGTGCGGGTCAGCGCCAGGAGGAAGCCAAGCGCGATGCCCGAGGCGATGACCGACGAGCCGCCATAGCTGACGAAGGGCAGCGTCATCCCCTTCGCCGGCAGCAGACGCACCGCCACGCCCATGTTGATCAGCGCCTGCACACCGAAGGCGCAGGCAAGCCCCGAGCCCGCCAGCCGGGTGAAGGGGTCACGCTCGCGCATCAGCCGCAGCAGCGAGCGCACGACGACGATGGCGTAAAGCGCGATGATGATCATCACCAGAATGAGGCCGTATTCCTCGGCCGCGACGGCGATGATGAAGTCGGTGTGTGCGTCGGGCAGCGACCATTTCACCGTGCCCTCGCCGACGCCGACGCCGAAGAAGCCGCCCTCCTGGATCGCGTTCGTGGCATAGCCGATCTGCGTGCGCGGGTCGATCTCGGTGCTCAGGAAGCCATTGATACGACGGGCAAAGTGTTCGGACATGTTATAGGCGAAAAGCCCGCCCGCCGCGGTCAGACCGGCGATGCCGGTCAGCAGGAAGATCGGCGCGCCAGCGATGAAATACATCACCATCCAGCTGAAGAGCACAAGCGAGGCCTGACCGAAGTCGGGCTGCAGCGCCAGCAGCACCACGATGAACACGGTGAGCAGGAAGGAATAGAGCCGGCCGGGCGGGCCCGCGACCTCATGCGCCGCGGCCATGAACCAGGCGGCGATGATGACGAAGCCGGGCTTGAGGAACTCGGAGGGCTGCACCGAGGCGAAACCGAAGGAGATCCAGCGCACGGCGCCCTTGCCGAAATCAGTGCCGATCACCGGCAGCGCCAGGATCGCGAGGAAGGCGAAGAAGAAGCCGATCACCCCGATGCGGCGGACCTGGGTCGGGCTCAGCATCGAAATGAGCAGCATGGCGATGATGCCGAGCGAGCCGAAGAACGCCTGTCGCTTGACGTAGTAGAAGGGTTCGAGCCCGTTCTTTTCCGCGAGCGGCACCGAGGCCGCGAGACCGAGCAGCATGCCGACGCCGAACAGCATCAGGATCGCCGAGAGCGCCCATTTGTCGATCGTGCGCCACCAGCGCGGAAGAACAGGTTCACCTGCCCGAACGGGCACGGTGCCGAACACCATCTCTGTCATGGGCCTACCGCCGTCACTGCCTCGAACATGCCCGTTTTTCCGGGTCTGGCGAGGAGTCTAGCGCATTGCCACGCGGCTGCCTAGGGGAACGTGGCCCGAACGCGCAAGGATGGCGGCACACTGCCGCGCCGCCTTTGCCGTGCCGCCGCACTGTGCCATGATAGCGCCAACATCGACGGACGGAGGCGGCAATGAAAGTCGGGATCGTGGGCGCAGGAATGGTGGGCTCGGCCGCCGGATCGGCGCTCGCCCTGCGGGGCGGGGCAAGCGAGGTGGTCTTCGTCGACCGCAACGCAGCGCTGGCACAGGCCCAGGCCGAGGACATCAGCCACGCCGTGCCCTTCGCCCATCCCTGCCGGCTGAGCGCGGGCGAGTATGACGCGCTCGAGGGCGCCGAGGTGGTGATCCTTGCCGCGGGCGTCGCGCAGAAGCCGGGCGAGAGCCGGCTCAGCCTGCTCAGCCGCAACGCCGATGTCTTCGCGAGCGTCATCGGCGGCGTGCGCGCGGCCGCCCCGGGGGCGATGCTGCTTGTCGCCTCGAACCCGGTCGACATCATGACCCAGGTCGCGCTGCGCGCCTCGGGCCTGCCGCCCGAACGGGTGATCGGCTCGGGCACCATCCTCGACACCGCGCGCTTCCGCAGCCTCCTTGGCGCGCATCTCGGCATCGCGCCGCAATCGGTGCATGCCTATGTTCTGGGCGAGCATGGCGACAGCGAGGTGCTGGCCTGGTCCTCGGCGCGGGCCGGCACCGAGCCCGTCGCCCGCTTCGGCGCCCAGATCGGCGCGCCGATCACCGAGGAGGTGCGGGCCACCATCGACGCGGGCGTCCGCCGCGCCGCCTACCGCATCATCGAGGGCAAGGGCGCCACCTGGTACGGCATCGGCGCCGGACTTGCACGCATCGTGCAGGCGATCCGCGACGATCAGGGCGCGGTGCTCTCGGTCTCGGTCGTGGCGCCCGAGATCGAGGGCGTGCCCGACATCGCGCTGAGCCTGCCCCGCGTCGTCGGCCGCAAGGGCGTCAGCGCGACGCTGATGCCCGAGATGAGCGAGACCGAGACCGCGGCGCTGCGCGCCTCGGCCGAGGTGCTGAAGGAAAGCACGCAGGGGCTGTGGTGAACCAGATCTTCGGCGCCTTCCTGCGCCTTGGCCTGACCAGTTTCGGCGGCCCCACCGCCCATATCGGCTATTTCCGCACCGAATTCGTGCTGCGCCGCGGCTGGCTGAGCGAGGCCGAATTCGCCGAGCGGCTGGCGATTGCGCAATTCCTGCCGGGGCCGGCCTCGTCGCAGCTCGGCTTCGCGATCGGGCTGCACCGCGGCGGGGTGGCCGGCGCGCTGGCGGCGTTCCTCGGCTTCACCCTGCCCTCGGCGCTGCTGATGACGCTCGCCGGGCTGTCGGCGCAGGTGCTGCCGGGCGGGGCCGCGGCGGGCGCGATCGCCGGGCTCAAGCTCGTCGCCCTCGCGGTGGTGGCGCAGGCGCTGTGGGGCATGGCACGCAGCCTTTGCCCCGACACCGCGCGCCGACTGCTGGCGCTCGCCGCCTGCGCCGCGCTGCTCATGCTACCCGCCGCAGCCCTGCAGATCGGGGTGATCGCGCTGGCCGCCGCGTTCGGCGCCACCCGGCCGCTGCCCGCCGCCGCTCCGGCACAGATGGCAGAGCGCGGCCGCGCCCTCGGTCCGGCGCTGGCGCTGGCCTGCCTGCTGCTTGCCGCCCTGCCCTTCGCCCGCCCCTATCTCGGCGCCGGCGCGCTGGTCTTCGGCGGCGGCCATGTGGTGCTGCCACTCCTGCGCGAGGCGCTGCCCGGCGTCGGCGCCGAGACCTTCCTCGCCGGCTATGGCCTTGCGCAAGCGATGCCCGGCCCGCTCTTCACCTTCGCAAGCTATCTCGGCGCGGCGACGGGCGGGATCGGCAGCGCGCTGATCGCGACCGCCGCGATCTTCGCCCCGGGCTTCGCACTTTACGCGCTCGCCCTGCCGCTCTGGTCATGGATCGGCGCGAACGGGCGCGCGCGGGGGGCGGTGGCGGCGGTGAATGCCGCGGTGGTGGGCGTGCTCGCCGCGGCCTTCCTCACCCAGATCCTGCCCGCCGGGCTGCACGACGGCCGCGCGGCAGGGATTGCCGCGCTGCTGCTGGTGCTCGCCTTCAGCACCCGGCTGCCGCCCGTGGCCCTTGTCGGGCTGGGGGCGGGGCTGGGCGCGGCGCTTCTCTAGCGGGTCAGTCCGGCAGCGCCGCAACCAGCGCGGCGAAATGCTCGCCCCGCTTCTCGAAGCTCTTGTACTGGTCGAAGCTCGCCGCGGCGGGCGCCAGCAACACGGTGTCGCCCGGCTCCGCCTCGGCCGCCGCGCGCGCCACCGCCGCCTCCATCGTCTCGCAGATCTCGTGCTCGAGCGGGGCAAGCTCCAGCGCGAAATCCCGCGCCGAATGACCGATGAAATAGGCCTTCTTCACCGCCCCCAGCAGCGGGCGCAGCGAAGCGACGCCGCCCTCCTTGCCCAGCCCCCCCGCAATCCAGCGGATGTTCGGGAAGGCCTCGAGCGCCTTTGCCGCGCTGTCGACATTGGTGGCCTTGCTGTCGTTCACATAGCGCACACCGCGCTTTTCCGCGACCGTCTGCGAGCGGTGCGGCAGGCCGGCGAAACTGTGGAAGGCCGCCTCGATCACCCACGGCGCCAGACCGAGCGACCGGCAGGCGGCATAGGCCGCACAGGCGTTCTGATGGTTGTGCGCGCCGGGAAGGCCCATGACCTCGCGCAGGTCGATCGAGGCGACCTGCCGGCCCTTGCGCCATTCGCTCAGGAACCCCTTGCGGGCAAAGACCGACCAGCCGAAGGCGCCGAGCTTTTGCACCGAGGACACCCGGATCACCCGGTCATCCTCGCGCGAGCTGGCCATCTGGTTCGCCAGATAGACCCCCTCGGGCTCGTCCACCCCGATCACCGCGCGATCCGGCCCGCCCTCGGCAAACAACCGCCGCTTCGCCGCGAAATAGCCGCCATAGCCGGCGTGGCGGTCGAGGTGGTCGGGCGAGAGATTGGTGAAGACCGCGATGTCGGGGGTCAGCGCGCGGGCGAGATCGGTCTGATAGCTCGAGAGCTCGAGCACCACCACCTCGCCGTCGATCGCCGGCTCGATGTCGAGCACGCCGCGCCCGATGTTGCCCGCCATCTGCGTCGGCCGGCCGGCATGGGCCAGGATGTGGTGGATCAGTGCCGTGGTCGTCGACTTGCCGTTCGAGCCGGTCACGCAGACCGTGCGCGGCGTCACGTCGAAGCTGTCCCAGTCGGCCGTCGCCCAGGACCGGAAGAACAGCCCGATGTCGTTGTCGACCGGAATCCCCTCGGCCATGGCCGTCGCGATCACCGGGTTCATCTTCGGATAGAGATGCGGAATGCCCGGCGAGGTGATCAGTGCCGAGATCCCCTCGAAAGCGCCCTCGCGGCCCAGATCGGTGCAGGCCCAGCCCGCCTCCTCGGCCTTCGCCCGCGCCTCGGGGCTGTCGTCCCACAGCACCGGCACCGCGCCCCCCGCCTTCAGCGCCGCCGCCGTGGCCAGACCGGAGCGCCCGAGCCCCAGAACCGCGACCTTGTGCCCCTCGTATCCCTGAACCGGAATCATCTGCTTTTCCTCGCGTCGGACGCGGGGGTTTCACACCCCCGCACCCCCGTGAGGTATTTGAAGCAAGGCGAAAGGGAAAGGCCCTTCCCCTGCATTCATCTTGGCAAAAATACCTCGGGGGGTGAATTTGCCCACCGGGCAAAGAGGGGGGCAGCGCCCCCTGCCCCCGCGCCGCAGCCCCTCCGTGGGCGGGGGAGCGCGGCAGGCGAAAACGGCACCGCCTGCCGTTTTGCACGGCAGGCGGGAAGCGGGTCGCGATGGCGCGGGGCTCAGCGGATCTTCAGCGTGGCAAGCCCGATCAGCGCGAGAATGAGAGAGATGATCCAGAAGCGGATGACGATCTGCGCCTCGCCCCAGCCCTTCTTCTCGAAATGGTGGTGGATCGGCGCCATCAGGAACACCCGCTTGCCGGTACGCTTGAAATACGCGACCTGGATAATCACCGACATCGCCTCGACCACAAAGAGGCCGCCGACGATGGCGAGCACCAGCTCGTGCTTGGTGCAGACCGCGATGGCGCCAAGCGCGCCGCCAAGGGCAAGCGAACCGGTGTCGCCCATGAACACCGCAGCCGGCGGGGCGTTGTACCACAGGAAGCCCAGACCGCCGCCGATCAGCGCCGCGGTGAAGACCAGGATCTCGCCGGTGCCGGGCACGAAATGCACGCCGAGATACTGGGTGAAGTCGGCGCGGCCGACGACATAGGCAATGGCACCGAGCGTGCCCGCGGCGATCATCACCGGCATGATCGCGAGCCCGTCGAGCCCGTCGGTCAGGTTCACCGCATTCGCCGCGCCGACGATGACCAGCATCGAGAACGGCACGAAGAACAGGCCGAGGTTGATCAGCGCATCCTTGAACACCGGCAGGGCGAGCTGATTGGTCAGCTCGGGCGGGTGCATCCAGGCGGCAGCGGCACCGGCAACGGCCGCGAGCAGCAGCCCGAGGATCATCCGGGTGCGCGAGCTGACGCCCTTGACGTTCTGCTTCGTCACCTTGGCGTAATCATCGGCGAAGCCGATCAGCGCATAGCCATAGGTCACGCCGAGGGTGATCCAGATATAGCCGTTGTCGAGCCGTGCCCAGAGCAGCGTCGAGACGAGCAGCGCCGACAGGATCAGCAGCCCCCCCATGGTGGGCGTGCCAGCCTTGGCGAAATGCGTCGCCGGCCCGTCGGTACGGATCGGCTGGCCCTTGCCCTGCTTGCGGCGCAGCATGTCGATCAGCGGCCGGCCGAAGAGAAAGCCGAAGATCAGCGCGGTGAAGAAGGCACCGCCCGCGCGGAAAGTGATGTAGCGAAACAGGTTGAACAGATCGCCCCCGCTCGACAGGTGGGCAAGCCAATACAGCATTATTCTTTTCCCTTGAACGCCTCGGCCGCGCCGGGCTGGCCGAGTTTCTTCAGCGCCCCGACGACGAGGCTGACCTTCGATCCCTTCGAGCCCTTCACCAGCACCACGTCGCCCGCGTCGACGAGATGCGGCGCGCGGTCGGCCAAGGCCGCCGCGGTCTCGAGCCATTCGCCGCGCTTCGCCTGCGGCAGCGCCTGCCACAGCGCGCGCATCCGCACGCCCGCGCAATGCACGATGTCGACCGCGGCCATCGCCGGCAGCCGGGCGATGGCGGCATGGAGCTTCAGCTCGTCCGGGCCAAGCTCCAGCATGTCACCGAGGATCGCCACCCGGCGCCCGTGCGCCACCCGGCCAATGCCGTCGCGCGGCGCGGTCGCCGCCAGCACATCGAGCGCCGCCGCCATCGAGGCGGGGTTGGCGTTGAAGGCATCATCGAACAGATCGAAGCTCTGCGCCTCGTCGGTGATGTCGAGATAGACCCGCTCGCGGGTACCGCGCCCGGTGGGCGGGCTCCAGGTGCCGAGATCGAGCGCGGCAACGGCGGGGTCTGCCCCCACGGCCTCGGCCAGCGCCAGCACGCCAAGTGCATTCGCGGCGAAATGCGCGCCCGGGGTCATCACCTTGAAGAGCAGCGGATGGCCCTTCGCCTCGGCCTGCACGATCGTCGCGTCGCCCGCGATGCGGGCATCGAGCAGGCGATAGTCCGACCCCGCGGCGGGGCCGAAGGTGACGATCTGCGCGGCATGGGCCTTTGCGGCCGCCAGCAGGATCGGCGTCACCGGCAGCCCCGTCGGCACCACCGCGGTGCCGCCCGGCTCCAGCCCCTCGAAAATCGCGGCCTTTTCATGGGCGATGCCCTCGACCGACTCGAAGGCCTCGAGATGGGCCGGGGCGACAGTGGTGATCATCGCCGCATGCGGGCGCGCCATGTGCGCGAGCGGCGCGATCTCGCCCGGGTGGTTCATGCCGATCTCGATCACCGCGAAATCGGCCTCGGCCGGCATCCGGGCCAAGGTGATCGGCACGCCCCAGTGGTTGTTGAAGCTCGCCTCGGCGGCATGGACGCGGCCCTGCGCGCTCAGCACGGCGCGCAGCATCTCCTTCGACGAGGTCTTGCCGACGGATCCCGTGACCGCAATCACCCGCGCCCGGGTGCGGGCACGCCCGGCGCGGCCGAGCGCCTCGAGAGCGGTGAGCACATCCTCGACCAGAAGCAGCGGATCGCTGTCGCTGCAGCCGTCCGGGATACGGCTGACCAGCGCCGCGGCGGCGCCGCGGGCGAGCGCGTCGCGCACGAAGTCATGGCCGTCGCGCACGTCCTTCAGCGCGACGAACAGCTCGCCCGGGCGGATCGTGCGGGTGTCGATCGAGAGGCCGGTGACGGCGAAGGGGCGCGTCGCGCGCCCGTCCGTCGCGGCGGCGGCATCGGCAGAGGTCCACAGAACAGCCATGTCAGATCTTTCCATCGAGCGCCGCGACCGCGATCGAGGCCTGCTCGGCATCGTCGAAGGGGAAGATATCGGTGCCGATCACCTGGCCCCGCTCGTGCCCCTTGCCCATGATGAGAAGCGCGTCGCCCGGGCCAAGCGCATCGACCCCGCGCAAGATCGCCTCGGCGCGGTCTCCGACCTCCTGCGCCTCGGGCCCCGCCCCCTCCATCACCGCGGCGCGGATCGCGGCCGGGTCCTCGGTGCGGGGGTTGTCGTCGGTGACGATGACATGATCGGCAAAGGCGGTGGCCGCGCGGCCCATCAGCGGCCGCTTCGTGCGGTCACGGTCGCCGCCCGCCCCGACGATCGCCACCAGCCGGCCCAGCACATGCGGGCGCAGCGCCTTCAGCGCGGTCTCGACCGCGTCGGGGGTATGGGCGTAATCGACGAAGACGGTGGCGCCGTTCGCCCGCGTCGCGGCAAGCTGCATCCGCCCGCGCACGGTGGTGAGCTTCGGCAGCGCGGCGAAGACCTCGGCCGGCTCCGCCCCGCAGGCGATGACCAGCGCGGCGGCGGTGAGCGCGTTCATCGCCTGAAACCCGCCGATCAGCGGTAGACGGACGAGCTGCGGCGCGTCTTCCCAGATGAAGCGCACGTCCTGCCCCGCGGCGTCGAAACGTTGCCCGCCAAGGCGCATCTCGCAGCTGGAATCGTGGCCGACGCGGATCACCCGCTGCCCGCGCGCCACGGCAAAATCGAAAAGCTCCAGCCCCTTCGGGTCGTCGGTGTTCAGCACCGCGACGCCATCCTCGGGCAGCACCCGGGTGAACAGCCCCGCCTTCGCGGCGAAATACTCCTCGAAGGTGGCGTGATAATCGAGGTGATCCTGGGTGAAATTGGTGAAGGCCGCGGCGGACAGCTGCACCCCGTCGAGGCGGCGCTGCGCGAGCCCGTGGGAGGACGCCTCCATCGCCGCATGGGTGACGCCGGCCTCGGCCATCTCGGCCAGCAGCCGGTGCAGGGTGATCGGCTCGGGCGTGGTATGGGCGGAGGGCGCGGTGAAGCTGCCCTCGACGCCGGTGGTGCCGATATTCGCCGCCTCGAGCCCGAGCGCCTGCCAGATCTGCCGGGTGAAGGTGGCGACCGAGGTCTTGCCGTTGGTGCCGGTCACTGCGACCACCGTCGCGGGCTGCGCGCCGAACCACAGCGCGGCAGCATAGGCCAGGCTTTGCCGCGGATCCTCGACCACCACCAGCGCGACCGAGGAGCCTGCAAGCAGCGGCCGCGCGATCTCTTCGCCGGCGCGGTCGGTCAGCACCGCCACCGCGCCGCGTTCGAGCGCCGCGGGCAGGAAGGTCGCGCCATGCGCCTTCACTCCGGGCAGCGCCGCGAAGAGATGGCCGGGCCTGACCTGGCGGCTGTCGACGGACAGGCCGGTGACGGCGACATCCTCGCCGTGCCGGGCGGTCAGGCCGAGATCGCTCAGGGCTTTCGTGACTGCTTCGCCCATATCCTGTGCCCCTTCAAAATTGCCTGCCCATTTACCGGAGAGTGCCGCGAAGCGTCAACGCGCCCTTTCCCGGCCAAGCGGAAAAGGGCAGACGCGGGCGGCGGCGCGCCCGTGCGGCCCCAAGGTCAGTGGCTGCCGGCCTTCGCCACGACCAGCTGGATACCGTCGAGCACGTCGGGGGTGTTACCCTCGGGGCGCAGCCCCAGCAGCGGCGCGACGCGGCGGATCACCTCGGCGGCGACCGGCACCGCGGTCCAGCCGGCGGTGCGGCGGTTCTCACCGGCGACGAAGGTCGAGGCCTCGTCGAGGCTGAGGATCAGGACGTATTTCGGATCGGTCACCGGGAAGGTGCCGGCGAAGGTCGCCATCACCTTGTCCTTGTAATAGCCGCCGGTCGGCTTGACCTTGTCGGCGGAGCCGGTCTTGCCGGCGACCTGATAGCCGCGCACATCGCCGAAGGAGGCGGTGCCGCGCGTCACCACGGCGCGCATCATCGCCAGCGCGCGCTTCGCCGTCGCCTCGCTCAGCACCCGCTCGCCTTCCTGATGGCGCGGGTCGTGGACAAGCGTCGGTTCGACCCGGCGCCCGCCGTTGGCGATCGTCGAATAGGCGGCGGCCAGATGCAGCGGCGAGGCCGAGAGGCCATGGCCGTAGCCGATCGTCATCGACGAGATCTCGGACCATTTCGCCGGCAGGATCGGCCGGCCGGTCGGCGCCTCGCTCAGCTCGACCGAGGTCGGGGCGAGGAAGCCCATCTTCCCGAGGAAGTCCTTCTGCCGCTCCGGCCCGATCATCTGCACGATCCGCGCAGTGCCGACGTTCGAGGATTCGACGATCACGTCGGTGACCGAGAGCTGCGGGCCGTAATTGTGGAAATCGTGGATGCGGAAACGGCCAAAGATCATCGGCGACTGCGACGGGATCATCGTCGTGGGGTTGACGAGGCCAAGCTCCAGCGCCTGTGCCACCGCGAAGATCTTGAAGGTCGAGCCGAGTTCGTAGACGCCCTGCACCGCGCGGTTGAACAGCGGGCTGTCCGAGGCATCGCCCTTGGTCAGCGGCGCTGGCCGGTCGTTCGGGTCGAAATCGGGCAGCGAGGCCATCGCCACGATTTCGCCGGTATGTACATCCATCAGCACCGCCGAGGCGCCCTTGGCATCCATCAGCTTCATGCCGCCGTCGAGCACTTCCTCGAGCGCCGCCTGCACCGTCAGGTCGATCGAAAGCTGCAGCGGCGCGCCCTTGTTCGCCGGATCGCGCAGCCAGCCGTCAAAGGCCTTCTCGACGCCGGCGACGCCGACGATCTCTGCCGAGTTCACTCCCTCGGCGCCGAAGCGCGCCCCGCCCAGCACATGCGCCGCGACCGAGCCGTTCGGGTAAAGCCGCATCTCTCGCGGGCCGAACAGCAGGCCCGGATCGCCGATGTCATGCACTGCCTGCAACTGCTCGGGCGAGATCTTCTTCTTGATCCAGACGAATTTGCGGGCGCCGGTGAAGTCCTTCACCAGACGGTCGTGATTGAGATCGGGGAAGATCTTGACCAGCTTGTCGGCGGTGCCGACCGGATCGACCAGCATCGGCGGCTGCGCATAGAGCGCGTGGGTGACGAGGTTCGTCGCCAGCACCCGGCCCTCGCGGTCGGTGATATCGGCGCGCTGCGCGAGGATCGCGGGGGCGGAATCGCCCAGCTGCGGCTCCTCGGGGGTGGAGGCGGCAAGCGTGCCCATCCGCAGCCCGACGGTAACGAAGGCCGCCAGGAACAGCACGCCCATCATCAGCAACCGCCCCTCGGCGGTGGTGCGGGCACGCTCGCGCAGCGCCTCGCCGCGCAGCCGGATGTTCTCGCGCTCGATCGCGTCGGGATTCTCGCCGCGGGCGCGGGCGTCAAGGATGCGGGCCAGCGGGCGAAGCGGCGTGCGGATCATTGTCCTTCCTCCAGCAGGGCGTCGGGCGCGTTGACGACATCGATGGGTTTCATCCCCGACAGCGCCGACAGCGCGCCGGCGGCGGGCGCATCCGGGGTCGGATAGGCGACCTGACCGACCGCGCCGAACTGCTCGGGCGCGAGCGGCAGCAGTTGCAGCTCGGTGAAGTTCATGTTGACGAGTTCGCGCAGCCGGTCGGGACGGTTCTGATAGGCCCATTCGGCGCGCAGCACGCTCAGCCCCTCCTGCAGCGAGGCGATCTCGTTCTTCAGCGCGCGCAGCTCTCCCTGCCGGTCCTGCGTGGCATAGTTCACGTGATAGGCCCAGAAGGCGAGGCCCATGACACAAAGCGCGGTGGCAAGATAGAGCAGCGTCCTCATCTGTGGCGTCCTGTGGCAGCGGGAAGGGCGGGAAGGCCGAGCGCGGCCCGGTCGGCGCGGCCGGCCGGGGCCTCGGTGCGGATCGCGACACGCAAGAGCGCCGAGCGCGACCGCGGGTTCTCGGCAAGCTCCTGCTCGTCGGGGCCGATCGGCTTCTTCGTCACCGGGGTGAAGGCCGCGACCTCGACCGCCTGCACCGGCGCATAGCGCGAGCCTGCGGGCGTGCGGCCGGAGCGCGCCTGGAAGAAGCGCTTGACCACCCGGTCCTCGAGGGAATGGAAGGTGACAACGGCAAGCTTGCCGCCGGGTTTCAGCGCACGCTCCGCGGCCTCGAGACCCGCCGCGAGCTGGCCGAATTCATCGTTCACCGCGATGCGTAGCGCCTGGAAGGCGCGCGTGGCGGGATGGCTCTGCCCGGGTTTCGGCCGCGGCAGGCAACGCTCAATCACCGCAACAAGCGCGCGCGTCGTCGCGAAGGGGGCGGTGGCGCGGGCCGCGACAATCGCGCGGGCGATGCGGCGCGAGGCGCGTTCCTCGCCGTAATGATAGAGGATGTCGGCCAGCACGCCCTCGTCGGCCTCGTTGACGATGTCGGCGGCCGAAGGACCGGACTGCGACATACGCATGTCGAGCGGGCCGTCCTTCATGAAGGAAAAGCCGCGCTCGGCCTGATCGAGCTGCATCGAGGACACACCGAGGTCGAGCACCACGCCGTCAAGCCCCCCGGGCGCGATCTCGGCGGCATAGCGGTCGAGTTCGGAGAAGGTGCCCTCGACCAGCACCAGCCGGTCGCCATAGGGGCCACGCCAGGCCTCGGCCATCTCGAACACCGCCGGATCGCGATCGACGCCGATCACCCGCTCGGCGCCCGCCGCCAGCAGGCCGCGGCTGTAGCCGCCCGCGCCGAAGGTGCCGTCCAGCCAGACGCCCGAAACAGGCGCGACCGCCTTCAGGAGCGGTCGCAGCAGGACGGGAACATGCGGGGCATCGTCTTGGGTTTCGGGTCCGCTCATCCCTCAGCCCTCCCCGCCAAGCAGGCTGAGCGGATCGAAGTCCTCGCCCATCTCGGCCAGAAGCTTCTCCATCCGCGCGGCATCGACCACAGCGAAGGTCTCGGGTTTCCAGATCTCGAAGGTCTCGCCCATGCCGGCGAAATAGGCCTCGCCCTCGAGCGTGAGCCGGCCGCGCAACGTCGCGGGCAGGACAAGGCGGCCGTCGGGGTCGATCTCGGTCGGGTGGGCCTTGTTCAGCACGAGACGCTGCAGGATCGCGCGGCGCGGGTCGGTGTAGGGGCGGGCGTTGATCTCGGCGGCAAGCTTCTGGAAGCCGTCGTAGGAATAGACCTGCAACATCTTCTGGGTGTCGGCGCCGTAGACGATGACCATGCGGGGGCGGCCGGTGGCCTTGGCTTCGGGGTCACCCTCTTCGAGCTCACGACGAAACAGCGCGGGGATCGACACGCGACCCTTGCTGTCCACCTTGAAGGTGTATTCGCCGATGAACATGCCCGCCAAGGCCTGTCTCCTGTCCCCTTCCCCGCTGGTGGCTTCCGGAACCGGGGTCCCGGTAAGGAAAACGGCGGATCGGACTGCTGCCACTGTCCGATCCGCCGCCCTCGTTCCCATCACTGGGCTGTCCGACTGCGCGCGCCACCTGGGGGATGCTGCTCGCTCGCGCGCCGGATCTCTTCTTCTCGTGAAGCGGGTGCCTGTATGAAATCTGCTCTTTTCGCCGTGAGGTCTTGTTGCCTCGTTCCCGTCTTCTCGATGAGCAAGGGATGCCATGGCCAGGGGTGGGATGGCAAGGGAAAAGACGGGAACCAATTCAAACTAGCTGTGGATATATTGTGGATAACTCACTCGAGACTCAAGAGGTTGTGGAAAATTAACGATGACTGATGGCACAAATCGTTTTCAGAAAAAAACCGGACACCAAATCTGGTGTCTTCGACTCTTTCCCGAAAAACTCCCACGAATTCCCGCCATCCGCGGCAATCGTGGCGAATATCCCACAGGCAAGAACTGATTCCCGATGGATCACGCCCGATCACGGCACGGTGATTCGGCGTGAATCGGCAACTCTGCCCGGAAGGTGCCATAAAATCCCATGGACGGAAGCTCCGATCGCGCCGCTCCCGTGAAATCCCGGCGCCACCCAGCCCCCACCCGCGGCATGACACCGGCGCACCATGCGAAAGGGGCGCCCCGAAGGACGCCCCTTTCCCGTGAAATCCCGGATCGGTGCCGGTTCAGACCGCGCCCGAGGCGATCAGCGCTTGCGCGATCGCCGCATAGGCGCGAGCCGGCGCCCCCTCCCCCGCCGCCGCGGGCGTGCCCGAGTCGCCCGCAAGCCGCACCTCGAGATCGAGCGGCAGCGCACCGAGGAACGGCAGCCCGAGTCGCGCCGCCTCGGTCTCGACCCCGCCATGGCCGAAGAGATGCGCCTCGTGGCCGCAATTCGGACAGACATAGGTCGACATGTTCTCGATCAGCCCCAGCACCGGGGTGTTCAGCCGGCGGAACATGTCGATTGCCTTCTTTGCGTCGAGCATGGCGATGTCCTGCGGCGTCGAGACGACAATCGCCCCGTCGAGCTCGGTCTTCTGACACAGGCTCAGCTGGATGTCGCCGGTGCCGGGCGGCAGGTCGATGATCAGCACATCAAGCGGGCCATAGGCGTCCCATTGCACCTGACCGAGCATCTGCTGCAGCGCGCCCATCAGCATCGGGCCGCGCCAGATCACCGCCTCGTCCTCCTTCAGCATCAGCCCGATCGACATCAGGGTGACGCCATGCGCCTGCAACGGCACGATGGTCTTGCCATCGGGCGAGGAGGGGCGCTTCGACACCCCCATCATCCGCGGCTGGCTCGGCCCGTAGATGTCGGCATCGAGCAGCCCGACCCGCTTGCCGGCCCGGGCAAGCGCCACGGCGAGATTGGCCGAGACCGTCGACTTGCCGACGCCGCCCTTGCCCGAGCCCACCGCGATCACGTGGCGCACGCCGGCAACCGGCAGCGGCCCCGCCTGCGGAGTCGGGTGACCGCCGATCTTCGGCCCGCCCCCAAGCCCGCGTGGCGGCCCGGCGGGCACCACCACGGTGACGCTCTCGACCCCGGGCAGCGCCCGCACCGCCGCCTCGAGCGCCGGCCGCAGCGCCTCGAGCGCCGGGCCCGGCGCCCCCTCGAGAACGAAGCGCACAACGCCCGCCTCGACCGCCAGCGCATGCACGAATCCCTGCGTGACAGGGTCGCCGCCGCCCGGAAGCGCGACTCGCCTCAGCGCCTCAAGCACCGTTTCCTTGCTCAGAGCCATGATCTTCTCCGCCGATTTTTGCGGGAACTGTGGCGTTTTGGCCGCGGAGTTCAAGGGCGCAAAACCGGCCTGCCGCCGAAATCGGGGCAAAATACACACCCCAGGAATATAAAATGTCCCGTGACGCCGGGTGAAATGACCGAAAATTAGGTCAGCACATATTATGCATTTTCTGCATGGCAGCATTGCAGCCCAGAGCTATTGTGCAGTTGCAGCATTGGCGCCATGTTTGCGTCAACAGCGATGGCAGAGAGGCCACCGCGACGAGATGAAGACCAAAGGTTGAGACGATGGCTCTGGTTACCGACATCCGCACCGCCGACTTCGGCCTGGCGCAGCTGGTTGCCAGCTTCCGGGAAGGGATGGCGCGGCGCAAGGTGTTCCGCCAGACCCTGCGCGAGCTCAAGTCGCTTTCGGGCGCCGAGCTCGAAGACCTCGGGATCCATCGGTCGATGATCACCCGCGTGGCCCTCGAGGCTGCCTACGGCAAATGAGTTTCCCTTCCTGAGGCCCCTCCTCCTCCCTGGGCCTCGGAAATCGGCGGTGTCCTCCTCCTCCTCCCTGAGGGCACCGCCACCCTATACCGGCCCCAGCCGCAAGGCACTGCCGGAAAGCCGATGCGATGGCCCCCTCCTCCTCCCTGGGGTCTCGTAAAGAAGGCGGTGCCCTCCTCCTCCTCCCTGAGGGCACCGCGCTTTCTTCTCGGCGCGAGACTTGCGAAGGGCCATCCTCCTCCCGGCCCGTCGTGACAGGCGGCGACCCCCTCCTCCTCCCTGGGGTCGCCGTTCGACATACCGAAGGCCCCTCCTCCTCCCTGGGCCGACGGCTACGGTGCCGCTCACTCCTCCTCCCGAGCGGTGCCACCCATACCAAGGCCCCCTCCTCCTCCCTGGGGTCATGGTTCGGACGGCGGCCCCCTCCTCCTCCCTGGGGCCGCCGTTTCCATTTCTGCCCCTCCCCATCTTCGCAAACCTGCATGCCCGCCCTTGCGGAGCGCATCGTGCGACGGCATTGAGGGGTGAACGGAGGAAGCCATGCTGTCCTATCAACACATCTACCACGCCGGAAACTTGGCCGACGTGCACAAGCACGCCCTGCTTGCGGTGATGCTCGACTACATGACCCGCAAGGAAAAGCCGCTGAGCTATCTCGAGACCCATTCGGGCCGCGGGCTCTATGCGCTCGATGCGGCCGAAGCAGTGAAGACCGGCGAGGCCGCGGCCGGGATCGGGCGAGTGGAGAAGCTGGGCTGGTTCCCACCCGCCCATCCCTATGCAAGGGCACTTGCCGCGGTGCGCACCGCGCATGGCGGGCGCGCCTATCCGGGCTCGCCCCTCATCGCGGCGAACCTGCTGCGCCCGATCGACTCGATCCAGCTATGCGAGCTGCACCCGCGCGAGTTCGAGGCCCTGCGCGCCGCGATGGCCCCTTTCGGTGGCGTGCTGCACCACAAGGACGGGCTCGAGATGGTGCATGCGCTCACGCCGCCGACGCCGCGGCGCGGGCTTTTGCTGATCGACCCGAGCTGGGAAGTGAAAAGCGATTACGAGACGATCCCGAAGGTGCTGGGCCAGGTGGCACGCAAGTGGAACGTCGGCGTGATCGCGCTGTGGTATCCGGTGCTTGCCCCCACGGTCGCGGTGGCGCCGGCGCAGGCAGCGATGGTGCGCGCCCTGATGGCCGCGCATCCGGAGGCATTGCTGAGCGAAGTGCGCTTCCCGCCCGCCCGCGAGGGGCACGGGATGATCGGCTCGGGCATGTTCGTGCTGAACCCGCCCTGGGGGCTCGGCGACGAGGCCAATCGTCTGGCCAAGCTGTTCCGCAGCCTCTGAGGCCCCGATCGCGACGGATGGGCCGCCACACCGGGTCCTTCGGAGGGGCGGCAGGGGCTGCCCGGTGCCGGCCGCTCAGCGGCGATAGCACTTCGACTTCGAGCCGAAGCCCGAGGGCGAGCAGATCCAGCTGCCGTTGCCGGGCGGCGTGACATAGGCCACGCGTTCGGCGACGACGGGCGTGGTCTGGCGCAGCCAGTCGAACCGGGCGGAGCCGTGGCCAGCCGCGGTCTTCACCACCACGCTGTGGGTGGGGAGAATGTCGATGGTTGCGGTTTCGGCATGGACGGGCGCGATCGCGATCAAGGTGACGGTCGCGGCCGCAGCCGTGCGGGAAATCAAGTCGAACATGGTCATACCTGCCTCGTGCTGTGACGCGTTGAACCCCTGTGATCCTTGGGGCCCCGCGTTCTCGGTCCCTATCGATCACAGGAAAAACACGTACACGTCAAGCCAAGCGCGAGCGGGGCGAAATTGTGGCACCGATGCGGCATGCGCAACGAAAACGCGGGGGAAGTGATTTCCCCCGCGTTTTCATGTCATTGTCCTCAGGGCACCGGATCGGCGAATTTTCGCCGTCAGAAACCCTATTGCAGGATCTGGTTCTTCATGCGCCAGTCGGGCGTGCCGAAATTCTCCGGCCAGGGATAAACCTCGTGCTGGTTGAAGTAGACCACGCCGACGAGACTCGGATAGTCCTTCTTCTCGACCCGCACGCTGTCCTTCCACATCTGGACATATTTGGCATCGCCGACATAGCCGAGCTCGGCGACGACGACCGGCTTGCCGAACTTCGCAGCCCGTTCGTAGCGCGGCGCGAAGATCTCGTCGAAGGTGCGGTCATGGCCGTATTTCGCCTCGTCCCACGCCTGCAGCCCGAAGATCGAGAGCCCGACCAGATCGACGTAATCGTCGCCCGGGTAGTACTCGGCCATGTTCGGCTCGCCAAGCGGCGACCACATCACGGTGATGTTGGGCGCATGCGCACGGCACAGGTCGATCATGTGGCGATAGGCAGAGATGTAGTCCTTGGGATTCCAGCCCGCCCAGATGAACTGGCCCGAGGTGTCGTCCATCTCATGGGCGAAACGCAGTGTGACCGGGCTTTTCAGCGTGGCCAGCACATCGCAGATGGCGGCCATGTTCGGGTCGTATTCGCCGCGTGCGATGCCCCGGCGCAGGTATTGCGCGGTATTGCGCTCGCTGCGCGACCAGGTCCAGGGCTCGACCGTGACCAGAAGCGCCCGGTGCCGTTCCAGCGCATACTGGTCGGCATCGTTCAGCGACGGCAGGTAGACGTCCTCCCACGGCAGGAACAGATGCTCGATCACCACCGGATTCTTGTCGGTGAAATCGCCGTCCGGGTCATAGACCCCGAACGGGACGTCTCCCGGTGGCACCTCGACGGGAGCGGCCAGGGCCGGCCCCGCCAGACAGAACACCGCGGCGCATGCGGCAATACCCTTCAAGAAAGAATACTTCATTTTTCTCCCTCCCCATTCTCCTTCGAGAACCAAATGGCCAGATCGGGTGCGAAACGAACGTGCACGTCTCCGCTCTGCCCCTTGCCAGCCCCCGAGACGATGTATTCGACTCGGGTCAGTTTCAACGGCACAAGGCCAACGGCGAGCGCACGCAGGCTCGCATCGCCCCGAAGTATAATGCCCCCCAGGCAGAGCGCCATGACAAGGGTCAAACCGAAGACATATCGTGCGAATTCCGCACCGTCGCGCAGCGCTTGGCCCTTCGCCCGCGCCTCGCTGCGGTGATGCCACAAGATGACCACGAGCAGCGTCACGTAGAGCAGCGCATTGATGATCGACAGCAGGTAGAAGCCTCGCGCCTCGGTCACCGACGAGACTGTCAGCACCGGCACGATCGCCCCCGCCGCAAGCAGCAGATAGAGCCAGAAGATCCGTGGCGGCAGCACCGCGGCGGCGGCCTCGCCCTTGGGGGTGATGCGGAAGTCGACGAAGCGCCCGGTCACCCGGTCCCAGACCGCCATCAGGCAGCCCCAGAGCACCCAGGGCCATTGCAGGATGACGAACAGCGCCTTCTCCCAGGCGATCACCTTGGCATCGCGCGGCCGGAACAGCCCGTCGTGGCGCATCATGTAGGCAAAGGCGATCATCACCGCGACCGAGGGCAGCGAATGGCCAAGGAAGGCCGGATAGGTGACGTCGGCAAAGCGGATGTCGAAGCACACCGCCAGGATCGGCAGCACATACATCGAGGCCATGGTGACCGCGAAGAACGCATACCAGCTCTGGCACAGCAGGAAGAGCAGCTTGAGCCGCAGCGGCAGCCTGCCGAGATAGGACGGCGTGTAGCGCAGCAACAGACTCATCAGCGAGCGCGACCACTGGAATTCCTGCGTCACCAGATCGGGCAGCGTCGCGGGCCCGTCGCCCACCGCGATCGCGTCGATCGCATGCACGCCGCGCCAGCCCGCGGCAGCGACCAGCATGGTTGTGGAATGGTCCTCGGCGAGTTCCGGCCCAAGCCCGCCCGCCTGTTGCAGCGCCACGGTGCGCACCGCGTAATGCGAGCCGATGCACATCGGCGTCAGCACCCCGGTATAGCCCGCCTGGAACACGCCATGAAACGCCGCCTCGGCGTAAAGCCGCGTCCGCGCCGCCCAGCTTTCGGCGGCATTGGCAGCGCAGATCGAGGGCGCGCTGACATAGCCCACCTCCGGATCGGCGAAGGGGCGCAGCATCTCGCGCAGATAGCCCGGCTGCGGCACATGATCGGCATCGAGCTGGCTGACGATGTCGTAATCGCGATAGCCCCAGGTGTCGTAGAAATACGCGAGGTTGCCTTCCTTGCAGCGGGTGCGGCGCGGCCATTCGGCGCGGTGATACTCCGCGAGCCCCTTGCGGGTGGAAATCATCACCCGATGCGCCGCACACCAGGCGCGAGTCTCCTCGGACGGATCCTCGTCGGCAAGCCAGGTGTCATGCGGATAGTCCTGCGCCAGCATCGCCTCGAGCGTCTTGCGCACCACGGCGAAGGGCTCCGACGGGGTCTTGGTCGTCACCATCGCGACGCGCCAGCGCCCCGGCACCGGATCGGGCGCGACCGAGTGCCGGGCAAAGAGGAAGATCAGCACGAAATAGAGCTGCATCCCCCAGATCCAGATCATCGCCGCGGTCACCAGCCAGTAGCGCCAGGGGCCGATGACATGTGCAGGCTGCAGCCACCACGCCCAGAACCAGCCCGCCACCACGAGCCAGAGCGCAATCACCAGCCGATAGCGCAGCGCCTTCGCCCCCGTCACCACCGGCGCAAGCATCGGACGCGGCTCCAGTGCGGGATGACGGCTCATGGCCCGGCCTTGATATCCCCATGGCCGAACCAGGGCGCGGCATCGGCGACGATCCGCTCGAGCCCGAACTCGGGCCGGAAGCCGAGCACCGCCCCGGCACGGGCGATCTCGGCGTAAAGCGCCGCCGGGTCGCCCGGACGGCGCGGTTCCTCGAGGACCGGAACGGCGCGTCCGGTCACCCGCTCGATCATCGCCACCACCTCCCGCACCGATGCCCCCTGCCCTGTCCCGAGGTTCAGGGCCACACTTTCGCCCGCCTCCGCGAGATAGGCAAGCGCCTGGACATGCGCCCGGGCGAGATCGGTGACATGGATGTAGTCGCGGATGCAGGTGCCGTCGGGCGTCGGGTAATCGGTGCCGAAGATCCGCAGCGGCCCGCCCTTGCCCGATGCGGCGAGCAGCGCCAGCGGCAGCAGATGCGTCTCGGGGTCGTGCCGCTCGCCGGCCTCGCCCGCGGGATCGGCCCCCGCCGCGTTGAAGTAGCGCAGCGCGACATGGCGCAGCCCCCAGGCCACGCCCGCATCGCGCAGCATCCATTCGCAGACGAGCTTGGTGCGGCCATAGGGGTTGATCGGCGCCTGCGGCATGTCTTCCGAGATCGGCAACCGGTCGGGCGTGCCGTAGGTGGCGCAGCTCGAGGAAAACACGATCTGCGTCAGCCCCGCCGCCTGCATCGCGCCCAGAAGACCGATCATGCCACCGAGGTTGTTGTCGTAATAGGCCTGCGGGTCGGTCACGCTCTCGCCGACATAGGCAAGGGCGGCGAAATGGATCACCGCCTCGGCCCGGTGCGCGCGCAGGGCGGCGAGAACCGCCGCCCTGTCACGCAGGTCGCCGCGTACCAGCGGCCCCCATTTCACCGCATCGGCATGGCCGCGCGAGAGGTTGTCGAAGGTGACCGGCGTACAGCCCGCCTCGGCCAGCGCCTTGCAGCAATGCGAGCCGATATAGCCCGCACCGCCGGTCACCAGCACTGTCTTCGGCAGGGTCATGCCACGCCACCCGCGGCAAGCCGCTGCTGCGCCTGCAGTTCCTGACGGAAATAGGCGATCGTCGGCACCAGCCCCTCGCGCAGCGCCACCTTCGGTTCCCAGCCAAGCAGGTCATGCGCCCGGGTGATGTCGGGGCGGCGCTGCAGCGGGTCGTCCTTCGGCAGCGGCATATGCACGAGCGGGCCGCGCGCGCCGGTCAGCTCGAGCACCATCCGCGCCAGCTCGAGCATGGTGAACTCGCCCGGATTGCCGAGGTTCACCGGGGCGAAGATCGAATGCTGCCCTTCTGGCGCCTCCATCAGCATCTGCAGCGCGTCGACCATATCCGAGACGTAGCAGAAGGACCGCGTCTGCAGGCCATCGCCATAGACCGTCAGCGGCTCGCCACTGATCGCCTGCACGATGAAGTTCGACACCACGCGCCCATCCTCCGGGTCCATCCGCGGACCGTAGGTATTGAAAATCCGGGCGATACGGATGTCCACCCGCTTCGTGCGATGGGTTTCGTAGAACAGCGTTTCGGCAGCACGCTTGCCCTCGTCATAGCAGGAACGCGGCCCCACGGTGTTAACGTTGCCGCGGTAGCTCTCCGGCTGCGGGCTGCAGTCGGGATCGCCATAGACCTCGGAGGTCGAGCTTTGCAGAATGCGCGCCCCCTTCTCCTCGGCGAGGTCGAGCAGGTTGAGCGCGCCGAGAACCGAGGTCTTGAACGTGTGCAGCGGATCGGCCTGGTATTTCGGCGGCGAGGCCGGGCAGGCCAGGTTGTAGATCCGGTCGACCGGCCCGCTGACGGTGAACGGCACGATCACGTCATGCTGGACCCAGCAGAACCGCGGATGACTGATCAGCGTGCCGATGTTCTCAAACCGCCCGGTCGAGAGATTGTCGACACAGATCACCCTGTCCCCCTGATCGAGCAACCTTCGGATCAGGTTGGAACCGATAAAACCGGCCCCGCCCGCAACCAGAACTGTCCGTCCACTCCGCCCGGAGGGCTTGTCGCCCCGAGGGTCGAAGCGGATCGGAAATGCCTTGCGCTTCGTCATGATAATATCCCCCCTTTTGTCCCCAAAAAGCGTTTCCTTCGCGCCTTTTCGGGGGACTCCGGTGAACATCTGGTTACCGGAGCTAGGGCCTATTATATACTTTTTAATCTTTCTATTGTTGAGCCATATCAACTTTTGCATGTGTAAAAATCGTGCACACACAAAACCTTAGGTTGCGTTTTTAGATATTGGCGCACGCAAGGCGAGAGCACTCGCCTATTTTTCCGACAATGCTGCGTTAACACATTCAGCCGGCAGGTCAAGGTCGATCGCGACGCCGCCCTTGCGCCAGAGTCGGAAGTCCTCACCGTCCATCTTGCCGGCATTCGCGGTCAGCAGACGGAATCGGTTGGCGAAGTAGGTGGTCGCCCCGACCGTCACCTTGCGGATCACCAGATCGGTGTCACCGGTCTTGCCTGCCCCCGCCCAGTCGTCGTTCAGGAACCAGATGTCGAGGCGGCGCGCACAGGCGCCGGCGGCCAGCGGCAGCCGCACCTCGGTCATCGCCGCCGAGATCGCGGCAGCACTTGCGACGGCGTGGGTGGTATCGGCCGCCGCCGGAACCTCGAAGCCGCCAACGTCCTTACCGTCCAGCATCACCCAGCCCTTCGGCGGAGCGTCGAAGCGCGTGCCGGAGACGGTCAGCACCACCTCGGTCGGCAGCGCGGCGGGCGCTGCCGGCTTCTTCCCGGACAGCACCGCGGCAAGATGGGCGTCATGGGCCGAGACGGCGGCCGCCAGCGTCGCCTGCGCAGCCCCGGCCGCCTCGGGATCCTCGCCCGCCCTGTCCGCCGCCTCGAGCGGATCGGCAGACAGATCGAAGAGCCGCTTCTCGCCGGTGCTGGCGTTGTATATGTACTTGCGCGCACCCTCGCGGAAACCGAGCTGGAACCCGTTCCAGGGCGCGAAGAACATCACCCCGTCGGGGCGCTCGGGCGCAAAGACCGAATGCCCCTCCCATTGCCAGGGGCGCGGCAGGCCGAGCAGGTCCGCCACCGTCGGCGCGACATCGGTGATGCCGACGATCAGGTCGCTGCGGCTGCCGGAGAAAAGCTGCGGGTTGATGAAGGCGAAGGGGATGTGGACGTTCTCCTCGAACAGACCCGAGGCGTGCACATAGGTGCCATGCTCGCCGAAAGCCTCGCCGTGATCGCCGAGCACCACGACCAGCGTCTCGTCGGCAAGCCCCGTCTCGCGCAGGTGGTCCATCAGCCGCCCGAAGGCACTGTCGCCCACCCGCAGCGCGTTCAGATAGCGATTCAGGTCCGGATCGTCGGAATAGGGCTGCAGATCCGGGCCGGGGAAATAGGGATGATGCGTCATCCCGGTGCGGAAGGTGACGAAGAAAGGCTGCTCCGGTGCGGTGTCGATCCATGCGTTGATCCGGTCGGCGGTGCACAGATCCGACGAGGTGTTCAGGAAGCGGTCGGTGACGCTTTGCACCTCGAACACGCCCTGATCGCAGGTCCAGTCGCGATAATCCACGACATGCTCGAAGCCCATCTCGGTGACGAAACCGCCGGTGTTCTGGAACCGGTTGTCCGAGGAGTTGAAGAAGGCGGCGCGGGCGCCCGCCTTCTGCATCTCGCGCGCGAGGCTCGGAAAGCCCGCCAGCACCCCGGTCTCGGTCATCGAGGTGCTCGAAAGCTCGGGGATCAGCCCGGCAAGCGCGGAGACGAGGAAATAATTCGAGGCCGGCACATGCGCATAGGCCCTGTCGAAGGCCAGCGCATGCGCCAGCTCGGCCTTGAGGTGCGGGGTGACGGGCACTGTGCCTTCCCAGCCCTCGGCCCGGCGCGCGGGCGTCGATTCATAGGCGTAAAGCAAGACGTTGCGGATCCGCTTCGACGGATCAGCCGGACGCGGCAGGCCGGGCACGGTGGCAAAAGCGCTGCGCGCGTCGCCGGGCCCGAGTGCGGCAACCGCGGCGTCGCCATCGCTGCCGCCGATCGAGCGCAGGAAGGCCCAGGCCGGGTTCACCAGCCGCGCCCGTGCGACGCCGGTGGGCGCGGTGTCAAGCGCCGCGCCCGAGACGATGCCGAGCCCGAAGAGGCCGAGCAGCAGCGCCGCCCCCGGCGCCCGCCAGCCGGCGAGCCCCCGCGCCCCCAGCACCAGCGCCGCGACCAGCGCCGCCACCCCGAAGAAGGCGAGCGGCGAGACCAGATGCCAGATGCTGTCGAAGATCACGTCGGTATGGGCAATGTCGGAATAGGCGACCCAGTCCATCGTCACCGGCGCGCCCAGCATGTCGAGGGCGACGAGATTGCCGATCCCCCACAGCATCAGGAGGCTCGCGAGCACGCCATAGAGCGCCGCGGCGGCACGCCCCGCCCGCGTCCCCTCGCCGCGCAGCACGGTGATCGTGGCATAGGTCAGCGCCAGCAGGATGAGCCAGTCCTGCCACATGCCGCGCAACACCAACTCGGCCCCGGCCCCGGCCGAAAGCCCCGCGAGGTCGCCGCGCAAGGCCACGATCCGCACCCCCAGAAGCACCAGCCCGAGCAGCGCCCCGGTCCACAGCACGCGCGCCGAGCGAACCTCGTTCGGAACGCGCGCGCCCAGCGGTTTCTCGTCCAAGATGGGCCTCCCCCTTCGCCCTACCGGGCCGCGAAAACAGCCCCGAGCACATCGGGACGCATCACGCTGTCATTGCAGGGCGGATCGTCCGGCAACCGGCTGCAGGCCCGATACAACGCCCTGAGTGTCTGCCGCCCGGCAATGCCGTCAAGGGCACCGCGATAGAGCCCCTCGCCCGCAAGCTTCTTTTGCAGCAGATAGATGGTCGCGTTCGGATTGGCCTTGTAGAGGTCGCGGCCGAAATCTTTCGTCGCAAGCTCGGGCCGGCTCGCCACCTGCGTAGCCAGCTTCGCCCAGGCCGCGGGCGCGCGGGCGCGCGCCGCCGCGATCGTCTCGCCAAGCCGCCAGCTGTCGTCGGGCCCGATCGTTGCGCCATATTTTGCCAGCGCCGCATCGGCATTGTCGAGATGGCGGTGCACGTTCATCCGGTTGCCGTCGCGCAGCAGCCCCACGAGGAAGCGCGCCGCCGTGCCATTGCCGGCATCCGCCGCCGTCTGCAACCGTTCGATCGTCTTCGGCCCGCTCGCGATCATCGAGATGCCCCACATCTGCCGCGTAGCGTCGAGCACCTCGATCCGCTCGTTGCCCGCCGCCCGCGCCCGCTCGGCAAAGCCCGCGAATTTTGCGCGCGAGACGGAGCCGCCACCGAGATAGCCATACATCGCCCCCTCGGCGAGAACCGCCCAGGCCTCGCCATCGCCCATCTCGCCGGCGCGGCGCAGAAGCGCCTCGGCGCCCGCGGCATCGCGCTGGCTCCACATCAGCATCTCGCCGACCTGACGCAGCGCCTTGGGCTTGCCCTGCGCCGCCGCAGCCTCGGCCAGATCGCGCGCCTTCGCGGCATCCTTTGGCAGGCCGATGCCGTACAGATAAAGGCCCGAGAGCGCGGTCTGCGCGCGTGCGTCGCCGGCGGTCACCCCCTCCTCAAGCAGCGCCTTGCCGGCGGCAACGTCGCGCGGCAGAATCCAGCCACCGACGAGTTGCTCGCCCAGAAGCGCGCGCGCCTCGCCGTCGCCCGCCGCGGCGGCCTTCGCAAGCAGCGCCTTCGCGCGCGCGGGATCGGCCGGGGCCGCCTTGCCCCATAGCAGCGCGCCACCAAGCGCCGTCATCGCCCGCGCATCGCCCGCCGTTGCTGCCGCCTCGAGCAGCGCCAGCCCACGCGCGGGATCGGCCTTGAGGTAATAGCCATCGACCAGCATCCGGCCGAGCTCGGCCTGTGCCTTGACATCGCCCTTTGCCGCGGCCTGCCCCAAGAGCTCGGCGCCCGCCGGCACATCCGCCGCCGCCCCGTCGAGCCCGTAGATCAGGGCGAGCCCGCGATCGCGGATCGTCTGCGGCGAATCGCTCGCCGCCTGTGCCGGAACCTGCGGCGCAGGCTGCTGCTGAGCCACCGCAAACCCAGCAGGATAAGCAGATATTCCCAGAATTGCCGCAACCGACACCGTGGCGATTAACGGCGGCATATGAAGAACACGCATGAGATCCTCCCCCCACTTCGAGGTTAATAATCCCACTTTTCAGGGCACTTGTCTTTGATCTCGGCCAATGTCCCCGCATCCGGGGGCGCGGCGGCGGCTCAGAACGGAACGTCCCCCGCCGCGTCGGCCGCGGTCACGAAGCCCGCCTTGACATGCTTGGCGCCCGCCTTGTCGAACTCGATCACCAGTGTGTCGCCCTCGATCTCCATCACCTCGCCATAGCCGAACTTCTTGTGGAAGACGCGCGCGCCGATGCCGAAGGCGACATGATCGACGGTGGTGACGGTGGTCGGGCGCGGCGGCGGGGCGCCATGGCTTTGCAGCCGCTTCCAGCCCGGCGAATTGTAGACATCGGCACGGCTTGCCCGCTCCTCCATCCGCGAGCCGCCGCCAAAACCGCTGCCCGCCCCGCCAAAGGCGCCGGCCGCCCCGAACCCGCCACCATAGAGCCCGGGCGGGGTCAGCACCTCGACATGGGCGGCCGGCAGCTCGTCGATGAAGCGCGAGGGCAGCTGCGACTGCCACTGGCCATAGACCCGGCGGTTGCCGGCAAAGGAGATCGTGCACAGCTTCTCGGCCCGGGTGATGCCGACATAGGCCAGCCGGCGCTCCTCCTCGAGCCCCTTCTGCCCGGTCTCGTCCATCGCGCGCTGGCTCGGGAACAGCCCATCCTCCCAGCCCGGCAGGAAGACGACCGGAAATTCCAGCCCCTTCGCCGCGTGCAAGGTCATGATCGAGACCTTGTCCTCGCCCTCGGCACTGTCATTGTCCATGATCAGCGCGACGTGCTCGAGGAAGCCCTGCAGGTTCTCGAACTGCTCGAGCGCCTTGACCAGTTCCTTCAGGTTCTCGAGCCGGCCGGGCGCCTCGGGGGTTTTGTCGTTCTGCCACATCTCGACATAGCCCGACTCCTCGAGGATGCGCTCGACCAGCCGGATATGCGAATGATCGTTTGCCGGCGGCACCGCGCCCTCGTCGAGCTCGATCAGCGCATCGTCATCCTCGGCCGGGCTCGCCGCTGTGGCCGGCGAGGCGGCGCGGATCTCGGCGTTCCAGCGCGCGACATTCTCGACGAAAAGCCGCAGCTGCCCGCCCGCCTTGCCACCGATCTCGCCCGCCGCGACCAGCCGGCGCGCGGCATCGAACAGGCTCAGCCCCGCCTCGCGCGCCATCATCTGAATGCGCGCCTGCGCCTTCTCGCCCAGCCCGCGCTTCGGCGTGTTGATGACGCGCTCGAAGGCAAGATCGTCCTCGGGCGAGACGGCCAGGCGGAAATAGGCCATCGCGTCGCGGATCTCGAGCCGTTCATAGAACCGCGGCCCGCCGATCACCCGATAGGGCAGACCGATGGTCAGGAAACGGTCCTCGAAGGCGCGCATCTGGTGGCTGGCGCGCACGAGGATCGCCTGATCGGACAGCCGCACCGCCCCGACCGGACGCCGCCCCGCGGCGATCGCCTCGATCTCCTCGCCGATCCAGCGCGCCTCTTCCTCGCCGTCCCAATGGCCGATCAGGCGCACCTTCTCGCCGCCCTTCGCCTCGGTCCAGAGCGTCTTGCCAAGCCGTCCCTCGTTCGTCGCGATGAGCCGCGAGGCGGCGGCCAGGATATGCTCGGTCGAGCGGTAATTCTGTTCGAGCCGGATCACCACCGCGCCCGGGAAATCCTTCTCGAAGCGCAGGATGTTGCCGACCTCGGCGCCGCGCCAGCCATAGATCGACTGGTCGTCATCGCCGACGCAGCAGATGTTGCGATGGCCCTGCGCCAGCAGCCGCAGCCACAGATATTGCGCGACGTTGGTGTCCTGATATTCGTCGACGAGGATATAGCGGAACCAGCGCTGATACTGCGCCAGCACATCCGCGTGGGTCTGGAAGATCGTCACCATATGGAGCAGCAGATCGCCGAAATCGACGGCGTTCAGCGTGCGCAGCCGGTCCTGATAGGCGGCATAAAGCTCGGAACCGCGGTTGTTGAAGGCCGCGGTCTCGGCGCCCTTCACCCGCTCGGGCGTCAGCGCGCGGTTCTTCCAGCCGTCGATGATGCCTGCAAGCTGCCGCGCCGGCCAGCGCTTCTCGTCCATGTTCGCGGCCAGGATCAGCTGCTTCAGCAACCGGATCTGGTCGTCGGTGTCGAGGATGGTGAAGTTCGACTTCAGCCCGACGAGTTCGGCATGCCGCCGCAACAGCTTGACGCAGACCGAGTGGAAGGTGCCAAGCCACGGCATCCCCTCGATCGCACCGCCCAGCAGCCGGCCCACGCGCTCCTTCATCTCGCGCGCGGCCTTGTTGGTGAATGTGACGGCCAGGATCTCGTTCGGGCGGCAGCGGCCCGAATGGATCAGATGCGCGATCCGCGTGGTCAGCGCCTTGGTCTTGCCGGTGCCCGCCCCCGCCAGCATCAGCACCGGCCCGTCGAGCGCCTCGACCGCAGCGCGCTGCGCCGGGTTCAGCCCCTCGAGATAGGGCACGGGGCCGCCCTGCATTCCCTGCAGCGCGCGCTGCGTGAGACTCAGCGCCCCCTCGAACGGATCATCGTCGTCATAACTGCTCATGGCGGCAATCTAGCCGCCCGCGCCGGCAAGGCCAAGAGTTGTTCCGCATCCGTTCGCGCCCACGCCCCCGCCGGTAGTATTCCCGCACCACCCGCGCCCCTCCCCCCTCGCCTAGACTGGGCACGGAGGAGAGCCAAGGGAGGAAAACATGGCAAAGATCCTGATGATCACCGGCGATTTCACCGAGGATTACGAGACGATGGTGCCGTTCCAGTGCCTGCTGACCTGCGGGCACACGGTGGATGCGGTCTGCCCGGGCAAGGCGGCGGGCGAAACGGTGAAGACCGCGATCCACGATTTCGAGGGCGACCAGACCTATTCCGAAAAGCCCGGCCACAATTTCGCGCTCAATGCCGATTTCGCGACGGTCGATCCGGCGGACTATGACGCGCTCGTCGTGCCGGGGGGCCGGGCGCCGGAATATCTGCGCCTCGATGCTCAGGTGCGGGCGATGGTGCGCCACTTTTTTGAGACCGACAAACCCGTCGCCGCGATCTGCCACGGCGCGCAACTTCTGGCTGCGGCGGGCGTGCTGTCAGGCCGAACCTGCTCCGCCTATCCCGCCTGTTCCTACGAGGTGACGGCGGCAGGCGGCACCTATGCCGATATTCCGGTGACAGAGGCGGTGACCGATGGCAATCTCGTCACCGCGCCCGCCTGGCCCGCGCATCCGAGCTGGCTGCGGCAGTTCATGGCGCTGCTCTGACATCAACGGGAGGGAGGCCCCGCGATGTGCGAACTCTTCATCAAGGCCGATGCCGGCCAATGGCAAAGCCGCACGCACAGCCTGCGCATCGACGGGGTCGCCACCTCGATCCGGATCGAGGACGCCTTCTGGGCGACACTCGGGGAGATCGGCGCGCGCGACGGGATGAGCGTGGCGCAGCTGATCACCCGGCTCTGGCACGAGGCGATAGATGCCGATCATGACCTCGGCAATTTCACCTCGTTCCTCCGGGTCTGCTGCGCGCGCTACCACGCGCTGATCGCGGCGGGCGAGATCTCGGCCGACCTCGGCGTGCCGATTGCCGCCCACCCGGCCCGCGCGATCCTCGCGCGCGAGGCGGCGCGGCGGGCGGAACGGGAAACGGCGCGGATGAACTGAACCGGGGAAGGGGGCGCTGCCCCCTCTGGCCTGCGGCCGTTCACCCCCGGAGTATTTGCACCAGGAAACGCGGCTTTCGCCTTGCCCCAAATACCTCGGGGGAGTCCGAAGGACGGGGGGCAGCGCCCCCCTGCCCGGTCTCAGCCCGCGTGCACGAGCGAGGCGAAGAACCGCGGATCGAGGCTGGCGGCCGCGAAGGTCGGCCCCTCGGTCAGCACGGCCACCGCGTCGTGGCTGTGAAGGCTTTCCTGATGGCTCGCCACCACCCGGAAATCGCCCACCCGCGGCTCGGCGAGCAAGCCCGCGGCGAAGACCCGCACCGCATCCTCGACGAAGATCGGATGCGCGGCGTTCAGCTCGGCAAAGGCCTGCTCGTCCTCGCGTTTCACCATCACCTGGGTCTCGGTCGGCACCGCGGCGCGGGCGATGTCGATCAGGTCCTCAAACCACAGCACCTTGCCCGGCTCGACCGCGACCGAGATCCGCGCGACCGAGCGCTGCGAATGCGGCGTCGCCAGCCGGCCCCGGCTGGCGCGGGCGTGCTCGCTCAGCTCGAGCGAACAGGGGCAGGTCGAGGAATAGACATAGTCGAGATGAATCGCCTTCAGCCGGCGCCCGCCCTGATCGGCCATCTCGAGCGCGATGTCGTAATACTGCCAGCCCGAGAGCCCCGAGCGCAGGCTCTCGACCCGCACCGGGTAGGAAAAGCGCATCATCAGCCGGGCGTCGAAACTGTCCAAATCGTCCTTGTAACCATCCAGCGCCGCCGCCATCACCTCGAAGGAGAATTCGCGTTCCGCATGGCCATAGAAGGACCGGATGATCCGGCTCATGTTGATGCCCTTCTTCTCGGCATCGAGGCTGACCGTGCCGGTGACCGAGGTCTCGAGCGTGACCTCGCCGGGCGGGTTGTCGGTGCCCGGGCGCAGCCGGTAGCGGATCGGCAGCCGGAAGTTCGAGATCCCGACATGAGCGATCGACGCATGCGCGCCGGTGATCAGCGAGGCCGGGCCGTTCTGCAGGTCGGGCATGCCGTCCTTGTAGGCGGCATCGGGGCGGAACTCTGCGTCATAGGTCCGGGCGAGATCGGGATAGTTCGACAGCGCATGGCCCGGCAACAGCCGCGCGATCGCCGGGTCGAGCCGGGCAACCTCGACCGGGTCGGCACGCTCGGCCCAGGCCCGCAGCGTCGCAAGCGCGGCCTTCGCGGCCTCGGTGTCGGGGCTGTTGCTGCGGTCGTGCATGTTCATCTGTCCCTCCGGTCGGTCGCGGCCCCGGACCATATGGGACCCGGGCCGCGAAAGTCCAAGGGAAACTCAGGCCGCGTCCAACGCGCCGCGGATGTCCGCGACCAGATCGGCGGTGTCCTCGATCCCCATCGAAATCCGCACCAGCCCTTCGGTGATGCCGATCGTGGCGCGGTCTTCCGCGCTCAGGTTCTTGTGCGTCGTCGTCGCCGGATGGGTCGCGATCGACTTCGCATCGCCGAGGTTGTTCGAGATCGAGACGATCTTCATCGCGTCGAGGAAGCGGAAGGCCGCCGCCTTGCCGCCGGCCAGATCGAGGCACAGCAGCGTGCCGCCTGCCCCCATCTGCGCCATCGCCAGCGCGTGCTGCGGATGGTCGGCGAGCCCGGGATAGATGGTGCGGGCAAGTTTCGCGTGCCCCACCACCGCCGCGGCCACCGCCGCCGCATTCGCCGCCTGCGCCCGCACCCGCAAATCGAGCGTCTGCAGGCCCGAAAGCAGGATCCAGGCGTGGAACGGGCTCATCGCGCCGCCGGTATGCTTGACATAGGTCTCGAGCGGGCCACGGATGAACTCGCGCGTGCCCAGCACGATACCGCCCAGCACCCGGCCGCCGCCGTCGATGTGCTTGGTCGCGGAATAGACGATGACATCGGCCCCAAGCGCCACCGCGCGCGAGAAGATCGGCGAGGCGAAGGCGTTGTCGACCACCACCACGGCACCGACGGCATGGGCGATCCCGGCCACGCCCTTGATGTCGATCACCTCGAGCCCGGGGTTCGACACGCTCTCGAAGAAGCACACCTTGGTCTCGGGCCGCACCGCCGCGCGCCAGTTCGCCAGATCGGCGCCGTCGATCAGCGTCACTTCGACGCCGAAGGTCGCGAGAACCTTGAGCACATGCAGGCACGAGCCGAACATCTGCCGCGCGGCGACGACATGATCGCCCGGCTTCACCAGCGCCATCAGCGCGCCGTTGATCGCGGCCATCCCCGAGGCGCAGGCGAAACCGTCCTCGGTGCCCTCAATCGCCGCCATCCGGTCCTCGAACATCCGCGTCGTCGGGTTGCCGTAGCGGGCATAGATGAACTCGTCCGGGCCCGAGGAGATGAAGCGTGCCTCGGCGACCTCGGCCGAGGGATAGACGAAGCCCTGCGTCAGGAACAGCGCCTCGGCCATCTCGCCGTATTGCGAGCGGCGGATGCCGTCATGCACGAGTTTCGTCCGGGTGTTCCAGTCTTTCGTCATGGGCCCTCTCCTGAAAAGGTGACACGGCCTAACGCCGCGGGCCCGGCGCGTCAACCTGCCGCAGCCGCCGAGGTCTGCAATTCGGCCTTGTATTCAAGGGTTTGAATAAGGACGACGCAGGCGAGATCAGCCCTCGCCGCTCTCCCCGGTGCCATCTTCGTCCGGCTTTTCAACGGCGTAGCGGGAGAAGAGCTTCCCCTGCCCGATGAAGAAGCCGAACATGAGCAGCGTCAGGCCGAAGGTCTTGAAGTTGACCCAGGCGGCGTCGGACATCGTGCGCCAGATCACCTCGTTCGCGACGGCAAGGCCGAGGAACAGGATCACCAGCCGCTTCGTCAGGATCATCCAGCCCTCGTGCCGCATCGGGATCGCGTCTTCCATCACCAGCTGCAGCCAGGGCTTGCCGCGCGCCAGCCCGAAGCCCAGCAGCGCCGCGAAGAGCAGATAGATCAGCGTCGGCTTCATCTTGAAGAAATGCGGGTCGTTGAACCACACCGAGAGCCCGCCGAAGACCACGACCAGCACCAGCGTCGCCACCTGCATCGGCGAGAGCCGGCCGGTGAGGCGCCACAGGATCAGCGTCGAGACGACCAGCAGCGGCACGAAGATCGCCGTGGCCAGCACGAAGCCCGAATAGCTCTGCCCGCCGAAGGCGACATGGGCGTCCTTGAGCCGGTTGAAGGCGATGAAGAAGACCAGCAGCGGCCCGAAATCGAGCGCGGCCTTCAGCCAGGGATTGATCTTGCGTTTGCCGCTCATGTCGTCATCCGTTCTCAGCGGTTGCCCGCGAATTCCACGATCACCGCGCCGGCGGCGATCAGTGCCATCAGCGCCGTGCGCCGCGATCCGACCTTCTCGCCCAGCACGAGCCAGCCGATCAGCGCCGCGAAGACCGTCGAGGTCTCGCGCAGCACCGCGGCCTCTCCCACCCGGTCGAGACGCGTCGCCAGCATGATCGCACCGAAGGAGAAATAGGCGACAAAGGCGCCAAGCACACCCCTTTTCAGCAAGGGCAGCAGTTCCGAGCCCGGAACGTGGCGCCAGCGCCGCAGGGTGAACAGCGGCATGAACCAGCCGTCGAGGAAGAAGAACCAGGCGAGGAAGGTGAAGGGGTCGGCCGTGGCGCGGATGCCATAGGCGTCATAGGTGGTGTAAAGCGCAACGAAACCGCCGGTCAGCACCGCCAGCGCCAGCGCCGGCACCATCGTCTCGCGGCCCGTCGTGACGTGGCGCAGGTTGTAGAGCGCCAGCCCGTAGATCCCCGCGAGCAACACCCCGACCCCCGCCCATTGGCCCGCGGTGAAATGCTCGCCGAAGAGCAGCCCGGCCCCGATCACCGCAAAGAGCGGCGCCGTGCCGCGCACCACCGGATAGACCACGGTATAGGCGCCGCGGGCATAGGTCATCGCCTGCGCGAACTTGTAGGCGATGTGGATCACCACCACCGTGGCGAAGATCGGCCACATGTGCAGCTCGGGCCAGGGCACGACAAACAGTGCGAAAGGCGCGGCAATCAGGCCATAGGAGGCGTCGATCGCGGCGCGGCTGATCCACGGGTCATGCCGCCCCTTCTGCAGCGCACCGAAGAGCGCATGCAGGAAGGCCGCCATTAGCGCGAGCGCGAGCGCCGCGTGGTGCCCCGCTGGCGTGCCCTCGAGCGAGGCGATAAGGTCACTCATGCCATCCCTCCGCGGAGTTTCCCGATGCAGATCCTGTCGCAGCTCTGGACCGACCTGTCCGAGTCCTTCACCGCCACGCCGCCCTCGGTCGCGACGATGCGGATGCTGGCCGCGCTCGCGCTTGGCGGCGCGATCGGCTTCGAGCGGGAATGGCACCACAAGCCCGCCGGGCTGCGCACCCACATGCTGATCGCCGTCGCCGCATCGCTCTTTGCGCTGATCGCGCTCGAACTCGTCGACATCTCGCGCAGCGAGGGGGCGGCAAGCGGCGCGCGCTCGGACATCGTGCGACTGATCGGCGCCGTCACCTCGGGCGTCGCCTTCCTTGCCGCCGGCACGATCATCACCTCGGGCGGCCGGGTGCGCGGGCTGACGACGGGGGCCAGCATGTGGCTTGCCGGCGCGGTGGGGCTTGCCTGCGGCACCGGGCGGATCGGGCTCGGCGCGCTCGCCACCGGCATCACCGTTACCGTGCTATGGGTGTTCCGCCGGCTCGAGGAACGGCTCGAAAGCCCCGCGGTGCGGGCGATGAACGAGGATGCCGATGTGCCGATGACGCCCGACGACGAGGCGCGGCACCGGCACACGCCCACCGATCCGATGGCCTGACCCGGGGTCATCGCCGGTTCAGTCCTCCACCCCCACCAGCGCGCGGGCGAACTCCTCGGGGTCGAAGGGGGCAAGGTCGTCGATCTGCTCGCCCACGCCGATCGCATGGATCGGCAGGCCGAACTTGTCGGCGAGCGCAACGAGGACACCGCCTTTCGCCGTGCCGTCGAGCTTGGTCATCACCAGCCCCGAGACATCGGCGATCTTCGAGAAGATCTCGACCTGGCTCAGCGCGTTCTGCCCGGTGGTGGCATCGAGCACCAAAAGCGTGTTGTGCGGCGCGTCGGGGGCCTTCTTGCGGATCACCCGGACGATCTTCGCCAGCTCCTCCATCAGGTCGGCGCGGTTCTGCAACCGCCCGGCGGTGTCGATCATCAGAAGATCGGCGCCATCCTCCTGCGCCTTGGTCATCGCGTCGAAGGCGAGCGAGGCCGGGTCAGAGCCCTCGGGCGCGGTCAGCACCGGCACACCCGCGCGCTCGCCCCAGACCTTCAGCTGTTCGACGGCCGCGGCGCGGAAGGTGTCGCCCGCGGCGATCACCACCGTCTTGCCGGCGGCGCGGAACTGCGAGGCGAGCTTGCCGATCGTCGTGGTCTTGCCCGAGCCGTTCACGCCGACGACCAGAACCACCTGCGGGCGCTTGGCATAAAGCGGCATCGGCCGGGCGACGGGCTCCATGATCCGGGCGATCTCCGCCGCCAGAAGCGCCTTGATCTCGGGCACGGAGAGCTTGCGCCCCATCCGCCCCTCGGCAAGGTTTGCGGTGACCCGCAGCGCGGTGTCCACCCCCATGTCCGAGGCGATCAGCAGCTCCTCGAGGCTTTCGAGCATCGCGTCGTCGAGAACGCGGCGCGGCGCCTCCTCGCCCGTGCGGCCCAGCAGCCGGCCGAGGAAACCGGGCTTGCGCGCCTCTTCCGCGGGCGCTTCGGGGGCCGGCGCTTCGGCAATGGGCGTCGGGGCCTCGGGGGCGACATCAGGCGTCCCGGTCTCGGCAGCCTCGGCGACGATCGCCTCGAGCCCCTCCTCAAGCCTCGAGGAGGACCGGGTCAGGCGCGACTTGAGCTTGGAAAAGAACGACATCGGGGGACCTCCGTTTCCTTTCACCTACTGGATGCGGGCGCGCGATGGAAGGGCTCAGGGCAGCAGCCCGCCCGCAAGGATCAAGACCTGAGCCGGCCAGTAGAGCGCCCAGACGAGATAGGCCGCCGCCTGCGCGCCGCGCCCGGGCGCCAGCACGAAGCGCTGCAGCGCCAGAACGAAGTCCGAGGCGACGAAGACGAGCGCGCCGAGGACGAGCCGCGGTGCGCCCGAAAGCCCGAGCGCCGCGAGCGCCATCGCTGCGATCACGACGATATAGCCGCGCACCGGCACGACCATCCCCTCGGCCCGCGGCGCGATCCACAGCACCGCGGCGGCGGCGCCGAGCAGCAGCGCCAGCGTCGGCAACAGCGGTGGCGCCCCGGCGCCCAGCACGAGGAACAGGGCGAGATAGGCCAGATGCCCTGCGGCAAACCCCGCCATGCCGGCAAGGAACATTCCCCGTCCCGGCCGCGACAGGCAGAAATCACCAAGCGCACCCAGCATCAGCCCGAGCGACAGCAGCACCGGCGCGCCCGCGCGCAGCGCAATGACGGCCAGCAACAGCACCGACAGCGTCTTGGTCACGGTCTTCGGCCAGCTCTCCATGGCCGCGGCAAAGCGCAGCAGATACAGCGCCGCCAGGGCGGCCGCGATCAGGAAAAGCGGATCGGTCAAAAGGCTCATGCCCACAGTCGTGCAGAAAATCCGCCCTGCGGCAAGCCTTCACCCTGACTTGGCCCGATTTTGCGCTAGACTGCCCCGAAACGCCAGAAGACGCGCCGAGAGCAGTGCCATGTCAGACCGTTCCGACCTTTCCGTCCGCCTTGCCCGACTCGCGCAGGGGCTGCGCACGATCGGGCATGCCGTGCCCGGGATCGACCTCTTTGCCGCCGCGACCTTCGCGCCGGTGCCGCTCATCGTGCTTGGCGCGTTCTTCGGCGGGATCTGGCCCTGGCTCGCCGTCGCCTGGATCGGCGGGGTGGTCTACGCCCTCGACCGGCTCATCGCCCATGCCGCCCCGGACGCCCCCGAGGGCCGCGAGTTTCCCGCCGCCGACCGGCTCTCGGTGGCGCTGGCGGTGGCGCATTTCGTCCTGCTTCTTCTGGGCGTCGCGGCGCTTTCCGGGGCGACGGGGCTGTCGATCCCGGCCCGCATCGCGCTCTTCTTCGCCTGCGGGCTGTTCTTCGGGCAGGTGTCGAACTCGAACGCGCACGAGCTCATCCACCGCGCCGACAAGCGGCTCTTCGTGCTGGGCAAATGGGTCTATATCTCGCTGCTCTACGGCCATCACACTTCGGCGCACCGGCTGGTGCATCACCGCTTCGTCGCCACTCGCGACGACCCGAATAGCGCGGTGCTGGGCGAAAGCTTCTGGGCCTTCGCGCCCCAGGCCTGGACCGGCGCCTTCATCGCCGGATGGGAGATGGAGGAGGCCCGGCGCAAGCGCCTTGCACCCGAGGGCTGGAAGGCCCGGCTTGCCGCGGTGAACCCCTATGTCAGCTATGTGCTGGGCGCGCTCTGGTGCCTGATCCTCGTCGGGCTGCTTTTCGGTCTCGCCGGGGTGGCCGCCTATCTCGCGCTGTGCCTTTACGCGCAGATGCAGATCCTGCTCGCAGATTACGTGCAGCACTACGGGCTCGAGCGCGCCCAGACCGGAAACGGACAATACGAGCCCGTCAGCGCCCGCCACAGCTGGGACGCGCCCGATCCGGTCTCCTCGCTGTGGATGCTGAACGCGCCGCGCCATTCGGACCACCACGCCCACCCGGCCCGGCCCTATCCTGAGCTGCGCCTTGGCGAGACCACGGCCGAGGGGCGGCCGATGCTGCCGCGCTCACTGCCGGCGATGGCGACGCTCGCATTGATCCCGCCGCTGTGGCACCGGGTGATGGACCGCCGCGCCCGCGCCCTGCGCAAGCCCGCCCGCGGGGTCTGAGCCCGCTCACGGTGCTTTGGCTTTTCCCGCCCGCCGATCCGGGGCAAGCTGGCGCGACCGAACCGGAGACCCCGCGATGCGCGCCCGCCTGATCCTGCCCCTTCTCCTCGCCCTCGCGCCCCTGCCGCTTGCCGCGGCCGAGGTCGGTCCGCCGATGACTGCCGAGGAGTTCGACGCCCGGACGCTCGGCAAGACGATCACCTATTCCGCCGGCGGGCAGGTCTATGGCATCGAGGAATACCGCCCCGGCCACAAGGTCGTCTGGGCCTTTGCCGAGGGCGAGTGCCACGAGGGCGACTGGTTCCAGCAGGGCGACCAGATCTGCTTCGACTATCACGACGACACGCCGTTGCAGTGCTGGACCTTCCACGACAGCCCGGACGGGCTCGTCGCCCGCTTCGAGGGGCGCGACGACGGCGAGCCGCTGATCTCGCTCAAGGAGAGCACGACCTCGCTGAACTGCCCCGGGCCGGATCTTGGGGTCTGATCCGCCCGGCCACGGCGCCCGGCGGCGCGGGCAGAGTGAGTATTTTTGCCAAGAAAAAGCCAGGGCGGCGCGCGCGATGCCCCGCCCCGACCTTGAGAACAGCCCGTTGCGCTTTTTCTTGGTCCAAATACTCATCCGACCGCCGTCACCGGCGCGGCGGGGTCAGAACAGGCTCCCCTGCTCCGGTGGCTCGTCCTTGCGCGCACGGCGCCGCGGTGTGGGGGCGACGGGGCCTGGCGCAGGGGCGCTGCCCTCGCCCGGATGGGCCGGCACACGGCCGTCGTGGAACTCGATCTCCAGCGTGGCC
Organism: Paenirhodobacter ferrireducens; assembly: GCF_004022265.1. Lineage (GTDB taxonomy): Bacteria > Pseudomonadota > Alphaproteobacteria > Rhodobacterales > Rhodobacteraceae > Rhodobacter > Rhodobacter ferrireducens. The sequence goes on from NZ_SAVB01000016.1 coordinate 94,230, forward strand.
GCCGCGGCGGCCTCGGCCGCACGGGTGACGAGCGTCTCGCCCGTGCGCACCACCGCATAGCCGCGCTTCAACGTCTCGCGATACCCCAGCGTCTGGCGCATCCGGTCGAGCCGGTCGAGCCGCTCGGCCAGTGCCGCAAGACGCGCCTGCGGGGCGCGCGCGAGCCGGTCGCTCAGCCCTTCGAGCGTCGCGCGGTTGCGGGTGTTCGCCCGCTCTGCCTCGAGCCGGGTGCGGGCGAGCGCAGGCGCCAGACGCGCCGCCAGGGTTTCGAGCCGCCGCCCCTCCTGCGCGAGGTAGCGGCGCAGGATCGCCGGCGCGATCCGCGCCTCGAGCGGCGCAAAGCCTGCGCGTTTGCGCACCGTCACCATCCGCAGCGCCGGGGCGAGCCGGTCCGACATCAGGTCGAAGCGCTGCCGCGCCGGCGCGATCAGCGTCTCGGGCCGGCCAAGGGCGCGGGAGAGATCGCGCAGCCGCTGGCCGTGCCCCTCGACCCGGCCGCGCGCCGCGCGCGCCATCCGCGCCTCGGTCTCGGCGAGCCAGGTGGCAAGGTCGGCGCGCACCGGCACCGCGATCTCGGCCGCCGCGGTCGGGGTGGGTGCGCGGCGGTCGGCGGCGAAGTCGATCAGCGTGGTATCGGTCTCGTGCCCCACGGCCGAGATCAGCGGAATGCGGCTGGTGGCCGCCGCGCGCACCACCGCCTCTTCGTTGAAGCCCCACAGGTCTTCGAGCGAGCCGCCGCCACGGGCGACGATGATCAGGTCGGGGCGCGGGATCGCACCGCCCTCGGGCAGGGCGTTGAAGCCGCGGATCGCCGCCGCCACCTCGGGCGCGCAGGCCTGCCCCTGCACCGCCACCGGCCAGATCAGCACCCGGCGCGGGAAGCGGTCGCGCAGCCGGTGCAGGATGTCGCGGATCACCGCGCCCGAGGGCGAGGTGACGACGCCGATCACGCCCGGCAACCACGGCAGCGGTTTCTTGCGGTGTTCATCAAACAGGCCCTCGGCGGCGAGCGCCCGGCGCCGCGCCTCGAGCATCGCCATCAGCGCCCCCGCCCCGGCGGGTTCGACGTCATCGACGATGAGCTGGTATTTCGACTGGCCCGGGAAGGTGGTCATGCGGCCGGCGGCGATGACCTCCATCCCCTCCTCGGGGCGGATCTGCATCCGCGCGACCTGCCCCTTCCAGCTCACCGCGGCGATCACCGCGCTGGCGTCCTTGAGGTCGAAATACATGTGACCCGAGGACGGGCGGCTGACGCGGCCCACCTCGCCGCGCACGCGCACGCGGCCGAACTCGCCCTCGATCACGCGCTTCACCGCGCCCGAGATCTCGGAAACCGTGTATTCATGGGCATTGCCGCTGCCCGGGCTGTCGTCGAGAAGGTCCATCTGCGCCTTGCCTGATGTCAGGTCTGACCTTAGAAGGCCGGAAAGCGAAGGCCAAGGGGGTGCGCCGATGAACATTCTGATCCTGGGCGGCGGCGGCCGCGAACATGCCCTTGCCTGGGCGGTGAAGCAGAACCCGAAATGCGACCGGCTGATCGTCGCGCCGGGCAATGCAGGCATCGGCGCGATTGCCGAACTGGCCGCGATCGAGCCGACCGATGCGGCGGCAGTGCTGGCCTGCGTCGAGGAAAACGCCATCGATTTCGTCATCGTCGGCCCCGAGGCGCCGCTGGCCGCGGGCGTGGCGGATGCGCTGCGCGCGGCGGGCATCCTGACCTTCGGCCCCTCGGCCGCGGCGGCGAAGCTCGAGGCGTCAAAAGCCTTCACCAAGGAAGTCTGCGACGCCTGTGGCGCGCCGACCGCCGCCTGGGCGCGGTTCTCGGACGCGGCGGCCGCGAAGGACTATGTCCGCGCCCAGGGCGCGCCGATCGTGGTCAAGGCCGACGGGCTGGCCGCGGGCAAGGGCGTGATCGTGGCGATGACGCTCGACGAGGCGCTCGACGGCATCGACGAGATCTTCGGGGGCGCCTTCGGTGCGGCGGGTGCCGAGGTGGTGATCGAGGAATTCATGGCGGGCGAAGAGGCGAGCTTCTTCATCCTGTCAGACGGCACCGACGTGCTGCCCGTCGGCACCGCGCAGGATCACAAGCGCGTGGGCGATGGCGACACCGGGCCGAACACCGGCGGCATGGGCGCCTATTCCCCTGCCCCGGTGCTGACCACCGCGATCCAGGAACAGGTGCTGTCCGAGATCGTGCGCCCGACGATTGCCGAGATGGCAGCCCGCGGCACCCCGTTCCAGGGCGTGCTTTATGCCGGGCTGATGATCGAGAACGGCCGCGCCCGGCTCGTGGAATACAACGTCCGCTTCGGCGATCCGGAATGCCAGGTGCTGATGCTGCGGCTTGGCGCGCAGGCGCTCGATCTGCTCCTCGCCTGCGCCGAGGGGCGTCTGGCCGAGGTCGAGGCGCAATGGGCCGACGACCATGCGCTGACCGTGGTGATGGCGGCGAAGGGCTATCCCGGCGCCTATGTGAAGGGCAGCGAGATCCGCGGCCTCGCCGATCTGCCCGAGGACAGCGCGCGGATGGTCTTCCATGCCGGCACCGCGCTGAAGGATGGCAAGGTGCTGGCCACTGGCGGGCGGGTGCTGAACGTCACCGCCCGCGGCGCGACGCTGAAGGAGGCGCAGGAGCGCGCCTATGCGATGGTCGACCGGATCGACTGGCCCGAAGGCTTCTGCCGGCGCGACATCGGCTGGCGCGCGCTCTGAACCGAGACGCGAAGGGGGGCGCTGCCCCCCTGCCCCCCGGGATATTTGGGGCAATTGGAAGATCAGGGGCGCGTGAGCCGCGACGGCGGGGGCGCGCTCAGGGCCGCAGATAGGCCCAGCCGGCGCGTTGCAGCTCAATGAGACGCACCACGCCCGAGGGCACGATCCGCGCTGCGGGCAGAAGCACGGGGGCGGTTCCCTCGTCGCGGCTGATCCCGCGCAGGGTGTTCGCGCAGGCAGAGAAGCGCACGCCCCCGGCGGCAAGTTCGGCCACCCGGTCGGCCAGCGGCGAGAGATCGGCGCGCAGCAGCGCGAGCCCCGGCCCGTTCGCCACCAGCTCGACCGCGACCGCCTGCCCCGCCTGCGCGTAATGGGCGCAGAGGTTCGCCATGTTGTTCAGCGCCATCCGCATCCGCGCGGGGTCGGCCTCGTCGAGGTGGACCGCCACCTGCACCGTTTCGTCCATTCCGTCCTCCGGTCAGCGCCTTTCGGCGAAGAAGGCCTTGAGCAGGGCCTCGGCCGCACGCGCCCCGATGCCGTCATAGACCTCGGGGACATGGTGGCTTTGCGGATGCGCGAAGATCCGCGGACCCTGCGCGACGCCGCCCGATTTCGGATCGGCCGCGCCATAGTAGATCCGCGCGATCCGCGCCTGGCTCAGCGCCGAGGCGCACATCGGACAGGGTTCGAGCGTGACATAGAGGTCGTGGCCCGGCAGCCGCTCGGACCCCGCCGCGGCACAGGCCATGCGCAGCGCGAGGATTTCGGCATGCGCGGTCGGGTCGCTGAGTTCGCGGGTGCGGTTGCCGGCGCGGGCGACGACGCGCCCGCCCGGGGCGACGATCACCGCGCCCACCGGCACCTCGCCGCGGGCGGCGGCGGCGCGCGCCTCCTCGAGCGCGAGGTCCATGTAGGAGGTGAAGCTCATGCCCCTTCATCGCCGTGAAACCAGCCCCGCGCAAGATGCTTTGCAAGGGCCACGGAAAGGTGTAGAGCGCCGCCTTGGCCGCGGCTTCCGCGCCCCGTTTCCCGTTGAAGGACTGCTCCGATGACCGATACCCCCGAAACCCCCGCCGCGCCCCGCGGCGAAGCCGAACGCACCTCTTCCGAACGCATCGCCAAGGTGATCGCCCGTTCCGGCGTCGCCTCGCGCCGCGATGCCGAGAAGATGATCCTCGCCGGCCGCGTCACGGTGAACGGCAAGCCCGTCACCTCGCCCGCGCTTGATGTTGCCCCCACCGACAAGGTGGTCATCGACGGCAAGCCGATCGACGCGCCGCAGGAAACCCGGCTGTGGCTCTATTACAAGCCGCTTGGCCTCGTCACCACCGAGAAGGACGAACAGGGCCGGCGCACGATCTTCGACGAGCTGCCCGAGGGCATGCCGCGGGTGCTCAACGTCGGCCGGCTCGACCTCAACTCGGAAGGGCTGCTGCTGCTGACCAATGACGGTGGGCTGAAGCGGCGGCTCGAGCTGCCCGAGACCGCCTGGCTGCGCAAGTATCGCGTCCGCGTCAACGGCCGGCCGATGAACGACACCTTCGACCCGCTGCGCCGCGGCATCACCATCGAGGGCGAGGAATTCCTGCCGATGGAAGTGACGCTCGACCGCCAGCAGGGCGCGAACGCCTGGCTGACCGTGGGCATCCGCGAGGGCCGCAACCGCGAGATCCGCCGCGCCATGACCGAGATCGGGCTGACGGTGAACCGGCTGATCCGGGTCAGCTATGGCCCGTTCCGGCTGAACGAGATGCAGCCCGGCGACGTGGTCGAGGTGAAGCGCAAGACGCTGCGCGACCAGCTCGGCGACCGGCTGTTCTCGGGGGCCGAGGATGGCCGCCCGCCGCGCGCCGAACTGGTCGAACGCGCCCAGGCCCGTGCCAAGCGTCGCGATCGCGGCGACGGTGACGGCGACGAGCGCCGCCCGTTCGGCCCGCGCCGCGAGGACGGCGCCGAGAAGAAGGGCTTCGGCAAGCAGAGGGACTTTGCCCAGGGCGGCGCCCCGCGTGGCCCGCGCCCCGAGGGCGACAAGCCGTTCCGTCCCCGCGACGGGGAACGCGAGGGCTTCCGTCCGCGGCGCGACGGCGACGACCGCGGCCCGCGCCCCGAGGGCGGCAAGCGCCCCTTCGGACCGCGCTCGGGGGAAGAAGGCCGTGGCTTCAAGCCGCGCGGCGAGGGCTTCCGCTCGCATCGCGACGAGGAGGGCAAGTTCGGCCGCGGCCCGCGCCCGGCCCGTGACGAGGGCGAGAAGCGCCCCTATGCCGCCCGCTCGGGCGACGAGGGCCGCGGCGGCAAGCCCGGCTTCGGGGGCAAACCGCGCTCTTTCGGCGACAAGCCGCGCTCGGGCGACCGGCCGTCCTATGGCGACAAACCGCGCTCTTTCGGCGACAAGCCCCGCTCGGGTGACCGGCCGTCCTATGGCGACAAGCCGCGCTCCTACGGTGACAAGCCGCGCTCGGGTGACCGGCCGTCCTATGGCGACAAGCCGCGCTCCTACGGCGACAAGCCGCGCTCGGGTGACCGGCCGTCCTATGGCGACAAGCCCCGCTCCTACGGGGACAAGCCGCGCTCCGGCGACCGGCCGTCCTATGGCGACAAGCCGCGCTCCTTCGGCGACAAGCCGCGCTCGGATGACCGGCCGTCCTATGGCGACAAGCCGCGCTCCTACGGCGACAAGCCGCGGTCGGGCGACCGGCCGTCCTATGGCGACAAGCCGCGCTCCTTCGGCGACAAGCCGCGCTCGGGTGACCGGCCGTCCTATGGCGACAAGCCGCGCTCCTACGGCGACAAGCCGCGCTCGGGTGACCGGCCGTCCTATGGCGACAAGCCCCGCTTTGGTGGCAAGCCCGGTTTCGGCAAGCGTCCCGAGGGCGGCGAGGGCAAATCCTCGGGCTTCAAGTCGCATGGCTTCAAGAGCCAGGGCGGCAAGGGCAAGCCGCGCGCCGAGGGCTTCAAGAGCCATCGCGACGGCGGTGCCGGCAAGCCCTTCGGCCGCCCCGGCCCGAAGCGCGGCTGAGCGCGCAGGCACCATACCGATCAAAATGGGGGAAAGCCCGCGCGGCTTTTCCCCACCCCTGCCCTGCCGCTTGGCACTGGAAGCGGGGCGCGCGAATGCCTAATCTCTGACCGGGCGGGACCTTTCCCGCCGCCAAGACCCCGGGGGTTCCATGTCGCGCAAGACCGTGCAAACCATCGCCTTCTGGCTGCTCGTCGTGCTGACCTTCCTGGTCGCGCTGAAAGGGACGGTCTGAGATGGCGCAGCGTTTCGGCGGCAAGTACAGCCCGCAGCCAAAGACCGACGAAGGCTATCCGGGCGTCGCGCCCGACCGCGTGCCGCAGGCCCCTTCCGCCCCCCGTCATCCGCTGCTGCGTCGCCCGGTCTGGCTGATCGTCGCCGCCGCGCCACTGCTGCCGCGCGCCTTCGGCGACGGGCCCGAAGTTCTGGCCCGCAACCTTGCCGCCTTCGCGCTGATCGCCGGCGGCGCCTGGCTGATCCGCGAGGGCCTGCGCGCCGAGGCCGCCTGGCAGGCGCGCCGCGTTGCCCCCCGCCCCGCCCTGCCGCGCAAGGCGCTTGGCGCCGTCGTCGGCGGCATCGGTCTGGCACTGGCCGCCCTGGCCGCGGGAATCGCAGGCGCCGCGGTGATCGGCGTGATCGGCGCCGGGCTGGCGCTTCTGGCCTTCGGCCCCGACCCGATGCGCGACAAGGGCATGGAGGGCATCGACCCGTTCCAGCAGGACCGCGTCGCCCGTGTCGTCGCGGAGGGCGAAAAGCACCTCGCCGCGATGCGCGAGGCGATCGTGCGGGCACAGGACGCCCTGCTCAGCGCCCGGGTCGAGCGCTTTGCCGCCACCGCGCGCGAGCTGTTCCGCGCCGTCGAGGAGGACCCGGGCGATCTGGGCGCCGCGCGCCGCTACATGGGCATCTACCTTGAGGGGGCGCGCGACGCGACGGTCAAATTCGCCGACCTCTGGGCCGCCACCCGCGACGCGCAGGCGCGCCGCGACTACGAGGCGTTGCTCGGCGATCTCGAGGCGAATTTCACCGCCCGCACCCGCAGCCTGATCGCCGGCGGGCGCGAGGGGCTCGACATCGAGATCGAGGTGCTGCGCGAACGGCTGGCGCGCGAGGGGGTGACGGGCCCGTCGGTCACCGGGACCGCGAAGGACTGACCCCGAATCGGAAACGCAGCGTTTCGCCGACGCCGGGGGATTTCCACGCGCGGTCACGACCGGGTCACAAATCCGCCCCGCTTCGCCGCAATCCTGAGGCCTCTCAGACGGCCGAGGTCCCACCGATGCGCATGTTCCGCCCGATTTTTTTGTTGCGTACCGCGGCCCTTTTTTGCGCTGTTTTCCTGCTCACCCATGTCACCTCCGCGGCCGAGACGGTTTCCTTCGCCGATGCCGCGCAGTCTTTCCTGAAGACCGGGCTGTTCTTCATCGCCCTGCCCGCCGCCCTCGTCGCGATCGCGCTGCACCAGCCCACGCGCCGCGCGATCGTGCGCCTTGCCCCCCTTGCCGGGGAAGAGTTCGACCGGCTCGCGCGCTATCTGCGCACCCGGCTGCCGCGGCGCCGAGCGGCGCCGCAACCGGCGCCCGAGGACCCCGCCGAGCAGCTACCGATGCTGTTTGCGGCCACCAAGCATCGCCTCGACGCGCTGCACCGCTTCCTGCGCGACAGCGCCCCCGAACTGCTGCCGGCCTTCGCCGAATACGGCGCCGCGATGAACCGGCTGCAATCCGAGCTGGCCGCCCGCCCCGAGGCCCACGCGCTGGCCCGCCCGCATCTCACCCGCGGTCTCGACACGCTGGAAACCGCCACCGGGAAACTTTCGGTTGTCCTTGCCGGCGCGCCGGATGAATATGCGCTCGGCAGCTATTGCGATACGCTCGAACGACTGACGGGCGAGGCGCTGGCTTGCGTGTACGGGATTCGCACGGCCTGGCGTTCGGGCGAATCCGGGGTGTCACTGGCGGGCGAGTTGGGGCACAGCTGACCCCGCCCCCGCAAACCGGGGGTGTGTATGACCGAGACCGTGCGTGAGAAGGCCGCTCTGGCCGTGGCCGAAATCGAGACCGTGGCGCAGGCCGTGCTCGCCGATCCCGGCAAGGAGATGGTGGCGCTTGCTGCGGCCCCGGCCCCGGTGGCCGAGGAGATCCGCGCCCGCATGGCCGAGATCAACCTCGGCGACAGCAGCTCGATCATGTATTTCGGATCGCGGGCCCAGAACGACCTTCAGGCAGTCAGCCAGGAGATGCTGGCCGATGTGAAGAACAAGGACGTCGGCCCTGCAGGCGACAGCCTGAGCGCGATCGTCACCACCATCCGCGGCTTCTCCGTCTCTGAACTCGACGTGCGGCGCAAGCAGAGCTGGTGGGAGCGGCTGACCGGCCGCGCCGCGCCCTTCGCGCAGTTCCTGGCGCGCTACGAGGCAGTGCAGACCCAGATCGACCGGATCACCGACGAGCTCCTCAGCCACGAGACGAAGCTGCTCAAGGACGTGAAGGCGCTCGACCTGCTCTATGCGAAGACGCTCGGCTTCTATGACGAGCTCGCGCTTTTCATCGCCGCGGGCGAGGAGAAGCTGCGCGAGGTCGACGCGACGGTGATCCCGGCGAAGGAGGCCGAGGTCGCCGCCGCCCCCGAGGAGCAGAAGGTGCTGCGCGCGCAGGAGCTGCGCGACCTGCGCGCCGCGCGTGACGATCTTGAACGCCGCGTGCATGACCTGAAGCTGACGCGACAGGTGACGATGCAGTCGCTGCCCTCGATCCGGCTTGTGCAGGAAAACGACAAGTCGCTGGTGACGAAGATCAATTCGACCCTCGTCAACACCGTGCCGCTGTGGGAAACGCAGCTTGCCCAGGCGGTGACGATCCAGCGCTCGGCCGAGGCGGCGCGGGCGGTCAGGCAGGCCTCTGACCTGACCAACGAGCTGCTCACCGCGAATGCGAAGAACCTGCGTGAAGCGAATGCGGCCGTGCGCACCGAGATGGAGCGCGGCATCTTCGACATCGAGGCGGTGAAAGCGGCGAATGGCGAGCTGATCGCCACCATCGAGGACAGCCTGCGGATCGCCGACGAGGGCAAGCGCAAGCGTGCCGCGGCCGAGAAGGACCTCGGGGAAATGGAAACGCAGCTGCGCGAGACACTGTCCTCGGCGCGGGCGAAACCGACGGCGGACAAGAGCTGAGATGCGTCACCCCGAGGCCTGGACACTGCGCGCCGGCGGCGCGATGGCACTGTGCGCGGCACTCGCAGGCTGCCTGAACAGCCCTGCGCCCGCCGCGCGGCCGCCGGTGCTGGCCCCCGAAAGCACGCCCGCGCCCCAGCCTGCTCCCGGCCGCTGGGGCGAAGGCACGGTGGTGACACCGCAGTCCGACGAGAGCCGGGCGATGCACGCCTATTACGTCAAGGTCGAGAAGACGCTGAAAAGTCGCGGGCTGATGCGTCAGGACGTCGCCCCGCGCGATGCCCCCTTCGGCGCGCGCCGGCTGGTCGACGACTTCATCCACATCGCGCTTTACGACGAATACTCGCGGCGCGGCGGCGCCTTCGTCGCCAGCCAGGCGGAAAGCCGGCTGCGCCGCTGGGAAGAGCCGGTGCGGATGTCGGTCGAATACGGCGCCTCGGTGCCTCTCGCGCAACGCATCACCGATGACGCCTGGATCTCGGCCTATGCCGGTCAGCTCGCCCGGGCCAGCCACCACCCGGTGGGGGTGGTCCCCGCGGGCGGCAACTTCTCGGTGCTGGTGGTGAACGAGGACGAGCGCCGCGCCCTGGCGCCGCGGCTGCGCGCGCTGGTGCCCGGCATCGACGCGGCCTCGGTCTCGGCGATCACCGACCTCTCGCCCGCGACCTTCTGCGTGGTCTTCGCCTTCTCGGAAGGGGCGGCGCCGAACTATTCGCGCGCGGTGGCGGTGATCCGCGCCGAGCATCCGCGCGACCTGCGGCTCTCGTGCATCCACGAGGAGCTGTCGCAGGGCCTCGGCCTCGCCAATGACTATCCGCGCGCGCGGCCCTCGATCTTCAACGACGACGAGGAATTCGCGTTGCTCACCCGCCATGACGAGCTGCTGTTGCAGATCCTCTATGACCCGCGCCTGCGCCCCGGCATGACCGAGGCCGAGGCGCGGCCGATCGTCGAAATCATCGCATCCGAGCTGATGGGACCGGACGCCTGACCAAGGAGGGCCAGATGGGCATTCTCGACTTTCTCACCGGCGAATTCATCGACGTCATCGCCTGGACCGACGACACCCGCGACACCATGGTGTGGCGGTTCGAGCGCTATGACCACGCGATCAAGTATGGCGCCAAGCTGACCGTGCGCGAGGGCCAGGCCGCGGTCTTCGTGCACGAGGGCCAGATCGCCGATGTCTTCGCCCCCGGGCTCTATCAGCTCGAGACCAACAACATGCCGGTGCTGACCACGCTGCAGCACTGGGACCACGGCTTCAGCTCGCCGTTCAAGTCCGAGATCTATTTCGTCAACACCACCCGCTTCAACGACCTGAAATGGGGCACGAAGAACCCGGTGATCTGCCGCGATCCGGAATTCGGCCCGGTGCGGCTGCGCGCCTTCGGCACCTATTCGATGCGCGTCACCGACCCGGCGAAATTCATGGCCGAGATCGTCGGCACGGATGGCGAGTTCACCTCGGACGAGATCTCGTTCCAGATCCGCAACGTGATCGTGCAGGAATTCTCGCGCGCGGTGGCTGCCTCGTCGATCCCGGTGCTCGACATGGCGGCGAACACCGCCGATCTGGGCAAGCTGGTGGTGAAGGCGATCGAGCCGGTGGTGGCGAATTACGGCCTCTCGACGCCCGAGTTCTACATCGAGAACATCTCGCTGCCCGAGGCGGTCGAGGCGGCGCTCGACAAGCGCACCTCGATGGGGATCGTCGGCGATCTGAACAGGTACATGCAGTTCAACGCCGCCGAGGCGATGGCACAGCCGGGCTCAGGTGCGGCGGCCGGCATGGGCGCGGCCATCGGCGCGGGTCTCGGCGCCGGCATGGGCATGGCGATGGGGCAGACGATGGCGGGACAGACGATGGCGGGCCCCTGGGGCACGGTGCCCGCGGCGGCGCAGCCGATGGCCCAGCCCGCCGCGATGGCGCCGCCCCCGCCCCCGCCGGTCGAGAAGGTCTGGCACCTTGCGGTGAACGGCCAGACCCAGGGCCCCTACGGCCGCGGCCATCTGGGCCGGATGGTGAGCGAGGGCAGCTTCAGCCGTGACACGCTGGTCTGGACCCCCGGGCAGGACGGCTGGAAACCCGCGGGCGAGATCACCGAGCTTGCGCAGCTCTTCACCATCGCGCCGCCCCCGCCCCCGCCACCGGCACAGTGAGGCGTCGATGACCGCCCCGTTGCGGCAAGCGCAGGCCGAGCAGCACTTCCCCTGCGAGGCTTGCGGCGCGGACCTGCGCTTCGCCCCCGGGCAGGAACGGCTGGTGTGCGACCATTGCGGCCATGTCCAGGACATCCCCCGCGCCACCGGCCGCGGCGCCTCGGCGCTGCACGAGCTGCCGCTCGAGGCCGGGCTGCGCGCCGATCTGCCGATCGAGGAGCTCGAGGAGCACCGCACCCTTTCGTGCCCGAACTGCGGCGCCTCGATCGAGCTGACGGGCCCAGAACACGCCACGCAATGCCCGTTCTGCGCGACCCCGGTCGTCACCGACAGCGGCAGCAAGCGGCTGATCCGGCCGCAAGGGCTGATCCCGTTCCGCCTGACCGAGGCAGAGGCGCGCGCCGCCCTTGGTCGCTGGCTGGGCAGCCTGTGGTTCGCGCCCTCGGGCCTGGCGCAATACGCGCGGCGCGGGCGCAAGATGACCGGCATCTATGCGCCCTTCTGGACCTTCGACGCCGCCACCCGCACCCGCTACACCGGCGCGCGCGGCGATGCCTGGTATGAAACGCGGCAGGTCACGGTGATGGTCGACGGCCGCCCCGAGACCCGGACCGAGCAGATCCGCCACATCCGCTGGACCCCGGTCGCAGGCCAGGTCGCGCGCGATTTCGACGATGTGCTGATCTATGCCGCCCGCTCGCTGCCCGCGGGCCATGTCGACGGGCTCAGCCCCTGGGATCTGACCGGGCTCGTGCCCTACAGCCCCGACTACCTCGCCGGGCTCTCGGCCGAGGGCTATACCGTCGAGCTGATCGAGGGCCACCACCTCGCCCAGGCGGAGATGCTGCGGGTGATCCAGTCCGACGTGCGCCGCGACATCGGCGGCGACGAGCAGCGCATCGCCAGCCTCGACCCCAGCTTCTCGGCCGAGACCTTCAAGCATATCCTGCTGCCGGTCTGGACCGCAGCTTACAAGTTCCAGGGCCGGTCGTTCCGCTTCGTCGTCAACGCCCAGACCGGCGCGGTGCGCGGCGACCGGCCGTGGTCGGTGTGGAAGATCGCGATTGCGGTCGTTTTCGGGCTGATCGTGGCGGCGGGGCTGGCCTATCTCTATCAGAAGCAGAACGGCTGACGGGGAAGGCGCAAGATGATCCTGTGTTGCGGCGAGGCGCTGATCGACATGCTGCCGCGCGAAAGCACGCGCGGCGAACCCGCCTTCGCCCCCGCCCCGGGCGGTGCGGTCTTCAACACCGCGCTGGCGCTTGGCCGGCTGGGCGTGAAGACCGGCTTCTTCTCGGGGCTTTCGACCGATCTCTTCGGGCAGATGCTGAGTGAGGCGCTGACCGCCTCGGGCGTCGACACCGCGCTTGCGGCGCGTTCGGACCGGCCCACGACGCTCGCTTTCGTGACGCTGGTGGACGGGCAGGCGCGCTATGCCTTCTATGACGAGGGCACGGCGGGGCGGATGCTGTCGCCCGCAGACCTGCCTGCCCTGCCCCCTGCCCTGCGTGCGCTCTTCTTCGGCGGCATCTCGCTCGCCGTCGAGCCCTGCGCCGCGGCCTACGAGGCGCTGATGGTGCGCGCCGCCCCCGGCCATCTGACCATGCTCGACCCGAACATCCGCCCGGGCTTCATCCGCGACGAGGCGGCCTATCGCGCCCGCATCGGGCGGATGATCGCCGCGGCCGACATCGTCAAGCTCTCGGACGAGGATCTGGACTGGCTCACCAGCCCCGGCGCGATCGAGCCGCGCGCCCGCGCGATCCTGGCCCGCGGCCCGAAGCTTGTCTTCATCACCGAGGGCGCGCGCGGCGCCCATGGCTTCAGCGCCACCGAGGCGATCTTCGTGCCGGCGCAGGAGGCAACCGTCGTCGACACCGTCGGCGCCGGCGACACATTCAACGCGGGCGTCCTTGCGGCGCTCGACCGCGCCGGGCTGCTGTCGAAACAGGCCGTCGCCGCGGCCGATGGCGCCGTGCTCGAGGCCTGTCTGCGCCTCGGCACCGCCGCCGCCGCCGTCACCGTCGCCCGCGCGGGCGCAAACCCGCCCTGGAAGGAGGAACTGGAATGAGAGCGCTGATCCAGCGTGTGCGCCACGCCAAGGTCGAGGTCGAGGGCCGGATCACCGGCGAGATCGGGCCGGGACTTCTGATCCTCGTCTGCGCGATGCAGGGCGATGGCGAGACCGAGGCCGAGAAACTGGCCGCGCGCATCGCCAAGCTGCGGATCTTCCGCGACGAGGCCGACAAGATGAACCGCTCGGTCGCCGACATCGGTGGCGCCTGTCTGGTGGTCAGCCAGTTCACGCTGGCCGCCGACACCTCGCGCGGCAACCGCCCGGGCTTTTCCACCGCCGCCCCGCCCGAGATCGGCAACCGGCTTTACGAGCATTTCAGCGTCGCGCTGCGCGGCCTCGGCCTGCCGGTCGGGAATGGCGAGTTCGGCGCCGACATGGCCGTGAGCCTGCTCAACGACGGGCCGGTGACGATCTGGATGGACACCGCCGACCGCGCCTGAGCGGTTTTTCTTGACTTTCCGCGCCGCAGCGCCCATCTGGCAAGCATCCGCAACCGCTGCCGCGTGAGCAGCCGCGCACCCCGGGCCCCGTGCCCGACCGGCGCAAGGGCGGACACCCGGCCTCACAATCACGCGGGGGGCCAGCGGACAGACCTGTCCGCGCCCGCCCGCCCGCCGGACCTCGCGTCCGGCCAGACCGATTTTTCGCACCCATTGGTGCCAGGAAAGACAGACTTTTGGAAAGCTTCGAAAACCTCGGCCTTGCGCCGATCCTTCTGCAGAACCTCGCGGGCCTCGGCCTGGTGAAACCGACGCCGATCCAGGAACAGGGCATTCCGCACATCGTGCGCGGCCGTGACCTGCTGGGTATCGCCCAGACCGGCACCGGCAAGACCGCCGCCTTCGGCCTGCCGATGCTCACCCGCATCATCGCCTATGGCAAGCGCCCCGCGCCGAAGACCGTGCGCGCCCTCGTGCTGGCGCCGACGCGCGAACTGGCGACGCAGATCCATGACAACCTCTCGGCCTTTGCCGCGGGCGCGCCGGTGCGCATCCAGCGCGTCGTCGGCGGTGCCTCGATCAACGTGCAGTCGGAAAAGCTCGCCAAGGGCACCGACGTGCTGATCGCCACCCCCGGCCGTCTCCTCGACCTGCTCGAGCGCCGCGCGCTGGTGCTGTCGGAGACGAAATATCTCGTCCTCGACGAGGCCGACCAGATGCTCGACATCGGCTTCATCCACGCCCTGCGCCGCATCGCCAAGCTGATCCCCGCGGACCGGCAGACGATGCTGTTCTCGGCCACCATGCCGAAGCTGATGGAAGAGCTGGCGCAGAGCTATCTGCAGGACCCGGTGCGGGTCGAGGTGGCGCCGCCCGGCAAGGCCGCCGAGAAGATCGACCAGGGCGTGCATTTCACCACCCAGGGCGAGAAGGCCGCGCTTCTGGCCGAATATGTCGCCAAGCACCCGGGCGAGCTGGCAGTGGTGTTCAACCGCACCAAGCACGGCTCGGATAAACTCGCGAAGCTGATGGACAACTGGGGCTTCTCGGTCGCCGCGATCCACGGCAACAAGTCGCAGAACGCGCGCGAGCGGGCGCTGAGCGCCTTCCGCGCCGGCGAGGTGAAGCTGCTGATCGCGACCGATGTCGCCGCCCGCGGGCTCGACATTCCCGAGGTCGCGCATGTCTACAACTACGACCTGCCGAACGTGCCCGAGAACTATGTCCACCGCATCGGCCGCACTGCGCGCGCCGGCCGCAACGGCCGTGCCGTCGCCTTCTGCGGACCGATGGAGATGGACGAGCTGCGCGCGATCGAGAAGGCCATGGGCGCGCGGATCCCGGTGATCGGCGGCGAGCCGCATACTCCGGTTGCCGCCGCAGCCCCCGCCCGCGCCGGCAAGAAGCCGCATCGCGGTCGTGGCCCGAAACCCGCGCAGGGCGGCGCACCGAAGGCGAACCCGGCCAAGGCGAACCCCGCGAAGGCCGCGGCGGGCGGCGCCGCCCGCCCGCGCCGGCGCGTTCCGGGGGGCAAAGGCGGCACCGCGGCCTGAGCCGCACCGCCCTCTCCGCAAGCTCCCGGACGGGACCGTGTCAGCGCACGGTCTCGTCCTCGAGATGCAGCTTCATCTCGATCAGCACCTTCTGCAGCGCCTGGGTCTCGGCCAGCAGCCGCCGCGCCTCGGTCGCGGTGATCTTCCCGTCCATGATCGAGGCGTGATATTCCGCCATCAGCATCGCGAAGCGCTGGCTCAGCACCACCACATCCGAACTCACCCCGCCTTCCGACAGGTTCCGCCGGCGCTCGTCGAAGGACAGTTCGAGACCGCCGAGCTCGGCCAGCGCCTGGGTCACATGCGGGAATTTCGCCACCGCCTCGATCCGGGCGACCACGTCGATCGGCATGAAGCGGTCGCTATGGTCGGGATCGGTGGAATAATACCGCCCCAGCGTCGCCTTCGACTTGCCGCTGACCTGGGTCGCGGCCTCGATGCCGATGTCCTTCACCAGCGCCTCGGTGTGTTTTTTCAGATAGCTTTCAATCTTCTCGGTCATCACAATCGGGCCAGAACCGCCCATCCCTCTCTACGCTGAATGCCTGGGGGGGAACCCCGGCTGGTGCTTTCCCCCTTACCCGGAGGGCGAGGATTTGTCACACCGAAAGCACCCGCCACGGCGGGCGTATGAGTGCTGACATCGTGACGTCAGAAACGGTGAGAGACCCTCGCGACGGTGCGCAAGAGCGGACCGGGCGCGGGGGTCTTCGTCTTGCCCGGGCCCGTCCGGCGCGCTATGGGGCACCATGGCCAAGCTCTACTTCCATTACTCGACGATGAACGCCGGCAAGAGCACGATCCTGCTGCAGGCGTCCTACAACTATATCGAGCGCGGCATGCAGACCTTCCTCGTCACCGCCCGGCTCGACCGGCGCGCGGGCGAGGGCCGGATCGCAAGCCGCATCGGCATCGGCGCCGGGGCCGAGACCTTCACCCCCGAGACCGACATGGCGGCACTGATCGCGGCGCGCCTTGCCGAAGGCCCCTGCGCCTGCATCTTCGTCGACGAGGCGCAGTTCCTGACCCCCGAGCAGGTCTGGCAGCTGGCCCGCGTGGTCGACGATCTGGGCGTGCCGGTGATGTGCTACGGGCTGCGCGTCGACTTCCGCGGCGCGCTGTTCCCGGGCTCGGCCACGCTGCTCGCCCTTGCCGACGAGATGCGCGAGGTGCGCACGATCTGCCATTGCGGCAAGAAGGCGACGATGGTGGTGCGCATGGGGCCCGACGGGCGCGCGCTGCGCGAGGGCGCACAGGTGCAGATCGGCGGCAACGAGACCTATGTCAGCCTGTGCCGCCGGCATTGGCGCGAGGCGATGGAGGACGCGCCCGCCCCCACGGAAGAGTGACTATCCGGGACAAGGAAAAAGAGTGACTATCCGGGACAAGGAAAAGCCGGGGAGCGGTGTCCGATCCCCGGCTTTTCCTTGTGTAAAGACTCCCGTCGGAGGCGTCCTTCGCCCCCGGCCGCGCCGATCTCAGAACTTCTCGACGATCACCGAGCCCACGGAATAGCCCGCCCCGAAGGAGCAGATAAGCCCGATCTCGCCCGGCGCGAAATCGCCCGAGAAACGGTCGAAGGCGATGATCGAGCCGGCCGAGGAGGTGTTCGCGTATTCCTGCAAAATGTTCGGCTGCTCGCCCGGCGCCGGATCGCGGCCGAGCACCTTGCGACCGATGAAATCGTTCATCGTCTTGTTCGCCTGATGCAGCCAGAGCCGGCGCAGCGCCGCGGGCGCGAGCCCCGCCTCTGCCAGATGGCCGAGGATATGGGCGCAGACCATCGGCAGCACTTCCTTGAAGACCTTGCGGCCTTCCTGCATGAACTGCATGTCGCGCCGGTCGGCCAGCCCGTCGGGCCGGGTGCGGCGCAAAAAGCCATTGTTGTTGCGGATGTTGTTCGAGAACTCGGTGGCGCAGCGGGTCGAGCGGATCTCGAAACCGCCGGCCTTCGCCTCCTCGCGCCGCTCGATCAGTGTTGCCGTGCAGACATCGCCGAAGATGAAATGGCAGTCGCGGTCACGCCATTCGAGGTGGCCCGAGGTGATCTCGGGGTTCACCACCAGCGCGCACCGCACCGAGCCGGTACGGATCATGTCGGCCGCGGCCTGGATGCCGAAGGTGGCCGAGGAGCAGGCCACATTCATGTCAAAGGCAAAGCCCGAGGCGCCCAGAAGCTTCTGGATCTCGATCGCCACCGCCGGATAGGCGCGCTCCATGTTCGAGGCGGCGCAGATCACCAGATCGACCTCGCTGCCCTCGCGCCCGGCGGCCGCAAGGGCCTTCGCGCAGGCCTCAAGCGCGATCTCGGCCATGATCCCGGGCTCATCGTCGCTGCGCTGGCGCAGCTGCGGATACATCCGCGCGGGGTCGAGGACGCCGGTCTTGTCCATCACATAGCGGCTCTCGATGCCCGAGGCCTTGAAGATGAACTCGGACGAGGAATGGTCCTTGGCCGCAAGCGTGCCCGCCGCGATCTCGGCCGCATGCTCGGCGTTGTAGCGGTCGGCATAGGCGTTGAAGGCGGCGACCAGCTCGTCGTTGGTGATGGTCTCTGGCGGGGTGAAGACCCCGGTTCCGGTGATCGCAGGGGTGAACATCTGGTCCTCTCGAAAGTCGCGGCACAGTCTTGCGAACCGCGCCGGGGGTCAAGGGTCAGACCGCGTTCGGCGGCACCTTGCCGTCACGGAAGGCGGTCAGATTGGCGAGCGCCATGAAGCCCATGGCATCGCGCACCTCGAGCGCCGCGGTGCCGAGATGCGGCAGCAGCGTGACGCAGTCGAGCGCGCGCAGCGCCTCAGGCACGAAAGGCTCGCGCTCGAAGACATCAAGCCCCGCCCCGGCGATCTGGTCGGCCTGAAGCGCCGCGATCAGCGCCGCCTCGTCGACGATGTCGCCGCGCGCGATGTTGATCAGATGCGCATGGAGCTGCATCCGCGCGAGTTCCGCCGCCCCGATCAGGTGATGCGTCTGCGGCGTCGCCGGCACCGCGATCACCACGAAATCGGAGATCGCCAGCAGCTCGTGAAGCGGCACCTGCCGCGCCGGCAGCCCCGGCTCGGTCACCGTCGAGCGGTTGTGGAACACCACCTCCATGCCGAAGCCGTAATGGCAGCGCCGCGCGATCGCGGTGCCGATCCGACCGAGCCCGACGATGCCGACGCGCTTGCCGCTGACATGATGACCGAGGAACTGGGTGGGCGTCCAGCCGGTCCAGGCGCCCGAACGCACGAAGCGCTCCCCTGCCCCGGCGCGGCGCGCGCTCATCAGGAGCAGCGTCAGCGCGATGTCGGCGGTGGCGTCGGTGACGGCGCCCGGGGTGTTGGTCACGGTGATCCCGTGCGCCTTTGCCGCGGCCGCGTCGATATGGTTATAGCCGACGCCGAAATTCGCCACGATCTTCGCGCGCAGGGGGCCCGCGAAGGCCGCGCCGCGGACCTGATCGCCCAGCGTCACCAGAAGCGCGTCATAGCTGGCCAGCGCCGCGGCCGCCTCGGCCTCGGTCATCGGCGCGGCGCCGTTGCGGAAGGTCGCGTCGGGAAACTCCGCGCACACCCGGGCCTCGACCGCAGGAGTCAGCGCCCGCGTCACCATCAGCTTCATCAGAAGAGCCTTCCGCCGATGGGCACGTCCTGACCGGGGCCGATCAGCACCACCTCGCCACTCTCGTCGGGCACGCCAAGCGTCAGCACCTCGGACATGAAGGGGCCGATCTGGCGCGGCGGGAAGTTCACCACCGCCATCACCTGCCGGCCGATCAGTTCCTCGGGCGTATAGTGTCTGGTGATCTGCGCCGAGGAGCGTTTGGTGCCGATCTCGGGGCCGAAGTCGATGGTCAGCTTGTAGGCGGGCTTGCGCGCCTGCGGGAAGGTCTCGGCAGCGGTGATGCGACCGACGCGGATGTCGACCTTGAGAAACTCGTCGAAACTGATCGTCACTTGCCAAGCTCCCGTCCACGGTCGGCGGCGGCCTTGACCGCGCATTTCAGAAGCGCCGGGAAGCCGGTCTCGGCATCCATCAGCACGGCGAGCGCGGCGGCGGTGGTGCCGCCCGGGCTTGTCACGTTGACGCGCAGCTGCGCCGGGCTTTCGGCCGCGTCCTCGGCCAGTTGCCCGGCGCCGCCGACGGTGGCTTTCGCCAGCCGCATCGACAGCTCGGGCGACAGCCCCTCGGCCTCGGCCGCGGCGGCGAGCGCCTCGATCAGGTGGAAGACATAGGCCGGGCCAGAGCCCGAGACCGCCGTCACCGCGTCGATCTGGCTTTCGGCATCGAGCCGCACCACCTGACCGACGGCCGACAACAGCCCCTCGGCCATGTCGAGATCGGCGGCACTGGCCTGAGTGTTGCCGACGATCGCGGTGATGCCCCGGCCGATCGCGGCCGGCGTGTTCGGCATCGCCCGCACCAGCCGGGTACCGGCGCCCAGAACCCCCTCGAAGGTGGCGATCGTCGTGCCCGCGGCGATCGAGACGAAGAGCGTGCGCCCGCCGCCCATGGCGGTCAGCTGCGGCAGCGCCGCGCCCATCATCTGCGGCTTGACCGCGACCAGCACCACCGCCGGCGCCTCGGGCAGCGGCCCGTTCACCGCCACGCCCGTGCCCATCAGCCAGTCGGACGGGTGCGGATCGATCACATGCACCGCGCTCGGGCTCAGCCCGCCGCGCAGCCAGCCGGCGAGCAGCGCCGAGCCCATCTTGCCGCAGCCCAGAAGAACCAGACCGCGTGCCTCAATCGTCGAAAAGTCCATCGCATTTCCCCTTTGCGGGGGAGAGCTTAGGCGCGGCCGTAGGCCTCTGCAATGGCGACCTTCAGCGCCGCCTCGGGGGTCTCGTCGCCCCAGCAGGCAAGCTGCATCGCCGGGTAGAAGCGTTCCGAGACGCTGACCGCGGCGCCGATCATCCGGTCGATCTGCGCCGGCCCCGCGATCTGGCCGCCCGAGAGCACCAGGCCATAGCGCCACACCATCAGCTTCTGTTCGCGCCAGAAGGTGAAGGCGCCGGTCCAGCACTGGTCGTTGATGCGGTTGAGCAGGTCGTAAAGCGCGCCCTCGCGCGCCGCGGGCGGGTCGATCTCGAAGGTGCACAGCAGCCGCAGCACCTCGTCCTGCGCCGACCAGGCGAGGGTGAGCGAATAGCTGCGCCACTGCCCCTCGACCATCATCGCGATCTGGTCATCGGCGACGCGGTCGAAATCCCATTCATGCGCCTCTGCCAGCGTCTCCACCACATCGATCGGGTGGATGCCCTCGACGCCGAGATAGTCCTCGATCAGTGCCATGCCCATACCCCCACGCGTTTCGTGCAGACCCCGGGATGTTTCCCTAGGACTCGATCCATCCACAAGGATCGGCGTGGCAGCGCACGATCCCTACAAAATATCGTGCGGCGGGATCTGCCCCCTGTAAAGCAATTTGTCGTGGATAACTGCCCCTGCCGACACGATATCTGGGGACAACCGCCGGGAGAGGGGCAGAAATGCGAAACCGGCACCGGGAAGACCCGATGCCGGTCGGGGCGCGGAGCCGCAGTCGTCAGGCGGTGATCGAATAGCCGCCGTCGATGTCGTGAATGCCGCCGGTGAGGTTCTTCGCCTCGGGCGCAGCCAGGAAGGCCGCCATCGCGCCGACGTCGTCGATCGTGGTCAGCACATGGGTCGGGGCGCGCTCGGTCGCCTCGGCGAGCAGGCTGTCGAACTGGTCGATCCCCGAGGCCGCGCGGGTGGCGAGCGGCCCGGGCGAGAGCGCATGCACGCGGATGCCCTTCTCGCCGAGTTCCGCCGCGGCATAGCGCACCGTGCTTTCGAGCGCGGCCTTCACCGGGCCCATGATGTTGTAGTGCTGCACGACGCGCGACGAGCCGAAGAACGACACCGACAGGCAGGTGCCGCCCCCGGGCATCAGCGGCTCGGCCAGACGGATCATCCGCAGGAAGGAATGGACCGAGATGTCCATCGCCTTGCCGAAGCCGTCAGAGGAGCAGTCGATCACGCGGCCATGCAGGTCGGCCTTCGGCGCGAAGGCGATCGAATGCAGGATCGTGTCGATCTTGCCCCAGCGTTTGCCGATTTCCTCGTAGACCGCTTCCAGCTCCCCCGGCACGGTCACGTCGAGCGGCATCATGATTTCGGCGCCGAGCGATTCGGCGAGCGGCCGGACATGCGGTTCGGCCTTGGCGTTGAGCCAGGTGACGGCAAGATCCGCCCCTTGCTCACGGAAGGCCCGGGCACAGCCATAGGCGATGGAATGGTCGTTGGCGATGCCGACAACGAGAATCTTCTGTCCCTTGAGCGAGAACATGGCGCCTCCATGAGTTCAGCTGCGCCAAAGTCATAGCAGGATTTCGGCCGGCCCGCCCGAGCTTTTCTGCGCCGCAGAGAGGTTCTTTCTGCGGTTGCGAAAGAGCGTGGCAAAAACTCCACGGCCGGACAGCGGGGCCCCGCTGGGGGCCCGGCCCCGGATCAGTCCGGGAAGATGCCCGGCGAGGTCGGCGCGCCATCGTCGAAGGGCGCGAGATAGTCGAGGATCACCGGGCGGTTCACCGCGAAGCCCTTGTATTCGGCCAGTTCGTCCGGCAGGTCGCGCAGCACCCGGTGCAGCCGGCGGCCCCATTTCGGCACCGTCACGAGATCCTCGAGCGAGCACAGATAGCAGCGGATCGGGAAGGCGATGGCGTTCGAGCGCGGCAGCCGCCAGAGCGTCTGCAGCTCGACCCGCAGGTATTGCTTGGCGCCGACGTTGCCCGGCGCGACGGTGCGCTTCTCCGGGCCCCATTTGTGGTAGTTCTCGGGGCTGGTGTCGAGCCGCGGGTTCACCGTCATCGTCCAGTTCAGCCGCCGCGAGGGCGCGCCCTGCTGCAGGTTCAGGAGGAACTTCAGCGCGCGCTGGAACACCCCCAGCTCATGCGCCTTCGGCACCGGCGCGTGCCACTCGAAGAAGTTCATGCCGATGTCGAAATCAAGCGACCAGTCGGCCTGGCTCGTCACCATGCCGGCATCCATCCACAGGTTGCCGTCGCGCTGGTCGAGAAGCGCATGGTCGCCCTGGGTCTGGCGGGTGATGTATTCCATCGGCCCGCAGGGCAGCGTGGTGGCATCGAGGAAGGTGAAGCGCTGCTCGATGCCGAGCGGGCGGTTGATCCAGTGCCAGCGGTCGCCGTCACGGTTCAGCATGAAAAGCTCGGGGTAATCCTCGGATTTCGAGACCATCACGAGTTCGAGGAAATCCCAGCCCGCCAGCTCCATATGCGGCAGCGACTGGCAACGCAGCGGGTCCTCGGCCAGCGTGATCGCGCGGTCGCGCATCTCGGCGACGTAATGCTCGTCGACGTCGAAGCGCTTCTCGAAGGGCGATCCGGCCTTGCCGCCCGCGTGCGGCTCGAGGTTGACCGAATACATGTAGCTGTCCTGGTCGAAGGGGAACGGGAAGCGCCGGATCCCCTCGGGCGAGTTGTGGAAGGTGTAGTCGTCGCGGAAGGTTTCGTCGTGGAACTGGATGGTCATCCGTGCCTCCTAGAGGTCGAGAACGAGGGTTTCGCCGGTGAACCGCGAAACGCAGGGCATGATCTTCGTCTGACTCGCGCGCTCGTCGTCGCTCAGCCAGTGGTCGTGGTGCTCGATCGTGCCGTGACAGGCATGCACCCCGGTCTCGCAGCGCCCGCAGGCACCACCGCGGCACATCCACTCGACCTCGACCTCGGCTTGTTCCAGCGCCTCGAGCAGGCTCTGATGCGGACCGACGGTGACCACCTTGCCGGTCTTCGCCAGCGTCACGTCGAAGGGCGCGCCGGGCGGCGGCGCCATGAAGACCTCGGAATGCAGCACCGTCTTCGGCCAGCCGAGCCGCGCGCCGGTCTCGGCCACCGCCTCGATCAGGCCCTCGGGGCCGCAGGTATAGACATGGGTGCCGAGCGGCTGGCTGCCCAGAATGGCGCCCAGATCCATCCGGTTGCCCTCCTCCGAGACATGCACATGCACCTGCGGCGAGGCGGGCAGCAGGGCAAGACCCGCGGCCTCGGCGCGGCTCCGCGCGGCATAATGCAGCTCGAACGGCATCTGCAGGCGCGCAAGCTGTTTCAGCTGCGCAAGGAAGGGCGTGATGCCGATCCCCCCCGCGATCATCACATGTTTCTTCGCCCGCAGATCGAGCGAGAACAGGTTCACCGGAGCGGAGATGCGCATCAGATCGCCCAAGGCAACCTTGGTGTGCATGAAGCGCGAGCCACCGCGGCCGCCATCCTCGCGCCGCACGGCGATCTCATAGCCCGAACCATCCATCGGATCGGAGATCAGCGAGTAGGCGTTGCGACGCAGAACGCCCGCGTCTGGCATTTCGACGACCACATGCGCGCCGCCGGAGAAGAGCGGCAGCAATGCGCCCTCCGGGTCCTCGAAGCGGAAGCGGGTGACGAGGGGCGAGAGTGTCTCGATCGCGCTCACGCGCAGCAGGCGGCTGGTCATGGTTTGATCTCCTGCACTTCGGGCACGATGCCGGGGGTCTCGGCATCGACGCAGACGCCCTGGAAGGCGCCGAGGCGGCGCGAGAAATGGTCGCGCACGAAAAGGGTGAGGCCGCAATGGCTGCACAGGAAGGGGTCGATGGTGACATTCTCGGTCACGCCCTTGCAATGCACGCATTGCATCCGCCGCGCGATCGTGCCGCGGTGCTCGGTCTGGATCGCCTCGGGCGGCAGGCCCGCGGCCAGCGCCTCGGCCACGGCCTGACCGATCATTCCCTCGGAGCCGGCGAGGTAAAGCGTCGTGCCCATCCGGGCATCGGCGAGTGCCTTGCGATAGCGCTCGAGCGCGGAGGCATAGCTCGGCGCCTCGCGATACATCTTCGCGCCAAGCGCGGCGAGGCGGAGCCCCGCGTCATGGCCCGCGGGGATATAGATCAGATGGGCGAGATCCATCACCGAGGCATCGAGCGCGGCGAGGTCGAGGATCGCCTCGGCGCCCGGCCCTTCGGCAAGCATGATCGCCGGGGTGGCGCCCTGCGGGGTGAGCCCGGGATAGACCGGACGCGAGGTGATCGAGGGGGAGAATTCGGTGCGCGGCATGGCATGCTTCCTGTTGGGTCTGGGTGGGGCGGTCTGCCGCCGCCCCTGCCCGTTTCGCATCAGCCCTTGGCGGTGCGGCGCGTCTTCTCGATGTCGAAGAAGGGCATCGGCGAGGTCACGGCGCCGATCGTGCCGGCCTCGGTGCTCTCGACGGTGAGGGGCATGCCCTCGACCGCGCAGTCGACCGGCAGGCGGGCGATGGCGACGGTCCAGTCGTTCAGCGGCGAATACATCGCCTGGGTCACGACGCCGACCGTCACCCCGTCCTTCAGCACCGGCGCGCCGTTCTCGGGCGGCACCTTGCCCTCGAGCTTGAGGCCCCAGATCTTGAAGCGCTCCTTGCCCTTCAGACGGTAATGCTCTTCCGCGCCGCGGAAGCCGGTCTTGCCGGGCGAGACGGTGAAATCGAGACCCAGCTCCCACAGCGTGTCGCCGCAGGGCTCGTTCTCGAACGGATACATCTCGGAGTTGTCGTAGGGGAAGAAGAGCAGATAGCTTTCGGTGCGCAAGAGGTCGAGCGTGGTGAAGCGGCACGGGATGATGCCCATCGCCGCGCCCTCCTCGACGATGCGGTCCCAGATCATCGGCGCATCCTGGCCGCGCACGAACAGCTCGTAGCCGCGCTCGCCGGTATAACCGGTGCGCGCGATCAGCGCCGGCACACCGAAAAGCGAGGTGGGCATGTGGCTGAAATAGTTCAGGCTGCGGATGCCCGGCACGTATTTCTCGAGGAAATCGACGGCGAGCGGGCCTTGCAGCGACAGGTCATGCAGGTTGTCGTCAAAGCGGATCGAGACATCGCGGCCGGTCGCGGCCATGGTCAGCTGCTCGAAGCCCTGGCCCGAGCCATGCACCACCATGAAGGCGTTCGGCGCGGTGCGGTAGATCACGCAGTCGTCGACGAACTTGCCCGCATCGTTCAGCATGCAGGCATAGACCGCGCGGCCCGGCATCAGCTTCTCTACATTGCGCGTGGTGGCACGGTCGATGACATGGCTTGCCGCCGGTCCGGTGATGTGGACCTTCTTCAGCCCCGAGACATCCATCAGCCCGGCCTTCGTCCGGATCGCCATGTACTCGGCGAGCGGATCGCCGTCATAGGACCAGGCGGTGCCCATCCCGCTCCAGTCTTCCAGCGCGGAGCCGAGCGCGCGGTGCCGGTCGGCCAGCGTCGAAAATCTCCAAGATGCGGTCATGTTCGTTTCCTTGTCCTGTCAGTCGTTGGGAAAGCCGCGGGCGGGGACCGCCCGCGGCGGTCAGGCTCAGTGATGGCCGGTCTTCGCCGCCTCATAGGCGTGCTTCTCGTGGCGCCAGCCGAGGATCACGGCGACGAGCACGCAGAGGTAGCAAAGCGCGATCCAGAAGAATTCCGAATTGCCATAGCCCGCGTAGATCGCCCCGGTGATGCCGTCCCAGGTGTGGGTGGTGAAGGGTGCTTCCATGGTGGTCTCCTTTTCGGATCAGAGGCTTATTCAGCCGGGGTGACGGTGGGATGCAGCGCTTCGGGATAGGCCGAGGCGGGAACCTTGGTCTTGTCGAGGCCGAGGATCTCGGCTTCGGCGGGCACGCGCAGTTGCCCCATCGCCTTCAGCACCCAGGACAGGCCGTAGCCGGGGAAGAAGCCGAGCGCGATCATCACCAGCGCGCCGACCAGCTGGCCGAGGAACGAGGTGTCGATGGTGCTTTCGCCCGCCAGCGCCGGATAGCCCTGCGCTGCGATGCCGACGACGATCACGCCCCAGAAGCCGAGATACATGTGCACGGCGACCGCGCCGACCGCGTCGTCGATCTTCAGCCGCTCGACGAAGGAGGAGACGAAGGGCATCGTCGCCGCCCCGAAGAAGCCGATCACGAAGGCCATCGGCGGATACCACAGATCCAGCCCCGCCGCGCAGGAGATGATGCCGCCCAGCGCGCCCGACATCATCCAGAACGGATCGCGGGTGATCATCCACGCCCCGATGATGCCGCCGGCCATGCCCATCAGCGTGTTGAAGGTCATCCCCGACAGCGTCATCGGCGTGCCGTAGATCGTGTTGAAGGACGAGGTCGACCACGACCAGGTCTCGCCCGGGACGATCACGCAGCCCATGAGGAAGCCCCAGAAGCCGGCGATGATCAGCATCAGCCCCACAAGCGTCATCGGCATCGAGTGACCGGGGATCGCGTTCGCGGTGCCGTCGGCGTTGAACTTGCCGATGCGCGGCCCGAGGTTAATGACCACGCCCAGCGTGAAGGCGCCGGCGATCAGGTGCACGACGCCGGCGGCGCCGAAGTCATGATAGCCGAACTTGGTGACCAGCCAGCCATCCGCGTGCCAGCCCCAGGCGGCGGCGAGGATCCAGATGAAGCCGCCCAGCACCGTCGCCAGAACGACGAAGCCGGTCAGGCGAATACGCTCGATCAGCGCGCCCGACAGGATCGAGGCGGTGGTGGCGGCGAACATCACGAAGGCCCCCCAGAACACGCCGTTCGAGCGGTCGTCGAGGTTCGGCCCCATGAATTCCGACCAGGGGGCAGCGACCGAATTCGCATAGTCGAGACCGGAGATGCCGGCCGGACCCGCGGACAGGTCGAAGCCCGTCGGGAAGGCCCAGTAGATCCACCATCCGACGAAGTAGAAGAACGGCACGATCATCGCGAAGGCGAGGATGTTCTTGATGCCGGAGGCCAGCGCGTTCTTCGAGCGCGACGCGCCCATCTCATAGGCGAGGAACCCGACATGGATCAGCACCATGAGCGGGATGGTCAGAAAGTAGAAGGTCTCGGAGAAGGTGGTGCCGGTGGCGGCCGCCTTCGCCTTCAGTTCGGCGACTGTCGCCGCCAGTGTTGCAAGGTCCTGTTCCACGTCCAAACTCCCTGTTGAGTGGAAGGGGGCTGTTTTCGCCCCGTTTTCTTGCCTCCCCACCCGGTTTCCCGGGGTCTTCGGCCGGGTCTCCCCTCCCGGCCCGCCACCCCCTCACGAGCGCGGACGTTCCTTTTTCGGGTCGTAATGTGGGAAGGGCGCGACCCGCGCCGCGATCCGCTTCAGATGCCCGTCAAGCTTGCCGATCTCGACCGCGGTGCCGGGCCCGGCATGGGCGACGTCGAGGCGCGCGAGCGCGATCCACTGGTTGGTGCGGGGGCTGTGCATGGCCGAGCAGATCTCGCCCACCTGCGCGCGGCCGATCCGCACGCAGTCGCCGTGAAAGACCGGATCCTGGCCCTCGATCTCGAGGCCGACGAACTTGCGCGCGGGCGTCTCCTTGCGCCGGATCAGCGCGTCGCGCCCGACGAAATCGGCGGTTTTCGATTTCAGCGGCACGGTGAAGCCGATGCCGGCCTCGAACGGGTCGGTCTGATCGGAAAAGTCATAGCCCGCGAAGACGAGCCCCGCCTCGATCCGGCACAGGTCAAGCCCCGCAAGCCCCATCGGCTTGATGCCGAACTTGGCACCCGCGCCGAAGACCGCCTCGAAGACCGCCTTGCCGTCCTTCGGGTGGCAGAAGATCTCGTAGCCCAGCTCCCCGGTATAGCCGGTGCGCGACACCACGACCGGCACCCCCTCGGCCCCGCCGATGCGCCCCACGGTGAAGCGGAACCAGCCCAGATCGGCCAAAGCGGGCTGATGCGGTGCGGTCCAGATGATCTCGCACATCAGCTCGCGCGAGCGCGGCCCCTGCACCGCGAGATTGTGCATCTGATCGGTCGAGGCACGGATCATCACGTTCAGGCCAAGCCGCGCCGCCTCCTCGCGCATCCAGACCCCGCCCTCGTCCGAGCCGCCGATCCAGCGGAAGTTCTGCGGCCCGAGACGGAACAGCGTGCCGTCGTCGATCATGCCGCCATGCGGATAGCACATGGCCGAATAGACGACCTGACCATGGCCCAGCTTCGTCACGTCGCGCGTCAGAACCCAGTTCATCAGCGCCTCGGCGTCGGGGCCGGTCACCTCGAACTTGCGCAGCGCGCTCAGGTCCATCGCGACCACGCCCTCGCGCGCCGCCCAGTAGCTTTCCACCGCATCACACTCGGGGAAGACATTCGGCAGCCAGAAGCCGCGATATTCGACGAAATCGCGGGTCAGGGCAGCAAAACTGTCGTGGAAGGCGCTTTCACGCGTCATGATCGGCTCCGCGTCGGGGGTGGCGCGCCAGGCCGAAGCGCGCGAGAACCGCTCGCCCGCGCCATAGCTGCGCACATGAATGTCGGTGAGATCCCAGCCATTGGCCGAGGAGGTGTCGTCCGGGCAGGCCGAGGAGACGCAGACAAGATCGGTCAGCGCGCGCAGCAGCACGTAATCGCCGGGCCGCGACCAGGGCTCGTCGGCGACCAGCACGCCATGCGCGTCGATCCCGGTGTTGAAGAAGAAGTTCGCCGCCATCCAGCCCGCGCGGGCGGGAACCCCATGGGCGGCCAGCGCGGTATTGAAATTGTCCGAGCAGTTCGCATGCCCCGGATAGCCGATGTCGTCGTAATATTTCGACGAGCAGGCCATGGCGAAGGCGTCGTGGCGGCCACAGGTGTCCTGAATCACCTCGACCAGCGGGGTGAAATCCTGGTCATAGTATTTCGCGTGCAGCCCCGGGTTCGGATAGGCGTGCCCCATCAGCGTGCGGGTGGTGGTGACGTCGAGCGGATTGACGATGCCCCGGTCGAGCTTCCTCGCATCGAAGCACTGGAAATCGGTGCATTGCCGCCCGTCGACGTCGAGGATCTGGATGAACTCGCCCGCCTTCACCACATAGGCCTCGGCGGTCGCCGATGTCACCCGCAGATCAAGGAGCGGATCGGCCAGCGGGTCGGGCAGCGCGAAGCGGCCCGCGGCGCGCGGCGTGGCGCGGGTGATCTTCACCGTCAGCGGGGTCGCGGTGTCCTGGGCCTCGAAATCCATCACCGGGCCCGGGGCGGCGACGATCGCGACGCCCGCGCCCTGTGCGGTGAAGCCCACGGCCTCGCCCGCCCGCGATCCGGCGCCGAAAAGCCCGATGGCGCGGGCGAGGCTCAGGTCGATGCCGCGGCGGTCAAGCGCGCGGCGCAGCCGGGCAAGCGAGGGCTCGCCCGAGGCGAGCAGCTCGCGCAGCCCCTCCGCCGCGCAATCGCCCGCCCAGCCCAGAAGGCCGCAGTCGACCCGCCCGTCGGGGTGCGCGGCCAGCAGCTCGCAGCGCTGCCCGCCCTCGTCGTTGATCACCTCGATCCGGTCGCCCGCCCGGATCTCGAATACCAGCGCGCCACGACCGGGCACGGCATGCCGCTCCTCGGCCGGTCCGGTCCGATAGGCCTGCGGCCGCCGCGCACGCGAGGGCGTGGGCGGTCCGGGGCGGAAAAGCGTGTCGGCGGGCAGAAGCACCATGGTCTGTCCTTGCAGTGAGGGAAAAAGGCTGGGCCGTCAGGGAAAAGAAGGCGGGAGGCCCGAGGCCCCCCGCCCAGGGGGGACACAGCTCAGTTCGCCAGATAGGCTTCCATCGAATCGTCGAGGGCGTCCTTCCACGGCGTGTGGTGGGTGGGCGCCATCGTGCCGGTGATGACCGACTTGTAGGCGTGGTTGCGGAAGGTCATGATGTTTTCCGCCTTGTGGTGCTTCCACTCGAAGAAGGCCTCGCAGGCGCCATCGACGTCGAAGGACGGATAATCCGTCTCGGCGATCAGTTCCTTGACGTAGTCGCCCTGATACTTGATCGCGTATTTGACGTCGTCCGAGGCCTCTTCGCGTTCCTCGCGCTCGGCCACGTCGGCGATCAGCGTCTGCTTGTCGGCGGGCACCTCGATCCGGCCCATGATGATGTCGCGGACATACCAGGCCTGGGCGTCGAACATGTTGAAGGTGAACCACTGGTCCTGCATGCCGAGGTAGAACATCTTCGGATTGTGGACATAGACCACGCCCTTGTAGAGGTCGGCGGTCGCCAGCCGGTTCGCCGTCTTCAGCCGCAGGCTGTCGGGCAGGAACGGGAAGTAGTGCTTGTAGCCGGTGCACAGGATGATCGCGTCGATATGCTTCGACGAGCCGTCCTTGAAGAAGGCGGTCTTGCCCTCGACGCGCACGAGGCCCTGCTTCTCTTCCCAGTTCGCCGGCCATTTGAAGCCCATCGGCGCGGTGCGATAGCAGGAGGTGACGCTTTTCGCGCCGTATTTCCAGCACTGCGAGCCGATGTCCTCGGCCGAATAGGAGGAGCCGACGATCAGCACGTCCTGCCCCTCGAATTCGCGCGCGTCGCGGAAATCATGGGCGTGGACGATGCGGCCGTAGAACTGGTCGAAGCCCGGATATTCCGGCACGTTCGGCGAGGAGAAGTGGCCCGAGGCGACGATCACGTGATCGAAGCGCTCCTTGTAGACGTGGTCGCGTTCCATGTCGTGCGCGGTGACGGTGAAATCCCCGGCCTCCTCGTCGAACTCGATCCAGCGCACGACCGAGTTGAAGCGGATCCAGCCGCGCACGCCAGCCTTGTTCACCCGGCCCTCGATGTAATCGACCATCACGGCGCGCGGCGGATAGGAGGCGATCTGCTTGCCGAAATGTTCCTCGAAGGAATAGTCGGCGAATTCGAGCCCCTCCTTCGGACCGTTGGTCCAGAGGTAGCGATACATCGAACCGTGGATCGGCTCGCCGTTCTTGTCGGTGCCGGTGCGCCAGCTGTAGTTCCACAGCCCCCCCCAGGTCTCCTGCTTCTCGAAGCAGACGATCTCGGGAATCTCGGCCCCCTTCTGCGCGGCGGACTGGAAGGCCCGGAGCTGGGCAAGGCCCGAAGGGCCGGCACCGATGATGGCAACGCGTTTGGTCATGGTAGTCTCCCTGTTCGATCCGGTATGGACCAGATTTCAAAACTGGTTCCTTCGGCATGAACCAATGAGGTGAGCCAAAATCCTTCAGGTCAACAAATTTTCCTGTGTGGAATATTGCTTCACCGCCTTTTTCGGCATTCCAGCCTGCCGGAAAAGGGCTATAGATCAAATTATGAGCAGCCCGACACTCGCGCAGCGCCTTCTGGTAACTGGTTCCCTGCCCCGACTCGGCGTGAAGACCCGCGCGCCGGTGCGGATCGGTTTCCTCACGCCGCTCTCCGGGCCCGAGGAATCCTGGGGTCGGCCGGGGCTCGACGGCTGCCGGCTCTGGGCCGAGGGGCTGAATGCGCGCGGCGGGCTGATGGTGGGCGGGCGCCGGCACCCGATCGAGATCGTGGCACGCGACAGTGCGACCGGGGCCGCCGCGACCCGCGCCGCCGCGCACGAGCTTGTCGAACGGCTCGGCTGCCGGCTGATCCTGACCCTTGGCGGCGACAGCTTCGCCCCCGCCCTGCCCTGGCTGATGAAGACCCGCGCGCTGGTCGCGACGCTGCTGCCCTCCGACCTCTCGCCTGACACGCCCTATCTGATCGCGCCGGCCGAGGTGCATCCGCTGTTCAACGTGACCGGGGTCGAGTGGCTGGCGAAGAGCCGTCCCGCGGCGCGGCGTGTCGCCCTGTGCAGCCAGACCGACAGCCTCGGCCTGCCCTCGCTTGCCGTCTATCGCGCCGCCTTCGAGGCTGCGGGCCATGCCCGGGTGAAGGAGCTGCGCTATGCCCCCGCCGAGACCGACGCGGAAGGCATCGTGCGCGCGATGCTGGCCGAACAGCCCGATGTGCTGTGCTGGTGCTCATCGGCGCCGCCGATGATCCATGCCCTGACCGAGGCGGCGCACGCGCAAGGCTTCACCGGCGAGATCCTCGCCTGCACCGCCGACGACTATCCGCGGATGATCGCGCGCACCTCGGCCGCCTTCATGGCGCGCTATACCTTCCAGTTCCCGGATTTCGACGACCCGGCGCTGGCCGACACCGCCTTCTTCTTCCACCGCCCCGAGGCCTTCTTCGCCGCCTATGGCGCGCGCTTTCCGGGCAGCTGGTCGGCGGTGAGCTGGGAATATGCCTCGATCCTCGATCTGTGGCACGCCGCGGTCGAAAGCGCCGAGACGACCGACCCGGTCTCGGTTCTGGCCGCGATGAAGCGCTCGCAGATCATGCCCCACGCCTTCGGCCCGGCGCGCTGGTGGGGGGCCGAGATCTTCGGCATCGACAATGCGCTGGTGGGCGACTGGCCGGTGGTGCGGATCGAGGGCGGGCGCGCGAAGATCGTCGAATTCGGCTCGGTGCTCGGCTGGCTCGAGGCACACGGGCCGCGCCTTGCCGAGCACCTCGGCGCACTCGGCCAGCTCTGGCACCAGCGCCTGCGCCCCGCGCCGCGGCGCCGCCAGATCAGTCTTCCTGCATCAGAAGCTTCTGATCCTCGATCAGCGTGAGCTTCATGAATTCGCTCGCCGCCTCGATGTCGCGCGCGGCAATGGCATTGAAGAGCGCGTTGTAGCCGCGCTGATAGGCGGCAATGCGATTGGGCGTCAGATGCCGGCGATACATCGCACCGCGGAAGCTTTGCCGGCGCGCGTCGATCACCAGGGTATAACAGGCGATCAGCAGGGGGTTGCCGGTGCCCGCCGCGATCTGGCGGTGGAATTCCTCCTCGAGCCGGACGAAGGCGCCGGCATCGGCCTGCACCGCCTCCATCTGCGACAGCGTTTCGCCAAGCGCCTCGATCGCGCGCGGCGGCATGTTGATGATCGCCAGCCGCACCATCTCGGGTTCGAAGATCCCGCGCACGACCTGCAGCTGCAACGGCCCGGTCTCGGCCGCGACGGTCGAGACGGCCGCCTGCGTGCCGGAGGGGTCCCAGGTGACGAAAGACCCCGACCCCGCCCGACGCCGGATCATGCCGCGCTCCTCGAGCTGATCGAGCGCCTCGCGCACGGTGTTGCGCGCCACCCCCAGATCCTGCGCCAGCGCGCGCTCGGAGGGCAGACGTTCATCGACACCGTATTCTCCCGAAACGATCCGCGTCGTCAGCGTGTCGATGACATATTGCACCGTCGCGCCGACGACAGGCTCGTTTTGCGGCGCGGAAAGAAGACGTCCGGAAGAAGGCGGCACTTGCAAATTCCCTTGAACAGTCCCGCACGGGACGGTCAAAGAATAGCCGCTTTGCCCAAGGAAAATCCAGACGCGAAACGCGTCCCGCAGGGATCCCGAAACCTTCTCTTGCGTTCAGTTGCGTCAAGTATTCCGGGGATGAGCGCCAAAGACGAGAGGGGGCAGCGCCCCCTGCCCCGGCCGGGCATTGGCGGGGCCGCGAAAAGGGGGCGCTGCCCCCTCTGGCCTGCGGCCATTCACCCCCGAGGTATTTTTGGCAAGGAGAAAGCCCCGGGGAGCAGGTGCCCGGGCATTCGCGAAAGCCCCGGCCCTGCGCTGGCGCTCCGGGCGTTCGCCGCTTTGAACGCTCCGCCGGAGCGTTCAATCCCGGCGCAGCGCGCCGAGACCGCAGCTCACCCCATCCGTTCCGAAGCGTAGGAGCCGGGGCTTGCCGGGAACACCACAGTCTTGTTGCCGTTCAGGAACACGCGGCGATGGATATGCGCGTGGATCGCCCGGGCGAGGACCTGGCTTTCGACGTCGCGGCCGAGCGAGACGTAATCGTCGGGCGATTGCGCATGGGTCACGCGGATCGTGTCCTGCTCGATGATCGGCCCCTCGTCGAGATCGGCGGTGACGTAATGCGAGGTCGCCCCGATCAGCTTCACGCCGCGCTCATAGGCCTGCTTGTAGGGGTTCGCGCCCTTGAACGACGGCAGGAACGAGTGGTGGATGTTGATGATCCGCCCCGACATCTTCTGGCACATCTCGTCCGAGAGGATCTGCATGTAGCGCGCAAGCACGATCAGCTCGGCGCCCGCGTCCTCGACCACGCGCATGATCGCGGCCTCGGCGGTGGGCTTGTTCTCCTTCGTCACCTTGATGCAGTGGAAGGGGATGTCGTGGTTCACCACCACCTTCTGATAATCCATGTGGTTCGAGATCACCGCGACGATCTCGATCGGCAGCGCGCCGATCCTGACCCGATAGAGCAGGTCGTTCAGGCAATGGCCGAAGCGCGAGACCATGATGACGACCTTCATCTTCTCGGCCTCGTCGTGGAATTTCGCCTGCATGTCGAAGGCCTTCGCAGTCGGGCCAAAGCCCGTCTCCAGCGCCGCGAGGTCAAGCCCCGCTTCGGAGGCGAAGCTTACCCGCATGAAGAACTTGCCGGTCTGGGTATCGTCGAACTGCGAGCTGTCGGTGATGTTGCAGCCGTTCTCGGCGAGATAGGTCGCGATCGCGGCGACGATGCCGCGCGTCGTGGGGCAGGCCACGGTCAGGCAGTATTTGGTCATGTCAGTCTCCCGTCGGTATGAGTGTTGGGTCGGCCAGGGCCGGTATGCGCTCTCCCAAGCGCGGGTGATGGTCTTGGGTCTTACGCCGTGAGCCCCTCGGGCTCGGGCAATCCGTTGGCGCGGCAGCAGGCGGTGAGCGTGTTCGCCAGCAGACAGGCGATGGTCATCGGCCCGACGCCGCCCGGCACCGGGGTGATCGCACCGGCAACCTCGACGGCGCTCGCGAAATCGACATCGCCCACCAGCTTCGTCTTGCCGTCGCGCTCGATCCGGTTGATGCCGACGTCGATCACCGTCGCGCCGGGTTTCACCCACGCGCCCGGGATCATCTCGGGCCGGCCCACGGCGGCGACGAGAATGTCGGCGCGGCGGCAGACCGCGCCAAGGTCTTTCGTGCGGCTGTGCGCGATCGTCACCGTGCAGCTGTCGCCCAGAAGCAGCTGCGCCATCGGTTTGCCGACGATGTTCGAGCGCCCCACCACGACCGCATCGAGGCCGCTCAGCGAACCCAGATGGTCGCGCAGCATCATCAGGCAGCCGAGCGGCGTGCAGGGCACCATCGCCTTCTGCCCGGTGCCCAGAAGCCCGACATTCGAGATATGGAAGCCGTCGACGTCCTTCGCCGGATCGATGGCGTTGATGACAAGATCGCTGTCGAGGTGTTTCGGCAGTGGCAGCTGCACGAGGATGCCATGCACCGCCGGATCGGCGTTGAGCCGGCCGATCAGGCCGAGCAGCTCGGCTTCCGAGGTCTCGGCCGGCAGCTTGTGCTCGTAGGAGGTCATGCCGACCTCGACGGTCTGCTTGCCCTTGTTGCGGACATAGACCTGTGACGCCGGATCCTCGCCCACCAGCACCACCGCGAGGCCCGGGGTGATCCCCTGTTCCTCGCGCAGCCGCGCCACATGTTCGGCCACCTGCGCCCGGACGCCCTCCGCAAAGGCCTTCCCGTCGATGATCTTGGCACTCATGCCGGTTCCTCCTGCTGCCGCATCGCGGCGGTCTCGATCGCGTGCCACAGCGAGCCCGCCAGCGTGCGCATGCCGATGATCGCGAGACGATCCTCGGTGCGGCGGATCACGAACACCGACATGTGCTCGAGCCCCGTCCGCGTCGCGCAGCCGGGGCCGAAACCCGCCGCATCCACGTTGATGAGTTTCTCCATCAGCCGAACGATCGGTGC
This sequence comes from Paenirhodobacter ferrireducens, assembly GCF_004022265.1. Lineage (GTDB taxonomy): Bacteria > Pseudomonadota > Alphaproteobacteria > Rhodobacterales > Rhodobacteraceae > Rhodobacter > Rhodobacter ferrireducens. The sequence goes on from NZ_SAVB01000016.1 coordinate 129,824, forward strand.
GCCACCGGCGACCGAAACGATCTCGAAGGCGACCCAGCCGTCAGTCTGTTCGGTCACCGAGCAGTCGGGATGGCGGGTTTTCAGCGCGCGCGCGACGTCCTCCCCGGCGCGGCCCTCGGCCTCGATCATCCACTGGCCGGGGCCGGTCCAGAACGCCGCCACCGCCTGCCCTGCGCTCCAGCGGCCCGGGCCGGGCAGCACAAGCCCCATCGGTGCGGGCGGCGCCGCGCCGCGCCGCAGTGCGAGCCCGGCCAGCGCCACCGCCTCGTTCACCGAGATCGTCAGCGCGCCCGCGCGCAGGGAGGAAACAGCCGCACGGCCGAGTGCGGGCATCGGGGTCAGGTCAGTCACGGAGCCGTCCTCCTTCGGGATCGACGAAATGAGTCGGGACCACGCGCAGCGCGATCTGCTGATTTTGCAAGGGGTTGGCGGCGGTGATGACCTCGCCCATGCGGGCGGCACCACCCGTCAGGAAGCCAAGCCCGATCATCGAGCCGACATGCGGCGAGTAGCAGGCCGAGGTGATCCAGCCCTGATCGGTCTCGGTCTTCTGCGCGGCCCCTTGCGCGAAGAGATGCGAACCGGCGGTGACCGGCTGCGTCGGATCGACCGGTTGCAGCCCGACGAGGACGCGGGTTTCGGCCAGAAGCCCCTCGCGCCGGCTCATCACCGCGCCGATCGCGTCCTTCTTCGTGGACACCATCTTGCCCATGCCCAGCATCTGCGCCGTGGTCTGGCCGTTCAGCTCATTGCCCGCGGCATGGCCCTGCTCGATGCGCAAGACGCCAAGCGCCTCGGTGCCGTAGGGGGTCGCGCCAAGATCGGCGCCCACCTCGATCATCCGCGCCATCAGCGCATTGCCATAGCGCGCCGGCACCGCGATCTCATAGGCAAGCTCGCCCGAGAAGGAGATCCGGAAGAGCCGCGCCCGCAGCCCGCCGCAGACGGTGAGTTCCGAACAGGCCATGAAGGGGAAGGCTTCGTTCGAGAGGTCGAACCCGTCCACCACCCGTTCGAGCAGCTTGCGCGCATTGGGGCCGGCGACCGAGATCTGTGCCCAGGCGTCGGTCGTCGAAATCAGCTGCACGTCGAGCTCGGGCCAGAGGCACTGGCGGCAGAACTCCATGTGGCGATAGACAGGGCCGGCCTGCGCCGTCGTGGTGGTGACGATGTAGTGGTCTTCGGCCAACCGCGCGCAGGTGCCGTCGTCATAGGCAAAGCCGTCCTCGCGCAGCATCAGCCCATAGCGCACCATCCCGACCTTCAGCGAGGCCATCGCATTGGCATAGACGCGGTTCAGGAACTCGCCGGCATCCGCGCCCTGAACATCGACCTTGCCGAGCGTGGTGACGTCGCACAGCCCGACGCCCGCGCGGGTGGCGAGCACCTCGCGATCGACCGTCTCGCGCCAGGTTTTCTCGCCCTTGCGGGGGAAGTATTGCGCGCGCATCCACTGGCCGACCTCGACGAAGACGGCGCCCTGGGCCTTGGCCCATTCGTGCGTCGGCGTCAGGCGGCGGGGGCGGAAATGGGTGCCGGTGTCGCCATGGCCGAGCGTCGAAAGCGCAACGCCGGTATAGGGCGGGCGGAAAATCGTGGTGCCGGTCTGGGCGATCGTCTTGCCGGTCAGCTCGGCCATCACGGCGAGCGCAGTGACGTTCGCGGTCTTGCCCTGATCGGTCGCCATGCCCAGCGTCGTCCAGCGTTTCAGATGCTCGACGGGACGCATGTTCTCCAGATGCGCCAGATTGATGTCCTTCACGGTGACATCGTTCTGGAAATCGACCCAGGCGCGGCCCTTGCCCGGCACATGCCAGAAGGCGGCCTGGCGCTGCGGCGCATCCTCGGCGCGCGGCAGCGCGGGCAGCGAAGCGGTGATGCCCAGCTCCGCCAGCGCCGCCTGTGCCACCGCGGCGCCCGAGGCGAGGGCTGCGGCGGTCGTGCCCTGCCCCGCGGCGGCGCCCGCGGCGGTGAGGCCGGGCACCGCGCCCGGTTCGGGCAGGAAGGCCTGAGCCGCATCGTCCCAGAGCGGCCGGCCACGGTGATGCGAGGCGAGATGCACATTCGGGTTCCAGCCGCCGGCGACGCCAAGCGCGCCGACGTCAAGCCAGCTCGTCTGCCCCTCGCGGGTGACGGCGATCCGCTCGAGCCCCAGCCGCCCCTTGGCGTCGCTGACGACGGCGCCCGCGAACAGCGGATATTTGCCAAGCGCCTTCGCATCGGCGCGGGTGTCGATCACGCCGGCGATGGTGACGCCTTTCGCGGCGAGGTCGAGCGCAGTGCGGTGGCCGTCGTCGCCGGAGGTGAAGATCGCCACGGTCTCGGCCGGGCTCACCGCCCAGCGGTTCGCATAGGCGCGCATCGCCCCCGCCAGCATGATGCCGGGGCGGTCATTATTGGCAAAGGGGATGTGCCGCTCGGTCGCGCCGGCGGCGAGCACCGTGCGTTTCGCGGTGATCCGCCAGAGCGTCTGGCGCACCGCGGTCCCCGGCGTGGCGAGATGGTCCGACACCCGCTCGACCGCGCCGAAGATGCCGTGATCGAAGGCGCCGAAGACGGTGGTGCGGCGCATCACGCGCAGGTTCGGCAGGCTGGCGAATTCGGCCTCGAGAGAGGCGACCCAATCCATCGCGGCGGCATCGTCGAGCGTGTGGCTTTCCGCCATCAGCCGCCCGCCAAGGCGGAAGTCCTCGTCGGCGAGGATTACCTTCGCCCCGGCCCGCGCGGCGGTGAGCGCGGCGGCCAGGCCCGCGGCGCCGGCGCCGATCACGAGGAGGTCGCAGTGCAGGAAGCCCTTGTCGTAGCTGTCCGGGTCCGGAAGCATCGACAGGCTGCCCAGCCCCGCCGCGCGGCGGATCATCGGCTCGTAGAGCTTTTCCCAGAACGCCTTCGGCCACATGAAGGTCTTGTAGTAGAAGCCCGCCGCGAAGAAGGGCGACAGCAGGTCGTTCACCGCGAGGAAATCGCGCTCGAGCGAGCCCACACGGTTCTGGCTGTTGGCGACAAGCCCGTCGTAAAGCTCGGCCACGGTGGCGCGGGTGTTCGGCTCCTGCCGCGCTCCCGCGCGCAGTTCGACGAGCGCATTCGGCTCCTCCGAGCCTGCCGCGACGACGCCGCGCGGGCGGTGATACTTGAACGAACGGCCCATCAGCCGCACGTCATTGGCCAGAAGCGCCGAGGCCAGCGTGTCGCCGCGATGGCCGGTGTAGGACTTGCCGTCGAAGGTGAAGTTCAGATGTTCGGAACGGTCGATCAGACCACCGGAAAGACGGGTCATTTCGCCCCTCCCTTCTGGGCCAGCGCCACGTCGCGGGCAAGCTCGGCGCCGAGGATTTCATGGGTCAGCGTGTTGCGCGTGACGACCAGCCAGCTGCGGTCGCCCTGTTCGTGGAACCACAGCTCGCGGTGCACGCCGGCGGGGTTGTCGCGCAGATAGACATGGCGGTTGAAGGCATCGAGCGCACCTTCCGCCATGCCGTCGGGACGGTTCAGAAGCGACGCATCGCCGAGATAGGTGAACTCCTGCGCGTCGCGGGGGCCAAGGAGGGGATGGGGGATCAGCATGATCTTGCCTTGATGTCCGGAATTCTGCGTGGGGGGTCAGTGCAGGTTGGGCTGCGCGCCCATACCCTTTTCGTCGATCACATAGCCGCGCTCGAACCGGTCGAGCCGGTAGGCGGTGGCGGTCTCGTGCGGGCGGTCGGTGGCGAGCAGATGCGCGAAGCAATAGCCCGAGGCGGGCGTCGCCTTGAACCCGCCATAGCACCAGCCGCCGTTGAAATAGAGCCCGTCGACCGGCGTGCGGTCGATGATCGGCGAGCCATCCATCGACATGTCCATGATCCCGCCCCAGACCCGCAAAAGCCGCGCGCGCCCGATCGCCGGCATCAGCGCAAGGCCGCCCTCGGCCACCTCCTCGATCACCGGAAGGTTGCCGCGCTGTGCATAGGAGTTGTAGCCGTCGATGTCGCCGCCGAAGACGAGCCCGCCCTTGTCCGACTGGCTGACGTAGAAATGCCCCGCGCCGAAGGTGATGACGCCGTCGACGACGGGTTTCAGCCCTTCGCTCACGAAGGCCTGCAGCACATGGCTCTCGATCGGCAGGCGCATTCCGGCCATCTGCATCACCCGGCTCGACGAACCGGCCACCGCGACGCCGACCTTTTTCGCGCCGATGTAGCCGCGGGTCGTTTCCACGCCCAGAACCTTGCCGTTCTCGATGCGGAAGCCGGTGACCTCGCAATTCTGGATGATGTCGACGCCCAGAAGATCGGCGCCGCGCGCATAGCCCCAGACGACGCCGTCATGGCGCGCGGTGCCGGCGCGGCGCTGCAACAGCCCGCCCTTGATCGGGAAGCGCGCATTGTCGAAGTTGAGCCAGGGATACATCGCCCGCACGCCCTCGCGGTCGAGGAGTTCCGCGTCGGCGCCGGCCAGCAGCATCGCATTGCCGCGGCGGCGATAGGCGTCGCGCTGGCCGTCGGTATGGATCAGGTTCAAGATCCCGCGCTGGCTCACCATCGCGTTGAAGTTGAACTCCTGCTCCATGTTTTCCCAGAGCTTCATCGAGAACTCGTAGAACGGTTCGTTGCCCGGCAGCAGGTAGTTCGAGCGGATGATCGTGGTGTTGCGCCCGATGTTGCCGGAGCCGAGCCAGCCCTTTTCCAGCACCGCGATGCGCTTGCCCTGGAACACCTTCGCCAGGTGATAGGCGGTCGACAGCCCCCCACCGCCACCGCCGACGATGACAACGTCATAGGCGGGCTGCGGCTCGGGGTTGCGCCACAGGGGTTTCCACCCGTGGTGCCCCGTCAGGGCCTCTTTGAGAACGCGAAAGCCGGAAAAGCGCATTGTGTTCATCCGAGTAGGGGAAACGGGCCCGGGTTTTCCGGGCGCGGTGGTGGTTTCAGATATCGAGGGTATTGTCGCGTTCCCAGTGGGAGAAGTGGTTCACGAAGGCGTTCCACTCCTGCATCTTGAGCTTGAGATATCCCGCCGAGAATTCCTCGCCCATGGCGGCCTTGAGG
>NZ_SAVB01000017.1 GCF_004022265.1 Paenirhodobacter ferrireducens
GCTACGGTCCGCGTCGCTTGCGACCAAACCGCCCGCATATCTCTTCAGATATCCGTCAATGTCAAAGAGCACGGAAACAAAATCAACCAGTTGCGCACCATCTCGTTGCGCCGCCAGCCAACCCGTTTCCAAATTTTCACTTGCTTTCCAGTGCCTTGCGGCGCTTTCCGGCGACCGGCGCGGTATGTTCCGCTTCGGTGAGGGGCTATTTACGGATCACCTCCCGACTCCGCAAGAGACTTTTTCACTTTTCTCGACGATTTCTCGCGCCCCCTGCCAAAACCCCCTGCTTTCATTGACCCCAGACGGAACGGCGCAAAGGGCAGAAATGCCGCGCAGAGGCGCAGGCGACCGATTGTTGCGAGAACAGACATGCCAACGAAAGAAATCACGGCAGAACCGCCGCTCACCCCCGACTCGATCCCCGAAAGAAAGAGAATCGAACCGCAAGAAGCCCGACGACAACCGCAGCCCAGATCCACCCCTCGATCGAAATCACCTTCATCTGCCACAGGTAATGCGCGCCCCCGAGCAGAACCGCCGGGTAGACGAGCCGGTGCAGCCGCCGCCAGGTCCCACGCAGCCGCCGCACCGAGGCGTCGTTCGAGGTCAAGGCGAGCGGAATCAGCAGCGCGAAGGCCGAGATGCCGAGGAAGAGGTAGGGCCGCTTCAGCAGATCCGTCGCCGCCTGCCGCCACAGCAGCCCCATGTCGAGCCAGACCCAGGCAACCAGATGCAGCGCGATATAGAAGAAGGCCAGCAGCCCCACCGCGCGCCGATAGCGGATCAGGTTCAGCCGTGTCAGGCGCAGCGCCGGCGTGATCGCCAGCCCGCCCACCAGGAACCACAGCCCGACCTTGCCCAGCCGGTGCTCGATCCCCTTCACCGGGTCGACGCCGATGCCGCCCGAGAGCGTCAGCCAGACGATCCAGCCAAGCGGCAACAGGCCGAGCAGATAGACCGCCCCCGGCGGCAGGCGGCGCAGCAGCGCGTTGAGCTGGGCGATCATCAATAATTCGCCCGCAGGTCCATACCGGCGTACAGCGAGGCGACCTGATCGCCATAGCCGTTGAAGGGCAGGGTCTGCTGGCGCGCCGCGAACAGCCCCGCGCCGATCCTGCGCTCGGTCGCCTGGCTCCAGCGCGGATGATCGACCGCCGGGTTCACATTGGCGTAGAAGCCGTATTCCCGCGGCTGCAGGTCGTTCCAGGTGGTGCGCGGCTCGCGGTCGGTCAGGGTGATCTTCACCAGGCTCTTGATCGACTTGAAGCCGTATTTCCACGGCACCACCAGCCGCAGCGGCGCGCCGTTCTGCTTCGGCAGCTCCTCGCCATAGAGGCCCGAGGCCAGGATCGTCAGCGGGTGCATCGCCTCGTCGAGCCGCAGCCCCTCGACATAGGGCCAGTCGATGCCGGGGCCGCGCTGGCCGGGCATCTCGGACGGGCGCAGCAGCGTCTCGAAGGCCACGTATTTCGCCCCGGGCTGCACCCCCACCCGGTTCAGCAGCGCCGCAAGCGGAAAGCCGATCCAGGGAATCACCATCGCCCAGGCCTCGACACAGCGGAAGCGATAGATCCGCTCCTCGGGGGGCGCGGTCTTCAGCACGTCCGCCAGGTCGTAGCTGCCCGGCTTCTCGACCAGACCGCCGATCTCGACCGACCAGGGGTCGGTGGTCAGCGCGCCGGCATGGGCCTTGGGGTCGCCCTTGTCCCAGCCGAATTCGTAGAAGTTGTTGTAGGAGGTGATCTCCTCGAGCGTGTTCGGCGCCGCATCCGTCGAATAGGGCGAGGGCGCGGCGGCGATGCGCGCGGCGGCGGGCCCGGCGACGGTGGCGGCGAGCGCCCCCGCGATGATCTCGCGGCGGTTCAGGAACAGGGCCTTCGGCGTCACCTCGGCCCAGCCCGGCTGCGTGTCGCGGTTTCGGCGCATCGTCACCTCCTCTGTTTCTCCCATGCTACGCGCAAATGGCGCGCGGACGGATGACAACCAGCGGGGCTGACGCACATGTGACCACGATCAGAGATCGCGCGCGCGATGTGCCTGCAGCTGGCTCAGCCGGACATGGCGCAGCGCCTCGACCAGAAGCGCGGTGAGCAACCCGATGTTCAGCAGCCCGTTGGCCGCCGCCATGCCGCCGAGGATGCGCCATTCGTGGGTCAGAAGGATGTCGCCGTAGCCAAGCGTGGTATAGGAGACGAGGGCAAAATAGACCGCGGCCTCCATCGTCACGAAGATGCCGAGCGACCGGAAGCACAGCGCCCAGATCCACACCCCGACCGTCACCATCGCCAGCGCCCAGAAGGCGGCGATCAGCACCACCAGCATCAGCTTCGGCCGGTGCGGCTCGAGCAACAGCCAGAAATGCGAGCGGGCGAAGGCCCACTCCATGCCCCAGGCACTGAAGGCGGCGATCACCACCGTCAGAAGCATCATGACCGAGCCGATGAAAAGCTGAATGAACATCGTCGTCCTCCCCGGCCTCGCGCTACATCCGCGCCCCGGTTCCGGTCAAGTGGCGCGCGTGCCGCACTGGACAGATGCCCTCCCCTCGCCTATCTCGGTGCGACCATGGCGCAGAAATCCGACCCCAATTCCAAGCTGATCGCCGAGAACCGGCAGGCCCGTTACCATTATGCCGTCGAGGACACGCTCGAGGCCGGCATCATGCTGACCGGCTCCGAGGTGAAGTCGCTGCGCACCGGGCAGTCGAACATCGCCGAAAGCTATGCCTCGGTCGAGGGGGGCGAGCTGTGGCTGATCAACGGCTACATCGCCGCCTACAAGGAGGCGGGCGTCTTCGGCCACGAGGAACGGCGCCGCCGCAAGCTTCTGGTCTCGAAGCGCGAGCTCGCGCGGCTGTGGCAGGCGATCGGGCGCGAGGGCATGACCATCGTGCCGCTGAAGATGTATTTCAACGAGAAGGGCCGGGTGAAGCTGCTGCTCGGCATCGCCAAGGGCAAGAAGGTCGCCGACAAGCGCGAGACCGAGGCGAAGCGCGACTGGAACCGGCAGAAACAGCGCCTGCTGAAGCAGAACAGCTGAGCCCGCTTTCCGGGCGCCGGAGGGCGCCGATCGCCCCTTGAGCCTTGCGTCCTTGCCCCCCTTGAGTCTAAGCACAAGACCGAGAAAACGGAGGGGCGCGATGGCCATGGACGATCCGAAGACGCTTGTTTCCACCGAGTGGCTGGCAGCCCACCTGCAGGACCCCGATCTGCGCATCCTCGACGCGAGCTGGTTCATGCCCGACGACGGCCGCGACGCCCGCAAGGGCTATGACGCCGCCCATATCCCCGGCGCGCGGTTCTTCGATATCGACGAGATCTCGGACACCCGCTCACCGCTGCCGCATATGGCGCCGCCGGTCGAGAAGTTCATCTCGCGCATGCGCGCCATGGGCGTGGGCGACGGCCATCAGGTCGTGGTCTATGACCAGGCCGGCGTGTTCTCGGCGCCGCGGGTGTGGTGGCTGTTCCGCCTGATGGGCAAGAGCGACATCGCGGTGCTGGACGGCGGGCTGCCGAAATGGATCGCCGAGGGCCGCCCGACCGAGGACCTGCCGCCGGTGATGCGCGACCGCCACATCACCGTGCAGCGTCAGGCGAGCCTGGTGAAGGACGTCACCCAGGTCGCCCATGCCGCGAAGCTCGGCGATCAGGAGATCGTCGATGCCCGCGCCCATGACCGCTTCACCGGCGCCACGCCCGAACCACGGCCGGGTCTGCGCTCGGGCCATATCCCGGGATCGAAGAACCTGCCCTGGCAGACGGTGGTCACCGCCGACGGCCGGCTGAAATCCCCCGACGAGCTGCGCGCGCTCTTCGCCGAGGCGAAGGTCGACACCACGAAGCCGGTGATCTGCACCTGCGGCTCGGGTGTCTCGGCCTCGATCCTGGCGCTTGCGCTCGAACGCATCGGCCACCGCGACTGGTCCGTCTATGACGGCTCGTGGTCGGAATGGGGCATGTATAACGACCTCAAGGTCGCAACCGGAGAAGCATGATGTTCAACGCATTGAAGCCGCAGTCGCAGGACAAGATCCTCGCGCTGATGGGCATGTTCCGCGCCGATCCCCGGCCCGAGAAGGTCGACCTCGGCGTCGGCGTCTACAAGGACGCGGACGGCCGCACCCCGGTGATGCGCGCGATCAAGGCCGCCGAGAAGCAGCTCTGGGAGGCGGAGACCACCAAGACCTATACCGCGCTGGCGGGCGAGCCCGCCTTCCACGCCGCGATGGCGGGGCTGGTGCTGGGCGCGGACTATCCCAAGGACCGGCTCTCGGCGCTGCAGACCGTGGGCGGCACCGGCGCCGTGCGCATGGCCTTCGAGCTTGCGCGGATTGCCAACCCCGACTGCACCGTCTGGGCCTCGGATCCGACCTGGCCGAACCACCTGTCGATCCTCGACTTCATGCACATGCCGCGGAAGAGCTATCGCTATTTCGACGCCGAGACCCGCGCCGTCGACTTCGACGCGATGATGGCCGACCTTGCCGCGCTGAAGGCGGGCGACGTGGTGCTTCTGCACGGCTGCTGCCACAACCCGACCGGTGCCAACCTGACGATCGAGCAATGGGCGGCGGTCGCCGACCTGCTCGAGCAGACCGGCGCGATCCCGATGGTCGACATCGCCTATCAGGGCTTCGGCGACGGGCTCGAGGCCGATGCCGCCGGCACCCGGCTGATCGCGTCGCGCCTGCCCGAGGTGATGATCGCCGCCTCCTGCTCGAAGAACTTCGGCATCTACCGCGAGCGCACCGGCTGCCTGATGGTGCTGTCGGATGCCGCGGCCAAGGAAACGACGCAGGGCACCCTCGCCTATCTGAACCGGCAGACCTATTCCTTCGCACCCGACCACGGCGCGCGACTGGTGACGATGGTGCTGAGCGACCCGACGCTGCGCGCCGAATGGGAGGCCGAGCTCGAAGCCGTGCGCAACGGCATGCTGGGCCTGCGCGAACAGCTTGCGGCCGAGCTGCGCCAGCTGTCGAACTCGGACCGCTTCGACTTCCTCGCCCGGCACCGCGGCATGTTCTCGCGCCTTGGCGCGACGGCCGAACAGGTCGAGACCATGCGCGCCGAGAACGGCATCTACATGGTCAGCGACTCGCGCTTCAACGTCGCCGGGCTGAACGAGAAATCGGTGCCGGTTCTGGCCCGCGCGATCATCGCCGCCGGCGTCTGAGCCGCGCATTTCCGCACATCCCCTGCGCGGTGGCAGCCCTGCCACCGCGCTTTTCTTTTGCGCATTTCACTTGATTTAGTAAGCAGGCTTATAATATCTCTGCTCACCTTCCAGAAGGCGAGTCGCATGTCCTGTCCCCCAATCCCCGATGAAAGCCTCGGCTTCCTGCTGACCGACGCCACGCGCGCGATCCGCCGCCGGTTCGAGCAGCGCGCCACCGAGCTCGGCCTCAGCTCTGCACAATGGCGCGTCCTCGTGCACTTGCTGCGGCGCGGACCGCTGTCGCAGGCGCGCTTGGCCGAGTTCCTCGAAATCGAGCCGATCTCGGTCTCGCGCCTCGTCGACCGGATGCAGGAGGCGGGCTGGGTCGAGCGCGAACCGGACCCGAACGACCGCCGGGTGAAGCGTGTCGTCGCGAAGTGCAAGGCCCATGCCGCCTTCGAGAACGCGCGGCAGATTGCCGATGACCTTTACGAACAGGCGCTGGCCGGGCTGCCCCCCGGCGCGCTCGAGACCCTGACCGACGCGCTGCGCCGGATCATCATCAACCTTTCCGACAGCCCCGAGGCGCAAAATGACCGCTGAGAACGTTCAGAAGAAACCGAAGAAATGGCTGATGGCCGCGCTGCCGCTGGCGCTGGTCATCGGCGGCACCTGGGTCTGGCTCGACGCCGGGCGCTACGAGAACACTGAGAACGCCGCAGTCCGGCAGGCACGGATCTCGGTCGCCTCGGACCTCTCGGGCCGCGTGACCGAGGTCTTCGTGAGCGACAGCACCCAGGTGAAAGCCGGGCAGGAGCTGTTCCGCGTCGACCCCGAGCCCTACAAGCTCGCCCTCGCGCAAGCCGAGGCCGCGCTGTCGCAGGCCCGGCTTGGCATCGAGCAGCTCCGCGCCGCCTATCGCGTCTCTCTCGCTCAGGCCAAGGTCGCCCAGGACAACCTCGACTACCTCGAGTCCGAGCTGAAGCGGCAGCAGGCGATCACCGGGCGCGGTGCGGGCACCGAATCGGCGCTCGATGCGGCCCGGCACAACGCGAAATCCGCTCGGGAATCGCTGGCCGCCGCGCAGCAGGGCGTCGAGGCGGCACTCGCCGCGCTTGGCAGCGACCCGGAGATCGCCACCGACGATCACCCGACCGTGCAGGCAGCGATCGTGGCGCGCGACAAGGCCGCCTACAACCTGTCGCTGACCACGGTGAAAGCGCCCGCCGACGGCGTGATCTACAAGGCCGACAGCTTCAAGCCCGGCCAGTTCGTCACCGCGGGCGCCACGCTCTTCTCGCTGGTCGAGACCGGCGACACCTGGATCGAGGCGAATTTCAAGGAAACCCAGATCGGCGGCATGCGCCCCGGCCAGAGCGCCGACATCGAGTTCGACACCTTCCCGGGCCGCGACTACACCGCCACGGTCGAATCCGTGGGCGCGGGCACCGGGGCCGAGTTCTCGATCCTGCCGGCGCAGAACGCCACCGGCAACTGGGTGAAGGTGACGCAGCGCGTGCCGGTGCGGCTGCGGCTGGCCGAGGGCTCCGACATGAGCGGGCTGCGCTCGGGCCTCTCCGCCTCGGTCACCGTCGACACCAAGGCCGAGACCCGTCTCGGGGCGATCTTCGCGCATGGCGCGACGGTGGAGAAGTAAGCCATGGCGGCCGGCGTCGTCTCTTCCCCCGGCGAGGTCAAGCACCATGGGCTGATCACCCTCTCGCTGATGCTCGCGACGATCATGCAGGTGCTCGATACCACCATCGCGAACGTCGCCCTGCCCTCGATGCGCGCCGACCTCGGCGCATCCTCGGACACGATCAACTGGGTTCTGACCTCCTATATCGTCGCCGCGGCGATCGTTACGCCGCTGTCGGGCTGGATGTCGGAACGCTTCGGCCGCAAGGAGATCTTCGTCGCCTCGGTCGCCGGCTTCATCCTGACCTCGATGCTGTGCGGCATCGCCTGGAGCCTCGAGACGATGGTGCTGTTCCGCATGGCGCAGGGCGTCTTCGGCGCCGCCATCGTGCCGCTCAGCCAGACCTTCCTGCTCGACATCAACCCGAAGGAAAAGCACGGCTCGGCGATGGCGATGTGGGGCGCGGGGATCATGGTCGGCCCGATCATCGGCCCCACCCTCGGCGGCTATCTGACCGACACCTTCAACTGGCGGTGGGTGTTCTACATCAACGTGCCGCTCGGCGCGGTGGCGCTCGCGGGCTGCATGGCCTACCTGCCCGACATGGCGCGCCGGATCCGGCAGTTCGACTTCTTCGGCTTCGCGGCACTTGGCATCGGGGTGGGCGCGCTGCAGCTGATGCTCGACCGCGGCGGCGAGGTCGACTGGTTCAACTCGGCCGAGATCTGGATCGAGTTCGCCATCGCGCTCTCAGGGTTCTGGGTCTTCGTGGTCTGGATCATCGGCGCCGAGCACCCGTTCCTCGACCCGCGGATGTTCCTCGACCGCAACTTCGCCACCGGGCTGGTGTTCATCTTCGTCGTGGGCATCATCCTGCTCGCCTCTCTGGCGCTGCTGCCGCCGATGCTGTCGGGCCTGTTCGGCTATCCGGTGATCACCGTCGGCATGGTGATGGCCCCGCGCGGCGTCGGCACGATGATCATGATGATGGCGGCGGGCAAGCTGCTGCGGGTGATCGACGCACGGGTGCTAGTGGTGGCGGGGCTCTTGCTGACGGCGCTCTCGCTCGACATCATGACCGGCTTCGGCCCGCAGATGGACGCGCGGCTGATCGTGGTCTCGGGCCTCGTGCAGGGCTTCGGGCTCGGCCTCGTCTTCGTGCCGCTCTCCACCGTCTCCTTCGCCACGATCGAGGCGCGCTTCCGTGGCGATGCGACGGCGCTTTACAGCCTGGTGCGCAATATCGGCTCGTCGATCGGGATCTCGGTGGTGACGCTGCTGCTGACCCGCAACACGCAGATCAACCACACCGAGCTGGTGCAGAAGGTCTCGGCGCTCGATCCGGACTTCACGCAGCTGACGAACGGGCCGCTGGCCGGCGCCCTGAAGATGCTGACACTGAAATACGGTGACGGCGCGGTCTGGACGATCGTCAACCAGCTCGTCACCCAGCAGGCGGCGATGGTGGGCTATCTCGACGACTTCAAGGCGATGATGTGGGTCACCCTTGCCGCGGTACCGTTGGTGCTGCTGCTGCGCCGCCCGGGGCTGAGCGAGGCGGGCGAGGCGGCGACGATCCACGCCGACTGAGCGCCCGCATCCACGCAAGGCAAAAGGCCCGGGGTTTCCCCCGGGCCTTTCGCATTTCCGTCGTCCCTCCCGCTTTCGCGGGACATCGCTCTTACGAGTGATAGGCGCTTTCGCCGTGGGTGGTGAGGTCGAGGCCCTGACGCTCGTCGTCGACCGACACACGCAGACCGGTGATCGCCTTGACGATGTAGAGCAGGATCAGCGAGCCGATGCCCGACCACAGCAGGGTGATGATGACGGCCTTGATCTGGATGAGGACCTGAGCGCCCATCGCGAAGTCGTCGCCGCCCGTGCCGCCAAGGCCCGGAGCCATCAGGATACCGGTGGCGATGGCGCCGATGATGCCGCCGACGCCATGCACGCCGAAGACGTCGAGGCTGTCGTCATAGCCGAACTTCGACTTCACCGTGGTGACGAAGAAGTAGCAGATCGGCGAGACGGCGAGGCCGAGGACGATCGCGCCGACCGGGCCGGTGGTGCCGCAGGCCGGGGTGATGGCGACGAGGCCGGCAACCATGCCCGACGCGGCGCCGAGGCCCGAGGCCTTGCCGCGGGTCAGGGTCTCGACGAGGCCCCAGCTGACGATCGCAGCGGCGGTGCACACGAAGGTGTTCAGCATCGCAAGCGTCGCGCCGGCGGTCGCTTCGAGGTTCGAACCGGCGTTGAAGCCGAACCAGCCAACCCACAGCATCGCGGCGCCGGTCATCGTCAGCGTCATCGAGTGCGGCGCCATCATGTCCTTGCCCAGACCGATGCGCGGGCCGATGACGAGCGCGGCGACGAGCGCGGTGATCCCGGCGTTGATGTGGACCACGGTGCCGCCGGCGAAGTCAACGGCGCCCATGTTGAAGATCAGGCCCGAGCCGTCCCACACCATGTGGGCGATCGGGAAGTAGATCACCGTCACCCAGAGGATGGTGAACAGGATCACGGCCGAGAACTTGATGCGCTCGGCGAAGGCGCCGATGAACAGCGCCGGGGTGATCGCGGCGAAGGTCATCTGGAACGCGATGAAGACGTATTCCGGCAGCACGACGCCGTCGGTGAAGGTCGCGGCGGTCGACTCCATCGTCACGCCCGACAGGAAGAGCTTGCCGAGGCCGCCCCAGAACGGCGAGGTGCCGCCGCCGAAGGCGAAGGAGTAGCCGTAGAGGATCCAGATGATCATCACGACGGCGGTGATCATGGTGCACTGCATCAGCACCGAGAGCATGTTCTTGGTGCGCACGAGGCCACCGTAGAACAGCGCGAGGCCCGGGATCGTCATGAACAGCACGAGCGCCGAGGAGACCATCATCCAGGCAACGTCGCCCTTGTCGATGACCGGCGCCGCTTCCGCCGCCGCGTCCTGCGCGACGGCCGGCAGGGCGGCTGCGGCAGCCAGCGCCGCGGCGAGACCCGCAATCTTGGTAAGGTTTTTCATCGTTTCACTTCCCCTGAGCGTTTCTTACAGCGCGTCGTCGCCAGCTTCGCCGGTCCGCACGCGAACCGCCTGGTTCACGTCGAGCACGAAGATCTTGCCGTCGCCGATCTTGTCGGTCTTTGCCGACTTCAGGATCGTATCCACGACCTCGTCGGCGAGGCTGTCGGGGACCACGATCTCGAGCTTCACCTTCGGCACGAAGTTCACCGCATATTCCGCACCGCGATAGATCTCGGTGTGGCCGGACTGAGCGCCGAAACCCTTGATTTCCGTAACCATCATGCCGCGCACGCCGATGGCGGTGAGCGCCTCGCGCACCTCCTCGAGCTTGAACGGCTTGACTGCTGCAATGATCAGTTTCACTGGATTTCCCTTCCTATGGTCCGCAGCCCCGATGCCAGCGAGGGCACCGCACGCCAGCAGAAGGCCTTTTCCCCCCCTTCCAGACAAGCAAAGCGCGCATCGGCCGCGACGTCCCTCTCGTGCTTTGCGCCCAAAAGTCACATAAATCAGGCATTCTGGTTAAAATTTAATCGCCGCAAAAACCGAATCGTGAATGCTTGTTGCTCCACAAGCGGAAAGCATCCATGTAACCTGCTCCAGAAGGCAGGCAGCAGGCGAAACAATGGCAGGAACAGGCGGGCGGCGCGGGCCGCTGATGGCAGACAAACGATATCCGACGGGGTCAGCCCCCGCCGCGAAGGCTACGCCGAAACCCGCCCCGTCGCAGAAGTCTCACGGCTCTTCCGCCCCCCGGCCGCCGCGCCGGCGCGGGCCGATCCGCACTGCGCTCTACGGTTTCGCGCATTTCATCTGGCGCGTGGTCTGGGGCACCGCCTGGCGGGTCGGCGCGGTGATCGCGCTGATCGTCGGGCTGGCGACCTTCTATTTCTATTCGCAGCTGCCCGAGTACACGGCGCTGCTCGACGGGCGCAACCGCGGCTCGGTCACCCTTCTCGACCGCGGCGGCGAGGTCTTCGCCTGGCGCGGCGAGACCTTCGGCGGCCAGATCACCGCGGAAAACGTCTCGCCCAATCTGCGCAACGCCATCATCGCCACCGAGGACCGCCGCTTCTACAAGCATTTCGGCGTCTCGCCGCGCGGCATCGCCTCGGCGATCGCGATCAACCTGCGCGAGGGGCGCGGCCCGCTCGAGGGCAACGGCGGCTCGACGATCACCCAGCAGGTGGCGAAACTGCTCTGCCTCGGTGTCGCCTATGACCCGAAACGCTGGAAGACCGAGGCCGCCTATGAGGACGACTGCCGCTCGGGCGGGGTGAAGCGCAAGATCAAGGAGATCCCCTTCGCCTTGGCGATGGAATTCAAGTATTCCAAGAACCAGATCCTGACGATCTACCTCAACCGCGCCTATCTCGGCGCCGGCGCGCGCGGCTTCGAGGCGGCGGCGCAGCGCTACTTCGGCACCTCCGCCGCGAATGTCACCCCGCAACAGGCGGCAATGCTGGCCGGGCTGCTGAAGGCGCCCTCCTATTACGCGCCCACCTCGAACCTGAAACGCTCGCAGGAGCGGGCCGGGATGGTGCTGGCGCTGATGCACGAGCAGGGTTTCCTGAACGACAAGGACTGGGCGCAGGCGCGCGACAACCCCGCCACGCTCTCCGAGGCGGCGCAGGCGCGCGCCGGCGGCTATTTCGCCGACTGGGTGATGGACACGATCCCCGACTTCCTGTCGAAGGACACCACCGAGGACGTGGTGATCCGCACCACGCTCGACCAGAGCCTGCAGCGCAAGGCCGAGGAGGCCCTTGCGGCCGTCTTCGACACCAAGGTCAAGGACGGCTCGGCGGCCGAGGCGGCGATCGTCGTGATGTCCTCGGACGGCGCGGTGCGGGCGATGGTGGGCGGGCGCAAGACCAAGGTCTCGGGCGCCTTCAACCGCGCCACCCAGGCGAAGCGGCAGACCGGCTCGACCTTCAAGCCCTTCGTCTATGCCGCGGCACTCGACATGGGCTGGACGCCCGACACGCCCATTCTCGACGGCCCGCTGACGATCAACGTCAAGGGCTCGGGCCCGTGGTCGCCGAAGAACTACACCAACAAGTATCTGGGCGAGATCCCGCTGTGGAAGGCGCTCGCCGAGTCGATCAACACCGCCACCGTGCGCGTGGGTCAGGCCGTGGGCTTCGATGCGGTGCGCAAGGTCGCCACCGACTTCGGCTTTGCCTCCGATCTCGCGGCGGGGCCGGCGGTGGTTCTGGGCGTGTCCGAATCGACGCTGCTCGAGATGACCGGCTCCTATGCCGGCATCCTGAACGGCGGCTCCTCGGTGAAACCCTACGGCCTGACCGAGCTGCGGCTGAAGGGCGACACGGATCCGCTTTTCGGGGCCGGCGGCGGCATGGGCGAGCGGGTGATCTCGGAGCGCGCCGCGCGCGAGCTGATGTGGATGATGTTCCAGGGCGTCGAACAGGGCACCAGCCGGCGCGCGCGCCTCGACGGGCACGAGGTCGCCGGTAAGACCGGCACCACGCAATCGGCGCGCGACGCCTGGTTCATCGGCTTCACCGCCGATTACGTCACCGGGGTCTGGATGGGCTACGACGACAACCGCCCGCTTTCGGGGGTGACCGGCGGCGGCCTGCCGGCCGAGATCTGGCACGAGGTGATGGCCCGGGTCGAGGCCGACGTGCCCTCGACGCCGCTGCCCAAGGCCGATCCGGCGGAATGGCGCAACCAACCCGTGGCGCAGGGCGCGCCGCAGGCGCCCTGGACCGAGGGCGGCCCGATCCCCGAGGGCGGCGTGCCGGTGGTGGATGGCGAGCTTGTCCGCCCCGAACCGCAGAAGACGGAAACCCTTGGCGACAAGATCGAATCTCTGCTGCACTCGCTGTACTGAGTGCAGCAGCCCCGGCAAGCGAAAGGCGCGGCCCCTTGCGGGACCGCGCCTTTTTCATGCATCGGCTGGGCCGATCAGCCGGCCGTCTTCAGATCGGCGATCAGCGCATTGACGTCACCGCGCCGCGCGTCGAGCATCGAGCCGATCTCGGTGCGTTCGGCCGCGAGCATGTTCACGCCCTCGATGATGATGTTGAAGAACAGATCCTTGCCGGACTTGTCCGAAACCTGCCACAGCACCTCGAAGGGCGACTGGCCGCGCAGGTAGGCAACCGTCTTCACCTCGTAGAAGGTCTTGACCTGGCGCGCCTCGGCAACCTCGAAGCGGGCGCCGATGAACTCGCGGAAACGCTTGCCGTACTTGCGCGAGATATAGCCGCGGAAGGCGGTGGTGAAAGCCGCCATCTGCGCCGGGCTTGCCGAGCGCGAGGCAACGCCGAGCGCCGAGCGCGCGATCGTCGGCACGTCGGCGTATTTCACGAAGATGCTCTCGAACAGGGCATAAAGCGCCGGCCCGGTCTTGCCCGAATCGATGGCCGAATTCACGTCGTCGACGGCCTTGCCGATCAGCGCACGGGCCTGGGTGTCGTTCAGCGCGAAAGCCGCGCCGGGCAGCATGGCGGTCGCCGCCAGTGCGGCGCCACCGCGCAGGAAGGCGCGACGCCCCCCGGCCCGGCTCAGGCCGCGTTCATTGCTGCTGCTGGTAAGGGTCAGCATAGGGATCCCATGCCTGGGCATCGTTATACTCCTGTCCGGACAACTGGTAACGCCGGTTCTGCAGATAGAGGAGGCGGGCCTGCGCGTAGCTGTCCGCACTGTCGTAAAGGATGGATTCGACGATATCGCCGTGGATCTTGCGGTCTGCCACCTTGCCGGCAACGCGCGCCGTGCTGGCGGCGGCGGCATCGGCGCCTTTCAGCACCTGCCCCACCGGGTTCATCGCCATGTCGACCACGGTGCCGACCGCATCGCGTTCGGTCGAGGGGCCGAAGACCGGCAGCTCGACATAGGCGCCCTCGCGCACCCCCCACACCGCAAGCGTCTCGCCGAAATCGGTGTCGGTCTCGGGCAGCGAGAAGGACGAGCCCGCCGGATCGAAGATGCCGCCCAGCCCGATCGTCGAGTTGATCAGGAAGCGGAAGGTGTTCTTCACCGCCGGTTCAGGACGCCCCTGCAACAGCGAGTTCACCACCTTGCTCGGCAGCCCCAGGTTCGAGCCCACGTTCGAGACCGAGCGCACGAAGCCGTTGTCGATCGTGCGCGGTTGCCCCGGGCGGGCCTTGAACAGCGCCTCGTCGACGCCCTTGTTGAAGGCGTGCATTTGCCGGTTGGTCTTTTCATAGGGATCGTTGATCCCAGTCGGCGACTCGCTCTGCGCGGCGCAGCCGACAAGTGCGAGCACCACCACAGCGGCGCCGCCAAGTGCTCTGGCCATCCCGTTCTCCCGTTCCGTTCCCCTCACCTCTGACGGCAGCGAACCAGGGTGACTCGCAGCCGCGTTTGAGGGTAAACCACGGGGCAAGAATTAAGGTTGTGGCATCGCTGAGACAAGGCGCCGATGCGGCTTTTCTGTTCACGAGCGGGAAACCTGGCTCGATTTGAATGAACTGTGGCGGGGAAGCGCCGATTCGGGGGCGCCCCCGAATGTCCGGAGGGGGATCCTGATGAAACGCGACGAACTCGCGAAGGGCCGGGCAGAGCTGCACGGCGCACGGGCGGAAAGCAACGCGCTGATCTGGTCAGTCGGCCTGTTCTCGGCCTTCGTCAACCTGCTGATGCTGACCGGGCCGCTGTTCATGCTGCAGGTCTATGACCGCGTCCTCGGCGCCCATTCGGTCGAGACGCTGACCGCGCTCTTCCTCCTCGTCGTCTTCCTCTTCGCGATGATGGGCGTGCTCGATTACGTCCGCGCGCGCGTAATGGCGCGGGTCGGGGCGCAGTTCCAGGCCCGGCTCGAGGCGCGGGTCTTCGACGCGGCGTTGCGCCGTCATGCGGTCGCGCCGAACGACCCGGTGGCGGTCTCGTCGCTGCGCGACCTCGATGCGGTGCACAAGCTGCTGGCGGCGCCGGTGTTCCTTGCCCTCTTCGACCTGCCCTGGTCGCCGATCTTCTTCGCCGCGATCTTCTTCTTCCATCCCTGGCTCGGGTTTCTGGCGCTTGCCGGCGGCGCGCTGCTGATCGCGGTCACCCTGCTCAACCAATCGATGACCATGCAGCCGCTGATGCGCGCGACCAGCGCCCACATCGCCTCGGACCGGCTCTCGGACCATCTGCGCGACGAGGCGGAACTGCTGCAGGCGCTCGGCATGCGCCGCGCCTCGTTCCTGCGCTGGAAGGTGGCGCGCACACACGCCGAAGAGGCCGCGCTGCGCGCCACCGACATCGGCGGCGGCTTTGCCACCTTCACCCGCACCTTCCGGGTCTTCCTGCAATCGGCGATGCTGGCGCTTGGCGCCTTCGTCGTGCTGCGCGGCGAGATGACCGCGGGGGCGATGATCGCGGGCTCGATCCTGATGGGCCGCGCCCTCGCCCCGGTCGAGCAGGCGGTGACCGGCTGGTCCGTCGTCGCCCGCGCCCGCGAGGGCTGGGGCCGGCTGATGGTGCTGCTCAGCTCGGTCCCGGCCGAGACCGCGCGCACCCCGCTGCCGCGCCCGCGCGCCGTGCTCGAGGCGAACAACCTCACCGTGGTGCCCCCCGGCCATTCCGCCGCGACGCTGCGCATGGTCTCGTTCCGGCTCGAACCCGGTCAGGCCATGGGCGTGATCGGCCCCTCGGGCGCCGGCAAGTCGACGCTTGCCCGCGCGCTGTGCGGGGTGTGGCGGCCGGCGGGCGGCTGGATCCGGCTCGATGGCGCCACGCTCGAGCAATACGACCCCGACGTGCTCGGCGGGCTGATCGGCTATCTGCCGCAGCGGGTGACGCTGTTCGACGGCACCATCGCCGAGAACATCGCCCGCCTGTCGCCCCACCCCGACCCCGCGCAGGTGGTCGAGGCGGCCAAGCGCGCCGCGGCGCATCAGATGATCCTCGACCTGCCCGAGGGCTACGACACCCGCGTCGATCAGGCCGGAGGACGGCTCTCGGGCGGGCAGATCCAGCGCATCGGCCTGGCTCGCGCGCTCTACGGCCACCCGGTGCTGCTCATCCTCGACGAGCCGAACTCGAACCTCGACAACGAGGGCAGCCTCGCGCTGAACACCGCGGTGCGCAGCATGAAGGCCGCGGGGGGCGCGGTGCTGATCATGGCGCACCGGCCGGCGGCGATCGCTGAATGCGACACGCTCCTGATGCTCGAGGGCGGGCTGCGCCGCGCCTTCGGCCCGCGCGAGGAGGTGCTGCGCGCGATGGTGCAGAACGCGAACGAAATCACCCGCAAATCCGGCCCCGGAGGTGTGGCATGAGCCACGGCGCGAACCCCGACCCGAAACCCCCGGTGCCGACCGGCGGCACCCCCGATTCGATGGCGCTGGTGCGCAAGGCGATCCCGACGCATCCGGTGAAGGCCGAGCCCCCCGCCTCGCCGCCGCCTGAGCCGCCGAAGGGCCACCACCTGTCGGCCCGCCGCTCGCTGATCGCGGGCTTCGTGGCGCTGTTCGTGCTGGTCGGCGGCTTTGGCGTCTGGGGCACCGTCAGTTCGATCGCCGGCGCCGTCGTCGCGAGCGGCCAGATCGAGGTCGATCAGCGCCGGCAGGTGGTGCAGCACCCCGACGGCGGCGTCGTCGACGCGATCCTCGTCCATGACGGCGACCACGTGCAGGCCGGCGATACGCTGATCCGCCTCGACGGCGAGATGCTGCGCTCGGAACATGCGATCGTCGAGGGCCAGTTCTACGAGCTTCTGGCGCGCCGCGGCCGGCTCGAGGCCGAGCGGGCCGACGCCCCCGCGATCAGCTTCGCGCCCGAGCTTCTGGCCGCCGCGCAGGCCGACCCCGACGTGGCCGAGCTGGTCGACGGCCAGCAGCGCCTCTTCGACGCGCGCCTCGCCACGCTGACGAAGTCGCTCGAACAGGTGGGAAAGCGGCGCGAGCAGACGCAATCGCAGATCTCCGGGATCGACGCGCAGCTGACCGCACTCGCCACCCAGCAAGACCTGATCGGGCAGGAGCTGACCGATCAGCGCGGGTTACTGGCGAAGGGGCTCGCACAATCGAGCCGGGTTCTGGCCCTCGAACGCGAGGCGGCGAATCTTGCCGGCCAGGTCGGCGAGCTGACGGCGCAGCGCGCCCAGGCCGAGGGCCGGATCACCGAGCTTGAGCTCGAGACCCTGCGGCTCAGCTCGCAGCGGCGCGAGGATGCCGAGACGGAGCTGCGCAACATCGGCTATCGCGAGCTGGAACTGGCCGAGCGGCGCCGCGCGCTGAGCGGACAGATCGAGCGGCTCGACCTGCGCGCGCCGGTCTCGGGCGTGGTCTACGGCATGACCGTCACCACGCCACGCGCGGTGATCCGGGCGGCCGAGCCCGTGCTCTACATCGTGCCGCAGGACCGGCCGCTGGTCATCGCCGCGCGGATCTCGCCGATCCATATCGACGAGATTTCCATCGGCCAGCGGGTGCAGCTGCGCTTTTCCGCCTTCGCCAGCCGCACCACGCCGCAGCTTCTGGGCCAGGTCACCAAGATCTCGGCCGACGCGATCACCGACGAGGCGACGCGCACCTCCTATTACCGGGCCGAGGTGATGCTGAACCCGGGCGAGCAGGCCAAGCTCGGTGCGCTGACGCTGCTGCCCGGCATGCCGGTCGAGGTCTACATCCGCACCGGCGAGCGCTCGCCGCTGGCCTATCTGGTCAAGCCCTTCGCCGATTACTTCAACCGCGCCTTCCGCGAGGATTAAAGCCGGCCCAGCAGCGCCGCGGTCGGCCAGGCATCGGCGGGCAGGCCCAGACGGGCCTGCTCGGCCTGCACCGCCTCGCGCGTCTTCTCGCCAAGGATGCCGTCGATCTTGCCGACGTCATGGCCGCGGGCGGCAAGTTTCGCCTGCAGCGCCTTCATCTGATCGGCACTCAGCCCCGGCTCGGGCGCGCGCGGGTCAAGCCGCGGCGCGCCCTCGAGACGCGTGGCGAAATAGGCGGCCGAGGTGACATAGACGAAGCTCTTGTTCCACTCGAAGAGCACCCGGAAATTCGGATAGACCATGAAGGCCGGCCCCTTGCGCCCCATCGGCAAAAGCACCGAGCCCTGCCCCGGTGCGAGCGCCCCGGTCCGCCCGCGCACGCCCATCCGCGCCCAGTCGGCGGTCGAAAGCGCATGGTTCAGCCCGGTCTGGCGCCAGTCTAGGTCGGCGGGGACGGTGATCTCCTGCATCCAGGGCTCGCCCGCGCGCCAGCCCATGCCGGCGATCATCTTCGCCCCCGACATCAGCGCATCGGGCGCCGAGCCCTTCAGGTCGATGTGCCCGTCGCCATCGCCATCGACACCGTTCACCAGGATGTCGGCGGGCAGCATCTGCACCTGCCCGATCTCGCCCGCCCAGGCCCCGCGGGTCCGCGCCGGGTCGAAATCGCCCCGCGCCGCAAGCCGCGCCGCGGCCAGAACCTGCGGCCGGAACAGGTCGGGCCGACGGCAATCATGCGCCAGCGTCACCAGCGCGTCGCGGGTGCTGAAATCGCCCTGCACCGCGCCGAAATCGGTCTCGAGCCCCCAGAAAGCCAGCAGCACGCCGCGCGGCACGCCAAAGCTGCGCTCGGCCCGGTCGAAGACCGCAGTATGTTTCGTCCCCATCCGGGCCCCGATCGTCAGCCGGTTCTGGCTGATGACCGAGGCCGAGAAGTCCAGGAAATCCTTGCGGAAAACGCCCTGTCCGCGGTCGGCGCGCAGAACCCGCGCGTCCTGGCTCACGCCCCGGAAGAAGGCGTCGGCCTGCGCCGCGCTCAGCCCCTCGGCCCGCATCTCGGCCTTCAGCCCGGCGACGAAGGCGCCGAAATCGCCGCCGCACTCGGCCGCCCGGGCAAGTGCCGGAACGGCGAGGGCAAGGCAGGTGGCAAGGAACAGGCGGCACATCGAAAAACTCCCGGAAAGAACACCCCGACGGTAGCCGCGGGCGCGCCGTGGAGCAACCGCGCGCGGCGGAGTCACATTTCGGGCACATGCTGCACTGCGGCCAGCACCGTCGCTTGATCTTTACAGGTGCGTGCACAGACTTGTGAGAAGGGAATGACCATCGGAGGGGGAGATGGAGATTCTGCCAAAAGAGCTTCTGGCCGGGCTGCGGGCGGCCACTCAGGGCGGCCGGCGCCGCTCACGGCTGCGGATCCAGGCGGGCGAGGAAAGCTGGCC
This sequence comes from Paenirhodobacter ferrireducens, assembly GCF_004022265.1. GTDB lineage: Bacteria > Pseudomonadota > Alphaproteobacteria > Rhodobacterales > Rhodobacteraceae > Rhodobacter > Rhodobacter ferrireducens. The sequence continues at coordinate 18,948 of NZ_SAVB01000017.1, forward strand.
TGTGCTGCGGCGTTGGCGCGGCGGCTTTGCCCTTGATGCCGCGCAGATTCACACCCTGCGCGGCCTTGTCGATCTCTATGAGGGCAGCCGCCATCTGGCGACCTGCCTGATCGTCGCCTCGGAGGTCGAGGGGGGCGAGCTGATCTGCACCGTCAAGCGCGAGACCGCAGTGACCGATCGCCCGCCCGTGGATTTCGTCCGCGACGAGAACGCGCCGGCGGGGCTTCTGCCCCGCCTCTGAGCCTTACTGCAGATCGGAGAACGCCGCCCGCAACCGCGCGACGGCCTGCTCCACCCGCGCCCGCGGCGTCGCAAGGTTGAAGCGCAGCCAGCTTTCGCCGCCGGTGCCGAAGCTCGGCCCGTGGTTCACCGCGATCTTCGCGCCCTTCTCGACGCGCGCGGTGAACTCCTCGGCGCTCATCCCGGTGCCGGAGAAATCGACCCAGGCGAGATAGGTCGCCTCGAGCGGCATCGAGCGCAGCCCCGGGATCGCATTCACCCCCTCGTCGAAGACCTTCCGGTTGCCGTCGAGATAGGCGATCAGCGCGTCGAGCCAGGCCGCGCCCTCGGGGCTGTAGGCGGCCGTCGCCATCGCCAGACCGAAGCTGTTCGGCGAGATGCCAAGCGCCGCCATCCGGCCCGCGAACCGCGCCCGCAGATCCGGATCGGCGATGATCACATTGCCCGAATGGGTGCCGGCGATGTTGAAGGTCTTGGTCGTCGCCGACATCATCACCACCGGGTAATCGGTCGCCGTCGCCATCGGGATGTGGCGGTGGCCCGGCATCACCAGATCATGGTGGATCTCGTCCGAGACCAGCACCAGATCATGCCGGCGCGCGAACTCGGCGGTGGCCTGCAACTCCTCGGCGGTCCAGACCCGCCCGCCCGGATTGTGCGGCGAGCACAGGATCAGCATCTTGGCCGAGCTGTCGACGAGGCCCTCCCAGGCGTCGAAATCCATCTGATAACGGCCGTCGACCAGCTTCAGCGGGCATTCGACGACGGTGCGCCCCGCCGCCCGGATCACCCGTGCAAAGGCGTGATAGACCGGCGTCATCAGCACCACGCCATCGCCCGGCTGGGTGAAGGCGTCGACGCAGATCGCGGTGCCGTTCACCAGCCCATGGGTGGTGAAGATCCACTCGGGCTCGACCTGCCAGCCGTGCCGGTTCGCCATCCACCAGCGGATCGCGGCGTGATAGGCGCGGTCGTCGCCCCAATAGCCATAGACGCCCTGCGCCACCATCGTCTCGAGCGCACCCTGCACGCAGGCCGGCGGGCGGAAGTCCATGTCGGCCACCCACATCGCGATTCCCTCTTCGGGGCTCACGCCGTAAAGGTCCTGCATGCAGTCCCACTTGACCGAATGGGTGCCGACGCGGTCGATCACCTCGTCGAAGTCGGGGGCAAGGCTCATATCTTCACGCTCCTGTCGAAATTTTAGTCCTTGCCGGATGAATATCCCAGCACAACGTCCCGATGAAGATCCATTCATCGGGATTTATTCCCTGAATTTTCAGCAAACATGGAACGCTTTTCCGATTTCATCAGGCCATTGCACGGCGTCGCGCCATCCCCTACATCAACGCCATGACACTGCGCCCGATCCTGATCCATCCCGACCCCCGGCTCAAGAAGCATTGCGACCCCGTCGTCACCGTCGACGACGAAATCCGCAAACTTGCCGACGACATGCTTGCCACGATGTATGACGCCCCCGGCGTCGGGCTTGCGGCACCGCAGGTCGGCGTGCTCAAGCGCCTCTTCGTGATGGATTGCGTCAAGGACAAGGCCACCGCCCCCGCGCCGATGGTGATGCTCAACCCCGAGGTCACCTGGACCTCGGAAGAGACCAACGTCTACGAGGAAGGCTGCCTCTCGATCCCCGATCAATACGCCGAGGTGACCCGCCCGAAAGAGGTGCGGATGCGCTGGCTCGGCCTTGACGGGCAGATCCACGAGGAGCAGTTCGACGGGCTCTGGGCGACCTGCGCCCAGCACGAGAACGACCACCTCGACGGCAAGCTCTTCATTGACTACCTCGGCCCCCTGAAGCGGCAGATGATCACCCGCAAGATGGAAAAGCTGAAACGCGAGCGCGCCCGCGCCGCGAAGGACCAAAGCATCCTCTGATGGCCGCGCGTCCCTTCATTCCCTACGATGACCGCCGCCTGCACACGGCCGCCGAGCCGGTGACGGCGGTGACCGAGACGGTGCGGATGATCTGGGACGACATGGTCGAGACGATGGAGGCGATGCCGGGCGTGGGTCTGGCCGCGCCGCAGATCGGCATCATGCTGCGTCTGGCCGTCGTCGATGCCTCGGACAAGCGCGGTCAGGCGGTGAAGATGGCCAACCCCGAGGTGCTGCATGCCTCGGTGCAGCTGCGCCGCCATGACGAGGCCTCGCCCAACCTGCCCGGCGTCTTCGCCACGATCGAACGGCCCCGCGCCGTCACCGTGCGCTTCCTGAACGAGGCGGGCGAGATCGAGGAGCGCGACTTCGTCGGGCTCTGGGCGACCTCGGTGCAGCACCAGATCGACCATCTGAACGGCAAGACCTATCTCGACCATCTGTCGCCGCTGCGCCGCAAGATGCTGGTGCAGAAGGCGGCGAAACTCGCCCGGAGGTAAGCGATGCGCGTCGTCTTCATGGGCACGCCCGAGTTCTCGGTGCCGGTGCTCGCGGCGCTGGCGGCGCATCACGAGGTGGTCGCGGTCTATTCGCAACCGCCCCGCCCTGCCGGCCGCGGCAAGAAGGACCGCCCGACGCCGGTGCACATGAAGGCGCTCGAGCTTGGCCTGCCGGTGCGCACGCCGCTGAACTTCCGCGCCGAGGAAGACCGCACCGCCTTCGCCGCGCTTGATGCCGATGTGGCCGTGGTGGTGGCCTACGGGCTGATCCTGCCGCAGGCGCTCCTCGACGCGCCGCGGCACGGCTGCCTGAACATCCATGCCTCGCTCCTGCCGCGCTGGCGCGGTGCCGCGCCGATCCACCGCGCGATCATGGCCGGCGATGCCGAGACCGGGCTGTGCATCATGCAGATGGAGGCCGGGCTCGATACCGGCCCGGTTCTGCTCCGCGCCACGACCCCGATCGGCGCGACCGAGACCACCGGCGCGCTCCATGACCGGCTGAGCGAGATGGCCGCGGCGCTGATCCTCGAGGCGCTCGACCGGCTCGATACCCTCACCCCCGAACCGCAGCCCGAAGCCGGCGTCACCTATGCCGCCAAGATCGACAAGGCCGAGGCACGGATCGACTGGACCCGCCCGGCGGCCGACCTCGTGCGCCAGGTGAACGGCCTCTCCCCTTTCCCGGGCGCGTGGTGCCTTGCGGGCGAGGAGCGGCTGAAACTGCTGCGCGCGGCCCCGGCGCCCGGCAACGGCACGCCCGGCCAGGTGCTCGGCGGCTTCACCGTGGCCTGCGGCACCGGCGCCCTCGAGGTGCTCGAGGCGCAACGCGAGGGCAAACGCCCGATGCCCGCCGCCGAAGTGCTGAAGGGCCTCCCCCTGCCCGATCACCTCGCGTGACCGGCCCTCGCCGCGCCTGACGGCCCGGCTTTCATCTTGCCACAAATACCTCGCGGGGGTCCGGGGGCGTGAAGCCCCCGGCGCGCGTCACCCGGCAACCGGCGCGAACCCGTCGAGCGGCTGCGCCGCCACCTTGCGCAGCAGCGCGACAAAGCCCGCCACCTGATGTGCCGCCGTCGCCCGGCCCTTCTCGGCCGTCGCCGCAGCGGCATTGCCGACGGCGCCAAGCGGGTTCACATCGGACGCGATCCAGCCATAGGAGATCGGCCCCACCGGCGAGATCGGCCCGGTCTCGGCGCTCGAGGCGAAGTCCTGCGCCGCGCCCATGTCCACGGTCTCGGGGTTGAAGGCCAGCATCAGCGAGGTCTCGACATCGCCACCATGGATGCCATAGGTCAGCTCCTTCGCCGGATACATGCCCTCGGGATGGCCGAAGGCGGTCCACTGGCATTTCACCGCGAACATCCCCGCCCGCACCCGCAACTCGCGCGACAGGATCGACACCAGGTCAAGGTTGCCGCCATGGCTGTTCACCAGCACGATCTTGCGGATCCCCGCCCGCGCCACCGACAGCCCGATCTCGACCCAGGCCTTCAGCGCGGTCTCGGCGCTCAGCGTGGCGGTGCCCGGCGCCCACAGATGCTCGTTCGACTTGCCCACGGCCTGCACCGGCAGGATCCGCACCCGGGGTGCATCGGGCGCCGCATCGAGCTGCCGGCGCAGCTCGGCCAGCATCCCCTCCATGATCAGCGTGTCGGTGCCCACCGGCAGATGCGGCCCGTGCTGCTCGATCGCGGCGGTGGGCAGGATCGCGATGGTCGTCATCGGATCGAGCCCCTTGAAAGCGGGCGCGCGGTGGAACGCCCAGTCGTGGCGGGTCATGCCCTGACCTCCTGTCGTTGCGGCACCGGCCCGATCAGCCGGTCCATCTGGCGCGCGACCCGTTGCAGGTGCCGCGCGCGGGTTTTCGGGGTGGAACTGTCCATCAGGTAATGCATGGCGAAGGCGGTGCGCCGGCCGGGCTTGCACAAGAGGCCCAGCCCCCGCAGCAACGTCCGCCGCCCCGGCGCGCCGACGAAGAAGGTCAGCAGCCGCGAGGCGCCGCCGGTGGTGAAGACACCCAGCCGGGTGATATGACGCAGCCCCGGCCGGATCGTGCCATTCTCGCCCTCGGGCATCAGGAAGGCCACGTCGGGCAGAAGCACCCGGTCGAGCCAGCCCTTCAGCATCGCCGGCAGCCCGTACCACCAGGTCGGATAGACGAAGATCAGCGTGTCACACCAGCGGATCGCCGCGACATGGGGGGCCATGTGCTCGGTGCCGATCGTCAGGTCCAGATAGGCGGCATTCTCGGGCCCCGACATCACCGGGTCGAACCCCTCGGCATACAGGTCGATCAGCCGGGTCTCGGCCCCGGCGGCGGCCAGCTTTTCAAGCACCACATCGCGCACGGCGGCGTTGAAGCTGTCGGCACGCGGGTGGCAATAGACGACAAGCGCGCGCATCAGAAGGCCTCCATCGCGCGGCCGACGCGGGCCAGGAAAGCCTCGCGCCCGGCCTGGGTCACGCGGTTCATGTCATGCAGCGCGAGGAAGCGGAAGCGCTCGGGCCGGGTGATGTAGCGCAGATGGCGCGTGACCAGCCGGCGCGGCGGATCGCCCGCCAGAAAGGTGCGCCAGCGCGAGCCGCCATAGGTCGTCACCGCGGCCAGCCGGCGGATATGGGTCAGGTTCGGTACGGTCTGGCCGTTCTCCATCCGGAACGACACGCCGGGCAGGAACACCCGGTCGAGGAAGCCCTTCAGGATCGCCGGATAGCCCATGTTCCAGACCGGAAACACCAGCACCAGCGCCTCGGCCGCGCGCAGCCGCGCGACATGCTCTGCCACCGTATCGAGGTTCGGCCCGATGTCGTGATAGCCGCGCCGCTCGGCCGCGCTCAGCACCGGCGCAAAGCCCTCGGCATAGAGGTCGCAGTCATCGACCTCCCAGCCCCGCGCGGAAAGCGTGTCGCAGACCCGCCGGTGCAGCGCCGCCGAGAAACTTTCGGCGCAGGGGTGGGCGAAGAGAACCATCGCGCGCGTCATCCCCGCCCTCCGCGCCCGGCCCGGTCCGCGGACGCCTCCGGCGGGAGTAGTTTTCCAAGGAAGGGCAGAGCGGCTTTTTCCCGGCCCAACTCCTCACTCTGCCCCCAGCCACAGGAACCGGCGCCGGTCATTCTGCCGCCCTCATCCCGGCATAGGCATAGATCCTCTCATAGCCCCAGTCCGGCACGTCCCAGGCGATCATCTTGCCGGGGTTCAAAAGCCCCTTCGGATCCGCCTCGCGCTTGAAGGCAAGCTGGCGCGCATCGGCCGACTGCCGCCCGCCCTCCTCGAGCGTGTAGCGGTGCGGGTTGAAGATCATCGCGCCCATCTCCTCGTGCTCGCGCACGATCTCCTCGAGCCGCTCCTCGGTGGTGAAGCGCACCATGGTCAGCCCAGCATAGATCACCTGGCCATGCTCGCGCATCACCTCGAGGTGCTGCATCAGCTCGGCGCCGAAACGGGCACGGACCGCCTCGATCACCTCGAGAAAATCGGCGCCGTGATAGCGCACCTGCAGATAGGTGATGTCGGGATCGACCTTCAGCGCGCGCAGCGTGGTGTGGTTCCAGCCGTATTCATAGGCGACGCCCGGGTCGCGGCTCCAGTCATGCGCGTCCGAGCGGAAGATCATCTTTCCCGCCGGCCAGCGCGCAAGGAAGGTCTCGAGCGCGGGCATCGACTGCGGCGCAACCATCAGCTGGAGCGTGTTGTCGCCCTCGCTCACATGGCCCTTGAAGCGCTGGAAGTACTGGGCGGCGATCGGTGCCTCGCAGACGGTGATCAGCTTGACCAGGATCCCGTCCTCGGCCGCAAGCTCGGCGCCGAAACGCGCGGCCTCGGCGAAATCGGGGAAGGTCAGCACCGTCGAGACCCAGTCATAGGCCGGGGCGAGCGGCATCTCGATCTCGGTGATGATGCCGTTCGTGCCATAGGCGTGGCTGACCCGGTGCAGCTCCTCGCCGGTGAATTCGTGGATCTGCGGCTCGGCCTCCATCGAGACAACGCGCAGCCGGATGATGTTGCCCAGATCGCGCAGCGCGCCCCAGCGGACCGAGCCCACGCCGCCCGAGCCGCCGGCAATGAAACCGCCAAGCGTCGCCGTGGCCGCGGTCGAGGGCATCATCCGCAGCTCCTGCCCCGACTGCGCCTTGGTCTGCGCGTCGAGGTCGCGGATCACGATGCCCGGCTCCGCCACCACCCGGCCTGGGGCGATCTCGCGGATCCGGTTCATGTTCTTCAGGTGCATCACGCAGCCGCCCGCCAGCGGCATCGCCTGACCGTAATTGCCGGTGCCGGCGCCGCGCACGGTGACCGGCACGTCATGGGCGTAGCAGGTCTTGAGCACCTCGATCACCTCGGCCTCGTCGCGCGGCGAGACGACGAAATCGGCGACGACGTGATCGAGCCGCGCCTTCAGCACCGGCGAATACCAGAAGAAATCCCGGCTTTTCGAGCGGATCGAGGCGGGGTTGTCGTCAAGCTCGAGATGGGCGAGCGCGGCCTTTGCGGCATCAATGTTCATGTCATCAGTCCGTCGAGTTCGGAATAATCGGGAAGGGTGCGGTCGATCTGCCGCCCGGCGCGCAGCACGATGCGGTCGGCCTGCGGGCGGGCGAAGAGCTCGGTCCAGCTGCGGGCGCGGCAGATCACCAGATCGGCGGGCGCACCCGGGGCCAGCGAGGGCGCGTCAAAGCCGCAGGCACGGGCGGGGTTCGCGGTGAAGGCGCGCGGCCAGTCGGTGCCGCTGTGGTCGAGATGCGAGATCCGCGTCGCCTCGCGCATCACCTCGATCATGTCGAGATCGCCATAGGCATAGAACGGATCGCGGGTGTTGTCGGAGGCGAAGCTGACGTTGATGCCGCGCGCCGCCATCTCGTGCACCAGCGTCACCCCGCGCCAGCGCGGCGTGCGGCCGGGCGTGCGGTCCTGCAGGTACATGTTGCACATCGGCAGGCTGACGACATTCAGCCCGGCCTTGGCGACCAGATCGAGCGTGCGCGCCGCCTCGGCCTCGGGCTGAACGGCGAGCGAGCAGCAATGCCCCACCGTCACCGGCGCGTCGAAGCCCATCTCCAGCGCCACCTCGGCGATCACCTTCAGCGTCGCGACCGAGGCGTCGCCGGTCTCGTCGACGTGGAAATCCGCCTGCAGCCCGCGCCGCGCGGCGTGGTCGAAGAACACCCGCAGCCGGCGGCGCAGGTCGGGGACCGGATAGGTGACGGCGCCAAGCACGCCGCCCGAGCGCGCGACGATCGCCGCGGTGCGGTCGAAGGGGCCGCCCTCCTCGACCATGTCGATCGGCACGAGGCACGAGCCCTGCAGCGCGATCCGCCCCGCCCACTCCTCGCGCAGCTCGGCGAAGACCGGGAAGGAGATCGCATCCTGCGGCGCGAGGCTGTCGAGATGGGTGCGGACCGCCCGCGTCCCATGCGCCCAGGCACAGCGCAGCGCGAACTCCATCCGCGCGCGCACATCCTCGGCCGACCAGTTCGCCACGCGGTCGGCACCGACGGTGGCCAGCGCGCCCTCGAAGGTGCCGTCGGGGTTCGCCGCGCGCGGCCAGATATGGCCCTTGTCGAGATGCGTGTGCATGTCGACGAAGGCCGGAAAGACCATCTTGCCGGCCATGTCCACCACGGGCGCGTCGGGCGGCACTGCCGCGACGATCCGGCCATCCGAGATGGCCAGGTCGATCTGGGCGAGGTCGCCCTCTTGTCCGAGGAGGCAGGCCGGGGTTTTCAGATTGATCAGACGATACGTGCCGCTGGGCAGAACGCAAAAATCCATCAATTCTCCCGTTTGATGGCACTCTCGTGCCATTTGTGAAGCATCAGGTGCGTGATCAGGCTCAGCACCGCGAAGATGACGACGCCGGTGAGCGCGATGAGGGCAAGCGCCGCGAACATCCGCGGGATGTTCAGCCGATAGCCCGCCTCGAGGATGCGGAAGGCAAGGCCCGAGCCGATGCCGCCGGTGCCCGCGACATATTCCGCCACCACCGCCCCGATCAGGCTCAGCCCGCCGGCGATGCGCAGACCGCCGAGGAAATAGGGCAGCGCCGTCGGGATCTGCAGATAGCGCAGCCGCTGCCAGCGGGTCGCGCCATAGATCCGGTAAAGGTCGCGCAAATTGTGGTCGGTCGAGTTCAGCCCGAGCGTGGTGTTCGACAGGATCGGGAAGAAGGCGACGATCCAGGCACAGAGCAAGAGCCCCGCCAGCCGGTTGTCGACATAGATGAAGATCAGCGGCGCGATCGAGACGACGGGGGTGACCTGCAAGATCACCGCGAAGGGATAGAAACACATCTCGGCCCAGCGGCTGAGACTGAAGAGCACCGCAAGCCCGACGCCGCCCACCACCGCGACGGCAAGCGCCATCAGCGTGATCTGCAGCGTGACGCCAAGCGCCGGCAGCAGGATCGGTGCGTCCTTGACCAGCGTCTGCGCGACCAGACCGGGGCCGGGCAGGATGTAATGCGGGATCTCGTTCCAGGCGACGATGCGGTCCCACAGCACGATCATCAGCGCGACGGTGACACTCGGCAGCAGCCAGCGCAGCACCCGCTCGCGCCGCCGGGCGCGGGCACGCGCCAGCTCGTCGGCATCGACCGGGGTGTCGCCTGCGGCAAGGGCGGGATCGGCAAGGCTCATGCGGTCTCTCCCATCGCGGCATGGAGCGCATCCGAGGCAGTGCGGCACAGCGCGGCATAATCGGCCGAGGTGCGGAACGCCTCGCCGCGCGGATAGGGTGCGTCGACGGTCAACTCGGTCGAGACCCGGCCGGGCCGCGCCGCCATCACCACGATCCGGTCGCTCAGGAACACCGATTCGAACACCGAATGGGTGACGAAGATCACCGTCGAGGCGATCTTTTCCTTCAGCTCGAGCAGATCCTTGTTCAGCTTGTGGCGGGTGATCTCGTCCAATGCGGCGAAGGGCTCGTCCATCAGGATCAGTCGCGGCCGCGTCACCATCGCCCGCGCGATCGAGACCCTCATCTTCATCCCGCCCGACAGCTCGCGCGGATAGGCCTTGGCGAACTTCTCGAGCCCCACCAGCTTCAGCACCAGATGGATGTCGTCGCGCACCTGCACGAAGCTCTGCCCCTTCAGCCGGAAGGGCAGATAGACGTTCTGCTCGACCGTCGCCCAGGGCATCAGCGTCGGCTCCTGGAAGACGACGCCGATCTCGGCCTCGCCGCCCTCCCAGCGGATCTGCCCGCGCGTCGGGTGCATCAGCCCGGCGATCAGCCGCAGCGCCGTCGACTTGCCACAGCCCGAGGGGCCGAGAAGCGAGATGAAATCGCCCTCGTTCACGGTGAGGTTCATGTCTTGGAGCGCCAGCGTGCCCCCGGCAAAGGCCTTGTCAACCGCGGCCATCTCCAGAAGTTTCGCCCGCTCGCCCAGCGGTTTCGGCTTGCGCCAGGTCACCACCATCGGTGCCTCGTCTCGGAAAGGTTCGGGCGGGCCACCATAGGCCCGCCCCCGGAAGATCACTTCTTCAGATCGAGGCCCACGCCCGCGCCGACGAACTCGGTGGTGTAGGCGGCCTTGTAGTCGAGATCGGCGGGCACGACCCCGGCGGCGACCATCTTGTCGAAGAAGTCCTTCACATGGGCGTCGGTGATCACCCCGATGCCCTTTTCAAGCGCATCCCCCGAATCGACGATGCCCTTCTCCTTCAGCTGGGCGATGCCGAAGGCGATCTGCTCGTCGGTCATGTCGGGGTTGTCCTTCTTGATCCTCTCCTTCGCGGCGCTGTTGTCGCCGTAAAGGAAATTGTACCAGCCCTTGATCGAGCCATCGACGAAGCACTTCACCACCTCGGGCTCCTTCGCGACGGTGTCGGCCATGGTCTCGATCAGCGTCGAATAGGTCGAATAGCCGGCATCGGCGAGCAGCCAGACGTCGGGCTTGAAGCCGCCCTCCTTCTCGACCATCAGCGGCTCGGACGAGAGATAGCCCTGCATCCCCGACTTCTCATCGGCGATGAAGGGCGCGGGGTTGAAGGTGTAGACCTCGCGCTGCTCGGCGGTGAAGCCATAGGCCTTGATCATCCACTGATAATAGGACGCATAGCCCGCATCGCCGATGAGCAGCTTGAGGTTTTTGAGGTCCTCGAAGCTTTTCGCCACGCCCGGATGGGTCAGGATGACCTGCGGTTCCTTCTGGAAGGTGGCGGCGACGGCGACGACCGGAATCCCCTCCTGCACCGCCGAGAATTCCTCGAGCAGGTTGCCCCCCATGTTGAAGTCGATCTTGCCCGCCAGCATCAGCGCCCGGTTGTTCACCTGCGGCCCGCCCGGCTGGATCGTCACGTCAAGCCCGCAGGCCGCATAGGTGCCATCGGCCACCGACTGGTAGAAGCCGCCATGCTCGGCCTGCGCCAGCCAGTTGGTGCCGAAGGTCACCGCGGTGTTCGCCGAGGCTGCGGTGGCGACGGTCGTCAGAAGCAGGGAAAGGACAATCTTGCGCATGCGCGGCTCCGGGGTGTGATTCTCTGCGGCCAGCCTAGGAGGGCGTGCGGGCAGGCTCAGCGGGCGGGGCGACAGAAACCCGTGCGCCGGCAGAAGACGCCGCGGCTTTGGGCAGGTTTTTCCGACCCCTGCCCGTGTTTTCGGCAAAGACTGAAAATTTTGCCCGTTTGGTCAGGAAGCATGGCCATCGCCCGGCGCCGGGGGCAGGATCGCGCCGAAGAAACCGGAGCCCTGAGAAAGCGGAGGTTGCCCATGCGTGCCCTTGCCCCGACCTCGATCCGTCCGCCCTTCGGCGCCTATGCCCATGGCATCGAGGTGCCGAAGGGCGCGCGGCTGGTGATGACCTCGGGCCAGCTCGGCCTCGGCCCCGACGACATCGCCCCGCCCACGGTGCGCGAACAGGCGCGGCTGTGCTTTGCCAATGTCTCCGCGATCCTCGCCGAGGCCGGGATGGGCCCGGCCGACGTGATCCGGATCAACGCCTTCGTCACCGACCGCGCGCATTTCCCGGACTACATGGCGGCGCGCGACGAGTGGCTTCAGGGCTCGGGCAACCTGCCCGCCTCGACCCTGGTCATCGTCACCGGCTTCACCCGCGCCGAATTCCTCGTCGAAGTCGAGGTGACGGCGGCCGCGCTCTAGGCTAGCGTCGCGCGAGACCGCCCGAAGGAGTTCCCCGGATGCTCGACACGTTGATGGCCTTTCCGCCGGCGACGCTGCTTGCCTTTCTGGCCGGCGCGCTGGTGCTGAACCTGACGCCCGGGTCGGACGTGCTGTTCGCCATCGCCTCGGGGCTGCAGGGCGGGCCGAAGGCAGGGATGGCCGCGGGCTTCGGCGTCGGCATCGGCGGCATCTTCCACACCTGCGCCACCGCCTTCGGTCTGGCGGCGCTGGTGGCGGCCCATCCCGGCACGCTCGACATCGTCCGCTGGGCGGGGGCGGCCTATCTGCTGTGGATCGCGGTGAAGAGCTGGCGCGCGGTGGTGCCACCGCCCGAAAGCGTGGGCGGCGCGCTCCTGCCCCGCGACGCCTTCCGCCGCGGCGTCATCACCAATGTGCTGAACCCGAAAGTGGCCCTCTTCATGCTGGCCTATCTGCCGCAGTTCACCGACCCGGCGATCGGCCCGCTGTGGCAGCAGATGCTGATCCTCGGCGGCATCGTCTTCACCGGCGGTACGCTGATCACCATGGGTTACGGCGCCTCGGCGGGCTGGCTCGGCACCCGGCTCGCGCGGCGGATGGGGGTGCTGAACAAGGTCGCGGCGCTGCTGTTCGGCGGGCTCGCGGCCAGGCTCGCCCTCGACTGAGCTTGATTTCGCCGCGCCGGCGCGCCATCTGGGCGGCATGACCGATTTCGTCTACACCCCCACGACCGAACAGCCTCGCATCCTGCACGCCGATCACGAGATCCTCGTGGTCGACAAGCCGGCCGGGCTGCTCTCGGTGCCCGGCAAGGGCGAGGACCGCGCCGATTGCCTGATCGCACGGCTGCGCGCGGCCTATCCCATGGTGCTGCTGGTGCACCGGCTCGACATGGACACCTCGGGGGTGATGGTCTTCGGCCTGACGCCGCACGCGCAGCGCCACCTCGGCCTGCAGTTCGAGCACCGGCAGACGAAGAAGCATTACCTCGCCCGGCTCTGGGGTCATCTCGAGCCGAAGGAGGGCCATGTCGACCTGCCGCTCTGCGTCGACTGGCCGAACCGGCCGCGCCAGCATGTCGACCACGAAAACGGCCGCCCGGCACAGACCGACTGGCGCGTGCTGCGGCTCGAGGCGGACGGCACGACACGGGTGCGGCTGACCCCGCTCACCGGCCGCAGCCACCAGCTGCGCGTGCACATGCGGGAGACCGGCCATCCGATCCTTGGCGATCCGCTTTATGCCGAAGGGCCCGCGCGGGACTTCCCGCGACTGATGCTGCATGCCGAAAGCCTGCGCCTGCGCCATCCCGACGGCGGGCGTCACATGACCTTCACCGCGCCCTGCCCGTTCTGAGGCCAGGGGGGCGTCTTCAGCGCGATGCGTCACATCCTCTTGCGCAGACACGAAATTCACACGGGGTATCTGGGGCGTTTCGCGCCCTGCTTTCTCCTTGCCTGAAATACCTCGGGGGTGAGGCCGAAGGCCGAGGGGGCAGCGCCCCCGGCCCCCCGTCAGGCCAGATGATCGACCTTCGCCAGATATTGCGCCTGCACCTGCAGCGCGGAAAGCCAGCCCTGCACCAGCTTCGGATCATGCGGCGCGGCGTGGACGCCCGCCGGGATGTCATGCGCCAGCACCGCCTCGACCGCGAGCGAGACCGTCCCGGAAACAAGCCGCGCCATCGCGCTGCCACGGATGTCGCCCGTCGCCTCGAGTACCCAGGACCGGTCGAAGACCGCGCGCCCGGCGCGTTTCGCCGTGAGCGTGACGACCGCCACCACCCGGTCGGGTTCGTCCGGACCATAGCCGTTCTCGCGCAACAGCCGCTCGGCGAGTTGCGCAAGGCGGCGCTCCGCCCCGTCGGAGGTATCGCCGAGCGCCGCGAAGACCGGCTGCCAGGCCTCGGCCCAGCCCAGAAGTCGCAGCGTGCCGCGGACGAAATCCTCGATCCGCCAGCTCGGATCGAAGCGGTATTCGCCGATGTAGCCGAGGCTGTCGCGGTTCGGATAGACCTCGAAGGTCTCGGGATGCGGCAGAGGCGCGTCATAGCGCATCACCCCTTCCCAGGGATGGGCCAGACGCAGCTCGGTGAAATGGCGGATCGAGCGCGAGGGCGATTTCAGCCCCCGCAGCACACCAAGCGGCGACCAGCTGAACTTGTAGCGAAACGCGTTCGGCCGCGCCGGGATGCCGCCGCAATAGCTGTGGAACGACACCGTATCGCCCGGAGCGATCGTCCCCGAGGCACGGTAATCGGCGACCAGATCATGCGCCATCAGATGGTCGATGCCGGGGGCAAGCCCGACCTCCCCCACCACGGCGACGCCCGCCTTGCGCGCCGCCGCATCAAGCCCGCGCAGCTCGGGCGTCAGCTCCGAGGCACAGACGAAATGCGCCTGCCGGTGCAGCGCGATGCGGGCAAGCGCCGGATGCAGATCGGAGGGCAGCATCGAGACGACGACATCGCCCGGCCGCAATGTCGCCTCGAGCGCGGGCAGGCTGTACTCGGCGATGCGGGCGCGGCGGCCGGCAAGCAGCGCCTCGGCCTGCGGCCGCTCGATCGTCCAGACGGTGAGCGCGCGCCCCGCGTCGATCAGCCGACGCAGCCCCGGCCCCGAGCTCAGCCCCGTTCCGCACCAATGGATCATCGCCATCGCCGCCCTCCTCAGCCGCGCGCGGCGCGCCGTTCGCTCAGCCGGTAGCCGCGCGAGATTGCCCGCCCGCGCCAGAGATCGGCGGCCTGCACCGCGTCGCGCAGGTTGGAAAACCAGTTCACCCGCGCGCCCGCAAGCCGCCCGGCCCGGCCCCATTCGCGCAGCACGGTGTATTCGCCGAACAGGTTGTCGGAGATTTCCACGCGATAGAAGGCGCGCGCCGGGGCACGATGAAGCAGGATGGTCAGCATGGCAGTGCCTTCCGCAGGGATCTGGCCCAAGGGAATCAGAAGCGCGCCGGCATTGCCAGCGCAAAATCAGCTCCAGCGCACCTCGCCCAGGAAGATATAGCCCGCCCCATAGATCGTCTTGATCAGACGCGGGTTCTTCGGATCTTCGCCGAGCTTCGTGCGCAGCCGCGAGATCCGCACATCCATCGCCCGGTCGAAGCTTTCGCCGGCCCCGCTGCCCAGTGCCTCCTGCATCTGGGCGCGGGTGATGAGCCGGTTCGGGCTTTCGAGGAAGAGCCGCAGCACCTCGCCCTCAGCGTGCGAAAACGGCGTCTCGCGGCCCCCGGCATCGGTCAGCACATAACGGTCGAACTGCGCGCGCCAGCCGGCGAAATCGGCACTCTGGGCGGCCGGCGCCGCCTCGGCGCGGGGTTTGCGCAACCGGGCGCGGATGCGGGCCACCACCTCGGCCGGGTCGAAGGGCTTGATGATGTAATCGTCGGCGCCGAGTTCCAGCCCGGTGACGCGGTCATGCACCTGCGCGCGCCCCGAGATGATGATGATCGCCGCCCCCTGTTCCAGCGCCAGCCGGTGCACCAGTGCCAGCCCGTCGCGGTCGGGCAGGCCCAGATCGACCAGGCAGACATCGGGCTGGGCACGCTTCAGCCCCGCCTCGAATTCGGTCGCACGGGCATAGCAGGTGGTGCGGAACCCGGCCTCTTCGAGCGCGTCCGACAGCATCCGGCGGATCTCCGGCTCGTCGTCGAGGATGGCGACATGCGGGGCGGTCATCGGCGGGCTCCGTCGATCAGGGCGGCGAGTTCGCGCGCGGAGAAGGGTTTTTGCAGCACCGCGCAGGGGGCAGAGGCGCGCAGCGGATCGCCGGGCGGCAGCGAGGTCATCAGCACCACCGGCACCCGCGGCGCAAGCCGGCGTGCGAGGTCGACGCCCGTCGCCTCGCCCGGCAGCTGGATGTCGGAGAGCACCATCGCGATATCGGGCAGCGCGGAAAGCGCCTCGGCCTCGGTCACGCTTGCCGCCTCGATCACCGTGTGGCCCAGGCCGCGCAGCATCTCGCGCACATCGGCGCGGATGTCGTCGTTGTCCTCGACCAGCAGCACCAGCATCGGCGCGGCCGGCGCGCCGGCGGGCCGCAGCGGCAGGCGCAGGGTGACGCACGCGCCCTCCTCGGTGTTCTCGAGCTGCACGGTGCCGCCCGCAAGCTTCGTCTGGTCATAGACCATCGACAGGCCAAGCCCCGAACCCTCGCCGCCCTTCGTGGTGAAGAACGGATCGAGCCCGCGGGAGAGCGCCTCGGCCGAGAAGCCGGGGCCGGTGTCGGTGACGGAAATCTCGACCCAGGTGTCGCGCACCGGATGCAGCTCGACCCGGATCTTTCCGCCGCGCGGCCCCATCGCGTCGCGCGCGTTCAGAAGCAGGTTCAGCAGGCTGTCCTGCAGCTGCCCCGGATCGACCAGAACCGGCCGGTCGAGCCCGCCGACGAAGGTCTCGAGCCGGATCGCATCGCCAAGCGTCGGGCGCGCCATCGCGGCGATATCCTCGACCAGCGGGCGCAACTCGACCGCTTCGGGGCGCAGCGCGCGGCGACCCGAAATCGCGGCGATCCGGTCCAGCAACGTGCCACCGCGCCGCGCCGCGGCCAGCGTGCCGCGGGCGATCTCGGCCGCGGCGGGGGGCAGGTCGGGCAAGCGCGCAAGCCGCCCCTGCAGGCCGAGAATGACGGTGAGCAGGTTCGCGAAATCATGCGCAAGCCCCGAGGTCAGATGCCCCGCGAGCTCGCGCTTGGCCGATTGGGCGAGTGCGGCGCGCGCCTGCGCCTCGTGCGTGACATCGGTCGAGAGGATATAGACGCCGGCCACCTCGCCCGCCGCATCGCGATCGGGGGTCAGCGCCACCCGCACCCGCCGCCCCGACGGGGTATGGGTGATCTCGCGCACATTCGCCTCGCCGGCCAGCGCCTGCAGGAAGCCGGGCTCGAGCCGCGCGAAGGTGTCGGCCCCCAGCGTCTCGGAAGCATGGCGGCCGACCGGGTCGAGCACAGCGCCCGGCATCACCGAGGGCAGCTTGCGGTTCGAGAAGGTATAGATCAGCCCACGGTCCACATGCGCGATATGGGCGGGCATCATCTCGGTCACCTGCCGCGTGCGCGCCTCGATCGCCGTCAGCTCGCGCTGCGTCTCGGCGAGCGCGGCATTCGTCGCGCCAAGCTCGCGGTTCGCCGTCGCCAGCCGTTCGGCATGGTCGAGCACCTGCACCGACAGCTCCTGCGAGCGGGCGCGCAGCAACCCCTCCTGACGCTTGATCTCGGTGATGTCGGTATAGACCGTGACCCAGCCGCCCTGCGCGAGCGGCGCTCCCTCGACCGCGATCGTGCGGCCGTTCGCCCGCGCGCGCTCCATGTAATGCGGCGCGAAGGTCCGCGCCTGCGCGACGCGCAGCCGCACCGCCTCCTCGAGATCGGTGACAGGCCCGTATTCGCCGCGGGTCACGAGAAAGCGGATGGTGTCCTCGAATGGCGTGCCCGGACGGGTCAGCGCCTCGGGCAGATCGAACATCAGCGCGAATGGCCGGTTGCACACCGCCAGCCGCAACTCGCTGTCATAGATCGACAGCGCCTGGCCGATCATGTTCAGCCCGGCCTCCATCAGCCGCGCATGGGTGTCCTCTGCCGTCATCCTCTCTCCTCCCCCGCCATCGCTAGCATCCCGGCGGGGCCCGGCAAAGGGGCAAGGGCTGCCGGAAAGGATTCGTTAGATTTCGGAAAAAGTCAGGAAAACTTTGACCCGCAGCCTTCAGGCATGACGCGGCGGGCGATGGAGGAATCGCCTCCCGCGGCGAGGACGCCGGGCGACCGGCGTGAGGGAGGACACATGGCGGACAGAACGGCGGCGGAGCACTCCGCGCAGTCGATTCCTGCGCTTCTGGCGCGGAACGTGGCGCGGTATGGCGGCTATCCGGCCTATCGCGAAAAGGAATTCGGGATCTGGCAAAGCTGGACCTGGGCCCAGGCGGACGAGGAGATCCGCGCCCTGGCGATGGGGCTGCTGAGCCTTGGCGTCGCCCGCGGCGATCACATCGCGATCATCGGGCGCAACCGCCCGGCGCATTACTGGGCGATGGTCGCGGCACAGATGTGCGGCGCGGTGCCGGTGCCGCTCTATCAGGATGCGGTGGCCGAGGAGATGGCCTATGTCCTTGGCCATTGCGGCGCGCGTTTCGTGCTGTGCGGCGATCAGGAACAGGTCGACAAGGTCGTGGAGATCGAGGACCGGATCCACACGATCGAGCACGTGATGTACACCGACAAGCGCGGCATGCGGAAATACGACCATTCCCGCATGAACGCGCTGGCCGATGTGATCGCCGAGGGCAAGGCCGGGCACTACCGCTATCAGGAAGAGCTCGAGGCCCGCATCGCCGAGCTGACCTATGACAGCACCTGCGTGATGCTCTACACCTCCGGCACCACCGGCAAGCCGAAGGGCGTGGTTCTGTCGAACCGCAACATCATCGAGACGGCGAAGAACTCGGTCTCCTTCGACAAGCTCACGCGGATGGAAGAGGTGCTCGCCTATCTGCCGATGGCCTGGGTGGGCGATTTCATCTTCTCGGTCGGGCAGGCCTATTGGGCGGGCTTCACCGTGAACTGCCCGGAAAACGCCGCGACGATGATGACCGACCTGCGCGAGATCGGGCCGACCTATTTCTTCGCCCCGCCGCGGGTGTTCGAGGGCCAGCTGACCCAGGTGATGATCCGCATGGAAGATGCGGGGCGGGTGAAGAAGTGGCTCTTCGACCATTACATGGCGCTGGCCCGCCGGGTCGGCCCCGCGATCCTCGACGGCGAGCCCGTCGGCATGCTCGACCGGCTGCGCTATGCGCTTGGCGGGTTCTTCATCTACGGGCCGCTGAAGAACACGCTCGGCTTCTCGCGCATCCGCGTCGGCTATACCGCGGGCGAGGCGATCGGGCCCGAGATCTTCGACTTCTACCGCTCGCTCGGGATCAACCTGAAGCAGCTCTACGGCCAGACCGAGGCCTCGGTCTTCATCACCCAGCAGCCCGACGGTCAGGTCCGCTCCGACACCGTCGGCGTGCCCTCGCCGGGCGTCGAGGTGAAGATCGGCGAGAACGGTGAAGTCTACTATCGCTCGCCGGGCACTTTCGTCGAGTATTACAACAACCCCGACAGCACCGCCTCGACCAAGGACGCCGAGGGCTGGGTTGCCACGGGGGATGCGGGGTTCTTCGAGGAAGGCTCGGGGCACCTGCGCATCATCGACCGCGCCAAGGACGTCGGCAAACTGGCCGATGGCCGGCTCTTCGCTCCCAAATACGTGGAAAACAAGCTCAAGTTCTACCCAAGCATTCTTGAGGCTGTCGTCTTTGGCGCGGGTCGCGACCGCTGCACCGCCTTCATCAACATCGACCTGACCGCGGTCGGCAACTGGGCCGAGCGCAACAACATCGCCTATGCCTCCTATCAGGAACTGGCCGGGCACCCGAAGGTCTATGACATGATCCGCGGTCACATCGACGAGGTGAACGCCTCGGTGGCGCGCGACCCGATGCTCTCCGGCTGCCAGATCCACCGCTTCCTGATCCTGCACAAGGAACTCGACGCGGACGATGGCGAGATGACCCGCACCCGCAAGGTGCGCCGCAACATCGTGGCCGAGAAATACGCCGACCTGATCGACGCGCTCTATGACGGGCGCGACAGCGTCTACACCGAGACCGAGGTCACCTACGAGGACGGCCGCAAGGGGGCGATCAAGGCGACGCTGACGCTTGCCGACGCGACCGTCGCTCCCGGGGTGCAGCTGGCGGAGGCCGCAGAATGAAGGACATGAACGAAGGCTGGGTCACCGCCGACGGCCGCAAGATCGGTGGCGTGCTGATGGAGCTGCGCAACATCACGCTGAAGTTCGGCGGGGTGACGGCGATCAAGGACATCAGCTTCGACATCCGCGACGGCGAGATCCGCGCGATCATCGGCCCGAACGGCGCCGGCAAATCCTCGATGCTGAACGTGATCTCGGGCTTTTACGTGCCGACCGAGGGCTCGGTCTGGTTCAAGGGCTATCAGCGCGGGCCGATGAAGCCCTATCAGGTCGCCCAACTCGGCATCGCGCGCACCTTCCAGAACATCGCGCTCTTCGACGGCATGTCGGTGCTCGACAACATCATGACCGGGCGGCTGACGCTGATGAAATCGGGGCTCTTCAGCCAGGCTTTCTGGTGGGGCGGCGCGAGCCGCGAGGAAGAGGCGCATCGCGAAAAGGTCGAGAAGATCATCGACTTTCTGGAGATCCAGAACATCCGGAAAACGCCTGTCGGTCGCCTGCCATACGGGCTGAAGAAGCGCGTCGAGCTGGCGCGCGCCCTGGCCGCCGAGCCGAAGATCCTGCTGCTCGACGAGCCGATGGCGGGGATGAACGTCGAGGAGAAGGAGGACATGTGCCGCTTCATCCTCGACGTGAACGACGAGTTCGGCACCACCATCGTGCTGATCGAGCACGACATGGGCGTGGTGATGGACCTGAGCGACCGCGTGGTGGTGATGGATTACGGCAAGAAGATCGGCGACGGCCCGCCCGAGGAGGTGCGCAGCAACCAGGCCGTGATCGACGCCTATCTGGGGGTGGCCCATGACTGACGCCCGTCCGCAACCGAACTCGAAGGGAGGCCGCCATGCCTGACCAGCTGCTTTACGCGATGGAAGTGACCCTGAACGGCCTGATGGCGGGGGTGATGTATGCGCTCGTCGCACTCGGCTTCGTGCTGATCTACAAGGCCTCGGGCATCTTCAACTATGCGCAGGGGGTGCTTGCGCTCTTTGCCGCGCTGACGCTTGTCGGCATCCAGCAGGGGCAGGTGCCCTTCGCCCATGTCATCAACGCGATCACCGGCGGGCATCTCGAAAGCTTCGGCTGGCAGCTGCCCTCGATCCTCGCGATCGGGCTCACCGCCGGGGTGATGGTGCTGCTGGCGATCGTCATCGAGAAGCTGGTGCTGAAGCATCTGGTGGGCCAGGCCGAGATCATCCTCTTCATGGCGACGATCGGGCTGGCCTATTTCCTCGAGGGCTTCGGCGACGTGATGTGGGGCGCCGACATCAAGACGCTGGACGTCGGCCTGCCGCAGGGCATCAACGAGACGCTCGAGAGCGTGACCGACGGCCTCTTCGGCTATGGCTTCTTCGTCGACAATCTCGACATCGTCGCGGCGCTGGTCGCGGTGGCGCTGGTCACGGCGCTGACCCTCTTCAGCCAGTATTCGAAACAGGGCCGCGCCCTGCGCGCGGTGGCCGACGACCACCAGGCGGCGCTCTCGGTCGGGATCTCGCTGCGCTTCATCTGGGTGCTGGTGTGGTCGATCGCAGGCATCGTCGCGCTCGTCGCCGGGATCATGTGGGGCTCGAAATCGGGCGTGCAGTTCTCGCTCAGCCTGATTGCGCTGAAGGCGCTGCCGGTGCTGATGCTGGGTGGCTTCACCTCGATCCCCGGCGCGATCGTCGGCGGTCTCATCATCGGCATGGGCGAGAAGCTGTTCGAGTTCTTCCTCGGCCCGCTGATCGGCGGCGCCACCGAGAACTGGTTCGCCTATGTGCTCGCCCTCGTCTTCCTCGTGTTCCGGCCGCAGGGCCTGTTCGGCGAACGCATCATCGAGCGGGTGTGACGATGGCTGCTAGCGCAAACACGATTTTCGTTGAGTGCCGGGCGGGGATGCGACATCCTGTCGCAGATCCGATCGCGCAGGGGCAGGGAGGCCCCGGTCGGAGGGAAGGGTTGCTGACGCGGCCCGTCATGGCCGCGCAAGGGATTGGGAGGTCCTTTGGTCATGAAAACCTGTGCGACTGTCTTCACCATCGGTTCGGGCGCGGCGCTGGCCTTCGGCTGGATCGCGCTCGCCGCCCCGCCGGACGAACCGACGGCGCTGCACTCACTCAACATCCTACTGGCCGCGGCCGGTGCCGGGGCAGCCTTGCTCGCCTGGGCGCGTCTGAAGCGCGGCTGCTGAGGGGGACGGATCACGCCTTCCCCCGTACGATCAACGGGGGGAAGGCCTGATGTTCTACCGCGAGGCAGGTGATTTCAAGACGAGCTACCGGGAGGACAACCAGACCTTCCCGATCCGCTTCGACCGCATGGGGTTCTATGCCGCGTTGGCCGTGGCCTATGGCGTGATTCCGCTCGTCATCGACGACTACTGGGCGAATGCGGTCTTCGTACCCTTCCTGATCTACGCGATCGCGGCGATCGGGCTGAATATCCTCGTGGGCTATGCCGGGCAGGTCAGCCTTGGCACCGGCGGCTTCATGGCCGTGGGCGCCTATGCGGTCTACAAGCTGATGACCGCCTTCCCGGATGTGCCGGTCTTCATCCACGTGCTGCTTGCGGGTGGCATCACCGCCGCCGTGGGCGTGCTGTTCGGCCTGCCCTCGCTGCGGATCAAGGGCTTCTACCTGGCCGTGGCAACGCTTGCCGCGCAGTTCTTCCTGGTCTGGCTCTTCAACAAGGTGCCGTGGTTCTACAACTACTCGGCCTCGGGCCAGATCACCGCGCCCGACCGCAGCATGTTCGGCGTCTTCGTCACCGGCGCACAGACCTCGGCCACCGCGAAATACATGTTCTGCCTGATCCTGCTGACGCTCGTCGCGCTGGTCGCCCGCAACCTCACCCGCGGCACCATCGGCCGCAAGTGGATGGCGATCCGCGACATGGACATCGCCGCCGAGATCATCGGGGTGAACCCGCTGACCACCAAGATCACCGCCTTCGCCGTCAGCTCGTTCTTCATCGGCATCGCCGGGGCGCTGTTCTTCTCGGTCTATCTCGGCGCGGCCGAAGTGGGCGAGGCTTTCGGCATCAACAAGTCCTTCCTGATCCTCTTCATGGTGATCATCGGCGGGCTTGGCTCGATCTTCGGCTCCTTCGCCGGGGCGGCCTTCCTGGTGCTGCTGCCGGTGTTCCTGAAAAACGTGCTCGTCGGCGGCCTCGGCTGGCCCACCGACCTCGCCGCCCATATCGAGCTGATGATCGTGGGCGGGCTCATCATCGTCTTCCTGATCGCCGAGCCGCATGGCCTCGCCCAGCTCTGGCGGGTGGCGAAGGAGAAACTGCGCCTGTGGCCGTTCCCGCACTGAGGAGGGCGGGAAAGTCACGGGAAATCAACCGAATACGTTCTGGGAGGAATAGCGTATGAAGAAGACCTTTGCAGCCCTGGTGGCCGCGGCCATCACCGCCACCGCCTTGCCGGCCTCGGCCGAACTGGTGGTGCCGAACCTGAGCTATCGCACCGGGCCCTTCGCGGCCGGCGGCATCCCCTACGCCGACGGGTTCAACGATTACTTCACCTTGCTCAACGAGCGCGACGGCGGCATCGGCGGCGAGAAGGTCGTCGTGCCGGAATGCGAGACCGCCTACAACACCGAGAAGGGTGTCGAGTGCTATGAAAGCACCAAGGGCATGGGCGCGCTCGCCTACAACCCGCTGTCGACCGGCATCACCTATCAGCTGATCCCGAAGATGGCCGCCGACGGCATCACCCTCTACACCCCGGGCTATGGCCGCACCTCGGCCGCGAACGGCAAGGTCTTCGAATGGGTGTTCAACTACCCGGCGAACTACTGGGACGGCGCCTCGGTCGCGGTGAAATACCTGCTCGACCAGTCGGGCGGCAGCCTCGAGGGCAAGAAGATCACCCTGCTCTACCACAACTCGGCCTATGGCAAGGAACCGATCCGCACGCTCGAGGAGCTGGCGAAGAAGCACGGCTTCAAGCTGACCACCCTGCCGATCGACAGCCCCGGCCAGGAGCAGAAGTCGCAATGGCTGCAGGTGCGCCGCGACAAGCCCGATTACGTGCTGTTCTGGGGCTGGGGCGTGATGAACCAGGTGGCGATCCAGGAAGCCGCGAACATCAAGTTCCCGATGGACCATTTCATCGGCATCTGGTGGTCGGGTTCGGAAAATGACGTCAAGCCCGCCGGCGCCGGCGCGAACGGCTACAAGGCGCTGACCATGCACGGCGTCGGCACCGACTACCCGATCTACGCCGACCTGAAGAAATACGTCTACGATCCCGGCAAGGCGAGCGGCCCGGCCGAGGCCGAGGGCTCGGTGATCTATTCGCGCGGCATGTATGCCGCCGTGGTCATCGCCGAGGCGATCCGCAAGGCGCAGGAGCTGGCCGGCCATGCCAACGTCAATGCCGCCGAGGTCCGCAACGGCTTCGAGGCGCTCGAGATCACCGATGCGCGGATGGCCGAGCTGGGCCTGCCGAACTTCGGCCAGCCCTTCGCCGCCACCTGCGCCGATCACGGCGGCCCGGGCGGCGCGATGATCCAGCAGTGGGATGCGGCGGCCGGCAAGTGGACCCTCGTCACCGGCTTCATCGCCCCCGACAAGGAGGTCCTCGACCCGCTCATCGCCGCCGATTCCGAGGCCTACGCCAAGGAAGCCGGCCTCACCGAACGCTGCAAATGACCCCCTCCCCCCGGCCCACGGGCCGGGGGACCACCCCCACGGAGGACGCCATGCTCGACGCCGCCAAGACCGAGACCCTGCTCGAGGTGAACAACATCGAGGTGATCTACAACCACGTCATCCTGGTGCTGAAGGGCGTCAGCCTGGCGGTGCCGAAGGGCGGCATCACCGCGCTTCTGGGCGGCAACGGCGCGGGCAAGACCACGACGCTGAAGGCAATCTCGAACCTGCTCAAATCCGAGCGTGGCGAGATCACCAAGGGCTCGGTGATCTACCGCGGCGAACGGCTGCAGGACATGGCGCCCGCCGATCTGGTGAAGAAGGGCGTGATCCAGGTGATGGAGGGCCGCCACTGCTTCGAGCACCTCACCGTCGAGGAAAACCTGCTCACCGGCGCCTATACCCGCACCGACGGCCGCGCCGCGATCGCCCGCGACCTCGAGATGGTCTACACCTATTTCCCGCGCCTGAAGGAGCGCCGCCGCAGCCAGGCGGGCTATACCTCGGGCGGCGAACAGCAGATGGTCGCCATGGGCCGCGCGCTGATGTCGCGCCCCGAGATGATCCTGCTCGACGAACCCTCGATGGGCCTCGCGCCGCAGCTCGTCGAACAGATCTTCGAGATCGTGAAGGCGGTGAACGAGGGCGAGGGCGTGACCTTCCTGCTCGCCGAACAGAACACCAACGTCGCGCTGCGCTATGCCCATTACGGCTATATCCTCGAAAGCGGGCGGGTGGTGATGGACGGCCCGGCGCAGGCGCTGCGCGAGAACCCGGACGTGAAGGAATTCTACCTCGGGATGTCGGACGAGGGCCGGAAATCCTTCCGCGAGGTGCGCAGCTATCGCCGACGCAAGCGCTGGCTTGCGTGACGCAACAGATTGAAACCACAAGATTGCTGCGCAGCATTCTGCGCCGCAGCATCGACCAGGACAGACCCGGAGACAGACCCCGATGAGCCGCTACTTCGACGCGCTGGAAACCCGCTCGCAGGATGAACGCGAGGCCGCGCTGGCGCGCGACCTGCCCGCGGTGATCGCCCGCGCGCTCACCGCCCCCGGGCTTGCGGCGCATCTCGGCCCGGTCGATCCGGCCGCGATCACCTCGCGCGCGGATCTCGCCCGGCTGCCGCTGCTGCGCAAGTCCGACCTCGGCGCGGCGCAGAAGGCGGCCTTTCCCTTCGGTGGGCTGACGGCGAAGCCCGCCCATGCCTTCGCCCATATCTTCCAGAGCCCCGGCCCGATCTACGAGCCCGGCGATGTCAGCGCCGACTGGTGGCGGATGGGGCGCTTCCTGCATGCCTGCGGCGTCGGCCCCGGCGACATCGTGCAGAACTGCTTCGGCTATCACCTGACACCCGCCGGGATGATCTTCGAATCGGGGGCGCGCGCGGTCGGTGCCGCGGTGCTGCCCGCCGGCACCGGCCAGACCGAACTGCAGGTGCGCGCCGCGGTCGATGTCGGCACCTCGGTCTATTCCGGCACGCCCGATTACCTGAAGGTGATCCTCGACAAGGCCGAGGAGATGGGCGAGCGTCTGGCAATCACCCGCGCGGCCGTGGGCGGCGGCGCGCTCTTCCCCTCGCTGCGCCAGGAATATGCCGATCGCGGCATCGCCTGCCTGCAATGCTATGCCACCGCCGATCTGGGCAATATCGCCTACGAGAGCCCGGCGATGGAGGGGATGATTCTCGACGAGGGCGTGATCGTCGAGATCGTCCGCCCCGGCACCGGCGACCCGGTGCCCGAGGGCGAGGTGGGCGAGGTCGTGGTGACCACGCTGAACCCCGACTATCCGCTCGTGCGCTTCGCCACCGGCGATCTCAGCGCGCTGATGCCCGGCGTCTCACCCTGCGGGCGGACGAATGCGCGCATCCGCGGCTGGCTCGGCCGCGCCGACCAGACCACCAAGATCAAGGGCATGTTCGTGCGCCCAGAACAGGTCGCGGCCTTCGTCGCCGCCCATCCCGAGGTGAAACGCGCCCGCGTCATCGCCACCCGCGACGGCGAGATGGATGTGATGACGGTGCGGATCGAAACCGAAGCGACCGACACGCGGCGCTTTGCCGGCGGCGTGGTCGAGGCGCTGAAACTGCGCGGCGCGATCGAACTGGTGGCGCCCGGCAGCCTGCCGAACGATGGCAAGGTGATCGAGGACCTGCGCAGCTACGGCTGAGCGTGGCAGGGGGCGCTGCCCCCTCCTCCGCGCCGTTCCGGCGACGGGGGCAGCGCCCCCGCGACTTCTCCGCAAGCAATGGCGCAAACAAGGAAAAGGCCGCGCGGATCACTCCGGTGCGGCCCATCCATTTCCGAGGCTCGAAGCCTGCTTCAGCCCTGACGGGCTTTGAAGCGCTTCTGCGTCTTGTTGATCACGTAGACGCGGCCCTTGCGGCGCACGATCTGACAATCGCGATGACGCTGCTTGAGCGAGCGGAGCGAGTTGCGGACCTTCATCGGTCTTCTCCTAGTCGCGGCGCGCGTGCGCCTGAAACTGATGTGCCCCCGAAGGGGCGGTGAATGGTGGGCGGTACTGGGATCGAACCAGTGACCCCTACGATGTCAACGTAGTGCTCTACCGCTGAGCTAACCGCCCGTGAAGCCTCGTGATCCCGCTTTCCATCCGGCCCATTTCGGGGCGTTCCGGGGCGGAACCGCTTCGGTCTGGCGGTCTATAAAAGGAGTCGGCGCGGCTTTCAAGAGGGTTTTGGAAGGAAAACAATCCGGTGTAGTCTGTTTCCTGAACCGGGGAGAAAAATGGCCGTTCAGCTGTGCGAGACTGAAGTGTACCGGCTGTGGACGCCGGAGAGGATGACCACCGCCGTCATCTTCGCCTCGCCCCATTCCGGGCGCGACTATCCGCCTGAAATGCTGGCACGCTCGGTGCTTGACCTGCAACGGCTGCGCTCTTCCGAGGATGCCTTCGTCGACCGTTTCCTCGAAGGGGCCCCGCGCGAGGGGGCGGCGGCGCTGTCGGCGCGGCTGCCGCGCGCCTGGGTCGACCTGAACCGCGACGAGACAGAGCTCGACCCGGCGCTGATTGAGGGCCTGGGGCGCGGCGCGGCGGGGCCACGGGTGCAGGCCGGGCTTGGAGTGATTCCCCGCGTCGTCTCGGCGAACCGGGCAATCTATTCCGGCAAGCTGACGCGGGATGAGGCCGAGCGGCGGATCGCCACCGTCTGGCGCCCCTATCACGCCACCCTGGCCGCGCTCTTGCGCGAGGTGCGGGCACGCTTTGGCCGGGCGATCCTGATCGACATGCATTCGATGCCCTCCGAGGCGGTGAGCGGCGCCGGCCCGCGACCGGCGGAGGTGGTGCTGGGCGACCGCTACGGTGCCGCCGCGCGCCCCGACACGGTTGCCGCAGTCGAGACGATTTTCGCCCGGCTCGGGCTGCGGGTGGCGCGCAACGCCCCCTTCGCCGGCGCCTATGTGACCCAGCATTACGGCCGCCCGGCAAGCGGATACGAGGTGATCCAGGTCGAAATCAGCCGCGGCCTCTACATGGACGAGGCGGCGATTCGGCCCTCGGCCGGGTATGAGGACTTCCGCGCGCTGATGGCACGTGCCGTGGCAGGCATCGCGGCGATCGGGCGCGAGAGCACCACGGCTCACGGCTCGCTGGCCGCCGAATAGCGCTCAGCCGCGCGGCAGCTTGTCTCCGGTGCCAAGGCTGCGCCCGCTGCGGATCGCACCGGCGCCGAATTTCGCGCGAATCGCATCGACGGCCCGTTCCGCCTCTGCCCGCCGGCCGGCACCCGGGTCGAGCAGGTCGCCCACCGGGTCGCGCCCGTCTGCGGGCGCCAGATCGGCATAGCCCGCGCCGATCAGCCGGAACGGCCCCTCCTCGGGCAACGCCTCCAGAAGGGTGAGCGTTGCGCGAAACAGCGTGTCGGCAAGCTGGCTCGGCTCGTCGAGGCGCTGCTGCCGGCTGAGCGCCGAGAAATCCGCCCGCCGCAGCTTCAGCACCGCGGTGCGTCCGCTCAGCCCCTTCGCCTTCATCCGCGCCGCGGTCTTCTCGCACATCACCCAGAGCCAGGCCTCGAGCCGGGCGCGGTCGGCGATGTCGGTGTCGAAGGTGGTCTCGTTCGAGACCGATTTCACCGGCGCATCGGGGGTGACGCGGCGCGGGTCCTCGCCCATAGCCAGCGCATGAAGCCGTGCGCCCGAGGCGCCGAATCGCGCCACCATCGCGGCGTGTCCCGCCCGGCGGATGTCGGCGAGCGTGCGCAGCCCCGCCCGCCCCAGCGCCGCGCGCGTCGCCGCGCCAACGCCCCAGAGCATCGACACCGGCTGATCGCGCAGGAATTCCGCCGTCTCGGCCCGGCCGATCACCGAAAAGCCGCGCGGCTTGTCGAGATCGGAGGCGACCTTGGCCAGGAACTTGGTGTGCGACAGCCCGACCGAGGCGGTGACGCCGATCTCGGTCTCGATCTCGCGCGCGAGCCGCGCCATCAGCAGCGCCGGCGGCGCATGGTGCAGCCGCGTCGTGCCGCCCAGATCGAGGAAGGCCTCGTCGAGCGAGAGCGGCTCGATCAGCGGGGTCAGCGCCGCCATCTTCGCGCGGATCTGCGCCGAGACGGCGGCGTAATGCTCCATCCGCGGCCGGATCACCACCGCGTCGGGGCAGAGCTTCAGCGCCTGGAACATCGGCATCGCCGAGCGCACCCCCGAGATCCGCGCGACATAGCAGCAGGTGGAGACGACGCCGCGGGTGCCGCCGCCGACGATCACCGGGCGCGAAGCGAGCGTCGGGTCGTCGCGCTTCTCGACGGAGGCATAGAAGCTGTCGCAATCGAGATGCGCGATGGTCAGATCGAAAAGCTCGGGGTGGGAGAGCACGCGCGGGCGCCCGCAACGCGGGCAGCGTGCGGGGGCGTCGTCGAAGGTGGCAAGGCAGTCGCGGCACAGGGCGGGCATGATCGCCATCCTAGCGCGCCCGGGCGGGCATGAAAAAGGGGGCGGGTTGCCCCGCCCCCTTCGCATCCTGTCGCAGCGCTTACTGCAGCGGCGCGTCGGCTGGGCGCGTGCGCGCCGAGGCCGAGACCCGGCCCCCGACCACCAGCCCGTCGGGGCCCGCGGTCACATGCACCGTGCTGCCGTCCTTCACCTCGCCGCCCAGCAGCAGCTCGGCCAGCGGGTCCTGCAGGCTGCGCTGGATCACCCGCTTCAGCGGGCGCGCACCATAGACCGGGTCATAGCCCTCGTCGGCCAGCCACTTTCGCGCCTCGGCGTCGAGGTCGAGCGTGATCTTGCGCGCCGCGAGCCGCTTCTCGAGCCGTTTGAGCTGGATCGAGACGATGCCGTCCATGTTCGCCCGGGTCAGCCGGTCGAAGATGACGATCTCGTCCAGACGGTTCAGGAACTCGGGGCGGAAATGTGCCCGCACCGCGTCCATCACCTCGTCCCGCGCCTCGGACGAATCGCTACCCTCGGGCAGCATGCTCAGCGCCTGGCTGCCGAGGTTCGAGGTCAGCACGATCAGCGTCTGCTTGAAGTCGACGGTGCGGCCCTGACCATCGGTCAGCTGGCCGTCGTCCAGTACCTGCAGCAGAACGTTGAACACGTCCGGATGCGCCTTCTCGACCTCGTCGAACAGCACGACCTGATAGGGCCGGCGCCGCACCGCCTCGGTCAGAACGCCGCCCTCGTCATAGCCGACATAGCCGGGCGGGGCGCCGATCAGCCGCGCCACGGAGTGCTTCTCCATGAACTCGGACATGTCGATGCGCACCATCGCGGTGTCGTCGTCGAAGAGGTATTCGGCAACGGCCTTGGTCAGCTCGGTCTTGCCGACGCCGGTCGGGCCGAGGAAGAGGAACGAGCCCAGCGGCCGGTTCTCGTCGTTCAGCCCGGCACGCGCACGGCGCACCGCATTGGCGACGGCGGTGATCGCCGCATCCTGACCGATGACCCGGCCGTGCAGCTCTTCCTCCATCTTCAACAGCTTCTCGCGCTCGCCTTCCAGCATCTTCGTGGTCGGAATGCCGGTCCAGCGCTCGACCACCTCGGCGATCTGCTCGGGACGGACGGCCTCGGAAACCATCTGGCCGTCTTCCTTCTCCTCGGCCTCGCCCAGCTTGCGCTCGAGGTCCGGGATCTTGCCATATTGCAGCTCGCCCGCCTTGCCGAAGTTGCCTTCGCGCTTGGCCTGGTCAAGTTCGGCGCGCGCCCGGTCGAGCTGTTCCTTCAGATCGCGCGAGACCTCGAGCTTGTCGCGCTCGGCCTGCCATTTCGCGGTCATCGAGGCGGCCCGGTCCATGAGCTCGGCCAGCTCCTTCTCGAGCGTGACGAGACGGTCCTTCGAGGCCGCGTCATCCTCCTTCTTCAGCGCCTCGGCCTCGATCTGCATCTGCAGGATCTGCCGGTCGAGCGCATCGAGCTCCTCGGGCTTGCTGTCCACTTCCATGCGCAGACGCGACGCCGCCTCGTCGACAAGGTCGATCGCCTTGTCGGGCAGGAAGCGGTCGGTGATGTAGCGATGCGAGAGCGTCGCCGCCGCCACCAGCGCCGAGTCGGAGATCTTCACGCCGTGGTGGAGTTCGTATTTCTCCTTGATGCCGCGCAGGATCGAGATCGTGTCCTCGACCGTCGGCTCCTCGACCATCACCGGCTGGAACCGGCGGGCAAGGGCCGCGTCCTTCTCGACATACTTGCGGTATTCATCGAGCGTGGTCGCGCCGACGCAGTGAAGTTCCCCACGCGCAAGCGCCGGCTTGATCAGGTTCGCGGCATCCATCGCGCCTTCGGACTTGCCGGCGCCCACAAGGGTGTGGATCTCGTCGATGAACAGGATGATCTCGCCCGCCGCGGCCTCGATCTCCTTCAGGATGCTCTTCAGCCGTTCCTCGAACTCGCCGCGATATTTCGCCCCGGCGATCAGCGCGCCCATGTCGAGCGCAAGCAGCTTCTTGTTGCGCAAGCTCTCCGGCACGTCACCGTTGACGATGCGCAGCGCGAGGCCTTCCGCGATCGCGGTCTTGCCCACGCCCGGCTCGCCGATCAGGATCGGGTTGTTCTTGGTGCGGCGCGACAGCACCTGCATGGCGCGGCGGATCTCCTCGTCGCGGCCGATGATCGGGTCGATCTTGCCCTCTTCCGCGGCCTCGGTCAGATCGCGGGCGTATTTCTTCAGTGCGTCATAGCCTTCCTCGGCCGAGGCCGAATCGGCGGTGCGGCCCTTCCGCAGATCGTTGATCGCAGCGTTCAGCTTCTGCGCGGTCACTGCGCCCTGATCGAGACAGTCCTTCGCCCGGGTGTTGACCACGGCCAGCGCCATCAGGATCCGTTCCACCGGAACGAAGCTGTCGCCCGCCTTCTGCGCGATCTTCTCGGCCTCGTCGAGCACGCGCACCAGCGACTGTTCGACATAGACCTGCCCCTCACCGCCCGACACTTTCGGCAGTTTCGACACGGCCAGATCGACCGCCTCCTGCACGCGCTGCGGCTCGCCGCCGGAGCGTCGGATCAAATTCGACGACAGCCCCTGATCGTCATCCATCAATGCTTTCAGCAAGTGTTCAGGCACCACCCGCTGATGTCCCTCGCGCATCGCGATGGTCTGGGCAGCCTGAATGAAGCCCCGCGACCGCTCGGTGAACTTTTCCATGTTCATCGGGTATCTCCTTTTCTGAAGCCCCCGGGAAAATCGAGCGCCCATGACGGCACGCTCTGGTCCGGGTCTTGAGAGGGAGGTGGAGGCGGATCGCGGTCGCTTCAAGGGGGGTGCGACAGGCTGCGCGGAAAAAATATGCGCGGTGTAAAGCGCGGGAACGAAACACAAACCGGGCGGAGCCGGCGGGGCCCGCGCCCTGCTTTTCCTTGACCGGTGCCGGCTTCGGGCGCAAAAGGCGGGCGTTTGCCTGCCATCTCCGGAGCCTCACCATGACCGATCTGCTGCCCGCCGACGACCGCCTGATCGTCGCCCTCGACCTGCCCACCGCGCTCGACGGGCTTTCGCTTGCGAAGACGCTCGGTGACAGCGTTTCCTTCTACAAGATCGGCCTTGGCATGCTGACCGGCGGCGGGCTCGCGCTGGCGAACGAGCTGAAGCAGGAACAGGGCAAGAAGATCTTCCTCGACATGAAGCTCTTCGACATCGGCGCCACGGTCGAGGCGGCGGTGCGCGGCATCGCGCGCTATGACCTCGACTTCCTCACCGTGCACGGCGACCCTTATGTGGTGAAGGCGGCGAAACAGGGCGCGGCGGGGTCTGCCACGAAAATCCTCGCGGTGACGATTCTGACCTCGCTCGACCGCGCCGACCTCGACGGGGCGCTGATCAAGCCGGGCGAGATCGAGGCGCTGGTCACCGAACGCGCCGCACGCGCCTTCGAGGCCGGGGCGGATGGCGTCATCGCCTCGCCGCGCGAGGCGGCGGCGATCCGCGCGCTGCCGGGCGCCGCGGGCAAGCTGATCGTCACCCCGGGCGTGCGCCCGGCGGGCGCCGCACTTGGCGATCAGAAGCGGGTCGAGACGCCCGCCTCGGCGCTGGCGGCGGGCGCCGATCACCTCGTCGTCGGCCGCCCGATCTGGCAAGCCAAGGACCCGCGCACCGCGGCGCAGGCGATCCTCGCCGAGATCCGCGGCTGAGCCATGAAAAACGGCGGCCGATGGCCGCCGTTTCCGCTCCGTGCCGGGTCGGCCGGATCACGGCTGATGCGTGACCGCCAGCGTGGTGGTCGAGCTGGCATCGCCGTTCATCGGATGCGTCACCAGAATCCAGACCACGACGCCCACGAGGGCAAGCGTCACCATCTTGAGGAAATACTTGAGGCCTTTCGCCTCTTCGGGAAAATCGTCGTACATCGCGCCTCTCCATCTCGGGATGCGAGTCCACTAGGGCCCCGGGGCCTGAAAATCCAGCCCCGGCCGGCGCGCGGCGGTCATTTCTCGTTGATGTCGTGGTGCCAGATCCTCACCTGACCGCGGCGCACGCCCATCACCCGGCGCAACACGCCCCAGGCGATCGCCGCGATCACCGCCATCACCAGCAGCATCGGCGGCAGGGTGACCAGAAGGCCGATCCAGATCAGCACGCCGACACAGACCGCCCCGATCGCGAAGCCGAGCAGGATGAAGCCCGGCAGCAGCATCTCGAGCAGCGCCAGCACCACACCGCCGGCGATCCAGACCCAGGCAAGTTCCCACAGCATCACGACCGCCCCTTGAGCAGCCCGAAGGCATCCGAGAAGGCATCAAGCGCCGCAGCCGGCAGCAGCACCACCTGCTTGCCCTCGCCCTTGCCGACGATGCTCAGCGCCTCGACCTGCTTCAGCGCGACCTGGAACTGCGCCGCCTCGAGCCCGTTCTTCGCGATCGCCTCGGCGATCACCGACGTGGCGAAAGCCTCGGCCTCGGCGGTGACGCGGCGCGCCTTCGCCTGCTGCTCGGCGGCGTAAAGCTCGGCATCGGCCGCCAGTTCCACCGCGCGCTTGCGCCCCTCGGCCTCGGTGACCTGGGCACGACGCGCGCGCTCGGCGTTCAGCTGCTGCAACATCGCCGCCCGCGTCGCCTCGTCGAGGTTCACATCGAGAATCTCGGCCCGGGTGACCTCGATCCCCCAGTCGTCGACGACATTGGCGAGATTCTCCTGAATCGTGTGGATCAGCCCGGCGCGGTTCGACTGCACGGCATCGAGTTCCATCTTGCCGATCTCGGCGCGCACGATGCCCGCGACGGTGGTCGAGATCGCGGCGTCGATGTCGCGGATCCGGTAGACGGTCTTTTCCGGCTCGGTCACCCGGTAGAAGACCGAGGTCTCGACCTGCACCAGCACGTTGTCGGCGGTGATCGCATCCTGCCGGGTGGTGGGCAGCTGGCGCTCGAGCACCGAGACCTTGTGCGCCACCCGGTCGAGGAAGGGCACGATGAAGTTGATCCCCGGGCCAAGCACCGCACGCAGCCGGCCGAATCGCTCGACCACGTATTTCTCGGACTGCGGCACGATCCGCACCCCCTGATAGACGGCGACGATGACGAAGGCCGCGAGTGCCAGGAAGATGGCGTTCTCGCCGAGGAAATCTTGCAAGGTCATGGGGTCTCCCGGGGGTGGGGCGCGGCGGCGGGGCGCAGCGCGGATGGTCTCATTTCTGCGGCAGAAGCTTCACGCCGACCAGCGCCGCGACGGCAAGCACCGCCCAGCCTCCCGGCCGGCGCAACAGCCAGATCGCGAGGCCAAGCGACCACAGCGTCAGCCGCGTCGTCGCCATGCCGGCCAGTCCGAAAAGCGGCCCCCACATCAGCGCCGCCCGTACTGGCGCCACAGCCAGATCAGCACGAACGCGCCGAGCAGGGCACCGACGAAGCCGCCAAGCGCGCCGGTCAGCGCCACCAGGAAGCGCAGCACCAGCCCGCCGATCAGCGCGCCGATCACGCCGATAGCGATGGTGGTGGGGATGTCGGTTTCCATCTTCATCGCACGGGTGGCGATGAAGCCCGCCGCCGCGCCGATGATGATGAGAGCAATGACCTGCATGGGCTGCCTCCGGTTTCCGCTCCAATATGGGCGCGGGGCACGCGGGGCAAAAGGGGGAAGCGCAGGGCGGGCCGGCGCTGATGCGCGAAAGCGTCACCCCCGCCAGGTAGTTCCGGGCCGGCGATACGCTTTGGTAAGCATTTCCGGATACCCTTTGACGGTGAACGGTTGTCGGAGACGCGGTGATGAACCTTTATGCGGAAGCCCTCGGCGGGGCGCTGGTGGTGTACCTGCAGGAAGAACGCCTCGACGCGGCGATTGCCATCCGCTTCAAGGACCGGATGCGGGAAGTGACGGCGCAACCGTCCTCTCGCGTCGTGCTCGACCTGTCGGATGTGACCTTCCTCGACAGTTCCGGCCTCGGTGCGATCGTCGCGGTGATGAAGTCGCTCGCGCCGGCGCGACAACTGGAACTGGTCGGGCTCACGCCCACGGTCGAAAAGGTGTTCCGGCTGACCCGGATGGATACGGTGTTCCGGATTCATCCGAACGTCGCGGCGGCCACATCCGAAAGGTTGCGCGATGCAGGCTGAGCGGAGTTCGCATCCGCAGCCGCAACCGGACCCTTCGGCACCGGAGCAGGCCATCTTCCGGCACAGTTTCAGTGCCGATCCGCTGTCGGTGCGCGCCGCACTGCACAGCACCCTGGCACGATTCGTCCGCCAGATGACCACGGACGAGGCCGGCGCCCTCGAGATCGTCCTGGCCGAGGTGTTCAACAACATCGTCAGGCATGGCTATGGCAACAGCGGCAAGGGCACGATCACCCTCGCCCTCGCACGGGACCGGCGCGGTTTGACCTGCCTGGTCTGCGACGATGGGATCGAGCTGCCCGAGCGCTGCCTGTCGGGCATCGGCGGCGATCACCCGCGCCCGGTGCCCGACACTCTGCCCGAAGGTGGCTTCGGCTGGTTCCTGATTCGCGACCTGGTCGAGGACCTGCACTATTGCCGCCACGACGGCCGCAACGAGCTGGTCTTTCGCCTGCCGCTCGCGCCGCTCGCACTGGCGCAGTGAGCTGCGGCGCGCTCAGTTCAGCTGAAACTGCAACGGATAGCGCCCGTCCTCGAAATCGCCGAACAAATCGTCCAGATCCGGGTGATCCACCGGCTCACCCGTGGTATCGGCCACCAGATTTTGCTCGGAGACATAGGCGACGTAGTAATCGTCGTCATTCTCCGCCAGCAGGTGATAGAATGGCTGATCCTTCAGCGGACGGCTGCTTTCGGGAATCGCGAGATACCACTCCTCGGTATTCGAGAAGATCGCATCGACATCAAAGACCACGCCCCGGAACGACTGGTTCCGGTGACGGACGATCTGGCCGATGGCATATTTCGCGCGTGCGGTCTGCATGTCTGCCCCCAATGAAAGGTAAGTAATACCTTACCCGCCCTGCTGTCCACCGCGCAGCGCCGGTGCCGGGGGAAACAGATTGTGGTGTGCAGCCCAACAGTTGCCACAATCGGCCGGCAAGATCATGGCTTTGTCATTTCCCCTGCGGGGAAATTCCGGTAAAATCACGAGAAAACAAGACCGATCAGGCAGAGCAGTGATGAACAAGTACCTCAAGCTGGCCGTCTTGCTGATGGTCGCCTCCTGTGGGGGTGGCAGCTCGCAGGCGCCGCGTAACCTCGACAACGCCTGCCTTCTGGCGCGCGAGAAGCCGCAATACTACTCCGCGATGAAGCGCACCGAGGCCCGCTGGGGCGTGCCGGTGCATGTCCAGATGGCGACGATCCATCAGGAATCGAAATTCGTCGGCACCGCCAAGACGCCCTATCGCTTCGCGCTCGGGGTGATTCCGCTCGGCCGCACCAGCTCGGCCTATGGCTACAGCCAGGCCCTCGATTCGACCTGGGACGACTACCGCGAGGCCACCCGCCGCTTCAGCGCAAAGCGCAACCGGATCCAGGACGCGACCGATTTCATGGGCTGGTACATGGACGGAACCTCGAAGAAGCTCGGCGTGTCGAAATACGACGCGCGCGGCCAGTACCTTGCCTATCACGAGGGGCGGTCGGGCTATGCCAACGGCAGCCACAATTCCAAGGGCTGGCTGCTCGCCGTCGCCGACAAGGTGCAAACCCGCGCCAACATGTATCAGTCGCAGCTGCGCGCCTGCGGCAAGTGATCACTTCTTGCGGGCGTCGAGCTCGGCGTTGATGCTGAACAGCCGCGCGCCGAGCTCGACGCCGGTCTTCAGCCCCCACAGCACCAAGGCGGGATTGGCGCCGCGGT
>NZ_SAVB01000018.1 GCF_004022265.1 Paenirhodobacter ferrireducens
CGTGCTCCGTCGTGGGGGGGCTCGGCCGGGGTGTTTTTCCCCCCCCCCCCCCCCCCCCCCCCCACGCCGGTCTTCAGCCCACTCAGCACCACGGCGGTCTTCGCGCCGCTGTCATCGGTGATGATCCACTGCTTCAGCGCCACCGGCGCATCGGTGAACACCAGCCGGATCGTGCCGTATTCCGGATGATCGGGGTCCTGCGCGACGATCGTGGTGGTGGTCGCATCGCTTTCGCGCCCGACCACCATCTTCGCCCGACCGAGGTCGACCTTCGGCGCCAGAATCAGGTTCAGCGGCGTGCGGGCGAGCGGATATTGCTCGGCCGGCTGGTTCGATTTCGGATCGAAGATCGCCACCTGCCCGCCCGAAGCCATCACCAGCGTCTTGTCGGTGGCATATTCGAACCGCACCCGCCCCGGCCGCTTGATGTAGAGCACGCCCTTCGCGGTGGAACCATCCGCGTTCACCTGCAGGAAATCCGCCTGCGCGGTCTCGAGCCCGTTCAGATAGGTCGAGATCTGGTCGAGCGACAGCGCCCCGGCCATGGCCGGAACCGCAAGAACCAGGGCGAAGACGGGCGCGAGGGCGAAGCGAAGCAGGGTCATGGCGGAAATCTAATCCAAGTGCGGCAAAGAAAAAGCCCCGCCCGATCACTTCGGGCGGGGCGTCGCATCACGTTCGTGCCAGATCACTGCTCGGGCACGAGGATCTCGCGCTTGCCGACGTGGTTCGCCGGGCTGACGACGCCCTGCTCCTCCATCTGCTCGACCAGCCGCGCGGCCTTGTTGTAGCCGATGCCCAGCTTGCGCTGGATGTAGGAGGTCGAGCACTTGCGGTCCTTGATGACGATCGCGACCGCGGTGTCGTAGAGCGCGTTCTCGGCGTCGTCGCCCGAGCCGAGGCCCAAGACCGCGTCGATATCGCTCGCCACTTCCTCGTCCGGCCCCTCGAGCACGCCCGACATGTATTGCGGCGGGCCGAAGCTCTTCAGGTGGTTGACGATCTCCTCGACCTCTTCGTCGGAAACGAAGGGCCCGTGGATACGGGTGATGCGCGAGCCGGCGCCCATGTAGAGCATGTCGCCCATGCCCAGCAGCTGTTCCGCCCCCTGCTCGCCCAGGATCGTGCGGCTGTCGATCTTCGAGGTCACCTGGAACGAGATCCGGGTCGGGAAGTTCGCCTTGATCGTGCCGGTGATGACGTCGACCGACGGGCGCTGCGTCGCCATGATCAGGTGGATGCCCGAGGCACGCGCCATCTGTGCCAGACGCTGGATGCAGGCCTCGATCTCCTTGCCCGCGACCATCATCAGGTCGGCCATCTCGTCGACGATGACGACGATGTAGGGGAAGGGCTGGGGCTGGAATTCCTCGGTCTCGAAGACGGGCTCGCCGGTCTCCTCGTCAAAGCCGGTCTGGACGGTGCGCTTGAACATCTCGCCCTTGTCCATCGCCTCGCGGACGCGGCCGTTGTAGCCCTCGATGTTGCGCACGCCCATCTTCGACATGCGGCGATAACGCTCCTCCATCTCGCCCACGACCCATTTCAGCGCCACGACCGCCTTCTTCGGGTCGGTGACGACCGGGCTCAGCAGATGCGGGATGCCATCGTAGACGGAAAGCTCCAGCATCTTCGGGTCGATCATGATCAGCCGGCATTCCTCGGGCGACAGCTTGTAGAGAAGCGACAGGATCATCGTGTTGATCGCCACCGACTTGCCCGAACCGGTGGTGCCGGCGATCAGCAGGTGGGGCATCTTGGCGAGGTTGGCGATCACCGGCTCGCCGCCGATGTCCTTGCCGAGCGCCAGCGGCAGGCGCAGGTTGCTGTCGCCGAAATCGCGCGCGGCCAGGATCTCGCGCAGCACGACCTTCTCGCGGTGCACGTTCGGCAGTTCGATGCCGATCACCGAGCGGCCGGGCACGGTCGAGACGCGCGCCGACAGCGCCGACATCGAGCGTGCGATGTCATCGGCCAGACCGATCACGCGCGAGGCCTTCAGCCCCGGCGCGGGTTCGAGTTCATACATGGTGACCACGGGGCCCGGGCGGACCGAGACGATCTCGCCCTTCACGCCGTAATCGTCGAGCACGTTTTCCAGCATCCGCGCGTTCTCTTCCAGCGCGTCGTCCGACAGGCTGTGGCGCTGGATCGTGGTCGGATTGGTCAGCAGGTTCAGCGGCGGCGGCTCGTAGGCCGGATGCGCCGGCGGCTCGAAGCGCAGCTTCGGCTGGGCCTCGGCGATCGCCTGCTTCGAGGGCACATGCGCCTTGCGCGGCGGCGCCATCACCCGGCGCTCGGGCGCGGGCGGGACCACCTGCCGGTTCAGCATGATCCGCGGCGCCGAAGCCGGAACCTGCGGGATCTCCTCGTCAAGATCGGCAAAGGCGTTGCGGTCGAAATCGGTCTCGGCCCAGTCGTCGGCGTCATCCGCCTCGCGGTCGACGCGCGGCGTCTCCCAGCCGGTCGCGGCCGGGTCGACCGCCTCGCGCGGCACGGCACGTTCGACATAGGCCGGAGCGGCGTCGGGATAGGTCGGCGCCGCATCGTGCAGCGGCGCCTCGTCGACGGCGGTTTCCCACATCGGCGGCAGCTCGGGAGCCACGACACGGGGCGCGGCCATGGTGGGCTCGGGCGAGCGCAGCACCGGCTCGTTCAGATGCGAGGCCGGCGCACTCGCCGATCCGGGCAGGAAGCGCGGGCGGGCCTGGATCGGCGGCTCCGAGCGCCGCACCGGCGCCGCGGGCACCGACGCCGCCGGGCGGGCACCACGGGCCAGACGCGCCGCGACCGCCGCCAGCACCGAGGCGGGCGTGGCAGGCACCGGTGCCGGCTGCGGCGCGTAATGCTGCGGCGCGGAATACGGTGCCGGCTCGACCTGACGCGGCGTCGCGCGCAGCTCGGGCATTGCTGCCGGCGCGGGCTCCATCGCCTCCCAGTCCTCGGGCTCGGCATGGACCATCGGCGCCACGGCGCGGGTCTTCACCGCCTGCGCGATGCGGGCGCGGATGCGGTCCTCGGAGGGGGCCTCGACGGCCGGCGCCGGCCAGCCGCGTTCGACCAGCTCGGAGTCGTACTCGAGGAGCCCGTCTTCCTGCGCGTAATCCGGTTCGGGCGCGCGGCGGATACGCGACAGCAGCGAGGACTTCGTCGCCGCGCTCATCGCCGGCTGCGCCGCTGCGGGGGCATAGCCACCCTGGCTCTGCTCCCAGGCGGCCTGCTGCGCCTCCCAGGCGGCCAGATCGGCGGCACGTTCGGCGGCCTCGGCCCTGCGCTGGCGCGCCCGTTCGGCCGCCTGCTGCGCCGCGCCCTGTGCCATCCGCACCGAGGCGGCGGCGCCGCGGCCAAAGGCATTCAGCGCCGCGTCATAGGCGGCCACCGAGCCGAGCAGCAGGAAGCGGGTGATGGTCTGGATCTCCGCCCGGTCGAAGCCCAGCACGAAGGCGCTCATCGCGATCGTCGCCAACGCCAGCACCAGCGACATCAGCTTGAGCCCGATCGAGCCCGAGACCGGCGACATGCCCAGAAGCGAGCCGGCGATCATGTCGCCGAAATGGCCGCCGAGACCGAAGGCCTGGCCCCAGTCGGCGCTCGGCACCAGCAGCGCGGCATAGACCGAGGCCAGCGCCACGCCGATCGGCAGGAAGACGGCACGGGTACCGAGCCGTTCCTCGCCGCGATGCAGGATGTGGCGCACGCCCCAGGCGATCAGCCCGAGCGGCAGCAGCCAGGCGCCGCGCCCGACGATGACGTAAAGCGGCGAGGCGATCCCCGCCCCGATCCGGCCGAGCCAGTTCTGCACCGGCGCATCCGACACCGCCATCCAGCTCGGATCGTCGGGCGAATAGCTGGCAAGCAGCATCCCCACCAGAACGCCCGCAAAGACCAGAACCCCGCCCAGCAATTCCTTGCCGCGCCGTTCAAGCGCTGCCTGGGTGTTCTGGTCCAGAAGCGGGTCGCGTTGCCGTGCCTGATAGGATGCCATGCTCTACCGTCCTCACGTATACAGGCAGTCGCGGAGCCGGATCAGCCCGCGCTGCGTTTCTTCTCTTGGGGCGACCAAGGCCACCCGGATATATCCCTTGCCGGGGTTTTCCCCGTTCACCTCACGCGCGAGATAGGCGCCGGGCAGAACCCGCACCCCGGTCTCGCGCCACAGCTTCAGCGCCGCTTCCTCGCCGTCGGGGACCGGCAGCCAGAGGAAGAAGCCGCCGTCGGGCAGACGGAAGCTGTTGACGCCGGCGAAGATCTCGGCGGCATCGGCGTATTTCTCGGCATAGAGCGCGCGGTTCTCGACCACATGCGCCTCATCCGCCCAGACCCGTTCGGACACCCGCTGGATCGGCAGCGGCAGCGGCGCACCGGAATAGGCGCGCAACCGGCGGATATGGCGGATGTTCTCGACGCCGCTCGCGACGAAGCCCGAGCGCAGGCCCGGCAGGTTCGAGCGTTTCGACAGCGAATGGAACACCGCCACCCGCTCGGGGTCGATGCCCTCGGCCGCGGCAACCTCGAGCGCGCCCGGAGGCGGCGCCTCGCGCCACAGCTCGGAATAGCATTCGTCGGCGAAGACGCGGAAATCGTGCTTCTCGGCCAGATGCAGCAGCTGCGCGAGATAGTCGCGCGGGGCCACCGCGCCTTGCGGGTTCGCGGGCGAGCACAGATAGGCGATCGTCGCGCGGTCCAGCACCTCGGCCGGCAGGCTCGCATAATCGGGCAGGAAGCCGGTCTCCTCGGTCGCGGGCACGAAGACGGGCTCGGCGCCGACCTCGACCGCCGCGACGGCATAGACCTGATAGAACGGGTTCGGGATCAGCACGACGGGCTTCTTGCCGCGCTTCGTCTCGGGGCTCAGCGCGACGGCGGCGTTGAACAGCCCCTCGCGCGTGCCGTTGAGCGCCATGATCCGGTTTTCCGCGACCTCGACGTGAAAGCGCCGCTTCAGCCAGCCCGAGATCGCCGCCAGCAGTTCGGGCGTGCCGTCGTTCGCCGGGTATTTGCCAAATTCCGCAAGGCTTTGCGCCAGAACCTCGCCGACGAAGGCGGGCATCGGATGGCGCGGTTCGCCGATGGTGAACGCCACCGCTTCGCCGCCGGGAGCGTGCGAATCGAGAAGCGCCCGCAAACGCGGGAATGCGTATTCGGGCAGGTTCGCAAACCGCTCGGGATAATCCATCTGTGCCTCGTTCATCGGGGTCGTGTCGCCCCGTATGATTGCAGGTTACCGAAGCCGGGCGCCCGCGTCCAGAAAAAGCACGCCCGCGCCATGGCTTGCCGGGCGTGCCTGTGGCTTTTCAGTGCAGCGCCGCCTCGGCCGCGCTCCCCAGTCGCAGCAGGCGTTCCTCCGCCATCGGCGCGGCCATGAGCGAAATTCCGCACATCGGCTCGCCGCTCGGCAGGGTCAGCGCGCACAGCCCGAAGATGTTGCCGATCCGGGTGTTGCGCAGGGCGAGCAGATTCTCGGCGGCGAAATAGTCGGGATCTGTCTGAAGCCGGTCGGCATCGGGCGGCAGGATCGGCGCCGTCGGCACCAGAACCGCATCATAGCCCGCCGTCGCCGCGTGCCAGCGCGCGCGATGCTCGTCCAGCGCCGCCCAGCCCGCGACGTAATCGGCGGCGGACGCCCCTGCCCCGCCGCGGAAACGCTCGAGGATCGGCGGATACATCTTCCCGGGCGCCGCCTCGATCTCGGCCTGCCACAGCCCATAGGCCTCGGGCGCGAACAAAAGCCCCGACAGCGCCATCGCCGGCGCCACCATCGGCAGCGCGCGCCGCTCGATCACCGCACCCGCGTGCCCCAGCCGCTCGACCGCCGCCTCGAACCCGCGCAGCGGCTCGGTCCGCGCGCCCTCGAGCGGCAAGCCCTCGAGCACCAAAAGCCGGGCCCCCGCAAGTGTCGCGCCGCGCAGATCCGGCGCGGTGCGCCCTTCAAGCGCCGCCAGAACCAGCGCACAATCCTCGACGCTGCGGGCGAGCGGCCCGACCGTGTCGAAACGCCGGCACAGCGGCACCACGCCCCGCGTCGACACGCGGCCATGCGTGGTCTTCAGCCCGACGATGTCGTTCCAGGCGGCCGGGATCCGCACCGAGCCGCCGGTGTCAGAGCCCACCGCCGCCGCGGCGAGCCCCAGCTTCACCGACACCGCCGCGCCCGAGCTCGATCCGCCCGGGGCGAGATGCGGGGTCACGGCATTCGGCGGCGTCGCGGTCATCGGGTTGATGCCAAGGCCGGAGAACGCCAGTTCCGTCATATGCGTCTTGCCAAGGCAGACCGTGCCCGCCAGCGTCGCCTGCGCCAGCACCTCGGCGTCATCCTCGGGCACCCGGCCCTCGAGCAGGCGCGAGCCCGCCTCGGTCTCGGTGCCCGCGCTGTCGAACAGGTCCTTCCAGCTCAGCGCCACACCGTCGAGCGGCCCGCGCCCAAGGCCAAGCCGCAGCCGCGCCCGCGCCGCCATCGCCTCGCCGCGCGCCCGTTCGGGCGTCAGGCGCGCATAGACGTCGGGCACCGCCGCCGCGGCCTCGAGATAGGCCTCGGCCATCTCCACCGGATCGAGCCGGCCCTCGGCCATCGCCCGCCCCTGCTCTGCCGCCGACCAGAACCGTTCGTCCATCGCGCCCTCCACTCGTTTGCGCCACGCTAGCCATTGCCTGCCCGCCGGACAATCCCACCCGGACAATCCCGCGCATGGACAATCGCGCGCGCCGCGCCATACTCCGCGCCATGACACATGATTCAGACATCCTCATCGCCGGCGGCGGGCTGAACGGCCCCGCGCTCGCCCTCGCCCTCGCGCAATCGGGGCTGACCGTCACCGTCGTCGACGCCGCCCCCGCGCGGGCGCGGGCCGAGGATGACTTCGACGGCCGCGCCTATGCCCTGGCGCTTGCCTCGCAAAAGCTGCTGGCCGCCATCGGGCTCTGGCCGATGCTGGCGACGAACGCCCAGCCGATGCTCGAGGTGAAGGCCTCGGACGGGCGGCCGGGCGAAGGCGCCGCGCCGTTCTTCCTGCATTTCGACAGCCGCGAGCTTGACCAGACGCCGGTCGGCTACATGCTCGAGGACCGCTTCCTCTACCGCGCCTTCCTGCACGCGATGGAGGTCGACCCGAAGATCACCCTGCTCACCCAGACCGCAGTCACCGCGCAGGAGGTGGTGCCGGGCGGCATCAGGGTGACGCTGTCGGATGGCAGCACGCGGCTGGTGAAGCTGCTGGTCGGCGCCGACGGCCGCCGCTCGGGCGTGGCCGAGCGCGCCGGCATCACCCGCGAGGGCTGGGGCTATGGCCAGACCGCGCTGGTCGCGGCGATCGAGCACGAACTGCCCCACCAGGGCATCGCGCAGCAGTTCTTCATGCCGAACGGGCCGCTCGCCATCCTGCCGCTGCCGGGCAACCGTTCGTCGATCGTCTGGTCCGAGACGGACGCGAATGCCAAGGTGATCTCGGCGCTGTCGGACGAGGATTTCCTCGCCATCCTGCGGCCGCGCTTCGGCGATTTCCTCGGCCAGATCCGGCTGGCCGGGCCGCGCTTCAGCTATCCGCTGAACCTGACGCTGGCGAAAAGCTATGTCGCGCCGCGGGTGGCGCTCATTGGCGATGCGGCGCATGGCGTGCACCCGATCGCCGGGCAGGGGCTGAACCTTGGCCTGCGCGATGTG
Source organism: Paenirhodobacter ferrireducens (assembly GCF_004022265.1). Taxonomy (GTDB): domain Bacteria; phylum Pseudomonadota; class Alphaproteobacteria; order Rhodobacterales; family Rhodobacteraceae; genus Rhodobacter; species Rhodobacter ferrireducens. The sequence goes on from NZ_SAVB01000018.1 coordinate 7,658, forward strand.
GCGGCCTTGGCCGAGGTGCTGGTCGAGGCGACACGCCGGGGCGAGGATCTCGGCGCCCCCGATGTGCTCGACCGCTATCAGGGCTGGCGGCGCTTCGATTCCGTCTCGCTCGCGCTTGGCATGGACACGGTGAACAAGCTCTTCTCGAACGACAACCCGATCCTGCGGGCCGGGCGCGACCTCGGGCTCGGGATCGTGCAGGCGGCGGGCCCGTTGCGGCGCGCCTTCATGCGGCAGGCGGCGGGGCTGTCTGGCCCCTTGCCGCGGCTGCTGCAGGGCCGCGCGATCTGACCGGAAAGGCCGCCCCTCGGGGCGGCCTTTTCAGTCCAGCGGGCGGGCCTCGTCGGGCACCATGATCGGGATGCCCGCGCGGATCGGAAAGGCCAGATGCGCGGGTTTCGAGATCAGCTCCTGCCGCGCCGCATCATAGTGCAGCGGCGCCTGCGTCAGCGGGCAGACCAGTGCCTCGAGCATCCGCCGATCGAAGGCCGCACGGTCCTCTTCCTCGGGCATATCGCTCATTGCTCACGCTCCTCGCAGCCGCCGTGCAGGTGGAATTCAAGCAGTGTCACCAGCGTCTCGCGCCGCGTCGTCAGGCTCGGCGCCTCGAGCAGGGCCTGCTTGTCCTCGGGCTCGAGCGGCAGGAGCATCGAGAGCGAGTTGATCAGCAGCTCGTCCTCCGCCTCCTTCAGCGTCTCCCAGTCGGTATCGAGCCCCTGCGAGTGGAAGAACCGCGCCAGAAGCTCCAGGAAGCCGTCGCGGTCGAAGCCCGGGTCATGCTCGGCCCGGCCAAGGTCGCGCTCGAAATCGCTCCAGCCGACCTCGGCGCGGAGATAGGGGCAGAACCCCTCCTGCTCGCGCAACAGCCGGAACCGCGAGATCCCCGACAGAGTGATCATGTAGCGCCCGTCCTCGGTTTCCGAGAACCCCGTCAGCCGCCCCGCACAACCGATCGCGTTCAGCTTCGCCGTCCCGTCGCGCCCCTTGCAGGGCTGGATCATCCCGATCAGCCGGTGCGGCGTCTTCAGGCAATCCTCGACCATCTGCAGATAGCGCGGCTCGAAGATATGCAGCGGCAACCGCCCCCGGGGCAGCAACAGCGCCCCCGGCAGCGGAAACAGCGGGATCAGATCTGGCAGGTCGCAGGCTTTCATCATGCGCATGAGCTAGCCCGCCCGCGCGATCAGGCAAATATCATCGACGAAAGCCGCCGACGCCCCTTCACCGCGATCGGATCGGTGGGCTTCAGCGCGTCGAAGATGGTGAAGAGCTGCGTCTTCGCGGCGCCCTCGTTCCACTCGCGGTCGCGGCGGAACAGCTCGAGCAACTGTTCGACCGCTGCCTCGACCTCGCCCGCGGCATGGAGCGCGGTGGCATAGTCGAAGCGCGCCTGATGATCGGCGGGGTCGGCCTCGACCTTCGCCTTCAGCGCATCGAGCGGGCCGGCCTTCGCCGCCTGCTTTGCGAGCGCAAGCTGCGCGCGCGCGGCCTCGACCGGCGCGGCGGTCGCGATCTTCGCCGGCACCGCGGCGAGGAACTGTTCCGCCTGCTCGAGATTGCCAAGCGCCAGATGGGCGCGGACCAGCCCGCCATAGGCCTCGGCGTTCTCGGCATCCTCACCGAGGATCGCGGCGAAGGTCTCGGCTGCATCGACGGCGGCGCCCTCGGTCAGCATCTCCTCGGCGGCCGCGACCGCATCCGCAAGCCCGCCGTCGCCCGCAAGCGCCGCAAGCTTGTCGACGAAGGTCTTCAGCTGCGAGGCGGGCAGCGCGCCCTGGAACCCGTCGACCGGCTGGCCCTGCCAGAAGGCATAGACGGTCGGGATCGACTGCACCCGCATCTGGCCGGCGATCATCTGGTTCTCGTCGACGTTGACCTTGACCATCACGACCTTGCCCTTGGCCGCCTCGACCGCCGCCTCGAGCGCCGGGCCAAGCTGCCGGCACGGGCCGCACCAGGGCGCCCAGAAGTCGACGATCACCGGAACGGTCATCGACTTGTCGACGACTTCCGCCATGAAGGTGGTCTCGTCGACGTCTTTCACGAATTCGGAATGGGTGGTTTTCGCTTCGGTGCCAATCATGGTCGCCTCTCCCAGATCTTTTGTTCCCTATATGCGCGCCGGGGCGGCCCTCGCCAAGGGGCGGATCGCCTCAGAGATCGAAAGTCGCGAAGACCGGAACGTGGTCCGACGGCTGTTCCCAGCTCCGCGCTGCGCGCAGGATCCGGCTGCCATGCGCCGCAGTCGAGATGTCGGGCGTCGCCCAGACGTGATCGAGCCGGCGCCCCTTGTCGGCCGCGTCCCAGTCCTTGGCGCGATAGCTCCACCAGGAATAGAGCTGCCCCTCGGGGATGTCCTGCCGGGTCACGTCGACCCAGTTCCCGGCATCGCGCGTCTGCGCCAGATGCTCGACCTCAACGGGCGTGTGCGAGACGATCTTCAGAAGCGCCTTGTGGCTCCAGACGTCATCCTCGCGCGGCGCGATGTTCAGATCGCCCACCAGAATCGCCTTCTCGGGCCGGTTCGCGAAGAAGTCGTCGCGCATGTGGGTCAGGAAATCGAGCTTCTGGCCGAATTTCTCGTTCTGCTCGCGGTCCGGAATATCGCCGCCCGCGGGCACATAGAAATTGTGGATCGTCACCCCGTTCTCGAGCCGACCGGCCACGTGCCGGGCATGGCCGAGCCCGGCATAATCGCCCGCCCCCGCCTCGACGAGCGGCAGCTTCGACAGGATCGCGACGCCGTTGTAGCCCTTCTGGCCGCGCGCCACCATCCACTCGTAGCCAAGCGCGCGGAAGCGCTCGAGCGGGATCTTCTCGACCGGGCTCTTGCATTCCTGCAGGCAGAGCACGTCGGGCGCCTCCTCCCGCATCAGCTTCTCGACCAGCCCCTCGCGCAGGCGGACCGAGTTGATGTTCCAGGTGGCAAGGGTGAAGGTCATGGGCGCTCTCCTCTCAGGCCGCGCAGTTTCGCCCGCGCGGACCGGAAGGGCAAGGCACCCGGCCCCGGCGACAGATGAGTATTTTTCCAAGGAAAAGGCGCATCGGCTTTTCCCTGGCCCAAAGACTCACCTTTCAACGCCGGGGCCGGGGGCGACGGCGGGGTTACTCGACCCAGCCGCCGATCGATTTCACGTCGCAGAACTCCTCGATGCCCCAGCGGCCGCCCTCGCGCGCCCGGCCAGAAGCCTTGACGCCGCCGAAGGGGGCGCCGGCGCCGCGGCTCTTGCCGTTCGCGACGACCATGCCCGCATCGAGCGCGCGCAGCAGCCGGTTGGTGCGGGCGGGGTCCTGCGTCTGCAGGTAGTTCGTCAGCCCGTAGGGGGTGTCATTGGCGATCGCCACCGCCTCTTCCTCGGTGTCGAAGGGCATGATCGACAGCACCGGGCCGAAGATCTCCTCGCGCATGATCGTCATCTCGGGCGTGCAATCGGCGAAGATCGTCGGGCGCACGTAATAGCCCTTGTTCAGCCCCTCGGGCCGGCCAAGGCCGCCCGCGATCAGCCGCGCACCTTCCTTGATGCCGCTCTCGATCAGGCCCTGGATTTTCTCGAACTGGCTCTTGTTGATCACCGGACCGAGGTGACGGCCGGGCTCGCGCGGGTTGCCGGTCTGGGTCTCGGCCGCGGTCTGTGCCGCGATTTCCAGCGCCTTTTCGTAATAGCTGCGCTCGACCAGCATCCGGCTCGGCGCGTTGCACGACTGCCCGGTGTTCTCGAACATGTGGCGCACGCCGCGCTTCACCGCCTTCTCGTCGCAATCGGCAAAGACCAGGTTCGCGCCCTTGCCGCCCAGCTCCAGCACCACGCGCTTCAGCGTCTCGGCCGCGGCGATGGAAATCGCCTTGCCGGCCCGCGTCGAGCCGGTGAAGGAGATCATCTGGATATCGGGATGGGTCGAGAGCTGCGAGCCAACGCCCACACCGTCACCGTTCACCAGGTTGAACACGCCCGCCGGCACGCCCGCGTCATGGATGAACTCGGCAAAGAGCAGCGAGCTGAGCGGCGCCTCCTCCGAGGGTTTCAGCACCATGGTGCAGCCCGCGATCAGCGCCGGGATCACCTTCAGCGTGACCTGGTTCATCGGCCAGTTCCACGGCGTGATCAGGCCGACGACGCCGATCGCCTCATAGGCGATCATCGCGCCCGGGGTGCCGTCGCCGAGCGGATGGACCCACTCGAAGTCCTTCGCCGCCTTGATGAAGTTCTCGATGTGCCAGGTGCCGGCGCCGGCCTGCTCGGAGCGCGCGAAGTCGATCGGCGCCCCCATCTCGAGGCTCATCGCCTCGGCCATCTCCTCGTAGCGCTCCTTGTAGATCGCAAGGATCTTCTCGACATAGGCGAGGCGTTCCTCGGGCGCGGTGGCGCGCCAGGCGGGCAGCGCCGCCTTCGCCGCGGCGACGGCGGCCTCGGTGTCGGCGCGATCGCCGAGCGAGATCACCGCGCAGGGCTCTTCGGTCGACGGGTCGATCACCGCATAGTCGCGCGCCGCGGCCGGGGCGGTCCAGCGCCCGTTGATGTAGAAATCGCGTTTTTCGATCATGGAAACCTCCTGTTGGCGCGCAGGGTGGCACCCGCGCGCGGCAAGGGCAAGCCGGCGCTTCGCGCAGCGGCTGCGCAAATCGGCAAGCCCGGCGGATGCAGAAGAACGTTCCACCGACGCGATTGCGGGTGGCATTTCCTCCCATTCTGCAGCGAATTCACCGCGGGGGGATGAAACTTCGTTCCGCCTGTCTTAAGTTTCCGCCCGAAACGTCAACCAGGGAGACCAACATGGCTCTGCGCATCAACGACATCGCCCCCGACTTCACCGCCGACACCACCGAGGGCAAGATCAGCTTCCACGACTGGATCGGCGACAGCTACGCCATCCTGTTCTCGCACCCGAAGGATTTCACCCCGGTCTGCACCACCGAGTTCGGCGCCGTCGCGCAGCTCGCCGACGAATGGGCGAAGCGCAACACCAAGGTGATGGGCGTCTCGGTCGACACCGTCGAGGAGCACAAGAAGTGGAAGGCCGACATCTCCGCCTATGCCGGCGCGCCGGCAACCTTCCCGATCATCGACGACACCTCGCTGACCGTGTCGAAGCTCTATGACATGCTGCCGGCCGAGGCCTATCTGCCCGACGGACGCACCCCGGCGCATACCTCGACCGTGCGCACCGTCTTCATCATCGGGCCCGACAAGAAGATCCGCCTGATGATGATCTATCCGATGTCGGTCGGCCGCAACTTCGCCGAGGTGCTGCGTGCCCTCGACGCGATCCAGGCGACCGACGGCGCGCCCTTCGCCACCCCCGCGAACTGGGTGCCGGGCCAGGACGTGATCCTCGCGCTCTCGGTCTCGACCGAGGACGGCAAGGCGAAGTTCGGCGACGTCGACGTCAAGCTGCCCTACCTGCGCTTCGTCAAGAAGCCGGAATAAGGCGCCGGATCCGACCGATCGCAAGGCCCCGCCTCCATGCGGGGCCTTTTGCGTCCCGGGCGTTCCGTCACCGGGCGGCAGGGTAGCGCGTCACCCGGTCCTCGGGGCCGAGTTGCGCCGCCCCATCCGGGCCGAGCCACTGATCGACGCCGCGCTCGGCGCGCAGCAGGCCGAGCGCGCGGGTGCGTTCCTTCACTGCGCGGCTGCCCGCCCGCGTCTCCGGGGTGGCATAGCCGCGCTCGTGATGCAGGTGCAACGCCACGGTCGAGAACCGGATCCGCCAGGCGGTCAGCCCGAGCCGGTTCAGCCGCAGCCCGAACTCGACGTCGAGCCCGCCATAGCCCATCTCCTCGTTGAACCCGTTCACCGCCAGCGCCTCGCTGCGCAGGCAAGAAGCGGAATGGCCGTTCCAGGTCGGGCTTGCCCCGGACAGCCGGTCCATCAGCCAGCCCAGCCGGCCGTGGCCGATCACCTTCACCATCCGCCGCGCCGGCGCCCCATGCGCCATCAGCCAGTGCGGGGTGAAGCAGGCCTGGCTCGCCACCGAGGCCTCGTCGATCGCCGCCGAGGTTTCGGGCGTCTGCTTGAAATAGCTGCCCGACAGGAAATGCCCCGGCCGCGCCTGGCGGATATGGGTGTCGACGAAATCATTGCGCACGACGCAATCGCCATCGGTGACGATGATCCGCTCGCCCGCGGCCAGCGCCAGCGCCTTGTTCAGGATCCGGCACTTGCCGAAGCCCGCGTCCGGCTGCCAGACATGGGTCACCGGCACCGGGCTGCGCGCCGCCATCCGCGCCACCAGCTCGGCCGTTTCGGAGCGCGAGCCGTCATCGGCGATCAGCAGTTCGAAATCACGCCGGTTCTGCGCGAAGAAGCCCCAGAACACCTTTTCCAGCGCCCAGGGCCAGTTGTAGGTGGAGATCAGGACCGAGGCGGTCACCTTGGGGCTCATCTTCTCGCTCATGTCTCATTCTCCGTCCGCCGGAAATCCATAGTGCGCGATCATCGCCGCGATCGCCGCGTCATTGCCGCCCTCGTGCATGTTCAGGCTGCGCAGGTTGCTGTCCTGGCTGCCCGGCCATTCGATCTGCTTGTGGCCCAGTCCCAGCAGATGCGGCCGGCTGCCGCGCAGCCGGTGCATCCACCACAGCCAGACGTCATCGGCGCGCGGACACAGCGCCATGAACAGATCGCGGCGGGTCACCTCGGGGTGGAAGGCGCGCGGATCATAGAGCACCCCCATCACTCCGGTCGGAAACACCTGCGGCCCGGTGACGGCACGCTCGGGGGCACTGATCCAGTCGCGATAGCCGAGCGGCATCCCATCCGGCCCGCACCGCACCAGATGCGCCCGGTGGCACACCACCGCATGCCCCGATGCATGCGCCGCCACCAACTCCTCAAACCAGCTTGGCCAATAGTAGATGTCGTCATCCGCCGTGACCACGATGCTGTCTGGAAAGGCCTCGAGCGTCGGGATGATTTTCTTGAAGGACAGGATGTCATCACAGCCGCGAATCTCGAGACCGAAGCGCGCGAGGTCACGCACCTCCGGCGGCAGCCGGTCAAGATCGGCATGGGCGATCCAGAGCACCGTCACATCCGGCCGGACAGTCTGGAACAGCAGCGACAGGAGGGTCTGCGCCAGCCCCTCGAAGCGGGCCGGATAGCTGGTCACCGACAGCACGATGTGACGCGGCAGCCCATGCGGCCGCGCGGGCCAGGCACTCCCCTGCGTGACACGGCCCGCCAGATCGCGGCGTGCCGCGGCAAGCCGCCTGGCCTTCTTGAACATGCGGACCCTGTGCGAAAGGCCCGGAAAGAGGTTCAGCCGCAAGATCCGCTCCTAAGGTTGCCCCCCGGCACTTAGCATTCCGCCCCCGGTCATGCCAGCGCGGGCTTCCGGCCGGGCAGTGCCCGCCGCCGGAAAGGTGACGCAAAAAGGATGCATGCCATCAGCAATTCCTTTAAAGCCGAAGCATCCCGCCCCCCCTGAGGCAGGCGCCATTTCAACGAGGAAGCCGTGACGTCCGACCGCCCCCTGCATCGCAAAGCGATCAAGCTCGCCTTCCAGATTTTTGCCGGGCGCGCTCACGCTCATGCGCAAGGGACCTGGCCGCATCTGCAGCTGCAACGTGACGACACCGGGGCGGGCGGCATCCTTTATCGCGGCCGCCGCGTCGCCGGGCTCCTGCCCGCGAAGCTGCCGCAGAACCTTGCGGAAATCACCATCATCGGCTCCGGCCCCTCGCTTGCGACCCAGGATGTCACCCGGCTCGCGCCTCACAGCGCGATCCTTCTCAATGGCGCGATGACCCTCGCCGAGCGCCTGCCGCCGCTGGCGATCGCCATCGAGGATGAACGTTTCGTCTGGCGTCACCGAGAGATGATCCGCCACGCCCCGGCCGATTGCCTGTGGCTGCTCTCGCCCTCGGTGATCCGCGCACTCCTCGAGAACGATCCGGCCGCGCTGGCCGAGCGCCGCGTGGTACTGATCGACAGCCTGCTGAAACCCACCCATGCCGCACGCCGGCGGGTGGACGACCCGGTGATCGCCGGCTTCGTGCAGCGCGGCGCGGGCGGGGCGGGGTTGTCGCTCGATCCCGGACGCGGGGTGATGCCCGCAGGCACCGTCGCCTTCACTGCGATGCAATTCGCCCTTGCTGCGCGGCCCGGCCGGATCGGACTTGCCGGGATTGATCTCGCGAATGCGGCAATGCCACGCTTTTACGAAAACGCCGGCAACAGCGCGGCCTCGGGGATCGTGACGGGACTCGACCGGATTTTGAAGAACTTCGCCGTGGCACGCGACCTCGCGGCGACGCAGGGTATCGAGCTTGCCTGCTATTCCCCGGTCTCCGCCCTGCTGAAGATCGGCTACCCCCATTCCGACCGCCTCGAACACCGCTGACCGGAGCCCGTCGTGCCCGCACCTGTTTCTCCGCCGCCAGAACCCCGCATCGTCTACGTCACCGATGCCGGGCTGCTGAAACCCACGCTTGTTTCGCTTTGGAGCCTGCTGGAACACCTCTCCACGTCTGCCGAAGTGCAGGTCTGGGGGGATGGGCTGAGCACGGACGAATGGGAGGCCGTGCATCGCGTCGCAAAGGTCAACCCGCGGGTGACACTGGTGACGCGCGCCCTCTCGGCCGAGATGTTTGCGGGCGCACGAAGCCCGGCAGCACATATTTCCGCCGCGGCGATGGGGCGTCTTTTCATTCCGCGACACCTGTCTGGCCGTGTGCTCTACATCGACGGCGACACGCTGATTTGCGGCGATGTTTCGCCACTGTTCGCCACCGAATTTGGCGGGGGCCGGATCGCCGGGGTGCGGGACTACCTGATCTCCAAATGGATAGCTCTCGGGCAGGGCGACACCCCCAGTCACATTGCGCGGATCACAGATATCCGCCGCAATGCTCCCCCCGAAGGGTATATCAACTCCGGTATCCTGCTGCTGGACTGCGACTCCATCCGCGAAGCGCCCGGCCTGCTGGCGCGCCTCGAGGACGTCGCCGCCGCCTCGGCCGCCCGCTGGGGCGACCAAGATCACCTGAACTTCCTGTTCGCCGGCTGCATCCACCACCTGAACCCCGCCTGGAACGCGTCGTGGAGCCGCACGGGCGACCAGCGGCGCTTCATCAGGGCCCTCGGCGGCACGCCCGAAGAGCTGGCGCCAAGACCCGCCGCCATCATGCATTTCCACGGCCCGAAGAAGCCGTGGAAGGCCCCGCGGTTCGACCTGTGGTCGCGGCGCGCCCGCGCGGTCTGGCACTATCGCCGGGAACTGCGCCGCTTTCGCAGCCTGTTCCCCGACCTCGTCCCATGAAAAAGCCCCGGCTGCACGCAGCCGGGGCTTTCAATATCACGACGAAGAAAGGGACCGATCACTCGGCCGTTTCGTCTTTCTTCTCGGCGGCGAGTTCCTCGCCGGTCTCCTGGTCGACCATCTTCATGCCGAGCCGGACCTTGCCGCGATCGTCGAAGCCGAGCAGCTTGACCCAGACTTCCTGGCCTTCCTTCAGCGCATCCGACGGATGGTTCAGGCGCTTGTTGGCGATCTGGCTGACGTGCACGAGGCCGTCACGCTTGCCGAAGAAGTTCACGAAGGCGCCGAAATCGACGAGCTTCACGACCTTGCCGCGGTAGATCTTGCCTTCTTCCGGCTCCGCCACGATCGAATAGATCATGTCGTAGGCGCGCTTGATCGCCTCGGCATCGTTCGAGGCAATCTTGATCACGCCGTCGTCGTTGATGTCGACCTTGGCGCCCGAGGTTTCCACGATCTCGCGGATGACCTTGCCGCCCGAACCGATCACTTCGCGGATCTTGTCGGTCGGGATCTGCATCGTCTCGATCTTCGGCGCGTATTCCGAGAAGCCCTGCGGCGCGGAGATCGCCTTGGCCATCTCGCCGAGGATGTGCATCCGGCCGTCCTTCGCCTGGGCGAGGGCCTGCTCCATGATCGCCGGGGTGATGCCCGCGACCTTGATGTCCATCTGCAGCGAGGTGATGCCGTTCTCGGTGCCGGCGACCTTGAAGTCCATGTCGCCGAGGTGGTCTTCGTCACCGAGGATGTCGGTGAGCACCGCCCAGCGGCCATCGTCCTCGAGGATCAGGCCCATCGCCACACCCGCGACCGGCGCCTTCAGCGGCACGCCCGCGTCCATCATCGACAGCGAGCCGCCGCAGACCGAGGCCATCGACGAGGAGCCGTTCGATTCGGTGATCTCCGACACGACGCGGATCGTGTAGGGGAAGTCGGTCGCCGCCGGCAGCACCGCCTGCAGCGCGCGCCAGGCGAGCTTGCCGTGGCCGATCTCGCGACGGCCGGGCGAACCCACGCGGCCCACTTCGCCGACCGAGTAGGGCGGGAAGTTGTAGTGCAGCAGGAAGTTCGAGCGGAAGTTGCCGTTCAGCGCGTCGATGATCTGTTCGTCATCGCCGGTGCCGAGCGTGGTCACGACCAGCGCCTGGGTTTCGCCGCGGGTGAACAGCGACGAGCCGTGGGTGCGCGGCAGGACGCCGGTTTCCGACACGATCGGGCGCACGGTGGTGTTGTTGCGGCCGTCGATGCGGGCGCCACCGTTGATGATGTCGCCACGCAGGATCGACGATTCGAGCTTCTTGATCGCCATGTCCAGGTTCGGATCGGCAAGCTCTTCCTCGCTCAGGCCGGCCTTCGCGGTCGCCACGGCGGCGGCGATGGCGTCCTGACGGGCCAGCTTGTCCTTGATCGCGAAGGCGGCGCGCATGTCGGCCTCGCCGGCGGCTTTCACCTTGGCGTAGAGCGCGGCATAGTCGGGCGGGGTGAAGTCGAAGGGTTCCTTCGCCGCAACCTCGGCCAGCGAGATGATCAGGTCGATCACCGGCTGCATCTGCTCGTGGCCGAACTTGACCGCGCCCAGCATCTCGGCTTCCGAAAGCTCATAGGCCTCGGATTCGACCATCATCACCGCGTCCTTGGTGCCGGCGACGACGAGATCGAGCCGCTGCTCGGGGTTCTCGCGCAGCTTGGTCATCTCGTCCATCTTCGGGTTCAGGATGTAGGCACCATCCTTGAAGCCGACGCGGGCGGCGCCGATCGGGCCGCGGAACGGCACGCCCGAGATCGTCAGCGCGGCCGAGGCAGCGATCATCGCGACGATGTCGGGATCGTTCTCGAGGTCGCACGACAGCACGGTGGCCATCACCAGGACTTCATTCTTGAAGCCCGGCACGAAGAGCGGACGGCAGGGGCGGTCGATCAGGCGGGAGACGAGGGTCTCCTTCTCCGACGGGCGCGCCTCGCGCTTGAAGAAGCCGCCCGGGATCTTGCCGGCGGCGTAGTATTTTTCCTGGTAATGCACGGTCAGCGGGAAGAAGTCCTGGCCGGGCTTCGGCTGCTTGGCGAAGGTGACGTTCGCCATGACCGAGGTCTCGCCGACCGTGGCGATGACCGAGCCGTCAGCCTGGCGGGCGACCTTGCCGGTTTCCAGCGTCAGCGTCTCGTCGCCCCACTGGATGGATTTTTTCATAACGTTGAACATTCAGCGTATCCTGTCTGGGAAACTCCGGACCCTCCGGGCCTCCCGTTTGCATGGCGGCCCCATTGCCGCCGCCCCCTGATCCTTTGCATGTGCCCGGGGGCTCTGGGCGTCACGTCGCAGATGGCCCGGGCCATACAGGAAAACAAGGGTTTTGGAAAGCGGCGAGTTGGGGCGTGACAATCAGGGGCCACGGCCGGGGAGGCCGTGCCGCACGCCGCACCGCGGTTCGGTCTCACCCCCAGATCGCAGGCAAAACGAGATCCCGCGTCAGCGGCGCCAACTCGAGCTGGCCCTGCGCGCCGGGCTGCAGCCAGCGGATCTCTTCGATCTCGGCGCGAGGTTCGAGGTCACCGGTAATGCGCAGGCAGAACATGTCCGCCGTCACGATACATCCCGGCTCGTTCGCGGCGGGCGCGGAGAACCGGCCGAGATACTCCGCCGCCTCCGGGCGGATATCCAGTCCGAGCTCCTCAAACAGCTCACGACGCAGCGCCACGAGAGGCGTTTCGTCGCCGTCGATCTTTCCGCCGGGCTGCATGAAGGCCGAGGCTCCGCGTTTGCACACAAGCAGGGTTGCCCCGTCTTCTCGAAGCAGCGCGGCGGCGGCGATGCGGATCTCCATAAGAGTGTCTCCTCGTGGTTCGTGCTTTCGGCCGTCATATAACCGCCCCCCCGGCCTGGCCAACGGCCCTGCCCGCGCCGGAGAAAACCAAAACGCCCGCCTCTTGCGAGGCGGGCGTCCGGTTTTCCGATCGGAAGAAATTAGCGGCGCAGGCCGAGACGCGCGATCAGCGCGGCGTAACGGCTTTCGTCTTTCTTCTTCAGGTAGTCGAGCAGTTTGCGGCGCTGAGCCACCATCATCAGAAGGCCACGACGCGAGTGGTTGTCCTTCTTGTGCTCTTTGAAGTGCTCGGTCAGGTTGGCGATCCGCTTCGACAGCAGCGCAACCTGGACTTCGGGGGAACCGGTATCGCCTTCTTTGGTGGCGAATTCCTTCATCAGGCGGTTCTTGTCTTCGACGGTGATCGACATCGGGATCTCCTGTGTCAAAAGGGTGATGGCGCAAGCCGGGATGTCGTCCAGCAAGGCCCGTGGAGGCATCCGTTCCCGGACCGAGGACCGGAGGCGGATGCGCGCCTATAGGCGAGAATCGTCCCAAAAGGAAGGGCAAAACCCGGCGCCGGATCAGAAATGAGCGAACTCGGCCGGGGTGAGCAGCAACACGTCCCGCGGCGCCAGGCTGCCGGCCTCCAGCACCTCTGCAAGCCGCGTGCCGTTCAGCACCACCCAGGCCGCGCCCATGGTGTCGGACGGCTCGATGCTCAGCCGCGGCGCAGCGCCCGCCTCCGGGTCGTAGACGACGACGATCTGGTCCTCCCAGGCATCGTAATCGGCGATCGTGGCCGGGGCCTGCGGGTCGATCCAGGCGCCCAGCGCGAAAAGCACGCCGCCAGTGCCGTCAGGGCTGCCGCCTTCCGCCCCGGCCATCAGCCCGTCCGCCCCCGCGTCACCATCCGCGCCATCCGCCGGCCGCCGTGCTCCGCCCACTGTCCTCACTGTCGCCCCCTCGCATAAGCCTGCTGCACGGGCCTGCCCCGCGGTGCCGTCAGCATAGGCGCGAAATCCCTGACCGAAGGTGAACGGTTCAGCGCAGCCAGCGCTCGGGCTGGCGGTCGTAGCCGATATAGAGCGGGTGCTTCGGGGCGCCGGCCTTGGTCAGGCCGAGGTGCCACAGCTCGCGCCCGGTCGCGCGCAACAGCCGCTCGACCGCCGCGCCGCGATCGAGATGCGCGCCATGCGCGCCCCAGGCACAGACGATCTTCGCCCCCGCGCCCGTGGCCCAGTCGACGCTCGCGCGGATCGCCGCGTCATTCTCCGGCCCGACCGGATCGGGCTGCGCGCGCATCTCCTTCGGATCGGTGGCGCGCCAGGCGAAGATGTTCGTCACCCGGAAGGCGCCGAAGCCCAGCGTCCGCGCCCGCCGTTCGCAGCGCTCGACGGTGGGGTCGTTCTGCACCTCGGTCGCGGTCGAGGGGTTCAGCATCACGAAAAGCGCGCGCGGCCGGGTCTCGTCCCAGACCCGGGTGAGCAGATAGCGGTAGTGCTCGCAATCGGAATAGACCGCGACCGAGGGGGCATCGCCCTTGATGTGGCTGCGGGTGATCATGACCCGGCGGTGTTGAAGACGCGCGCGGGGTGCAGCTCGCCCCCCATGTAGCGCCCGACCGCCACCGCACGCCCCTCGAAGCTCGCCCAGGCCTCCTCGCCGAATTCGACGTCGCGAGCGATCACCTGCCCCGGGTTGCCATGCGACAGCCGCACCGCGCCCTCGGCCGTCGCCCGCACCTCGGGCAGATCGGCCAACCCGTATTCGAGCGGCAGCAGATGGTTTTCAAGCTCCGGCGTGCGCGCAAGCCGGTCGATCTCGTCAAGGCTCAGCCCCTCTTCGGCACGGAACGGGCCGGCCCAGTCGCGGCGCAGCCACAGCACATGGCCCAGACAGCCAAGCGCCCGGCCCAGATCGCGCGCGATCGAGCGGACATAACCGCCCTTGCCGCAGACCATCTCAAGTTCGACGGTATCGCGGTCGGGTCGGGCGACGAAATCGAGGCTCTCGACCCAGAGCGGACGGGCGGCCAGATCCATCACCTCGCCTTCGCGCGCCAGATCATAGGCGCGCTCGCCCTCGACCTTCACCGCGGAAAACTGCGGCGGCACCTGCTCGATATCGCCGCGAAACGCCTTCAAGGCCTCCTCGATCTCGACATCGGTGGGACGCAGCTCCGAGGTCTCGATCACCTTGCCCTCGGCATCGTCGGTGGTGGTGGCGGCGCCCAGCCGGACCTGGAAGCGATAGGATTTCAGCGCATCGGTGACATAGGGCACGGTCTTCGTCGCCTCGCCCAGCGCGACGGCCAGCACCCCGGTCGCCGCCGGATCGAGCGTGCCCGCATGCCCCGCCTTCTTCGCGTCGAACGCCCAGCGCACCTTGCCCACGACCGAGGTCGAGGTCACCCCCGCCGGCTTGTCGATCACGACCCAGCCCGAGATGTCGCGTCCCTTCTTGCGGCCCATCATGCCCTCCGTCTCAGAAGGCCCGCCTGCTAACGCGAAGCGGGACCCGGGTCAATCTTGCCCGTCGACGGGCGCCACCACGCCGACGATCGGCCCCATCGGCAGGCCGAGATCGGCGCGCCCCTCGGCCGGCACGATCAGCCGCGAGATCGAGCCGTCGAGATAGAGCGCATCGCGCGCGCCCAGCACGTCGCGGAAGAAGCGGGCGAAGCGGTGGAAGGTGACGGGGCGGTCCGAGATCACGAACCAGGCCCGGTCGCCCTCGGCCGAGACGCCGACGCCGTTGCGGATATTGGTGCTGTCGCTGTCGGGCAGGAAGCGCGGATGCAGCGCCCCGTCGATCACCAGCATCGGCCCCGACTGGGTGGCAAAGCGGCACGCCGGCGGCGCCGCGGCAAAGGCGCGGCTCTCGATCACCCGCAGCCGCTCGCCGATGCAAAAGACGCCATTCGGCAGCAGGCCGAAATTCCCCGGCCCCTCGGCGGTGACGATCGGACGAAGCTCGACGCCGCTCTCGATGAAAAGCCCCACCGGCTGCCGGTCGGGCGCATACATGCCGGCGTTCATCGCGAAGACCAGCCGCTCGCTCGGGGCAAGCTGCGCCCGCAACCGCTCGGGAGTGCCGATGAGCGCGCCGGTTCCGTCCTTCAGCCACAGCCGGATGTCATCGCCCGCCCGCGCCTCGCAGACCGAGAAGGGGATGCCCTCGAACTCCTGCGTCCGGCACGGATCCGCGGCCAGCGCGACGCGCGGCACAATGAGCGCCAGCGCGGCGAACAGGCTAGCCCAGATCGTCTTCGTCTTCATCGTCGTCGCGCTGCGCAATGTCGCGCTGCACCGTCTCGTCAGAGAACATCCGCCGCGTCTCGTCCAGCCGGTCGAAGGTCTCGTCCAGCCGGAAGCGCAGGTCGGGCGCATATTTCAGCGTCATCGCCTTGGCGACATGGTGGCGCAGCTCGCCGGTGTGGCGGCGCAGTGCCGCGAGCATCGCCTCGGCGGTCTCGCCGCCCAGCGTGCCGCCCAGCGGCGCGACATAGACCGTCGCCACCTTCAGGTCGGCCGAGGGCCGCACCTCGCCCACGGTGATCGAGATCTTGTTGAGATCGGGATCGTGCACCTCGCCACGGATCAGCACGTCCGACAGGGTGCGCCGGATCAGCTCGCCGACGCGGAGCTGACGTTGCGAAGGGCCATCGCCCGAGGAAAAACGGTTCTTTGCCATGACCCGCACATAGTGCCTTGTGCGCGCCCCCGCAACAAGGACTGTCGCGAGCCTTTGCCAAGCCCGCCGCAACGGGCTAGAACGCGGCAAAACAGGAGGGTTTCATGAGCGATCTGCCGGGTATCGTCGTCACCGGGGTCTCGGGCCGGATGGGCCGGATGCTGACCGAGGTCATCACCGCCTCCGGCAAGGCCCGCCTCGCCGGCGCGGTCGAGCGCAGCGGCCACGCCTGGATCGGACGCGATCTCGGCACCTGCCTCGGCACCGCGCCGATGGGTGTCACCGTCACCGACGACCCGCTGACCGCCTTTGCCGGCGCCAAGGCGGTGATCGACTTCACCGCCCCCGCCGCCACCCTCGCCTTTTCGAAGATCGCCGCTCAGGCGCGCTGTGTGCATGTGATCGGCACCACCGGCTTCGAGAAGGAGCAGATCGAGGCGCTCGCCCCGGCCGCCCGCCACTGCACGCAGATCCGTGCCGGCAACATGAGCCTCGGCGTCAACCTGCTCACCGTGCTGACCCGCAAGGTGGCCGAGGCGCTTGATGCTGAGTGGGACGTCGAGATCGTCGAGGCGCATCACAACCGCAAGGTCGACGCGCCCTCGGGCACGGCGCTGATGCTGGGCGAGGCGGCGGCCGCGGGCCGCGGCATCTCGCTCGAGGAGAACCGCGAATCGGGGCGCGACGGCATCACCGGCGCGCGCAAGCCCGGCGCGATCGGCTTTTCCTCGATCCGCGGCGGCGACATCGTCGGCGAGCATGACGTGATCTTCGCGACGGCGGGCGAGCGGATCGTGCTGCGCCACATCGCCACCGACCGCGCGATCTTCGCCCGTGGCGCGCTCAAGGCCGCGCTCTGGGGCCTCGACCGCAAGCCCGGCCAGTATGACATGATGGACGTGCTCGGGCTGTAAGCCGCCCGCGCCATTCATCTTGCCCCAAATACCTCGGGGGGCCGAGGCCTTGCCTCGGCGGGGCAGCGCCCCACCGACGCTGCCGCCATCGGCTCAGAAGTCGATGGCGAGCCCCTTCTTCTCCCAATCGCCATAGCGCACCGGCTCTGCCCCCTCGCGGCCGCCGAGCTCGGGGGGCAGGCCCAGCCCCTTGTCGGCCTTGCGCCGTTCCTCCGCCTCGGCCAGCGCGCGCAGCGCGGCGGCGGGCAGTTCCTTCTTCGGCTCTTCGCTCATCGCGACCTCCGTTTCCTTGTCAGGGCACGGCGCTTGTTATAGGCCGCCCCTCGACACGGAACAAGAAAGCTCAGGAGGGCAGCCATGGCCGGCATCGACCTTGCGCGCCGCGCGGCCGCGGCGCTGATCGCCGGGGTGACCGAGGCGCACGAGACACTTGCCGAACAGGCGGGCGTGCTCGAGGGCCTCGCGCCGCCCGACCGCGCCCGGGCGCAGCGGCTTGCCATCGCCACGCTGCGCGCCCTGCCGCGCGCCGATGCGATGCTGAAGCCGCACCTGCGCAAGGCGCCCCCCGCCGATCTGCGCGCGCTGCTGCGGCTTGCCACGGTCGAGCTGTGCACCGGTGGCGAGGCGCATGGCGTGGTCAGCGCCGCGGTCGAGCTGACCCATGCCGGCGGCCGGCGGACCGAGGGGTACGCGGGCCTCGTCAACGCGGTGCTGCGCAAGGTCGCAGCCGAGACCGACCGCTGGGCGCGCCTGCCCGAGCCCGCCCTGCCGGGCTGGCTGCGCGGCCGGCTGATGTCGGCCTGGGGCAAGGTTGCGGTGCAGCACATGGAGACCGCGCAGCGGGCCGGCGCGCCGGTCGATCTGAGCGTCAAGGCGGATGCCGAGGGCTGGGCCGGGCGGCTCGGTGCGACGCTGCTGCCCACCGGCTCGCTGCGGCTTGCCCCCGGCGCGCAGATCTCGGAGCTTCCGGGCTATGCCGAGGGCGCCTGGTGGGTGCAGGACGCGGCGGCGGCGATGGCGGCGAAGGTGCTCGCCCCTGCCCCCGGCGCGCGGGTCCTTGACCTCTGCGCCGCACCCGGCGGCAAGACGCTGCAACTCGCGGCCATGGGGGCCGAGGTCACTGCGCTCGACATCTCGCCCGCGCGGATGGAGCGGGTGCGCGAGAACCTCGCGCGCTGCGGCCTGACGGCCGAGACCGTCACCGCCGACGCGCTCGAGTGGCAGCCCGCCGCCCCCTTCGACGCCGTGCTTCTGGATGCCCCCTGCTCGGCCACCGGCACGATCCGGCGCCACCCCGACCTGCCCTTCGTCAAGGATGCGGCCGGGATCAAGCCGCTCTTCGCGCTGCAGACCGCGCTGCTCGAGCGCGCGCTCGAGCTCGTCGCGCCGGGCGGGGTGCTGGTCTTCTGCACCTGCTCGCTGCTGCCCGAAGAGGGCGAGGCGCAGCTTGCCGGCCTGTGTGAGCGTCACCCCGAGCTCAGCGTCGAGGCGCCCGACCTGCCCGGCATCGAGCCCGCCTGGCGCGCGGACAGCGGCGCGCTGCGGCTGCGGCCCGACTTCTGGCCCGAGCGTGGCGGCATGGACGGCTTCTTCATCGCCCGCCTGCGCCGGCCCGCCTGAGCCCGGAAAACGCCGATGACAGCCGCCGCCCCCCGCACTATGGTGCGCGCGACTTCGACAGGCAGAGACGGGCTGGCGCCGCGACGACCATGACGGGCACGAGACAGGGCACGGGCAGCAACGGGATGCGCGGACGGTGGGCAGGCACGCTCGACCGGCTGGCCGTGCTGCGCGCCGCCCGCGCGCGCCCGGCGACGGGCTTTGCCAGCCACCCCGAACCGCGCACCATCGGCTCCTTCGCCCGCGGCCGGCAGCTGATTGCCGGCAACTTCCTGTTCGCAGGCTACCTGATCGAGGGGCCGGGGCTGAAGATCTGGGATCTGCCGATGCCGGATCCCTCCTTCGAGGAAGAGCTGCAGGGCTGCACCTGGCTCGACGACCTGGCCGCCGTCGGCGACCGCGCCGCGCGCGAGCGGGCGCAGGACTGGGTCTTCGACTGGATCGCGCGCTATGGCGCGGGCAAGGGCCCGGGCTGGACGCCGGAGCTGACCGGGCGGCGGCTGATCCGGATGATCAACCACGCGCTCCTGATCCTGAACGGCCGCGACCGCGCCGCCTCGGAACTCTTCTTCCGCGCGCTCTCGCAGCAGACGCTGTTCCTCGCGCGGCGCTGGCACTCGGCCGCGCCCGGCCTGCCGCGGTTCGAGGCGCTGACAGGGCTGATCTATGCCGGGCTCGCGCTGAGCGGGATGGATCGCCTTGCCGGCCCCGCGGAAGAGGCGCTGGCGCGCGACTGCGCCAGCCAGATCGACGCCACGGGCGGCATCGCCACCCGCAACCCCGAGGAGCTGCTCGAGGTCTTCACCCTGCTGATCTGGGCCGCCGATGCGCTGACTGCCGCTGGCCGCACCCCGGCCGAGGCGCATCTCGCCGCCATCGCCCGCATCGCCCCCACCCTGCGCGCGCTGCGCCATGCCGATGGCGGGCTTGCCCGCTTCCATGGCGGCGGCCGCGGTGCCGAGGGGCGGCTTGATACCGCGCTTGGCGCCTCGGGCGCGCGGACGCCGGCGCGGCCGGGCCTGGCCATGGGCTTTGCGCGGCTCCACGCCGGGCGCACCACGCTCATCCTCGATGCCGCCGCCCCGCCGCAGGGCGAGGCCTCGGCCAATGCCCATGCCTCGACGCTGGCCTTCGAGCTGACCTCGGGGCGCCGGCCGCTGATCGTCAACTGCGGCTCGGGCCGGCTGTTCGGGCCGGAATGGGCGCGCGCCGGCCGCGCCACCGACAGCCATTCGACGCTGGCGATCGAGGGCTATTCCTCGTCGCGGCTCGGCCCCGAGCGCCGCTTCGGCACCGCCACCCGCACCCGGCTTGACGAGACCCCGCGCGAGGTCTGGATGCGCCCCGAAAGCGACCCCACCCGCCATGCGCTCTTCGGCCATGACGGCTATGTGCCGACGCACGGGCTGACCCATGTGCGCGAGCTGGAACTGAGCCCCGACGGCCGCACCCTGCGCGGCGAGGACACGCTGGGCGCGATGACCACGGCCGACCGCAAGCGCTTCGACACCGTGTTCGAGCGCGAGGGGATGCGCGGCATCGCCTTTCAGGTCCGCTTCCATCTGCACCCCGATGTCGATGCCGCGCTCGACATGGGCGGATGGGCGGTGTCGATGGCGCTGAAATCGGGCGAGATCTGGGTGTTCCGCTTCGACGCGCCCGTCGATCTCAGCCTCGCGCCCTCGGTCTATCTCGAAAAGGGCCGGCTGCGGCCGCGCGCCACCCAGCAGATCGTGCTTTCCGGCCGCCTCTATGACCATGCCGTCCAAATCGGCTGGACCTTGGCCAAGGCACAGGATACCCCCGCCGCCATCCGTGACACCGTTGCCGATGCGCCAATCGACCTCTGAGCATAAGGACTGCCAGCCGTGACCAGAAACGTCCCCCTCACCCGCGCCCTGATCTCCGTCTCCGACAAGACCGGGCTGATCGACTTTGCCCGCGCGCTTGCCGCCCGTGGCGTCGAGCTGCTGTCGACCGGCGGCACCGCCAAGGCGCTGCGCGAGGCCGGGCTGAGCGTGCGCGACGTGGCCGAGGTGACGGGCTTCCCCGAGATGATGGACGGCCGGGTGAAGACGCTGCACCCGAAGGTGCACGGCGGCCTGCTCGCGCTGCGCGACAACGAGGAACACCTCGCCGCGATGGCTGCCCATGACATCGAGGCGATCGACCTGCTCGTCGTCAACCTCTACCCGTTCGAGGAAACCGTCGCCAAGGGCGCCGATTACGAGACCTGCATCGAGAACATCGACATCGGCGGGCCGGCGATGATCCGTGCCGCCTCGAAGAACCACGCCTTCGTCGCCACCGTGGTCGACGTGCAGGATTACGCGGCGGTGCTGAAGGAGCTGGACGCGCAGGACGGCGCCACCAGCTACGAGTTCCGCCAGAACCTCGCGCAGATCGCCTATGCCCGCACCGCGGCCTATGACGCGGCGGTCAGCACCTGGATGGCGGGCGCGATCCACGAGGACACGCCGCGCCGGCGCGCCTTCGCCGGCACCCTCGCCCAGACCCTGCGCTATGGCGAGAACCCGCATCAGAAGGCGGCCTTCTACCTCGACGGCACGAACCGCCCGGGCGTCGCCACGGCGCAGCAGTTGCAGGGCAAGGAACTGTCCTACAACAACATCAACGACACCGACGCGGCCTTCGAACTCGTTGCCGAATTCGGCACCGAGACCCCGGCCTGCGCGATCATCAAGCACGCCAACCCCTGTGGCGTCGCCACCGGCACCAGCCTGCTCGACGCCTACAAGCGCGCCTTCGACTGCGACCGCACCTCGGCCTTCGGCGGCATCATCGCGCTGAACCAGACGCTCGACGCGGAAACCGCCGAGGCGATCACCGAGGTCTTCTCGGAAGTCATCATCGCCCCCGCCGTCGACGAGGCGGCAAAGGAAGTGGTGGCGAAGAAGAAGAACGTGCGGCTGCTGGTCACCGGCGCGCTGCCCGACCCGAAAGCCGAGATCACCACCTATCGTCAGGTGGCCGGCGGCTTCCTCGTGCAGGGCAAGGACAACGGCGACATCACCCTCGACGACCTGAAGGTGGTGACCGAGCGCGCCCCGTCGGACGAAGAGCTGAAGGATCTGCTCTTCGCCTGGAAGGTCGCCAAGCACGTCAAGTCGAACGCCATCGTCTATGCCAAGGCCGGCCAGACCGTCGGCGTCGGCGCCGGCCAGATGAGCCGCGTCGACAGCGCGATGATCGCCGCGAAGAAGGCCGAGCGGATGGCGAAGGCCGTGGGCCTTGCCGAAAGCCCGGCGAAGGGCGCGGCCGTCGCCTCGGACGCCTTCTTCCCCTTCGCCGACGGCCTGCTCGAGGCGGTCGAGGCGGGCGCCACCTGCGTGATCCAGCCCGGCGGCTCGATGCGCGACCAGGAAGTGATCGACGCGGCGAACGAACGTGGCCTGGCCATGGTGTTCACCGGCATGCGGCACTTCCGCCACTGACACGACCCCGGCCCGTGCCCTGCGGCGCGGGCCTTTCCGACAGCGAAGACAGGAGCGCGGATGCGGCTGACAGCCTGGATTGCGGCGGCGGTGCTGATCGTCGACCAGATCTCGAAATACGTGGTCGTGCACCTGATGGGGCTCGACCGGGTGGGGGCGATCGAGGTGTTGCCGCCCTGGCTCAACTTCCGCATGGCCTGGAACCAGGGCGTGAACTTCGGCCTCTTCGCGGGCGAGGATGCGCTCACCCGCTGGGGGCTGATCGTGCTGGCGCTGGTCATCGTCGTCTGGGTCTGGCGCTGGATCGCGCGCGACGGCGCGGCGGGGCGCGGGCTGCGGGTGTCGGCGGGGCTGCTGATCGGCGGCGCGCTCGGCAATGTGATCGACCGGCTCCTCTATGGCGCGGTGGCCGATTTCCTGAACATGTCGCTGCCCTTCTGGCGGAACCCCTTCTCCTTCAACGTCGCCGATATCGCGATCTTCGTCGGCGCGGTGGGGCTTGTCTTCCTGTCGGGCGAGACGGGCGCGAAACGCCGCCGCTGACGCGGATCAGGGCGTGACGGACGCAAGGCGATAGGCTAAGACGGGATCGAAACGGTGAGGGAGAGCTTCATGCACGGGTCTTTCGGCAAGATCGGGATCGCGCTCGCGATTGCCCTGCTGGCGGCCGGCTGTTCCTCGAACCGCACGCCAGAGCTGATGCACCTGCGTTCGGCGACCAACGGGCCGGACGAGTTCGGCATCCTGCCGACGAAACCGCTGCAGATGCCCAACAGCCTGACCGAGCTGCCGGTGCCGACCCCGGGCGGCAGCAACATCACCGACCCGACCCCCAACGCCGATGCCATCGCCGCGCTTGGCGGCAAGCCGCCGGTTGCCGGCAAGGGCGTGCCCGCAGGTGATGGCGCGCTGGTCGCGCGGGCGGGCCGCTACGGCACCGATGCCGGTATCCGTCAGGAACTGGCCGCGGCCGATTACGACTATCGCAAGAAGAACGACGGCCGCCTGCTCGAGCGGATGCTCAGCGTCAACGTCTATTACAAGGCCTACCGGCCGATGGCGCTGAACCAAGAAGCCGAGATCGAACGCTGGCGCAAGCTCGGCCTGACCACGCCGGCGGCCCCGCCTTCGGGCGCAGCGCAGCAAGCGCTGCCGTAACACCCGTTCAACTCCGCGTTTTTCGGCGCATCGGCGGTTGCCTCGTGCGGCGGGCGACGTAAAGTTCGCCCGTCATCAACGAGGAGCCCATGCGCGCATCGATCGCCACCGCTTTCGCGGCCTTCGCCGTCTTCCAGGCCTCCGCCCTTGCGGCCGAGGCCGGCCCTGTCAGCCATTTCACCCTGCCCAATGGCCTCGAAGCCGTGGTGATCGAGGATCACCGCGCCCCGGTCGTAGTGCAGATGGTCTGGTACAAGGCGGGCTCCGCCGACGAGCAGCGCGGCCGCTCGGGCATCGCGCATTACCTCGAACACCTGATGTTCAAGGGCACCGACACGATGGCGGCCGGCGAGCTGTCGAAGACGGTGGCGGCGAATGGCGGCTCCGACAACGCCTTCACCTCCTATGACTACACCGCCTATTTCCAGCGCATCGCCGCCGACCGTCTGCCGCTGGTGATGAAAATGGAAGCCGACCGGATGCGGCATCTGAAGATCTCGCCCGACGACTGGCAGACCGAGCGCGACGTGATTCTCGCCGAGCGCGCGCAGCGCACCGACAGCGATCCGGGCGCGCTCTTCGGCGAGCAGTCGCGCGCCGCGCAATTCCTCAACAGCCCCTATGGCACGCCGGTGATCGGCTGGCGTCAGGAGATGGAGCAGCTCACCCGCGACGATGCGCTCGCCTGGTATCGCCGCTTCTACGCGCCGAATAACGCCGTTCTGGTGGTGGCGGGTGATGTCACGCCGGACGAGGTGAAGACCCTCGCCACGGACTATTACGGCCCCCTTGCGCCCTCTGACGACATCCCGCCGCGCCTGCGCCCGCAGGAGCCGCCGCAGCTGGCCGCGCGCCGGCTCACCTTCACCGACGACCGCGTGGCGCAGCCCTATCTGAGCCGCTCCTATCTCGCGACCGAGCGCAACCCGGGCGACCAGAAGAAGGCCGCAACACTGACGCTGCTGGCCGAGATCCTCGGCGGCAACCCGCAGACCTCGGTGCTGTCGCGCAAGCTGGTCTTCGACAAGGGCGACGCGATCTATGCCTCGGCCTTCTACGACGGCATGTCGATCGACAAGACCACCTTCTCGATCGCACTGATGCCGGCGCAGGACGTGTCCCTGCCCGAGGCCGAGACGGCGCTCGACGCGGCGCTGAGCGAGTTCCTGACCGAAGGCATCGATCCGGCGCAGTTCGAACGCATCCGCACCCAGATCCGCGCCGCACAGATCTATCAGCAGGACGACGCGCAGGGGCTGGCCCAGCAATACGGCGAGGCGCTGGCCTCGGGCTTCAGCATCGCGGACGTGCAAAGCTGGCCCGACGTGCTGATGTCGGTCACCGCCGATGACGTGATGGCTGCGGCGCGCGAGGTGCTGACCCCCGCCGATTCGGTGACGGGCTATATCGAGCGGCCGAAGGACGCACCGCCCCCCGCCCCCGATGCCCCCGTCTCGCTGCCCGCCACCCAGGAGGTGACGCAATGATCCGCGTGGTTCTCTCCACCCCGCTGCGCCTGGCCGCGCTGACCCTTGCGGCGCTTCTCTTCTCGGTGCCGGCACAGGCGCTCGACATCGAGGAAGTGACCTCGCCCGGCGGCATCAAGGCCTGGCTCGTCGAGGCCCACGACATCCCCTTCACCGCGCTCGAGATCCGCTTCCGCGGCGGTGCCTCGCTCGATGCCGAGGGCAAGCGCGGCGCGATCAACCTGATGACAGCGACGCTCGAGGAAGGATCGGCCGATCTCGACAGCCAGGGCTTTGCCGCGGCACAGGAGGCGCTGGCGGCGAAATTCGGCTTCGACGTCGATGACGACACGCTGTCGGTCTCGGCCCGGATGCTGAGCGAGAATCGCGACAAGGCGGTGGAACTCTTGCGCGGCGCGCTGACCGACCCGCATTTCGATCAGGCCTCGGTCGACCGGGTGCGCGGCCAGGTGCTCTCGATCCTCGCCTCGGATGCGAAGGACCCGAACGCCATTGCGGGCACAACCTTCCGCAAGCTCGCCTGGGGCAATCACCCCTACGGCAGCTCGCTCAACGGCACGGAAGACAGCGTCAAGGCGCTGACCCGCGAGGACCTGTTCGACGCCAAGGCGCGGGTGATGGCGAAGGACCGGCTGGTCGTCGCCGCGGTCGGCGACATCACCCCCGAGGCGCTTGGCCAGATGCTTGACCGGCTGCTGGGCGACCTGCCCGCGACCGGCGCACCGATGCCCCCCAAGGCCGAGCTGAAGCTGACCGGCGGCACCACCACCGTCGACTGGGACAGCCCGCAATCGGTGGTGATGTTCGGCCAGAAGGGGCTCGCCATGGACGACCCCGACTTCTTCCCGGCCTATGTGCTGAACCAGATCCTCGGCGCCGGCGGCTTCTCCTCGCGGCTGATGGACGAGGTGCGCGAGAAGCGTGGCCTGACCTATGGCATCTACACCTATCTGGTGCCGAAGGACCTGTCGGAGACCTGGCAGGGCAGCTTCGCCTCGGCCAATGACAAGGTCGCCGAGGCGGTGACGCTGGTGAAACAGGAATGGGCGAAGGCCGCGACCGGCACGGTCAGCGACAAGGAGCTCGAGGACGCCAAGACCTACCTGACCGGCGCCTATCCGCTGCGCTTCGACGGCAATGCGAACATCGCCGACATCCTGGCGGGGATGCAGCTGAACCACATGCCGATCGACTACATCGCCACCCGCAACGACAAGGTGAACGCGGTGACGAAGGACGACATCGCCCGCGTGGCGAAGCGGATGCTCGACGCCGATGCGCTGCGCTTCGTGGTGGTGGGCAAGCCCGTCGGCCTGAACTGAGCCCCGATCCGGGGCGCGCCCGAATCAATTGGGCTCGCCCCGGGGCTGTGCTATCCCTTGTGGAATGAACGCACAGCCCCCCCAGATCAGCCTCGAACGCCCGGTCATCCGGCAGCTTGACGATGCCGCGGCGAACCGGATCGCCGCCGGCGAGGTGGTCGAACGCCCCGCCTCGGCGGTGAAGGAGCTGGTCGAGAACGCGCTCGACGCCGGGGCGCGGCGCGTCGACATCGCCTATGCCGACGGCGGCAAGACCCTGATCCGCATCACCGACGACGGCTGCGGCATGACCGCCGAGGACCTGCCTTTGGCGATGAGCCGGCACGCCACCTCGAAGATCGACGGCTCGGACCTTCTGAACATCCACACCTTCGGCTTCCGCGGCGAGGCGCTGCCCTCGCTCGGCGCCGTCGGCCGGCTCACCATCACCTCGCGCGCCGAGGGGTTCGAGGCGGCGGCGATCACCGTCGCGGGCGGGCAGATCGGCGCGGTCAGGCCCGCGGCGCTGAACCGCGGCACGGTGGTCGAGCTGCGCGACCTGTTCTTCGCCACCCCGGCGCGGCTCAAGTTCATGCGCACCGACCGCGCCGAGGCCGGCGCCATCGCCGATGCGGTGAAGCGGCTGGCGATGGCCGAACCCTATGTCAGCTTCACCCTGCGCGACGTCTCGGGCGGCGGCGAGGGGCGCGAGATCTTCCGCGCCGATGCCGAACAGGGCGAGCTCTTCGGCGCGCTGGCCGGCCGGCTTGGCCGGGTGCTCGGTCGCGCCTTCAGCGACAATGCCCTGCCGCTCGACGCCGAGCGCGAGGGCATCCGCCTGACCGGCTATGCGGCCCTGCCGACCTATTCGCGCGGCGCCGCGGTCGAGCAGTTCCTGTTCGTGAACGGCCGCCCGGTGCGCGACAAGATGCTTCTGGGCGCGCTGCGGGCAGCCTACATGGACGTGCTCAGCCGCGACCGCCACCCGGCGGCGGTGCTGTTCCTCGGCTGCGATCCCGAGCGGGTCGACGTCAACGTGCATCCGGCGAAGGCCGAGGTGCGCTTCCGCGAATCGGGCATCCCGCGCGGACTGATCGTCACCGCGATCCGCCACGCCCTGGCCGAGGCCGGGCATCGCGCCTCCTCGACCGTCGCCACCGCGACTCTCGGCGCGATGCGGCCCGAACCCGCCCAGATGCCGCCGCGGATCTATCAGATGGACCGGCCGAGCCTTGGCGCGATGCGCACGAGTTACGCCGCGCAGATGCCACTGATGCCCGAGCCGGGCCTTGCCGAGGCCCCGGCCCCCTTCGCTGCCCCCGCCTGGCCGCCCGAACCCGTCCTCTACGACGCGCCAAGCGCGCGCGCCGAAGTGCCGCCCGCGCAGGACGAGGGCCTGACCCATGCCCCCCTCGGCGCCGCCCGCGCCCAGGTGCACGAGAATTACATCATCGCCCAGACCGAGCGCGGCATCGTCATCGTCGATCAGCACGCGGCGCATGAACGGCTGGTCTACGAGCGGTTGAAACGGCAGATGGCCGAGAAGGGTGTCGCCGCGCAGGCGCTGCTGATCCCCGAGATCGTCGAGTTCTCACCCGCCGACGCGGCGCGGCTGCTGGAGGCCGCCGACGACCTCACCCGTCTTGGCCTGACGATCGAGCCCTTCGGCGGCGCGGCAATCGCGGTGCGCGAGACCCCGGCGATTCTGGGCGAGATCAACGCCGAGGCACTGCTGCGCGACGTGCTCGACGAGCTTTCGGACCTTGGCGACAGCGAGCTGGTGCTGGCGAAGATCGACGCGGTGCTGTCGCGCATGGCCTGCCACGGTTCGATCCGCTCGGGCCGGCGGATGCGGGTGGACGAGATGAACGCGCTGCTGCGTGAGATGGAGGCGACGCCGCTGTCCGGGCAGTGCAACCACGGCCGGCCGACCTATGTCGAGCTGAAGCTGAGCGACATCGAACGGCTGTTCGGACGGACATGACGACGCTTCCCGCCCTGAACGATCCGCTGGTCCTGGCCGGGCTTGGCGGTGCGGCGCTGGTCGTCGTACTGCTGCTCTTGGTGCTGCGCGCCGCCGGCCGCTCGGCCCGCGCGCTCGATCCGCTGGTGGCGCAGCTCACCGCGCTTGGCGGCCGGGTGCAGGCGCTCTCGGACGGGCAGCACCAGCTTGCCGGCGGGCTGCATCACGTCTCCGAGGCGCAGGCGGCAAGCCAGGCGCGGGTGCTGCAGCTGATGGAGGCGCGGCTCGCCGAGGTGAACCGGGCGATGACCGAAAGCCTGCATGGCACCGCCACCCGCACCGCGCGCTCGCTCGGCGACCTGCAGCAACGCCTTGTCGCGATCGACAAGGCACAGGCGAATATCGAGAAGCTGTCGGGCGATGTGCTGGGCCTGCAGGACATCCTGTCGAACAAGCAGACCCGCGGCGCCTTCGGCGAGATCCAGCTCCACGACATCGTGCTGAAGGCGCTGCCCGCCGACAGCTACACGATGCAGGCGACGCTGTCGAACGGGCGGCGGGCGGATTGCCTCATCCACATGCCGAACCCGCCCGGGCCGATCGTGATCGACAGCAAGTTCCCGCTCGAAGCCTACGAGGCGCTGCGCCGCGCGAAAAGCCAAAGCGCCCTGATCGAGGCACAGCGGATGATGCGCATCGCCGTGCGCGCCCATATCCGCGCGATCTCGGAGCGCTACATCGTGCAGGGCGAGACCGCCGACAGCGCGCTGATGTTCCTGCCCTCCGAGGCGGTCTATGCCGAGCTGCACGCGAATTTCCCAGAACTGGTGCGCGAGGGCTTTGCGGCGAAGGTCTGGATCGTCTCGCCCACCACCTGCATGGCGACGCTGCACACCATGCGCGCGGTGCTGAAGGATGCGCGGATGCGCGAGCAGGCCGGCGCGATCCGACAGGAGCTGGCCGCGCTCTACGCCGACATCGACCGGCTCGGCCAGCGCGTGGGCAACCTCGACCGCCATTTCTCGCAGGCCGCGAAGGACATCGAGGAGATCCGGATCTCCGCCGACAAGGCCGGAAAACGCGCGCATCGGCTCGACAATTTCGACTTCGAGGAGCTTGCCCCCGGCGCTGATGTGACGCGCCCCCCGGGGCTGCTGCCCTGACAGATGCGCCTTGCGCCCGCCGCCGTCTGGGGCGACACTGCAAGACCACAGGAGGTCTCCATGCAGCTGCCGATCAGCCCGTCCAAAGTCGCCCATGTCATCATTCGCGCCCGCAAGTTCGACGCCGACATTCCCGGCTCGGGCCAGGGCCGCGAGCTGCGCGCCTTCATCGCGTCGCTGAACGAGGATGAGCAGGCGGCGCTGACCGCGATCATGTGGATCGGCCGCGAGACCTTCGACGCGAGCGAATTCGACGAGGCCTGGCGGACCGCCCGGGAAGAGGCGAGCGCACCGACCGAGGATTACCTGCTCGGCGTGCCGATGCTGGCCGATTACCTCGAAGACGGCCTGAACGCGCTCGATATCAGCCTCGAGGAAGCCGAGGACGGCATCGACCCCTCCGTCTGAACGCGGATCGAGGGGCGCTGCCCCTCTTCGCCTGCGGCGAATTCACCCCGAGGTATTTGCGGCAAGATGAAAGACCATTTTTTTCATCTTGCCACAAATACCTCACGGGGGTGCGGGGGTGTGAAACCCCCGCCCTCATCGCTTACGCCACCAGCCGGTAGCCACCCGATTCCGTCACCAGAAGGCGCGCATTCTGCGGATCGGGCTCAATCTTCTGCCGCAGCCGGTAGATGTGGGTTTCAAGCGTGTGGGTGGTGACCCCGGCGTTATAGCCCCAGACCTCGTGCAGCAGCACATCGCGCGGCACCACGCCATCGGTGGCGCGGTAGAGGAACTTGAGGATGTTGGTTTCCTTCTCGGTCAGCCGGATCTTGCGGTCCTTGGCGTCGACCAGCATCTTCATCGCCGGCTTGAACGTATACGGCCCAAGCTGGAACACAGCGTCTTCCGACTGCTCATGCGTGCGCAGCTGCGCGCGCAGACGCGCCAGAAGCACCGGGAACTTGAACGGCTTCGTCACGTAGTCGTTGGCGCCACTGTCGAGGCCAAGGATGGTATCGGCATCGGTGTCATGCCCGGTCAGCATCACGATCGGGCATTTCACCCCCTGCTTGCGCAGTTTCTTGCACAGCTCGCGCCCGTCGGTGTCGGGCAGGCCGACATCCAGCACCACGAGATCATAGAGCGCTTCCTTCGCCTTCTCCACCGCCTCGGCGCCCGAGCCCGCCTCGTACACCTCGAAATCCTCGGTGGCGACCAGCTGTTCGGCCAGCGCCTCGCGCAGATCGGTATCGTCGTCCACCAGAAGGATCTTTTTCAGTCCAGCCATCTTGTTCGGGCCTCCGTTTCTGTCGGTGTCCTGCGTTCGGTGCAAAGCTGATACCCGATCACGCGCACGGCAAGGGGCGTGAAATCTTTCTCACGCGCTCGTGTCGCAGCACCGCGCCATGTTTCAATTTGTTTCAGGCATCGCTATCTCTTGGGCCATGATGACGCCCTTCTCCCTTGGCCCGACGGCCGCCGAACGCCTGAACCGTGCCCGCGCCGACCTGCGCATGGGCCTGCCCGTGGTGCTGTCGGGGCAGCTTGCCGTGGCGATCGAGACACTGAGCCCCGAGCGGCTGGCGGCGCTTGCCACCCTCGGCCCGCTCACTCTCGCGATCACCTCCTGGCGCGCCGAGACGCTGAAGGCCCGCGTCTATGACAATGACCTCGCCCGGATCGTGGTGCCCAAGGACGCCGATCTTGCCTGGCTGCGGGCGATCGCCGATCCGGCCGACGACCTGCGCATGCCGATGAAGGGCCCGCTCGCCAGCCGGCGCGAGGGCGACGCCACCCTTGCCCGCGCTGCGATCGCGCTGGCGAAAACCTCGCAGCTGCTGCCCGCGGCGCTGCTCGCCCCCCTTCCCGATCCGGCACCCGAGGGGCTGACCACGCTCGACGCCACCGAAGTGCTGCGCGAGATCTCGGCCGCCGCGGTGCTCGCCCCGGTCTCGGCCGCCCGCGTGCCGATGCGCGCCGCGGAAAAAGGCCGGCTCCACATCTTCCGCCCCGACGACGGCGGCGAGGAGCATTACGCCGTCGAAATCGGCTCGCCCGACCGGTCCGAGCCGGTGCTCGCCCGGCTGCATTCGGCCTGCTTCACCGGCGACGTCCTCGGCTCGCTGAAATGCGACTGCGGGCCCCAGCTTGACGCCGCGCTGACGCAGATGGGGCACGAGGGGGCGGGGATCCTGCTCTACCTCAATCAGGAGGGGCGCGGCATCGGCCTGGCCAACAAGATGCGTGCCTATGACCTGCAGGATCAGGGCTTCGACACCGTCGAGGCGAACCACCGCCTCGGGTTCGAGGATGACGAGCGCGACTTCCGCATCGGCGCGGCGCTGCTGAAGAAGCTCGGCTTCTCCAAGGTGCGGCTGCTGACCAACAACCCGGCCAAGGTGCGGATGCTCGAGGCGAACGGCATCGAGGTGGTCGAGCGGGTGCCGCTGAAGGTCGGGCTCAGTCGCCACAACGCCGCCTATCTGGCAACGAAGGCGGCGAAGTCGGGCCACATCCTGTAAGCGCGCCGCGGCGGGCTGATCCGCCTCGCGCTCCCCCTCCGCCCGGGCGCCGAGATCGTGATTCCCGATCTCGCCTGCTTTCATCTTGGTAAAAATACCTCGGGGTCCGGGGCAGCGCCCCGGAACCTCCGCCCCGCCCGCGACACGGCCTGAGGCTCAGCCCGCCCGTGGCCCATAATCCCGCGCGCCGAAGATCGCCGAGCCGACGCGCACATGCGTTGCCCCGGCGGCGATCGCCGCCTCGAAATCGGAACTCATCCCCATCGACAGCCCGGTCAGCCCGTTGCGCGCCGCCATCGCGGCGAGCGCGGCGAAATGCGGCGCCGGGTCCTCGCCCTCGGGCGGGATGCACATCAGCCCGACGACCGGCAGATCCATGCCCCGCGCCTCGGCCACGAAGGCATCGACGCCCTCGGGCAGCACCCCCGCCTTCTGCGGCTCACTTCCGGTGTTCACCTGGATGAAAAGCTCGGGGCTCGCGCCCCGCGCCTGCGCCAGATGAGCCAGCTTCGTCGCCAGCGACGGCCGGTCGAGGGTGTGGATCGCCTCGAAAAGCTCGACCGCGATCTTTGCCTTGTTGCTCTGCAACGGGCCGATCATGTGCACCGCAACGCCCGGAAAACCCGCGCGCCAGGCCGGCCACTTGCCCTGCGCTTCCTGCACGTAATTCTCGCCGAAAAGCCGGTGGCCGGCGCGCAGCACCGCCTCGACCCGTTCGGCCGGCTGCACCTTCGACACCGCGATCAGCTGCACCGAACCGGCAGCCCGGCCCGCAGCCGCCTCTGCCGCGGCGACGCGGCGGGTGATTTCCTCAAGTCCCATGGCATCCTCCATCGCGCCCCAGAAACCACGCGATGGCGCAAAAGAAAAGAGCGGGCCCAAGGCCCGCTCTTTCCCGATCAGGTTCTGAAGAATCAGAACTTGAACTTCACGCCGAGGTCGGCGGTGACGTTCGAGCCGTCCAGATCCGAGTCCGAGATGCCGCCGGCGACCGAGGCACCACCGCCCAGATCGTAGGAAGCACCGAGGCCCCACCAGGTCGCGCTGTCGGTGCCGGTGTCGGCAACGGCGTCGTCGATGAACTCGACCTTCTGCACGTAGCCCATGACGGTGGTGGCGCCGAAGACCGACGACACGCCGAGGCCGTAGGCCTGGTCAACCGGGTTGCCGTCGTCGCCGGCCGCGTAGTAGGCCTTCACCGAGGTGTCGCCGAAGGTCGCGACGCCGGCCAGCTCGAGCTGGGTGGCTTTGTCGTGGCCGTACTTGGTCACACCGCTCTTGAAGTCGAGGACTTCATAGCCCAGACCCACGGTGTAGTTCTGGAAGGTGTAGGCCGCGGCGATCGCGTATTCCTGATCCGAGTCGTTGGCGATGTTATAGGCGTTCGAACCGGTCGCTTCCTTGCCGTCCGACAGCGACGCGGCGACCGAGAAGGCGCCAGCCGAGTAGGTGTACAGCAGGACCGGGTTGTTCGCCGAGGTGGTGGCGCCCGAGTCACCGGTCAGGTAGGGGATGTCGTTTTCGAGCAGGCCCTGGCCGTTCAGCTTGGCGAAGCCGGTGTAGTCGCCTTCACCCGCGGTCAGGTCTTCGTAGCCGACTTCCGGCAGGTCGCCGAACAGGGCTTCCGGAGCCGAGACGACGTCGCCCATTTCGATCTTGCCGAAGGCGCCCGAGATGTAGACCGAACCGGCCGAACCGTTTTCAGCAGCGCCCGACTCGTGAGCCTTGAACGAGCCACCGAATTCGAGGCCGCCATCGGTCTGACCCGAGAGCGTGAACACCACGCGGGCGCGGCTCGAGAAGTTCCAGTCGTCGCCGTTGTAGACGACGCCCATGCGGCCGTCGCCCGAGAGCGACACTTCAGCAGCGGCGAAGCCGGCCGAGAAGACCAGGGCGGTCGTCGCGAAGAGAACCTTTTTCATCGTTTTCCCTCATTGTCTCTAAGGTAAACCCCAACTCAGGGAAATCCGAATTGGGTATGGCTGCTTTTTCCCTCCCGCCGCCCCTCATTGCAATGAAAACGACTGGCGCCGGGGCATTGCCGCGGGGCGTGGTGCACTCTTGCCACAGTCCGGCCAACCCCTTGCGCGCGGAGGCCCGCACACGCCCCGCACACGCCCACGTGAAAGCGGCAAGCCGCCGGAAGCGCGGCGCAAGGGCGCCTCCTGCCGGGAAAATCCTTGTCGCCCCGCGGGGCTTGGGCTAGAGACGGTCAAGGCCAACAGCTCGAAGCTCACGGGGACTGCATCCGATGAAAATCCGACACATCCTGCGCGCCGGGACCATTGCAGGTGTCACCCTCACGCTCGTGGGCTGCGGCGGCATTTCCAGCGGCAATCTTTTCGGCGGCGGCTCGAAAAAGGCGGCGCAGACCGAAGCCACCGGGCCGATGCCGGACCCGACCCAGGTCTCGCATTTGAGCGGCACCAACAACGACTGGGAATATCGCCAGAAATCCTCGACGGTGTGGGATCTGTTCTCGAACAGCGACGACCCGAACGTGAAGCTCGAGGTCAACAAGTACATCTGGAATGCGACGCTCGACGTGCTCGATTTCCTGCCGATCCAGACCGTCGACCCGTTCTCGGGGCTGATCGTCACCGGCTATGGCACGCCCCCGGGCGGCGGCCGCGCCTATCGCGCCACGGTGCACATCACCGATCCGGCGCTTGACGCGCGCAGCCTCAAGGTCTCGCTCGAAAGCAAGGGCGGCGCGGTCTCGCCCGATACCGTGCGCGCCGTCGAGGATGCGATTCTCACCCGCGCCCGGCAGCTGCGGATCGCCGATTCGAAGCTCTGAGCCCGGCCGGGCGGGGAATTTTGCCCCCGCCCGCCGGCTCGTCTCTGGACCTCGTGCCCTGCCACGGTGTAGCAAGCGCCTCGCAGACTTCGTTTGAGGGGCCGAGATGACGCGCTACGCACCCGCCGAGACCGAGAAGAAATGGCAAGCCGCCTGGGATGACGCCGGCGTCTTCACCGCGAAACGCGACCCGGCCAGACCGAAATATTACGTGCTCGAGATGTTCCCCTATCCGTCGGGGCGCATCCACATGGGCCATGTGCGCAACTACACGATGGGCGACGTCGTGGCGCGCTACAAGATGAGCTGCGGCTATTCCGTGCTGCACCCGATGGGCTGGGACGCCTTCGGGATGCCGGCCGAGAACGCGGCGATGGAGCGCGGCGGCCACCCGAAGGACTGGACCTACGGCAATATCGCCGACATGCGCGGGCAGATGAAACCGCTCGGCCTGTCGATCGACTGGAGCCGCGAATTCGCCACCTGCGACCCCGAATATTACGGCCAGCAGCAGGCGATGTTCATCGACATGCTCGAGGCGGGCCTTGTCTATCGCAAGAACGCGGTGGTGAACTGGGACCCGGTCGACATGACGGTTCTGGCGAACGAGCAGGTGATCGACGGCAAGGGCTGGCGCTCGGGCGCGGCGGTCGAGCGCAAGGAACTCACCCAGTGGTTCTTCCGGATCTCGGATTTCGCCGGCGAGCTGCTCGATGCGCTCGACGGTCTCGAGCACTGGCCCGAGAAGGTGCGCCTGATGCAGGCGAACTGGATCGGCCGCTCGCGCGGGCTGCAATTCGCCTTCTCGACGATCGACGCGCCCGAGGGCTTCGACCGCATCGAGTGCTATACCACCCGCCCCGACACGCTGATGGGGGCAAGTTTCTGCGCGATCTCGCCCGACCATCCGCTGGCCAAGCATCTCGAGCGGCACAACCCCGAGATGGCGAAGTTCATCGCCGAGGCGCGCCGCGGCGGCACCACCGAGGAAGCGATCGAGACCGGCGAGAAGCTGGGCATCGACACCGGCATCCGGGTGCGCCACCCGCTGGACGAGGCCTGGGAACTGCCGGTCTGGATCGCGAACTTCATCCTGATGGATTACGGCACCGGCGCGATCTTCGGTTGCCCGGCGCATGACGCGCGCGACTTCGAATTCGCCACCAAATACGGCCTGCCGATCCATTCGGTGTTCCGCCCGGTGGCCGACGAGGCGGCCGAGGCCGATCTGCCGCCCACCGAGGAATTCGTTCCGCTGAAATCGGAAAAGGTGCGCTATATCCGCGGCTTCTCGGGCGAAGAGGTGCAGACCGGCGAGGACGCCGTCGCCGCCGCGATTGCCTTCTGCGAGGCGAACGGCATCGGCCGCGGCGTGACCAACTACCGCCTGCGCGACTGGGGCCTGAGCCGCCAGCGCTATTGGGGCTGCCCGATTCCGGTGGTGCATTGCCCCGATTGCGGCGTGGTGCCCGAGAAAAAGGAAAACCTGCCGGTCCGCCTGCCCGACGACGTCACCTTCGACAAGCCCGGCAACCCGCTCGACCGCCACCCGACCTGGCGCGACTGCGCCTGCCCGAAATGCGGCGGCAAGGCCCGGCGCGAGACCGACACGATGGACACCTTCGTCGATTCGTCGTGGTATTACGCGCGCTTCACCAACCCGCATGCGACGACGCCGACGGTGGCCGAGGACGCCGATTACTGGATGAACGTCGACCAGTATATCGGCGGCATCGAGCACGCGATTCTGCATCTGCTCTATTCGCGCTTCTTCGCCCGGGCGATGCACCGCACCGGCCACCTGCCGGCGAAGGCGATCGAGCCGTTCAGCGCGCTGTTCACCCAGGGCATGGTGACGCACGAGATCTACATGACCCGCGATTCGGCGGGCCGCCCGGTCTATCACCTGCCCGAGGACATCGACCGCGAAGCGGGCACGGTGAAGGCCACCGGCGAGAAGCTCGAGATCATCCCCTCGGCGAAGATGTCGAAATCGAAGAAGAACGTCGTCGACCCGATGAACATCATCGCCTCCTTCGGCGCCGACACCGCGCGTTTCTTCGTGATGTCGGACAGCCCGCCCGAGCGCGACGTGGAATGGACCGCGGCCGGTGCCGAGGCGACGTCGAAGTTCCTCGCACGCGTCTGGCGCATCGCCGACGAGATCGCACAGGGCACGGGCGGTGACGGCGGGGCCGAGGACGAGGCGTTGCTCAAGGCCGTGCACAAGGCGATCGACGAGGTCACCCGCTCGATCGACGGCTTCGCCTTCAACAAGGCGGTGGCGGCGATCTATGGCCTGACCAACACGCTGTCGAAATCGGCCGCCTCGAACGGCGCGAAGCGCGACGCGATGAAGCTGATGGCGCAGATCATGGCGCCGATGGTGCCGCATCTGGCCGAGGACGTCTGGTCGATGCTGGGCGGCGCGGGCTTTGTCGTGCAGGCCGGCTGGCCGAAGGCCGATCCGGCGCTGCTGGCCGAGGACAGCGTGACCCTGCCCATTCAGATCAACGGCAAACGCCGCGGCGAGATCACCGTGCCCAAGGACATGCCGAAGGACGAGGTTGAAAAGCGCGTGCTGGCGGACGAGACTGTGCTCAAGGTGCTGGCCGGCGGCCAGCCGAAGAAGCTCATCGTCGTGCCGGGGCGCATCGTCAATGTCGTCATCTGATCGCAGAACCTTCCTGCTTCTTGCTGCCGCGGCCCTTGCGGGCTGCGGCTTCACCCCGGCCTATGGCCCGCAGGGCGGCGGCACCAGACTGCTTGGTGCGGTGCAGACTGATTCGCCCGCCACCCGCGACGATTTCGCCCTGACCCGGCGGCTGAGCGAACGGCTCGGCCCGCTGGAAACCGCACATTACCGGCTTGCCTACACGGTCACGACCGAGGCGCTCGGCCAGGCGATCACACCCTCGAACGCGACCACGCGCTATTCGCTCGCCGGCAAGGTCGATTACACGCTGCACGACATCGGCACCGATGCTGTGCTGCTGACCGGCAAGGTTGCCTCCTTCACCTCCTGGTCGGCGACCGGCACGGTGGTGGCGACCGATGCCGCCGAGGAGGACGCGCACCGCCGGCTGATGTCGATGCTTGCCGACCAGATCGTCACCCGGCTGCTCGCGCAGGCGGGCTCGCTGCCGCAATGAAGCTCGCGGGCGTCGCCGCGGTCCGCTTTTTCGCGAAGCCCGATCCGGCGCGCACGGGGCTGCTGATCTACGGCGCCGACGCGATGCGCGTGGCGCTGCGCCGGCAGGAGGTGATCGCCGCCCTCGTCGGCCCCGAGGGCGAGGCCGAGATGCGCCTCACCCGGATCCCCGCCGCCGAACTGCGCAAGGACGGCGCGGCGCTGATCGACGCGGTGAAGGCGGTGGGCTTCTTCCCCGGCCCGCGCGTCGTCTTCGTCGAGGATGCGACCGACACCCTTGCCCCCACCGTCTCGGCCGCGCTCAAGGACTGGCGCGAGGGCGATGCGCAGATCATCGTCACCGCGGGATCGCTCACCGCGAAATCGGCTCTGCGCAAGCTCTTCGAGCCGCATCCGAATGCCGTCGCCATCGGCATCTACGACGATCCCCCGACCCGCGAGGAGATCGAGGAGATCCTGCACCGCGCCGGGCTGCGCCACATCGACCAGGCGGCGATGACCGACCTTCTGGCGCTGGCCAAGGCGCTCGATCCCGGCGACTTCCGCCAGACCGTCGAGAAGATCGCGCTCTACAAATACGGCGATTCGGCGCCGCTGACTCCGGCCGAGATCGCCGCCTGCGCCCCCGCCACGGTCGAGGCCGAGGTCGACGACGTGCTGAACATCGTCGCCGAGGGCCGGCCGCAGGAGCTTGGCCCGATGATGCGCCGGATCGAGGGGCAGGGCGTGCTGCCGGTGACGCTGGCGATCATGGCGCTGCGCCATTTCCGCACCCTGCACGCCGCGGCCTCGGACCCGGGCGGGCCCGGCGCCGGCATCGGCCGGGTGCGCCCGCCGGTCTTCGGCCCGCGCCGCGACCGGATGCAGGCGCAGGCCAGCCGCTGGGGCATGTTCCGCCTCGAGGAGGCGCTGAAGCTGCTGATCGAGACCGATCTCACCCTGCGCTCGGCCTCGAAGGCGCCGCAGATGGCGGTGATGGAACGCGCGCTGTTGCGCCTGTCGATGCTGGCGCGGCACTGATGGCGCGGGCGCTGGTCATCGGTGGCGGGCCGGCCGGGCTGATGGCCGCGGAGGAGCTCGCGCGCGCCGGCCATTCGGTGCTGCTGGCCGAGGCGAAGCCGACGCTCGCGCGCAAGTTCCTGATGGCAGGGAAGTCGGGTCTGAACCTGACCAGAGACGAGCCGCTTGACCGGTTCCTGACCGCCTATTCGCCCGACTGGGTGCGGCCGCTGATCGCCGATTTCGGCCCGGCGGCGGTGACGGCCTTTGCCCGCGGGCTGGGGATCGCGCTGTTCACCGGCACCACCGGGCGGGTGTTCCCGACCGGGATGAAGGCCTCGCCGATGCTGCGCGCCTGGATCGCGCGGCTGACCGGCATGGGGGTCGAGATCCGCACCCGCTGGCACTGGCAGGGCTTCGACGGAGACGCCTTCGTCTTCGACACGCCCGAGGGCAGGGCTACGCTGCGCCCCGAGGTCACGGTTCTGGCGCTTGGCGGGGCAAGCTGGCCCCGGCTTGGCTCGGATGCCGCCTGGGTGCCCTGGCTGGCCGCACGCGGGGTCGAGATCTCCCCCTTCCGCCCGGCGAACATGGGGCTGATGGTCGCCTGGTCGGTGCATATGGTGCCCTTCCTCGGCCAGCCGGTGAAGGGCGCGGCGCTGGTCATCCCCGGCGCCCGCTCGCGCGGCGAATTCGTGCTGTCGGCCCGCGGCATCGAGGGCGGCGGGGTCTATGCCATCGCCGCCGCGGTGCGCGAGGGGGCGCCGCTGACGCTCGACCTCGTGCCCGATGGCGATGCCGAGACGCTCGCCCGCCGCATCGCCCATGTCAGCCCAAAGGAAAGCGCGTCGAACCGACTGCGCAAGGCGCTGCGGCTTGACCCGGTGAAACTCGCGCTGCTGAACGAATGGGGCCGGCCGCTGCCCTCGGACCCGATCGCGCTCGCACAGCGGGTGAAGGCGCTGCCGGTGCGGCACGCGGGGCCCCGGCCACTGGCCGAGGCGATCTCGTCCGCCGGCGGCATCACCCGCGGGGCGCTTGGCGAAGGGCTGGAGCTGACTGCCCTGCCCGGCGTCTTCGCCGCGGGCGAGATGCTCGACTGGGAGGCACCAACCGGGGGCTATCTGCTCACCGGCTGCCTTGCCACCGGGCGGGTCGCCGGGCGCGCGGCGGCACGGCGGCTGGGGCGTTAAACGCCCCAGGTCCGTTCGAGCACCGCCAGCCAGTTGCGGAAGGCAAGCTTCTCGACCAGCGCCGCGCCGAAGCCATGGTCGCGCAGCGCCGCCAGCAGCCGCGGCAGCCCCGCGACATCGCCCAGATCCGCCGGCACCGTCGCCCCGTCGAAATCGGAGCCGAGCCCGACCCGGTCCTCGCCCAGAATGCCGATCAGATGATCGAGATGGCGCAACACCGGATCCCAGCCGGTGAAGGTCTCGCCCACGCCATCGGGGCGCAGGAAGCCCACGGCATAGTTCAGCCCGACCATGCCGTCGCTGTCACGGATCACCGCAAGCTGGCGGTCGGTCAGGTTGCGGCTGTGCGGCGACACCGCATGGGCGTTCGAATGGGTGGCAACAAGCGGCGCATCGGACATCGCCGCGATATCGTCGAAGCCCTTCTCGTTCAGATGGCTGAGGTCGAGCATGATCTTCAGCGCATTGCATTCGCGCACCAGCCGCTTGCCCGCCTCGGTCAGGCCGTCGCCGGTATCGGGCGAGGACGGATAGGCAAAGGGCACGCCATGGCCGAAAGCCGTGGGCCGCGACCAGACCGGACCGAGCGAGCGCAGCCCCGCCGCGTGCCAGACATGCAGCGCATCGAGGTCGGGCAGGATCGCCTCGGCCCCCTCCATGTGCAGCACCGCGGCGATCTTGCCCGCCGCCATCGCGGCGCGGATCTCGGCCACGCTGCGACAGATTGCAAGCGTGCCAGTGCGCTCCATCCACAGCAGATGCCCGATCTCGGCCACCGCGACCTCGAGCGCGTCGGTGTAAGGCACAGGCTCTGGCAGCGGCACGGCATAGGGCGGGTTGCGCAGCATCGCGTCGAAATCGGGGGCATCATGCGGCACGGGCGAGGGCACGTAGACCGCGAAGAAGCCGCCCGCAAACCCGCCTGCGCGCATCCGCGGCAGATCGAGATGCCCCTCGCCCGTGCCCTCGAGCCACAGCGCCGCGCGCCGCGCGGGCTCGCGCAGCAGGCGCATCAGAAAATCGTTGTGCCCGTCAAAAACCGGAATCATCGCCCTCTCCGTCAGTCCTGAGCCTCATGCGCCGCGGCCCGCCCCCAGGCCGGCCGCGCCCTCATCCGTGCCAGATACCCCGTCAGGCGATGCTCGACGATCGGAAACTTCGCGCTCAGCGCCCAGGTCAGGCAATGGGTCAGGATCAGGTCGGGCACCGTCATCGCGTCGCCCATGACGAAATCGCCCTCGCCCATGCGGCTGACCAGCACCCGCTGCGAGTGCTCGAACTCCCATCGCAGGGTGTTGCGGATGCCCGACAGGCGCAACTCCTCGGGCAGGATGTAGCTGTGCCGCGCCGCCATCCACAGCGCCGCATCGAATTCATCAAGCAGGAACTGCGTCAGCCCGTCCTGCCGCGCCCGCGGCAAGGTGCCGGCCTTGTGGGTCAAGGCGCCGTGGCGGTCGGCGAGATACTGGATGATCGCCGTCGTGTCCGACACCGGCGTGCCGTCGACGATCAGCACCGTGCCCTTGCCGGCGGGCGCGATCTCGGCCACGCCGTCGGGCTGCGGATGGGCCTTCACATGGTCGTAGGGCTGGCCGAGCTCCTCGAGCATCCACAGCACCCGCATCACGCGTGAGCCCGCGGTTCCGATCACCGTATACATGTCGCCCCCCTTTCGCGCGCATTGGGCCATGCGACGCGGGCAGGTGCAAGCGGCATTGTCTCCCGCACAATCGCCCCGTTGACGCAGGCGCGCGGGCATGGCGAAAGTGATCCTCCGCGCGCCGGAAGATGCGCGCAGGGAGACCACACATGACCAAGGCCCGCCTCCTCACCCCCGTGCTGATCGGGGGCTGCATCATCCTGATGCTGAACTTCGCCGTTCGCGCCTCGTTCGGCGTGTTCCAGATTCCGATCGCGGCAGAGTTCAACTGGCCGCGGTCCGAGTTCAGCCTGGCGATCGCGATCCAGAACCTTGCCTGGGGCATCGGCCAGCCGATCTTCGGCGCGCTGGCGGAGCGCTTCGGCGATCGTCGCGCGATCGTCGTGGGGGCCCTGATGTATGCCGCGGGGCTGGTGCTGTCGGCCTTCTCGGTCGCGCCCTGGCAACACGACCTGCTCGAGATCCTGGTGGGCTTCGGCATCGCCGGCACCGGCTTTGGCGTGATCCTTGCCGTCGTCGGCCGCGCGAGTTCCGACGAGAACCGCTCGCTCGCGCTTGGCATCGCGACGGCGGCGGGCTCGGCCGGGCAGGTGTTCGGCGCGCCGGTGGCCGAGGCGCTGCTGGCCGTGCTGCCGTGGCAGGGCGTGTTCGTGATCTTCGCCGTGGTGATCCTCGCCAGCCTCTTTGCCCTGCCGATGCTGCGCGCCCAGCCGCGCGTGAGCCGCGCCGAGCTCGAGGAAAGCATGGGCAAGGTGCTGGTGCGCGCCTTCCGCGACCCGTCCTACACGCTGATCTTCCTCGGCTTCTTCAGCTGCGGCTATCAGCTGGCCTTCATCACCGCGCATTTCCCCGCGATGGTGACCGAGATGTGCGGCGCGGTGCCGCCCGACAGCATGCTGGCCGGGCTCGGGATTTCCTCGCAATCGGCGCTTGGCGCGGTGGCGATCTCGGTGATCGGGCTCGCCAATATCGTGGGCTCGATCTATGCCGGCTGGGCGGGCAAGCGCTGGTCGAAGAAATACCTGCTTGCGGGCATCTACACGCTGCGCACCATCGCCGCGGCGGTGTTCATCCTGGTGCCGATGACGCCCGCCTCGGTGCTGATCTTCTCGCTCGTCATGGGCGCGCTGTGGCTGGCCACGGTGCCGCTGACCTCGGGGCTTGTCGCCTATATCTATGGGCTGCGCTACATGGGCACGCTCT
Organism: Paenirhodobacter ferrireducens; assembly: GCF_004022265.1. Taxonomy (GTDB): domain Bacteria; phylum Pseudomonadota; class Alphaproteobacteria; order Rhodobacterales; family Rhodobacteraceae; genus Rhodobacter; species Rhodobacter ferrireducens. Next base: position 49,951 of record NZ_SAVB01000018.1, read on the forward strand.
ATGGCTTCGTCTTCCTCAGCCATCAGATCGGCGCCTTCCTCGGCGTCTGGCTGGGCGGCAAGCTCTATGACCTCTACGGCAACTACACCATGGTGTGGTGGGTCGGCGTGGGGGTCGGGGCCTTCTCGGCGCTCGTCCACCTGCCGGTGCGCGAACGGCCGATGGCGGCTCAGCCCGCCTGAAGCAGCGCCGCGAGCCCCGCGCGATAGTCGGGGTAGCGCAGCCGCACGCCCAGCTCGGTCTTGATCCGGTCGTTCCGCACCCGCTTGTTCTCGGCATAGAAGCTGCGCGCCATCGGGCTGAGGTCTGCCGCGTCGAAGGGCACGCCCGGCGGCTCGGGCAGGCCCAGAAGCGCCGCGGCATGGCTCAGCACATCCTCTGGCGGGGCCGGGTCGTCGTCGCAGACGTTATAGACCCGCCCCGGGTTCGGCCGCGCGATCGAGGCGGCCAGCACCTGCGCGATGTCGTCCACATGGATGCGCGAGAACACCTGCCCCGGCTTCAGGATCCGCCGCGCCGTGCCCTCGCGCACCTTCTCGAAGGGGCCGCGGCCGGGGCCGTAGATGCCGGCGAGGCGGAAGATGTGCAGCGGCAATCCCGGGATCGCGGCCCAGGCCCGTTCCGCCGCCACCCGCATCTCGCCGCGCGTCGTCGCCGGCGTCAGGGGCGTGTCCTCGTCGACCCAGCCGCCGGCATGGTCGCCATAGACCCCCACGGTCGACAGATACCCCGCCCAGTCGAGCTGCCCGGCCGCGGCAGCGATCTGCGCGCCGCAGGCCGTCAGCACCGGATCGCCCGCGGCATCGGGGGCGACCGAGCTCAGCAGATGGGTGACCCCCGCCAGCGGGAGCGGTCCGCCGGTCCAGACCTGCACCTCGACCCCGGTCGCGCGCAGGGCTGCCGCCTTGTCCGCGCTGCGCGTGGTGGCGACGATGCGCCAGCCCCGCGGCAGCAGCACCCGCGCCAGTGCCTGCGCCGAATAGCCGTGGCCCACCGACAGCAGCACGCTCACGCGCCGCTCCGGTCGATATGGCCGAGGTCGCGGCCCGGTTCGATGATGTCGCGGATGCGGGCCTTGAGCACCTTCGCCTCGGGGAAGCCGCCGTCGCGCTTGCGCTCCCAGACGAGAGTCTCGCCCACCCGCACCTCGTAGACGCCGCCATGGCCGGGGATCAGCGCCACCTCGCCCAGCTCCTCGCCAAAGGTCGAGAGCAGTTCCTGCGCCATCCAGCCAGCGCGCAGCAGCCAGTTGCAGCCGGTGCAATAGGTGATCGTGATGCGGGGTTTCTGAGCCTGTTCCATCCCCAAGATGTAGCGCGCGCCCCCTGTCATCACAACATCACTTGCACGGGCCCGGCACTGGTGGCACCCTGAGACATGGAACAGATGAACACCTTGAAAACATGGCCCGAGGCCGCGCCGCGTCTGATCGCCGTCGCTGCGGGCCGGTCGCCCGCCGATACCGTGATCCGGCAGGGCAAATGGGTCAACGTCCAGTCGCGCGAGGTGCTGGACGGCTATGATATCGCCATCGCCGAGGGCCGCTTTGCCGCCATCGCGCCGGATCTGTCGGACGCGATCGGCCCCGACACCCAGGTGATCGAGGCGAACGGGCGCTTCATGCTGCCCGGGCTGATCGACGGCCACATGCACATCGAATCCGGCATGCTGACCCCCGCGGAATTCGCCGCCGCCGTCATCCCGCACGGCACCACGACGATGTTCACCGACCCGCACGAGATCGCCAACGTGCTGGGCCTTGCCGGCGTGCGGATGATGCATGACGAGGCGCTGATGCAGCCCGTCAGCATCTTCACCCAGATGCCCTCCTGCGCCCCCTCGGCGCCGGGGCTCGAGACCACCGGCTTCGAGATCTCGGCCGAGGATGTGACCGAGGCGATGACCTGGCCCGGGATCATCGGGCTCGGCGAGATGATGAACTTCCCCGGCGTGATCGCCGGCGATCCGAAGATGCTGGCCGAGATCGCGGCGACGCAAGATGCACGCAAGACCGTCGGCGGCCATTACGCCAGCCCCGACAAGGGCGCGCCCTTCCGTGCCTATCTGGCCGGCGGGCCGGCCGACGACCACGAGGGCACGCGCGAGGAGGACGCCATCGCGCGGGTCAGGAACGGCATGCGCTCGATGATGCGGCTCGGCTCGGCGTGGTATGACGTCAAGACGCAGATCACCGCGGTCACCGAAAAGGGCCTCGATCCGCGCAACTTCATCCTGTGCACCGACGATTGCCACTCCGGCACGCTGGTGGACGAGGGCCACATGAACCGCGTCTATCGCCATGCGGTTGCCTGCGGCTGCCCGCCGCTGGTGGCGTTGCAGATGTGCACGGTCAACACCGCGACGCATTTCGGGCTGGAGCGCGAGCTCGGCTCGATCGCGCCCGGGCGGCGGGCGGACGTGATCCTGTCCTCGGATCTCGTCACCCTGCCGGTCGAGACGGTGATCGCCCGCGGCCGGATCGTTGCCGAGAATGGCCGGCTGCTGGCCGAGTGCCCGCATTACGACTGGCCCGAAAGCGCACGCCAGACCGTGCATCTGGGCAAGCACCTGACCGCCGCCGATTTCGCCATCGCCGCGCCCGAGGGGGCGAATACCGTCACCGCCAAGGTGATCGGCGTGGTCGAGAACCAGGCACCGACGAAGGCGCTGACCGCCGAGCTCGCCGTGGCCGACGGCCTCGCCCAGCCCGACGCGGCGAAGGACATCGCCCAGATCGCGCTGGTCGAACGGCACCGCGGCACCGGCGGCGTGGTGAACGGCTTCGTCTCGGGCTTCGGCTACACCGGCCGGATGGCGATCGGCTCGACCGTCGCGCATGACAGCCACCACATGATCGTCGTCGGCACCGACCGCGACAGCATGGCCGCCGCGGCGAACCGGCTGGGCGAGATGGGCGGCGGCATCACGGTGTGGAAGGACGGCGCCGAGATCGCCGCCGTGCCACTGCCGATCGCCGGGCTGATGTCGGACGATCCGGCGGCCGAGGTCGCCGCCCGCGCCAGCCGCATGGTCGCCGCGATGGCCGAGTGCGGCTGCACCCTGAACAACGCCTACATGCAGCATTCGCTGCTCGCGCTCGTCGTCATCCCCGAGATCCGGATCTCGGATCTCGGCCTTGTCGACGTGACGCGCTTTGAACTGACGGATCTTTTCGAATGAACGAACCGCTGACCATCCTGACGCCGCATTCTCCCGCGCCCGAACTGTTCACCGATGCAAAGGCTGCAGTGGCGCGGCTGGAACAGCTTTACGCCGAGGCGACGGAATTCCTGCTGACGAAATTCAACGAGGTGCTGGAAAGCGGCCGCGCGATGGCGCGGTTTCGCGCCTTCTACCCCGAGGTGCGGCTGACCGTCTCCTCGCATCTCAAGGCCGATGCCCGGCTCAGCTTCGGCCATGTGCCGCTGCCGGGCACCTATGTCGCGACGATCACCCGGCCGGATCTGTTCCGCAACTATCTGACGCAGCAGATCGGGCTTCTGATCCGCAACCACGGCGTGCCGGTGCAGATCGGCCCCTCGGCCACGCCGATCCCGGTGCATTTCGCCGTCGCCGCGCAGCCCGGCGTGACCGTGCCGCAGGAAGGCGTGCTCGCCTTCTCGCTGCGCGACGTCTTCGACGTGCCCGACCTCGCCACGATGAACGATGACATCGTGAACGGCACCGCCGGGCGGAACCCGGACGGCTCGGGTCATCTTGCGCCCTTCACCGCGCAGCGCGTCGATTATTCGCTCGCGCGGCTCAGCCATTACACCGCGACCGCGGCCGAGCATTTCCAGAACCACGTGCTGTTCACCAACTACCAGTTCTACGTCGAGGAATTCGAGAAGGTGGCGCGGGCGAAGCTTGCCGATCCGGCCGAGGGCTACACGAGCTTCGTCGCCCCCGGCAATGCCGAGATCACCACCCCCGACGGGGTGATCCCGCCGCTTGCCAAGCTGCCGCAGATGCCGACCTATCACCTCAAGCGCCCCGACGGGAACGGCGTCACGCTGGTGAACATCGGCGTCGGCCCCTCGAACGCGAAGACCGCGACCGACCATATCGCGGTGCTGCGCCCGCATGTCTGGATGATGGTCGGCCATTGCGCCGGGCTGCGCAATTCGCAGTCTCTGGGCGATTTCGTGCTGGCGCATGCCTACCTGCGCGAGGATGGGGTACTTGACGACGACCTGCCGGTCTGGGTGCCGATCCCGGCGCTCGCCGAGGTGCAGGTGGCGCTGCAGGAGGCGGTGGCCGAGGTCACCAAGCTCGAGGGATACGAGCTGAAGCGGATCATGCGCACCGGCACCGTCGCCACCATCGCGAACCGCAACTGGGAGCTGCGCGACCAGTCCGGCCCGGTGCACCGGCTGAGCCAGTCGCGCGCCGTCGGGCTCGACATGGAATCGGCGACGATCGCGGCAAACGGCTTCCGCTTCCGCGTGCCCTATGGCACGCTTCTGTGCGTTTCGGACAAGCCGCTGCACGGCGAGCTGAAGCTGCCCGGCATGGCGACCGAATTCTATCGCACCCAGGTGGCCAATCACCTGCTGATCGGTGTGCGCGCGATGGAGAAGCTGCGTGACATGCCGCTTGAGCGCATCCATAGCCGAAAGTTGCGCAGCTTCGAGGAAACGGCCTTCCTCTGACGCGTGGAAATCCGCCCAGCAGTGCCGAAATCGCTTGCCATGCTGAAAAAAACCGTGTGTTAGAGGGCGCACGAAGCCGCGTCACGCGGAAGCTGATGACCCCGGATCACGGGGCACATGAGAGGAAGATTCATGTCGAAACCGATGACCAAGACCCAGCTCGTGGCGGCTGTTGCCGAAGCAATGGGCTCGGACAAGAAGACCGCCTCGGCCGCGCTCGACGCCGTTGCCGCGATCGTGACCAAGGAAGTCGCTGAAGGCGGCGCCGTCACCCTGCCGGGCATCGGCAAGGTTTCCTGCAAGGCTCGTCCGGAGCGTCAGGTGCGCAACCCGGCCACCGGCGAAACGATCACCAAGCCGGCCGACAAGCAGGTCAAGGTTACCGTTGCGAAGGTCCTGAAGGACAGCGTCAACGGCTGATCATCCGCCGCCCCTTGCGGGGCGCGCCAGGATCGGACAGGGTCGCCCTTCGAGCAATCGGGGCGGCCTTTTTCTTTGTCCTCCCCCAGGCAGGAGAACAGGATGGATCTGCGCGCAATCGGCATGGGGCTGGCCTTTGCCCTGATGTGGTCCTCGGCCTTCACCTCGGCACGGATGATTGTCGCCGAGGCGCCGCCGCTTTTCGCGCTGGCTCTGCGCTTCCTGTTCTCGGGGCTGATCGGCACCGGTATCGCGCTGGCGCTTGGCCAGAGCCTGCGGCTGAGCCGGGCACAATGGCGCGCAGCGCTGATCTTCGGACTATGCCAGAACGCGCTTTACCTCGGGCTGAACTTCGTCGCGATGCAATGGGTGCAGGCCTCGGTCGCCTCGATCATCGCCTCGACCATGCCGCTGATGGTGGCCTTCCTCGGCTGGGCGGTGTTTCGCGACCGGGTGCGACCGCTCGGCCTTGCGGGGCTGATCGCGGGCGTCATCGGCGTCGCGATCATCATGGGGGCGCGGCTGTCGGGCGGGGTCGATCCGGTCGGCATGGCGCTGTGCTTCGGCGGCGCGCTGGCGCTCTCGATTGCCACGCTCACCGTGCGCGGCGCCTCGGGGGGCGGCAATGTGATGATGATCGTCGGGTTGCAGATGTTCGTCGGCGCCGCGGTGCTGGCGGTCGTCTCGGCGGCCACCGAGGACTGGACGGCGGTCCACATGAGCCCGCGGCTGATCGGCGCCTTTACCTATACCGTGCTGATCCCCGGCGTTCTGGCGACCTGGATCTGGTTCAAGCTGGTCGGCCGGATCGGCGCGGTCAAGGCCGCCACCTTCCACTTCCTCAACCCGTTCTTCGGCGTCGCCATTGCCGCCGCGGTGCTGGGCGAGCGGCTTGGCGCGCTCGACCTGCTCGGCGTTGCGGTGATCGCCGGCGGCATCCTCGCCGTCCAGCTCTCGAAACAGGGCTAGTCGCGGAAGGCGGCGGCGAAGGGCTCGGGCAGGTCGAACTCGGCAAGCGCCCGGACGCGCCCCCCGGCCGACATCTTGCGCGCCGTCTTCTCGACGATCTTCTGCAGCGCCTCGGGCGCCTGAGTCGGCGCGAAGGGCGCGAAATAGTGGCGCAGGAAGACGAAGCAGATCACGTCTTCCAGCGCCTGCACCTCGGCGTCGCGCTTGATCCCCTCCTTGCGCAGCATCCGCCCGGCCTGCGCGATCGCCTCCTCGTCATAGCCCGCCGCGCGCATGATCTCGCCCACGCGCCCGGCATGGCGGCGGCCCTGCTCGCGGCGCCAGTCCAGATAGCCCGTGCGCCCTTCGGGATAGTCCTTGCGCGGCAGGAGCCAGCGCTCGACATGCTGGCCGCGGGCGGCGATCTGCAAGGGCTCCGAGGCCTCGGGAACCAGCCGCGCCAGTTCCGCCGACATCCGCCGGCCATAGAGCAGCGCCGCGGGTTCTCCATCCTCGCGCGTCGGATCGGCGGCATTGGCGACATCGAGCGCGGCAAGCGCGCGGACAAGGGGCGTGGTCATGGGCAGCTCGGCTGATTGCGGTTTCGCCAGCTTTGCATCATTTCTGGGGGCGGTCCAAGAGGAGGCGGCACGATGGCAGGCTGGGGCGAATTTCTTCTGGCAGGCGGGCTGTTCATGGCCTCGCATCTGGTGCCGGCGAATGCGCGGCTGAAAACGGCCCTGGTTGCGCGGCTTGGTCGGCGGGGATGGGTCTGGGCCTTCAGCCTGACCTCGACGGCACTGCTGTTCTGGCTGATCTTCGCCGCCGGGCATGCACCCGCTGTGGTGCTGTGGATGCAGCAGGACTGGATGCGCTGGCTCGCCAATCTGGTGATGCCGGTGGCGATCGTGCTGGTCGCCTTCGGCATCGGCGCGCCCAATCCCTTCGCCTTCGAGGGACGCGCCACGGGCTTCGATCCCGATCATCCCGGCATCGCCGGACTGGTGCGCCAGCCGCTGCTGTGGGCACTGGTGCTGTGGTCTTCCGTGCACCTGCTGGTGAACGGCGACCTCGCGCATGTGATCCTGTTCGGCGCCTTCCTGATCTTCTCGGCGACTGGCATGCGGGCGATGGAGGGGCGCAAGCGCAGGGCCTGGGGCGCGGCCGACTTCGCGCGGCTCGCGGCCCGCACCTCGTCGGTGCCGTTTCAGGCGCTGCTCAGCGGCCGCTGGCGCCCGGCGCATGGACCCTCGCTCGTCCGGCTCGGCCTGGGCCTTCTCGCCTGGGTCACGCTATGGCACCTGCACGCGCCGGTGATCGGCGTCACGCCCCTGCCCTGACGGCCGCGCTCAGCGCAGCCGTTCGAGCAGCGAGAGCGAGGCATAGCCATCGGGCGCCAGCCCGTTCGCGCGCTGGTAGGCCTCGATCGCGGCGATGCTGTTCGCGCCGATCATGCCGTCGGTGCCCTGGGTGTCATAGCCAAGCGCGGTGAGCCGCGTCTGCAGCTCGCTGCGCTCGGCCTGGGTCAGCGAGCGGGCGTCGCGCGGCCAGGGATGGACGAAGGGCCCCGCCCCCTTCAGCCGGTCGGACAGATGCCCGACCCCGATCACATAGGCATCGGCGTTGTTGTAACGCGAGATCGCAGTGAAATTGCCGAAGATCATCAGGGCCGGACCGCCCGCCCCGGCGGGCAGCAGGATCGAGGCCGGGCCGTAATTCGGCACCGTGCCGCCGTTCACCCCCCGCACGCCAAGCGCCGCCCAGTCAGAGGGCGACTTCTTCGTCTTCTTGCCGGCGAGGTTGTAGTTGAACCCCTGCGGCAGGCGCACCTCGACCCCCCAGGGCTGGCCCTTCGACCAGCCCGAGCGCGCCAGATAGGCCGCGGTCGAGGCGAGCGCATCGGCCGGGTTGTCCGACCAGATGTCGCGCTTGCCGTCGCCGGTGAAATCGACCGCGAAGGACAGGTAGGAGGAGGGGATGAACTGCGTGTGCCCCATCGCGCCCGCCCAGGACCCGGTCATGTGCCGCGCATCGGTGTCGCCCGCCTGGATGATCTTCAGCGCGTCGATGAACTGTTGCGCGAAGAAGTTGCCGCGGCGGCCGTCATAGGCGAGCGTCGCCAGCGCCGGCACGATCAGCACCTTGCCGCGGTTGTTGCCGAAGTTCGACTCCATGCCCCAAACTGCGACGACGACCTCCTTCTCGACGCCATAGCGCGCCTCGATCTGGTTCAGCAGCGCCGCATGCTCGCGCAGCGCCGCGCGGCCGTTCTCGATCCGGGTGTCGGAGACCGCGCTGTCGAGATATTGCCAGATCGTCTTGGTGAACTCGGCCTGATTGCGGTCGCGCTCGATCACCTTCGGGTTGTAGCGGATGCCCCGGGTGGCATTGGCCCAGGTCGTCTCGCTGATCCCCGAGGCCAGCGCGCGCGGCTTGAAGGTGACGAGCCAGTTCTCGAAGCCGCGCTGCACGGCCGGGTCGACGGTGGGAATCTCTTCGATCATCTGGCTCTCTCCGCGCTTCGGCTGCTCGGCCCGGCCGATCGGGCCGGCGCAGGCCGAAAGCCCGGCAAGGGCGACGAGGGACAGGGTGGCAATCTTTACGACACGGATCATGGGCTCTGCTCGCTGTTTGTTGTTACGAAACAGTGTAGCAGGCCGGCGCCCGGTCGCAATCCGCCTTGGCGGGCGATCGCTCAGCCGCGCTCGCCCCGGTCCTCGCCGTAGAAGGGCGTCATCTGCGCCACGATCACCGAGTTTTCGGCCAGCGCGCGGTCCATCAGCGCGCGTTCCTCGTCGTCGATCTCGTGGCCGAGTTTCTCCCGCTCGGCCAGCGTGCCATAGCCGGTGACGTCAAGCGGCGCGAGATCGGCCTGTTTCAGGATCGCCACGGTCTCGCGCACCGCCTCGGCCTCGTCGACGCCCGAGGCATAGATCACCAGCCCCGCCCCGGTCGCGCCCTTCGGCAGGCCGTCGTTCTCGTGCCGGCCGACCTCGACCAGCAGGGTATAGACCTGCTGCGGCCGTTTCGCCTTGGCGGGCTTGTCCTCGGGGGTCTCGGTCATGGCGGGGCTCCGGAAAAGGGGGGCAGGCCGCTGGCCCGCCCCGGTCGCGCTCAGTCGCGCAGCAGCTCGTTGATGCCGGTCTTCGACCGGGTCTGCGCGTCGACACGCTTCACGATCACTGCGCAATAGAGGTTCACGCCGTTCTTCGACGGCAGCGAGCCCGAGACGACAACCGAATAGGGCGGCACTTCGCCATACATGATCTCGCCGGTCTCGCGGTCGACGATCTTCGTCGACTTGCCGATGAACACCCCCATGCCGAGAACCGAGCCCTCACGCACGATCACGCCCTCGACCACCTCGGAGCGGGCGCCGATGAAGCAGTTGTCCTCGATGATCGTCGGGCCGGCCTGCATCGGTTCCAGCACGCCGCCGATGCCGACGCCGCCCGACAGGTGCACGTTCTTGCCGATCTGCGCGCAGGAACCGACCGTCGCCCAGGTGTCGACCATCGTGTTCTCGTCGACATAGGCGCCGAGGTTGACGAAGGACGGCATCAGCACCACGCCCTTGCCGATGAAGGCCGAGCGGCGCACGATGCAGTTCGGCACGGCGCGGAACCCGGCCTGGGTCCATTCCGGCTCGCCCCAGCCGGCGAACTTGCTGTCGACCTTGTCCCACCAGCTCGAGCCCTGCGGCCCGCCCGACTGCATCGCCATGTCCTTCAGCCGGAAGCCGAGCAGCACCGCCTTCTTCGCCCACTGGTTCACCTGCCAGCTGCCATCGGCCATCTTCTCGGCGACGCGCAGCTTGCCGGTGTCGAGCGCGGCAAGTGTCTCCTCGATCGCGTCCCGCACCGCGCCCTTGCTGGCGGGGGTGATGGTGTCGCGGGTTTCCCAGGCAACTTCGATGGCGGCTTCGAGCGAGGATGTGGACATGGGCGTCCTCCGGATCTTGCGGTTTCAGGTGGCTTCTGCTTGCCTCTCCCTATAGTTGGAAGCAGCCGCAGGCGCAACGAGCAGGACCGCCATGACAGAAGAGCACAGCAGCCATACGTTCCGCGATTCGATCGAGGACGCAAGGGCCTCGCACCGCATCCCGGACACGCCGCAAAGCCGCTCTCCCGCCTATCGCCTCGCCTTCATCGACGAAGAATTCATGATGCGCCCAGAACTGCGCCCGGTGCGGCTGCAACTTGAACTGCTGAAGCCGCAGATGGTGCTCGACGAGCGCGGCATCGAGAGCACGGTGGTGATGTTCGGCGGCGCCCGCATCCCCGCGCCCGAGAAGAAAGAGACGGCCAAGACCCCGGCTCTTGCGGAACTGTCGCATTTCTACGAGGAGGCGCGCCGCTTCGCCCGCGCGGTGACCGAACGCTCGCTCGAGACCTATGGCCGCCAGCTGGTCGTGTGCACCGGCGGCGGGCCGGGCGTGATGGAGGCCGGCAACCTCGGCGCGCACGAGGCCGGCGGCCAGTCGATCGGGCTCAATATCATGCTGCCGCACGAGCAGGCACCAAATGCCTGGGTGACGCCGGATCTCAGCTTCAACTTCCACTATTTCGCCATCCGCAAGATGCATTTCCTGATGCGCGCGCGCGCGGTCTGTGTCTTCCCGGGCGGCTTCGGCACGCTCGACGAGATGTTCGAGGCGCTGACCCTGATCCAGACGCGACGGATGCGGCGGATCCCGTTCATCCTGTTCGGCACCGAGTTCTGGAAGAGCGTGGTGAACTGGACCATGCTGGCCGAGGCCGGCACGATCTCGCCGCAGGATCTCGAGCTGATCTCCTTCGTCGAGACCGCAGCAGATGCGCTCGCAATCATTGACGGCTGGGATTACGGCTGTGAGTAACATGGACACGGCGCGCGCGCGCTCTTTGGCACTGGCGATGCTGATCGCCTTCGCGGCGGTGGCGGTGGCGGGCGTGCTGCTGCGGCCACTGATCCCGATCGACGAGACGCGCTATATCGACGTCGCCTGGGAGATGCGGGTGACCGGCGATTTCCTGGTGCCGCACAAGAACTTCGAGATCTACACTGACAAGCCGCCGATGCTGTTCTGGCTGATGAACCTGGTGTGGTTCCTCACCGGCCATGTCAGCGACATCGGCGCGCGGCTGGTCGGGCCGGCCTTCGGGCTGGCAGCGGTCTGGGGCAGCTGGCGGCTTGGCGCGCGACTGTGGGACGAGACGACGGGCGCGATCGCCGCCGCGGTGCTGGCCGGAACCAGCTTCTTCGCGATCTACGGCGGCGCGGTGATGTTCGACACGATGCTCGCCGCGGCGACGGTCGGCGGTCTGCTGGCGCTGGTCAGCGCAACCTCGGCGCCGGGGGTGAACCGGCGGGCCTGGGCGGGCTTTGGCCTGGCGCTGGCCTTCGGGGTGCTGGCGAAGGGGCCGGTGATCCTGCTGCATCTCGGACCGGCGCTGCTGACGGTGCCGCTCTGGGCGAATTCCATCCGCCGGCCGAGCGGCGGTGAGATTGCGCGCGGCGCGGCGCTTGCCCTTGTGATCGCGCTGGCGATCGTCGGGCTCTGGGTGGTGCCGGCGGCGATTCTGGGCGGGCCGGAATACCGGCACATGATCTTGTGGGAACAGACCGCGGGCCGCACCGTGCAATCCTTTGCCCATGCCCGGCCGTGGTACTGGCTGCTGGCGCTGACGCCGCTGCTGCTCTTCCCCTGGGTCTGGACGCCCTCGCTGTGGCGCGGGCTGCGGCGGCTGTCGCTGTCGGATCGCGCGCTGCGGCTGTGCCTGATCCAGGCCGGGGCGGGGCTCGTGCTGTTCTCGCTCGTCTCGGGCAAGCAGGTGCATTACCTGATCCCGGAACTTCCGGCCGTGGCGCTGATCTTCGCCCGCGCGCTGATCGCGGGCGGGCGTGGCGAGGTGCGCGGACTTGGCGCGCTGCCGGCGGCGCTGCTGGTACTGCTGGCGGGCGGGGCGGCCCTCGCCGCAGCGCTCGGCAAGGGCGATGCGACGACGGTCGCGATGCTGCAACCGCTCGCCCCGGTCGCGGGCTTTGCGGTCTTGTGCCTGATCCTTGCGCTGGCCGCACTGGTGCTGCCGCGCGTCGCGGGGCTGGCCACGCTGGGGCTTGGCTTCGTGCTGGCGCTTCTGGGGCTGATCGGCACCACCGGGCTCGCGCCGGCCTATGACACCACCCCGATCGCGCAGATCCTTGCGGCGCATCAGGACCAGGGCATGGCGGTGGTCACCGACCGCTACAACGCCGAATTCGGCTTCGAGGGGCGGCTGACGAAACCCGTCGATGTGCTGGAGCCGGAACAGGCCGAGGCCTGGCTGAGCACGCACCCGGGCGGCATGCTGGCGAGTGAGTGCAAGGCGGTGACGCGGCCGGGCGAACCCGAGTACCGCATCCACTTCTACGGCGCCGACTGGTGCCTGTGGCAGGGCCGCTGAGAACGTCCTGAAACGATCGCGATCCCGGCCGCCCCTGCGCGGCCGGACGCGGGGCTTACAGCCCCGCCTCGGCGGCGATCTGCGCCTTCGACTTGCGCGCCCGCTCGGTCGCCGATTTCAGCTGACCGCAGGCGGCCATGATGTCCTCGCCGCGCGGGGTGCGGATCGGGCTGGCATAGCCCGCCTTGTAGATGATGTCGGCGAAGGCCTCGATCCGGTCCCAGTCGCTGCGCTGATAGGGCGCACCGGGCCATTCGTTGAACGGGATCAGGTTGATCTTCGCCGGGATGCCGCGGATCAGCTTGACCAGCCGGCGCGCGTCGTCGTCGGTGTCGTTCACATCCTTCAGCATCACGTATTCAAACGTGATCCGCTCGCTGTTCGACAGCCGCGGGTATTCGCGCAGCGTGTTCAGCAGCGTCTCGATGTTCCAGCGCTTGTTGATCGGCACCAGCTTGTCGCGCACCTCGTCGGTGGTGGCGTGGAAGCTGACCGCCAGCAGACAGCCGATTTCCTCGGCGGCGCGGGCGATCTCGGGCACCACGCCCGAGGTCGAGAGCGTGATCCGCCGGCGGCTGAGAGAGATCCCCTCGCCGTCCATCACCACCGACATCGCATCGCGCACGTTGTCGAAGTTGTAAAGCGGCTCGCCCATGCCCATCAGCACGACGTTCGACACCAGCCGCACGTCGTTCTTCGGTTCGCCCGGCTCGGGCCATTCGCCGAGGTCGTCGCGCGCCACCAGAACCTGGCCGACGATCTCGCCCGCGGTCAGGTTGCGCACCAGCTTCTGCGTGCCGGTGTGGCAGAAGGTGCAGGTCAGCGTGCAGCCCACCTGCGAGCTGATGCACAGCGTGCCGCGGCTTTCCTCGGGGATGTAGACCATCTCCACCTCGTGCCCGCCGGCGATGCGCAGCAGATACTTGCGGGTGCCGTCGAGCGAGACCTGCCGGGTCACCACCTCGGGCAGGCCGATCTCGAACTTCTCGTCGAGCAGCGCGCGGTAGTCCTTGGCAAGGTTCGTCATCTGCGCGAAGTCGCGCACGCCCCAGTGATAGACCCACTGCCAGATCTGGCCGACGCGCATCTTCGCCTGCTTCTCGGGCGTGCCGGCCTCGATCAGCGCGGCGCGCAGCTGCTCGCGGGTGAGCCCCACGAGGTTCACCTTGCCGCCTTCGGGCAGCTTGCGCGGAATGGTCAGCACGTCTTGAGTGATCGGTGCGGAGGGCGTGGTCATGGCAATGTCCCGGCAATGAAGCGCTTCATATAGGGGATTCGCGCCCGAAACGGTAGTGCAAATGCAAAAGCCCCGGCACTGCCGGGGCCTGCGTCGCGCAATGGGGCGCCTAGCTTACTTGCAGCGCTTGGCGGCCTCGTCCATCGCGGCGGTGAAGCCCATCAGCGAGAACTTGTCGCTGGTCTGCGTGCCGCGCGCCGAATGCGCGGTGATCGTCACGTCGGCACCGCCCTTCAGCGCCGCGATGATCTTCGCATCCTGATCGGCCGAGCCCGCCCAGGCGCCCTCGCCATCGGTGAAGAGCTGGAATTTCTGGCCGTTGTTCACCACCATGTCGGCGGTCGAGCCCGGGGCGAAAGGATAGCCACCCATGAACGAAACCTCGCCGCCCTTGCCCGGACGGAAGGTGACGAACAGCAGGATGTCGCCGCGCCGCACCTGGGTGGGCTTGCCGTCCTTGGTGTTCACCGTTTCCTTGGGCGAGGTGACGCCCCAGCATTCCTTGGGCTTTTCTTCGACGAAGACGCTCCAGTCGGTCTTTGCGGCGACGCGGTTCGAGGTCTGCTGCGCGCCGGCGATCCCGGGAACGAGAAGCGAAGCAGCCAGAATCGCAGCGCCCCGCAGGATGAAAGTCTTCATTGTTACAGCCTCCAGCTGCCTGATGCCTCTGACCGCCCGCGCGGGCCTTTGGCCCTTCTTGACAATGGCGGTTGCGGATTCAACTCGATATTCCACAGATAACAAGAAAGTGCCCCGGGACGAAAGCCCCCCGGGCAGGAATTCGCGCATGCGTGAAGAGGGGAAAAGCCAATGACGGCAGTGCCGATGATCGAATTGTGGCGGGGCGGGATGCTCGAATCGGTCCATGCGGGCCATGCGGTGGTCTTCGGCCCGGGCGGGATCGAGGCCGCCTGGGGCGATCCCGAGACGGTGATCTTCCCGCGTTCGTCGTGCAAGATGCTGCAGGCGCTGCCACTTCTGGAAAGCGGCGCGGCCGATGCCGCGGGGCTGAGCGAGCGCCAGCTTGCCCTGTCCTGCGCCAGCCATTCGGGCGCGGCGCTGCACCGCGACGCCGTGGCGGGCTGGCTGGCCGATCTCGGCATGGCCGAGGGCGATCTGCGCTGCGGCGTGCACATGCCCTGGGACAAGGCGGAGAACACCCGCCTGACCTGCACCCACGAGACGCCCTGCCAGCTGCACAACAACTGCTCGGGCAAGCATGCGGGCTTCCTGACGCTGAACCGGCACCTGAAGGGCGGCAGCGAATATGTCGAGATCGACCATCCGGTGCAGCGCGCGGTGAAGACCGCCTTCGAGGAGGTGACGCAGGAGACCTCGCCCGGTTACGGCATCGACGGCTGCTCGGCGCCGAATTTCGCCTGCACGGTGACGGGCCTTGCCCGCGCGATGCAGTTCTTCGCCGCGGCAAACCCAGAGGGCTCCATCCGCGAGGCCGCGGCCGCCCGGCTGGCCCGCGCCATGGCCGCCTTCCCCGAGATGGTGGCGGGCGAGGAGCGCGCCTGCACCCGGCTGATGCGCGCCATGGGCGGCACCGTTGCGGTGAAGACCGGGGCGGAGGCGGTCTATGTCGCGATCCTGCCCGAGCAGAAACGCGGCATCGCGCTGAAGATCGTCGACGGCGGCACCCGCGCCTCGGAAGCGGCGATCACCGCGCTTCTGGTGAAGCTCGGCGCGCTCGATCCCGCGCATCCGGTGGTCGAGGAGCTGATCCCGAGCGTGCAGCGGAACTGGCGCGGCTTCGTCACCGGCGGCATGCGTCTGGCGCCCGGCTTCGCCTGAACCTTAAAGCATCTGCCAGAGCAATCGCAGCGCCAGCAGGGTCGAGGTGGTCACCAGCAATGGCTTGATCACCTTCGCCCCCACCCGCATCGCCAGCCGGGCGCCGAGCCGGGCGCCCGCCACCTGTGCAAGCCCCATGGCCAGCCCCATCGCCCACCACGGCGCCCCCGCCGCGGCAAAGGCGATCAGCCCGCCGAGATTCGAGGCGAAGTTCAGCAACTTCGTGTGCGCGGTGGCCTTCAGCACGCCATAGCCCGCGAGCGTGACGAAGCCGATCATGTAGAAGGCGCCGGCCCCGGGCCCGATCAACCCGTCGTAAAAACCGATCAGCGGCACGACGAACGCGGTGAAGGCGGCCGGTCGGATCCGCTCGCCCCGGTCGGTGTCATCCAGCCCCTTCTTCAGCGCGAAGAACGCGGCGATCGCGATCAGCACCACCGGCAGCGCGATCCGCAGCCCGCCGGTCGGGATCACCGAGACGAGCCCGGCACCGACCAGCCCCGCGATGAAGGCCAGCACCGCGGGCCGCAGCTGATGCGACAGTCGCACATGCCCCGCCCGCGCATAGGCGAGCGCCGCGGTCGCCGCGCCGAACACCCCCTGCACCTTGTTCGTCGACAGCGCCTGCAGCGGCGTCGCCCCGGCCAGAAGCAGCACCGGCAGGGTGATGAGCCCGCCACCGCCGGCGATCGAATCGACGAACCCGGCAGCAAAGGCCGCACCGATCAGCATCAGGGCAAGGTCGAGGGACACTTCGAACATCGGGAAACCGCCGTTGCGCCCGCAGTGTCGCGGGCGGCGCTTCTTCCTCTGGCGGCCGGGCAATGTAAAGCGCGCCTTGCTCCCCGCCCGGCACGGCATTAGCCTGCCGCGGTCAGCGCAAACCGAGGATGCAATGCCCTTCCCCCTTCCGCCGATCGGCCACGACGATCCTTGCATGCTCCCGACGGCCCGGGCCGCATGAGCCCCGCCTGGCGCCCGCTCGCGGCCTTTGCCGCCCTGGCGCAGCCGCGGGCCGAGCTGTGGCGCACGGCGCTTGGTCTGGTGCTGATCGTCGCGCTCTACTGGGGGGCGGTCTTCGGCACGCTGACGCTGATCGGCCACCAGCTCGCGCCGATGCGCTTTGCCCGGCTGATGGCCGAGATCTCCCGCGCCGGCACGCCTGCGGGGCTGGCGATGCTGCTCGCCACCTTTGTGCCGATGGCACTCGCCGTGCTGGCCGTGACGCGGGCGCTGCACCGCCGCGGCCTGCAAAGCCTCCTCGGCCCCGGCGCCGGGCGCGACGCGCTGCGCGCCGGCGTGCCGCTTTTCGGCCTGGCCCTCGCGCTCTTCCCGCTCGCGTTCCTTGACCCGAATGTCGGCCGCTCGGTGCCGCCCGCCACGGTGCTGCGCTGGCTGCCGGTGATGCTGCCGCTTCTTCTCGTGCAGATCGCCGCCGAGGAGCTGATCTTCCGCGGCTACCTGCTGCAGCAGCTTGCCGCGCGCAGCCGCTCGCCCTGGGTGTGGATGGTGGCGCCTTCGGCGCTGTTCGGCGCCTTGCACTATTCGCCGGCCGAGTTCGGGCCGATGGCGCTCTGGCCGGCGCTCTGGGCGATGGGCTTCGGCTGCCTTGCTGCCGACCTGACCGCGCGCACCGGCAATCTCGGCGCGGCGCTGGCGCTGCACTTCACCAACAACCTCTCCTCGATGATCCTTGTCGGGCTCTACGGCCAGCTCGACGGGCTCGCGCTCTACACCATCGTCATCAACCCGCGCGATGCGGCGGCCTTCGGCCCCTATCTCGCCGCCGACGTCGCCGCGATGCTCGTCGCCTGGCTTGCCGCGCGGCTTGCGCTGCGCGTCTGATTGCAATTCCCGGCCTGCCGGCTTATCTGGACCAGACGTCGCGGCAAGCGCACGAAAGGGGCTCAAGACCGATGAACTGGATCTCGAACTACGTCAAACCGAAGATCAACTCGTTGTTCTCGCGCCGCGAGATGCCCGAGAACCTGTGGACCAAGTGCCCCGAATGCGGGACCATGCTGTTCCACCGCGAGCTGGCCGAGAACCTGAACGTCTGCACGAACTGCGACCACCACATGGCGATCTCGCCGCGCGCGCGCTTCACCGCGCTGTTCGATGGCGGCATCTTCTCCGAAATCAAGGTGCCCGAGCCGATCGCCGACCCGCTGCAGTTCCGCGACCAGAAGAAATACCCCGACCGGATGCGCGCCGCGCAGAAATCGACCGGCGAGAAAGAGGCGATGCTCGTCGCCGAGGGCGAGATGGGCCGCACCCCGATCATCGCCGCCGCGCAGGACTTTTCCTTCATGGGCGGCTCGATGGGGATGTATGTCGGCAATGCCATCGTCGCCGCGGCCGAACGCGCGGTGAAGACGAAGCGCCCGCTGATCCTCTTTGCCGCGGCGGGCGGCGCGCGGATGCAGGAAGGCATCCTCAGCCTGATGCAGATGCCGCGCACCACCGTCGCGGTGCAGATGCTGAAGGAAGCGCACCTGCCCTATATCGTGGTGCTCACTCACCCGACCACCGGCGGCGTCACCGCCTCCTATGCCATGCTCGGCGACGTGCAGATCTCCGAACCCAACGCGCTGATCTGCTTTGCCGGTCCGCGCGTGATCGAGCAGACGATCCGCGAGAAACTGCCCGAGGGCTTCCAGCGCGCCGAATACCTGCTCGACCACGGCATGCTCGACCGCGTCACCCACCGCAAGAAACTGCGCGAGGAGCTGGTCACGATCACCCGCATGCTGATGGGCCTCACCCCCGCCATTGCCGGCGACCTGCCCGCCCCGGGCAAGGTCGAAGACCTCGCGAAGGCCTGAGCCCTTCATCTTGCCGCAAATACCTCGGGGGTCCGGGGGCAGCGCCCCCGGCCTCCGTCCATTCCGGGGGCCCCGATGGCTGCTGAGACGACCCTTCCCTCCGACGCGATCCTGACGCAGCTGATGGCGCTGCACCCGAAGGTGATCGACCTCACCCTCGACCGGGTCGAGCGGCTGCTCGCCGCCCTCGGCCACCCCGAGACGGCGTTGCCCCCGGTGATCCACATCGCCGGCACCAACGGCAAGGGCTCGACCCAGGCGATGATCCGCGCCGGGCTCGAGGCGGCGGGCAAGCGCGTGCACGCCTATACCTCGCCCCATCTCGCCCGCTTCCACGAGCGCATCCGGCTGGCCGGCACGCTGATCTCGGAACCCGATCTTGCCGCGCTGCTCGAGGAATGCCGGCAGGTGAACGGCGACATCCCGATCACCTTCTTCGAGATCACCACCGCCGCGGCCTTTCTGGCCTTCGCCCGCACGCCGGCCGATTTCACCCTGCTCGAGGTCGGGCTGGGCGGCCGGCTCGATGCGACGAATGTGATCGAGCGGCCGGCGCTCACCATCATCACCCCGGTCTCGATCGACCATCAGGCCTTCCTGGGCGAGACCCTGCCCGAGATCGCCGGCGAGAAGGCCGGGATCCTGAAACGCGGCGTGACCTGCGTCGTCGGCCCGCAGGACGAGGCGGCGCTCGAGGTGATCGAGGCCCGCGCCGCCCGGGTCGGCGCGCCGCTCTTCGTGCATGGCCAGCACTGGCACGTGACCGAGGAACGCGGCCGGCTGATCTATCAGGACGAGACCGGGTTGCTTGATCTGCCCCTTCCGGCGCTGCCGGGCCCGCATCAGATCCAGAACGCCGGCGCCGCGATTGCCGCGCTGCGCCTGCTGGGCTTCGATGCCGAGGCCTGCGAGGCGGCGGTCACCCGCGCCGAATGGCCCGCCCGGATGCAGCGGCTGCGCCGCGGCCCGCTCGCGGAAAGCGCGCCGGGGGTCGAGCTGTGGCTCGACGGCGGGCACAACCCGGCGGGCGGGACCGCGGTGGCGGCGACGCTCGCGCGCATGCCCGCGCGGCCGACGCATCTGATCTGCGGCATGATCAACACCAAGGACGAGGCGGGCTACATGCGCCCGCTCGCCACGGTCGCGCAAAGCCTGACCGCGATCACCATCCCCGAGGAACCGAACTCGCAGCCCGCCGAGGTGACCGAGGCCGCCGCCCGTGCCGCGGGCTTTGCGCGCACCGCCACCGCCCCCTCGGTCGCCGATGCGCTGGCCACGCTCGCGGCGGCCGATCCCACTGCCCGGGTGCTGATCTGCGGCTCGCTCTACCTCGCCGGCAAGGTGCTGCGCGACAACGGCTGAGCTCCGCATTTCTGCGAAGATCCCTGTGCGGCCCTGCGACTAGGCGCCGGCGCCGCCGGCCCCTATCTTCGCGGCTGCACAACAGGAGCCCCGTCATGACGCAAGCCACGCCCCTCGAATTCGGCCTCGACACCTTCGGGGACATCACCCGCGACGACGCCGGGCGGCGCTCGGGCGCCCAGGTGATCCGCGACACCCTGGCCGAGGCGGAGCTCGCCGAGGCCGTCGGCGTCGACTATTTCGGCCTTGGCGAGCATCACCGCCCCGATTTCGCGATCTCGGCGACCGAACCGCTGATCGGCGCGATCCTCGCCCGCACGCAGCGGATCCATGTCGGAACCTCGGTGACGGTGCTGTCCTCGGACGACCCGATCCGGCTCTATCAGCGTTTCGCCACGCTCGACGCGATCGCGCCGGGCCGCGCCGAGATCACCATCGGCCGCGGCTCCTTCACCGAGAGCTTCCCGCTCTTCGGCTTCGCGCTCGACGATTACGAGACCCTGTTCGAGGAGAAATCGCAGCTCCTCCACCTGCTGCAGACGCAGGAGAAGGTCAGCTTCCAGGGCCGGCACGTGCCCGCGCTGACGGGCGTCACCGTCTATCCGCGCGCGGAAACGCCCCTCAAGATCTGGCGGGGCGTCGGCGGCAGCCCGCAATCGGTGGTGGAAGCCGCGGCGATGGACATGCCGCTGGTGATGGCGATCATCGGCGGCGACGCCGCCCGCTTCGCGCCCCTCGCCGACCTCTACCGCCGCGCCCGCGCGCAGATGGAGGGCCCCATGCTGCCGCTTGGCGTGCATTCGCCCGGCCATGTCGGCGAGACCGACGAGAGCGCGAAGGAGGAGTTCTTCGAGGGCTATGCGACGATGCACGACATGATCGGCCGCTCGCGCGGC
Organism: Paenirhodobacter ferrireducens; assembly: GCF_004022265.1. Classification (GTDB taxonomy): domain Bacteria; phylum Pseudomonadota; class Alphaproteobacteria; order Rhodobacterales; family Rhodobacteraceae; genus Rhodobacter; species Rhodobacter ferrireducens. Next base: position 70,516 of record NZ_SAVB01000018.1, read on the forward strand.
TGGCCGCGGCTGACCCGCGCCGCCTACGAGGCCGAGATCGCGCATGGCTCGCTTTACATCGGCTCGCCCGAGACGGTGGCGCAGAAGATCGCGCGCACGGTGCGGGTGCTGGGCCTCGACCGCTTCACGCTGAAATACTCTTCCGGCCCGCAGCGGCCCGAGGTGCAGCTGCGCAACATCGCGCTGTACGGCGAGAAGGTGATCCCGCGGGTGCGCGAGCTGCTCGCCTAGTCGCGGGCCCAGTCGGCCGACTGCATCTCGCGCAGTCGGCTGGCGGTGCGCTCGAACTCGAAGCTGCCCTCGCCCTCGATGTAAAGCCGCTCGGGTTCCTCGGCGGCCGAGCAGATCAGCCGCACCTTGGCCTCGTAGAGCGTGTCGATCAGGGTGACGAAGCGCTTCGCCTCGTTGAAGTTCGACGACGACAGATGCGGGATATCGTCGATCATCAGCACCCGCACCGCGCCGGCGATGGCAAGGTAATCGGCCGGGCCGAGCGCCGCGGCGCACAGGTCCCAGAAGGTGGCGCGGCCGACGCCGTTGTGGAAATGCGGGATCACCACCTCGCGCCCCTTCACCTCGAGCCGCAGCACCGCGCTGTCGTCATGGCCCGACAGCTCTTCCCAAAGCGCCGTCATCGCCTCGGTCGCCGGCCGGCCAAGCGGGGTGAAATAGACCTGCGCCCCCGACAGCCGGTGCTGGCGGTAGTCGTTTTCCGAAACGATCTCCTGCACCTCGAGCTCGGCGCGGATGATGCCGATGAAGGGCAGGAACAGCTGCCGGTTCAGCCCGTTCTTGTAGAGATCCTCGGGCACCCGGTTCGAGGTGGTGACCACGGTCACGCCGCGCTTGAACAGCTCGTCGAAGAGCCGCCCGACGATCATCGCATCGGCGATATCGGTGATCTGCATCTCGTCGAAGCACAGAAGCCGCACCTCGGCCGCGATCGCCTTCGCCACCGGCAACAGCGCATCCTCGGTCTTCGCCCGACGCGCCGCCTCGATCTGCGCCTGGACCTCCTGCATGAAGGCATGGAAATGCACGCGCCGCTTCGGCACCTCGACCGCGCCGCAGAACAGGTCCATCAGCATCGACTTGCCGCGCCCGACCCCGCCCCACAGGTAAAGCCCGCGCACCGTCTCGGGGGGCTTGGCGAAGAGGCCGAAAAGGCCGGGCTTCTTCACCGGCGCCTCGAGCTCGGTGCGGATCCGCTCCATCAGCGGCAGGACCGCGCGCTGCGCCGCGTCGGCGTGCAGCGTGCCGGCGGCGACACGGGCGTCATAGATTTGCAGCAGGCTCTGTTTCATGCCCTTTCCCTAGCCGCTTGGCCAGCGCTTGAAAAGCGCTCGCTGCGACATTCGCGCACGGGCGCCGCTTGAGCGCAGGGCGCGCTTGGCATAGGGTTCGCCCGCCATCTCAACGACAGGAGAGATCATGTCCAAATCGACCCAGCGGCTGCACCTCGTGTTCGGCGGCGAGCTCATCGACCCCGCACACACGCAGTTCAAGGATGTGAGCAAGATCCACATCGTCGGCATCTTCCCGAACTATTCGACGGCCTTCAACGCCTGGAAGGCCGAGGCGCAACGCTCGGTCGACGATGCCCACATGCGCTATTTCATCGCCCACCTGCACCGGCTGCGCGACGAGGAGGTTCCCGCCTCGCCGACCGAGGAACTCGGCGCCTGATCCCTGACGGAGCCAGAAATGCGCCGGTCCTTCCTGCTGTGGCTGCGCCTCGCGCTGACCCGCTCGCGCCGGCCGGCACTGACGGCCGAGGCACCGGCGCGTCCGGCGGGGCCCCTGATTTGGCTGGTGCCCGACCCGGGGGCCGAGGACGGGCATGACGGCGGCGCCACTGCCGCGCTGCTGCTGCGCCGATTGCAGCAGCAGCGTCCGGGGCTTTCGCTGCTGGTCAGCGTGCCACCCACGCTGGAGGCGCCGCTGCCCGACACGGTGATCCGCATCGCGCCCGTCGAGGACGCCCCGGCGGCGGTGCGGCTCGCGCTGACGCAATGGCACCCCGACCTGATCGTGCTGATGGGCAATGCGCTGCCGCCGGCACTGATCGAGGGCGCACGCGAGGCCGGTGTGCCGGTGATGCTGATCGACGCCCATGCGCCCGGGCGCGCGGCGCGGCGTGGCTTCTTCGCACGCCGGCTGCAACGCGCGCTGCTGACGCGCCTCGCCCGGATCAGCGTGCGCGATCCCGAAAGCCAGGCGGCGCTGGTCCGCCTCGGCGCCGATCCGGCGCGGATCGAGGTCGGCGGCATCCTGTCCGAGCCGCCCGAGCCGCTGCACTGCTCCGAGACCGAGCGCGCCTCGATCGCTTCGATCACCCGCACCCGGCCGGTCTGGCTGGCCGCCGCGGTGCCGGCGGGCGAGGTGCACGCGGTGCTGACCGCCCATGCCCAGGCGCAGCGCCACGCGCACCGGATGCTGCTGATCCTCGCCCCCGACCAGCCCGTCGACGGGACCGAGCTCGTCAACGAACTCGAGGCGATGGGGTGGGCCGCCGGGCGGCGCACGCTCGAGGGCGAGCCCGACGACGAGATGCAGATCTTCCTGGCCGATGACCCGGGCGAATACGGGCTGTGGTATCGCATCGCCCCGGTGACCTACATGGGCGGCACGCTGAGCGGCGCGGCCGGGCATGCGCGCTCGCCGCTCGAACCCGCGGCGCTTGGCTCGGCGGTGGTGCATGGGCCGCAGACCGCCCCCTATGGCGCGGACTACAGCCGGCTCGATGCCGCGCGTGCGGCGCGCGCGATCTATGACGCGCGCTCGCTCGGCGATGCGCTGGCCGACCTGATCGCGCCCGACCGTGCCGCGATGCTGGCGCACAACGCCTGGGCGGTGACCTCGGGCGGGGCGGGTGCGGCCGAGGCCGTGGCGCGCGCCATCCTCGGCACGCTCGATACCACCACGACCGGGGAGATCCGCTGATGGGCGCACCTCTGTTCTGGTTCACCCCGCCCGACCGGCCGACGCTTGCGGCGCGGTTGCTTGCCCCGCTCGGCGGGCTTTATGCCGCCGCGACGGCGCAGCGGTTGCGCCGGCCCGGGGCCCGCATCGGCGTGCCGGTGATCTGCGTCGGCAACATCAACGCCGGCGGCACCGGCAAGACGCCCACCGTGATCGCCCTGGTGCAGCACCTCGCGGCGCGGGGCATCGCAGCCCATGTCGTCAGCCGCGGCCATGGCGGCAGCCTGACCGGCCCGGTGCAGGTCGACGAGCGCCGCCACCGCGCCGCCGAAACCGGCGACGAGCCGCTGCTGATCTCGGCCTTCGCGCCGACCTGGGTGGCGAAGGACCGCGCCGCGGGGGCGCGCGCGGCGGTGGCGGCCGGAGCGCAGGCGATCGTTCTCGATGACGGCCACCAGAACCCGGCGCTGATCAAGGATCTGTCGATCGTGGTGGTCGATGCGGCGAAGGGCTTCGGCAACGGCCGCTGCCTGCCCGCGGGCCCGCTGCGCGAGCCGGTCGCCGCCGGGCTTGCCCGCGCCGACCTGTTGCTCTCGATCGGCCCCGCCACTGCACAGGCCGGCTTTGCGGCCGCATGGGGCGGCAAGATCGCCGTGCCGCATCTGACCGGCGCGCTTGAGCCCTTGCAGACCGGGATGGACTGGGAGGGGCTGCGGGTCCTTGCCTTTGCGGGCATCGGCCATCCGGAGAAATTCTTCGCCACCCTGCGGGGACTGGGCGCCGAGCTTTTGCGCGCCGAAGCACTCGAGGATCACCAGCCCTACACGCCACGGCTCCTCACCCGGCTCGAGACCGAGGCGCGGCTGCTCGGCGCGCAGCTGGTGACGACCGAGAAGGATGCGGTGCGCCTGCCCGCACGTTTCCGCCCGCAGGTGCTGGCGCTGCCGGTGCGATTGCAGATCGCCGACACCACGGCGCTCGACGCGGCGCTGGCGCGGCTTGGCCTTTAGGCAAAGAAAAAGGGGGCGCTGCCCCCTCTGCGCCTGACGGCGCATTCACCCCCGAGGTATTTTCGGCAAGGAGAAAGCCAAAAAGTCTGTCCGATGAGCTTTTTCTAGACACAAATACTCCGGGGGGAGCGCAGCGGGGGG
>NZ_SAVB01000019.1 GCF_004022265.1 Paenirhodobacter ferrireducens
GCCCCACGCCGCCCATGGCGGAAAGCCGCCCGCCGTGGTCTACTTCAACCAGATCGAAACCGACCAGCAGGCGCAGAGAGTAGCTTAAATCATCCCGGAAACTGTCCAAGGGATCGGGAGTAGCTCAGGGGGCCACGCCGACATAACGCCGCGAGGTTCGCGGCAGGCATGGTCTGACCACCTAAACTATCCGCGTTGTGCAATGGGCACCTCGATTGAGATACAAGCTGAAAGGACAGGCGAGATCTCTGGCGAAATTTGCCCTGACCGTCTTACCTTTCTCCCAGAAACTCGTCAAAAAGCGTTATTGAAGGCTGCGAATGCCCGTGACGGCAGCCGAAACAGGAATTCGATGTGACCGACGAACAGAAAAAGAAGCTGGAGCAGAAGCTCTGGGACATCGCTAACGAGCTGCGGGGGCGGATGGATGCGGATGAGTTCCGCGACTACATCCTGGGCTTCATCTTTTACAAATACCTTTCGGAGCGTCTGCACCTCTATGTCGACCAGGAGCTGCTGAAACCCGAGGGACTGACCTTCGCCACGCTGGACGAGACCGCGCAGGCCGACGTGCTGGCCGCCGTCAAGGACGCCTGTGTCGAGGCCTTGGGCTACTACCTCTCGCCGTCCGAGCTGTTCTCGGCGGTGGCGCAGCGCGGCGCGCAGCCGGGCGGGTTCATCCTGCAAGACCTCGCCGACACGCTCGACAACATCCAGAAATCTACCATGGGCAACGAGTCCGAGGAGGATTTCATCAACCTCTTCGAAGACCTCGACCTCAACTCCTCGAAGCTCGGGCGCACGAATGAGGCGCGCAACGCGCTGATCTCGAAAGTGCTTGGCCATCTCGACGCGATCGACTTCCAGCTCGGCAATACCGACTCCGACGTGCTGGGCGACGCCTATGAATACTTGATCGGCAAGTTCGCCTCTGGCGCGGGCAAGAAGGCGGGCGAGTTCTACACGCCGCAGCAGGTTTCGACCGTGCTGGCGAAGATCGTCACTACCGGCAAGAAACGCCTGCGCTCGGTCTATGATCCGACCTGCGGCTCGGCCTCCCTGCTGCTGCGGGTCGCGCGCGAGCTGAACTATTCCAACGCCAACAAGACGGTCGGTGATTTCTTCGGGCAGGAGCTGAACCGCACCACCTACAACCTCGCGCGGATGAATATGATCCTGCACGGGGTGCATTATTCCTCCTTCGACATCGCGCAGGAAGACACGCTCGAACATCCCCAGCACATCGGCCGGACCTTCGAGGCGATCGTGGCCAACCCGCCGTTCTCGGCGAAATGGTCGGCGGCGAAGATCTTCGAGAGCGACGACCGCTTTGCCGAGTTCGGCCGGATCGCCCCGGCGTCCAAGGCCGATTTCGCCTTCGTCCAGCATATGCTGCATCATCTGGACGAGGACGGCACCATGGCAGTAATCCTGCCGCATGGGGTGTTGTTCCGCGGTGGCGCAGAGGGCGATATTCGCAAATTCCTGATCGAGCGCAACTGGCTTGACGCGGTGATCGGACTGCCGGCGAACATCTTCTATGGCACTGGCATTCCGACCTGCATCCTGGTGTGCAAGAAATGCAAGGAGGCGGACGACGTGCTCTTCGTCGATGCCTCGACCTGTTTCGAGAAGGGCAAGAACCAGAACACGCTGGGCACGGGCGACGTGGCGCGGATCGTCGCGGCCTATCGCGACCGGGCCGAAGAGCCGCGCTTTGTCCATCGCGCCAGCCGCGCCGAGATCGAGGAGAACGAATTCAACCTGAACATCCCGCGCTATGTCGACACGTTCGAGCCCGAGGCGCGGGTGGATCTGGAGGCGGTCAGCGCCCGGGTGGCGGCGATAAACGTCGAGATGCAGGACATCGACAAGGAACTGGCGGCGTTCTGCGCCGAGCTGGGGCTGGAGGCGCCGCTGTGAGCGGGGCGGTGCCAGAGCTGCGCTTTCCGGGGTTTGCGGGGGAGTGGCAGACAAAGCCTTTTTCGAGCCTGCTTGAACGCGAAAGCAAGCCTATCGCAGTCGATCCCGACGCGGAATACCGCGAAATTGGCGTTCGTTCTCACGGCCGTGGAGTTTTTCACAAGGATCCAGTATCTGGGCGCGAGTTGGGCGACAAGCGCGTGTTTGAGGTCATCCCGGATACGCTTGTTCTGAACATCGTCTTTGCCTGGGAACAGGCTGTCGCGCTGACTTCCGAGGGCGAAGAGGGCTTCATTGCTTCGCATCGGTTTCCGATGTTCTCGGCGAAGAATGGACAGAGCGATCTGCACTTCATCCGCGAGTTGCTGCTGACACCGCGAGGTAAGGCTCTTCTTGAGATGGCATCTCCGGGTGGGGCGGGTCGCAACAAGACGCTCGGCCAAGATGCATTCATGAAGCTCAAGGCGCGTATTCCGTCTCGTGACGAACAACGGAAAATCGCGGGCTTCCTCGACACGGCGTCGCGCAAGATCGTGCTTCTCAAGGAGAAGAAAGGGGCGCTCACGGATTACAAGCGCGGGCTGATGCAGCGCCTGTTCTCGCGCGAGCTGCGCTTCAGGCGCGACGACGGCAGCGCCTTCCCGGCTTGGCAGGAGCGGCGGCTGGGGAATGTGGCACGCTTTTTCAAAGGCAAAGGTATCTCGAAGGCCGATATCTTAGAAGATGGTGCGTTGCCCTGCATTCGCTACGGAGAGATCTACACGCACTATCACGAGCGGATTTCTGAGGTCATTTCCAGAACCAACGAAGACCCCAAGACGCTATTTCTGAGCAAGCCCGGCGACGTCATCATTCCCGCCTCCGGGGAGGATCGCATGGATATGGCGCGAGCCTGTTGCGTCGAGCTCGGAGGGGTTGCGCTTGGCGGTGACATAAATGTTCTGCGCTCGTCTGTAGATGGCGACTTTCTCGCCTATTATCTGAACAACGCGCGTCGCCGAGAGATCGCCAATCTTGGACAAGGGGTTTCGGTCGTCCACCTGTATCCTTCGCAACTGCAATCGCTTACCGTCGAAATTCCCCACCCCGACGAACAACGCAAGATCGCCGCCGCGCTCTCGGTGCTGGATGCCAAGATCGACGCCACCGCCCGCAAGATTTCCGAACTGGAGGCCTTCAAGAAGGGCCTCCTGCAAAAGCTCTTCGTTTAAGGTAAGCCCATGACCTCCAGCCCCGTGCAATCCGAAGCCCAGCTCGAGGCCGCGCTGATCGAGCGGCTGGGTGACCTTGGCTGGGCCAAGGTCGAGATCCCGGATGCCGCGGCGCTACAGGCCAACCTGCGGGCGCAGTTGCAGGCGCATAACGGGCTGCAATTCTCGGACGGCGAATTCCGGGCTGTGCTGAACCACCTGTCCAAGGGCTCCACCTTCGACAAGGCGAAAACCCTGCGCGACCGGATGGCGCTGACCCGCGACGATGGCTCGACCGTCTACGTGCAGTTCTTCAACGGCCGGGAATGGTGCCGCAACCGCTATCAGGTCACCCATCAGGTGGTGCAGGAAGGCAGCTACAAGACCCGCTACGACGTGACGCTCTTGGTGAACGGGTTGCCGCTGGTGCAGATCGAGCTGAAGCGGCGCGGGGTCGAGCTGAAGGAAGCCTTCAACCAGATCAACCGCTATCACCGGCACAGCTTCTGGGCCGAAAGCGCGCTGTTCCAATACGTGCAGATTTTCGTGATCTCGAACGGGGTGAACACCAAGTATTTCGCCAACAACCGGCATCAGGATTTCAAGCAGACCTTCTTCTGGGCCGATGAGGAAAACGCGCCGATCACGCGGCTGGAGGCCTTTGCCGACGCTTTTCTGGAGAAATGCTTCGTCTCGAAGATGATCGCCAAATATGTGGTGCTGCACGAAAGCGACCAGGTGCTGATGGTGCTGCGGTCCTATCAGTATTACGCGGTCGAGCGGATCCTCGACCGGGTGATGAAGGGGCGCAAGAACGGCTATATCTGGCACACCACCGGCTCGGGCAAGACGCTGACCAGTTTCAAGGCGAGTCAGGTGATCGTCGAGAACCCGAAGGTGGCCAAGGTCGTGTTCGTGGTGGACCGCGCCGATCTCGATTACCAGACCACGCGGGAATTCAACTTCTTCTCGCCCGGCTCGGTCGACGGGACGGACAACACCGCCGCGCTGGTGCGCCAGCTGGCCGACCCCGAGGTGAAGCTGGTCGTCACCACGATCCAGAAGCTGAACACCGCGATCACCCGCGAACGCCATGCGGCTGCGATGGAAGAATTGAGGGACCAGCGGATCGTCTTCGTCTTCGACGAATGCCACCGCAGCCAGTTCGGCGATACGCACAAGAATATCGTGGCGTTCTTCTCGAAGGCGCAGATGTTCGGTTTCACCGGCACGCCGATCCTCAAGGAGAACGCGATCGGAAACCTTACGACGGCAAAGCTGTTCAGTGACTGCCTGCACCGCTACGTCATCACCGACGCGATCCGCGACGAGAACGTGCTGCGCTTTTCGGTCGAATATTGGGGCAAGCTGCGGGGCAAGGACGGCGCCGAGCTGACCGACGAGGAAGTGACCGGGCTCGACCTCAAGGAATTCTTCGAGAGCAAGAAGCGGATGGACGGCGTGGTTGACTGGATCATCGAGAATCACGACCGCAAGACCCACAATCGCGATTTTTCGGCGATCATGTGTTGCAGTTCGGTCGAGGCTCTGACGCGAACCTATGACGCTTTCGCTCGCAAGAAGGCCGCCGGTGCGCACAATCTGAAGGTGGCGACAATTTTCACCTTCGCCGCCAACGAGGAAGACGAGGACGCCAACGGGCTGATCGGGGAGCCCGACGTGACCGGCGGCCCGGTTAATCCGGCAACCCAGCACAGCCGCGACAAGCTGGCGGCTTATGTGTCCGATTACAACGCGATGTTCGGCACCGGCAACAGCGTGAAGGACGGCAACGCCTTCTACGTCTATTACAAGGCGCTGGCGAAGCGTATGAAGGCCCGTGACCGCAAGGATTTCGTGCCCGGAGAGGGGATCGACATCCTGCTGGTGGTGAACATGTTCCTCACCGGCTTCGATGCGAAGACCTGCAACACGCTCTACGTCGACAAAAACCTGCGCTATCACGGGCTGATCCAGGCGTTTTCGCGCACCAACCGGACGCTCGGCTCGAAGAAGTCGCAGGGCAATATCGTCTGCTTCCGCAACCTGAAGGAAAAGGTCGACGAGGCGATTGCGCTGTTTTCCAACAAGGACGCCGACGAGACGATCCTGGTCGCGCCCTATCAGGATTATGTCGATCGCTTCAACGAGGCGGCGATGGAGCTGCTGAAGATCGTGCCCTCGCCCGCGGCGGTGGACAGGCTGGAATCCGAAGACGACATCCTCGCCTTCGTGCGCGCTTTTCGCGAGCTGATCCGGATCCGCAACGTGCTGACCAGTTTCACCGAATTCAACGACGGCGACCTGATGCTCGACCCGCAGCGGTTCGAAGATTTCAAGAGCAAGTACCTGGACGTCTACGACCGGATGAAGGAGGCGAGCCCGGACGATCCGAAGGCATCGATCCTCGACGAAGTTGATTTCGAGCTGGAACTGATCCGGCGCGACAATATCAACGTGGCCTATATCCTCGCGCTGCTGGCCTCGGTCGCAGCGTCGCGTGACGATACCGAAGACGATGACGACGCGGCAAAGAAGACCAAGACCGTTCTGGATCTGCTCAACTCTGAACCGCGGCTGCGCAGCAAGCGTGAACTGATCGAAGAATTCATTGCGAGCTACCTGCCGACAATGAAGAACGCCGATCAGGTGCGCGAGGGCTTCTGCGACTATTGGGCCCAAAAGCGGGAAGCCGCCTTCGGGGTGATTTGTAGCGAGGAAAGGTTGGATCCCGCAGGTTTCACCGCCCTGCTGGAAGCCTACCAGTTCTCCGGCAAGCGGCCCATGACCGACGAAATCGTCGCCATCATGGAGGAGGCGCCGGGCATTCTGAAACGCAAGGCAACAGCGGAGAGGATCATCTCCCGGCTGGCCGACTTCCTGGAAACCTTCGACGAGGACATGGGCGAGATCGACGAGGACTGATGCTCTTATGTGGTACGAAGTGTGGTACGATAATTTTTTATATAAATTAATTTAAATAAATTCAATAATTTACGTTATTTATTTCCCAGACTATCTCTCCGCCACTTTCTCCTGATATATCAGTAAGTTCCCGTAACGGGTCCCCGGCATCTTGGGGCGTTGTGGCAGGGCGCGGAAAAGCGCGCGCGGAATTTCGCGCGGTGGCCGGAGCATTCCGGACAGGCGTGCCGCCGGCGCAGATCGCATCACCGCAAGCGGATCTTCGCCCGCCCCGCCTCAGCGCGACTCGGCCCCGCCTTCAGCAAGCTCCAGCAGCCGTGCCCCGCGCCCCGGCACCGCCAAGCCTCGCGACCACAGTCAGGCTGGCTGCGGAAAACGAAAACGGCCGCGGGGTCTCCCCCACGGCCGTTTCCGATGCCGCCCCGAAGCGATTACTCGGCCTTCGCGGCCTCGATCGAGATCGCGATGGTCACGTCGTCGCCGACATAGGGCGCATACATGCCCATGTCGAAATCGGTGCGCTTGACCGTCGTGGTGGCCTCGAAGCCGACCCACGGCTTCTTCATCATCGGGTGTTCGCCCATCTGGGTCATCGTGGCGTCCAGCACGACCGGCTTGGTGATGCCGTTCATCGTCAGATCGCCGGTGATCTTGCCGGTCTTCTCGCCGGTCACCTCGATCGAGGTCGACTTGAAGGTGATGTCGGGGTTCTTGTCGGCGCCGAAGAAGTCCTCGGTCAGGAAATGCGCGGTGCGCTCGTCCCAGCCGGTGAACAGCGACTTCGCCGGGAAGCTGACGGCAACCGAGCTGTCGGCCGGTTTCTCGGCGTCGAACATGATCTTGCCGTTGAAGCCCGAGAACATGCCGGTGGTGGTCGAGAAGCCGAGGTGGCTGTAGTGGAAGACGATCTGGCTGTGGCTCGGGTCGAGGTCATATTCGACCGGCTCGGCGACAGCGACGGTGGCAAGGCCGAGGGCGAGGCCGGCGGCGAGAAGAAGCGATTTCATGCGGGAGGACTCCGTGTTGCATGGGATGGCACCAAGATGCCGCCGCGGCAGGGTCGGCTCAATTCCACAGATCCAAACAGAATCTGTGCGCAGCCGCTCATAACCGGGGCGGAATAGGCGATTTCCCGCCCTTTCACCGACAGCTCGCGCGCAACACCACGATCTGATCGACCGCTCCGACCGCATTCGACATCCGCCGGTTGAAGGCCGGATCGAAGGGCGCGGCGGTGCAGCGGCCGTCGACGCGCAGCACCGAGGCCGCGATCTCGGCGCGCTTCGCCTCGCTCAGCCCGAGCTTGCGCCCGCACAGCCCCTTCGCGACCGCGCTCGCCGTGCAGATCGCCACGCCGCCGCGCGCCGGGCGATAGACCTCGCGCCCCATGATCTGCTTGAGCGTATAGACATCCGTGCCCTGCCGCTGCGCCTCGAAGGCCCAGTCGGCCTCGCTGACGCCCCTCGAGGGCACCGGGTCTTTCCAGACGAAGGTGAACAGCAGCACATCCGCGCGCTCGCCCGCCGGGCGGGGCAGCGTGAGCCAGCCGACGAGATAGTCGCCGACGGTCGCCTGCCCTCGCCGCCCGCCTGCGTGCCCCGCTTGTGGCAGCGCCCCGAGCAGCATCAGCGCCACCGCGAAACCACGAATGAAATGGGAAAACATCATATGCCTCATGCCGGAAATGACCGGGATGAGACCCGAGATGCAGGAAAGGCGCAACGCAAAAGGGCGCCCCGAGGGGCGCCCTTTCTCTCGCTGTCCCGGACGGGATCAGCAGGAGTAGTACATCTGGTACTCGATCGGGTGGGGCGTGTGCTCGTAGGCGTAGACTTCTTCCCACTTGAGCGCGGTGTAGCCCTCGATCAGGCCCTTGGTGAACACGTCGCCGGCGAGCAGGAAGTCGTGATCGGCTTCCAGCGCTTCCAGAGCCTCACGCAGCGAGCCGCAGACGGTCGGGATCGCGGCCAGTTCTTCCGGCGGCAGGTCGTAGAGGTCCTTGTCCGAGGCCGGGCCCGGGTCGATCTTGTTCTTGATGCCGTCGAGGCCGGCCATCATCAGCGCCGCGAAGGCGAGATAGGGGTTGGCCGCCGGATCGGGGAACCGGGCTTCGACGCGCTTGGCCTTCGGCGATTCGGTCCACGGAATACGGACGCAGCCCGAGCGGTTGCGGGCCGAATAGGCGCGCAGCACCGGGGCTTCGAAGCCCGGGATCAGACGCTTGTACGAGTTCGTCGACGGGTTGGTGAAGGCGTTCAGCGTCTTCGCGTGCTTCAGGATGCCACCGATGAAGTACAGCGCTTCCTGCGACAGATCGGCATATTTGTCGCCGGCGAAGAGCGGCTTGCCGTCCTTCCAGATCGACATGTTCACGTGCATGCCCGAACCGTTGTCGCCCTTCATCGGCTTCGGCATGAAGGTCACGGTCTTGCCGTAGGCGTGGGCCACGTTGTGGATCACGTATTTGTACTTCTGGATGTTGTCGGCCTGTTCGACCAGACCACCGAAGATCATGCCCAGCTCGTGCTGGCAGGTCGCGACCTCGTGGTGGTGCTTGTCGACCTTCATGCCCATGCGCTTCATGGTCGAGAGCATCTCGCCACGCAGGTCCTGGGCTTCGTCGACCGGGTTCACCGGGAAGTAGCCGCCCTTGTGGCCGGCGCGATGCGCGAGGTTGCCGGTCTCGATCAGGGTATCGGTGTTCCAGGCAGCAGCCTCGGCGTCGATCTCGTAGCCGACCTTGGCCGGAGTGACCGAGTAGCGCACGTCGTCGAAGATGAAGAATTCGGCTTCCGGGCCGAAGTAGGCGGCATCACCGATGCCCGAAGACTTCAGATAGGCTTCGGCCTTGTGGGCAACCTGACGCGGGCAGCGCTCATAGGCCTCGCCGGTGTCCGGCTCGACCACGTCGCAATGCACGCACATGGTCTTTTCGGCATAGAAGGGGTCGATGTAGACCGAGGCCGCATCGGGGATCAGCTTCATGTCGGACTGGTCGATCGACTTCCAGCCGGCGATCGACGAGCCGTCGAACATGAAGCCTTCCTCGAAGAAGTCCTCGTCGACGAGGTCGGCCACCAGCGTCACGTGCTGCAGCTTGCCGCGCGGGTCGGTGAAGCGGACGTCGACGTATTCGACTTCCTCCGCCTTCATCAGTTCGAGAGCTTTCTTGACTGCGCTCATTGCAAATAACCCTTTCCTTTGAGCATTGGGTATCCGGGCCAACGGCCCTGAATTTTCAGACCGCGTCGTCGCCGGTTTCACCGGTGCGGATGCGGATCGCCTGTTCCACGGGGGAGATGAAGATCTTGCCATCGCCGATCTTCTCGGTGCGGGCCGCAGAGATGATCGCCTCGACGGCAGCCTCGACCATCTCGTCGGGCAGCACCATCTCGATCTTCACCTTGGGCAGGAAATCCACGACATATTCGGCGCCGCGATAGAGCTCGGTATGGCCCTTCTGCCGGCCGAACCCCTTCACCTCGATCACCGAAAGCCCCTGGATCCCGGCTTCCTGAAGCGCTTCCTTCACTTCATCGAGCTTGAAGGGCTTAATGATCGCCTCAACCTTTTTCATACCGCCGACTCCCCCCTTCAGGTCTAGCCGAACCTCACTGACCACTTTCCAGCCGGGCTCGCAATCGGCTAGGCTGGAGCCGGGTCGAGCCGTCCGGCAATTCACAATGCGTCGCACAGTTTTTGTGCATGTGGCGCATTATAGCGGCGAAAAGAAAACAGTTCGAGGGGATTATGGCAGAAATTCTGACATCTGCCCAAATGCGCGCCGTCGAACGGGCGGCAATCGAGGCCGGACGGGTCAGCGGCCTTGCACTGATGGAGCGGGCGGGCGCAGGGGTGGTGGCGGCGATCCTCGAGACCTGGCCGGCACTTGCGGCCGCGGCCGCGCCGCCCTGCGCCGTGGTCCTGTGCGGGCCGGGCAACAACGGCGGTGACGGTTTTGTCGTGGCGCGGCGGCTGGCCGCCCGCGGCTGGCGCGTCGCGACCTATCTCCTGGGCACACCCGAGCGGCTGCCGCCCGATGCCCGGACGAATGCCGAGGCCTGGAGCGCCGCCCCCACAGCGCATGCCCTGCCCGCAGCGGCGCTTGCAGCCGGTGACTGGACGGAGTGCCGTGCCGGGGTGGTGATCGACGCTCTCTATGGCCTCGGCTTTCGCCCGCCGCTGCCTGCCGCCGCGGCCCAGATGCTGGCGACCGCCGGGCAGATCGTCGCCGCGCATCCCGAGGGGTGGAAACGCGTCGCGATCGACATCCCCTCCGGTCTTGCTGCCGACGCCCCTCCGCAGGTCGTCCCGGCCTGCGATCTTGTGGTCACCTTCCACCTCGAGAAACCCGTGCACCCTTCCCTGCGCGCCGCAGGCCTTGCCGTCACGACCGTGGACATCGGACTGTGATTCACCCTTTCCTCACCTTCCCTGCCCGCCCCTGCGCGCGAGCCATCGCCGGAGTCCCGACATGATCCGCCACATCACCCTGACCGAAGAGATGCGCGCCGCGCTGCGCAAGCCTGTCGAGGCCCACAAATACGGCCATGGCCATGCGCTGGTGCTGGCGGGCGGCGTCGGCCACGGCGGGGCGGCGCGGCTGGCCGCGCGCGCCGCGCTGCGGGTCGGCGCGGGGCTCGTCACGCTGCTGCCGCCACAGGCCGCGGTGTCGGAGAACGCCGCCCAGCTGACCGCGGTGATGCTGGCCGCCCTGCCCGACGGCTACAGCCTGCGCGGCAAGCTGCAGGACCCGCGGCTGAACGCGCTTCTGCTGGGTCCGGGGCTTGGCCTGCCGCGCGCGCAGGAGATGGTGCCCGCCGCCCTTTGGGCGAAACGCGCGACCGTGCTCGACGCCGATGCGCTCAGCGCCTTTGCCGCCGAGCCCGGCCAGCTCTTTGCCCAGCTGCATGAGAACGTGGTGCTGACCCCGCATCTGGGCGAGTTCGCCCGGCTCTTCCCCGACCTCGCCAAGGCGCTTGCCGCCGGGGTTCTGACCCGGGTCGAGGCCACGCGCGCGGCAGCCGACCGGGCGGGCTGCACGGTGCTGCTGAAAGGCGCCGAAACGGCGATCGCGGCGCCCAGCGGCGAGGCGGCGCTGCATCTGGCCACCGGCGCGCGCGCCGCCCCCTGGCTCGCCACCGCGGGCGCGGGCGATGTGCTGGCCGGCATCCTCACCGGCCTGCTCGCGCGCGGGTTCTCCGCCTACGAGGCAGCCTGCACCGGCGCCTGGCTGCATGTCGAGGCGGCGCGCAGCTTCGGCCCCGGCCTGATCGCCGAGGATCTGCCCGACGAGCTGCCGAAGGTGTTCCGCGCGATCCTGCTTTAGACCATAGCGACGAGCGGCGCGCAGCCGATCTCGACGCCGTCGGCATAGATGACCTCGGCCGCGTCGAAATGCAGGGCGAACAGGCGCACCTTCTCGGCGCCCTCACGGGCGATGAACTGCCCGTCGATCAGCCGCGAGACCTCGACCAGTGCCTCCTTGCGGCCAAAGAGCGCCTCGGCCCGCCAGTCGCGGAGCAGCACCTGCGTGCCCTCGCCCAGCAACAGCGCACGTTCGGGCCGATCATGGCCGAGCGCGCCGGGGGAGATCTGCACGAGCCCGCGCCGCGCCGGCATCGCCGTCGCGGCGCGCAGCCGACACACGCCCGAGCGGGTGATGACCCGGTCGCCCGGACCGAGATATTCGACCGGCAAAAGCCCGTCGAGCGTCGCCACCCGGGTGCCGAGCGCAATGCCGGCAAGACTGGCGCCGACGCCAGGATGAGGGGCGAAAACTATGGCGGAACGGCTGCCGGGCGCGGGCGCCCCCTGCAACTGCCGTCCCGAATGGGGCCTGTCCATCGGGTCTGTCCTGCTCGTTGTGCCTTTGAAGACGCGCCGTTTTCGGCTTTGTTTCGGGACGAGGTGTTCAGTCCCTGCATCTGGTAGATCGGGTTTAGGATGAATCTGCCGGGCTCGGATGTCCAGATCTTGCAGATGTATTCCTAGGGTGTGAGCCCGTTGATCCGTATTGAAGATCTCGGGCGCCGTGTCGCGCCTGTGCTTCCTCGACAGCCTCAGTGCAAAAACCCGCCTCCAGCGTCATCGACCCCCGCCATGCCAGGACACGCCGTGTGAACCAGGGTCGCGGCCGTCACCGGGCGGGGCTTGTGATAAACGCTGCCCCGGCTGATCCCCAGAACGATGCTCTGGCGCCTGACGCTCAGCTGTGCGGCAGGATCGATCATCTTTTTCCGCTCGGCAACAGACCCGCCTTGCCGAGCGCGCCGGACAAAAATCGTTCTCCAGCGTCAGCTCTCCAGTCTTCGCGTGCAGGGGCTTCACGTCGATCACGGGGGCGGCCTCTGCCTTCGGGGCTTCGCCGCCCCCCCCCCGGTCGCGCCGTCAAGCCGCGGATCGCGCCCCGCGCTTGATCTGGTTCGGGTGAGCGTCAAAATCCTGTGCCAGCTCGATCAGCCTTCGGGGGCTCACGCGGCCCCATTGGGGCCACGCTCCCCCTCACTCTCGCCCTTGATCGCGGCCATCGCCACTTTCGCCTTGAAAGCCGGGCTGTGGTTCCGGCGCGGTCGTCTTGCCATGCTCTTCGCCTCGCTTGCAGCATCATGCCACTGTTGCGCGGAAAATCCACTTATCCCGGCTGTTCAGATTTCTGCAGCCACCTCAGACTTCGGCAACAGCGCCGCTACAAACGGCGCAGCCGCATTGAGATCATGTTCGGGCGGTCGAAGGACTGGAGGCGTGTCACCACGCGATACGGCCGTTGCACACAGACCGTCTTATCCGCCATCCTCCTCGCCGCAACCGTCTTGTTCTGACTATGAAATTCAATGAGTATGGTCCCTAGAGGCTAGGCGTCGCAGGGCCGCTGAGAGTTTCTCAATGCTTAACGCAAAAAAATACATTTCCCTTCTCACCGCGACGGTCTCGGCAGTCAGCGGGCTTGCGCTGTTCGGAATCGCCTGGGCGGGTGTTCGGGCCGCCATTTTTCACGTCCTGCACGGCGATCTGTCCAAGGCTCTGATCGTCGGCGCGATGGTGCTTGCGGCCTTTCTGGCCTGTCTGATATTCGTGATGTCGGGGATGTTGCGCCAGTTCGTCGAGCTCAGCGCAAGGCCCCACCTGCGCGGTCCGATCCGTTTCGGCGCCAGTCTCGTGCTGCTTACCCTTCTGCTCGGCTCTGCCGTCGCGCAGAAGAGGCCGGAAGCTCTGCTGTTCGGCTTCCTGCCGCGCGATGCGCTTTTCCCGATGACGCTGATCTTCGCCGTCCTCTTCTGCGTCGTCTTCATCTATCCCGGTCTCGCCTACCCCAAGGGTGTGAAAGCGCCGCCCCGGGTCGTGGTGCCCAGGCCACAGATCGTCAACGGGCCCGCTTACCTGCCTCCGGTCCTGCGCGGCGCGCTCCGGATCGTGTCTTTCGCAACCCTTCTGCTCGGCCTTTTCGCAGCCTATGCGTTCCTGCTTGGCCGTGTCATTCCCGATCCAGAGATCATCGAGGCAAACCGCAAATATCTGCCTTTGAGCGCTCTTCTGGCGTCTCTGCCGCTTTGCCTCCTGATCGCGACACAGCCGATCACAAATGGCCGGACGTTGATCGATCATCTCCGGGCGAAGGGGCCTTTGGTGCTGGTGTTCGTCGTGATCAACGGGCTTATCTGCATCGCCCTTCCCGAGCGCGGCCTGCCGATCCTTGCCAATGCCGTGCTCGACGCGAAACCCGAGACCCGGTCTTATCGGGTGGTCTCCGCAAAGCCGCGGTCGGGCCTCAGGTTCTGCGGCGCGAAGGTGGTGATCGAGCTCGACCCCGCGACCGGGCGCCGCTTCGACCTGTGCCACATGCCGGTCGAGATCGCCAAACGGGCAATGCCCGGCGATGAGCTCTATTTTCACGGCAAATCGGCGGGCTTCGGCCTGACGCCCGAGGGGATCACGTTGCTGTCGGTCCAAGGCGGTGCCGCGCTGGGCGCGGTGCCCAAACCCTAGGCCTGGCCGATTCGACAATGCCGCTATGCCACGCAACGGGCGGCCTGGCTTCGAAAGGACCCACGAACGCCTGGCGGGGCGGAGCCCGCTGGCGAGAAGCGATGTCCACAAACTGCGCATCGCATCATTCCCCATGGAGGGCAGCGAACGGCGGCAGCCGCCGGTTTATGCAAGTGCAACCGCAACCTCACGGGCCGCTCCCCCCCTTGGCGCCGCGGCAAGCGCGTCCCCTCGCCTCTCCCCCCTGAAAAATCATGCATCGCGGATATCTGATCTGGGTCAAATCGCGCCGGCCCGGTTTCGCCTATGGGATGCTGAACAGAGGGCCTTGCCATGAGACTGACGACGCGAACCAACCTGGCCATGCGCACGCTGATGTGCTGTGCGGTCAATCCCGGCCGGATCGTGCGCAAGCACGAGATCGCCACCGCCTGCAACGCCTCGGAAAACCACCTCGCGCAGGTCGTCAACACCCTCGCGCAGCGCGGCTTCATCGAGACGCAGCGCGGCCGGTCGGGCGGGCTGCGGCTGGCACGGCCGATGGCCGAGATCGGCGTCGGCGAGGTGCTGCGCGCCTTCGAGGCCACCCTGCCCTTCGCCGAATGTTTCGACGCCGCCGCGAACACCTGCCCGCTGAGCGAGGCCTGCCTGTTCCGCGTGGCCCTCGGCAAGGCGCTCGAGGCCTTCTATGCCTCGCTCGACAGCTGCACGCTCGCCGATCTCGTGGTCGACAATGCCGCGCTCGAGCGGCTGCTCAGCCTGCCCTCCGAGCGCACGATCTCGCTGTGCGGCCAGCCGCAGGACTCAGGCCCCGACGAGGCCGTGGCCGGGCTGTAACATCCTCGCGAGGCGGCAGCGGAACGCGCAACTTCGCTTGACCGAATGGTCGCTCCAGCCTACCTCCCGCCAACGTCTCGCCGTTTTCAAACTGCCTCATGTCGAGGCATGACGGCGTTCCATGAGGCATGAGATGCAGACCACGCAACAGTCGGGCGCGGCCCAGCCCGCCCCGTCCGCGCAACCCGCCCCGCAGCAACAGGCCCAGTCGACCCCGGCCGTGCAGCAGGGCGCACCGGTGAAGATCACCGACTGGGCGGCGATCTGACCGCCTGACCCGGGCGCGCGCAGGACCGGTGCCCGCGCCCGCCCCTCACGCCAGCCCCTGCCCGAGATGGCTTGTGCCCCGGCGCCCCTTCGGCGAGACTGCGCCATCTTGCGCAGGAGCCCGCCATGCCCCGCCCCCTCACCGACATCGCCGGCATCGGCCCCGCGACCGCGGAGGGCTTCGCGCGCGCCGGCATCCCAGATGCCGAGACGCTGATCGAGATCGGTGCCGACGCCGCCTATTCGGCCTGGCTGGTGGCCGGCAACCCGCCCCATTTCATCGGATATTACGCGCTGGTGATGGCGTTGCAGGGCCGCCCTTGGAACGATTGCCGCGGCGCCGAGAAGGACGCGCTGCGGATCCGCTTCGACGCGATCAAGGCCGCG
The DNA here is from genome assembly GCF_004022265.1 of Paenirhodobacter ferrireducens. Lineage (GTDB taxonomy): Bacteria > Pseudomonadota > Alphaproteobacteria > Rhodobacterales > Rhodobacteraceae > Rhodobacter > Rhodobacter ferrireducens. Next base: position 15,516 of record NZ_SAVB01000019.1, read on the forward strand.
GCCCGCGCCCCCGCAGCAGGCAGCGCCGGACAGGACAAGGGCCGCCTCCGGCTGGAAGCGGCCCTTGACGAGATTGGCGTGGGGCTGCGGCGCTGAGGCGCCGCGAACCGGATCCGGCTCAGCCGACCAGTTCGAGGCCCGAGAAGAAGTAGGCGATCTCGACCGCGGCGGTTTCCGGCGCGTCCGAGCCGTGCACCGAGTTCTCGCCCATCGACAGCGCGAATTCCTTGCGGATGGTGCCGTCGGCGGCGTTCGCCGGGTTGGTGGCGCCCATCACTTCGCGGTTCTTCGCGATCGCGCCTTCGCCCTCGAGCACCTGCACGACGACCGGCTCCGACGCCATGAATTCGCACAGCTCGCCGTAGAACGGACGGTCCTTGTGCACTTCGTAGAACTTGCCGGCCTGCTCGAGCGACAGACGGATGCGCTTCTGCGCGACGATGCGCAGGCCCGCTTCCTCGAACTTGGCATTGATCTTGCCGGTCAGGTTGCGGCGGGTCGCATCGGGTTTGATGATGCTGAGGGTGCGTTCGATGGCCATGAAAGAAGCCTTTCTGGGAGGGGACCGGGGGCTGTCCGCCCGGTCAGGTTTTGGTCTGGCGCCTGCTAGCATGGGGAATCGGCGAAGAAAACCCCGTCTTTCGGGCAGGTATCACGGCAAAACGCGATATCTGCATGACAGCCATACCATTTCGCGCAAGCCGCCCCCGCGCCCCCGTTGACGCGCGCGCGCCGCTCGGGCATGGCTCGGCCATGCTGAAGATCGACACCATCTCCTATTCCGTCGAGGGCCGCCCGCTGTTCGAGGGCGCCTCTGCCACCATCCCCGACGGCCACAAGGTCGGCCTCGTCGGCGCGAACGGCGCGGGCAAGACCACGCTCTTCCGCCTGATCCGGGGCGAGCTCGCGCTGGAAAGCGGCGAGATCAGCCTGCCGTCGCAGGCCCGCATCGGCGGTGTGGCGCAGGAGGTGCCCTCGTCGGCGACCTCGCTCATCGACACCGTGCTCGCTGCCGATACCGAGCGCGCCGCGCTGATGGAGGAGGCCGCCCACGCCACCGATCCGCACCGCATCGCCGAGATCCAGACCCGGCTGGCCGACATCGACGCCTGGTCGGCCGAAGGCCGCGCCTCGGCGATCCTGAAGGGGCTCGGCTTCGACACCGAGGCGCAGCGTCGCCCCTGCTCGGATTTCTCCGGTGGCTGGCGGATGCGCGTGGCGCTGGCGGGCGTGCTCTTCGCCCAGCCCGACCTGCTGCTGCTCGACGAGCCGACCAACTACCTCGACCTCGAGGGCGCGCTCTGGCTCGAAAGCTATCTGGTGAAATACCCGCATACGGTGATCATCATCAGCCACGACCGGGAACTTCTGAACCGCGCCGTCGGCTCGATCCTGCATCTCGAGAACCGCAAGCTGACGCTGTGGCAGGGCCCCTACGACCAGTTCGCCCGCCAGCGCGCCGCCGCCCGTGCCGCCCTGATGGCCGAGGCGAAGAAGCAGGACGCCCGCCGCGCCCATCTGCAAAGCTTCGTCGACCGCTTCAAGGCGAAGGCCACCAAGGCCGCGCAGGCCCAGGCCCGGGTCAAGATGCTCGAGAAGATGGAGCCGATCACCGCGCCCGAAGAGGCGGCGAAGGTCGCCTTCTCCTTCCCCGCGCCCGAGACGCTGAACCCGCCGATCATCGCGATGGAGGGCGCGGCCGTCGGCTATGACGGCAAGCCGGTGCTGCGCCGGCTCTCTCTGCGCATCGACCAGGACGACCGGATCGCCCTTCTGGGGCGCAATGGCGAGGGGAAATCCACCCTGTCCAAGCTGCTCGCCGGCAAGCTTCAGGCCTCCGAAGGGTCGATCACCCGCTCGTCGAAACTGCGCATCGGCTATTTCGCCCAGCATCAGGTCGACGAGCTCGACCTCGACGCGACGCCGCTCACCCATCTGCAGCGGCTCCACCCCGAGGAACCGCAGACGAAGCTGCGCGCGCGCCTAGCGGGCTTCGGCCTTTTCGCCGATCAGGCCGAGACCATCGTGCGCAAGCTCTCGGGCGGGCAGAAGGCGCGTCTGTCGCTGCTGCTGGCCACGATCGACGCGCCGCATCTGCTGATCCTCGACGAACCGACGAACCACCTCGACATCGAAAGCCGCGAGGCGCTGGTCGAGGCGCTGACCGCCTATTCGGGCGCGGTGGTTCTGGTCAGCCATGACATGCACCTGCTCAGCCTGGCCGCGGACCGGCTGTGGCTGGTGAAGGGCGGCGCCGTCGCCCCCTATGGCGGCGATCTCGAGCAATACCGCGCCGAGCTGCTGGCGGGCGATCCGGCGGACAAGCCCGCGCCGAAGCCGAAGGACAAGCCCGTGCGTCCCTCGCGCGACGCCATCCTTGCCCTGCGCGCGGAGGCGCGCAAATGTGAGGAGCGCGTGAACAAGCTTGCGGAAATGATTGAAAAGCTGGACGAAAAGCTGTCAGACCCAGAGCTTTACGACGCCTCCCGCGCAGCCGAGCGTGACAAGTGGCTGCGCAAGCATGCCGAGGCGCGCGACGCGATGACCCGCGCTGAGGAGCTGTGGATGGAGGCCCTCGAAGCGCTCGAGACCGCCGTCGCGGCCGGCTGAGCCCCTGCCATTCATCTTGCCCCAAAGACCTCGGGGGGCGGCGCAGCCGCGGGGGCAGCGCCCCCTCTGCCGTCGCCATTCCGCGCCGGATTTCTGATTTCTTCACTCAGGTATTGACCCGGGGGCACCTGTTGCCCTAAACCGGCGCCAAACCTGACCAAAGGAGTCACCCATGACCGCGCGCATCCTTCTGGCCCTGACCACGGCGCTCGCCGCCACCCCGGCGCTTGCCGAGGAGGTCAACGTCTATTCCCACCGTCAGCCCGAGCTGGTGCAGCCGCTCTTCGACGCCTTCACCAAGGAAACCGGCATCGACGTCAACGTCGCCTTCGTCGACAAGGGCATGGTCGAGCGGCTGGTGGCCGAGGGCGCGCGCTCGCCCGCCGATCTGGTGATGACCGTCGACATCGCGCGGCTGATGCAGGTGGTCGATGCCGGCGTCACCCAGCCGGTCGAGGATCCGGCGCTCGACGCCGCGATCCCGGCCGAGTTCCGCGACCCGGGCCACCAGTGGTTCGGCCTGACCACCCGCGCCCGCATCGTCTACGCGAGCCGCGACCGGGTGAAGGACGGCGAGGTGACGAGCTATGAGGATCTCGCCGATCCGAAGTGGAAGGGCCGGATCTGCACCCGCCCCTTCACCGCCGATTACAACGTCGCGCTGACCGCGGCCTATCTCGCCCATCATGGCGAAGAGGCGACGCGCAGCTGGCTCGAGGGCGTGAAGGCCAATCTCGCGAAGAAGCCCGAGGGCAACGACCGCAGCCAGGTGAAGTCGATCTGGGCCGGCGAATGCGACATCTCGCTCGGCAATACCTATTACATGGGGCAGATGGTCGCCGACCCGGTCGAGAAGGACTATGCCGCCGCGGTGCGCATCGTCTTCCCGGTGTTCGAGGGCGGCGGCACGCATATGAACATCTCGGGCGTGGCGATGACCAAGGCGGCCCCGAACAAGGCGGCGGCGCTGAAGCTGATGGAATTCCTCGCCTCGGACGAGGCGCAGCGGATCTATGCCGAGACCAACAACGAATTCCCGGTGAAGCCCGGCGTGCCGCGCTCGGCGCTGGTCGAAAGCTGGGGCGAGTTCACCCCGGACGCGCTTGGCCTCGTCGAGGTGGCGAAGCTGCGCCCGACGGCGCTGAAGCTCATCGAAAGCGTGAACTTCGACGGCTAACCGACTGAACTCAAAGGCCCCGCTTCGGCGGGGCCTTTTCCTGTTCCGGGCTCACTCAGCGGCAAGAACCACCGGCTGCGGCGCGGCGCCGACGCGCACGCAGGGCAGCCCGGTGAGCTGGTCGAGATCGGCCGCGAACTGCCGGCGCAGGCGCGCCGCGTCAAGTTCCGAGAAGGCAGCGATCGGCGCGGGCTGCGGCTGACGCAGATGGAAGGCGACCAGGCGCGACAGCTGCCGTGCCGGCAAGGTGATGCCGCTGCGGTGCAGCCGCTGCAGCATCGCAAGCGCGGTGTCGGGCAGCTCGGGTTCGACCGCGACCGGCGCGACAAGCCCCGCCTCGGGCAACAGCGCCGCCAGCGCCTCGGCCGGCGTCGGGTCGACCAGCAGGATGGTTTCGCGCGGTGCAAGCGTCGCGATCAGCTCTGACACCAGATCGAACCAGCCGCGCGGCTCGGCCAGCAGATGCGGGGCAAGCGCGTCGAAGGCCGGCATCTCGCGACGCGCGGCCTGCGCCCGCCAGAGCTTCGGATAGAGGGCATCGAGCGGCAGCATCGGCAGCACCAGCCGGCCGACCGGGCCGCGGATCTTGCGGGCGAAGGCGAAGGCGCGTGCCTCGGCCAGAGGGAAGAAATTCTCCATCCCCGCGGCGGCACGACCGCAGATCGTCTCGTCGACATGCACCCGCCCCGAGGCCACCGGCCCGAGCACCGCCCGGCCGAGCCCGGCCGCGGTGAGCGCGTCCTGCCCCTCGGCCAGGCTGCGCGCCAAGGTGGCCCCAAGAGCCCCGGTGCCCGGCATCGAGAGAAACACATGATGATCGTTCGTCCGCATCTGCCTGCCTGCTCTTTTTCTGGGTCCGGGCCGGAAACCGGCGCCGTATGACTCATCGTTAACCATTGAATGTGGCGAAGATTGGGCCCGGGCGGGGCGGCGGACGATGGACTTCGGCCGCGCCCTGCGACACTCTGCCCGCCGAAGGAGACTGCCATGCCCCGCAAGATCATCATCGACACCGACCCCGGCCAGGACGACGCCGTCGCCATCCTGCTGGCGCTGGCAAGCCCCGAGCTCGAGGTGCTGGGCATCACCTGCGTCGCGGGCAATGTGCCCTTGCCGCTGACCGCGAAGAACGCGCGGGTGGTGTGCGAGCTGGCGGGGCGCGGCGACATCAAGGTCTTTGCGGGCTGCGACCGGCCGTTGGTGCGTCCGCTCGTCACCGCCGAATATGTGCATGGCAAGACCGGGCTCGACGGCATCGCGCTGCCCGAGCCCGCAATGGCGCTGCAGCCGGGCCATGCCGTCGATTTCCTGATCGAGACGCTGCGGCGCGAACCTGCGGGCACGGTCACGCTATGCCCGCTCGGGCCGCTGACGAACATCGCGACGGCGCTGCAAAAGGCGCCCGACATCGCCCCGAAGATCGCCGAGATCGTGCTGATGGGCGGCGCCTATTTCGAGGTGGGCAACACCACCCCCGCCGCCGAGTTCAACATTCACGTCGACCCGCAAGCCGCGGAAATCGTGTTTCATTCCGGTGTGCCCCTGGTGGTTCTGCCGCTCGATGCCACGCATCAGGTGCTGACCAATCGCGCCCGGATCGAGGCGTTTCGCGGGCTTGGCACGCCGGTGGGCCATGCGGTGGCAAGCTGGACCGATTTCTTCGAGCGCTTCGACATGGAGAAATACGGCTCGGAAGGCGCACCGCTGCACGACCCCTGTGTCATCGCCTATCTGCTGGAGCCGGGCCTTTTCGAGGGGCGCCACATCAATGTCGAGATCGAGACCGTGTCCGAGCTGACGATGGGGATGACCGTCGCCGACTGGTGGCGGGTGACCGACCGCGAACCGAACGCCTATTTCGTCGGCCGCGCGAATGCCGAGGGCTTCTATGCCCTGCTCACCGAGAGGCTGGCGCGGCTGTGAGCGCGGCGCCTCCGGCGGGCATCTTTTGCCAGCGAAAGGCGGCCGTCGCCTTCAACTCCGCGCGCGCGGGGCTTGACCCCGGCGGGCGGCGGCGCAGATCAGAGGGATGACGATGACCCTGCCCTTCGACAATTCCTATGCCCGCCTGCCCGAGCGTTTCTTCGCGCGGCTCGACCCGGCGCCGGTGCGCGCGCCGGCGCTGCTGGCGCTGAACCGCGATCTTGCCTTGCGCCTTGGCCTTGCCCCCGAGGCGCTGGCCACGCCCGAGGGCGTCGCGATGCTTGCGGGCAATGCCGTGCCCGCGGGGGCCGCGCCGCTTGCCCAGGCCTATGCCGGGCATCAGTTCGGGGGCTGGGTGCCGACCCTTGGCGATGGCCGCGCGGTGCTTCTGGGCGAGATCGTGGCGCCGGACGGGGCGCGCTTTGATCTGCAACTGAAGGGCGCCGGGCAGACGCCCTTCTCGCGGCGCGGCGACGGGCGGGCCTGGCTCGGCCCGGTGCTGCGCGAATATCTGGTGAGCGAGGCGATGGCGGCGCTTGGCGTGCCGACGACGCGGGCGCTCGCCGCGGTGGCGACCGGCGAGGTCGTGGTGCGCGATGCGATGGGGCGGCCGGGTGCGGTGCTGACCCGCGTAGCGGCGAGCCATATCCGCGTCGGCACCTTCCAGTATTTCGCCGCGCGCGGCGATACCGAGGGCCTCTCGCTGCTCGCCGATCAGGTGATCGCGCGGCATTATCCCGAGGTCCGGGGGCCGCTTGAGTTGCTGCGCGCGGTCGTCGCGGCGCAGGCGCGGCTGATCGCCGCCTGGATGGCGCTCGGCTTCATCCACGGCGTGATGAACACCGACAACATGGCGGTCTCGGGCGAGACGATCGATTATGGCCCCTGCGCCTTCATGGATGCCTATCACCCCTCGACGGTGTTCTCCTCGATCGACCAGTATGGCCGCTATGCCTATGCCAACCAGCCGCAGATCGCGGTGTGGAATCTGGCGCAACTCGCCACCTGCCTGCTGCCGCTGATGGGCGCGCGCGAGGCGGCGATCGAGGCCGCGACCGAGGCGGTGAACGGTTTCGTGCCGCTCTATCAGGCCGAATGGCTGGCGCGCTTCGGCCGCAAGATCGGTCTGGCCGCCGCAACGCCCGAGGATCAGCCGCTGATCGAGTCGCTGCTGGGCCGGATGGCGAGCGAGCGCGCCGATTTCACCCGCAGCTTCCGCGGCCTCGTCACCGGCACCGCGCGCTCCGAATTCGCCGAGCCGCTCGCTTTCGACACCTGGGCGCCCGACTGGCAGGCGCGGCTGGCGCGCGAGGCCGATCCGCAGGCGGTGATGGCGGCGGCGAACCCGGTGCGCATTCCGCGCAATCACCGCATCGAGGAGGCGATCGTGGCGGCGGTCGAGGGCGACCTTTCCCCCTTCACGCGGCTGTCGGCGGCGCTGGCCGATCCCTTCGCCGCGCCCCCGGAATATGCCGATCTCGAAGCCGCGCCGCGGCCCCACGAGATCGTGCACCGGACCTTCTGCGGCACCTGAACGTCACCGATCAACCCATTGCCAGACAAAGATTTCGCATGAGCCTGCGCATCGCCTCCTACAACACGCACAAATGCGTCGGCACCGACGGGCAGCGCGACCCGGAGCGGGTGCTGAGCGTGATCAACGCGCTCTCGGCCGATGTCGTGGCGCTGCAGGAGGTGGACCTTCGGCTGGGCGAGCGGCCCGCGGCGCTGCCCGCGAAGCTCATCGAGGCCGAGACCGATTTCCGCCCCGCCGATCTGCCGCGCACCGGGCCGGAAAGCCTTGGCTGGCACGGCCAGACGGTGCTGGTGCGCCGCGGCACCCGGATCCTCGAGACCGAGGGGATCGCGCTGCCGGGGCTCGAACCGCGCGGCGCGCTGCGCCTGACGCTTGCCCGCAGCGGTGCCGATCCCTTCGTGCTGATCGCCGCGCATCTGGGCCTGCGCCGCACCGACCGGCGCGCGCAATGGGCCCGCATCGCGCGCGAGCTCGGCCGCGACGGGCCCGGCCCCGCACTTGCCATCGGCGATTTCAACGAATGGTCGTCGAAGCGCGGCTTCGAGGCGCTGACCGGCCTCGACATCCATGCGCCGGGCGCCACCTACCCCTCGCGCGCGCCGCTCGGCCGGCTCGACCGGCTGGTGACGACGCCGGGGCTGCGGGTGCTGCGGATGGGGGTGTTCGACAGCCCGCTCGCCCGGCGCGCCTCGGATCACCTGCCGATCTGGGCCGATGTCGAGGGGTTGCAGGTCTGAGTGACGCGGCGCGATTGTGCGCCACACAATCGCGCGCTGGACGGCCGGCGGCGGTTGCGGCACAGGGGCGGCAGGCGGACGGCTCCGCCGAAGTGGGAACTCTCAATGGAAAACCTTCGCGGCAGCCTGCTGATGGTGGGCGCAATGCTCGGCTTCGCGCTCGAGGACATGTTCATGAAACGGCTGACGGCGGAACTGCCGGTCGGCCAGATGATGATCGTGCTCGGCGCGCTTGGCGCCGCGATCTTCGCGGCGGCGGCGCTTGCCCGCGGGGAAAACCCCTTCACCCGCCGCCTGCTGACCGGCCCGGTGATCTGGCGCAGCCTGTCCGAGTTCGTCGCGACGATGTTCTACATCAGCGCCATCGCCTTCACCCCCCTCGCCCAGGCCTCGGCGATCCAGCAGGCGGCGCCGCTCGCAGTCACGCTGGGCGCGGCGCTGTTCCTGAAGGAGACGGTCGGCTGGCGACGCTGGCTGGCGATCGGCACGGGCTTCGCCGGGGTGATGATCGTGATCCAGCCCGGCACCACGGGCTTTTCCGTGCTGTCGCTTCTGTCGGTGATCTCGGTGATCTGGATCTCGGCGCGCGACCTCATCACCCGGCGCATCGGGCGCGGCGTCACCTCGCTGCAACTCGCCACCTGGGGCTTTGCCGCGATCGTGCCGGCGGGGCCGATCATGCTGTGGGTGCTGGGCGATGCCCTCGTGGCGATGAGCGCGCTGCACTGGGCGATGATCGTCGGCGCGACCCTGTTCGGCGCCGCCGCCTATTACATGCTGATCGCCTCGGTGCGGATCGGCGAGATGTCCTTCATCACCCCCTTCCGCTACACCCGGCTGATCTTTGCCGTGGCGATCGGCTGGGTGGTGTTCCGCGAACCGCCGGGCCCGGCCACGCTGATCGGCGGCGCGGTGATCGTGGCCTCGGGGCTTTACACGCTCTGGCGCGAGGCGGCGCGCCGGCGCGCAAACGCCGCTTTCGTCGCTAACATGCCGCGGTGACGCCGAATTCACCCACTCGGCGCTTTTCGGACGCGCCGGCGCGGGCTATAGAGAAGCCGACTTCAGCCACCCAGTGAGGGCACCGACATGAGCACGATCATCGACATCCACGCGCGCGAGATTCTCGACAGCCGCGGCAACCCGACCGTCGAGGTCGACGTGATCCTCGAAGACGGCACGATGGGCCGCGCCGCGGTTCCCTCGGGCGCCTCGACCGGCGCGCACGAGGCGGTCGAACGCCGCGACGGCGACAAGGCGCGCTACATGGGCAAGGGCGTTCTGGAAGCCGTGATGGCGGTGAACGGCGAGATCGCCGAGAACCTCGTCGGCGAGGACGTGACCGAACAGGTCGCCATCGACACCATGATGATCGAGCTCGACGGCACGCCCAACAAGGGCCGGCTCGGCGCGAACGCCATCCTCGGCGTCTCGCTCGCCTGCGCCAAGGCCGCGGCCGATTTCACCATGCAGCCGCTCTACCGCTATGTCGGCGGCACCTCGGCGCGCATCCTGCCGGTGCCGATGATGAACATCATCAACGGCGGCGAGCATGCCGACAACCCGATCGACGTGCAGGAATTCATGATCATGCCGGTCTCGGCCGGCAACATCCGTGACGCGGTGCGGATGGGCTCGGAAGTGTTCCACACGCTGAAGAAGGAGCTTTCGGCAGCGGGTCTGTCGACCGGTCTTGGCGACGAGGGCGGCTTTGCGCCGATGCTCGCCTCGACCCGTGACGCGCTCGATTTCGTGCTGAAGTCGATCGAGAAGGCCGGCTACAAGCCCGGCGAGGACATCTATCTGGCGATGGATTGCGCCTCGACCGAATATTACAAGGGCGGCAAATACGAGATGAAGGGCGAAGGCCTGAGCCTGAGCTCGGCCGAGAACGTCGCCTGGCTTGAAAAGCTGGTGAACGACTACCCGATCATCTCGATCGAGGACGGCTGCGCCGAGGACGACTGGGAGGGCTGGAAGCTGCTCACCGACACGCTCGGCAAGAAGGTGCAGCTGGTCGGCGACGACCTCTTCGTGACCAACCCCGAGCGCCTTGCCCGCGGCATCAAGGCCGGCGTCGCGAACTCGATGCTGGTCAAGGTGAACCAGATCGGCTCGCTCACCGAGACCCTCGCCGCCGTCGACATGGCGCATCGCGCAGGCTACACCAACGTGATGTCGCACCGCTCGGGCGAGACCGAGGACGCGACCATCGCCGACCTCGCCGTCGCCACCAACTGCGGCCAGATCAAGACCGGCTCGCTCGCCCGCTCCGACCGGCTCGCAAAATACAACCAGCTGATCCGTATCGAGGAAATGCTGGGCGAAACCGCCGAATACGCCGGCCGCTCGATCCTGAAGTAAGCGGCCTTCCGCTTTTCCTTGGAAAAATACGCATCCCCGCCGGCGGCATACGCTTCCGGCGGGGTTTTCTTTGACTTTCTCGCCTCCGGCGGGAGTATTTCGACCAGGGAAAGGCAGGAGGACGGCATGGACGAGGCAGAGCGGATCATCGCAGCGCTCGGGCTGGCACCCCATCCCGAGGGGGGCTGGTACCGGCAGACCTGGATCGCCGAGGCGGGGCCGCAGGCGCGCGCCGCGGGTACAGCGATCCTGTTCCTGCTGCGCGCCGGCGAGCGCAGCCACTGGCACCGGGTCGATGCGGCCGAGATCTGGCATTTCCACGCCGGAGCGCCACTGATCCTGTCGATCGCGGCCGAAGACACCGGCCCTGCGCGCGACACCCGCCTTGGCCCCGACGTGCTTGCGGGCGAGGCGCCGCAGCGCATCGTGCCCGCCGGCCACTGGCAGGCGGCGCGCTCGACCGGAGCCTGGACGCTCGTTGGCTGCACCGTCAGCCCGGGCTTTCGCTTCGAGGGCTTCGAGCTTGCCCCGCCCGGCTTCGAGATCGGGCGCTGATCACCAGACCTCGCGGCGGAACCAGCGCGACAGGGTCTCGAGCCAGCTTGCCGGCGGCCAGTCAAGCGCCGAAACCGCGATCACGAGGGCGAGCCCCGCCACGGCCAGGGCCAGCTCGCGCCGGTGGCACAGGCTGCGTGCCGCGGCCGACCACAGCAGATGCGCGATCACCGGCCAATGCAGCACGATGTGCCACAGCCCCGCACCGAGGAAGAGCAGCCCCGTCGTCAGGTGCAACCGCTCCCATCCGGGCCGCGACAAGCCGAGAACGGACCAGTCGAGCGTGCCGGCAATCCGCCCCGAAGGCGCGATGACCAGCACCACACCCGACAGCACCATCGCCAGAAACGCCAGCCCCACCAGAAAGACCGCCGCGGCACGCACGGAGAAACGTGCCGCGGCGCGGGCGGCCGGCGTAGGGCAAGGATCGGAGCCATCCTGCATCGCACATCCTCCCGAATTGGGTGAAAGCAAGTCTGCCACGGATCGGCGCGGCGCGCGATGCGCCAGATCAACGCGGATCGGAGAATTGCCGCGTCGGGGCAACACTCCCGGCGCCGGCACTCAGCTCGGCGCGCTGAGCTGGCCGCCGCCGACCAGCGCCGCGACCCCCGTGGTACTCGGTCCCGAGGTCGGCAGACCGCGCGCCACCCGCACCGCGAGATAGGCGAAGGCCTGCGCCTCGAGCATGTCGCCATCGAGGCCGAGATCCTCGACCGGGGCGACGGGGCAATTCAGCCGCCGGGCCAGCTCGACCATCAGCGCCGCGTTCATCCGGCCGCCGCCGGCGACATAAAGCGCCGCGGGCGGTTCGGGGAAATGCTCGAAGCCGCGGGCGACGGCGGCCGCCGCCGCCGCGGTGAGCGTTGCCGCGGCATCGGCGTCGGAAAGGCCATCCACAGATTTCAGAAGATCTGGAAATTCGTTGCGATCCAGAGACTTCGGCGGGATACGCAGAAAGAACGGATGGGCGAGGAATCGCTCGACCAGATCCATATCGGCGCGGCCCGCAAGCGCGAGCGCACCGCCCTCGTCGCGCGCCCCGCCAAGCCGGGCATGGACAAGATCGTTGATCGGCGCATTCGCCGGGCCGGTGTCGAAGGCAAGAAGCGCCCCCGCCACCTCGGGCCCCGCCGCGCGCGGGTCAAGCCAGGTGACATTGGCCACGCCGCCCAGATTCAGAAACGCGACCGGCGCCGACAGCCCCGCCCATTGCGCCGCGGCGAAATGGAAAAACGGAACGAGCGGCGCGCCCTGCCCGCCGAGTTCGACATCCGTCGAGCGGAAATCCCACACCACCGGCCGGCCCAGCACCTCGGACAGCACCCGCCCCGAGCCCGCCTGATGCGTGCGCCGCACCCCGCCGATCCCCTGCGGGTCATGCGCGAGCGTCTGGCCGTGAAATCCGATCACCCGGGCGTCGACCATGCCCGCCAAGAGCTCGGCATGCGCGGTCTCGACGACCTCGGCCGCGGCCTCCACCCCGGGCTCGCCCGGCCACAGGCCAAGGGCCGCGCGCAGCACCTCCTGCTCGGTCTCGGAATAGGGGCGATACTCGGTGCGGCCGAAATCGAGAATGCGCACACCGTCGGTCAGCACCATCGCCGCATCGACCCCGTCGAGCGAGGTTCCCGACATCGTTCCCGCCGCCCAGACCGGCCCCGGCTTCAACATGGCTTCCCCTTTGGCTGCCTGCCGGATATACGGCAGGACGTGTAGAATAGGGACAAGCACGATGACCTACCATCCCCGATCGGACTTCCTCCGCATCATCATCGAGCGTGGCTTCCTGGCGGATTGCACCGATCTCCAGGAACTCGACGCGGCACTGACGAAGGGGATGGTCACCGCCTATATCGGCTATGACGCCACCGCGGCGTCGCTGCACGTGGGCCATCTGCTCAACATCATGCTGCTGCGCTGGTTCCAGAAGACCGGCAACAAGCCGATCACGCTGATGGGCGGCGGCACCACCAAGGTGGGCGACCCCTCCTTCCGCTCGGAAGAGCGGCCGCTGCTGACGCCCGAGAAGATCGACGAGAACATCGCCGGCATGCAGCGCGTCTTCGCGCGCTACCTCGACTACCGCGACGAGGCGAACGGCGCGATGATGCGCAACAACGCCGAGTGGCTCGACAGCCTGAACTATCTTGATTTCCTGCGCGACATCGGGCGGCACTTCTCGGTGAACCGGATGCTGTCGTTCGAATCGGTGAAGTCGCGGCTCGATCGCGAGCAGTCGCTCAGCTTCCTCGAATTCAACTACATGATCCTGCAGGCCTATGACTTCCTCGAGCTGAACCGCCGCTATGGCTGTCTGCTGCAGATGGGCGGCTCTGACCAGTGGGGCAATATCGTCAACGGCATCGACCTGACGCGCCGGGTGCTCGACCGCGAGATCTTCGGCCTGACGACGCCGCTTCTGACCACCTCGGACGGGCGCAAGATGGGCAAGTCGCAGGGCGGTGCGATCTGGCTGAATGACCAGATGCTCTCGCCTTACGAATTCTGGCAGTTCTGGCGCAACACCACCGACGCGGATGTGGGGCGGTTCCTCAAGCTCTACACCGACCTGCCGGTCGAGGACTGCGAGCGGCTCGGCGCGCTTGGCGGGGCCGAGATCAACGGCGCGAAGATCATCCTCGCGAACGAGGTGACGACGCTGCTCCATGGCGCCGAGGCGGCTGCCGCGGCCGAGGCCACCGCGCGCGAGGTCTTCGAGAAGGGCGGCGTGGGCGAGGATCTGCCGACGCTGGCCCTCAACGCCGCCGAGGTCGCCGACGGCATCAGCCTTGCGCAGCTCGTGCTGCGCACGGGGCTCGCGAAGACCGGCAAGGACGGCAAGCGGCTGATTTCCGAAGGCGGGCTGAAGGTCAACGACGAGACCTGCGTCGATGCGGGGCGGATGTTCCACGCCGCCGATCTCGCCGAGCCGGTGAAGCTGAGCGCGGGCAAGAAGCGCCACGCCCTCGTCACGCTTGCCTGAGGACAGCCCGGGAGCGCCGCCCCGGCCCCCGGCCTATCTCGACCCGGAAAAACCAAGGGCGCCCCGATCGGAGCGCCCTTTCTCTTTCATCTTGCCACAAATACCTCGGGGGTGCGGGGGCAGCGCCCCCGCCCGGCCTCACTCGATCGTCGCCGAGACGATGTAGTCCGGGTCCTCGACGAGGCCGTTCTGCGCCGGATTGCCCTTCTTCAGCCGGTCGATCACCTCCATGCCGGAGACGACATGACCGACGATCGTGTATTGGCCATCCAGATGCGGCGCCGGGGCGAACATCACGAAGAACTGCGAATTCGCCGAATCCGGGTTCGCCGAGCGCGCCATGCCGACCATGCCGCGGGTGAAGGAGCGGTTCGAGAATTCCGCCGGAAGATCCGGGTATTTCGAGCCGCCCATCCCCGCCATCGAGGTGTCCGCGCCGCGCTTGCCGAACTGCACGTCGCCGGTCTGCGCCATGAAGCCGTCGATCACCCGGTGGAAGACCACGTCGTCATAGGCGTGTTCGTTCGCCAGCCTGACGATCCGCTCGACATGCTTCGGCGCGACGTCGGGCAGCAGGTCGATCACCACCTTGCCGCTGACCGAGCCGCCGATCTCGAGCACCAGATTCGGGCCCGGGCCGTCGGGAACGGTGGTGCCGTCCTGAGCGAGCGCCACGGTGGCGCCGAGGCAGAACGCCCCGGCAAGGAAGAGCTTACGCGTCAGCATCGGCGGCGACCTTCACCTTGATCATCCGGTCGGGGTTCGCCGGCGGCTCGCCGCGCATGATCTTGTCGACGAATTCCATCCCCGAGATCACCCGGCCATAGACGGTGTACTGACCGTTCAGGAAGTGGTTGTCGGAGAAGTTGATGAAGAACTGCGAGTTGGCCGAGTTCGGGTTCATCGAGCGCGCGGCGCCGAGCGTGCCGCGATCATGCGGGATGCGCGAGAATTCGGCGGGCAGGTCCGGATACTGCGAGCCACCCGTGCCGGCGCGGCGGGGGTTGTAGTCCTTTTCCATGTTGGCGTTCTCGACATCGCCGGTCTGCGCCATGAAGCCCTCGATGACGCGGTGGAAGGCGACGTTGTCATAGGCGCCGTCGCGGGCAAGCTGCTTCATCCGCTCGGCGTGCTTCGGCGCGATCTCGGGCATCAGCTCGATCACGACATCGCCATCCTTGAGCGTCATGATGATGGTGTTTTCGGGGTCTTTGATCTCGGCCATCGCTGGTCCTCCTCGAATGTTTGGCGCGACCTTACGCAGGAGCCCCGCCCAAGAAAAGAGCAAAGCGCCAGAGGCCGTTGACGGCCCCGTCACGGCGGGGCAAGTTTGCGTGAGCAGCATCGGCGGATGGTCCTTCGCCGGTCGCGCAATGAGGAGAGTGAAATGGCCTGGAAAACCCTCGACGAGATCGACCTTGCGGGCAAGGTCGTGCTGGTGCGCGTCGATATCAACGTGCCGGTCGAGAACGGTGTGGTGACCGATGCGACGCGGATCGAGAAGATCGTGCCCACGGTGAAGGACATCCTCGCCAAGGGCGGCAAGCCGGTGCTTCTGGCCCATTTCGGCCGCCCGAAGGGACAGGTCGTGCCGGAGATGAGCCTGCGCCCGCTTGTGCCGTCACTGGAAAAGGCGCTTGGCGTGCATGTAATCTTCGCCGAGGACTGCATCGGCACGCCGGCGAAGAAGGCCGTGGCCGCGATGCAGCCGGGCGAGGTGGTGCTGCTCGAGAACACCCGCTTCCATGCCGGCGAGGAGAAGAACGACCCCGAACTCAGCGCGGCGATGGCGGCGCTTGGCCAGGTCTATGTGAACGATGCCTTCTCGGCCGCGCACCGTGCGCACAGTTCGACCGAGGGCGTGGCGCATATCCTGCCCTCGGCTGCGGGCCGGCTGATGGAGGCCGAGCTGAAGGCGCTCGAGGCGGCGCTCGGCACCCCGGTGCGGCCGGTGACGGCGGTGGTCGGCGGTGCCAAGGTCTCGACCAAGCTCGACCTGCTCGGCAATCTGGTGAGCAAGGTCGAATATCTGGTGATCGGCGGCGGCATGGCGAACACCTTCCTCGTCGCACAGGGCATCGACGTGGGCAAGTCGCTCGCCGAGCATGATATGGCCGAGACCGCGAAGGCGATTCTCGCCAAGGCCTCCGATGCCGGCTGCCGCGTGGTGTTGCCCGCCGACGTGGTGGTGGCGCGCGAGTTCAAGGCGGGCGCCGAGAACGAGGTGGTGGCGGCCGATGCCTGCCCCGCCGATGCGATGATCCTCGATGCCGGCCCGAAGGCGGTCGAGGAAATCTGCAAGGTCTTCGAGGCCTCGAAGACGCTGATCTGGAACGGCCCGCTCGGCGCCTTCGAGATCGCGCCCTTCGACACCGCGACGAATGCAGCGGCGAAAAAGGCCGCCGAGCTGACCAAGGCCGGCGCGCTGGTGTCGGTCGCGGGTGGCGGCGACACCGTCGCGGCACTGAACAAGGCCGGCGTCGCCGCCGATTTCAGCTATATCTCGACCGCCGGCGGGGCCTTCCTCGAATGGATGGAAGGCAAGGAACTGCCCGGCGTTGCGGCACTGATGAAATGACAGGGGGCGGCCTTCGGGCCGCCCTTCCCCTGTCTGGGCCCCTGTTAGCGTTCTCAGAATTGCGCGAAGGGGGACAAGGGGTTATCCGGGGACCAAGGCCGGGGGACCGGCGCAACCAGCTTGCATGGAGACCATGATGGCGAACGCGAAAATGCTCGAACAGATGAAGAAGGGGCAGGGTTTCATCGCCGCGCTCGACCAGTCGGGCGGCTCGACGCCGAAGGCGCTGAAACTCTATGGCGTGGACGAGGACGCCTATTCGAACGAGACCGAGATGTACGACATGATCCACGCGATGCGCTCGCGGATCATCAAGTCGCCCGCCTTCACCGGCGAGAAGGTGATCGGCGCGATCCTGTTCGAACAGACCATGGACCGCACCATCGACGGTCTGCCGACCGCCACCTTCCTGTGGGAAAAGCGCGGCGTCGTGCCCTTCCTGAAGATCGATAAGGGGCTCGAGGCCGAGGCCAAGGGCTGCCAGATGCTGAAGCCGATCCCGGGGCTCGAGGCGCTGCTCGACCGCGCCGCCGCTGCCGGCATCTTCGGCACCAAGGAACGCTCGGTGATCTCGGCGGCGAATGTCGAGGGCATCCGTGAGGTCGTGGCGCAGCAGTTCGAACTGGGCAAGACCGTCATCGCGCACGGTCTGATGCCGATCATCGAGCCGGAAGTGACGATCTCGATCGCCGACAAGGCCGATGCCGAGGCGATCCTGCTTGAGGCGATCCTCGAACAGCTCGAGGGGCTCGAGGACGGCAAGACGGTGATGCTGAAGCTGAGCCTGCCGACGATCCCGAACTTCTACAAGCCGCTGGTCGATCACCCGAAGGTGCTGAAGGTCGTGGCACTGTCGGGCGGCTATCCGCGCGACGAGGCGAACCGGATCCTCGCGCAGAACGACGGCATGATTGCCTCGTTCAGCCGTGCGCTGACCGAGGGGCTGAGCGCGCAGCAGTCGGATGCGGAATTCGATGCGGCGCTCGGCGCGGCGATCGACAGCATCTACAAGGCCTCGATCGCCTGATCTCTGCCTGCGGCAACACGTCGTGTCGCCCCGCGGCACCGGCCGGGCTCCCTTTTGGGAGCCCGTTTCGTTTTCGCCGCACCCGGCCAGACAGGTCAGAAAAAGCAAGCCTTTCCCCACCTTTCGGGGATTCACAATCGGCAGCGGCTGTGGCATGATTGATGGATCGCCCGACAAGAGGCGGATGCGCCGGGGCACCCCGGGGGACAGAGGCAGCAGCATGTTTCACAAACGCCCCGCCGTCGGGCCTTTCATCTTCTTCTCGATCGCCGTCGTGCTCGGCCTCTATTTCACCTTTGCCGCGGTGCAGGGCTCCTACGGCATCTTCCGCCGGGTGCAGATCGACGCCGAGATCGACCAGATGACCACCGAGCGCGACGCCTTGCGCGCCGAGGCCGAGCGGATGGCCAACCTGACGCATCGGCTGTCGGACGATTATCTCGACCTCGACCTTCTCGACGAACGCGCGCGTGAGGTGCTGGGCACCGTGCGCCGCGACGAGATCGTCATCCGCTGAACCTCCCCCTTTTCCGAGCACTGCCATGCACCCGCCTGCGGGCCGGGCTGACGCATGTGCGATTGCATCCCCATCCGCCTTGCTGTATGAAATGGTTTAACGTTGAACTATTTTCTGCGCAGGGGAGGAAGCCGGATGGCAACTCGCAAGACCCCCGAGACGGCCGCGGTAGACGGCGCCAATGTCTCGAAGGACGATCTTCTGAAATATTACCGCGAAATGCTGCTGATCCGCCGGTTCGAGGAGAAGGCGGGCCAGCTCTATGGCATGGGGCTGATCGGCGGGTTCTGCCATCTCTACATCGGCCAGGAGGCGGTCGTCGTCGGGCTCGAGGCGGCGGCGAAGGAGGGCGACAAGCGCGTCACCTCGTACCGCGACCACGGCCACATGCTGGCCTGCGGCATGGACCCGAAGGGCGTGATGGCCGAGCTGACCGGGCGCGAGGGCGGCTACAGCCGCGGCAAGGGCGGCTCGATGCACATGTTCTCGAAGGAGAAGCACTTCTACGGCGGCCACGGCATCGTCGGCGCGCAGGTGCCGATCGGCGCGGGGCTGGCCTTCTCGGACAAGTACAAGGGCAATGACAACGTCACCTTCGCCTATTTCGGCGACGGCGCGGCGAACCAGGGCCAGGTCTACGAGACCTACAACATGGCCGAGCTGTGGAGCCTGCCGGTGGTCTTCGTGATCGAGAACAACCAATATGCCATGGGCACCTCAGTCAAGCGCTCGACCAAGTCGACGACGCTTTTTGGCCGCGGCGTGGCCTTCGGCATCCCGGGCGAACAGGTCGACGGCATGGACGTGCTGGCGGTGAAGGCGGCGGGCGAGAAGGCGGTGGCGCACTGCCGCGCCGGCAACGGCCCCTACATCCTCGAGATGATGACCTATCGCTATCGCGGCCACTCGATGTCGGACCCGGCGAAATACCGCACCCGCGAAGAGGTGCAGAAGATCCGCGAGGAGCGCGACGCGATCGAGCACGTGCGCGAGTTGCTGATCTCGGGCGGGCATGCGACCGAAGATGACCTGAAGGCGATCGACAAGGAGATCAAGGCGACCGTCAGCGACGCCGCCGAATTCTCCAAGGAAAGCCCCGAGCCCGCGCTGAGCGAGCTCTGGACCGACATCTACGCCTGAGGGAGACTGACAATGGCAACCGACATCCTGATGCCCGCGCTCTCTCCGACGATGGAAGAGGGCACGCTTGCGAAATGGCTGGTCAAGGAGGGTGACACCGTCACCTCCGGCCAGATCCTCGCCGAGATCGAGACCGACAAGGCGACGATGGAATTCGAGGCGGTGGACGAGGGCACGATCGCGAAGATCCTGGTACCCGAGGGCACGGCCGGCGTGAAGGTGAACACCCCGATCGCGGTGCTGGCCGAGGACGGCGAAAGCGCGGCCGACGCGGTGCAAAGCGCCGCCGCCCCGGCAGCCGCCGCCCCTGCCCCGGTCGCGGCCGTGGCCGCTGCGCCCGCCGAGGCGCCCGCGGCGCCGGTCTCGAAGGCCTCGGCCGACTGGCCCGAAGGCACGCCGATGAAGACGATGACGGTGCGCGAGGCGCTGCGCGAGGCGATGGCCGAAGAGATGCGCGCCGACGAGAACGTCTATCTGATGGGCGAGGAAGTCGCGGAATACCAGGGCGCCTACAAGATCAGCCAGGGGCTTCTGGACGAGTTCGGCGAGAAGCGGGTGATCGACACGCCGATCACCGAATACGGCTTCACCGGCATCGCCGTGGGCGCGGCCATGGGCGGGTTGCGCCCGATCGTCGAGTTCATGACCTTCAACTTCGCTATGCAGGCGGTCGACCACATCATCAACTCGGCGGCGAAGACGCTCTACATGTCCGGCGGCCAGATGGGCTGCCCGATCGTGTTCCGCGGCCCGAACGGCGCGGCCGCGCGCGTCGGCGCCCAGCACAGCCAGGACTATGCCGCCTGGTATGCGATGATCCCGGGCCTCAAGGTGGTGATGCCCTACTCGGCGGCCGATGCGAAGGGCCTGCTGAAGACCGCGATCCGCGATCCGAACCCGGTCGTCTTCCTCGAGAACGAGATCATGTATGGCCGCAGCTTCGAGGTGCCCGACCTCGAGGACTTCACCATCCCCTTCGGCAAGGCGCGGATCTGGCGCGAGGGCACGGATGTCACACTCGTCAGCTTCGGCATCGGCATGAGCCACACGCTCGAGGCGGCCGAGAAGCTCGCTGCCGAGGGGATCGCGGCCGAGGTGATCGACCTGCGCACGCTGCGTCCGCTTGATTACGACACGGTGCTGGCTTCGGTGATGAAGACCAACCGCTGCGTCACCGTGGAAGAGGGCTGGCCCGTCGGTGCGATCGGCAACCACCTGTCGGCGGTGATCATGGAGCGCGCCTTCGACTATCTCGACGCGCCGGTGATCAACGTGACCGGCAAGGATGTGCCGATGCCCTATGCGGCGAACCTCGAGAAACTGGCGCTCGCGACGTCGGACGATGTCGTCGCGGCGGCGAAGTCTGTCTGCTACCGCTGATGGCGAGTTGGGGGTACATGTTCGGCGGGCTTTTGCTGGGCGCAGGGGGAGCG
The DNA here is from genome assembly GCF_004022265.1 of Paenirhodobacter ferrireducens. GTDB lineage: Bacteria > Pseudomonadota > Alphaproteobacteria > Rhodobacterales > Rhodobacteraceae > Rhodobacter > Rhodobacter ferrireducens. The sequence goes on from NZ_SAVB01000019.1 coordinate 36,100, forward strand.
TTTTTGCTCACACGCGGGATCGGGGAACTGGACCAGAGCCTTTTGGCGACAGATCTGCACAGCGTCATCAACGGTGCGCAGAGCGAGAGCGATCTGCTGCGCCGGATCGCCTTGCACGAGCTCGCCGGTACCTCCCGGGCCGAAATAGCGGATATGCTCGCCGCATCATCCATCGAGAGCTTCGACAACGGCGATCAGATCGTCGCGTGGCAAGGCCCGGGCCAGATCGTGTTCGACTTTCGCGATGGGCGGCTGAATGAAATCGAAAACTATTGCTGGCGCTACCACCCCGCTTCGGATTGCGCCAAAACGGGAGGATCCTCCAATGGCAACTGAAATCCTGATGCCCGCGCTTTCTCCGACGATGGAGGAAGGCACTCTGGCCAAATGGCTGAAGAAGGAAGGCGACGCGGTCAAGTCGGGCGACATCCTCGCCGAGATCGAGACCGACAAGGCGACGATGGAATTCGAGGCCGTGGATGAAGGCATCCTCGGCAAGATCCTCGTGGCCGAGGGCACGGCCGGCGTGAAGGTGAACACCCCGATCGCCGTGCTGCTGGAAGAGGGCGAAAGCGCCGATGCGCTGCCCGCGGCGAAGGCCGCTCCGGCCGCCGCGCCGGTGGCAGCGGCTCCGGCCGCGGCCCCTGCCCCGGTGGCGGCACCTGCTCCGGCGGCGCCGCTCGCGACCGGCAAGCGCATCTTCGCCTCGCCGCTCGCCCGCCGCATCGCCGCCGACAAGGGCCTTGACCTTGCGACCCTTTCGGGCTCGGGCCCGCACGGACGGATCGTCAAGGCCGATGTCGAGGCCGCAACCGCCGCGCCCAAGGCCCCGGCCCCGGCTGCAGCCCCGGCGGCCCCTGCCCCGGCGGCGCCGGCCGTCTCGGCGGGCGCGGTGGCGAAGCTCTACGAGGGCCGCGCCTATGAGGAGGTCACGCTCGACGGCATGCGCCGCACCATCGCCGCGCGCCTGACCGAGGCGAAGCAGACGATCCCGCATTTCTACCTGCGCCGTGCCGCACGGATCGACGACCTGCTCGCCTTCCGTTCGGAGCTGAACAAGAAGCTCGAGGGCCGGGGCGTGAAGCTGTCGGTCAACGACTTCATCATCAAGGCCTGCGCGCTGGCGCTGCAGGCGGTGCCGGATGCGAATGCCGTCTGGGCGGGCGACCGGATCCTGAAGATGAAGGCCTCGGATGTCGCGGTGGCCGTGGCGATCGAGGGCGGGCTCTTCACCCCGGTGCTGTTCGACGCCGAGGCGACGTCGCTCTCGAAACTGTCGGAGCAGATGAAGGACCTGGCGAAACGCGCCCGCGACCGCAAGCTCGCGCCGCAGGAATACCAGGGCGGCAGCTTCGCGATCTCGAATCTCGGCATGTTCGGGATCGAGAATTTCGACGCGGTGATCAACCCGCCGCATGGTGCGATCCTGGCCGTCGGTGCGGGCGTGCGCAAGCCGGTGGTGACGGACACGGGCGAGATCGAGGTGGCGACGATGATGTCGATGACGCTGTCGGTCGATCACCGGGTGATCGACGGGGCGCTTGGCTCGCAACTCTTGGCGGCGATCGTCGAGAACCTCGAGAACCCGATCGCGATGCTGGCCTGAGCCCCGCACCCAGAAATGACGAAAGGCCCCCCGTTTCCGGGGGGCTTTTTGTTTTGCCTCAAGGCGCACCACGATCCCGGCCGCTAGGGTTGCATTTGGATGCACTCCTTCGGAAAGGAAACGTCATGGACTGGAAAGCGGAAATTGCGACCATCAAGGCCGAGATGGGGGATTACGCGAAGTGCCAGGAAGCCTCGTATCAGGGCTTCGGCGCGCTGCATGGCGCCTCGCTTGCGCCGGGCGCGCTCTCGACCAAGGAAAAGGAGCTGATCGCGCTGGCCATCGGCATCGCCCGGCAATGCAGCTATTGCATCGGGCTGCATGTGCAGGCCTGCATCGCGGCGGGCGCGAACCGGGCCGAGATCGAGGAAACGGTGAACGTCAGCGTGCTGATGGGCGGCGGGCCGTCGCTGATGTACGGGGTCAAGGCGCTCGAGGCCTATGACCAACTGTCTGCCTGAGATCCGAGGGGCCGGGCGTCGCCCGGCCTCGCTCCTGGGCCTCAGCCCTCGCAGTTGCAGTTCTTCAGCTGCTGATCCATCCGCACCGCGGGCTGGTCGCAGCCGGCCTCACCGACGATCTTCGCCGGCACGCCGGCGACGGTCTTGCAGCAGGGCACGTCGTTCAGCACCACCGAGCCCGCAGCGATGCGGCTGTTGTCGCCGATGCGGATGTTGCCCAGCACCTTCGCCCCCGCGCCGATCAGCACGCCGTTGCCGATCTTCGGGTGGCGGTCCTCCTCCTCCTTGCCGGTGCCGCCAAGCGTCACCGAATGGAGCATCGAGACATTGTCACCCACCACAGCGGTCTCGCCGATCACGATCGAATGGGCGTGGTCGATCATCACGCCCTTGCCGATCCGGGCCGCCGGATGGATGTCGACGCCGAACATTTCGGAGGTGCGCATCTGCACGAAATAGGACATGTCGCGCCGCCCCTGCCGCCACAGCCAATGCGAAATCCGATAGGCCTGAAGCGCCTGATAGCCCTTGAAGAACAGGATCGGCTGCAGGAAGCGGTGGCAGGCCGGGTCACGGTCATAGACCGCCACCAGATCGGCGCGCGCCGCACCGCCCAGCCCCGGGTCTGCGCCATAGGCCTCGTCGGCGATCTCGCGCAGGATCTGCTCGCTCATCTCGCCCGAGGCAAGCTTCAGCGAAAAGCGATAGGCAAGCGCCCGTTCCATCGTCGGGTGATGCAGAAGCCCCGCGTGGATCAGCGCGCCCAGAAGCGGCTCGTCGCGCACGGCATCCCGCGCCTCGTCGCAGATCCGGGTCCAGACCGGATCGACCGCCGTCACCTTCGCGCGCATTTCCGCCATGACCAAGCTCCTTCGCTTTCGGGCAAGCCTATCACATAGGCCCGACCACACATAGGGGAAGGCCGGCCCGGAGAAAAGCCCGCAGCGTCAGGGCGCAAGCACGATCCGCGCCGAAAGCCCGGGGCCGAACACATCCGAGATCTGCATCACCTCGATGGCAAAGGGCCCCGTGATCCCGTCCGCCACCGCCTGCGCCAGGCTGTAGCTCCAGGCCGGCGTGCTCACCGTGGCCTCCCGGCGCACGGTCGTGCCCTCGATCACCCGCACCAGATACAGTTCCGAGGCCTCACCCAGCGGCACCTCGTAGCCGTCCCAGCTGTCGCCGTCGATCCGGGTGCGGCGCACCCAGCTCAGATCCCAGCCCGCCCCCCCGCGCCCCGCGCGCAGATGGCACGGGCTGAGCGGGCGCAGCCCCGCGCCGCGAAAGGCCAGCACCTCGTGCACATAGGACGGGTCGTCATAGCCGCGCCGCGCCGATCCGATCCGGTAGTGCCGCGCCAGCCCCCGGGCCGAGGCGGCGAGCTGGATCTGTTCGGGCGCCTCGTCCAGCAGCACCACCGAGCTGCCGGCGGGCCAGACCTCGGGCATCAGCGCATCGGTGCCGAGCTTCCCGCGCAACCGCAGCGACAGGTCCCAGGTATTGGTCAGAACCGGCATCGCCGTGGCGAACTGCAAAAGCTCCCAACCCTCGGCGCTGCCATCGCCGATCGCCAGCAGGTTCGCACCGGACAGCAGCCGCGCGACACTGACCGACTCGAGATCGCCGCCGACCATCCGCACCCGCAAGGGCGCCCCCCGGTCCCACAGCCCCGGTCCTGCCGCGGGCAGCGCGCTCAACGTCTCGCCGATCACCGCACGCGCGGAAAGCGTCGTGTTGAGCGCATAGCCCTCGTCCTCGATCGAGGAATAGACGGCAACGGTGCCGGGCCAGGGCGTCGCGGTCACCGCCAGATGCGGAGCCTGAGGATCTTCCATCCCCGTCATCAGCGGCAGGTCGAGAAAGACCGGCGTCACCGGCACGGGCGCAGCGAAGGGACGCGGAACCACCCGCTCCTCAACCTCGTCCGAGGGCTGATAGATCGCGGGCTCCACCCGCACCGCCTCAACCGCAATCGCGCCCGCCTGTTCCAGCCGGTCGAGCCGGTAACGCCGCGCCCCCTCGGGCGTCTCGAGCGCCACGACGTCCCCCGCGCCCAGATGGCCGAGCGAGGGCGGCAGCGAAAACCGCGCCCCGTCGCGCGCCACCCGCGCCTCGGCAAGCCAGCGCTCGGCAAGCCCCTGTGCCTGTGCCCGGGTGAGCGCGAGCGACAGCTCCGATCCCGAGACCGCGCCATCCTCCTCGTCGGGAAACAGCGCCTCGGCCACCGCAACCTCGAAACCGCCATCCGCCTCGACATAGGTCAGCCGCACCCGCCCCGCCATCTCGGCCTCGGGCGCACGTCTCGTCTCGATCACCGCGTCGCTCTCCTCGCCGAGGGCCAACGCATCGTGGTCAAGCTCGGCCGCCACCCGCCCGTCGCGCATCCGGAACACAAGCCGCCCGTCGCGCTCAAGCGCCTCGAAGCCATAGGCGAGCATCAGCGACTGCAGCATCGCCCGCCCGCTTTCGCCGCCCCCCGGTGCAAAACCGCGCACAAGCCCGTAAAGCCCGCCGACGTCGATCGCCCTCACCCCTGCGCTTTCGCAGATCTCGGCCACCACATTTGCCAGCGGCTGCGCCACCGCGCGGCCGGAAATCCAGTGCCCGCGCGCGTAATTCTCGGCATCGGCCCAAAGATCGGCGCGTCCCGGAAAGGCCGGATATGGTCGGCTGTCCCAGGCCCAAACATGGGCGCGGCGCATGTTGACCATCGGCCCGCCGTAAAGCTCAGAGACCGGGTTGTGCGCCGCCTCGCCCCAATAGCTGACCATGGCGCGCAGGTATTGCATCTGGATCAGCTCGTCGCGACGCCCGTCCGAGAAATGGGGCAGGCGCGATTCCGAACTTTTCGGGTCGAGGAACTTGTTGGGCTGGTTCGTGCCCTTGTCGATCGCGGCACAGCCCATCTCGGTGAACCAGACAGGTTTCGAGCCCGGCACCCAGGCGGTCGCCGTGGCGCTGCGCAGGCCGTCCACCCGCTCGTGATGGGCGTTTTCCCACCAGCCGCGAATATCCTTCACCCGCCAGATCCAGGGCTCGTCATGCGCACCATCGGTGATCGGCGTCCGGATCTGCGCCGCACGGTGCTCGTCGGCGGCATAATACCAGTCGAACCCCTCGCCACCGGCAACATTGGCCTTCAGGTAGTCAAGCGCATAGATCGCGCCCCAATGGGCATCGAGATGCGCCTCGCCGTCGCGCCAGTCCGACAACGGCATGTAATTGTCGATGCCGATGAAATCCACATTCTCGTCGGCCCAGAGCGGATCGAGGTGAAAATAGCGGTCGCCATTGCCCGGGGCATAACCCGCATATTCCGACCAGTCGGCGGCATAGCTGATCTTGCAGCCAGGCCCGAGGATCGCCCGCACCTCGGCGGCGAGCGTGCGAAAGGCGGCCACCGCCGGGAAGCTGTCTCCCGCCCCGCGGATCTGGTTCAGCGCCACCATCTCGGTGCCGATGCAGAAGGCCTCGACCCCGCCCGCCATCGCGCACAGATGCGCATAATGCAGGATGAAGCGGCGCATCGACCATTCCGCCGGCCCCGTATACTCGACCGTGCCGGTGCCCGGGACGAAATCGCCGGGCTGCGCAGCGCCGAAGAAGGCCGCCACCTCTGCCTCGGCGGCAAGGCTGCGATCCGGGCTACCCGCGCGCCCCGGCGCGACCGACAGGGTGATCCGCCCGCGCCAGGGCAGGACCGGCTGGCTCTCGGCCCCATCCCAGGGGTTTTGCAGCGTGTTACCCGCGGTCTGATCCATCAGGATGAAGGGATAGAAGGTCACTGCCTTGCCCGCCGCCCGCAAGGCCACGATCGCCTCGATCACCGCGGCATCGGCCGGAGTGCCGCCATAGATCGACGCGTCATCGGTGCGCGGCACCACCTCGACATCGGCGCGGAAGGCGCCCGAGACCTGCCAGCGCATCGCCGTCCCCTCGACCGAGGCATCGGCGACCTTCGGACGCACCGCACAGTCGCCGCAGCGCAGGTCGCTGCCGAACCAGGACACGACCAGCGAGACCGCCTCGCAGCCCGGCAATTCCTCGTCGAGCGCGGTCAGCGCCTGCGAAAAATCAGTGCCCCCACCCGGCGCGTTCTGGTTGACCACCTCGGTCACCGCACCCGCCCCGGTGCCCGCTTTCTGATAGACGGGCGTCGTCGCCAGTGCATATTCGCCGGTGCCCGGGATCATCGCCACCGCCCGCAGCCCCCGCACAAGATCGGGCACCGTGTCGATCAAAGCGCCCTGCGCCGGCCGCACCACCTCGAAGGAGAACTGCGGCACCCGGTTGCCATAGGGCGACAGCTCCAGATCCTCGAAGACGACATAGGCGATGCCACGATAGGCCGGTGCCTCTCCCGTCCCCTCCACCGCCTCGATCTTCGGATCGGGCAGCTGATCCTCGGAACCATTGTTGACGCGCATGGACAGGTTGCCCGGCTCGATCTCGATCCCGTCCGCCCAGACCCGGCCCACGCGCAGGATCTCGCCCTCACACAACGCAATCGCCAGGCTCACCGAATAGCTGTAGCTGGTCGATGTGACCTTCGGCGCGCCCTTGCCGCGTTTCTTCGTTGCCTTCGTCTCGAAGAAGCGGGTGGCCCAGATCACCTGTCCGGCAACCCGCATCCGCCCCCAGACCCGACCGACCGGCTCTCCCTCGCCCGCACTCGACAGCCGCAGCCGATCGACCCGCCCGGTCTCCACCCGCTGCGATCCGATCCCCAGCAGCCGCTGGTCGATCACCTGTCCGAGCGTCGCTCCGATCGCCCGCCCGATCACCGCGCCCGACAGGCCGGCAATCGTGCCGCCGAACCCCGCCCCGACCAGCCCGCCCGCCGCGGAAAGCAACAGTGTCGCCATCAGAGGCCTCCCTCAGAAAACTGAAACCGCGCCACGATCCGCCGCGCCCAGGGGCGCGACAGCGGGCTCTCGATCACCCCGTGGCCGCTGTAGGCATGCACGAAGCTCGCCCCCGCCCCGCCCCTGGCCGCGATGCCCAGATGCTTGGCCACGCCGCCCGCGCGCAGCCGGAACAGGATCACCTCTCCCGGCAGCTCGGGCAGGCTGCCCGCCTCTTCCGAGACCGCGATCAGATGCCGCCGCGCCGCAGCCCAAAGCCGCTCCTCGCGCACAGGCTCCGACCAGTCGGGCGTATAGGGCGGCACAGGTTCCGGCTCGCCCCCGTAAAGCTCGCGCCAGATCCCGCGCAAAAGGCCAAGGCAATCGCTGCCCGCCCCCTCGACCGAGGCCTGATGCAGATAGGGCGTGCCGATCCAGCGCCGCGCGATCAGAACCGCCCGCTCTCCCACGCTCATCGGAACAGGCTCCCACCGTCGTTGCCGCCCCCCTCGACCGGATAGGACAGCAGCCAGTCCCCGCCGGGAAGATGCGGAAATCCCCTGAAATTCCTGAAATTGTCGAATTTCAGCCGACAGGTGTCGGCACGCCGGTCGCAGCCCGCATCCAGCCGCACAAGGTCCCCCGCCGCGACCTCGGCGCCCAGCCCCTGCCACAGCTCGACCACCCGCGCACCGCTGCCCTGAACCCGGTCGTTCTTGATCACGCCAAGAAGCCCCGCCGCCGCCCCGCTCAGCACGCGAAAGCGCCCCTTCTCGAACCAGCGGTCCTCGAAGCCCGCGACCGCGGCAAAGCGGAACACCCGCCCGTCCTCGACCTCCTCGGCGGCGATCTCGAGCCCGTAGCCGTTCCTCTCCAGATCGAAGCGGCAGAACGCATCCCCCAGCACCGCCGAACAGCGCGGGTGATAGATCCGCCCGCGCTCGGCCGACAGCGCCTCGGTCAGCCCGCGCAGCTCGGCACTGAAGGCGCCCGCCCCCCGCGTCACCTCGCCGATCGTGCCGCGAAAGGTCTCGGCCCGGATCGCCACATCCGCCCAGTCGACGATCCAGGCCCGCACCTCGGCCCCGTCATAGCGCCCGGCCAGCAGATCGCCCTCCGTGATCGCCTCCGAACTCAGCGCACCAGCCCCCTCGCTGTTGTCGACCGAAAGCCCCGTGCCCTGCACCAGCGCCTTCGCCGTCATGCCACTGCCGGGCTCGAAGGTGATGCCCTCAAAGGCGAGCGGCCGGTCGTGATCGGTGAAGCCCAGCACCCGCCCGTCCCGGCGCACGATCGCCCAGGCCCGCGCCATCGTCGTCGCGCCGCCCGCAAGATGCGCCTTCAGCTCCTCGGAATAGGCCATCAGATCCGCACCTCCAGCACCGGCACCTGCGGCAGGTCGCCCGCCCGGAACGACTGCACCGAGACCTGGATCGTGTCGGTGTCGAACCGCACCGGCACGTCGAACTCGAAGCCCGCGGTCACCCGCACCCCCTCGGCCGGCGGGTCGAAGAAGGTGACGATGCCGGTGGCGGTGTCGATCTCGAAATGCACCGCTTCGGCCTGGCTGTCGCCCTGCACCCCGACGACGACCGTCCCCGCCACCGGCTTGGTGATCGGCCGCACATAGTCGACACCGCCCGAGCTGTAGGTCTTCTTCAGCCCGAAGGCCGTGGTCACCCCGTCGCCGGTGCCGATCAGTTGGTCCTCGAACCGCGGCGCGCGCGAGGCCGGACAACTCTTGTAATCGGCCCAGTCCTTCCAGCGAAAGCCGTGCAACTGCCCGGCCCGCGCCTCGAAAAAGGCGATCAGCCGCTCGACGTCATCGAGGCTGCGCAGCCCCACCCCCGCATCATAGCGCCGGCGCGAATGCGCCCAGGGGGTGTTGCGCTCCTCGAAGCCGTTCGCCAGCGTGACGATCTCGGTGCGCCGCTCGGGCCCGCCGACCGAGCCGAAGCTCAGGTTCGCGGGGAAACGGATCTCGTGAAAGGCCATCCTCCCCTCCCTCAGCTGTTGCGGCTGCCGCGCGCGAGCGCCCGGTTGATCTGCGCGGCGATCTGGCTCTGGCTGCGGGCAAAGCCCGCGACATCGGGCGTGGTCACGTTCATCACCACGTTGACCGTGCGCCCGCCGCCCGCCTGCACGCCAAGCCGCCCGTCCGCACCGCGGGCGAGCGGCAAGATCGCCTCGGGCCCGGCCTCGCCCATCAGCCCGGCGCCACCCCGCATCGGGAAGGAAACGGGGCTGCTCACCACGCCGCCCTTGGCGAAGGGCATCACCCGCCCCTGGCTGAAGGCCGCGCCATTCGCGAAGGGCAGAAGCCCGCTCAGCAGCCCGTTCACCCCCTCGGCAATCGCCGAGCCAAGCGCGTTCTGCACCGGCCGCATCGCAATCGAATAGGCGCTGGCCGAGATCGTCTGTGCCACCTCGCTCAGCGCATCCGACAGCTTCATCCCGTCGAAGATCAGCCCGTCGAAGGCGCGCCGCAGCCCGCGCCCGATGCTGCTCGACAGGGTCGAGACCTCGCGCCCGGTGAAGACCATGCTTTCGCGCATCCGCAAAAGCTCGCCGCCAAAGCTCGCCGCCACCGCCTCGGCCCCGCCAAGGTTACGCTCGAGATCGGCCGCCTGCGCACTCAGCGCATCAAACCCGTCCATCTGCATCCTCCCGATGTTTCGGTCCTGCCGGCGCGTCCGGCCAGCGCGCGGCAAGCGCCGCCAGCCCCGCCCGCGTCAGCGGCGCCCGCGCCGCGCCCTCGCCCAGCATCAGCGCAAGCTCAGCCGGGGTCAGCGCCCAAAACTCGTACGGGCGCAGGCCGAGCCCGCGCAGCCCCGCCCGCATCAACCCAGCCCAGTCGAGCCCGCCCTCGCTCACGATGCCCCCGGCACGGTGAAGGCGCGGGCAAGCAACTCCGCCGCGATCCGCGCCGCGGCCACCGGGCCGCCGCCGATCTCGACCGTGCGCAGATCCTCTGTCCGCCCGTCCCAACCGCCGCCGCGCAGCCCCGCGACCACAAGCGCCAGCACGTCGCGGGTGGAAAACGCCCCGCTCTCGAAGCGCCGCACAAGGTCGAGCATCGTGCCGCCGCCCAGCTCCGCCTCGAGCTCGGCCAGCGCCCCAAGCGTCAGCTTCGCCACCCGCCGCTCGCCGTCGAGCACGACCTCGACCTCTCCCGCCCAGGGGTTCGCCATCACAGCGCCGTAAAGCTCAGCGCCCCGGCCGAGGCGAGGCTCAACTCATAGGTCGCCTCGCCATTATGACTGCCCGCATAGTCGATCGAGGCGATCATGAACGGCCCCTCGACGATGCCGAAATCCGGGATGATGACCTGGAAGTCCGGCGCCTCGCCGTCGAAGAAGATCTGCCGCGCGCGCTCATCCGTCGCCGCGTCGCGAAACACGCCCGAGCCGCTGATCGCGGCCGAACGCACGCCCGCTCCGCCCAGAAGCTCACGCCAGCCGCCCTGACTTTCCAGCGAGGTCACGTCGACCGTCTCGGCGTTGAAGCTGATCCGCGTCGCGCGCAGCCCCGCGATGGTCTCGAACGCGCCCGCCCCGGTCAGGTCGAGCTTGATCAGAAGGTCCTTGCCGTTCTGTGCCGCCATTTTCTCTCTCCGATTGCTGAAATTACCACGGACCGGACGGCCCGCTCAGGTCTCCACCCGGGCGCGAAAGGTCAGATCGATGCGCCGCAACGTCCCCTGTGCCGCCCGTGCCGCCCGCGCCCGCAGGAACCACAGCCCGACCAGCCGCCCGCGCGTGAGCACAAGCGGCGCGTCGACCAGCACGTCCGAAACCGCCGCCGCAGCCTCCTTCGCCCCGGCAAAGCCCGCCGCATCACTGATGACCGAGACGATGAAGTCATGCAGCGCCGCGCCGCCGCTCTTGTCCGAGGCATCGCGCGCCTCCTCGGGGCCGAGGCTCACCCAGGTTCCCGTGGGCGTGCCACTCGGCGCCGCGTCATGGATCGCACTGCCGACAAGCGCCGCCAGCGCCGCGTCGTCGCACAATGCCTGATAGACCGCGCCCTGCAGCGCGGCCGCCACGCCATAGCTCATCTCGCCACCTCCTCTCGGGCAAAACAGGTCAGATAGCGCGCGCCCGGGTCCGCCTCGGCAACCGCCAGGATCGCGAAGATCCGCACCCCCTCGCGAAAGCGCTGCCCGGCCTCGGGCCGGCGCGGCGATCCCGCGGGCGCCGCACGCACCACGATCGTCCAGGGCGTTGCCCCAAGCGCCAGCGCCTCGCCCGCCCGCGCTTGCCCGGTCCCCGCGCGCATCTCGGCCCAAAGCGTGCCAAGCGGGCTCCAGCCCGCGACAAAGCCGCCCGCGCCATCCTCGGCACGGGTCGGCGCCTCAAGAACGAGCGGCCGGTTCAACCGCGGCACGCTCATCCCCGCCCCCCCAGAACCCGCACCGTGCGCCAGCGCTCGATCAGCGCCATCACCCCGAAGGGCATCGCGCTCGCCTCGCCAGCGCCGTCGTGGCGCAGCTCGAAATACTGCGCCGCGAGCAGAAAAACCGCCTGCGCCAGATCGACCGGCAGATCCGCCCAGCCCCCGAAGCCCGCGGTGAAGTCGATCTCGGCCGTACCCGCCACCGGCACCGCGGGCAGCGCCCCGCCCACAGCCTCGAGCCGCGGCCGCGCCAGATCCTCGACCAACCGCCAGCGCGTGGCGGACAGCATCGTCTCGGTGCCCGCGCGGTCGATCAGCCGCACCCCGGCCACCGCGCTCACCGGCGCCACCGGCAAGGGCACGCTTTCGGCATCGCGCCAGCCCGGCAGCACCAGACGGAAGTCATGCGCCAGAAGCACCTTCGCCGTCCGCCCCTCGATCGCCGCGATTGCCGCCCGCAGATAAGCCACCAGCGCCGCATCCTCGGCACCCGTGTCGTCAAAGCCGCTGCCAAGCCGCAGGTGGTCGCGGAATTGCGCCACCGGCAGCGCCGCCTGCGCCACCGCCGTCAGTTCCTTCAGCATCATCGCATCTCTCCGAAAGTCGCTGGCCGCCCCCCGCGCACGCGGCGCGGGGGGCGTTCGGGCGCGGGCCTCCCGCCGTCGCTCGGACGGAGGGAGCAGCTAGGCGGCGGCGCTCGGCCCGCACCCGCCCGGCCGGGTCGCCCCGGCTCAGGCGGAGGGCACCGCCTCCGCCATCCTCACCGCCCTCACGAGACGGCAAATTTCAGCAGCTTGATCGCGGCGAAGTCGCTGACATCGCCGCCGACCCGCTTCGAGGCATAGAAGAGCACATGCGGCTTGGCCGAGAACGGATCGCGCAAGACCCGCAGGTCGGGCCGCTCGGCGATGGTGTAGCCGCTCGCGAAATCGCCGAACGCCAGCGCATAGGCGCCCGCGGCGATGTCGGGCATGTCCTCGGCCACCAGCACCGGATAGCCCATCAACCGCGCGGGTTCCCCCGCCGCCAGCCCGTCGGTCCACAGGAAGCGCCCGTCGGCGTCCTTCATCTTCCGCACCGCACCCGCGGTCTTCGAATTCATCACGAAGCTCGCGTTCGCCCGGTAGTCCGCCTCGAGCGCATAGACCAGATCGACAATCGCATCGGCCGCGTTCACCGCAGCGAAATCGCCATCCGCCCCGGTCGCGACATAGCCAAGCGCGCCCCAGGCCCAGGCGTCGTTCGCCACCTTGGAATGGGTCAGGAAGCCGGTCGGCTTGTCGACGCCATTGCCCGAGACGAAGGCCGCCGCCTCGGCCCGGGCGAAGCGGTCGGCGATGCGATTGGCCAGCCAGGTCTCGATGTCGAAGGCGGCATCGTCGAGCAGCCGCTGGCTCGCCTTCGGCATCGCGGCAAGCTCGTGCAGCGGGATCGAGATCCGCTCGATCTGCGGCGTCGCGGTCTCGCTCAGCGTCACGGTCTCGGTGGCCCAGCCCGAGCCGAGCTCGCTGCGGTCGACCAGCACGTCGTAGGAGGTCGCCTCGACATTCACCACCGTCGCCACCTGGCGGATCGAGGCGGTCGCGCGCAGCACGCCGCGGATCGTCTCCGAAGTCTGCGGGTCGACGAGATAGCCACCCTCGGCGGCCACGGCAGTGTTCAGCGCCTTGCCCTCGAGGCTCAGCGCACGCAGCCCGTCGTCATCGCCCGAGCGCAGATAGGCCGCAAAGGCCTTCTGGTGCGGCGCTTCCTCGATGGCCGCGGCGGCAAGGGCGGGACGCCCGGTGAAGGTCTTGCTCTGCAGCATGGTCAAACGCTCTTCCTGTTGTTGCATCCTCGTCTCCACTTCCCCCTGAAAGCCCTTGATCTCTTTCAGGAAACCTGACAGCGCAGTCTTCACCACGGCGGCCGGACCAGGCTCCGCGGACGGCTCCGCCCCGGACCGGGCCTTGAACTCGGTCGTCATCCTTGCACCTCTCTTGCGATGGGGCCGGCTCAGCGCCGGGCCAGCTCGGCCGCCGCACCTTCCAGCGCCTCGGCCAGGTCGCGCCAGATCGCGGCCTCGGGGCTCTCGCCCTTCGCCGCCACCCGCGCCTCGCGAAGCATCGGGAAAGTGACAAGCGACACCTCCCAAAGCTCCAGATCGGTCAGCACCCGCTGGCCTTTCGCGTCCTTCGCGGCGCGCACCGTGCGATAGCCGATCGACAGCCCGTCGATCGCCCCCGCACCGATCAGCGCCGCCACCTCGCGCGCCTTTGCCACGTCGGGCAGCAGCCGCCCCTTGACGTAAAGCCCGCGCGCATCCTCGAAGATCTCCTCCCACAGGCCGATCGGCTGGCCCGGATCGTGCTGCCAGAGCATCTTCACCGTGCCGCCCCGCGCCTTCTGTGCGGCAAGCGAGCGGGCATAGGCGCCGGGCGCCACCACGTCGCCGCCCTGATCGGGCAGACCGAAGAGGCTCGCATAGCCCTCGATCGCCGTGCCATCCCGCACCGTCACCGCCTGCCCGCTCGCGCAGAACTTCAGCTCCAGCCCGCAATCTTTTGTATTCATGTCGACTTCCTCATCTGGGGGCGTATTGCAAAAGGCCCAGCACCGCCTGCGTCAGGATCACCGCGACGACGCCATAGACTGTCATCCACAGCCGTTTCTCGAGCCCGAGGATCATCGCCTCGATCTTCTCGAGCCGCCGTTCGACCTGCGCGAACTGCAGCTCCATGATCCGTTCGGTCGCCTCGAAGCGCTGCTCGTGGACCTCGAAGGGTTCCTTCAGGAAACGCGACCCGCCCGTCGCCATCTCAGCCCTTCGCCAGCGGCGGCAGGCCAAGCGCGGCGCGCTTCTCGGCATCGGTCAGGAAACTCGCCTCGCCGATCCGCTTCCACTGGGCATCGCGCTCAGCAGCGAGCGCCGGCACCTGGTCGAGGTCCGGGCGCAGCTCGATCACACTGCCCAGAAAGCCCGACAGCCACCACGCCACCGCGGCCGCAACCCGCGTCGCCAGCGGCAGCACCGTCAGCCGGTAAAAGGCCCGGTTCGCCTCGGCATAATTCGCATAGGTCGCGTCGCCCGGGATGCCCAGCAGCATCGGTGGCACCCCGAAGGCCACCGCGATCTCGCGCGCCGCCGCGGCCTTGGTCTCGTGGAACTCCATGTCCGAGGGCGAAAACCCCATCGGCTTCCAGTCGAGCCCGCCCTCGAGCAGCATCGGCCGCCCGGCATTGCGCGCGCCCTGATGATGCGTCTCCATCTCGAAGACCAGCCGGTCGTATTGCTCGGGCGAAAGCATCCCCTGACCGTCCGTGCCCTTGTAGACGATCGCCCCCGACGGCCGCGCGGCATTGTCCAAAAGCGCCTTCGACCAGCCGGAGGCGGCATTGTGCACCTCGATCGCCACCGCCGCCGCTTGCAGCGGACTCAGCCCGTAATGGTCGTCCTGCGGGTGAAAGCTGCGGATATGGCAGATCGGGTCGGGATGGCCGGTCATGTCGAAGCGGTGCCGCCGCCCGCCCACGGCATAGTCATAGGCCACCGGCCAGCCATCCGCCCCGGGCACCACCGACATCCGGTCGGCACGCAGAACATGCAGCTCGCGCGGCAGCCCCGCCTCGGGGACCACCGCCTCCAGATAGCCGTTCCCGCTCAGCAGCAGCTGGCCGAACAGCGCCTCGAAGAGCTCGGCCCGCCCCTGGCCAGCATTCGGGCGCCGCAGCAGGTCGAGCACCGGATGCACCTCATAGCGCCGCTCCGCGTCCTGGCAGATCAGCGGCACCGCCGCCGCCGCCTCGGCGATCAGCCGCACCGAGCGGAACCCCACGGGGTTGCCGAGAAACCCGAGCCGGGTCAGCGAGCTCGTGTCGCGCGGCCCCCAGACCGGCCGGCCGGCCCCCGTGGCCATCGCCGCGATCCGGCCGGTGACCGAGGCCTTGCGCTCGGGCGCCGCCTCCGGCGCCTGTCGGCGAAAGAAGTTGATCCCCATCCGGTTCTCCTCGTCTGCATCTGGGCCCGGGCCCCGGGCACGGTCGGAAAAGGGGCCGGGAATGACCCCGGCCCCTGAACGGTTGCTGTGCGGCTGCTGTCGATGGCGGCGGCGGGGGTTTCACACCCCCGCACCCCCGTGAGGTATTTCAGGCAAGGCGAAAGAGGCGGTCAGAGCCCGCGCACCTGCGGCCGTCGCCACTGCAGCGAGGGCTCGATGATGAGCTCGGTCAGCGCCCAGACCAGCGCATCCGCCCGGTCGGGCGAGCCGCGGCCCTGATAGCCCTGCACCGTCATCCGGCACAGCTGATCCTCAAGCGCGCCCAGCCGTCCGGCGCGCAGGTGCTTGACCCGGCCCTGCTCGTAAAGTGCGGCGACCGGCTCGGCCCGCGCCGCCTTGCCCCGCGCGGCGCGCAGCGCCTTGAACGGCACCAGCGGGTCGATCTGCCGAAGCACGCTCTCGACCAGATCGCCGCCCTGGTTCACCTCGGCCACCAGCCGCTCGGCGCCCCATTTCTCCATCGCCGCGATCGCCGCCCGCGCCCAGTCGGTCGGCCGCCCCCGCGCCGTGCAATCCTCGAGCACATAGGCGCGCCAGTCCTGCGCCGGCCCCGTGCTGACCACACCCGCGACGATGATCCCGCATTCGTCCGACCCCGCCCCCGCGGTCACCGCCGGATCGACGGCCACGACGATGCGGTCAAGCGCCGGCGCCGCCTCGACCCGCGCCGCCTCGAGCGCGGCAGTGCTCCACAGCGCGCCCTCGACATCGTCGAGCAGCACGCCATCGAGCTCCTGCCGGCCAAGCCGCGTGCCGGCATAGCGCCCCCGCACCTCCTCGAGGAAGGAGGCCGCCAGATAGGCCCGGTTCGCCTCGGTCGGGGCATGGGTGATGACGGTCGAGGGGTTGTGCACGATCGCCTTCAGCACGCCCACGTTGCGCGGCGTGGTGGTGATGACCTGCTGCGGATGATCGCCAAGCCGCAGCGCGAATTGCAGCATGTCCCAGGTCTCCTCCGCCTTCTTCCACTTGGCGAGCTCGTCGGCCCAGGCGGCGTCGAACTGCGGCCCGCGCAGCGCCTCGGGCTCATGCGCCGAAAACGCCTGTGCCGTCGCCCCGTTCGGCCAGACCAGCCGGCGCCGCCCCGCCTCCCACTCGGGCCGGCGGTCGGGCGGCGAGCAGGCAAGAATGCCGCTCTCGCCGAAGATCATCACATCGCGCACCTGGTCGAAGGTCTCGCCCACCAGCGCCACCCGATTGGCGCGGCCGGGGTCCGCGGGCCGCGCCCCCTCGACCTGCGCGCGCACCCATTCGGCGCCCGCGCGCGTCTTGCCCGCACCCCGCCCGCCCATAATCACCCAGCTCTTCCAGGCGCCGGCCGGCGGCAGCTGGTGTGGCAGCGCCCAGAACTCGAAGATCCAGGGCAGCGCCAGAAGCGCGCCATCGCCCAGCCCCGACAGGAAGTCATCCACCTGCTCCTGCGTCGCGGAGACGAGCCAGGCGGCGCCCGATCTCAGCGCGGGCGGCGTCGAAGTCGAGCTCGCCGGTTCCGACGACCCCGGCAACCTGCTTGCGGAGTTTTTCAACGCGTGTCCTTTCATCCATCACCATCTGAAAGGCAGCGCGAAGGTCCTTCACCGCCTGCGCGGCGACCTTCGCCTCCTTCAGATCCCCCTGGCGAACCCCTCGCATCGCCAGCGCCAGTTCCCCGGCAATTTCCCGATACAGAAGCTCGGTCTCCGTCAGCAGATCGACTGCCGGCGGAGCCCCTCCCGAGAAGGTCATTTCCATCTGTCGTGAACCCGCCTCTCATGCCTGATCCGCACGAGCGAAATGCAAAAGCGCCGACGGTTCCCCGCGGCGCTTGCCCACTTCTCCTAGCATGTCAAATCTCTACCCCAGAGCGTTCGCAAAGTCAATCGCTAAATCCATGGTTGCGCCCGTCAGGCAAAAGGAAACCCCCGGAAGAACCGGGGGGTTCGCTGAAAGATCAGTTATTTGTGCTATCGGCCGGCGCGGCCTTTTCCAGCGCGCGCCACTTCGCGACATTGCGGTTGTGCTCCTCGAGCGTCTCGGAAAACACATGCCCGCCGCTGCCATCGGCCACGAAGAACAGATAAGGCGTCGAATCGGGATGCAGCGCCGCCTCGATCGCCGCGCGACCGGGGTTGCAGATCGGCGTCGGCGGCAGGCCCGCCACGACATAGGTGTTGTAGGGCGTCTCGCGGCGCAGCTCGCTTTGCCGCAAGCCCCGGCCCAGCACACCCTGCCCCTTGGTCACACCATAGATCACCGCCGGGTCGGTCTGCAGCTTCATTCCCTGCTCGATGCGGTTGACGAAGACGCTCGCCACGCGCGTGCGCTCCTCGGTGATGCCCGTCTCCTTCTCGACGAGCGAGGCCATCACCAGCGCCTCTTCGGGCGTCGAATAGGGAAGACCCGAAGCACGCCCTTCCCAGGCCGCCGCGATGATCGCCGCCTGGCGTTTCTCCATCTCGGCAATCAGCGCATTGCGGTCAGAGCCGCGCTTCATCTCATAGCTTTCGGGCGCAAGGCTGCCCTCGGCCGGGACGGTCTTGATCTCGCCCTGCAGGAAATCGGCCGATTTCAGCGCCTCGACGATCTGCCAGCTGGTCGCGCCCTCGGCCACGGTCACCCGCAACCGCACATCGGCCTTGCCCGCGGCCTCGGCAAAGCCCTCGGGCGGGGTCTCGGTCTTCGGATCGAACTTCGCCTGCTCGACGTAATCGCCCGTCGCCGGGTCAAGCTCACGCAGGATCAGCTGCTGGCCCGTCACGCCGATGCGATAGTTCAGCTCGGTGCCGCAGGTCGACGGCCCGCCCGAGGTGATCTGTTCGACGATGCCCTGCATCGTCGCCTCAGGCTCGATCAGATAGGAACCGAACTTCAGATCACCGCTCTTCTTCGCGTAATCCGCCCCGGCACGGAAGATATAGGCCGACGAGATCGCTCCCTGCGCCCGCAGCTCCTCCGACACCCGCGCAAAGCTTGCGCCCGGCTCGACCTTCAGGCAGACCGCCCGGGCCAGCGGCCCCGGCTCCTCATACTGCTTCTGCGCCCAGGCGACGAGTCCGCCAACCGCCACCAGCAGCACGATCAGTACCGTCAGGAAGTTCGAGACGATATGCCGCCACATCAGGCGCGGACCTTGCCAATGATCAGGCTCGCATTGGTGCCACCAAAGCCGAAGCTGTTCGACAGCGCCACGTCGATCTTGCGCTTCACCGCCACCTTCGGCGCCAGGTCGATCGTCGCCTCGGCGGCCGGGTTGTCAAGGTTCAGCGTCGGCGGCGCCACCTGATCGCGGATCGCGAGGATGCAGAAGATCGCCTCGACCGCTCCCGCCGCGCCCAGAAGGTGCCCGATCGCCGATTTGGTCGAGCTCATCGTCGCCTGCGTCGCGGCATTGCCGAGGAAGCGCTCGACCGCCGCAAGCTCGATCGTGTCGGCCATCGTCGAGGTGCCATGCGCATTGATGTAGTCGATGTCACCCGGGCTGATGCCGGCGCGCGCCACTGCCGCCTTCATCGCGCGGAAACCGCCGTCGCCGTCCGAGGCCGGGGCAGTGATGTGATAGGCATCGCCCGACAGGCCATAGCCCAGCACCTCGGCATAGATCTTCGCGCCGCGCGCCTTCGCATGCTCGTATTCCTCGAGCACCACGACCCCCGCGCCTTCGCCCATGACGAAACCGTCGCGCTCCGCATCCCAGGGACGCGATGCCTTCACCGGGTCCTCGGCCGCGGTCGACAGCGCCTTGCAGGCGTTGAAGCCGGCAATGCCAATTTCCGAGATCGGATTTTCCGCGCCGCCCGCCAGCATGACATCGGCATCGCCGAGCATGATCAGCCGCGCCGCATCGCCGATCGCATGGGCGCCGGTCGCACAGGCGGTCACCACCGAGTGGTTCGGGCCCTTGAAGCCGAAGCGGATCGACACCTGTCCCGAGGCAAGGTTGATCAGCGAGGCAGGGATGAAGAACGGGCTGACCCGCTTCGGCCCGCGCTCCTTGATCAGCACTGCGGTCTCGGCGATCGTCTGCAACCCGCCGATGCCCGAACCGATCATCACGCCGGTGCGCTCGCGGCTCTCCTCGTCCTCGGGCATCCAGCCCGAATCCTTCACCGCCTGCTCGGCGGCCGCCATCGCGTAAAGGATGAACTCGTCGACCTTGCGCTGGTCCTTCGGCTCCATCCACTGATCCGGGTTGAAGGTGCCGTTGCTGCCGTCGCCGCGCGGAATCTCGCAGGCATATTTGGTCGTCACGTTGCTCGCGTCGAAGCGGGTGATCGGGCCGGCGCCCGACTGCCCGGCGATCAGCCGCGACCAGGTTTCCTCGACCCCGCAGGCCAGCGGCGTGACCAGACCCAGACCCGTGACGACAACGCGACGCATGCTCGACCTCTCAGAGTAGTGCTCGTTCGCGTCCTGATACACGCGCAGGCGGAACCGCGCAACGTCAAGCACCGCCGCGGCGCGGCAAAGCGCCCGGGAAATCGAGCGGATAGGCCGCAAGTTCCTCGTAGATCGGCCCCTCGGCGCGCAGGTGCGAGCGCATCATCGAGAAGCCCGTGACCTCGAAGGGATTGAGCGCCAGATCGCCCCGCACCTGCAGAAAGCGGCCCAGCCGGCCGGCCTCCGGCGCGCCGAAGTCGCGCCCGAAGCGTGCCAGCGTCACATGCGCGCGAAAGCGGCGCCGCGGCAGCACCAGCCCCGCGGTCCGCGCCGCGCCCGTAACCGCGCGCACCAGCGCGTCAAGCCCGGGCTCGGGGCGCAGCCCCACGACCACCGCCTCCGGCCGCTCGGACGGACCGAAAACGCTGATCCCGGCCGGGGCGAGCCAGAACCCCGGCAGCCGGATCGCATCCAGCGCCGCATCAAGCTCGCCCGCCTGCATCCGGTCAATCTCGCCCGCGAAGGCGAGCGTCAGGTGCAGGTTCTCCTCGGCGACGGTCCGGCCACAGCCCAGCTCGTCTTGCAGCGCACCAAGGCGCGCCGCCACCTCTTCGGGCAGCATGATCGCGACGAAGACCCGCATCCCCCCTCCGGCAATGAAAAACGGCGCCCCGCAAAGGGCGCCGTTCAGGAAATTCTGTCCGGAAGGATCAGACGGCTTCCGAGATGAATTTCACCGCGTCGCCAAAGGTCTGGATCGTTTCCGCGGCGTCGTCCGGGATCTCGATGCCGAACTCTTCCTCGAAGGCCATCACCAGCTCGACGGTGTCGAGGCTGTCAGCGCCCAGATCGTCGATGAACGAGGCGGTCTCGGTGACCTTGTCCTCTTCGACGCCCAGGTGTTCCACGACGATCTTCTTCACGCGATCAGCGATGTCGCTCATGTCTCTTCCTCAATTTGAGGGCCTTGGCCCGTCCCGTATTCCGTGCTCGCAAGAGCGGCTTGGCGCCCCCGGCCGGGGCTGAAAGCCCAGGGCAAAGGCCCTGACCTGTTCCCCCGCGCCTATAGCACAGTCATGCCCCAAGGCAAGCCGTTTCGCAAGCGCGGGCGGCGCGTCAGATCATCGCCATGCCGCCGTTGACGTGCAGCGTGGCCCCGGTGACATAGCCCGCTTCCGGACTTGCCAGATAAAGCACCGCAGCGGCGATTTCCTCGGCAGAGCCCATGCGCCCGGCCGGGATCTGGCCAAGAATCTTGCCCTTCTGCTCGTCGTTCAGCTTCTCGGTCATCGCCGTCGCGATGAAGCCCGGGGCGACGCAGTTGACCGTGATGCCGCGGCTTGCAACCTCATAGGCAAGGCTCTTCGACATGCCGACAAGACCCGCCTTCGCGGCGGCATAGTTGCCCTGCCCGGGGTTGCCGGTCGCGCCGACGATCGACGAGACCGAGACAATCCGGCCCCAGCGGGCCTTCATCATGCCGCGCAGGCTGCCGCGCATCAGCCGGAAGGCCGAGGTCAGGTTAACGTCGAGCACCGACTGCCATTCCTCGTCCGACATCCGCATGAACAGGTTGTCGCGGGTGATGCCGGCGTTGTTCACCAAGATGTCGAGCGAGCCCATCGCCGCGACCGCCGCCTTCGGCAGCGCCTCAACCGAGTCTGCATCCGACAGGTTCGCCGGGCAGACATAGGCGCCCTCGCCCAGCTCCGCGGCCAGCGCCTCGAGCGGTTCGACCCGCGTGCCCGACAGCGCGACCTTCGCCCCCGCGCCATGCAGCGCCTTCGCGATCGCCCCGCCAATGCCACCCGAAGCGCCCGTCACCAGCGCCGATTTCCCCGTCAGATCAAACATCGCTTTCCCCTCGGATTGCCGTCGCGTCTCCTTAGCAGCGTTCCGCCCGTCCCGCCAGCCGTCGCATCCGCGGCGCCGCTGCCATAAATTTGCCGCTTTTCGTCATCACCGTCCGCCGCATTGAAAAATGACTCCCCAATTGACGACCTCAGATTCACCAAATTGGCAAATCCATGGCATTCATCACCCCGATCACCCGGCCGGATTCTCCGGGCACCTCCGTTTTCGACGGCATCTTCAGTCTCGGGGGCGGCCTTGCGCTGCTCACCCTCTCGGTGTTGCTGATCCTCGCCGCCGCCGTCCTGCGCGAATGGCATCATCCTGTCAACGAGCGGCGCGACCGGCCGCGCAGGCCGCTGTTCTGACGGTCCGCCGCGTCAGATGACGCCGCCGGCATGAAAAAGGGGCGGTTCCCCGCCCCTTCACGTCCCGATGCCGCCCGGGCTCAGCCCTTCAGCTTGGCGATGTCCTCGGGCGTGCCCACGGCCGCCTGCGTCGTCTCCTTGGCGATGCGCTTGATCATCCCCGACAGCGCCTTGCCGGCGCCGATCTCCCAGAACTCGGTCACGCCCTGACCGACCATCCATTGCACGCTCTCGCGCCAGCGCACGGACCCCGTGACCTGCGCCACCAGAAGCTTGCGGATCTCCTCGGGGTCGGTGACGCCCTGAGCAACCACGTTCGCAACGACCGGCACCATGGGCGCCTTGATCTCGACGCCCGCCAGCGCCTCTGCCATGCGCTCGGCCGCGGGCTGCATCAGCGCACAATGGAAGGGGGCGGAAACCGGCAGCATCACCGCCCGCTTCGCGCCCTTCGCCTTGGCGATCTCGACCGCGCGCTCGACTGCGGCCTTCGCACCCGACACCACGACCTGCGCCGGGTCGTTGTCGTTCGCGGCCTGACAGACCTCGCCCTGTGCCGCCTCGGCGGCGACCGCCGTAGCGGTCTCGAAATCGAGGCCAAGAAGCGCCGCCATCGCGCCGACGCCCACCGGCACCGCCGATTGCATCGCCTCGCCGCGCACCCGCAGCAGTTTCGCCGTGTCGGTGATGCTCAGGCTGCCCGCCGCGCACAGCGCCGAATATTCGCCGAGACTGTGGCCCGCGACAAAGGCCGCATCGGTCACCGCGAAGCCCTCGGCCTCGAGCGCCCGCATCGCCGCCATCGAGGTCGCCATCAGCGCCGGCTGTGCATTCGCAGTCAGCGTCAGCGTCTCGATGTCGCCGTCCCAGATCAGCGCGCTCAGCTTCTCGCCCAGTGCCGCATCGACCTCGTCGAAGACTGCGGCCGCCGCCGGCCATGCCTCGGCCAGTGCCCGCCCCATGCCGATCGCCTGCGCGCCCTGCCCCGGGAAAACAAATGCTCGGCTCATGCCATCCTCCGTGTCCGAATTTGCCCACCTCTAGCCCGGCCCTGCCGCCGGGGCAACTCCTGCGCACAGCGTCTGTGCAAAGCCCGGCGTGGCCGGCCGGGGCGCAAGCGACTATCCTGCGCCGGTCCCGAACAACGGCCCGAGGCTTCGATGCTTTCCAATACCCCCACGTCCTACGGCACGCTTGCCCGCGCCTTCCACTGGCTCGTCGCGCTGCTGATCCTCAGTGCCATCGCGCTTGGCCTTTATGGTGAAAGCCTGCCGCGCAACGCCGAGACGATCGACACGCTGAAGACGCTCTATTCCGCGCACAAGACGATCGGCGTCGCGGCCTTCTTCACCGCGCTTGCCCGCATCCTCTGGGCGCTGGTCCAGCCCCGCCCGACGCCGCTGCACCCCGAGCGCCGGCTTGAAACCTTCGGCGCCGAGCTGGTGCACTGGGCGCTTTACGGCGCGATGCTGGTGATGCCGGCCTCGGGCTGGATCAGCCATGCCGCGCAGGCGGGCTTTGCGCCCATCCTGTGGCCCTTCGGCCAGACCCTGCCCTTCGTGCCGCAGTCGGATGCCGTCTCCCATGGCGCGGAAATCGTGCACAAGCTCTCGGCCCTGGTGCTCTATGCCGCCCTCGCGCTGCATGTGCTCGGTGCGCTGAAACATGTGGTGATTGACCGCGATGCGACGCTGGCGCGGATGACGCGCGGCACTGCGGCGGGCCCGGGCAAGGCCGATCACTCGGCCCTCGCCCCGCTTCTCGCGGTGGTGATCTGGGCGGCGGTGATCTCCTTTGCGCTGCTGGTGCCGCTGCCCGACGAGGAGGGCGCCGCGCCCACCGCGGTCGCGACGGCCCCCGCCACCCCGTCTGCCGCCGCCCCGGCCAGCACCGCGGGCAACTGGCAGGTGACGCAGGGCACGCTCGGCTTCACCGTGAAGCAGATGGGCGCCGAGGTCAGCGGCAGCCTGCCGAACTGGACGGCCGACATCGCCTATGACGAGGCGACCGGCACGGGCACCGTCACCGTGACGATCGACACCACGACGCTGGTGCTCGGCTCGGTCAGCGATCAGGCGAAGGGCGCCGATTTCTTCGACACCGCCGCCCACCCGAGTGCCACCTTCACCGCCGCGATCGCCCGCACCGAGGGCACGGCCCATACCGCAACCGGCACCCTCACCCTGCGCGGCACCGAGGTGCCGGTGGTGCTGCCCTTCACCCTGACGATCGAGGGCGACACCGCGACGATGAGCGGCCAGACCACGCTCGACCGGCGCGCCTTCGGCATGGGCGCAAGCTATCCCGACGAGGCGACGGTGGGCTTCAACGTCGGCGTGCAGATCGCGCTGACCGCGACCCGCAAGGACTGAGCGCCCCGCGCCATCCCGCACACAAGGCCGGCGTGCCCACGCCGGCCTTTTTGCTGCACTCAGCCCCGCCCCCGCCCAAGCAGCGCCGAGGGTGGCATGCCGAAGCGGCGCCGGAATGCGGTGGCAAAGCTTTCGGCCGAGAGGAACCCGGCCAGATGCGCCGCCGCGGCGACGCTCTCGCCCCGGCACAGCGCCTCATGCGCCCGGCACAGACGCAGTTCGCGAATGCGGGCGCGGGCCGGCACACCATGGGCACGATGAAACAGCCGCTGCGCCGAGGACAGGCTCATCGAGCCTGCCCGGGCGATCTCGGCCAGGTCCGGCACCGGCCCGGGCGTGAGCGCAAAGGTCTCCATCCGCGCCAGCCGCTCGGCCTCCTCGGGGCGCAACACCGTGCCGCGCGCCAGATGCTCGACACAGCGCGACAACAGCGCCAGCACCAGCGCCTCGCGTTCGAGCGCCGCCGGGCCGCCGCCGGCATCCAGCGCCACCAGCCGCGCGCCGAGCGCCGCCTCCTCGGGCGTCGCGGCGCGCGCGCCCTGCACCAGCTCCCGCCCGGCCAGCAGTGTCTCGCGGCCGATGCCGCGCGCCTCGAGCCAGTCCCAGCCGACCGAGACGGTGATCTTGCGCAGCCGCTCGCCGCGGCGGGCGCGGCGCACGAAGGGCAAGGGCCGCGCCGTCGCCGAATGGACAAGCTGCACCGGCGCTCCGGGGGCCCGCGCCACCGCCATCGGCGCGCCGCCAATCGTCGCCGTCACCTGCCCGTCGAAGACAAGGTGCAGCACCAGCCCTGCAGGCCGCGTCACCCGGGTCTCGAAATCGGTCTCCGCGGTCGCATCAAGGCTGTGCGTCTCGGGCCCCGCAGGCAGCGCATGCGCCTCGCGCAGGCCGCGCAGCGCCACCCGATCATCGCGAATCGTGGCCCCGAAATCACGCCCGGCGCGGCGCACCGTCGCCGCGATCTCTCCCAGCCTGATCAGGTCCTGCATCGGCTCAGCCTCCGAAATTGATCGTCCGCGCAAGACTTCTGGCTCTCTCGCGAAGGTTCGCCGATGGCGGAGCGGTCTCGTCGCGCCTAAAGGACTACTAAAATACTCAAGTTTCAAGAACCGAAGGGATGGCGAAACGATGAAACGGCAGCTGCGCGTGGCGCTTCTGGTCTCGACGGCGCTTTGTGCGCCCCGGGCCTGGGCCGAGGACACCTATGCGCTCGAGGACATCACGGTCGAGGGGGCAAGCTATCAGACCGAGGGCAGCGACAGCTATCGCTCGGGCCTGATCTCGGTCGGCGAGAAGGCGACGATGACGCCGCGCGAGGTGCCGCAGTCGACCACGGTCATCACCCGCAAGCAGATCGAGGACGGCGGCTATACCGCGCTCGAGACCGCACTCGAGGACACCGCGGGCATCATGGTGCTGAACAACGACGCCGGGCGCTCGTCGCTGTTCTCGCGCGGCTTCGAGTTCGACTATCTCTATTACGACGGTCTGCCGGCGCCGGTCAGCTCGATCTACGGCACCCAGCCCGACCTGGCGATCATGGACCATGTCGAGATCCTGAAGGGCCCCTCGGGTCTCTTCATCGGCACCGGCTCGCCCGCGGGCTCGGTCAACATGCGGCTCAAGCAGGCGAACCGCACCGAGGCGGGCGGCTACGTCACCACCACCGTCGACGACAACGGCCATGCCCGGATCGAGGGCGACGTCGGCGGCAGGCTGAACGCCGCGGGCACGCTGCGCGGCCGCGCCGTGGTGGCCTATGCCCGGGGCGACGGCTTCGTCGACAAGCAGACGAACGGCGTCACCGATTATTACGGCACCCTCGCCTGGGACGCGACGCCCGACACCACGGTGACGCTCTCGCTCAACCACATGGAGCGCGACATCGACCCGTTCAACGGGCTGCCGACCTATGCCGACGGCTCGCTGATCTGGATCGCCCCCTCGGCGACCACCGCGGCCGACTGGAACCATTTCGAGAATTCGGTCACCGACGCGATCGCCGCGGTCGAGCACCGGCTGGCGGGCGGCGGGCGGCTGAAGTTCAGCCTGCGCCAGTCGCACCAGACGGCCGACTTCAAATACGCCTATGCCGCGGGCACCGCCGACGCCGACAACGTGATCTCGCAGCTGGCCTGGATCTCGCGCAGGTTCAGCCAGGATTCGCTTGCCCTCGATGCCCATGCCGAACTGCCCTTCACCCTCGGCAGCTGGCAGGCGACGGCGATCCTCGGCGCCGACTACCAGAAGACGAATTCGACGCTCCATGCCGCCTCGGGGCGGATCACCGGCAGCTTCGATCTCGATGACTGGGATGTGTCCTCGGTTGCGAACCCCGGCGTGACCTACGGCACCCCGACCCGCACCGACACGATCAGCAAGGGCGTCTATGCCCAGATGCGGGTCAAGCCGGTCTCGGCGCTGACCCTGATCGGCGGCGCGCGCTTCTCGTGGTATGACAGCACCGTCACCACCGCGGGCGTGCCTGCGCGCACCCAGGTGAACAGCCACCTCACCCCCTTCGCCGGCGCAACCTGGGACATCAGCCCCGACACCACGCTTTACGCCAGCTATTCCGAGATCTTCGCGCCGCAAAGCGTGACCGACGCCGCGGGCAAGCTTCTCGACCCGCTCGAGGGCAAGCAATACGAGATCGGGGTGAAATCGGAACTGGCCAGCGGCATCAACCTGTCGGCCGCGCTCTACCGGCTCGAACAGGTGAACCGGCCGATCGCCGTCACCGGCGAGACCTATTCCGTCGCCGGCGAGAAGGTCCGCGTGCAGGGCGTCGAGCTTGAAGCGGCGGGCGAGATCGGGCGCAACCTGCATCTCTCGGGCGGCTACACCTATTCCGACACCGAATACCTGTCGGGCCCGAGCGAGGGCGAGGATTACTCGACCTATACCCCGGATCACCTGTTCAAGATCGCGCTTGAATATGACGTGACCGAGGGCGCACTCGAGGGCTGGAGCTTCGGCACCCGGCTGCGCGCGATGTCGAGCTTCTCCTCGCGTGGGATCAAGGCGCCGGGCTATGGCGTCGTCGACGTCTCGGCGGCCCGGCAACTCCCGGGCAATGCGGAACTGCGGCTGAGCGTGTCGAACCTCTTCGACAAGGCCTATTACAGCCGCGTCGGCTCGACCACGGTGTTCAACTTCCGCGGCGAACCGCGCACCGTCTCGCTCGCGCTGACGAAGCGGTTCTGATGAAGCGCGTCGCCAGTCTGGTCCTCGGCCTCTCCACCCTCGCGGGTGGGGAGGTGCTTGCACAGGATCTACCCGCCCGGAACCTGCCCGCCGGCGACGCCATGCCCCGAGCCGAGATGGCGCTGGCCGGGCTTGGAAACCCGGTGATGCTGGAACGCTCTGCCCGGTTCGACGTCGAGGGGCCCATGGGCGTGCTGCGGGTGCTGGTCTCGGCCCCCGATGTCCCGCCCCCGCCCTCGGGCTATGGCGTGATCTATGCAATCGACGCCGGCTGGACCTTCGGCACCTTGCGCGATGCGCTGCGGCTGCAGGGCGGCGAGAGCCCGCCAGGGGCCACGGTGGTCGTGGCGCTTGGCTGGCCGGCGCCCGATCTGATCGACATGACGCGGCGCGGGCCCGATCTGGTCGGCGCCAACGCGGCCGCCACGCTGGCGCTGCTCACCGACACCATCGTGCCGCGTGTCGAGGCGGCACTGCCGGTCGACCCGGCACACCGGATGATCCTCGGCCATTCCTTCGGCGGCGCCTTCGCCCTGCGCGCGGGGCTCACCCGCCCCGACCTTTTCTCGCATGTCGCAGCGGGAAGCCCGTCGATCTGGACCGGTCCGGAGTGGTTCCTGAATGCGCCGCTGCCGGCCATCAGGCCAAAGGTCCTCATCACCCTCGGCGCGCTCGAATTTCCCGAGGCGGCAGCGGCCGTCGGCACCGATCCCGCGCGCCTCGAGCGGCTGCGCACGCGCGACATGGCCGGCCGGGCCGAGGCGATGGCCGCCCGGCTTGGCACCCGCACCGCGATCCTCGGCGGCGCCAGCCATGGCAGTTCCGTGCCCGCCTTCCTTGGCCTCGCGGCGGGTGTCCTGTGGCGCTGAGGCGGCGGGGTTCAGCCCGCCTCCATCACCCAGTCGAGGCCGTAGAAGGTTTCGCGATGCGCGAAGATGACAAGATGCGAGTCGATGGCGAACCGCGCCTGAATGATGCCCCGGGCATCCTCGGCCTGCAGCCGGAAGCTGAGCCCCTCGGCATCGGCCACCATCTCGGCCGGACCGGGAGGAAGCGCGGCGCGGCCGGTGGTTTCAGTCCACTCGACCTCCACCTTGTGGGCGAAGTGCTTGCACAGCTGGGCGATGTATTTCGCACCATGCGGGGTCGTCATGCGGGCAGTTGTCACGAGCATTCGTCAAATCCTGATTTTTTTCGTAAACTATCCTCTGGTCAATCGCGGTGCAAGGGGCTACCTGTGCCCCGCCGCGAAGCCAGTCCCAGCCACGCGCAGACCATCTGACAGGAGATTTCCGATGAGACTCGCTGCTCTTGCGGGCGCCTTCGCCCTTGTCGCCGCGTCCGCGATCGCCGCCCGGTCGGGCGAAGTCGAGATCGCCACCGCCCGCGGCCCGGTCACGCTCGCCGCCTCCCCGACCCGCGTCGCGGCCTATGACGCGGCGGCGATCGACACCCTCCTCGCGCTTGGTGTGACGCCCGTCGGCGTGCCGGAAAAGCTCTATGATCCCGACCTCGCCGCGGCGGAACAGGGCGCGACGCCGGTCGGCACGCTGTTCGAGCCCGACCTCGAGGCGCTTTCCGCCCTCGCCCCCGACCTGATCGTGGTCGGCGGCCGCTCGGCGCCGAAGTTCGATGCGGTGGCGCAGGTTGCGCCGACCATCGACATGACGATCTCGCCCGACGTCGCGGGCGACGCCAAGGCCCGGCTTGCGGCCTATGGCACGCTCTTCGGCCGCGAGGCGAAGGCGGCCGAGCTCGCCGCCGCGCTGGATGCGCAGATCGCCGCCGCGCAGGCCGCCGCGACCGGCAAGGGCAACGCGCTGATCGTGCTGACCAACGGGCCGAAGATCTCGGCCTATGGCCGCGGCTCGCGCTTTGGCTGGCTGCATGACGTGATCGGCCTGCCCGAGGCGCGCCCGGGCCTTGCCCCCGAAACCCATGGCGACGCGATCTCCTTCGAGTTCATCGCCGAGGTGAACCCCGACTGGCTGATCGTGGTCGACCGCGGCGCCGCCGTCGGGGCCGAGGGCGCCTCGGCGCGCGAGACACTCGACAACCCGCTGGTGAATGGCACCAAGGCCGCGAAGGCCGGCCACGTGGTCTATCTCGACGCCTCCAAGCTCTACATCTCGGGCGGCGGCTACACCGCGCTGAGCCGCACGCTCGCGCAGATGACCGCGGCGCTCGAGGGCTGAGCATGTCGCCGCGCCGGCTCTGGATCCTCGCCGCAGGGGCGCTTGCGCTTCTGGCCGCGGCAAGCCTCGCCACCGGCGCCGCCCGGATCGCTCCCAGCGATCCGATGGCGGCGCTGGTGCTGAGCGTGTCGCGGATCCCGCGCACGCTCGCCGCGATGCTGACCGGCGCGGCGCTCGCCGTCGCGGGCGTGGTGATGCAGCAGATCCTGCGCAACCGCTTCGTCGAGCCCGCCACCGCCGGCACGCCCGAGGCCGCGGCCGCCGGCCTGCTGGCCGTCACCATCCTCGCGCCGCATGCACCAATCTGGGCGAAGATGGGCGTCGCGGCGCTGTCGGCGCTCGCCGGCGCGGTGCTGCTGGCCGCACTGATCCGCCGCCTCCCCCCGCGCGAGATCTTCCTCGTGCCGCTCACCGGGATTGTCCTCTCGGGCGTCATCGGCGCGGGCGTCACCTTCATCGGCTGGCAGACGGATCTGATGCAATATGTCTCGGTCTGGCTGATGTCGGGCGAGTTCTCGGGCGTCATCGCGGGGCGCTATGAACTGCTGTGGATCGCCGGCGCGGCGGCAGCACTCGCCTGGTTCGCCGCCGACCGCTTCGCCATTCTCGCGCTTGGCCCCGAGGCCGCCACCGCGCTTGGCCTGCATCCACGCAGCGTCGTGCGGCTTGGCCTCGGCGTCGTCGCGCTGGTCACCGCGATGGTCGTCGTCACCGTCGGCATGGTGCCCTTCGTCGGGCTGATCGTGCCGAACCTCGTCAGCCGGCTGATGGGCGACAACCTGCGCGCCTCGCTGCCGGTGGTGGCAATGGGCGGCGCGATCATGGTGCTGGGCTCGGACCTGCTCGGGCGGCTGCTGATCCACCCCTACGAGATCCCGGCGGGCACCATCCTTGGCGTCACCGGCGCGGCGGGCTTCCTTGCGATGCTGTGGTGGAGGCCGCGCGATGCGTCCTAGAACCGCCCTCGTCGTCGCGCTGCTGCTGGCGCTTGCGGTCGCGCTGTGGCTGTTCCAGGGCCTCGGCCCGGGCAACAGACCGTTCGTCCTTGGCCTGAGGGCGACGAAACTAGCCGCACTTGCCCTTGTCGCGGCCTCGGTGGGCATGGCGACCGTTCTGTTCCAGACCGTCGCGCAAAACCGCATCCTGACCCCGGCGATCATGGGCTTCGATGCGCTTTACCTGCTCATCCAAAGCCTTGCCGTCGCCACCCTTGGCACCGTCGGCTTCGCGATGCTGCCCGCGGGCGCCAAGTTCGCGGCCGAGACCCTGTTGATGACCGCCGTCGCCGTGGCGCTCTTCGGCGCGCTTCTGGGCCGCGCCGCGCCCGAGGCGATCGGCCGCACGATCCTGACCGGCGTGGTGCTCGGCATCCTCTTCCGCTCGGGCGCGACGCTGATCGCGCGGATGCTCGACCCGAACGCCCATGCTGTGGTGCAGGCCGCGAGCTTTGCCGATTTCGGCCGCCCGGCCGCCGGGACGCTCGGCTGGGCGGCGGCGGTGGCGCTGCCGGCGATGGCCCTCGCCCTCGCCCTCGGGCCGCGGCTCGATCTGCTGGCGCTTGGCCGCGAACGCGCCGTCTCGCTCGGGCTGCCGCATCGCGCGATGGTTCTGGTGACCCTCGCCCTCGTCGCCCTGCTCACCGCGGTCTCGACCGCGCTCGTCGGCCCCGTCGCCTTCTTCGGGCTGATCGTCGCCGGGCTTGCCCATGCACTCGCCCCGGGCGCGCGGCACCGGGTGCTGCTGCTCACCGCGGCCGCCCTTGCCGCGACGCTGCTCATCGGCGGGCAATGGGCCTTCGAGCGCCTGCTCGGCCTGCGCGCCACGCTGAGCGTGGTGATCGAATTCGCGGGCGGGATCTTCTTCCTCGCCCTGCTTCTGAAAGGACGGATCCGATGACAGCCACCGGCATCGAGATTTCCGGGCTGCGGCACGCGATCCGCGGCACCGAGATCCTCGCCCCCGCCACGCTGACGATCCCCGCGGGCCGGATCACCGCGCTGATCGGGCCGAATGGCGCGGGCAAGTCGACGCTTTCGCGCCTGATCGCGCGGATCGAGCCGCCTCCCGCCGGCACGGTAGCGGTGAACGGGCTCGATGTCGCCACCACCCGCACCGGCCGGCTGGCGCGCGAGCTGGCCTTTCTGGGCCAGCACACCACGCTTGCCTCGCGGCTGCGGGTGCGCGAGCTTGTGGCCTTCGGGCGCTGGCCGCATTGTCATGGCCGCCCGGGCCCCGAGGACCACGCTGCGGTCGCGCGCGCGCTGGACGATTTCGACCTTGCGCCGCTTGCCGGGCGCTTTCTCGACACGCTCTCGGGCGGACAGGCACAGCGGGCACACCTCGCCATGGCGGTCGCGCAGCAGACACCCTGGCTGATCCTCGACGAGCCGCTGAACAACCTCGACCTCGCCCATGCCCGCGCGCTGATGGCGCATCTGGCGCGGCTGCGCGATGCCGGCGGCTCGATCCTCGTCGTGCTGCACGATCTGAATTTCGCCGCCGCATGGGCCGACCACGTGGTCGCGATGAAGGCCGGCCATGTCGTGGCCGAGGGCCCGCCCGAGGCGGTGCTGACCGAAGACCGCCTGTCGGCGCTTTACGACACCGAGATCCGGGTGGGCACGCATGGCGGGCGCCCGCTCGTGCTGCACCACCTGTGATCGCCTGACGCAAGGAGGAAAGAGATGACCGCGTTCAACCTGACCGATGCCCTCGAGCGCACCCGCGCCTTCGTCGAGATGGGCGGCCCCGCAATGGCGGCGATTGCCGCGCTGTCGGTCGCGACGGTGGCGCTGATCCTGTGGAAGATCTGGCGGCTTGCCGCCTGCGGCGCCTGGTCGGGCGGCAGCCACAGCGCCGCGGCGATCGCGCTGTGGACCCAGGGCGCGCATCAGGCCGCGATCGACAGCCTCGCCCGTCGCCGCTCGCTGCGCGCGGGTCTGGTGCGGGCGGCGATGGTCGCCGCGGCCGATCCCGCGCTGACCGGGGAGGACGCCGAGGCCGAGACCGCCCGCGTCGCCCGCGCCCTGCTCGCCCGCGCCCAGGCCGGCCTGCGCGGGCTGGAGCTTGCCGCGACGATCGGGCCGCTTCTGGGGCTTCTGGGCACGGTGACCGGGATGATCTCGGCCTTCCAGGCGCTGCAGCAGGCAGGGAGCCACGCCGACCCGGCAACGCTTGCAGGCGGGATCTGGGAGGCGCTGCTGACCACCGCGGCCGGCATGGCGGTGGCGATCCCGGCGCAGGTCGCGCTGACCTGGTTCGAGTCGGTGATCGACCGGCTGCGCCACGACATGGAAGACGCCGCGACCCGCGTCTTCGTCGCCCGGCACGAGGCCCGGCCCGACCGCGTGGCGGCCGAGGCATGCTGAGCCTTGCCGAACCGCGGCGCGCGCGCCGCCCGAACCTGACCCCGATGATCGACGTGGTGTTCCTGCTCCTCGTCTTCTTCATGCTCGCCTCGCGCTTTGGCACCGACCGCACCTTGCCGCTGGCGACCGGCGCCGGCACGGCGAGCGAGACCCCGGCCGTGCTGCGTCTGGTCGAGCTTGACGCGGGTGGCGGTCTGCGCCTGAACGGCCGCCCGATTACGACGGCAGAGCTGGCCCCGGCGCTGACGGAACTCAGCCCCGATCCGGCCGCGCCGGTGGTGCTGCGCGGCAAGGGCGCGGCGCTGCAGGCGCTGGTCACGGTGCTGGACAGCCTCGAGGCCGCGGGCTTCTCGCGGCTCGTGCTGGTGGAGTAGCCGATGGCGATCGACCTTTCCCCGCCGAAACGGCGCGGCAGCGACGCGAACCTGCTGCCGATGATCAACGTCGTCTTCCTGCTGCTGATCTTCTTCCTGATCTCGGCCAAGCTCGCCCCACCCGAGCCCTTCGCCGTGACCCCGCCCGAGGCACAGGCGGGAGCCGAGGCCACGGCCGAGCTGACGCTGCATCTCGACGCCGGCGGGCGGCTCGGCTTTCGCGAGCTGACAAGCGACGGCGCCGGGACCGACGCCCCGCTTCTGGCCGCTCTGGCCGCCGAGCGCGGCACCGCCTGCGAGGGCGCGGACTGCGCCGCGGCGCCGCGGCTTTTGCTGCGCGCCGACAGGGCGGCGCCGGTCGAGCGTCTGGCGGCGCTGCTCCCGGCACTGGCCACGGCGGGCTTCGCGGGCGTCGAGCTGATCGTGAGCGAGGCGGCAAGATGAGCGCTCGCACCGGCCTCGAGATCGCGGGCTTCACCGGGCTTGCCCTTGCCCTCCATGTCGCCGTCTTCGGCTGGTCGCCGGGCGGCACCGCGGCGGTCGAAGGCGCGGGCGACGGCGGTGCGGCACGCATCAGCCTGCAGGCTGCCAGCGCCGACGTGGCCGCGATAGTCGCCCGCTTCGACGCCCCCGAGGTTCCCGCGGCGGCGCTGGCCACCCCGCTGCCGCCGCCCGAGTTCCGGGTGCCCGAGGTCGAGCTGCCCGCGCTTGCCCCCCTGCCTGCGCCGGATCTGGCGCCGCCCGAGCCGAAAGCCGACCCCGCGCCTCAGAAGGTCGAGGCACCGAAACCCGCACCGAGAAAGGAGCCGCCGCCGAAGACGAAGCCCCGCGCCACGGGCACGCATGGCTCGGCGGGGCAACGCGCGGCGGGCTCTGGCGGCGGCGGCATCGCCGGCAACAACGGCACGGCGCAGGAGACCGTCGCCGGCACCGGCAAGGTCGCCAACCTGCGCGCGCAATGGGGCGCGACGATCCGCGCCCGGATCGAGCGGGCGAAACGCTATCCCTCGGCCGCGGGGCGCGTGGGCGGCACGGTCACGGTGCGGCTGAGCGTGACGCGGGGCGGCGATCTGGCCTCGGTGGCACTCGCGGTCTCGTCGGGCAATGCCGCCCTCGATGCCGCGGCGCTTGCGGCGGTGCGGCGGGCCGGCCGTTTCCCGCCTGCGCCGAAGGGGCTGAGCCAGCCCGCCTATGCCTTCTCGCTGACCATCCGCTTTTCGCGGTAAGTCCCCGGCCCGTCGGGCCGGGGACAAGGCGGCCGGATCAGCTCCAGCCGCACACGCCCTTCACCTCGGTGAAGTCGTGGATGCCCCAGTCGGCATATTCGCGGCCGTTGCCCGACTGCTTGTAGCCGCCGAAGGGCGCAAACAGATCCCAGGCCGGGCCGTTCACATAGACCGAGCCCGCGCGCAGCTGCCGCGCCACCGTGCGCGCCGTCTCGAGGTTGCCCGACTGGAGATAGGCGGCCAGGCCATAGACCGTGTCATTGGCGATCGCGATCGCCTCCTCGACCGTGTCATAGGGCAGGATCGACAGCACCGGGCCAAAGATCTCCTCGCGCGCGATGGTCATGTCGTTCGTGACATCACCAAAGACCGTCGGGCGCACGAAATAGCCGGTGTTGCGGCCCTCGGGCTTGCCCGGGCCGCCGATGACCAGCGTCGCGCCCTCGGCGATGCCCGCCTCGATCAGCCGCTGCACCTTGTCGAACTGCAGCGCCGAGACCAGCGGCCCCATCGTCGTCGCCTCGTCGCGCGGATCGCCGATCACCACGCTTTCCGCCGCGGCCCTGGCGATTTCCAGCGCCTCGGCATGGCGGGCGCGCGGCACCAGCATCCGGGTCGGCGCGTCGCAGCTCTGCCCGGTGTTGTTCATCACCCCGATCGTGCCCTCGTGTACCGCCTTTTCAAGATCGGCATCGGGCAGCACGAGATTGGGCGACTTGCCGCCCAGCTCCTGCGCCACGCGCTTCACCGTCTCGGCCGCGGTGCGCGCGACGATGATGCCAGCGCGGGTCGAGCCGGTGAAGCTGACCATGTCGACCTCGGGATGGGCGGCCATCACCTGACCGACGTCGGGGCCGGTGCCGTTCACCAGGTTGAAGACGCCCTTCGGGGTGCCCGCGGCCGCCATGATCTCGGCGAAGAGAAGCCCGCTCATCGGCGCGATCTCGGAGGGTTTCAGCACCACGGTGCAGCCCGCCACGATCGCCGGCGCGACCTTGCACACGATCTGGTTCATCGGCCAGTTCCAGGGGGTGATCAGCGCGCAGACGCCGACGCCCTCGCGCAGGATCTGCGTCGTGCCGCGGCTTTCCTCCCAGGCGAAGGTCTCGGCGGCGGCGATCGTCGCCTCGAGATGGCCCTGCCCGGCATAGGCCTGCGCCTCGCGCGCCCAGGTGATCGGCGCGCCCATCTCGTGGCTGATCGCCTGCGCCATGTCCTCGTAGCGGGCCTTGTAGACCTCGAGCACGCGTTTCAGCAGCGCGATGCGCTCGGCCGGCGGCGTGGCGGACCAGGCCGGGAAGGCCGCGCGCGCGGCCGCGACGGCGCGCTCGACATCGGCCGCGGTGCCGGCCGAGATCACCGCGTAGGCGGTCTCGGTCGCCGGGTCGATCACCTCGATCTCGGCCGCGGACACCGGGTCCACCCAGGCCCCGTCGATGAAGAATTTGCGGGTATCGGTCATGTCAGCTCCGTTCTTGGCCGGGGCTCCCGGCCGGGTTCGGGCGGCAGGGGCCGCCGGTTCGGGATGGGGGGCCGGGCGGGCGCGGCATCTGCGCCCCGCCCGGCCGGAAAGGTCATTTCGAGGCGAAGCCGAGGCCGTCCTTCAACCAGTACCAGCGCACGCCAAGCCCCATCACCGGGCGGCGCAGCGCGTGCCAGCCGATGCGGGTAAGCCGGGTGCGCGGATAGACCGCCTCGCCCCGCCCGGCGATCTCCTCGGCGAGCATCCGCCCGAAGGCCGAGGCGAGCGCCACGCCGCGCCCGTTATAGGCGAGCAGGCAGATCAGCCCGGGTTCGGGCTCGTGGAAATGCGGCAGCCCGTCGAGCGACAGGCACACATGCCCCGACCAGCGATAGCGCACCGGCACGCCGGCGAGATCGGGGAAGAGCTTCAGCATGCCGCGTTCGAGCGCCGCCATCAGCCGCCCGTCCTCGCCATCGCCCACGGCCCCGCGCCCGCCGATCATGAAACCGCCGCGCGGGGTCTGGCGCATGTAGAAGGCCAGCTTGCGGGTTTCCGACATCATCAGCCCGCCCGGCATGATCCGCGCCGCCAGATCCGCCGGCAGCGGGTCGGTCGCAAGCTGCATGCTCTGCACCGGCAGCACCGATTGCGCGAGGCCGGGCTTCAGCCGGTCGGTATAGGCATTGGTGCCGAGGATCACCCGCTTTGCGGTGCAGCGCCCCTGCCCCGCGCGCAGGCTCCAGCCCGAGGCGGTGCGGACAAGCTCGCGCACCAGGCTTTGCTCGTAAAGCATCGCGCCCGCCCGCGCGGCCGCCCGCGCGAGACCCCGGGTATAGTCGAGCGGCTGGATCGCCCCCGCCCGCGGGTCGCGCCAGCCGCCGAACTGGCGGGCCGTGCCGGTCCGCGCCGCCACCTCGTCGCGCGACAGGATCTCGACCGGAACGCCGCGGGCCTGCCATTGCCGGGCACGCGTCGTCACCGCCTCGAGCGCATGGGGCGAATGCGCGGCCTGGATCCAGCCGCCGCGCACCGGGTTGCAGCGGATGCCGTGGCGCGCGATCAGATCGAAGGTCAGATCGGCCGCACCGCCCGCCATCTCGGCCAGCCGGCCACCGCGGTCGGGGCCGTATTTCGCCACCAGATCCTCGGGGTCGTATTTCAGCCCCGGGATCACCTGCCCGCCATTGCGCCCCGAGGCACCAAAGCCGATGTGCCGCGCCTCGAAGAGCGCGACGCGCAGCCCCGCCTCGGCCAGATGCAGCGCCGCCGAGACGCCGGTGATGCCGCCGCCCACGATCGCCACGTCGACATCGCTTTGCCCCGTGTGCGGCGCGAAACCGCACGGCGGTTCCTCGCTCTCGTTCCACCACAGAGAGTCCGCAAAACTCTCCTGACTGCTTTTCACCGTCTCTCTCCTGTCTGCCTGTTGGCCATGTGTCTCACGCCCGGGTCCGCTCAGCTGGTGCTGTTCACCCAGATCACCTCGGCCGGCACGTCGCCGTCGTTGAAGAAGCGATGGCGCAGCGTGCTCGGGAAGGTGAAGCTGTCGCCCGGGCCGAGCAGATGGATGCGCCCCTCGATCTGCAGCGAGAAGCTGCCGGCGGTGACGACGCCCACCTCCTCGCCCTCATGGGCATAGCTGTTCTCGCCCGAGCTGCCGCCCGGGGCGATGGTGACGACATAGCCCTTGTAGCGCGAATGGCCGATCGGGGTGGCGAGCAGCTTGGTCACGCCATTGGTGTCGAGCACCTTGGGCTGGGCCACGCGGCGCACGATGAAGGGGCTGTCCTCGGGCGCCGCCGCCTGCGCGCCGACCGGGTCGATCACCGAGGCGGGCGAGATGCCGAGCACGCCCGCTATCGCATAGATCGTGCGCACCGTGGGCGAGACGAGGCCGCGCTCGACCTGCGACAGCGCGCCGATCGACAGCCCGGCCTCCTCGGACAGGCGGCCAAGCGTCATGCCCTGCTTCAGCCGCTCCTCGCGCAGGCGCATGCCGATGCTGTCGGCCTCGCTCGGCTCGGCGACGCGGCGGGGCGGAGGCGCGGAGATGTCGCCTTGCGGCTCGGCGGGGTCGGTGTCGGTGTCGGAAGTCATGGCGGTCCTTCGGAAACGAATGGGGAGAATGCCCCCAGAGTGCGGGAGCGGGGCCGCGCGGTCAAACCCGACGCGGCCCGGCCGGGGCTCGGTCCGGGCTCAGCCGGGGATGACGACGAAATCCTCGTCACGCCAGCACAGGGTGACGGCATCGCCCTGCGCCAGCGCCGAAATCCGCGCAAGGTCGCGGCTGCGCACCTGCACCGCCGAGCCGTCGGCAAGGCGCACGATCAGCCGGAATTCGACGCCGAGATAGATCCGGTCCTCGATCGTGCCCGTCAGTGCATTGGCCGGCCGCTCGCCCTCGGCCGCAAGCGCGATCACCTCGGGGCGCAGCACCACCGTCACCGCGGCGGTCTTTGCCGGCGCGCGCGGATCGTCCGCGGGCAGGATCGCCCGCCAGCCCGGTCCCTCGAGCCGGCAGGTGCCCGCCTCGCGCCGCGCGGTGCCGCGCAACAGGTTCGCCTCACCGATGAAATCGGCGACGAATTCCGAGTTCGGCCGGGTGTAAAGCTCCTGCGGCGTGCCGATCTGGGCAAGGCGGCCGGCGCGGAAGATGGCGATGCGGTCCGACATCACCAGCGCTTCTTCCTGATCGTGGGTGACCGAGACCACCGTCGCACCGACCTTGCGCGCGATATGCATGATCTCGATCTGCATCTGGCCGCGCAGCTTCTTGTCGAGCGCCGCCATCGGCTCGTCGAGGAGCACGATATCGGGGTGGAAGACGAGCGCGCGGGCGAGCGCCACGCGCTGCTGCTGGCCGCCCGACATCTGCTTCGGGAAGCGTTTGGCGAAATCGGCCAGCCCGACGATGCCCAGCATCTCGCGCGCCCGCGACTCGCGTTCAGACCGCTTCACGCCGCGGGTCTCCAGCGGATAGGCGACGTTTTCCAAAACGGTCATGTGCGGGAAGAGCGCATAGTCCTGGAACATCATGCCGATGTTGCGCCGCTGCGGGGGCACGCCGGTCATGTCGCGCCCGTCGATCAGAAGCGCGCCGCTGCTCGGCTCGACGAAGCCCGCGATCACCCGCAGCGTCGTCGTCTTGCCCGACCCGGACGGCCCGAGCATGGTCAGGAACTCGCCCTTCCTCAGCTCGAAGGAGACGTCCTCGAGCGCCCTCACCTCGCCATAGTGCTTGCTCACGCGGTCGAGCTGCAGCGCCCTGTGCTCAAAGCTCATCGGTCGGACTCCTTCAGGGTATAGGACAGCACCACGCCGAGCGCCGAGACCGCGATCAGGATCGCGCCGACGGCGGCGGTGGCGGGGTCGAGACTGGTGCGCACCTGGTTCCAGATCATGATCGGAACGGTGCGGGTGCCGGTATTGGCGACGAACATCGCCACCACCACCTCGTCCCAGGAGGTGATGAAGGCGAAGACCGCGCCCGAGATCACACCCGGCAGAATGAGCGGCAGCGTCACCCGGCGGAAGGTGAAGAGGCGCGAGGCGCCCAGCCCGGCGCTGGCCAGCGCAAGGTTCGGGTTCACCATGCGCAGGCTGGCCAGCACCGAGACCAGCACGAAGGGGATCGCCAGCACGGTATGGGCGGCGATCAGCCCGACATGGGTGCCCGCCAGCCCCCAGCGCGCGAAGACGAGATAGCTGCCGACGCCGAAGACGATCACCGGCGTCACCATCGGGCTGAGCAGGAAGCCCAGCACCAGCGCCTTGCCGCGGAAGCTCGCCGCGTTCAGCATCATCGCCGCCGCCGTGCCGAGCGCCGAGGCAAGCACCGCGGTCGCCGAGCCCACCAGCAGGCTGTTGCCGAGCGCCGCGCGCCAGTCTGGATCGCTCAGCACCTTGCCATACCAGCGCAGCGAGACCCCCTCGGGCGGGAAGACCAGCCGGCTGCCCGCGGAAAAGGACATCGGCACGATGATCAGCGTCGGCACCAGCAGGAAGAGCGCGGTGGCGCAGACGAAGGCCCAGAACAGGGTCTTGCGCAGACGGTCCGTCATCATGCCGCGGCCCTCCGCGCGAGCAGCACCCGGCCGAGGCCGAAGAGCGCGAAGGCAAGCGCCGTCAGCCCCATCAGCACCACCGCGAGCGCCGCGCCGAGACCGAAGTTCAGCTGTTCCGAGAACTGCCCGGCGATCATCTGCGCAATCATCATGTCGCGCGGACTGCCGAGCAGCGCGGGCGTGATGTAGAAGCCGAGCGCGAGGGTGAAGGTCAGGATCGCCGCCGCCATCACGCCCGGAAGCGCCATCGGCAGATAGACCCGGCGGAAGCCGTGGAACCAGCTTGCGCCGCAGATCGACGAGGCCTCCATCAGCCGCATGTCGATCTTCTTCATCACCGAATAGAGTGGCAGCACCGCATAGGGCAGCAGCACATGCACCATGCCGAGGATCACCCCGGTCTCGGTGCGAATGAGCTTGAGGGGCTTCTCGATCAGGCCAAGGCCGAGCAGCACCTGGTTCACCAGCCCGGTGTTCTGCAACAGCACGATCCACGAGAAGGACCGCAGCAGCAGGCTGACCCAGAACGGGATCAGGAGCGCGATGGTCAGGAACAGCAGCGCGCGGCGGCCGGCATTCGCCATCGCATAGGCATAGGGGAAGGCCACCAGCACCGTCACCGCCATCACCACCAGCGAGACGCGGAAGGTCTCGGCGATCACCCGCAGGAAGACCGGGCGGGAGAAGATCAGCGCATAGTTCTTGCCGCTGCCGCCGGGCAGCGAGGCGCCGATCAGCTGGGCAAGCGGGTAGACGTAGAACAGCAGCAGGAACAGCAGCGCCGGCACCAGAAGCGCGCTGCCGCGGGGCAGCCGCTCGACCAGTGTCGGGCCGCGGGGAATGGCGGGGGAAGAAAGGGTCATGTCAGGCCTTCGGGGACTTTGCGTCCGGCCCGCCATCGCGCGGGCCGGAGGGTCTGGATGTCAGACGTGCGGCGCAGGGCTCACTCGAGCAGCCATTCCTGGAAGCGCATGTCGACATCGGCGCCGTTCTTCGCCCACCAGTCGGCATCCATCAGCACCCGGTTGTCGAGGTGATCGGTCGGCAGGTTGCCCTTGAAGGTCTCGCTCACCCCGGCGACCGCGGTCTTGTTCGACGGGCCATAGGGCATGTACTGGGTGAAGGCGATCTGCTGCGCGGGCTCGGTGAAGAACTCGAGCGCCTTCATTGCCGCCTCGCGGTTCTTCGTGCCCTTCGGCACCACCCAATAGCCGCTCTGCGAGGTCCACTGCGTCCAGTCGATCTTGATGCCCTGATCGGCACCGCTGACCGCACGGCTGACCCAGACGAGGCCCATGTTCGCCTCGCCACTGTCGAGAAGCTGTTCGGATTGCGCGCCGGTATCCCACCACACGATGTGGTCCTTGATCGTGTCGAGCTTCTTCAGCGCGCGCTCGACATCCAGCGGATAGAGCTTGTCGGCGGGCACGCCATCGGCCAGCAGCGCGGTCTCGAAGATGCCGCTCGGCGCGTATTTCCACACCGCACGCATGCCCGGGAATTTCTCGAGGTCGAAGAAGTCCTTGTAGCCCTGCGGCGCGGCCGGCAGCGCGTTCGCGTCATAGGCGAGCACCGTCGCCTCGATGTCCGAGGCGATGCGGTAGGTGCCGGCGGTGCCCGGGATGAACTTGTCGCGGTTCACGATCGAATAGTCGATCGGCTCGAGCCACTCGGCATCGCTGTCGAGCCCGAAGCTGTCGTCGGTGACCATGATGTCCCAGTCGACCGCGCCGCTTTCGACCATCGCCTTCAGCTTGGCGTTGCTCGAGGGGCTGTCCTGGCGAATGGTGATCTCGGGATGGGCGGCAGCGAAAGGCGCGAAATAGGCCTTGGCCTGGGCCTCCTGATAGCCGCCGCCATAGCTCGACACGGTGAGGGTGGTTTCGGCCAGCGCCGCATCGGCGGTCAGCACGAAGGCCCCGGC
This sequence comes from Paenirhodobacter ferrireducens, assembly GCF_004022265.1. Taxonomy (GTDB): domain Bacteria; phylum Pseudomonadota; class Alphaproteobacteria; order Rhodobacterales; family Rhodobacteraceae; genus Rhodobacter; species Rhodobacter ferrireducens. The sequence goes on from NZ_SAVB01000019.1 coordinate 78,213, forward strand.
CAGCAGCGCGCGCCACAGATTGTTCTGCATTCTTGGCTCCCTTGTTGGTGACTCGGAGCGTCGTCACAAAAACGAAATCAGTCAAACTGATTCTTTAGTTAAATGAAAAGCTGTCGCCAGCATCGACAAAAACGAGCGGTATCTCCGGTATTTTAGGCCAGAAAATATGCATAATAATGAAATCTCCGGATCAGAAGCCTTCGCCGCGCCGGGATTTCACTATGGTGAATTTCAGCCCCGGCGCCGTTCAGCCTCCCGGCCCCGGCCGCGGGGCCCGGGCGAAGACGCGCGCCGCCTCGAGCTGGCGCTCGGGCGTCCAGTGCGCCGGATAGAGCAGCGCATTGAGGTGGCCCCCATTTCCCGGACCGGTTTGCGGCGCTGCTAAGCTTGCCTGGTGATCATGCTGCCGCCTTAAGGCCGGGGCCCTGATGGGCCTCGACGGGTGTTCTGCCTCCACGTGCCGAATGCGGGCGCTCGGTGTTGAGGAAGGTCATCCATTCGCCGATGCCTGCCCGAGCCGCGGCCCCGGTTTCGACGGCGTGGAGGTCGACGCACTCGTATTTCAGGGACCCCATCGCCCTTCGATCATGACGGTGCCCATCCAGCGCCCGCAGCCGTCCAGGGAGACCTTCTCCGTCGCGTCCAGAAAGGGCTGCGTGAAGCGCGGGCTGGTGACCCGGCTGCCCTGATCCGTGTTGAAGATCTCGGGCCGTCCGTGACGCCGAAAGGCATCCTCCAGCGCCTCGATGCAGGACTCGGTGTCCATCGTGTTGGAGAGTCGCCAGGACAGCACCCGGCGCGTCGCCCGGTCCATGATCACGACGAGGTCGGGGACGCCACGCCGCATCGGAATGTCGGGGATCTCCGCGCATCAGACCTGGTGCGGGCGCTCGATCCCCAAGTCCCTGAGCAGATAGGGATCCTGCGGTGCTCCGGGTGCGGCACCATCGTGCGTGGACGCGGGCAGACAGCGCGCAGCCCCATCCCGGCCATCAGCCGCCGGATGCGCTTGCGCCCGACGCAGCAGCCCTGGTTGCGCAGCTGCCTCGCCATCTGACGGCTGCCGTAGAACGGCGTCTCCATGAACTGCGCGCCGATCAGCTTCCTCAATGCCAGGTTCAGCGGGCTCTCGGACTTGCCCGGGCCATACCATGCCAACCGGCTGCCTCCGATCAGCGCGCATTGCCCGGTGATCGACAGCACCGGGTGCCTTGGCGCGATCATCTCTCGCCTCCGGGACACGCTCACCGTCCGGAGGCTTTGACTAAAAATCCCGCTCCGCCACGAGCTGACCGATCTTGGCGTGCAGATTCTCGATCTCGCCCTCCTTCTCGGCTGCCTTCGCCTCGGCCTTGCCGGAGAGGATCCCGCACATGCCCTCGAGAGCCTGCCTCTTCCAGGTGTTGATAAGGGTCTGCTGTCCCCCGAGCTTTGCCACCAGTTCGGCGACCGTCAGCTCGCCTCGGATCGCCTCAAGCGCCACCTTCGCCTTGACCCCGGCGCCGTAATTCTTTCGTTCGCCAGCCACGCTGTTCTTCCTCATCATCGTTGGCCGCAAGCTTAGAAAAGTGTCCGGTTTTCAGGGGCCACCTCATTGAGTGCCGGCACGGGGCCGTCCGACGGCAGATCCCGACGGCCTCGCTCCGGCCGCTCCCTCCCCCCGCCACGCCGGGCGCGCCGCCGCAAAAGAAAAACCCCGCCCTTTCGGGCGGGGTTTCCGGGTCGGGCCGAAGCCCCTGCCCGTATCGCGGATTACTCGCGGCCCTTGAGCGCAGCGCCCAGGATATCGCCGAGCGAGGCGCCCGAGTCGGACGAGCCGTACTGTTCCACGGCTTCCTTCTCTTCGGCGATCTCGCGCGCCTTGATCGACACGCCGAGCTTGCGGGTCTTGCTGTCGACGTTGACGACGCGCACGTCGACCTTGTCGCCAACCTGGAACCGCTCGGGGCGCTGATCGGCACGATCGCGGGCGAGGTCGGAGCGGCGGATGAAGGACTTCATGCCGTTGTATTCGACCTCGATGCCGCCGTCTTCGATCGCGGTCACGGCAACGGTGATCACCGAGCCGCGCTTCACGCCGTCAACCGCATCCGAGAAGGTGTCCGCGTCGAGCGCCTTGATCGAGAGCGAGATACGCTCTTTCTCGATGTCCACCTCGGTGACCGCGGCCTTGACCACGTCGCCCTTGCGGTAGTCCTGGATCGCTTCCTCGCCGCGCTTGTCCCACGACAGGTCGCTGAGGTGCACCATGCCGTCGATGTCGTTGTCGAGGCCGATGAACAGACCGAATTCGGTGATGTTCTTGACTTCGCCTTCGATCACCGAGCCGACCGGATGGGTCTCGGCAAAGACTTCCCACGGGTTGCGCATGCACTGCTTGAGGCCGAGCGACACGCGACGCTTCGCGGTGTCGATCTCCAGCACCATGACGTCAACCTCCTGCGAGGTCGAGACGATCTTGCCGGGGTGCACGTTCTTCTTGGTCCAGGACATTTCCGAGACGTGAACGAGACCCTCGACACCGGCTTCCAGCTCGACGAACGCGCCGTAGTCGGTGATGTTGGTGACGCGGCCCTTGTGCACCGAACCGATCGGGAACTTGGCTTCGACCGAATCCCACGGATCGTTCTGCAGCTGCTTCATGCCGAGCGAGATGCGGTGGGTTTCCTTGTTGATCTTGACGACCTGGACCTTGACGGTCTCGCCGATCGACAGGATCTCCGACGGGTGGTTCACGCGGCGCCACGCCATGTCGGTGACATGGAGCAGACCGTCGACACCGCCGAGGTCAACGAACGCACCGTATTCGGTGATGTTCTTGACCACGCCGTCGACCACCTGGCCTTCGGTGAGGTTCGAGATGACTTCGGCGCGCTGTTCGGCGCGGCTCTCTTCGAGGATCGCACGACGCGAGACAACGATGTTGCCACGACGACGGTCCATCTTGAGGATCTGGAACGGCTGCTTGAGCCCCATGAGCGGGCCGGCGTCGCGCACCGGGCGCACATCGACCTGCGAGCCGGGCAGGAAGGCCACGGCGCCGCCGAGATCGACGGTGAAGCCACCCTTGACGCGGCCGAAGATGGCGCCTTCGACGCGCTCTTCGCTGGCATAGGCCTTCTCGAGACGGTCCCAGGCCTCTTCGCGGCGGGCTTTCTCGCGCGAGATCACGGCCTCGCCACGAGCGTTCTCAACGCGGTCGAGGTACACTTCCACTTCGTCGCCGACGGCGATCGAGGGGGCCTCGCCCGGGTTGGCGAATTCCTTCAGGTCGACGCGGCCTTCCATCTTGTAGCCGACGTCGATGATGGCCTGGCCCGCCTCGATGGCGATGACCTTGCCCTTGACGACAGACCCCTCCTGGGGGGTGTCGATCTCGAGGCTCTCGTTCAGGAGGGCTTCGAATTCTTCCATGGTTGCTTTAGCGCACATGCGTTTCAGTTTCCTTTGCGTGTGTTTCACTGGCCTGACGGTTGGCTCCGCCGGTCTTTTGTGGATACGCCGAGGCGGGTGCAGACAGGCGTCTGCCCCCTTCGGTCGGCGCCGTATAGGCGCAATTCGCCTGTGGGGCAAGGAGTTTCGGTGCGGCGCCGGGGAAAGCCGGGGCGGCCCCGCGGCGGGGCGGCGCCTGCGCCAGCAAGACGCGACGCGGCCTCAGCCCGCATCGTCGCAGAAATGGCTGCGCAGATCGTAGCGCGGCGTGGTGAATGGGCCGGGCTCGCGCGGGTCCGGCAGCCCGTGCGGGTGCTTCCGTGCCCAGGAGCCCGACAGCGTCTCCGGATCGAGCGCGCGGCGCTGGCACAGGCCGATGTCGCGCAACACCGGGCTGGCACCGCGCAGGTCGATCAGATGGCCGCTCTTGCGCGCCGCGCCCTCGGTCTGGAAGACCAGCGGTTCGGGCAGAGCGATGACCTCGGTCGCGGCGCCGAAAAGCCCGTCCTCGCCCTGCCAGTCCTGCCCCTGCGCATCGCGCCCACGGGCGAATGTCAGCGCCCAGCGACCGGGCGGCACCAGCACGCGGAAGAAGGCGCCGCCGCGGACATAGGCCGCCAGCACCGCCTGCCCGGTCGCGGGGTCGGAAAGCTGCAGGTAAAGATCAGATCCCGGATCGCTTTTCACCTGCAATGGCAGGGTCAGCGGCAGGCCGGTGCGGTTCCACATCAGCCCCGCCGGGCGGTCGATCGCCGCCGCGGGCAGGGCCAGAAGGACAAGCAGGATTGCAAGGGTCAAACGGCGCATCATGGCCGCATCATGCGCCTGCCCCGCACGCTTGTGAAGTCAGCCGCGCAGGGTTTCGATGTGCCGGACAGCGGCCGCCACCGCCTCGTCGATCGTCATCTCGGAGGTATCGAGCACCACGGCATCCGCTGCGGGCTTGAGGGGCGCATCGGCGCGGTTCATGTCGCGCGCGTCGCGCTCCCTCACCTCGGCGAGCACCCGCGCCTCGTCGCCGCCGACCTCGAGCCAGCGCCGATGCGCGCGGACCTCAGGCGAGGCGGTGACGAAGAGCTTCACCTCGGCCTCGGGGCAGATCACCGTGCCGATGTCGCGCCCGTCGAGCACCGCACCGCCCTCGCGCCGGGCAAAGGCGCGCTGGAAGTCCAAAAGCGCCTGCCGCACCTCGGGGATCACCGCGACGCGCGAAGCGGCCTGCCCGGCTTCGAGCGTGCGCAGATCGTCGCGGGCGAGGTCCTCGGGCGTCAGTCCGCGCGCCGCCGCGACCGGATCGCCGCCCTTCACGCCGACGGCGCGGTAAAGCGCCCCGGTGTCGAGATGGGCAAAGCCGAAGCGGTCCGCCACGGCGCGCGAGATCGTGCCCTTGCCCGCCGCCGCCGGCCCGTCGATCGCTACGGTGAATCTCATGGCGTTCCCCTCAGTTCCGGCCTCGCGGTCGCGTCCGAGCATTTGACCCAAGAAAAGGCCAAGGTGCAAAGGCCCCCGGCTTTTCCTTGCCCAAAGACTCCCGCCGGAGGCGTCCTTGTTCTCAGCCTTCCCGGACGATCTCGGCGCCGAGATCACGCATCAGCGGCTCGAACACCGGGAAGGAGGTGGCGATCGGCGAGCCATCGTCGACGGTGATAGGCGCCCGCGCGGCAAGGCCCAGAACGAGGAAGCTCATCGCGATGCGGTGGTCGATATGGGTGGCGACGGTCGCGCCGCCCGGCACGCCATCGGGGCCGAGGCCATGCACGATCAGCGTGTCGTCATCTTCCTCGACGGTGACGCCGCAGGCCTCGAGCCCGCGCGCCATCGCGTCGATGCGGTCGCTTTCCTTCACCCGCAGCTCATGCACGCCGCGCATCACCGTGGTGCCGCGCGCGCAGGCCGCCACCGCCGCCAGCACCGGATATTCGTCGATCTGGCTTGCGGCGCGGTCGACCGGCACCTCGATGCCGGTGAGTTCGGAGAAGCGCACGCGCAGGTCGGCGACGGGTTCGCCGCCCTCCTCGCGTTCGTTCTCGAAGGTGATGTCGGCGCCCATCTCGCGCAGGGTCAGGAACAGGCCGTTGCGGGTCGGGTTCTGGCTGACGCCGGGGACAAGGATGTCCGAGCCCGGCACGATCAGCGCCGCACAGACCGGAAACGCCGCCGAGGAGGGATCGCGCGGCACGGCAACGGTCTGGCCGCGCAGCTCGGGCTGGCCGGTCAGGGTGATGCGGTTGCCTTCGGGCGTCGCCTCGACGCTGACCTCGGCGCCGAAGCCGCGCAGCATCCGCTCGGTATGGTCGCGGGTCGCGGTCTTCTCGATCACCACGGTCTGGCCGGGGGCGTTGAGGCCCGCGAGCAGCACCGCCGATTTCACCTGAGCCGATGCCATCGGCGTCGCATAGGTCACCGGCACAGGTTCGGCCGCGCCGACCACGGTCATCGGCAGCCGGCCGCCGGCGCGGCCATAGGCCCGCGCGCCGAACAGCGCGAGCGGATCGGTCACCCGCCCCATCGGCCGCTTGCGCAGCGAGGCGTCACCGGTGAAGGTCGCGGTGATCGGCGAGGTCGCCATCGCGCCCATGATGAGCCGCACGCCGGTGCCCGAATTGCCGCAGTCGATCACGTCGGCAGGCTCGGCGAAGCCACCGACGCCGACGCCCTCGACCGTCCACGCGCCCGCGCCCTCGCGGGTCACGCCCGCGCCGAAGGCCGCCATCGCCTTCGCGGTGTCGAGCACATCCTGCCCCTCGAGCAGGCCGGTGATCCTGGTGGTGCCGACCGACAGCGCGCCAAGGATCAGCGCGCGGTGCGAGATCGACTTGTCGCCGGGCACCTCGGCCACGCCGGAAAGCGCGGCGCTCTTGCGCGCGGTCATGCGGATCGGATCGCCGTGGCCGGACATGGAAACCTCCCTGAAAGATCGGCCCCTGTTAGCGCAGCGCGCCCGCCCGCGAAAGCCCCCGGCCTGCGGCGCACGCAAATTGCCGCGCGCTCAGAGCCGGCGGAAGGTGGCGTAATCGGGGGTGCGGCCCTCGCGCAGCGCCTTCTGCTCGTAGCGGGTCGAGATCCAGTCGCTCCAGGGCGTGCCGGAATGGGCGACAAGCTCGAAGCCCGCCTTCGGCACTTCGCGCAAGGCCTGGGCCATGTAGCTCGGGATGTCGGTTGCGACGCGGAACTCGGCGCCGGGCGCCATCACCCGGGCGAGCGGCACCAGATGCTCGGCCGTCACGAAGCGGCGGCGGTGGTGGCGCCGTTTCGGCCAGGGGTCGGGATAGTTCAGGAAGGCCTTGGCGATGCAGCCCTCGGGCAGCACATCCATCAGGTCGCGCGCATCCCCCGGATGCACGGCCAGGTTCGTCACGTCGGCGGCGCGGATCTTGCCGAGCAACATCGCGACGCCGTTGATGAAGGGCTCGGCGCCGATGATGTTCACCTGCGGATAGCTTGCCGCCATGTGCACCAGATGCTCGCCGCCGCCGAAACCGACCTCGAGCCAGATCGGGGCGTCATTGCCGAAGATGGTGGCCGGGTCGATCACCTCGCGCGCCGGGTTTTCGGCCCGGGTGATGCCGCGCGGGCGCAGGCTGTCGAGATCCTCGCTCAGATAGGTCTTTTGCGAGGCGCGCATCGTCTTGCCGCGGATGCGGCCATAGAAATTGCGCCATTCGGGCCGGCTCGTGTCGCCGTCCGCTGCCTCGGGATGTTCGCTCTCGTCGCTCATGGCCGGCCTCTAGGGCGGCGGCGCGGGCCGGTCAAGCCCCGCAGGCCGCGGCGCCGGGCAAATCTTGACCACGGCGCGGAACGGGGTTAGAACTTAATGTGAACTCACCGCGAACAAAACCGGGATGTACCGCCGATGCTGACGCGCAAGCAAATGGAATTGCTGGATTTCATCCAGAAGCGGGTGGCACGCGACGGCGTGCCGCCCTCCTTTGACGAAATGAAGGACGCGCTTTCCCTGCGCTCGAAGTCGGGGATCCACCGGCTGATCACCGCGCTCGAGGAGCGCGGCTTCATCCGCCGCCTTGCACACCGCGCCCGCGCGATCGAGATCGTGAAGCTGCCCGACGCGATGGAAACCGCAAAGCCCGGCTTCACGCCGCGGGTGATCGAGGGCGAGAAGGTGGCCCCGCCGCGCGCCGCGCTGCCGGTCGAGGCGGTGCATGCGCTCGAGCTGCCGGTGATGGGGCGGATCGCCGCCGGCGTGCCGATCGAGGCGATTGCCGAGATCTCGCATCACATCGCGGTGCCGGGCGCGATGCTCTCGGGCCGGGGCGAGCATTACGCGCTCGAGGTGCGGGGCGATTCGATGATCGGCATCGGCATCAATGACGGCGACATCGTGGTGATCCGCGAACAGGGCACCGCCGACAACGGTGATATCGTGGTGGCGCTGGTCGACGGGCACGAGGCGACGCTGAAGCGCTATCTGCGCCGCGGCGCGATGATCGCGCTCGAGGCGGCGAACCCCGAGTACGAGACCCGGATGCTGCGCGAGGATCAGGTCAAGGTGCAGGGCCGGCTTGTCGGGCTGATCCGCAGCTACTGACGGCGCGGGCGCCCGCTCCAGCGCCGCGCGCCCTGCCCCGGGCCGATCTGCCGGCCCTCCGCGGCAAAGGCCACGCCGCCCGCGCGCAGCCGGTCCCGGTCCCAGATCTCGCAGCCCGCGGGGGCCGGATCGGGTGCGGGAGCCGCCAGAATGACGAGGGCGTCGTCGTGGCAGGCGGCGCTCAGCGCCGCGAGCGCGCCGGTGCCACTCAGATGCACCACAGTGCGGCCATTCCAGGTGGCGACGCGGGCGCCGCGCGGGCCGGAGAACCCCGGACGGGCAGCGGCCAGTTCAGGCGTGGCATCGTCGCCATCGGCCTTTAGCCAGCTTTCGGCGACGAAGGCGGCACCGGGTTTCGACAGCGCCCGGCCCTCTGCGGTCACCAGCCCGACCAGCGCCGCCTCGGGCGCGATCAGCAGCGCGGGCCGCACCGCCGTTCCCCACAGCCCCGCCGCCACGGCCATCGCGGAAAGCCCCGCAATGCGCGGCAACCCGCGCGCCAGAACCGCCAGCAGCGCGCCAAGCGCCAGCAACGGCAGCACCGCGGCGGGCGGCGCCGGAACGGCGATCACCGCACCATCGAGCGCCGCGACCCGCTCGGCCACGAAGATCATCCAGCGCGTGCCCTGCTCCATCACCCGCAGCGCCGGCGCGGCCAGGCCAAGGGGCGCGAGCAGCGCCGCGATGACGCCCGCCGGCATCACCAGCGTGCCCATCACCGGCACCGCGAGCAGGTTCGCCACCAGCCCGTATTCCGCGACCCGACCGAAATGCGCGGCCGCAATCGGCGCCGTCGCCGTGCCCGCGACGAGCGAGGTCAGCACCAGCATCGCCACCGGGCGCACCAGCCACGGCAGGCGCGGCGCGATCCGCGCCCAGGGGCCGAAGGCCAGCACCAGCGCCACCGTCGCGGCAAAAGACATCTGGAAGCCGGGCTCGGTCAGGCTTTCGGGTTCGAGCACCAGCAGCACCAGCGCCGCCAGCGCCACCGTGCGCAGCGAGATCGCGCGCCGGTCGAGCAGCACCGCCAGCAGCATCGCCCCGGTCATCAGCCAGGCCCGGGTGGTCGCCACCTCGGTCCCGGCGAGCCAGAGGTACAGGGTCGAGGCCACCAGCGCCACCGCCGCCGCGATCTTCTTCACCGGCCAGATCAGCGCGAAGGGGCCGACGGCGGCGAGGCCATAGCGGATCGCCGCGAAGACAAAGCCCGCCAGCATTCCCATGTGCAGCCCCGAGATCGAGATGATGTGATAGAGGTTCGCCGCCCGCATCACCGCATTCGTCGCCTCGGAAATCCCCGACCGGTCGCCGGTCATCAGCGCCGCGGCGACGGCCCCCGCCTGCCCCGGCATCCGCGCCTGCATCGCCGCCGAGAGCCGCAGCCGCAGCCGGTGGCCGGCCAGCGCCCGGTCGTGCGGGTCGGGGGGCGACACACGCAGCACCGGGCCGCGGGCGAAACCGACCGCCCCCAGCCCTTCGAACCACGCCGTGCGACGAAAATCCCAGGCACCGGGTTCGGCGGGCGGCGCGGGCGGCTGCAGGTTCGCGGTCAGCATCACCCGCTCGCCCGGTTCGGGCAGCGCGGCGGTCTCGGGGCGCAGCGTCACGCGCAGCATCTCGGGTCTGCGGGCGGGGTCGATGCCGGTCAGCTGCACCGCATCGAGGGTCAGCCGGATCCGGTCGCGCGACGAGCGGTCGACCCGCAGCACCCGCCCCTCGACCGGACCGTCATAACGAAAGGGCAGCACGGGGGCCGCAACCGCCCCGGCCCGCGCCTCGGCCAGAAGCACCCCGGCCGCCAGCAGCGCCAGAAGCGCCGCGGGAAAGCGCAAGGGCTCCGCCCCGCGCGCCCAGATCAGCAACGCAACGACGGCAAGCCCGCCAAGCCCCCAGATCACCGCCGCGGGCGGGTCGACGGGCGCGGCGAACCACGCCCCGATCCCCGTGCCAAGCGCCACCGGCGCCCAGAGCGGCAGGTCGAGCCGCGCCCGCACCAGCGCCCCCGCCGGATCGTCGAGCCCCACGCCAAGCGCCCGCGCCAGCCCCGCCCGCAGCGCGGCCGCGGGCCGGCGCGCCGGTGCGCGCCCGGTCGTGATCGCGCTCCCCGGCTCGGACACCTTGTTTCTCTGCCCCTCCGCGCTTAGACAGACGCCGAAGGTCAGCCTAGTGGCTGCATGGTTTACAGATCGTTAACAACGCCCCTCCCGGCGCCCGCCGGACCGGGCGAGAAAGGCCCCCGATGTCGCAAAAGATCGTCACCCGCTTCGCCCCCTCGCCGACCGGCTACCTGCATATCGGCGGGGCCCGCACGGCGCTGTTCAACTGGCTCTTCGCGCGCGGCCACGGCGGCACCTTCCTGCTGCGCATCGAGGACACCGACCGCGCCCGCTCGACCCCCGAGGCGACGGCGGCGATCCTGAAGGGGCTCGAGTGGCTCGGCCTTGATTATGACGGCGAGGTGGTGAGCCAGTTCGAGCGCGTGCCGCGGCATGCCGAGGTGGCGCGCGAGATGCTCGCGCGCGGCGCGGCCTACAAGTGCTTCTCGACGCAGGAAGAGATCGAGGCGTTCCGCGAGAAGGCGAAGGCCGAGGGCACCTCGCAGCTCTTCCGCTCGCCCTGGCGCGACGCCGATCCCTCGACTTATCCGGATGCGCCCTATGTGATCCGGCTGAAGGCACCGCGCGAGGGCGCGACGGTGGTGCACGACAAGGTGCAGGGCGATGTGACGGTGCGCAACGATCAGCTTGACGACATGGTCTGCCTGCGCTCGGACGGCACGCCGACCTACATGCTCGCCGTGGTGGTCGACGATCACGACATGGGCGTGACCCATGTGATCCGCGGCGACGACCATCTGGTGAACGCGGCCCGGCAGATGCAGATCTATCTCGCCATGGGCTGGGACGTGCCGGTCTATGCTCATATCCCGCTGATCCACGGGCCGGACGGCAAGAAGCTGTCGAAGCGGCACGGCGCGGTCGGGCTCGAGCAGTATCAGGCCATGGGCTATCCGGCGGCGGGGATGCGCAACTATCTGGCGCGACTCGGCTGGAGCCACGGCGATGATGAATTCTTCACCGACGAACAGGCGAAAAGCTGGTTCGAGCTGGAAGGAATCGGCCGCTCCCCCGCCCGTCTCGACTTCAAGAAGCTCGAGAACATCTGCGGCCGGCACATGGCTGTGGCCGATGATGACGCGCTGATGCCGCAGGTCGCGGGCTATCTTGAGGCCGCCGAGCTGCCCGCCCTGACCGAAACGCAGGCGAAAGGACTGCGCGCGGCGATGCCCTACATCAAGGCTAGCGCGAAGACCTTCCCGCAACTCATTGAAAAGGCCCACTTCGCTCTGGTGCAGCGGCCGGTCGACGTGGACGAGAAGGCAGCAAAACAGCTCGATCCGGTATCCCGTGGTATACTGAAAGAATTGACGCCGCGCCTGCAAAATGCTAGCTGGACGCGCGAAGATCTGGAGGCCATCGTGAAGCAGGTTGCGGAGGAGAAAGACCTCGGACTCGGCAAGCTGGCCTCCCCCCTGCGTGCCGCACTCGCGGGACGGTCGGTGACCCCCGGTGTGTTCGATATGATGTATGTCCTCGGCCGGGAGGAGACCTTGGCCAGGGTGAACGATCAGGCGGCCTGAGGGCGGGCCGCCTCTCCGGTGAAACCGGACCCAACAGACCGGCGCGCCCAGCCGGACGACAGGAAAGGGAAGCTCATGGCTGACACGAAACGAACTGCCACACTGACGCTCGACGGCAAAACCTACGAGCTGCCGGTTCTCTCGCCCACCGTGGGTCCGGATGTGATCGACATCCGCAAGCTCTATGGCCAGGCCGATGTCTTCACCTACGACCCCGGTTTCACCTCGACCGCCGCCTGTGAGTCGGCGATCACCTATATCGACGGCGACAAGGGCGAGCTGCTCTATCGCGGCTACCCGATCGACCAGCTGGCCGAGAAGTCCCATTACCTCGAAGTCTGCTACCTGCTGCTGAACGGCGAGCTGCCGACCCGCCAGCAGATGGAGGACTTCGAGTACCGGATTACCCGGCACACCATGCTGCACGAGCAGATCCAGTATTTCTTCCGCGGTTTCCGTCGTGACGCCCACCCGATGGCGACCATGGTCGGCGTCGTCGGCGCGCTCTCGTCCTTCTACCACGACAGCCTCGACATCAACGACCCGTGGCAGCGCGAAGTGGCGTCGATGCGCCTCATCGCGAAGCTGCCGACGATCGCCGCCTGGGCCTACAAGTACTCGATCGGCCAGCCCTTCGTCTATCCGCGCAACGAGCTGAGCTACGCCGAGAACTTCCTGCACATGTGCTTCTCGGTTCCGGCCGAGCCCTATCACGTGGAGCCGGCGCTGGCGAAGGCGATGGACCGCATCTTCACCCTGCATGCGGACCACGAGCAGAACGCCTCCACCTCGACCGTGCGTCTCGCCGGTTCCTCGGGCGCGAACCCGTTTGCCTGCATCGCCGCCGGCATCGCCTGCCTCTGGGGCCCGGCGCATGGTGGCGCCAACCAGGCCTGCCTCGAGATGCTGCGCGAGATCGGCTCGGTTGACCGGATCCCGGAATTCATCGCCCGCGCCAAGGACAAGAACGATCCCTTCCGCCTGATGGGCTTCGGCCACCGCGTCTACAAGAACTTCGACCCGCGCGCGAAGGTGATGAAGGAATCGGCCGACGAGGTGCTCGAACTGCTCGGCATCCACAACAACCCGACGCTGCAGGTCGCCAAGGAACTCGAGCGCATCGCGCTGCACGACGAGTATTTCGTTTCGAAGAAGCTCTATCCGAACGTCGACTTCTACTCGGGCATCATCCTCGAGGCGATGGGCTTCCCGACCTCGATGTTCACGCCGATCTTCGCGCTGTCGCGCACCGTCGGCTGGATCTCGCAGTGGAAGGAAATGATCGGCGACCCCACCGGCAAGATCGGCCGTCCGCGGCAGCTCTACACCGGCGCGACCTTCCGCGACTACGTCGACGTCGACGCGCGCTGAGGTTCGCCAGAACCACTCGAGGGCCGGGGATTTCCCCGGCCCTTCGCATATCTGCCCGAAATCCCGAGCCCCCCGCGATGTCCGACCGCCCGCTGCGCTACCGCCCGCATCATTTCCTGTGTTCTCTCGGCTTCGAGGGGAAGGGCTATTCCGATGCCTTCACCGCCAACATGACGGCGATCGTCATGGGCCGGTTGCGCGCCGCGGCGGGAGCCGGGGTGGAGATCGAGGTCACGGCGGCAGCCGACGACATCTGCGCCCCCTGCCCCTCGCGCCGCGGCGAAGGCTGCGACACCGCGGCGACGATCGACCGGCTCGATGCGGCCCACGCCCGCGCGCTCGGCCTGACGGCGGGCGACCGGCTGAGCTGGGGCGAAGCGCTCGAGCGGATGCGCGCGCTGCCCGCCGATGCGCTGACCGAGATCTGCGCGCCGTGCCAATGGCTGCGCTACGGCATGTGCCGTGGCGCCCTCGCCCGGCTGCAATCGGACAGCTGAGACCGCAACAGGATGCCGCAGGCGCACCCGCGCGAAACGCTTGCGCGCCGCCTCCCCCTCTGGCAAGGAACCGCCATGAGCACCGAGACCACCGAAAAGAACATCGCCCTCGTCACCGGCGCCTCGCGCGGGCTTGGCGCGGCACTTGCCGAAACCCTGGCCGCCCAAGGCTGGCACGTGATGGCCGTCGCCCGCACCGTGGGCGGGCTCGAAGAGCTTGACGACCGGATCCAGGCGGCGGGCGGGTCGGCCTCGCTTGCGCCGCTCGACGTCACCGACCCGGCGCAGATGGAGCATCTGGCGAATGCGATCGCCGGCCGCTGGGGCCGGATCGGGCTTTGGGCGCACACCGCGATCCACGCCGCGCCGCTGGCGCCCGCGGGCCATATCGACGCCAAGGACTTCTCGAAATCCGTCGCCACGAATGTCACCGCGACAGCGACGCTGATCCCGCTGGTCGAGCCGCTCCTGCGCGCGGGCGACGGCACCGCGCTCTTCTTCGACGATCCGCGCGGCGGGCAGAAGTTCTTCGGCGCCTATGGCGCGACCAAGGCCGCGCAGATCGCACTAGCCCGGAGCTGGCAGGCGGAAAACGTCAAGATCGGTCCGCGCGTGGTGATCGCGGAACCGCGGCCGATGCCCACGGCGACACGCGCGCGCTTCTTCCCCTCGGAAGACCGCGCGCCCCTCGCCGATATCCGCGACGAGGCAAAACGCCTCCTCGGCGAGCTCTGAGTCCGGCGGGCGAAGGGGGCGCTGCCCCCTCGCGGCTTCGCCGCTCACCCCCGAGGTATTTCGGGCAAGGAGAAAGCTGGGGCCCGGTTCGGGCGCCGGGGGCTGCGCACGTGGCCCCTTTTGCTTTCATCTTGCCACAAATACCTCGGGGGGAGCGCAGCGGGGGGGCAGAGCCCCCCTCGCCACCCGCGCCGCAGCGCTGCCCTGTGACCACACATCTCGCGGAAATCCCGGCCCGGTCTCCCCGTCGCTTGTCGCGCCCGCCCTTGCGGGCTAAGCAGGGGCAACACGAGCCGGACGGGGACTTCATGCGCATTCTGATCACCAATGACGACGGCATCCACGCGCCGGGGCTCGAGGTTCTGCTCGACCTTGCGACCGAGCTGGCCGGACCCGAGGGCGAGGTCTGGACCGTCGCCCCGGCCTTCGAGCAATCGGGCGTCGGCCATTGCATCAGCTACACCCGGCCGATGATGATCGCCAAGCACGGCCCGCGCCGCTATGCGGCCGAGGGCAGCCCGGCCGATTGCGTGCTGGCCGGGCTTTACGACGTCTTCGAGGGCGGCAAGCCCGATCTGGTCCTCTCGGGCGTGAACCGCGGCAACAACTCGGCCGAGAACGCGCTCTATTCCGGCACGCTCGGCGGGGCGATGGAGGCGGCGCTGCAGGGCGTGCCCGCGATTGCGCTGAGCCAGTTCCTCGGGCCGGACTGCATGGCCGCCGGCATGGACCCGTTCGAGGCCGCGCGCGTGCACGGCCCCGCGCTCTTGCGTCAGCTGTGGCAGAAGGGGATCTGGGACGACGGCCCCTACCGCGTCTTCTACAGCATCAACTTCCCGCCGGTGCCGGCCGCCGCGGTGAAGGGCTGGAAAGTGGCGCCGCAGGGTTATCGCACCGACAGCTTCTTCTCGGTCGAGCCGCATCATTCGCCGACCGGGCGGCGGTTCCTCTGGGTCAAGGGCGGCCCGCAGCACACCGCGACCGCCCCCGGCACCGATGCGGCGCTCAACCTCGAGGGCTGGATCTCGGTCACGCCGATGCGCTGCGACCTCACCGCCCATGACGTTCTGGCCGAGCTGGAGGCACGCCTCGCATGACCGACACGCCCGAGGAGGACGGCATCGAACCGATCGCCGAGCGCAAGATGCGCTTCCTCTTCGCGCTGCGCTCCAAGGGCGTGACGGATGCGCGGGTGCTGGCCGCGATGGAACGGGTCGATCGCGGCCCTTTCGTGCGCGGCCTCTTCGCCGAGCGCGCCTATGAGGACATGCCGCTGCCCATTGCCTGCGGCCAGACGATCTCGCAGCCCTCGGTCGTCGGGCTGATGACCCAGGCGCTTGGCGTCGGGCCGCGCGACACCGTGCTCGAGATCGGCACCGGCTCGGGCTATCAGGCGGCGGTGCTGAGCCTGCTCGCCCGCCGCGTCTACACTGTCGACCGCTTTCGCCGTCTGGTGCGCGAGGCCTCCGAGATCTTCGCGACCCTGGCGATCCCGAACATCGTCGCGATCGCCGGCGACGGCACCCGCGGCCTGCCCGACCAGGCACCCTTCGACCGCATCCTGGTGACTGCCGCGGCCGAGGATCCGCCCGGCCCCCTGTTGTCCCAGCTGAAGATCGGCGGTATCATGGTGCTTCCGGTCGGCCAGTCGGACACGGTTCAAAGCCTGATCCGCGTGCGCCGCCTCGAGACCGGTTTCGATTACGAAGAATTGCGCCCCGTGCGTTTCGTGCCGCTTGTCGAGGGCATGGCAAGCGACTGAGGACCAAGGCCCCGGCGACAGGGGCCACCAAGATGACGAGGACCGAGCCGATGACCGCTTCCCTGCGCCAGCCCCTTTCCCTGCCGCGCCGTGCGGCGCCGCGCCTGCTGCTGGCAGGCTGCGCGCTTGCGACGCTTGCCGCCTGCTCCGACATGGACGCCGACCTGCGCGGCTTCGGCAAGCTCGGTTTCGACACCAGCTCTGCCGCGCGCAACGCCACTGCCGCCCGCCCCGAGCCCGACAGCCGCGGCGTGATCTCCTATCCGAACTTCCAGGTCGCCGTGGCGCGCCGCGGCGATACCGTTGCCACCGTCGCGACCCGCGTCGGCGTGAATGCGGAGGAGCTCGCCCGCCACAATGCGATCTCGTCGAACACGCCGCTGAACCGGGGCGAGGTGCTGGCGCTGCCGCGCCGCGTGGCCGAACCGGTCGCCACTGCGGCGACCACCGCCGTCGCCCCCGCCGCCACGGCCACCGGCACCGGTGCCGAGCGCATCGACATCACCTCGCTCGCCTCCTCGGCGATCGACCGCGCCGCGGCAAACGGCAGCACCACCGTGCCCCCCGCACCGGCAAGCTCCGCCCCGACCCCGGCAAAACCTGCGACCGGAATGCAGCCCGCCTCGGCCGAGCCGGTGCGCCACAAGGTCGCCCGCGGCGAGACCGCCTATTCGATCGCGCGCTATTACAATGTCTCGGCCAAGGCGCTCGCCGAATGGAACGGCCTGCCGGCGGATCTGAGCGTGCGCGAGGGGCAGTACCTGCTGATCCCGGTCGCCGCCACCGGCACGCAGACCGCAAGCGCGGCGGCGGTGACGCCGCCCGGCGCGACCTCGCCCACGCCCGAGCCACCCTCGGCCTCGAAGCCGCTGCCCGCCGAGAGCCCGGTCAAGGCCTCGGCCCCGGTCGACACCTCGGGCGTGCCGAACCTCGGCGCCACCCGCACGGCGGCCTCGGCGACCTCGCAGCTCGAGATGCCGGTGGCGGGCTCGATCATCCGCCCCTATGTGAAGGGCAAGAACGACGGCGTCGACATCAAGGCCACCGCCGGCACGCCGATCAGGGCCGCCGAGGCCGGTACGGTCGCGGCGATTACCAAGGACACCGAACAGGTGCCGATCCTGGTGCTGCGCCACGCGAACGGGCTGCTGACGGTCTATGCCAATATCGACGGCATCGCAGTGAAGAAGGGCGATACGGTGAAGCGCGGCCAGGCGATTGCGAAGCTCCGCGCGGGCGAACCGGCCTTCGTGCATTTCGAGGTCCGCAAGGGCTACGATTCCGTCGACCCGATGCCCTACCTGCAATGACGCAAGCCGGGGGCGCCGCCCCCGCTTTTGCCTGCCGGCAAAATTCACCCCCGAGGTATTTCGGGCAAGGAGAAAGCCCGGGCCCTTCCCGCTTCCAATTGCCGCAAATATCCCCGGGGGTGTCCGAAGGGCGGAGGGCAGCGCCCCCCCCTTGCCCGCTCTCCGCCTCAGACAGACGGAAAGACGAAGCAGCGGTCGCGACGGATCATCAGCCACATCGGCGTGCCGGGCTTTGGCAGGAACACGTTCGGCACCGTCGCACGCAGCAGCGAGCCGTCGAACTCCATGCGGAACTCGACCAGACTCTCGCGGCCCATGAAGCGGGCCCGCTCGACCACGCCGCGGGCGGGCGTGCCGTCCTGCGCGGTCGGGTTCGGGCCGCGGCCGGCGCGATCGAAGTCGATCTTCAGGTGCTGCGGCCGGATCACGATGTCGACGGCGGTGCCGTCGGCCAGACCCGGGGTCAGGAAATCGCCGAAGGGTGTGGGCGTCAGCGCCCCCTGAACCCGCCCGGTGAGCACGTTGATATCCGAGAAGAAGGCTGCCGCCTTGCGATCGACCGGCGCGTTGTAGAGATTGTAGGGCGCGCCGCGCTGCACGATCCGGCCGTCCCGCATCAGCAAGATCTCGTCGGCCATCCGCATCGCCTCGTGCGGCTCGTGGGTGACCAGCAGAACCGCCGTGCCCTCCTCCTTCAGAAGGGCAAGGGTCTCGTCGCGGATGTCGTCGCGCAACCGCTCGTCGAGGCCCGAGAAGGGCTCGTCCATCAGCAGGATCCGCGGCCGCGGCGCAAGGGCACGGGCCAGCGCCACGCGCTGCTGCTCGCCCCCCGACAGCGCATGCGGCATGCTGTCGATGTGGCGCGCCAGATGCACGCGGTCGAGCAGTTCGCTGACCCGCGCACGTTTCTCGGCCTTGCTTCCCGCAAGGCCGAAGGCGACGTTCTCGGCCACGCTCAGATGCGGAAACAGCGCGAAATCCTGAAACATCAGCCCGATCGCGCGCCGTTCGGGCGGCACGCGGAAGACGGTGTCGCACACCAGCGCCCCATCGACGAGGATGCGCCCGCGGTCCTGCATGTCGACGCCGGCGATGATCCGCAGCGTCGTCGACTTGCCGCAGCCCGAGGGGCCGAGCAGGCAGGTCACCTGCCCCGCCGGGATTGAGAAGCTGACATCGTCGAGCACCTGACGCCCGCCGAAGCTGCGCATCAGGCCCTCGACCTGCAGCCGGGGCGGAACGTGGGTCTGGGTCATTGCGGCTCCCGAGTGAAAAACTCGGGATTGGCCCTAGCATCCCAGCCCCGCCCGTGCAAGCTCACAGCGTCAGGTTCGCCGCGCCGCCGTCGACCAGGATGTTCTGCCCGACGATGAAGCCCGCATGGACCGAGCACAGGAAGGCGCAGGTCGCGCCGAACTCGGCCGGGGTGCCGAAGCGGCCCGCCGGGATCGCCGCCGCGCGCCGCGCCGCCGCCGCCTCGAGGGTGATCCCCTGCTCGGCCGCGGTGCGGCTGTCGAGCGCGATCATCCGGTCGGTGGCGTGGATGCCGGGCAGCAGGTTGTTGATCGTCACGCCGGCATGGGCGACCTGGCGCGATGTGCCGGCGACGAAGCCCGTCAGCCCGGCGCGGGCCGAGTTCGACAGCCCGAGCTGCGCGATCGGCGCGCGCACCGCGGCCGAGGTGATGTTGACGACCCGGCCCCAGCCGCGTTCCATCATCCCGGGCAGGCAGGCCTGCATCATCGCGATCGGGCTGAGCATGTTGGCGTCGATCGCGCGCAGGAAATCCTCGCGCGACCAGTCGCTCCAGAGCCCGGGCGGCGGGCCGCCGGCATTGTTCACCAGGATGTCGACCTCACCCGCGGCCGCGAGCACCGCGGCGCGCCCCTCGGGCGTGGTGATATCGGCCGCGACCGGCACCACGGTGACGCCATGGCGCGCCTCGAGCGCATTCGCCGTCGCCGTCAGCGCCTCGGCGCCGCGGGCGTTCAACACGATCTCCACCCCGGCCGCCGCGAGCGCCTCGGCGCAGCCGCGCCCGAGCCCCTTCGAGCCTGCGCAGACGATCGCGCGCTTGCCCCTGATCCCCAGATCCATTTTCCCCTCCGTCTTCCGTTCGTGGTCGGCGCAGGAAACACCGGAGACGGGGGGAAAGGCAATGCGCCACGCGCCCTTGACGCAAGCCGCGGCAGTTGCTTTACCGACCACAGGTCTTCTCAGGCCTTGCCGGAGCGCATTTCGCCCCGGAACAGGGAGCACACCATGACCTCAGCCCAGGCCCTGCCACCCCAGACCGTCCACGTCTTCGACGCGGACCTGATCTGGGTGACCTCGGGGGCGAACCAGGGTGATGCGATCGACGTGCCCGCGCACAGCATCGCGGGCGATGTCTATCAGCTCGAGCGCGGCGCCACGCCGCTGCGGTTGCTGCTTGCGGCGGAAGGCGGCGAGGGCTGTCAGCGCATCGCCCCGGGCTCCGAGGTCGGCAGCCCGGGCGATGCGATCACCATCGTCGCGCGCCATGTGATGATGACGCCCGAAGGCGATACCGTCGACATCTTGCTGCTGCGCAACGAAGCAAGCGGCGCGCTTTATGCCCTGCCGCTGTCGCCGATCGCGGCGCGCACCGATTACACGCTGCTCGAGGTGCACACCGACCCCGGCTCGGCGCGGCTGAGCGACCTCGTCTGCGTCGCCTTCACCACCGGCACGATGATCACCATGGCCGGCGGCGCACAGCGCCCGATCGAGGCATTGCAGGCCGGCGACCGGGTACTGACCCGCGATTCCGGGCCGCAGCCGGTGCGCCTTGTCGCCCGCGCCACGCTGCGCGCGCTCGGCTCGCTCGCCCCCGTGGTGATCTCGGCCGGCACGCTTGGCAACGAGGGCGATCTGATCGTCTCGCCGCATCACCGGATCTTCCTCTACCGGCGCGGCGAGCGGCGGATCGGCGACACCTCGGAAATCCTCGTGCAGGCCAAGCATCTCGTCGATGGCGAGCATGTCTGGCGGCGCGAGGGCGGCTATGTCGACTATTATGCGCTGGTCTTCGACCGGCACGAGATCATCTATGCCGAAGGGATCCCTGTCGAGAGCCTGATGGTGAGCGAGGCGACGCTCGGCCTGCTGCCCGAGCAGCTGACCGCCGAGATCCGCGCCCGCCTGCCCGACCTGAAACACAAGCCGCATTTCGGCACCGAGGCCGGGCGCGAGACGGTGGAACGCGTCGGCCGCGCGAAGATCTTCAAGCCGCGTGACAGGGACTGAGGCCGCGGTGTGGCTGTCGCCACGAGGCGCCCCCTTCCGCTGCACCGACTGCGCCGACAGAGGTATTTTTGCCAAGAAGACAGCCCGGAGGCGGCGGGCACTGGTGCTTCCCCGCTTCTGATTGCCCTCGATATCGCCGGGTGAGGACCGCAGGACCGAGGCGGCAGCGCCCCCGGCCCGGTCTCAGTGCGCGCCGCCCTTGCCGCGCAGCCGCGCGATCACCGGGTCGATGACCTTGGTCACCAGCGGCACCAGCGCCATGCCGAAGGCGAGACCGAAGACCCCATCGCAAGCGGCGGTAACGCTCCATTCGACGGTGCCGGCAAAGCGCTCAGCGACGCCCCCGGCAACCGCGCCGGCGAGGTGATGGATCGCCTCGTAGGGCACGGCCCAGAACGTTTCCGCGGCGCCATGCAGCACGATCGAGCCGCCGACCCAGAGCATCGCCGCCGTGCCCACCGCCATCAGCCCTGCGAGAAACCCCGGCATCACCCGCACCAGCCCGTGGCCAAAGGCGCGTGTCGGCGCGAGCCGCGCGTTGCGGGCAAGCCAGAGCCCGATGTCGTCCATCTTCACGATCAGCGCCACGCCGCCATAGACCACCGCGGTGATGCAGAGCGCCACGATGGCAAGCGCCAGCGCCTCCATCCAGACCGGTTGCCCCGAAGGCAGCGCAGCGAGCGCGATCGTCATGATCTCGGCCGAGAGGATGAAATCGGTCTTCACCGCGCCCGAGACCTTCGCCGCCTCGAGATGGGCCGGGTCGCCGGTCTCGGTCGCCGCGCCATGGGCGGGCGCGGGGTGGAAGAGGTGCAGCACCTTCTCCGCCCCCTCGAAGCACAGATAGCTGCCGCCCAGCATCAGCAGCGGTGTGATCGCCCAAGGCGCGAAGGCCGACAGGAGCAGCGCCAGCGGCAGCAGGAAGACGAGCTTGTTGCGCACCGAGCCGAGCGCGATCTTGCCAACGATCGGCAGCTCGCGCGCCGCGGCGAAACCGTGGACGTATTTCGGCGTCACCGCCGCGTCGTCGATCACCGCGCCCGCGGCCTTGGCGCCGGCCTTCGCCGCCTGTCCGGCCACATCGTCCACACTTGCCGCCGCGATCTTGGCGATCCCCGCCACGTCGTCGAGAAGCGCCAGAAGCCCGCTCATCAAAAACCCCGTCCATCGTTTGCGGCAAGGTATGAAGCGGGCCGTCGCGATGCAAGGGCGCTCGCCCGCCTGTATCCGGGACAATCCGCCCCTTGCGCGGCCCCGTGCGATGGTCCACAAATCCATCCGACTGCAGGATAAGGACGCCCGCCATGCTCGACCAGAACGCCAGACCCACCGAAGAAATCGACGTGCGCGAGGTCTTCGGCCTCGACAGCGACATCAAGGTGAAGGGCTTTGCCGAGCGCACCGAGCGCGTGCCCGACCTCGACCCGACCTACAAGTTCGATCCCGACACCACGATGGCGATCCTCGCGGGCTTTGCCTACAATCGCCGCGTGATGATCCAGGGCTATCACGGCACCGGCAAGTCGACCCATATCGAGCAGGTCGCGGCGCGGCTGAACTGGCCTTGCGTGCGCGTCAACCTAGACAGCCACGTCAGCCGCATCGACCTGATCGGCAAGGACGCGATCAAGCTCGTCGATGGCAAGCAGGTCACCGTGTTCCACGAGGGCATCCTGCCCTGGGCGCTGCGCAACCCGACCGCGATCGTCTTCGACGAATACGATGCCGGCCGCGCCGACGTGATGTTCGTGATCCAGCGCGTGCTGGAAACCGACGGCAAGCTGACGCTGCTCGACCAGAACGAAGTCATCACCCCGAACCCGTATTTCCGCCTTTTCGCCACGGCGAACACGGTGGGTCTGGGCGACACCACGGGCCTTTACCACGGCACCCAGCAGATCAACCAGGGCCAGATGGACCGCTGGTCGCTGGTCGCCACGCTGAACTATCTCAGCCATGACGCGGAAACCGCAATCGTGCTGTCGAAGGCGCCGCATTACAACACCGAGAAGGGCCGCAAGATCATCGGACAGATGGTGCATGTGGCGAACCTGACCCGCACCGCCTTCATGAACGGCGATCTCTCGACGGTGATGTCGCCCCGCACTGTGATCGCCTGGGCGCAGAACGCCGAGATCTTCCGCAACGTCGGCTATGCCTTCCGGTTGACCTTCCTCAACAAGTGCGACGAGCTCGAGCGCTCGACGGTGGCCGAGTTCTATCAGCGCCTCTTCGACGAGGAACTGCCGGAATCCGCCGCGGTGATCGCAACGCGGTGAGGCGCGACGAAAGCAATGAAAAACGGCGCGCCCTTGGGCGCGCCGTTTCGTTTCGCGAGTGGTGTTTCGGGAGTGGGGGCCGGAAGGCCCGGGCTTAGCCGCGGGCGGCCTTGGTGGCCTTCGCCCACCAGGCGATGTCCTCGAGCAGCGCCTTGGCCGAACCGGCGATGTGCCCCTCGATCGAGGCCATCTCGCCGTTCTGGCCCAAGGGCGAGACCGCGAAGAAGTCGCCGCCGCCGATATGCACGGCGTTGCGCACCGGCACCATCTGCAGCTCGACCGCGATCGCGCGCAGATGCTCGATCGCGCGGGCCGCGCCCACGCCGCCATAGCCCACGGCGCCCATCGGCTTCTTGCCCCATTCGACATAGGCCTGATCGAGCGCGTTCTTCAGCGAGCCGGTCAGCGAGTGGTTGTATTCGGCGGTGACGAAGATGTAGCCGTCGAAGTCGGCGATCTTCTTCTGCCAGGCCTGCGCCTCGGGCGAGGCCGAGGGCATCCAGGCGTTCGAGGCCGCCTCGTTGAACAGCGGCAGGTTGAAATCGCGCAGGTCGACCAGCTCGAAGCTCAGGTCAGGGCGTTCCTTCGTCGCGAAGTCGAGGAACCAGTTGGCGGGCTTGTCGGCAAAGCGCGTGGCGCGCGTCGAGCCGATGATGATGGCAATCTTCGGGGTGCTCATGTCTGTCTCCGGTGGTCCGACGGGGTGCTTTCCTGCCCCGTTTGCAAGGTCACTATGAACGCAGAGTGCAAAGGCTCAAAGACATAGTTCTGTTCAGATCCGCACCGATCCGGTGCAGTGCGGAAAACGTGCCCGCAACGGCATGCGGCGGCCCCGCAAATCCCTTGCCGAGGGGGCGGCGGGGTGCTTTACCTGAGCCATGAGCAAGCCCATCGACAACCCCGCCGATCCCTTCAAGAAAGCCCTCGCCGAGGCGACCAAGACGCTCGCCGACGCGCCCGAGCTGACGGTGAGCTATTCCGTCGACCCTTCGGGGGTCTCGGGCGACCAGATGCGCCTGCCGCAGGTCAGCCGGCGGATGACGCGTGACGAGATCATGCTTGCGCGCGGCACGGGCGATGCGCTGGCGCTGCGCCGGCGCCACCACGACGACGCGCTCGGCGCGCGCTACCTGCCCACCGGCGACATGGCGCGGGCGCTCTACGAGGCGATGGAAGGGGCGCGCTGCGAGGCGCTTGGCGCGCGCGAGATGCCGGGCACGCTGACCAATATCGACGCAAAGATCGCGCATGAGGCCGAGCGCAAGGGCTATGCGCAGATCCGCTCACGTGCCGAGGCGCCCTTGGCGGTGGCGGCGGGATACCTCGTGCGCGAGATGGCGACCGGGCGCAAGCTGCCGGCGGCGGCCGAGCATGTGCTCGACCTGTGGCGGCCGTTCATGGAGGAGGCCGCGGGCGACGCGCTCGCCCAGACCAGCGACCTGCTGGCCGATCAGGCGGCCTTCGCGAAACTTGCCCGTCAGGTGATCGCCGATCTCGGCTATGCCGACCAGCTTGGCGAAGACCCCGACGAGGAGATGAACGACGAGGCCGACCCCGAGGAGGAGGCCGAGGAGAACGAGAACGGCGAAAGCCAGGATCAGGAGCAGAGCGAGCAGGACGACAGCGAGGCCAGCGCCGAAAGCTCGCAGGAGCAGACGCAGGACCAACAGCAAAGCGCGGTCAGCAGCGACTCGGTCTCGGAAGACGAGCTGGGCGAGGAAATCGACATGCCCGCCGACGCGCCGCCCGAGCCGCCGGCGCCGCCCGCGGCGTCGCAGGCCGATCCGAACTATCGCGTCTTCACCACCGCCTTCGACGAGGAGATCCGCGCCGAGGATCTGGCCGAGCCGGTCGAGCTCGAGCGGCTGCGTGCCTATCTCGACCAACAGCTCGAACCGCTGAAGGGCGCGGTGTCGCGACTGGCGAACAAGCTGCAGCGGCGGTTGCAGGCGCAGCAGAACCGCAGCTGGGAGTTCGACCGCGAGGAAGGCATCCTCGACGCCGGCCGGCTGGCCCGCGTGGTGGCGAACCCGACGATGCCGCTCAGCTTCAAGATCGAGAAGGACACCGAATTCCGCGACACGGTGGTGACGCTGCTGCTCGACAATTCGGGCTCGATGCGCGGCCGGCCGATCTCGATCGCGGCGATCTGCGCCGATGTGCTCGCCCGCACGCTCGAGCGTTGCTCGGTCAAGGTCGAGATCCTCGGCTTCACCACCCGCGCCTGGAAGGGCGGGCAGAGCCGCGAGAAATGGCTGGCCGAGGGCCGCCCGCAGCAGCCCGGGCGCCTGAACGACCTGCGCCACATCATCTACAAATCGGCCGATGCGCCGTGGCGCCGGGTGCGCTCGAACCTCGGGCTGATGATGAAGGAAGGCCTGCTGAAGGAGAACATCGACGGCGAGGCGCTCGAATGGGCGCACAAGCGGATGCTGGCCCGGCCCGAGGCCCGCAAGATCCTGATGGTGATCTCGGACGGGGCGCCGGTCGACGATTCGACGCTCTCGGTCAACCCCGCGGTCTTCCTCGAGAAGCACCTGCGCGACGTGATCGCGATGGTCGAGAAGCGCCGTGCGGTCGAACTGATCGCGATCGGCATCGGCCATGACGTGACCCGCTATTACCAGCGCGCGGTGACGATCACCGATGTCGAGCAGCTGGCCGGCGCGATGACCGAACAGCTGGCAAGCCTGTTCGACAGCGATCCGCGCGCCCGTGCGCGCGTCTTCGGCATGGCACGGGCGGCACGCTGATGTTTCAGGAATTTTCTGCGAAATCCTCGCCGGCGAACGGGCCCGTGCGTCTGGCCGCGCTGCGCCGCGAGATCGGGCGGGCGGGACTTGACGGCTTCATCGTGCCGCGCGCCGATGCGTTTCAGGGCGAATATGTCGCCGAAAGCGACGCGCGGCTTGGCTGGCTGACGGGCTTCACCGGCTCGGCGGGGTTCTGCATCGCGCTGGCCGACCGCGCCGGGGTGTTCATCGACGGCCGCTACCGCGTGCAGGTCCGCGCCGAGGTCGATCTGGCGGCCTTCACCCCGGTGCCCTGGCCCGAAGTGAAGCCCGGCCCCTGGCTGCGCGAGCAGATGCCGCAGGGCGGCGCCGTCGGCTTCGATCCCTGGTTGCACACCCGGCGCGAGATCGAGGAGCTGGCGAAGGCGCTGGCCGGATCGGGCATCACGCTGGTCGAGAGCCGCAACCTCGTCAACGCGATCTGGACCGACCGCCCTGCCCCGCCCCGCGCGCCCGCGCGCATCCACCCGGCCGAGTTCGCGGGCGAGGACAGCGCCACCAAGCGCCGCCGCCTTGGCGCGGCGATCGCCACCGGCGGCGCACGCACCGCGGTGCTGACGCTGCCCGACTCGATCGCCTGGCTGTTGAACATCCGCGGCGCCGACATCCCCCGCAACCCGGTGGTGCAGGCCTTCGCGCTGCTCGACAGCACAGGCGGCCTGGCGCTGTTCGCCGACCCCGCCAAGTTCGACGCGGCGCTTCTGGCCCATCTCGGACCCGAGGTGCGGCTGGCCCCCTTCGACGCCTTCGGCGAGGCGCTGACCGATCTTGCGGGCCCGGTGCAGGTCGACCCGGCCACTGCGCCGCTGGCGGTCTGGCGGCTGCTCGAGGCCGCAGGCATTCCGGCAATTGCCGGCGAAGATCCCTGCATTGCCGCGAAGGCGCGCAAGAACCCGGCCGAGGTCGCCGGGATGGAGGCCGCGCATCTGCGCGATGCCGCGGCGCTCGCCGAGTTCCTCGCCTGGGTCGATGCCGAGGCGCCCAAGGGCGGGCTGACCGAGATCGACGTGGTGACGCGGCTCGAGGACTGCCGCCGGGCAACCGGCGTGCTGCTCGACATCAGCTTCGACACGATCTGCGGCGCGGGCCCCAACGGGGCGATCGTGCATTACCGGGTGACCGAGGACACGAACCGCGCCGTCACCCCGGGCGAGCTGCTGCTGGTCGATTCCGGCGCGCAATATCCCGACGGCACCACCGACATCACCCGCACCCTGGCCGTGGGCCCGGTGCGTGACGACGCCCGCGCCCCCTTCACCCGCGTGCTGCGCGGGATGATCGCGGTGGCGCGCGCGCGCTGGCCGCGCGGCCTTGCCGGGCGCGACCTCGATGCGCTGGCGCGGGCACCGCTGTGGCAGGCGGGGCTCGATTACGACCACGGCACCGGCCATGGCGTCGGCGCGGCGCTGTGCGTGCACGAGGGCCCGGCGCGGATCTCGCGCATTTCCGACGTCACGCTCGCCCCGGGCATGATCCTGTCGGACGAGCCGGGCTATTACCGCGAGGGCGCCTTCGGCATCCGCATCGAGAACCTGCTGCTGATCGAAGAGGCACCGAAGCTTGGCGACGGGCGCGACCATCTGTGCTTCCGCACCCTCACCTGGGTGCCGATCGATCGCCGGCTGATCCTCGCCGAGATGCTGAGCACCGAGGAACGCGCCTGGCTTGACGCCTATCACGCCGAGGTGCTGGCCCGCGTCGCACCGCTGGTGAGCGCCCCCACCCGTGCCTGGCTCGAGGCGGCCTGCGCGCCGCTGTGACGCGCGGCTCAGGGATGTGAAAAAGGGCGGGGAAACCCGCCCTTTCCGGTTTCCGGCCCCTGCGCTCAGAGCGTTTCCAGCACCTGCGCCGCGGCGCGGGCGATGACGATTTCCTCGTTCGTCGGGATCACCAGCACCCGGGTCTTGCCGGTCGAGATTTCGCGCGCATGGGTGACGTTCTTCTCGGCATCGAGGGTGATACCCAGCCACTCCATCCCCTCGCAGACCTGGGCGCGGACATTGGCCGAATTCTCGCCGATGCCGCCGCAGAAGACGAGCCCGTCGATGCCGCCAAGCGCCGCCGCGATGCCGCCAAGCTCGCGCCGGATGCGGAAGCAGAAATAGTCGATCGCCTCCTGTGCATGCGGATCGTCCGAGCTTTCGAGCGTGCGCATGTCGTTCGACACCCCCGACAGCCCCTGCAGCCCCGACTCCTTGTAAAGGAGCTCGGACAGCCCGTGGCTGTCGAGCCCGTCGGTATCCATCAGATAGAGCAGAACGCCCGGGTCGATCTGCCCGGTGCGGGTGCCCATCGGCAGCCCGTCGAGCGCCGAGAACCCCATCGTGGTGTCGATCGGATGGCCACCCTTCATCCCGCACATCGAGGCGCCCGAGCCCAGATGTGCCACCACCACCCGGCCCTTGTGGAGCTCGGGCTCGGTCCGGGCCAGCTCGCCGGTGATGTAGTCATAGCTCAGCCCGTGGAAGCCATAGCGCCGCACGCCCTTCTCGTAATAGCGCCGCGGCAGCGCGTAGGTGTCGTTGACGAAGGGGTGCTCGCGGTGGAAGGCGGTGTCGAAACAGGCGATGTTCGGCACGCCCGGGAAGGTGTCGACCGCGGCACGCACACCGGCAAGGTTGTGCGGCTGATGCAGCGGCGCGAAGGGGGCAAGGCGCGCGAGCTCCTTCATCGTCGCCTCGGTCAGGCGCAGCGGCTCGGCATGGTTCACCCCGCCATGCACCACACGGTGGCCGACGGCGATCACCTCGAGCCCGGGGAAGTCCGCCTGAAACACCTCAAGCGCGGTGCGCAGCGCGGCACCGTTGGTGCGGAAGGCCGTGGGCGCGTGCTCCGGCATCGGCAGGTTGCGCCCCGCCGCATCGCGGATCTTCATCGCCGCCTCGCGCCGGCCGATGCGGTCGACGTGGCACATGGCGAGGGTCTCGAGCTCCTCGGTGAAGAGCCCAAGCTTGAGCGAGGAGGAGCCCGAGTTGACGGTCAGGATCGCGCGCGTGCTCATTTCGCCCCCCCCTTCACCCGGTTGTGGTGGATGGCCGCGACCGCGGCCGAGGCCAGCCGCGCCATCGCGCTGTCGGACCGCGAGTTCAGGATCACCGGCACCTTCGCACCGAGCACCAGCCCCGCCCCTTCGGCATGGCTGATATAGGCGAGCTGCTTGGCCAGCATGTTGCCCGAGTCGATGCCCGGCACCACCAGCACCTCGGCATGGCCCGCGACCGCGCCGCGCAGCCCCTTGGTGCGCGCCGCGCCGATGTCGACGGCATTGTCCATGGCGAGCGGCCCGTCCACGACGCCGCCCTTGATCTGGCCGCGCTCGGCCATCTTCGACAGCAGCGCCGCATCGATCGAGGAGGGGATCGCCGGGTTCACCGTCTCGACCGCCGACAGCACGCCCACTTTCGGCACCTCGATGCCCAGCGAGATCGCAAGCTCGATCGCGTTTTGCACGATGTCGACCTTGGTCGCGAGGTCGGGCGCGATGTTGATCGCCGCGTCGGTGACCAGCAGCGGATGCGGAACGCCCGGCACGTCCATCACGAAGACATGGGTGAAGCGGCGCCCGATGCGCAGCCCCGCCGCCTTGTCGAGCATCGGGTGCAGCAGGTCATCGGTGTGCAGATGCCCCTTCATGATCGCATTCGCCCGGCCCTGATTGACCAGATCGACGGCGAGCCGCGCCGCCGCCGCATCGGTCGGCACGTCGATCACCTCGTAGCCGTCGAGCGACTTGCCAAGGCTGGCCGCCGCGCGCGCCATCTTGGCACCGTCGCCGATCAGGATCGGACGGATCAGCTTGCGCTCGGCCGAGATCAGAGCGCCGTCAAGGGCGTGCTCCTCGACCGGGCAGACGACGGCGGTGTCGAGCTCAGGCAGCCCCTCGGCGACATTGAGCAGCGCCGCGAAATGGCGGTGGCGCTGCACGATCAGCCCGGGCACCTCGAGTTCGTCGAAGCGCAGCTTGACCGTCGGCGCCTCCACCGTCGCCTCGCCCTCGACGACGAGCGCGTCATCCTCGACACGGCGCACCTCGGTGCGCAGATGGATGGTGCCGTCCGCATCCTTCGCGGTGACGGTGACGCGCGAGATCAGCTCTTCGCCCTCGACCACACGGGCGTGGAAGGTCAGCGTCTGGGTCTTGTAGACCGTGCCCGGGCCGGGCAGGAAATTGCCCAGCACCGCCGAGATCAGCGAGGCCACGAACATGCCCGGCGCCACCGCCTCGCGCTTGCCGTCGCCGTCGCCATCCTCGGCCGCCAGGTGCAACGGGTTGTAATTGCCCGAGGCGGCGGCGAAGACGTAGAAGTCATCGGCGGTGCACAGGCGGCGCAGCTCGGCACTCGTGCCCGGCTGCAACTCGTCCCACATCCGGTTTTCCAGAATCATCGCGCGTTCCTTTCGGTCTGGTCGTCCGCGGCATCATCGGCCACCGGACGGGGTCTCTGCAACCGCAACGCTGCGCCGCGGCATCCGGCCCGCTTCTAGCGCGCGCCGCGACGGCGAACCTTGATCGACGACAAAGAGCGGTTCGCCGCGCATGTTTTTTTCCCGCCTCTTTCGCCGGCCGCCGCAACGTCATAAGACGGAACCGGATTTGGATTTCGCGGAGGTGAAAATGGCACTCGCAGCGGCGATCACGGCGCTTGAGGCGCTGTTCGGCACGCGGTTCACGCAGACCCGGCCCGAGCGCGAGGCGCATGGCCATTCCGAGGCCTGGTTCCCGCTGACGCCGCCCGATGCGGTGGTCTATCCCGAGACCACCGAAGAGGTGGCGGCGCTGATGAAGATCTGCGCGGCCGAGGGCGTGCCGGTCACCGGCTGGGGCGCGGGCACCTCGCTCGAAGGCCATGCACTGCCGCTCAAAGGCGGCATCACCGTCGACTTCACCCGGATGAACCGCATCGTCGATCTGTCCGCCGAGGACCGGCTGGTGCGGATCCAGCCCGGCCTGACCCGCGAGGAGCTGAACACCGAGCTGCGTGCGACGGGCCTCTTCTTCCCGGTCGATCCGGGCGCGAATGCGACGCTGGGCGGCATGGCCTCGACCCGCGCCTCGGGCACGACCACGGTGCGCTATGGCACGATGCGCGACAATGTGGCGGCGCTCGAGGTGGTTCTGGCCGACGGGCGGGTGATCCGCACGGGATCGGGCGCGGCGAAATCGGCCTCGGGCTATGACCTCACCGCGCTCTTCCTGGGCGCCGAGGGCACGCTCGGGCTGATCACCGAACTCACGCTGCGCCTGCATGGCCAGCCCGAGGCGATCTCGTCCGCCGTGTGCGCCTTCGACACGCTCGAGGCCGCGGTCGAGACGGTGCAGACGACGATTCAGATGGGCATCCCGATGGCGCGCATCGAATTCGTCGACGAGGAGGTGGCGCGGATCTTCAACGCGATCAATGGCACCCACCTGCCCGAGAAACCGCATCTGATGATCGAGTTCCACGGCTCGGACGCCACCGTGGCCGAGGACAGCCGCCGCTTCGGCGAGGTGGTCGCGGACATGGGCGGTGCCGATTTCCAGTGGGCGACCACCACCGAGGACCGCAACCGGCTGTGGAAGATGCGCCACGAGGCCTATCTTGCCTGCCTTGCCTCGCGGCCGGGCAGCATGGGGCTGATCACCGATGTCTGCGTGCCGATTTCGCGCCTGCCCGAAGCGGTCGAGCGCGGCCGCGAGATGATCGCGAAGGCGGGCCTTGTCGGGCCGATCCTCGGCCATGTCGGCGACGGCAACTTCCACGCCATTCTGCTGCTCAGGCGCGACGACGCGGCCGAACTCGCGAAGGCCAAGGAGGTCGCGCATGACCTTGCCCATATGGCGCTCGAGATGGGCGGCACGATCACCGGCGAGCATGGCATCGGCGCCGGCAAGCGCGGGCTGATGGCGGCCGAGCATGACGCGGCCTGGCAGGTGATGGGGCAGATCAAGGCGGCGCTCGACCCGCAGGGTCTGCTCAACCCCGGCAAGATCGTTCCCGGGCCGGAGGATGCGGCATGAGCCTTGCCCGCCCTGACGACCTGCCGCGTGCCTTCGCCCAGGCCTGGGGCGCGCATGACGCCCGCGCGCTTGCCGATCTCTTTGCCGCCGACGCCGATTTCCTCAGTCTGACCGGCGGCCTGGCCGAAGGCCGCGCCGAGATCGCCGAGCTGTTCGCGGGCGAGCTGGCCGGCGCCTTCGCTCGCGCACGCCTCGTCACCGGCAAGACCAAGATCCGGCCTGCCGGCAGCGAGGCGGTGGTGCTGATGCAGCGCTTCGTGCTGAGCGGCATCGTCAATGCCGACGGCACCGACGCGGGCCGCATCGGCGCGATCCTGTGCGCCACGCTCGGCCTTGCGGCGGACGGCTGGCAGGTGATCGCGGCGCAATTCGTCGTCGAGGCCTGAGCCTCCGCCCGCAAGCGCCCCGGAAAACGCAAAAGGCCGGGCGCCCTGCCCGGCCTTTTCCATTCTGTCTGCCCGGCTCAGAGCGCCTTCTTCAGCGCCTCGGTCAGGTCGGTCTTTTCCCAGCTGAAGCCGCCATCCGCCTCGGGCGCGCGGCCGAAATGGCCGTAGGCCGCGGTGCGGGCATAGATCGGCTTGTTCAGCTCGAGATGGGTGCGGATGCCGCGCGGCGTCAGATCCATGCACTGGGCGACGATGCGCTCGATCTCCTCGTCGGGCACGACGCCGGTGCCGTAGGTGTCGGCATAGATCGAGAGCGGCTTCGCCACGCCGATCGCATAGCTCACCTGGATGAGGCACTTCTTCGCCAGCCCCGCCGCAACGACGTTCTTGGCAAGGTAGCGCGCCGCATAGGCGGCCGAGCGGTCAACCTTGGTCGGGTCCTTGCCCGAGAAGGCCCCGCCGCCATGCGGCGCCGCCCCGCCATAGGTGTCGACGATGATCTTGCGCCCCGTCAGCCCCGCGTCGCCGTCCGGCCCGCCGATCACGAAGGTGCCCGTCGGGTTCACCCACCATTCGGTCTTGTCGGTGATCCAGCCCTCGGGCAGGACCTCGCGGATATAGGGCTCGACGATCGCGCGGATGTCGGACGAGCTCTGGCTTTCATACTTGTGCTGGGTCGAGAGCACGATCGAGGTCACGCCGACCGGGCGGCCGTTCTCGTAGCGCACCGACAGCTGCGACTTCGCATCGGGGCCGAGCGTCGGCTCGATGCCCGATTTGCGCACCTCGGCGAGGCGGCGCAGGATCGCGTGGCTGTAGAGGATCGGCGCCGGCATCAGCTCGGCGGTCTCGTCGGTCGCATAGCCGAACATGATGCCCTGGTCACCCGCCCCGTCCTTGTCGACGCCCTGGCTGATATGGGCCGACTGCGGGTGCAGGTAATTGGCGAAGTTCAGCGTCGCCCAGTGGAACTTGTCCTGCTCGTAGCCGATGTCCTTGACACAATCGCGCACGATGCCGTCGATGCGGCTCATGAACTCGGCGAGCTTCGACTTGTCCGACAGCCCGACCTCGCCGCCGACGACGACCTGGTTGGTGGTGGCAAACGTCTCGCAGGCGACGCGGGCATTGGGCTCTTCTGCGATCAGCGCATCGAGCACCGCATCCGAGATGCGGTCGCAGACCTTGTCAGGGTGTCCTTCCGAAACGGATTCGGAGGTGAACACGTAATTCTGTCGTGCCATGGGGAAGTGCTCCATTAGATGAATCCCCGCTCCGTCAGGAAGCCGTTGGAGCGGTTCGATATCCTTGCCTAGCCCCGGCCGGTGGCGGGGTCAATGCGCCATTTCGGTGCCGCAAGGAAAATCAGCGCGGCCAGCAGCGCCAGCAGCGCCACCACCGGCGCATCGCCGGTGCGGGCATAAAGGGTCTCGGGCAGCGCCGGCGGCAGGGGCGCGTCGATCACCCCTTCGACGCCCATGCCAAGCTCGTCCGTCACCCGGCCCTTCGCGTCGATCATCGCGCTGACCCCGGTGTTGGCGGCACGCGCCAGCGGCAGGCCGAACTCGATCGCCCGCAGCCGCGCCTGCGCGAGGTGCTGCCAGGGCCCCGAGAGCTCGCCGAACCACGCGTCATTCGTCACCTGCATCAGCCAGTCGGGGCGCGCCGGCACCCGGCGGATGTCCTGCGGGAAGACCGCCTCATAGCAGATCAGCGGCTCGGCCCGGCCGAGCCGGCCGAGGTCCAGAAGCCGCTCGCCCGGGCCCGAGGAATAGCCATTGCCCTCCTGCGCGGCGAAGGCGGCGATGCCGAACTCGGCCGCCAGATCGCCAAGCGGCATGTATTCGCCGAAGGGCACGAGATGCACCTTGTCATAGACCTGCCCGACGCTGCCGTCGGCGCCGATCACCGCCAGGCTGTTGTAATAGCGCCGCCCCTCCTCGCGCTGGATGCCAAGCGCGACGGGAATGCCGCCCGCGGCCTCGGCCACCATCTTCAGCCCGGCGCCCGGATCGTTCAGCAGGAAGGGCACCGCGGTCTCGGGCCAGATCACCAGATCGGGGCGCGGCTTGCCCGGCGCGGGCTCCTCGGCGGTGAGGTCGAGATGGCGATAGAAGAACTGCAGCCGGTATTCGGGCAGCCATTTCAGCGCCTGCGGCGCGTTCGGCTGCACGAGGCGCAGGTTGACCGGCGGATCGCGCGGCATCTCGGGCGCATTGAGCCGCGCGGTGCCACCGGCCCAAAGGCCCGCCAAAGCCACCGCCGCGACGCCCGCCCTCAGAATCCGCCCGCGCCAGCCGCGCGCCAGCCAGGGGGCCGCCGCCAGCGCCAGCGTCAGCAGGCTCAGCCCGATCGGACCGACGAAGGCCGCCGCCTGCGCTACCGGCGTGCCGATCCACAGATGCCCGAACAGCACCCAGGGAAAGCCGGTGAAGACATAGGAGCGCAGCGCGTCCGACGCGACCAGCCCCACTGCGATGCCGGCGACGCGCGCGCCCCTCCGGCCGCGGCCAAGCCGCGCGCCAAGCCCTGCACCAAGCGCCCAGAAGACGCCCATTCCCGCCGCCATGAAGACGAGCGCGAAGGGCGCCATCCAGCCATAGACCTCGGGCTCGACCATGAACGGCTCGACGATCCAGAACATCGCCGCGGCGGCATAGCCGAAGCCGCCGGCAAAGCCGGTCCAGCCCGCGCGACCGCGCGCCGCCAGTGCCAGAAGCCCGCTTGCCGCCGGCAGCGCGACAAACCACGCGCCGAGCGGCGCCTGCCCCGCCGCGACGCCCGCGCCCAGAAGCGCGGCCAGGGCCAGCGCCCGCCAGGACGGGCGGCACGGGGCACGCAGGAAGGCAGGGCAGCGCAGGCTCATCGCGTCCGGGTCACTCCGCCGGCGCCACGCCCGGCAGGCGCACGCGCAACCGCTTGATCCGGCGCGGATCGGCATCGACGATCTCGTATTCGACGCCATTCTCGCCCTTGATCACCTCGCCGCGCGCCGGCACCCGGCCGATCTGCATGAAGACGAGACCGCCCATCGAGTCGATCTCCTGCTCCTCTTCGGGGTCGGCGAGGGTCATGCCGATCTCGGCCTCGAAATCCTTCACCGGGGCGCGCGCCAGCACCACCCACTGGCCGGGTTTCTCGAGCTTCCAGAACCCGCCCTCGGCCTCGTCATGCTCGTCCTCGATCTCGCCGATCACCTGCTCGATCAGATCCTCGAGCGTGACCAGCCCGTCAACGCCGCCATATTCGTCGATCACCAGCGCCATGTGGATGCGCTGCACCTGCATCTTCTGCAACAGCACCCCGATCGGCATCGAGGGCGGCACGAACAGCAGCGGCCGCAGCAGCTTCTTCACCGAGAACCGCCCTGAGGAGGCGCCAAAGCCGTATTCGAGCGCGAGGTCCTTCAGGTGAACCAGCCCAAGCGGGGTGTCGAGCGTGTCCTTGAACACCGGCAGGCGGGAATAGCCCTGCTCGCGGAACACCGCCACCAGCTCGTCGCGGGTGATGCCGACCGGCACCGCGACGATCTCGACCTTGGGGATCGCGACATCGCCCACCCGCATCCGGCGCAGGTTGCCGATGCCCGGCAGGCCGGCGGCCGCCGCGGTTTCGGGCTCGGGCGTGGCCGGAGCCTCGCTGTCGTTGTCAGGGGTGGAGGCGCCAAGCGCCCCGAAGAGTCGTCCCAGTAAGCCGCGCGAGTGCGGCTCGGAACTGTCGCCCGCGTCGCTCTCCGACGCAGGGGCGTTGGCGGAGAGAGCTCCGTCAGCGGCGTGTTCCATCGTACCTTTCCAGATCACGCGGCGAAAATTGCCGCATCATGCCAAATATGGGTCATCAATGCCCATCTTTTCAAGAATGCGCACTTCCGTGGATTCCATCAAGGTGGCATCGCCCTCGCGCACGTGATCGTAACCGAGAAGATGCAAAACGCCATGCACGATCAGGTGCGTGACGTGATCGGCCATCGTCTTGCCGCCCTCGGCCGCCTCGCGCGCGCAGGTCTCGAAGGCGATGGCGATGTCGCCGAGGCTGTCGCGCTCGCCGGGCAGGAAGGGCTCGGGCGGATCGGGGCGCTCGCCCTCGTCTTCCGCCGCGAGATCCTCGGCGGGCCAGCTGAGCACATTGGTGGGGGTGGGCTTGGCGCGGAACTCGGCGTTCAGCACCGCGATGCGCGCGTCGTCACAGCCGAGCAGGCTGATCTCCCAGTCGTCGGGCGAGATCTCCTGATCGGCCAGAACGGCGCGCGCGGCGCGGTCTGCCAGCGCCGGGAGGTCAATCTCCTCCCAGCGGGGCTCTTCGATCAGAATGTCAACCAGCGGCTCCATCGTCGCGGTCATAGGCGTCAATGATCCGCGCCACAAGGGGGTGGCGCACCACATCCGAGGCGGTGAAGTAGTTGAACGAGATCCCGCGCACACCGTCGAGGATGCGCTCGGCGTCCTGCAGGCCCGAGGGCACGCCGCGCGGCAGGTCGATCTGGCTGCGGTCGCCGGTGATGACCATGCGCGAGCCCTGCCCGAGACGGGTGAGGAACATCTTCATCTGCATCGTCGTGGCGTTCTGCGCCTCGTCGAGCACGACGAAGGCGTTCGACAG
The DNA here is from genome assembly GCF_004022265.1 of Paenirhodobacter ferrireducens. Lineage (GTDB taxonomy): Bacteria > Pseudomonadota > Alphaproteobacteria > Rhodobacterales > Rhodobacteraceae > Rhodobacter > Rhodobacter ferrireducens. Next base: position 114,830 of record NZ_SAVB01000019.1, read on the forward strand.
CGTGCGGCCGCGCATGAAGGCCAAGGGCGCGATCTCGATGCGCTTCTCTTCCATCAGCTTCTGCATCTGCTTCGCCGGCAGGAAGTCGTTCAGCGCGTCATAGAGCGGCTGCATGTAGGGATCGACCTTCTCCTTCATGTCGCCCGGCAGGAAGCCGAGGCGCTCGCCCGCTTCGACGGCGGGACGGGAGAGGATGATCTTGTCGACATGGCCGCCGATCAGCATGGTGACGCCGACGGCAACGGCGAGATAGGTCTTGCCGGTGCCGGCCGGGCCGATGCCGAAGGCCAGTTCATTCTCGAACAGCGCCTTCACATAGGCCTTCTGCGCCTCGGTCCGCGGCTCGACCTGCTTCTTGCGCGTGCGGATCTCGTATTTGCCCGCCGCGAACATCTCGAGCTGTTCGTCCACCGTCATCCCCGCATTGCCGAGATCGGCCATCCGGATCGCCGCATCGACCTCGCCGGCGTCGACCGCCTTGCCCTGTTCGAGGCGCTGATAGAGATGGTGCAGGATGCCGGTCGCCTGCATCTGCGCCTCTGGGGTGCCGACGATGGCAAGCTGGTTGCCGCGCCGCAGGATATGCACCGAGAGCTTGTGCTCGATCTGCGCCAGGTTGCGGTCGAATTCGCCGCACAGCCCGATCAGAAGGCGGTTGTCCGGAAACTCCAGGAGTGCTTCGAAGCTGTCCTGAGAACGAGGCGGGGGTGAGATCGCGCTGAAGCCCAATAACGTCTCCCTTGGCTGGCTTGGTAAAGATATGGTGCCTCTCCCCCCCGAGTCACGCAAGCGCTGGTTTGTTTTTCAGCAGCGACGCGTGAAAATTTCACAGAACTGCAAAGAAATGAGCCGCGGGGCGGATCCCGCGGCCCATTTGCCCAAAATATAGGCGAATGCTTACTCGAAGTTCGACGGCCGGACCGGATCGCGGATCTCGCCGCCCGACTTGAACGGGCCGACCGCGGTCGAGGCTGGGCCGGCGCCCGAGCAGATCGGCTTGCCGTAATCGTCGACGCGGGCGGTCATGTAGCCCTCGGCGCCATCGTCGATGATCCAGTGGTCGCAGCCCTCCGGGTCGATCCAGACGCCGGCCTTGAGCTGGCTGAGGTGCTTGGCGCCGCCGATGTTGCGGTCCCAGCCCTTGTCCGAGGGCTCCGCATCGCAGGCGGCAAGCCCGGCAGCAGCACCGAGAAGCAGGAGGATTTTGATCGCTTTCATGTCCTGTCCCCTCACTTCACGCAGATCACTTCGACGCGGCGGTTCTGCGCCATGCCGGCGGCGGTGGCGTTGGTGGCCCGCGGCCAGCGCTCGCCATACCAGTTCACCGCAAGCACCGGCGCGCCCACCGACTGGGCAACGCCCGCCACGGCCTCGGCGCGGTTCTTCGACAGCCGCATGTTGTATTCATCCGAGGCGCGGCTGTCGGTGTGACCGGTGATGATGAAGCTGCGCGCCTGCGCGGTGCGGAAGAAGTTTTCCAGATAGTTGCGGCCGGAGGCGGTGATCTTCGCGCTGCCGGTGGCGAAAAGCGTATCGGTCTGCAGCACGCCGCAGACGTCGCGGTGGCACACCGGGCGGCCGTCGCGGGTCTTGCGCGCATCCATGTAACCCTCGAGCCCGTCATCCATCGCCCAGTGCTCGCAACCGTCGGGGTCGATCCAGATCGTCGGGACGTAGCGTTCCGCGCGGCCGGCGTTCGTCTGCTGAGCCGAAGCGGAACCGGAGATCATGGCCAGTGCCAGCGCCGCAGCCCCGAAAGACGCAATCGCCGGTTTCACGGCCTTGCAGAGAGTCATCATCGCCGCTTCCGCCTCCTCATCGCAAATGGAGCCCGTCCTGCGGGCCATTAACCAAATATGGCGCTTACAATAGCAAAACCCTGCGGCTTTGAAAGCAATTAAACCCATATATTGTAGGGTTTCCCGCAACAAATCCGCCATTGAGACAAACCGCGGGCAATCATGGAAACGATGTCCGCCGTCCGCCGGGCGGATCAGACCAGAACGCCCGCCAGCGAGTTCGGGCCGCTCGCGGTGATTCTCACTTTCGCGAGAGCCCCCTGCAGCGGCGTTTCCGAGGTCACATGCACCGCCTGCAGGTAATCGGACTTGCCCACCCATTGCCCGGGCAGCCGGCCCGGCTTCTCGAACAGCACCCCCACCTCGCGCCCGACCATCGCGGCCTGGCTTTCGTGCTGCAGCCGGGTGATGAGGGCCTGCAGCTCGTGCAGGCGCCGGTCGGCAACCTCGGGGTCGACGCCCGCGCGTTCGGCCGCGGGCGTGCCCGGGCGCGGCGAATACTTGAACGAGAAGGCCGCGCCAAAGCCCACCTCCTCGATCAGGGCGAGCGTGTCGCGGTGATCCTGCTCGGTCTCACCCGGGAAGCCCGCGATGAAATCCGAGCTGAGCAGGATGTCGGGCCGCGCCGCGCGGATGCGCTCGATCAGCCGCAGATACGCCTCGGCGGTGTGATGGCGGTTCATCAGCTTCAGGATCCGGTCCGCCCCCGACTGCACCGGCAGATGCAGATAGGGCATCAGCTTCGGCTCGGCGCCATGCGCCTCGATCAGATCGTCGGCCATGTCGTTCGGATGCGAGGTGGTATAGCGGATCCGCTCGAGCCCCTCGATCCGGGCCAGTTCGCGCACCAGCCGGCCAAGGCCCCAGACCCCGCCGTCGCCCTCGCCATGATAGCCGTTGACGTTCTGACCCAGCAGCGTGATTTCCTTCACCCCCTTCGCCACCAGCTTCCCGGCCTCGGCAAGGATGCGGGCGACAGGGCGCGAGACCTCCGCGCCGCGGGTATAGGGCACGACGCAGAAGGCGCAGAACTTGTCGCAGCCCTCCTGCACCGTCAGGAAGGCGGTGGGGCGACCGGTCGCCGGGCGTTCGGGCAGCTTCTCGAACTTGTCCTCGACCGGGAATTCGGTGTCGACCGGACGCTCGCCGCGGGCGGTGGCGGCGACCATCTCGGGCAGGCGGTGATAGTTCTGCGAGCCGACGACCAGATCGACGAGCGGCATCCGGCGCATGATTTCCTCGCCCTCGGCCTGCGCGACGCAGCCCGCGACACCGATCTTCAGCTCGGGCTTCGCCTCCTTGAACGGGCGCAGCCGGCCGAGGTCGGAATAGACCTTCTCGGCCGCCTTCTCGCGGATGTGGCAGGTGTTCAGCAACACCATGTCCGCCTCGGCCGGATCGTCGGTCAGCACATAGCCCTCGGTGCCCATGGCCTCGGCCATGCGCTCGCTGTCATAGACGTTCATCTGGCAGCCGTAGGTCTTGATGTGCAGCTTCTTCGGCGCGTCCGACATGGCGATCCCCCGCGTTTCAGCCCCGCCCGATAGCGCAGAATCCCCCCGCCCCGCAACCGCCCCGCATGGCTTTCCCCGCCATTCCCTGTCTTGCATTCCCCCGGCCCTTGCCCGATCCTCACGCAAAATCCGGGGACTGGCATGAATTACGCTTCGCTTGACGCATTCCTGGCCGAGGGGACGGCCGCCCTTGCCAAGGGGCCGGTGGCGCTGATCCTCGTCGAGGATCTGGTCGAGGCCGAAAGCACGATCCGCCACCACCTGAAGGCCGGGTTCCGCTCGGTTCTGGTCTTCGCGCCCGACCGTCTGGTGCTGCCCGAGGAGCTGGCCGCCAAGGTCCACCGCATCCCGCGTGACATGCACCGGCCCGGCGCGCTCACCGACACCGTGAACCCGGTGATCGCCGCCGCGCCGGCCGATACCTGGATGTATTACTGCTACAATGCGGAATACCTGTTCCACCCGTTTTGCGAGACCCGCAGCGTGCAGGAGCTGCTGGCCTTCCACACCGAGGAACGGCGCCGCTCGATGCTGACCTATGTCGTCGACCTCTACGCCCCGGACCTTGCGCAGAACCCGAATGCGGTGAACCTCGGCACGGCAATGCTCGACCGGGCCGGCTATTACGCGCTTGCGCGCAAGGATCCGGTCACCGGCCAGCCGCGCGAGCGCCAGCTCGACTTCTTCGGCGGGCTGCGCTGGCGGTTCGAGGAGCACGTCCCGGTGACGCGGCGCAAGATCGACCGGATCGCACTGTTCCGCACCCGGCCGGGGCTCGAGCTGCGCCGCGACAACACCTTCAACGACGAGGAATACAACACCTACTCCTGCCCCTGGCACCACAACATGACCGCGGCGATCGCCTCGTTCCGGGTGGCGAAGGCGCTGAAGTTCAACCCCGGCTCGACCTATGACATCGCCGATTTCCGCTGGTATAATTCTGTGCCCTTCGCCTGGCACAGCCAGCAGCTGATGGACCTCGGGCTGATGGAGCCCGGGCAGTGGTTCTGAACCTGCCGGCGCCTCGCTTCCTGCCCTGTGGCGATGCGGCGTTGACGGTCGAATTCGCGCCGGGGATCGACGCGGCGGCGAATGCCCTGGCCTTGGCACTGGCCGCCGATCTCGAGGCCGCGCCGCTCCCCGGTCTGTGCGACGTGCTGCCCACCTATCGCTCTCTGACGCTGAGTTATGACCCGTGCGTGACGGGCTTTGCGACGCTGCGCGCGGCCCTGCGGCCACGCATCGCCGCACTGCGCCCCGGCGCGGTCGAGGGCGCAGTGCGCAGCATCCCGGTCTTCTATGGCGGTCCCGCCTGCCTCGACCTTGCCCGCCTCACCGCCGAGAAAGGGATGACCGAGGACGCGCTGATCGCGCTCCACCTCGGCGCCGCCTATCGCGTGGCGATGATCGGCTTCGCGCCGGGCTTTGCCTATCTCTCGGGCCTGCCCGCAGCCCTTGCCACCCCGCGCCGGGCCGAGGTCCGCCAGCGCGTGACCGAGGGCGCGCTTGGCATCGGCGGCGGGCAGGCAAGCGTCAATTCCGTCGCCGCACCAAGCGCGTGGTCCTACATCGGGCAGACGCCGCTGCGGCTTTTCGATGCCGCCCGCGCCCGCCCCTGCCTGCTGGCCCCGGGCGACCGGCTGCGCCTGCGCCGGATCGGGGAGGCAGAGTTCGACACGCTCGCCGCCCGCGCCTGCCGCGGCGAGATCCTCTTCGACCCGGAGACGCCCGCATGACCGGCACGCTCGAGATCCTCGCCGCCGGGCCGATGCTGACCGTGCAGGATCGCGGCCGCACCGGGTTCCTGCGCTTCGGCGTCTCGGCCTCGGGGCCGATGGACGGCGAGGCCTTTGCCGCCGCCAATGCCCTTGTCGGCAATGCGCCCGGGGCGGCGGCACTCGAATTCGCGCTGACCGGCGGCCGGTTCCGGGCGAGCCGCGACGTGCTGGTGGCGGTGACCGGCGGCGCGATGCGGGCCGAGGCGGGCGGCCGCCCCCTCGCCCCCTGGAGCTCGGCCCGGCTGCGGGCGGGCGAGGAGCTGACCGTCGGCGCCCTGCGCGGCGCGGTCTGGGGCTATCTCGCCGTCTCTGGCGGGATCGAGACGCCCCCGGTGATGGGCTCCCGCGCCACCCATCTGCGCAGCGCGATCGGCGGGCATGAGGGCCGCGCCCTTCGCCCGGGCGATGTGTTGCCCCTGGGCCCCGAACCCGGTGCCCTGCCGCGCCGGCTGACCCGCCCGCTGCGCCCGCGCCACGGCCCGATCCGCGTGGTTCTCGGGCCGCAGGACGACGCCTTCGCGCCCGAGATCCTGGCCCGTTTCCTCGGCGCGTCCTATGCCGTCAGCGCGCAGCGCGACCGCATGGCGTTGCTGCTCGAGGGCCCGGCGCTGCCCGCAGCGCGTGGGCACGACATCACCTCGGACGGCACACTGATGGGCTCGGTTCAGGTACCGCTCTCGGGCCGGCCGATCGTGCTGATGGCCGACCGGCAGACGACCGGGGGCTTTCCGAAGATCGCCACGGTCATCACCCCCGACCTCGGCCGGCTGGCGCAGATCCCCACGGGCGCCATGCTGCGCTTTCATGCGCTGAGCGTCGAGGCGGCCGAGGCCGAGGCCCGCGCCGCCGCCCGCCAGAGCGCCGAGGCGCTGGCCGATCTCGCCCCCACGGGCGCCTGAATGTCCGGGTGCGACGTTTTCGCGCGCGGGATATGTGAAGTGAATATATTATATTATTATTCAATGCTTTACGGTGAAACCTTGAGAAAAAGGATGAACACTCCTCCTTGCCGGAACGGGCAATCTTCGCCCCGCGCCTTGCCGAACCCGCCTCCGCGCCCCTAGCTCTGCCCGAAGGAAACGCGACCGAAGACATGCCCCAGACCGACGAACCGACCGCCGCGAACCCCGGCCGCGCCGATGCCGCGCTGACCCGCCTTGCCGCCCCGGCCGCGCCCGCGCTTGGCCGCGCGGGTGCGCTTTCTGCACTGGCCGAACTCCTCTGGGCGGCACAGGCGGCACTGGTCGCGCTGGCGCTTGGCGGGCTCATCAGCGGCACCGAACGGCTGTCGCCGCTGGCTGCCGCGGCGGGGTTCCTAGCGCTCGCCGCCCTTCGGGCACTCCTTGAGGCCCGCGCCGGGGCGCTTGCACAGCGCGCGGCGACGGCGCTGGTCGAAAGCACCCGGCACCGGCTGATCGGCGCCGCCGCACGGCAGGACGCCCGCGCCCGCAGCCCCGCCCCAGCCGAGCTTGCGAGCCTTGCCGCCGAGAAGGTCGCGATGCTTGCCCCCTGGGCCGCGCGCTACAGCCCGGCGATGGCACGGGTGCGGATCGTGCCGCTTGTCCTTCTGGCCCTCACCCTGCCCTTCAGCTGGGCCGCGGCGCTGGTGCTGCTGGTGGCCGGCCCCCTGATCCCGGTCTTCATGGCGCTTGTCGGCATGGCCGCGCGCGACGCCTCCGAGCGGCAGATGGCCGAGATCGGCACGCTCAACACCCTGCTCGTCGACCGCATCGCCGCGGTGGCCGATCTGCGGCTTCTGGGCGCCGAGGCGCGGGCCGGCGCCGATCTTGCCGCCGCCTCGGACGATCTGCGCACCCGCACGATGCGGGTGCTGGCGGTGGCCTTCCTGTCCTCGACGGTGCTCGAGCTTTTCTCGGCGCTCGGCGTGGCGATGGTCGCGGTCTATGTCGGCTTCGCGCTGCTGGGCGAGCTGACCTTCGGCAGCTGGGGCGGGCTGTCGCCCGAGGCCGGGATCTTCCTGCTGATGATCGCGCCCGAATTCTTCCAGCCGCTGCGCGATCTGGCCGCCGCCTGGCACGACCGCGCCTCGGCCCTTGCCGTCGCGGGCGAGATCGAAGCGGCCGAGGCCGCCATCGCCGCTTCGGGCACGCTCCTGGGCCAGGGCGCACCGGCCGCGGCGCTGCCGCCCGCCCCCTTCCGCTGGCACGGGCTGGTGCTGTCGCCGGGCCCGGGCGCCGCCCTGCTCGGCCCGCCCGATGGCGCGGTGCAGCCGGGCGAAGCGCTGGCCATCGCCGGCCCTTCGGGCGTCGGCAAGACCACGCTGCTTGCCGCGCTGGCCGGGCTGATCCGCCCCGAGGCGGGTGAGATCCGCTGGGGCGAGACGGTGCTTTCCGACAGCACCGCCGACGCGATCCGCGCCGGCATCGGCTGGCTGCCGCAGGCTCCGCGTTTCATCGACGCGCCGCTCGGCGAGGCGCTGATGCTGGGCCGCACGGGCGACCTTGACGCGGCGCTGACCGCGGCGCAGGCACAGGGCATCGTTGCGGCACTGCCGGGCGGGCTGTCCACGCGGCTCGGCGATCTCGGCGGTGGCGTCTCGGGCGGCGAGGCGCGGCGGCTGATGATCGCGCGCGCCCATGCGGCGAAGGCGAGCCTGATCCTTGCCGACGAGCCGACGGCCGACCTTGACCCGGAAACGGCGCAGGCGGTGCTGACGGGGCTTCTGGCCCTTCGCGCAACCGGCGCGGCGCTGATCGTGGCAAGCCACGACCCCGCGGTTCTCGGCGCCATGGACCGGGTCTTGCCGATGACGCCGGAGGGCCGCGCATGAGACCGCTACTGCACATCGCCCGCCGGTTGCTCGCGGCCGAGCCCGTGGCCTTCCTGCGCGGCCTTGCGCTTGGCATCACCGTGCTTGCCATGGGCGCGGCGCTTCTGGGCCTCTCTGGCTGGTTCGTCACCGCCGCCGCCGCGGCGGGCATCGCAGGCATCGGCATCGGCTTCGACTTCTTCCGCCCCTCGGCCGGGGTGCGGTTCCTTGCCCTTGGCCGCTCGGGCGCACGCTATGGCGAGCGGATGCTGACCCATGAGGCGACGCTGCGCGCGCTCGCTGCGCTGCGGCTCGGCCTTTACGCCGGCATCACCCGCCTGCCCTTCGAGGCCCAGACCCGCCTGCGCGGCGCCGAGGCGCTGAACCGGCTGACCTCGGATGTCGACGCGCTCGACGGGTTGCTGTTGCGCCTCGTGTTGCCGGCGGTCTCGGCGGTCGCAGTGCAGGCCGGTGCCTTCGTCGCGCTGTGGCTCCTCGTCGCGCCGGCCGTCGCCTGGGGGGTGCTTCTGTCCTTCGGGCTGGGCGGCGGCGTGGCGCTTGTCTTCACCCTGCGCCATGCGCGCGCCCGGTCCGAGGCCACCGAGGCCGCGCTGCAATCGCTGCGCGCGCAGGCGCTCGACCTTGCCCAAAGCCGCGCCGATCTGGCCGTGGCCGGGGCCCTCGCCCGGCAGGAGGCGGGGCTTGCCGCCACGGTCCGCGGCGAGGCCCGGGCCCGCGACGGGCTCGAGACGACCGAACGTCAGGGCGCTGCGGCAATCGCGCTGACCACGGGGCTCGCCGCCACCGTGGCGCTGGCCATGGGAGGATCGCTCGCCGCCGCCGGCACGATCAGCCCGGCCCGCGCCGCGATCGGCGTCTTCACCGCGCTCGCGCTCGGCGAGACGCTGGCGCTGTTGCGCCGGGGACTGGCCGAGCTTGGCCGGATGCAGGCCGCGGGCGCCCGCGTCGCGGCCCTCAGCGACACGCCCGCCCGGCCGCTGCCCGCCGGCCCCGCGCCGCACCCCGATCCGGCGGCGCCGCTTCTGCAGGTCATCGCCCTGCGCCATCACCGCGCGGGTGCCGCGCGCGACACCTTCGGCCCGCTCGATCTGAGCCTGTCGCGCGGCGAGATGGTGCTGCTCACCGGTCCCTCGGGTGCCGGCAAGTCGACGCTGCTTGCCGCCCTCGCCGGGCTGATCGCGCCGACCGCGGGCGAGATCCGGCTGCTGGGCGCCCCCCTCGCCGCCTGGCCCGAGGCCGACCTGCGCGCGCATCTGACGCTGGTGCCGCAACGCTCGGCGCTGATCGCGGGCAGCGTCGCCGAGAACCTGGCGCTTGCCTTCCCGGCCGGCACCGCCCTGCCCGAGGCCGAGGCCTGGGCCGCACTCGAGGCCGTGGCACTCGCCGATGTGCTGCGCGCGCGCGACGGGCTGGCCACCCGCCTTGGCCCCGGCGGCAGCGGCCTGTCGGGCGGCCAGGCGCGACGGCTGGTGCTTGCCCGCGCGGTGCTGCGCCGCCCCGATGTGCTGCTTCTCGACGAGCCGACCGAGGGGCTCGACCCCGCCACCGCCGGCGCCATGCTCGCCGGGCTGCGCGCCGCCCTGCCCGAATCGGGATTGCTCGTCGTCAGTCACCGCAGCACCGATGCCACCGCGGCGACTCGCTCCGTCTCTTTGCCATTTCACGGTCACGCCTGAGGCATAATGTCTCTGCAGCCATGGATTCGCGGAAATCCGCCCGGCTGCGACCATCCGTCTCTTTGATCCGTATCAAGGAGAGGGAAAGGAATGCCCGCATATGATGCATCCACGGGAGATGTTTTTCCGTATGCATCTTTTGCGGGACAACCTCCCGCGACAGGCAAGGGAATGGAGACGACGATGGACCTTGATATTGTGGAGCTGTCGCGACTGCAGTTTGCGATGACGGCTCTGTATCACTTCCTCTTCGTGCCGCTGACGCTGGGATTGTCGATCCTGGTTGCGATCATGGAGACGGTCTATGTG
>NZ_SAVB01000020.1 GCF_004022265.1 Paenirhodobacter ferrireducens
GCCCCGCCCCGGGCGGCGGGCCGGTGCACGGCCCCGCGGCGCTGGCCGCCGCGACCACCCGCGCGATGCTGGGCGGCGCGCCGGTCGGCCGAGCCCCCTCGGGCGCCGCGGTGGCCCTTGCCGCCGCCCCCGCCACCGGTGCGCTCGCCCGCTTTGCCCGGTTCGAGGACGTGGTCGAGCTGATCCAGCGGATGCGGGACGTGAAGCTGCTGGTCGAGGTCGAGACCTGCCTGCGGCTCGTGCGCTATGCCCCTGGCCGGATCGAGTTCGAGCCCACGCCGGCGGCACCGCGCGACCTGGCCGCCACCCTTGCCGCCCGGCTGCAGGGCTGGACCGGCGCCCGCTGGGGCGTCTCGGTGGTGTCGGAGGGCGGCGCGCCCACCATCGCCGAGGTCCGCGACGCCGGCCGCCGCGCCGCCGAGGCCGAAGCGCGCGAGACGAACCCGGTGGTGCAGGCGATCCTCGCGGCCTTTCCCGCCGCCGTCTTCGACGACATCAAGCTGGCCGCCGACCTTGCGCAGGAACAGGCCGCCGAGGCGCTGCCCGAGGTCGAGGATGAATGGGACCCGTTCGAGGACGGCTGACGCCCCCCTTGTTCCGCCCGGTCGGGCTGCGTATCTGTGACAGACACTCATAGCGGGGGACGACGATGTTCAAGGGACTGGGCCAGCTCGGCGACATGGCCAAGATGATGAAGGCCGCGAAAGAGATGCAGGAGCGGATGATGACGCTCCAGGAAGATCTTGGCCGCATCGTCGTGGTGGGCGAGGCGGGCGCCGGCCTCGTGCAGGCGCGCGCCACCGCCAAGGGCGAGCTGACCGGCCTGTCGATCGACCCCTCGATCCTCGTCGCCTCGGAAAAGGAAGTGGTCGAGGACCTGATCCTCGCCGCGATCAAGGATGCCCAGGCCCGCGCCGCGGCCCGCGCCCAGGATGAACAGCGCAAGCTGCTGACCGAGATGGGGCTGCCCGCCGACATGAACCTTCCGCCCGTGTAAGATGGCCGGCGCGCAGGACGAGATCGAGGCACTGATCGCGCTGATGGCGCGGCTGCCGGGGCTTGGCCCCCGCTCGGCGCGCCGTGCCGTCCTGCAACTGATCCGCCGCCGCACGCAGCTGATGGAACCGCTCGCCCGTGCCATGGCGCATGTGGCCGAGACCGCGCAGGACTGCCCCATGTGCGGCAATATCTCGCTCGGCGGGCTGTGCGAGATCTGCGCCGATCCGGCCCGCGCGACGGGCGAGATCTGCGTCGTCGAGGATGTCGCCGATCTCTGGGCGATGGAGCGCGGCCACGCCTTCAAGGGCCGTTATCACGTGCTGGGCGGGCTGCTGAGCGCGCTTGACGCCGTCGGGCCCGAGGAGCTCGGCATCCCGCGGCTGATCGAACGGGTCCGCACCGAGGCCACGCGCGAGGTGATCGTCGCGCTCAACGCCACGGTCGAGGGCCAGACCACCGCCCATTACATCGCCGAGGCGCTCGAGGAGAGCGGCACCGCCGTCACCGGCCTCGCCCAGGGCGTGCCGATCGGCGGCGAGCTCGACTATCTCGACGACGGCACGATCCAGGCTGCGCTGCGCGCCCGGCACAGCCTCTGATGCCGGTCTCCCCCGATCTCGAGCTGTTCTTGCGCGAACAGCTGCAGGGCCGCGTGCATTCGCGCCCGATGTTCGGCGGCTTCGGGCTTTATCTCGGTGAAAAGCCCGCCGGGTATCTGTTCAACGACGCGCTCTATCTGCGCCGGCTGCCCGCCCTCGAGCCGCTGCTCGACCTCCTCCCCGAACGCCCGCCGGCCGAACCGCCGGTGCGCGGCGCGCAGCCCTATTGGCGGATCGAACCCGATCTGTGGGAAGACCCCGACTGGCTGCTTGAGCTGCTGCGCGCGGCCTCCGAGGCCGCCCCGCCCCGCCGCCCGCGCCGGCCGCGCCGCGTAAAGACGCCCGCAGAGCATTGAACGCCCCGGCCCCGGCCGCTATCACGGGGAAAACACCAACCGGGGCCGTGTCCATGAACCGCCTGTACCACGTCGCGCTTTCGCCCTTTTGCCGCAAGGTGCGCCTGACCCTCGCCGAGAAGAAGATCGAGGTCGAGCTGATCGAGGAGCGCTACTGGGAGCCGAGCCCCGATTTCCTGCGCCGCAACCCGGCCGGCAAGGTGCCGGTGCTGCGCCTCGACAACCGGATGATGTCAGAAAGCCAGGCGATCTGCGAATATCTCGAGGAAACGGTGCCCACGCCGCCGCTGCTGCCGCGCGACGCCGAGGGCCGCTACGAGGTGCGCCGGCTCTGCGGCTGGTTCGACGACAAGTTCAACCACGAGGTCACCCGCAAGGTGATGGGCGAGCGCGTCTGGAAGAAGGTGATGAAGAAGGGCTATCCCGACAGCAAGACCGTCAAGGAAGGGCTCTCGGCGATCAAGTTCCACATCGACTATATGAGCTGGCTGCTCGATCAGCGGCGCTGGCTTGCGGGCGACGTGATGACGCTCGCCGATTTCACCGCCGCCGCGCATCTGAGCTGTCTCGACTACATCTCGGATGTCGACTGGAACCGCTCGGACGCGGTGAAGGACTGGTATGCGAAGATCAAGTCCCGCCCGGCCTTCCGCTCGCTTCTGGCCGACCAGCTGCCGGGCCTGCCGCCCGCCCCGCAATACGCCGAGCTCGATTTCTGAGTGCGAGAGGGGGCCCGCCTCCGCCCAGCATCACGGAGACCGACGTGGACGATCTGAAGCGCCGCCTGATCGAGACCGCCCGGGCCGAGGGCTTTGCCAAGGCGCGGGTCACCACGCCCGACGCGATTCCCGAGGCGATGGCGCGGCTCGAGACCTTCGTCGCGGCCGGCATGCACGGGCAGATGGGCTGGATGGCCGAGCGGATGGAATGGCGCGGCAACCCCGCCGCGCTCTGGCCCGAGGCGCGGGCGGTGGTGATGCTGGCCGAACCCTATACCCCGGCCGTGGACCCGCGCGCGGCGCTCGAACACCGCGAACGGGGCGCAATCAGCGTCTATGCCCAGGGCAAGGATTACCACGATCTGCTCAAGCGCCGGCTGAAGCGGGTCGGCCGCTGGCTGATCGAGGCGGCGAAACGGCAGGGCGAGGCGGCCGAGATCAAGGTCTTCGTCGACACCGCGCCGGTGATGGAGAAGCCGCTCGCGCAGGCAGCGGGGCTCGGCTGGCAGGGCAAGCACACCAACCTGCTTGCCCGCGACCTTGGCAGCTGGTTCTTCCTCGGTGCGATCTTCACCACCCTGCCGCTGCCCCCCGATGCGCCCGACGTCAGCCATTGCGGGCGCTGCACCGCCTGCCTTGACGCCTGCCCGACAGCCGCCTTCCCGGCCCCCTACCGGCTCGATGCGCGGCGCTGCATTTCCTATCTGACGATCGAGCATCGTGGCCCGGTCGCACCCGAGCTGCGCCCGATGCTCGGCAACCGGATCTATGGCTGCGACGATTGCCTTGCCGCCTGCCCCTGGAACAAGTTCGCCGCCGCGGCACACGAGATCGGCTATGCCGCGCGCGAGGCCGAGGCGCCCTTGCTCGCCGAGCTTGCCGAGCTTGATGACGCCGCCTTCCGCGCCCGCTTCGCCGGCTCGCCGATCAAGCGCATCGGCCGCGACCGGATGGTGCGCAACGTGCTCTACGCGATCGGCAATTCGGGTGCACCGACACTCGCCGCGGTGGCAGCCCGGCTGGTGGATGACGCCGACCCGGCCGTCGCCGATGCCGCCCGCTGGGCACTGGCCCGGGTTTCTCCCCTTGCCGGCCCCGCCCCGCGCGATAGGTGAGGCCAATGATCGAGACCACCCCCTCCCCCGCCAAGGGCATCGCCCTGAAACTTGCTGCCGTCGTCGGCTTCGTGGTGATGCAGGCGATGATCAAGGCCGTCGCGCCGCATGTGCCGCCGGGCGAGGCGGTGTTCTTCCGCTCGGCCTTCGGCATCGTGCCAATCCTCGTCTGGCTGGCCGTCACGCACGAGCTCTCGGGCGGGCTGCGGGTGCAAAGCCCGCTCGGCCATGTCTGGCGCGGCGTGATCGGCACCACGGCGATGGGACTCGGCTTTGCGGCGCTGGCCTTCCTGCCGCTGCCCGAGGCGACGGCGATCGGCTATGCGACGCCGATCCTCGTCGTCGTCTTCGCCGCGCTGTTTTTGGGCGAGCAGGTCCGCATCGTGCGGATCTCGGCAGTGGTGATGGGGCTTGCGGGGGTGCTGATCGTGCTTTGGCCGCAATTCGGCGCCGGCGCCGGCGGGACCGAGGCGCTTGGCGCGGGGCTCGCGCTTGCCGGCGCGGCCTGCGCGGCCCTCGCCCAGATCCAGATCCGCCGGCTGGTGGGCTCCGAGCGCACCTCGGCGATCGTGTTCTGGTTCTCCTTCACCGCGACGGCGCTGTCGCTGCTGACCATCCCCTTCGGCTGGGTCATGCCCTCACCCACCGAGGCGGCGCTGCTGATCGGGGCGGGGCTGCTCGGCGGGGTGGCGCAGATCCTGATGACCTCGGCCTATCGTTTCGCCGACGCCTCGGTCGTCGCGCCCTTCGACTATGCCTCAATGCTCTTCGCCCTGGTGATCGGCTATGCCGTCTTCTCCGAGATCCCCTCGGCCAGCACGCTTGCCGGCTCGGCCATCGTGATCGCGGCGGGGGTGCTGATCATCTGGCGCGAACATCAGCTGGGTCTTGAACGGCGCAAGCAGCGCAAGGCGATGACGCCGCCGGGCTGAGCCCCTGCGCCGATCCCCGCCGAGGCGCCGCGCTGCGGCGGATCGTCTGGTCGAAACCGGCGGTTTTTCGTGCTAGGGTTGTGGCCCAAGCATCTGAAGGAGGCTGCCATGACCCGTCACATCATCGACCGCGCGGCGCCGAAGGCCGAAGGGGCCCGCGTGAAGCACTTCCTCGACCTTGCCCGCAAGGAAGGTGTCCATCCCGCGGTTCTCGAGCTGAACCAGCGCCCCGCAGACCGCGGCGCCCGCAAGGTGCAGGAATTCCTGCGCATTAATCGCGAGGAACGGGCCGAGGCCTGAGTCGTCCCGTGCCGGCGCGCCGAGGGGCGCGCCGGCACGGGACGGGCGCGATCAGGCCCGGACCAGCGCCTCGTAGCTGCGAACCATCTCCTGCGCGAGCGCGCCGACCTCGAATCGGAAGTCGCCGATCCGTGCGACCGGGGTCACCTCGGCGGCAGTCCCGGTCAGCCAGCACTGCTCGAAGCCGGCCATCTCGGTCGGGCTGATGTGGCGTTCGTGCACGGCAATGCCCTTTTCGCGCAACAGCCCGATCACCGTCTGCCGGGTGAGACCGTTGAGGAAGCAATCCGGCAGCGGCGTGTGCACCGCGCCGTCCTTCACGAAGAAGACATTCGCCCCCGTCGCCTCGGCCACATAGCCCCGGTAATCCATCATCAGCGCGTCCGAGCAACCCTTCGCCTCGGCCGCGTGCTTCGACATGGTGCAGATCATGTAGAGCCCCGCCGCCTTCGCCTCGCAGGGGATGGTGCGCGGATCGGGCCGGCACCATTTCGAGATGTCGAGCTGTGCGCCCTTCATCTTGGCGTCGCCATAGTAGTTGCCCCACTCCCAGCCCGCCACCGCAAGCCGCACCGGGTTGCGCCGGGCCGAGACGCCCATGTCGTCGCCCGCCCCGCGCCAGGCCACGGCCCGCACATAGGCATCGGTCCAGCCGTTCGCCTTCAGCATTTCGTATTTCGCCGCCTCGATCTCCTCCACCGTCCAGGGGATTTCCATGTCGAGAAGCTCGGCCGAACGGCGCAGCCGGCGCGAATGCTCCACCCCCTTGAAGATCCGCCCGCCATAGCAGCGCTCGCCCTCGAACACCGAGGAGGCGTAGTGCAGCGCGTGGGTCAGGACATGGACCTGCGCCTCGCGCCAGGGGACGAGCGTGCCGTCCATCCAGATCCATCCATCGCGATCGTCATAAGCCCCGGCCATACTGGTCTCCCTCGGGTTGTTTTCCACAAGTTGCGCACAATGACACTTTCGAATCATAATATTGCGCAGATTGTGTGCCCGGCTAACAATTCATTCTTGGAAAGTCAACAACACTGACATAAAGTCGCGAAAAAGCGAGGAAGACCGATGGCCGACAGCAGCACCCAGGGCGGCGAGACCCTGCTGTTTCTGACCGACGAGCAGTTGCGCAAGGGGATCGAGGCGATGTTCTTCGCCTATCGCGGCTTCACCGCCGATCCCGACCGGATTCTCGACAAGCACGGCTATGGCCGAGCACATCACCGCGCGATCCATTTCATCAACCGCGAGCCCGGGCTGACGGTAACGACGCTGCTTTCGGTGCTCGGCGTGACCAAGCAGTCGCTGAACCGGGTGCTGCGCACGTTGATCGACGACGGGCTGGTCGAAAGCCGGGTCGGGCGCAAGGACAAGCGCGCGCGCCACCTGCATCTGACGCCGACGGGCGAGGCGCTCGAGCGCGAGCTGTCGGGGGCGCAGCGCGAGCGGATGCGCGGTGCCTATCGCACCGCCGGGCCGCAGGCCGTCGCGGGTTTCCGCCAGGTGCTCGAGGCGATGATGGACCCCGAGATGCGCCGCCACTATCAGATGCTGAAGGATGACAGCTGATGCCGGGCGCCGCGCAAGCCCCCCACCTGCTGATCGTCGACGATGACGAACGGATCCGCGGCCTTCTGCAGAAGTTCCTGATCCGAAACGGCTTTCTTGTCACCGCGGCGCGCGATGCGGCGCATGCGCGGCGCCTGCTGGCCGGGCTCGAGTTCAACATGATCGTGCTCGACGTGATGATGCCGGGCGAGGACGGGCTGAGCCTGACCCGCGATCTGCGCGCGCGCCGGGTGGCGACACCGATCCTGCTGCTCACCGCCCGCGGCGAGACCCGCGAACGGATCGAGGGACTCGAGGCCGGGGCGGATGACTACCTGCCGAAGCCGTTCGAGCCGAAGGAGCTCTTGCTGCGGATCAACGCGATCCTGCGCCGCGTGCCCTCCGCAGTGCAGACCGGGCCAAAATACCTGACGCTCGGCCCGCTGCGCTATGACCAGGACCGCGGCGAGCTGTGGCAGGGCGACAGCCCGGTGCGGCTGACCGCGACCGAGATGGCCCTGATGCGGATCTTTGCCGCCCGCGCCGGCGAGGTGGTCAGCCGCACCGACCTGATCGACGAGCTCGGGCGCGACCGCCCGGCCACGCCCGAGGAAGGCGCGGGCGACCGCGCCATCGACGTGCAGATCACCCGGCTGCGGCGCAAGATCGAACCCGACCCGCGCGAACCGCGCTACCTGCAGACGGTGCGGGGCCTCGGCTACATGCTCGCCCCCGACTGAGCCCGCGCGGCAGCGAGGTCTGCCGGCGCGGCGCCATGGGGCGCCGCGAAAGCCAGGCAAGACGGAATATCCTGCGGCATTTCGCCCCACGGGGACAAGAATGTTCGCTGGACTGACAACATCGTGATTGCTAAACGAAACGCATGTTCGGCGGCACGTCACGTGCGGCCCGGCAAGTCGCATCGGCCTGATCCCAGGCCCGGGAAGGGAGAAGAATTCGTGTCCCACGCAGAAGACGCAGGCACCCGGAGGGATTTCCTCTACTATGCCACCGCCGGAACCGGCGCGGTGGTGACCGGCATGGCCGTCTGGCCGCTGATCAACCAGATGAACGCCTCGGCCGACGTGAAGGCCATGGCTTCGATCTACGTCGATGTCTCGGGCGTCGAGACGGGGACCCAGCTGACCGTGAAATGGCGCGGCAAGCCGGTGTTCATCCGTCGCCGCACCCAGGAAGACATCGATCTCGCCCGTTCGGTCGACGTCGCGACGCTGACCGACACCACGGCCGAGAACGCGAACAAGCCGGGCGCTGACGCCTCGGACCAGAACCGCTCGCTGCCGCCCTTCTCGGGCGAGGACACCGGCGAATGGCTGGTGATGATGGGCGTGTGCACCCACCTCGGCTGTGTGCCGCTCGGCAATGCGGGCGACTTCGGCGGCTGGTTCTGCCCGTGCCACGGCTCGCATTACGATTCGGCCGGCCGCATCCGCAAGGGCCCGGCGCCGCGCAACCTGGACATCCCGGTCGCGGCCTTCACCGACGACACCACGATCAAGCTCGGCTAAGGGCAAAGGGACAGGAACATGGCTGGAATTCCGCACGACCATTACGAGCCCAAGACGGGCGTCGAGAAGTGGCTGCACGAGCGTCTGCCCGTCGTGGCGCTGATCTATGACACGATCATGATCCCGACGCCGAAGAACCTCAACTGGTGGTGGATCTGGGGCATCGTCCTCGCCTTCTGCCTAGTGCTGCAGATCGGCACCGGCGTTGTGCTGGTGATGCACTACACCCCCCACGTCTCGCTGGCCTTCGCCTCGGTCGAGCACATCATGCGCGACGTGAACGGCGGCTATGCGCTCCGCTACGTGCATGCGAACGGCGCCTCGCTGTTCTTCTTCGCCGTCTACATCCACATCTTCCGCGGCCTCTACTACGGTTCGTACAAGGCCCCGCGCGAAGTGACCTGGATCGTCGGCATGATCATCTACCTGCTGATGATGGGCACCGCCTTCATGGGCTACGTGCTGCCCTGGGGCCAAATGTCCTTCTGGGGCGCCACCGTCATCACCGGCCTCTTCGGCGCGATCCCGGGCATCGGGCCGTCGATCCAGGCCTGGCTTCTGGGCGGGCCGGCCGTCGACAACGCGACGCTGAACCGCTTCTTCTCGCTGCACTACCTGCTGCCCTTCGTCATCGCCGGGCTGGTGATCGTGCACATGTGGGCCTTCCACACCACCGGCAACAACAACCCGACGGGCGTCGAAGTGCGTCGCACCTCGAAGGAAGAGGCGAAGAAGGACACCCTGCCCTTCTGGCCCTATTTCGTGATCAAGGACCTGTTCGCGCTGGCCCTCATCGTCACCATCTTCTTCGCCGTCGTCGGCTTCATGCCGAACTACCTCGGCCACCCCGACAACTACATCGAGGCGAACCCGCTCGCGACTCCCGTGCATATCGTTCCGGAATGGTACTTCCTGCCGTTCTACGCGATCCTGCGCGCCTTCACCGCGGACGTCTGGGCCGTGCAGTTCGTGCACTGGATCACCTTCGGCATCGTCGACGCGAAGTTCTTCGGCGTGCTCGCCATGTTCGGTGCGATCATCGCGATGGCGCTGGCGCCCTGGCTTGACACCTCGAAGGTGCGCTCGGGCCAGTTCCGTCCGGTGTTCAAGTGGTGGTTCTGGCTGCTCGCGATCGACTTCGTGGTGCTGATGTGGGTGGGCGCGATGCCGACCGACGGGATCTATCCCTACATCTCGCTGATCGGCGCGACCTACTGGTTCGCCTACTTCTTCGTGATCCTGCCGCTGCTCGGCCTGATCGAGAAACCGGCACCGATGCCGGCGACGATCGAAGAAGACTTCAACAACCACTACGGCACTCCGGCCGAGTAAGGACAAGGACCGTACATCATGAAAAAACTTCTGATCTCGGCCCTTTCCGCGCTCGTGCTGAGCACGGGTGCGGTGGCCGCGAGCGAGGCCGGCGGCGTCAAGGACTTCGCCTTCTCCTTCGAGGGCCCCTTCGGCCGCTTCGACCAGCAGCAGCTGCGCCGTGGCTTCCAGGTCTACCGGGAGGTCTGCTCGGCCTGCCACGGCCTGAAATTCGTGCCGATCCGTTCGCTCGCCGACGAGGGCGGCCCGCAGATGGACCCGCAATGGGTGCGTGACTACGCGGCCGAACTCGACCCGGTGATCGACGCCGACACCCAGGAAGAGCGTCCGCGCAAGGACACCGACTTCTTCCCGATCCGGGTCGGCGACGGCATGGGCCCGGACCTGAGCCTGATGGCGAAGGCCCGCGCGGGCTTCCACGGCCCCTACGGCACCGGCATCTCGCAGCTGTTCAACGGCATCGGCGGGCCGGAATACATCCACTCGCTGCTGAACGGCTTCACCGGCGCGGACAAGCAGGAGGCTGGCAACACCTTCTACGAGAACCACATCTTCTCGACCGGCTGGATCAAGATGCCGCCGCCGCTCTCGGATGACATCGTCACCTACGAGGACGGCACCCCGGCGACGGTCGAGCAGATGTCGGAAGACGTCGCGACCTTCCTGATGTGGACGGCCGAACCGAAGATGATGGCGCGCAAGGACATGGGCTTCACCGCGGTGCTCATGCTCGGCCTGCTGACGGTTCTGCTCTACCTCACCAACAAGCGGATCTGGGCGCCCCACAAGGGCAAGCACTGAGCCAGCCGCAAGGATGACCTGAAACGCGCCCTCCGGGGCGCGTTTTCTTTTGCCGTGGTGCGCGTGCCGCGGATGGCATAGGCTCGCCGCCAAAGGAGACCCTATGACCCAGCCCCGCGCGCCCCGCCTGTGCGTCCTGATCGACGCCGACAACATCCCCTGCGCCCATGCGGAAGCGATCTTTGAGGAGATCGCCGGCCTCGGCGAGGCCTCGGTGCGGCGCATCTATGGCGACTGGTCGGCGCAGCGGCTGGCCGGCTGGGCGAAGAAGGTGAATTCGCTCGGCCTCGTCGCCGACCAGCAATTCGCCAATACCAAGGGCAAGAACGCCTCCGACATCGGCCTCGTCATCGCGGCGATGGACTTCCTGCACTCGGGCCTCTTCGACGGCTTCGTGCTGGTCTCCTCGGACAGCGACTTCACCCGCCTCGCCTCGCGCATCCGAGAGCAGGGGCTCGACGTCTACGGCATCGGCGAGAAGAAGACGCCCGAGGCCTTCCGCAACGCCTGCAAGCGCTTCATCTATGTCGAGAACCTCGGCGCCGAGGAGGCCCCGGCCCCGATGGTCGAGACCGGCTCCGAGGCGCAGCCCTCGACCCCGTCGACGGCGATGCCCACCGCCCCGGCACCCGCCGCCTCGGGCAAGCTCGCGCCGCCGCAGGCGATCCCGCTCGTCGTCGCGGCGATGAAGCGGATCGGGCTCGAAGAAGACTGGTATTCGCTCGGCCAGATCGGCCAGTTCATCACCCAGGCGAACCCGGATTTCGACACCCGCACCTATGGCTGCGCGAAACTGTCGGATCTGCTGCGCAAGACCGGCCGTTTCGAGGTCAAGCAGGGCCAGGGCAACCACCTGATGGTGCGCGACAAGGCCTGAGGCCCGCGCCGGCTCAGGGCGCGATCCGGATCGGCGTGCCGTCGGGCACCAGCGCCCAGATCTCGCGCATCTCGGCATTGGTGACGCCGATGCAGCCATCGGTCCAGTCGAGCCGGCGATGCAACGCACCGAGAAATCCCCAGCCGTTCGGCAGCCCGTGAATCATGATGCTGCCTCCCGGGGCGACGCCGGCCGCCCGGGCCCGGGCCCGGTCTTCCGCATCCGGGTAGGAGATGTGCAGGCTCAGATGCGCGACTGAATTCGGGTTGCGCCAGTCGATCCGATAGACGCCTTCGGGGGTGCGCTCGTCCCCCTCCTGATGCTTCGGCCCCGCCGGGGCGCCGCCAAGGGCGATGTGGTAGCTGCGCAGCACCCGCCCCTCGCGCAACAGGCGCATCTCCCGCGCCGACTTGAGAACCTCGATGGCATCGGCCTGCACCGCAGCCGCGGCCATCGGCGGCGCCTCGCCATGCCCCAGCCGCGCCATCACCTTGGTATAGCCGACGGTTCCGCCACCGAGACAGAGCACCGCCAGCACTGCAATCGTCAGCGCGCGCCGCATTCAGCCCTTCACGCCATAGCGGGCGAGGAACATCTCGACCGCGCCGTCGACCGTGCGCTTGATATGGCGCGCGCTGCAGCATTCGGTGACGCCGAAGATCATCCGCGCATGGATGTCGGCCTTGCACAGTTCGACGAACTGATCGGCGGCAAGGTCGAAATCCTCGATCACGAGTTCGCCGCGTTCGACCGCGCATTTCAGGTAGGACACCAGCCGGTTGCGCAGCAACAGCGGCCCGGCCTGATAGAACTCGGTGCCAAGCTGCGGAAAGCGATCGCCCTCGGCGACGCAGATCCGGAAGAAGCCGAAGCCGAAATCCGAGGACATGAACTCGACGATCCGGCCGCCGGCAAAGCGCAGCACATCGCGCGGCGGCGCGCCGCCGGCCAGAAGCTCGCCCGCCTCGTCGGCCTGGCGCGCGCATTCGCCCTTCGCCACCTCGAGAAAGAGCAGTTTCTTGTCGGGAAAATAGCTGTAGAGCGTGGCCTTCGACACCCCCGCCTCGCGCGCGATGTCATCGACCGAGGCGCCCTCGAAGCCGTCACGCAGAAACACCTTGCGCGCGCCCTCAAGCACCTGGTCGAACTTGCGCCCCTTGCGGATCGCCGGTTTCGTCTCTGTCTGCGCCATCATGCCCCCTGCCCGCGCCGCGCCGGCTCCTCAGCATAGCCCCTCCGCTCCGGCCGGGGCAAGGCGCCGATCGCGCGGCCGTGAGCGGCTCAGCCGATCCGGCCGCGCACGCCGCCGGTCTGGCCGCGGTCAAGGAGCAGGTGATCGAGGATCACGCAAGCCATCATCGCCTCGGCCACCGGCACCGCGCGGATGCCGACGCAGGGGTCGTGGCGGCCCTTGGTGATGACCTCGACCTCGTGGCCATCGACGTCGATCGAGCGGCGCGGCGTCAGGATCGAGGAGGTCGGCTTGACCGCGAAGCGCAGCACGATCGGCTGGCCGGTGGTGATGCCGCCGAGGATGCCGCCGGCGTGGTTGGTCTCGTAGACCGGGCCCGAGGGGCCCATGCGGATCTCGTCGGCATTCTCGGCGCCGGTGAGCCCCGCCGCCGCCATGCCCTCGCCGATCTCGACCGCCTTCACCGCGTTGATCGACATCATCGCAGCGGCCAGATCGCTGTCCATCTTGGCATAGATCGGCGCGCCAAGGCCGGGCGGGCAGCCCTCGGCCACCAGCTCGATCATCGCGCCGACCGAGTTCTGGTTCTTGCGCACCGCCTCGAGGTAATCGGCCCATTCGTCGACCACCGCCGCATCGGGGATGAAGAACGGGTTGCGCAGGATCTCGTCGCGGTCGAACCGCTCGCGGCTGATCTGCTTCACCCCCATCTGCACCATGTAGCCGGTGATCCGCAGACCGGGCACGAGCGCCTTCAGCACCGCCTGCGCGACGCCCCCCGCCGCGACCCGCGCCGCGGTTTCCCGCGCGCTCGAGCGGCCGCCGCCGCGATAATCGCGGATGCCGTATTTCTGGTGATAGGCAAGGTCGGCATGGCCCGGGCGGAACTGCCGCGCGATCTCGCCGTAATCCTTGCTGCGCTGATCGGTGTTCTCGATCATCAGCTGGATCGGCGTGCCGGTGGTGCGCCCCTCGAAAGTGCCTGAGAGGATCTTCACCCGGTCGGGCTCCTGCCGCTGCGTCGTCATCTTCGACTGACCCGGACGGCGGCGGTCAAGGAAGACCTGGATGAACTCTTCCGAGATCTCGATGCCGGGGGGGCAGCCGTCGACCGTAGCGCCAAGCGCGGGGCCGTGGCTCTCGCCCCAGGTGGTGACGCGGAACATGTGTCCGAAGGTGTTGTAGCTCATCGCGGGCCTCCCCTTTTGCCTTTCTCCTAAGGCATGGCGGCGCGTCGATAAACTGGAAAGTGCGGCGGGCCCCGGTGCGCCTTACAGCCAATTGACGCCACGTCGCCCGCTTGCGACACTTTGCCGGCAGCGGAGGAGCACGCCATGGGATTCGAGCAGGTCACGATCGCCGCCACCATCGCCGCCACGCCCCGCACCACCTGGCGCGCCTGGACCGCGCCCGCGCATATCACGCGCTGGAACTTCGCCGCGCCCGACTGGCACTGCCCGCACGCCGAGGTCGACCTGCGCCCGGGCGGCAGATACCTCGCCCGGATGGAGGCGAAGGACGGCAGCTTCGGCTTCGATCTCGAGGCGGTCTTCGACATCGTCGAGCCCGAGCGGCGCATCGCCTTCACCATGCCCGACGGGCGCCGCGCCGAGACCACCTTCGAGGCGATCGGCGGCGGCACCCGCGTCAGCACCACCTTCGACGCGGAAACCGAAAATCCCATCGAGATGCAGCGCGCCGGCTGGCAGGCGATCCTGGACAATTTCGCGCGCTACGCCGCCGCGCTGTGACGCCTCAGCCGCGCAGCATCTTGCCCAGCATGTCGGTCTTCCACAGGAACTGATGCGCAAGGGCCAGGCTGACATGCCCCGCGATCAGCAACCACCACAGCCAGCGCAGCACCTGCCCGTGCAGCATCAGCGCCGCCGCGCTGCCGCCGTAAAGGCCGATGAGCCCGCTCAGCGGCATCGCGAAGAACAACGCGTAGAACACCCATTGCCCGAAGCGGGCGAGCCGGCGAAAGACCTTCGGCGCGCCGCAGGGCTCGGGCGGCACCCCGTCGATCAGCCGCAGCAGCAAGCGCAACAGGCCGAGCACCAGCACGGCCGAGCCCACCATGACATGCACGAAAGCGGGCGGAACGACCCCGATGTCTAGCCCCCTGCCGCCCATCCCCTGCGGCAGCAGCAGGTTGAACAGGATCAGCCCGACCATCGCCCAGTGCAACACCCGTTGCGGCAGGGAAAAGGTGGTGGGCAACTCTCGCATCGGTCTTGCTCCGCATCGGCGGTCCGCGGGGAGGCGCCTGACCCTGATGTGATCCCGCGGGTGGGCCGTGGCAAGCGACAGGGACCGGCCGCAGTGTCGCACCCGGACATTCCTTCCGCCCGCGATTTTCCTTGCATCGTCCCTGCGCGGCCCTATCCTGCGCTCCACCTCGGGGTGCCCGGGCCCCAAAGGCCCGGCTGAGATGCGCAAGCGAACCCGTTGAACCTGAACCGGTTAAGACCGGCGGAGGGAAGGTATCCGGGCACTCTCCCGGCCTGACCCCGTCCGTCACGCCATTGGAGAGACCGATGAAGAAACCTCTGATGCTGGCGGCATGTCTGATGGTGGCGAGCCCCGCGCTCGCCGAAGACAAGCCCGTGCTCACCGTCTATGCGCCCGACTATTTCACCTCGGAATGGGGCCCGGGTCCCGCGATCGAGGCGGGCTTCGAGAAAAGCTGCGGCTGCGATCTGCGTTTTGTGGCGGGCGACGTGCTGCCGCGGATCCTGCTCGAGGGCGACAAGACCGCCGCCGATGTGGCGATCGGGCTGAACACCGACGTCATGGCCCGCGCCCGCGCCACCGGCCTCTTCGCCCCGCATGGCGAGGATGTCGGCCGCCTGACCCTGCCGATCGCCTGGACCGATGACATCTTCCTGCCCTTCGACTGGAGCGAAATCGCCTTCGTCTATGACAAGACGAAGCTGAAAAACCCGCCGAAGTCGTTCCAGGAGTTGCTCGACGCGCCGGCCGATGCCTACAAGATCGCGATCGAGGATCCGCGCTCGGCGATCTCGGGGCTCGCCCTCCTGCTCTGGGTCAAGGCGGTCTATGGCGAGAAGGCCGGCGAAGCCTGGGAAAAGCTCGCCCCCAAGGTGCTGACCGTGACCCAGGACTGGTCGACCGCCTATGGCCTCTTCACCGATGGCGAGGTCGACATGGTGCTCAGCTTCACCACCTCACCCGCCTATCACCGCATCGCCGAGAACGACGACACCAAGGTCGCCGCGATCTTCCCCGAGGGGCATTATTTCTACACCGAGGTGGCGGCGCAGCTGAAGACCTCGAAACAGCCCGAACTTGCGCAGAAGTTCATGGACTACCTGCTGTCGGACGCGTTCCAGGGGATGATCGCCACCGCGAACTGGTCCTATCCTTCGATCATCAAGCCGGGCTTCCTGCCCGAGGGCTTCGAGACCCTGCCGCGGCCGGAAAAGACCCTGTTCTTCTCCGAGACCGAGGCCGAGGCGCTGCGCGGCCCGGCGCTTGAGGAATGGCGGGCGGCCTTCGGCAAGTGAGCCCCGCGCGCGCCCTTCCGGCGGCACTGGCGGCGATGCTTGCCGCGGCGCTGGTGCTCGCCCCCCTGGCCGCGGTGATCGGCCGGGCCGGGGGGCTGTCGGCGCTGACGCGCGCCGACGGGGCGGCGCTGTGGTTCACGCTGTGGCAGGCGGCACTGTCGGCGCTGCTGTCGTGCCTGCTCGCGGTGCCGGTCGCGCGCGCGCTCTACCGGCGCCGGTTCCCGGGGCGCGAGGCGCTCATTGCGCTGATGGGCGCGCCCTTCCTGCTGCCCTCGATCGTCGCGATCCTCGGGCTGATCGCGGTCTTCGGCCGGCGCGGCGCGCTGAATGCCGCACTCGGCACGCTCGGCCTGCCCACGCTCAGCGTCTATGGCGCGCATGGGGTGATCCTTGCGCATGTCTTCTTCAACCTGCCGCTCGCCACGCGGATGGTGCTGCACGGCTGGCAGGCGATCCCGTCCGAGCGGCTGCGACTGGCCGCCAGCCTCGGCCTCGGCCCGGCCGAGGTGACGCGCCATCTCGAGCGGCCGATGCTGCGCGCGGTGCTGCCCGGCGCGGCGCTCGCCATCTTCCTCGTCTGCCTGAGCTCCTTCGCCGTGGCGCTGGTGCTGGGCGGCGGACCGCGGGCGACGACGGTCGAGCTGGCGATCTATCAGGCTTTCCGCTTCGACGCCGATCTTGGTCGGGCGGCGGCGCTGGCGCTGGTGCAGGTGGCGCTGGCGCTTGCGGCGCTGGCACTCGCGGCGCGTTTCACCCTGCCCGCGGGCTTCGGCGCCGGGCTCGACCGGCCGGGTGCCCCCCTGCCCGCCCCCGGCCTGCGCCGGATCAAGGACGGCGCAGCGATCACGCTGGCCGCAGCCTTCCTGATCGCCCCTCTCGGCGCGATCGCGCTACGCGGGCTGCCGGCGCTCGCGGACCTGCCGCCCTCGGTCTGGCACGCCGCCGCGACCTCGCTCGCACTCGCCGCGGGCTCGACCCTCGTCACCCTCGCCCTTGCCCTGCCGCTTTCCCTTGCCGCCCCCCGCGCCCGCTGGGCCGAGGCGGCGGCGATGCTGCCGATGGCGGCCTCGCCCCTCGTCCTCGGCACCGGGCTGTTCCTCATCGCGCGCCCCGTCGTCAGCCCCACCGCCCTCGCCCTGCCGGTCACGCTGATCGTCAATGCCGCGATGAGCCTGCCCTTCGCGCTGCGCCTGCTGCTGCCCGAGGTGCGCAGCCTGCAGGCCGATTACGACCGGCTGGCCGCGGCGCTGAACCTGACGGGGCTTGCGCGGCTGCGGCTGCTCACCCTGCCCCGCCTCGCCCGGCCGCTCGGCTTCGCCGCGGGCATCGCCGCCGCCTTCTCGATGGGCGATCTCGGCGTCATCACGCTTTTCTCCGACGGACGCACCCAGACCCTGCCGCTTGCGCTTTACGCGCTGATGGGCAGTTACCGGATGGATCAGGCCGCCGGCGCCGCCTGCCTGCTGATGGGCCTCACCTTCGCGCTCTTCTGGGCGCTCGACCGGATCGGACGCCATGCTGACCCTCGATGATCTTCTGCTGGAACAGGGCGACTTCCGCCTGAGCGCCGACCTGACGGTGACCAGGGGCGCGCGCGTCGCGGTGATGGGGCCGTCGGGCGCGGGCAAGTCGACGCTGCTTGCCGCGATCGCGGGCTTCCTCGCCCCCACCC
Organism: Paenirhodobacter ferrireducens; assembly: GCF_004022265.1. GTDB lineage: Bacteria > Pseudomonadota > Alphaproteobacteria > Rhodobacterales > Rhodobacteraceae > Rhodobacter > Rhodobacter ferrireducens. The sequence continues at coordinate 17,499 of NZ_SAVB01000020.1, forward strand.
GCGGCCGCATCCTGTGGGCCGGCGCCGACATCACCCGCCTTGCGCCGGGTGCGCGGCCGCTCTCGATCCTGTTCCAGGACCAGAACCTCTTCCCACATCTGAGCGTCGAACAGAACATCGGCCTCGGCCTCGACCCGAAGCTCCGCCTCGGCCGGGCAGAGCACGCCCGGATCGACGCCGCGCTCGCGCAAGTCGGGCTCGACGGCATGGGGCGGCGCAAGCCCGCCGCACTCTCGGGCGGGCAACAAAGCCGCGTCGCCCTTGCCCGCACGCTGCTGCGCGACCGCCCGCTCCTGCTGCTCGATGAACCCTTCGCGGCGCTTGGGCCCGCGCTCAAGGCCGAGATGCTCGCCCTCGTCGCCGGCATCGCCTCTGCACAGGGCACGACGGTGCTGATGGTCAGCCACGATCCGGCCGATGCCCGCAGCCTCTGCCCCGAAACGATCCTCGTGGCAGAGGGGCGCGCGCCCCAGCCGCAGCCGACCGCGCCGCTGCTCGACCACCCGCCGCCGGCGCTGCGGGCCTATCTGGGCGGCTGATCTTTCCTGGCGGAAAGGCTCTGGGGGCCGGGGGCAAGGCCCCCGGCCGGCCTCAGTAGATCACCACCGAACGGATCGACTCGCCCTTGTGCATCAGATCGAAGGCCTCGTTGATGCGCTCGAGCGGCAGGGTGTGGGTGATCATCGAGTCGATCTCGATCTTACCGTTCATGTACCAGTCGACGATGCCCGGCACATCGGTGCGCCCGCGCGCGCCGCCAAAGGCGGTGCCCTTCCAGACGCGCCCGGTCACCAGCTGGAACGGACGGGTCTGGATCTCGGCGCCCGACGGCGCCACGCCGATCACCACCGACACGCCCCAGCCGCGATGCGTGCATTCGAGCGCATCGCGCATCACCTGCACGTTGCCGGTGCAGTCGAAGCTGTAATCGGCGCCGCCGATCTGGTCGAAGGGGGTCTTCGTCATGTTGACGATATGCTGCACGATGCCGCCCTCGATCTTCTTCGGATTGACGAAATGCGTCATCCCGAAGCGACGGCCCCACTCTTCCTTGTCGTCGTTCAGATCGACGCCGATGATCATGTCGGCGCCGGCCATCTTCAGGCCCTGGATGACGTTGAGCCCGATGCCGCCCAGCCCGAATACCACCGCCTTCGCGCCGATCTCGACCTTCGCGGTGTTCAGCACCGCACCGATGCCGGTGGTGACGCCGCAGCCGACATAGCACACCTTGTCGAAGGGCGCGTCGTCGCGGATCTTGGCGAGCGCGATCTCCGGCACCACGGTGTGGTTCGCAAAGGTCGAGCAGCCCATGTAATGATGGATCGGCGTGCCATCGAGCATCGAGAACCGCGTGGTGCCGTCGGGCAGCAGCCCCTGCCCCTGGGTTGCGCGGATCGCGGTGCACAGGTTCGTCTTGCGGCTGAGGCAGGACGGGCATTCGCGGCATTCGGGCGTGTAGAGCGGAATCACGTGATCGCCCGGCTTCAGCGTCGTCACGCCCTCGCCGACCTCGAGCACCACCCCCGCGCCCTCATGGCCGAGAATCGCCGGGAAGATGCCCTCGGGGTCCGCTCCCGACAAAGTGAATTCGTCGGTGTGGCAGATGCCCGTTGCCTTGATTTCGACCAGAACCTCGCCCTTCTTCGGGCCTTCAAGGTTCACTTCCATGATTTCAAGCGGTTTTCCGGGGGCAACAGCCACTGCGGCACGGGTTCTCATCGACGTTTCCTCGCTGTATAGAGGGGGCAAACTGAGCCAATCTGCCCGTCAACGCAAGCAATGGGTGCGACATGTTGTTTCGAATTTCCGTCATAGCCACCTGTGCGGTGCTCCTCGCCGCCTGCCAGACCACGACCCGGGAGGAGCCGGCCGAGCCGATGCCGGCGCCGCACATGACGCCGACGGTCACCGAGGGCGCGCTCGAGCAGCGCGAGCCCGATACCTGCCACGCCGCCGATTACGTCTCGGCGCTTGGCCAGCCCGGATCGGTGATCCCGACGCTCGGCATCTCGCGTCCGATCAACGTCGTCGAGTGGCGCGGGCTCGAGCCGCAGGAATACAACCCGCAGCGCATCGTGTTCCGTCTCGACCAGACCGGCAAGATCTTCAACATCGATTGCGGCTGAGCCCCGACGCACCATCCTGACGACAAAACCCCGCCCTTTCGGGCGGGGTTTTTGCATCTGTGGCGCGGAAAGCCTCCCAGGGGCACGAACTGGGTGGGGGCTTTCGATCGCATCCCCGGGAGACAGCGTTTTCCGCTGCCCCGATCCTCTGCGGTAATCGCGGCCCGATTGCGGCGAAGAAACGGGTCTTTTGCGGGCCATTTCACGGCGATTTCATGGCGCCGCCCCCGCAGCGCGGGCTTGATTTGCCGCCGCCGCGGTGTCACCCTTTTGTTATGACGGTCCAGTCGCCCACGCCCTTTCCCGCCCAGCCCTCTGCCCCGCAGCAGATCGCCTTCGATCGGCAGGAGCTTGGCGCAATTCTCACCCTTTATGGCCGGATGGTCGCCGCCGGCGAATGGCGCGACTACGGCATGAGCTTCCTGCGCGACGTGGCGATCTTCGCGGTCTTCCGCCGCGCTGCCGAAAATCCGCTCTACCGCATCGAGAAGCGCCCCGCCCTGCGCAACCGGCAAGGCATGTATGCGGTGATCGGCATGGACGGGCAGGTGCTGAAGCGCGGGCAGGATCTGGCGACCGTGCTGCGCGTCCTTGAACGCAAGCTGATCCGCCCGGTCGACTAGGCGCCGGGCCGCTTCAGCCCGAGGAAGGGCCCGTCGCCCGCCGCCTCGATCCGCGCCAGACAGGCGCCGATGCCCTCATGTGCGACGCTCATCGTGTACCCGTTCGCGTGGATCAGCCGCTCGCCGTCGCAGGCCATGGTGACATGCCCCTTCCAGAAGAACAGGTCCCCCCGCCGTGGCACCGTGCCGGCGGGCAGGAAATCACCAAAAGCGCGGCTCTGCTGATCGGAATCGGCCGGGCAGGCGCGCCCACACAGGGCAAGCGCGAGCTGAACGAGGCCCGAACAGTCGATCCCCGCGCGCGAATTGCCGCCCCACAGATAGGGTGTGCCCAGCAGCCGCTCGGCCACCGCGACCGGGTCGGTCTCGGGCGGATCAAGCGGGCGCAGATGCGGACGCGGCACGAAGCCCTCGGCGATGCGCAGGAATGTCGCGTCTTCGTCGAGCACCGCAAGCCGCGCACCAAGGCTGAGCGACATCACCTCGCCGCGCTTGATCGAGGCTTCGCGATAGACATGGGTCGCGGCGGCGCTGACGACATGGGTCGGCCGCGCGGGCGCGCCGAGCGCCACCGCGGGAACCCAGCCGCAATAGCCGTCCGCCGCGGCCTGCACGAAGGCCGCCGCCGCGCGCCGCTCGATCACCGTGACCGCGGCGCCGAAGATCAGCTGCCGGTCGCGCAGCGCGCCGGGCGCGGGGCTCAGATCGACCACCGGCAGGATAACGCGGGCGGGCTCGCCCTCGGTGAAAGCCCCGGCCGCCACCTGCCCGCGCAGGGTTTCAAGTGCGATGCGGCCCGAGAACGGGGTGAGGCGCCGGTCACTCACAGCCCGAGCACCCCGGGCAGCGCGGCAAGGATCGCCCGTGCCCCCTGCCCGACCGCGCCCTTCGGCCGGCCGGGCGCCGCCGCGGGCTGCCAGCCGTAGATGTCGAAATGAGCGAAGCGCCCGGTCTCGGTCACGAATCGGCGCAGGAACAGCGCGGCGGTGATCGAGCCCGCCATGCCGCCCGAGGGTGCATTGTCGAGATCGGCGATGCCGGGCTCGATCAGCGTCTCGTAGGGCTCCCACAGCGGCATCCGCCAGAGCGGGTCGGCGACCGCCCCCGCCGCCCCGGCCAGCGCCGCGGCAAGGGCCTCGTCATCGGTGTAGAAGGGCGGCACTTCGGGGCCAAGCGCCACGCGGGCGGCGCCGGTCAGCGTCGCCATGCAGAGAATCAGGTCCGGGCAGGCCTCGTCGGCCGCGGCCAGCGCATCCGCGAGCACCAGCCGCCCCTCGGCGTCGGTGTTGTTGATCTCGACCGTCAGCCCCTTGCGCGAGGTATAGACGTCCTGCGGCCGGAAGGCGGCGCCCGAGACCGCATTCTCGACCGCCGGAATCAGCACGCGCAGCCGCAGGGGCAGCGCGAGCGCCATGATCATCGCGGCAAGGCCGAGCACGGTGGCCGCGCCCCCCATGTCCTTCTTCATCAGCCCCATCGAGGACCCGGGCTTCAGGTTCAGCCCGCCGGTGTCGAAGCACACGCCCTTGCCGACGAGCGCAAGCTCCGGCCCCTCGCCGCCCCAGCTCAGCTCGATCAGCCGCGGCGCGCGCGGACTGGCCCGACCGACGGCGTGAATGAGCGGATAGCCCTGCGCCAGAAGGTCATCGCCGGCGATCACGCTCACCGTCGCGCCGTGGCGACCGGCCAGCGCCCGCACCGCGGCTTCGAGCTCGTCGGGCCCCATGTCGTTCGGCGGCGTATTGATCAGATCGCGGGTCAGCGCCTCGCCCGCCGCGATCGCCTCGAGCCGCGCGGCATCGACGCCCGCCGGGCAGACAAGCCGCGCGCCGGGCACCTTCGCCGGCGCATAGCGGCCAAAGCGATAGCCCTCGAACAACCAGCCAAGCGCCTCGGTCTCGGCCTCGGGCAGTTCGGTTGCCAGCCGCCAGGCGCCGGCAGGAAGCGCGGCCGCGGCACGGGCCAGCGGGAAGCGGCCACGGCGACGGTTCGCAGCACTGCCCCAGCCGAAAAGCGCCCCGTCAAGCGCGCCCGATGCGCCCGGCAACAGGCATAGCGTGCCCGCCGCGCCGTCGAAGCCCTGCGCCTGCGCAAAGGCGCGCTGCGCCGGGCTCAGTTCGGCGGGCAGATCGGCGCCGCTGTCCACCAGCCACAGCGGCAGGGCCGCGGCATCGGCGGGGGCAAAACGCATCTCAGGGTGGTCAGAAAAGGGCGCGTCGGTCATCTCGGTCTCCGGACAGGCGGAGCGCCGCCGCCCCGCGCGGCAAGGGTAGCGCCCCGACCGGCAGCCGCAACCCCCGGTCCGGTGTCCGGCCACCGACGATCGACCGGGATCAGCCCCGGCGCCCGGCCAGCAACCCCATCGCCGCGAGCGAGCGCTCTCCGATGCGCATCAGCCGCGCCGCAACCGCCTCCCGTGCCGGGCGGTCGTCGCGCATACAGCAGTGCTGCAGATCGCGCGCCACCCGCGCCAGCCCGATCATTCCGACCTGATCCGCCAGCCGCTCGACCTCGACCGCAGTCCAGGCGATCTGCTGCGGTTCTTGCTGCCGGACCGCCAGTTCGATCCGCGCGAACTGCTCGATCAGATCCTGACTTGTGGCGGAGATCAGATGCGCAGCGTCGATCCGGCCAAGCCGCGCCGCCAGTCTGAGCACGCGATCGGGATCGACGCGTACCCCCTCTTCGATCCGGATCCAGGATACCATTGCCAAAGCCATCCTCCTTCCCACGTTGCGCAGCCCTGCGGCGCGCGCCGCCGTCCCCACACCCACATTGGCAGGGATGCCTCAAGAAAACATTGAGACCTTGGCCAAAGAATGGCGGGCACGAAAATTTTCTCGCACTCTGCCCCGGCTCAGCCTATCTAGGGCCTCGCAATCAATGGGGATGACGATGAAGGAACACGTTCGGCCTCTGCCCTCGTATCTGGTCAGCCGCTATCATGGCTGGAAGGCGACCACCTACACGGAAAACCGCGCCTGGTACCGACGCCTCGCCGACGAGGGCCAGCGCCCGCGCGCGATGATCATCGCCTGCTGCGACTCGCGGGTCCATGTGACCTCGATCTTCGGCGCCGACTCGGGCGAGTTCTTCAGCCACCGCAACATCGCGAACCTGGTGCCGCCCTACAACCCGGACGGCGATCACCACGGCACCTCGGCCGCGGTCGAATATGCGGTGACCTCGCTCAAGGTCGCCCACATGATCGTGCTGGGCCATTCGCAATGCGGCGGCGTGCACGGCTGCCACGCGATGTGCACCGGCCATGCGCCCGAACTGGAGGAAAAGACCTCCTTCGTCGGCGCCTGGCTGAACCTGCTGCGCCCCGCCTATGAAGAGGTGAAGGAGCTGCCCGAGGAGACGCAGATCGAGGCGCTCGAGAAGCAGGGGGTGATCACCAGCCTCGAGAACCTGATGACCTTCCCCTTCGTCAAGGCGGCGATCGAGTCGGGCAACATGACGCTGCACGGGCTGTGGCACGAGATCGGCTCGGGCGGGCTCGAGCAGTACAACCCCGAGACCGGGGCCTTCGAACAGATCTGACACCGCCGCCCGCGAGGGCCGGCACCGGGACGGAACGGGAAGGGGCGGCCGCGGGGCTGCCCCTTTTCATGTCATTGCAGGACCTGATCGGCCGGCCAGCGGATCGTGGTTTCCAGCTTCACCGCCTGGGTCTTGCCGGCGGCAAGGTCGAACTCCCAGGCGAGCAGCCCGCGCTTGTCGGTCCAGTCGGTCGCCGTCGGAGCCGGTGTGGCGGTCCAGTCGATCTTCAGGTCCTCCTGCTCGGAATAGGGCACCTGATCGATCAGCCGCACCGGCCAGTCGCGCCCGGTCAGGTTCTCGACCGAGATCTGCGCCACCTCGCGCCGCTCGTTCGATTTGCTGATGAGACCACGGTCGCCCTCGTTTGCCTCAGGGACAAGGCGCTTCAGCCGCAGCCCGTCGATCGCCCCGAAGCCAAAGCGGAACGGCGCGCCGGCCGCCACCGCGGGCATCTCGGCGGTGCCCACGACCGCGCCGTCGACGAAGAGCGTCGCCGGGCCCGGCAGCAGCGCCTCGACCCCGGTGTTGGTGCCTTCGGCCACGCGATAGGCGGTGTCGTCGCGTGCCGGCACCGCCTCGGCCAGCACCTTCGCCGGGCGTTCGAGCGTATCGAGGCCAAGGCGCAGGTTCTCGACCCCGTCGCGGATGTCGACGGGCGTCGCATAGCGATAGGTCACCGTCTCCCCCTGCATCTCGAGCGTCATCGGCATCGGCGCGGCCTCGGCCACCGGCATCGCGAAGCTGTCGGCCTCGCGCATCGCGGACTTGGCCATCACCCCCACCGGCTGGTCGGGCCCGATGCGCAAAAGCTGCGGCCAGAGCTCGGACGGATCGGTGCGGTCCGAGGGGCGCGCGGTCGACAGCGTCAGATCGACCCCGGTCCAATCCTCGCCCGTCGCCTGCCGGACCGAGACGAAACGGTCGATGGCGAGCGTGCCCGCCGTGCCGTCAAGCCGCAGGTCATAGCTCGGCGTCCAGCCGGCACCCTGCACGAAGGTGGTGATCGTCAGCGTGCCCGCCCCCGTGGCGGTGACCAGCAGGGAATCGCTGCCCTTCTCGGGGTGCTCGAGCGCCGCAAGCGCCTTCTGCGCCGCCTCGAGTGCGTCACGGTCCGGTTGCAGCGCCACATCGGCGCGGCGCACCTCGGCCTCGGCGGCAATCGCCTCGCCGCTTGCCGCCAGCACGCCCTCGGCCACGGTCTGGGCGAGCTTGGCGATATCGGCGGGCGCGGTGTTCGCGGTGTCGAGCCCCTTGAGGAACTCGGCCTTCGCCCGCGCCGCCTCGGCCTTGGCGCGGATCTGGGCGACGCCGTCCTGCTTTGCCGCCAGCGCCTCGGTCAGCGCGGCGACCTTCTCGCGCGCCGCGGCGAGGGCGGGCGAGACGACCTCCGCCGCCGCGGGCTGACGCTCGTCGATCAGCGTGACGGCGCCGATCGCAAGCCCCGTTCCGGTGACGCGCAGCCCGGCCGGATCGGTGCCGTCGGGCAGGTTCGGCACCAGGATCTCGCCGCCCGCGGGCACGGCGACGGTGCGGGTGACCTGTGCGCCTTGCGGGAACAGGGTGACGGCGGTGACGGTGGCGGGCAGCTCGACCGGGGCCGCGAACAGCGCCGCAGGGGCGGTGGATGCAAGAAGCGCGATGAAAAGGGAACGCATGGAAACTCCTCCGACTTTCCCGCGCAGGGTCGCCGGGGGGCGGCGCAAAAGCAAGAGGGCGCCGGTTCACGGCGCCCTCACGTTCAGGTCAGAAGTTCAGAAGAGACGTGGCCCGGCCCTGCGCTTGCGCTCCGGGCGTTCGCCAAAGGCACCCGGCCCTGCGCTTGCGCTCCGGGCGTTCGCCAAAGGCACCCGGCCCTGCGCTTGCGCTCCGGGCGTTCGCGCCTGAAAACGCTCCCCCGGAGCGTTTTCCCGCGGCCCAAAGGGCCGCGGCGGCTCTCACCCCTTCTTCAAACAACGATTGCCGAGTGTTTCGGCGATCTGCACCGCGTTCAGCGCCGCGCCCTTGCGCAGGTTGTCCGACACGCACCACAGGTTGATGCCGTTGTCGATCGTGCTGTCCTGGCGGATGCGCGAGATGAAGGTGGCATAGTCGCCCACGCATTCCTTCGGCGTGATGTAGCCGCCGTTCTCGCGCTTGTCGATCACCATGACACCGGGCGCCTCGCGCAGGATGTCGCGCGCCTCGTCCTCGTCGAGGAACTCCTCGAACTCGATGTTCACCGCTTCCGAGTGGCCGACGAAGACCGGCACGCGCACGCAGGTCGCGGTCAGCTTGATCTTCGGATCGACGATCTTCTTCGTCTCCGCGACCATCTTCCACTCTTCCTTGGTGGAGCCGTCTTCCATGAAGACGTCGATGTGCGGGATCACGTTGAAGGCGATCTCCTTGGTGAACTTCTTCGGCGGGACTTCCGAGGTCGGGTTGTAGACCGCCTTGGTCTGCTCCCACAGCTCGTCCATGCCTTCCTTGCCCGCGCCCGAGACCGACTGATAGGTCGCGACGACGACGCGCTTGATCTTGGCGCGGTCATGCAGCGGCTTCAGCGCCACGACAAGCTGCGCGGTCGAGCAGTTCGGGTTCGCGATGATGTTCTTGTTCTTGTAGCCTTCGACCGCTTCCGGGTTCACTTCCGGAACCACCAGCGGGATCGCCGGGTCGTAGCGGTAGAGCGACGAGTTGTCGATCACGACGCAGCCCTGCGAGGCGGCGATCGGCGCATATTTCTTCGTCGGCTCCGAGCCGATGGCAAAGAGCGCGATGTCGTAGCCCGTGAAGTCGAAGCCTTCGATGTCTTTGGTCTTCAGGGTTTTGTCGCCGTAGCTGACCTCAGTGCCAAGGCTCCGGCGCGAAGCCAGAGCGACAACCTCATCAGCAGGAAACTCGCGCTCGGCGAGAATGTTCAGCATTTCGCGGCCCACATTGCCCGTGGCGCCCGCGACGACGACTTTATAGCCCATCTTGGGACCTCCATGCTCAAAGCAGGCAGGCCATATCGGAAAAGCGATGGCTTGGGAAGCGATTTGCGCTCAAATCACACGGCTGATGCGCGAATCCCGCGCCATCAGATCTGCGACAAATTGCGCCTCGGCGGAAAAGTCATGCGGCACCTGCTCGGCCGTGCGCCGGCCGGACAGCGAGAGCGAGGCGAAGAAGTCGAAGCCGAAGAGGGAGAGGCGCGACAGGTCCGAGCGCGCGAAAAGCTCGATCAGCATCGCCCCGGTCGTCGGTTGCGCGCCAAGCCGCGCCTTCAGCCCGGCGTAATCGGCGAGAGGATGCAGGTAGAACCCCGGGCTCGTCGCCGTTTCCCAGTCGAGCCGCTTGCGCTTGTGGCTCATCCACAGATAGCGGCCGGGGTGCAGCCGGGCGCGGTCGGCGGCCGGCAGCGCGGTCGCGAGCGCCAGCCAGTCGGTGCGGGTGCCGTGGCTTTGCGCTGCGGGCATCGGCGCGCGGTTGATCCGCACCACGAGGTCATGGCCGTCGATCGCCGCGCCGTGCCGCGTCCCGGCGAGCGAGCGCGCATTGCCGACGAGCGCGACCGAGCGGCCGGCCAGATCGGCCAGCAGCGCCGCCTGCGGCACCGACAGCGCGGCAAGCGGCGCCTCGCGGCGCAGGGTGCGGGCGAGCAGGAAGCCGAGCCGGGTCATGCCAGCAGGTCGCGATAGAGGGCGACCAGCGCCGCGGCCTCGGCCTCGATGCGGAAATGCGCCTCGACATGGGCGCGGGCAGCCTCCGACGCCGCAGCACGGCGGGCGGCATCGTCGAGGAAGGGCGCACAGGCGGCGGCGAGTGCCGGAATGTCGCCCGGATCGACCAGCGCGCCGGTTTCCGGCGTCACGATCTCCTCGAAGGCACCGACGCGGGTCGCCACCACCGGCACGCCGCAGGCCATCGCCTCGAGCGGGGTCAGGCCGAAGCCCTCCCACCGCTGCGGCGCGACGTAAAGGTCAAGCACGCGATACCAGTCGGCGATCCTGTCGACGGTGACCTCGGGGGGGAAGAGGATGCGGTTCTCCAGCCCCGCCTCCCTCACCTTCGCCTTCAACCCGTCGAGGAAGGCCCCCTGCCCCTCGGTCGCACGCCCCATCACAAGGGCGGTGACGCCGGGCCGGGTCGGCAGCAGCGACAGCATCGCGTCCACAAAGGCATCGGTGCCCTTCTGCGCACGGATCCGGCCATAGCAGCCGACCAGCACCCCCTCGGGCAGGCCGAGCCGGGCGCGCAGCGCAGCGCGGCTGCGCGGCGGGGCGAAGCCCTGGGTGTCGATGCCGTGCAAGATCACATGCGCCGGACGCTCGAGATAGGCCGCGGTGCGCGACGAGGTGGCGACGACGTCGTCCATCTGCCCGATCAGCCATTTCGTATAGCCGGTGTGGCGGCGCTGACTGGCCGAGGTGAAGAGGAGTTTCAGCTCCATCCCGAACAGCCGCTTCAGCGCCAGGCCCAGCAGCATCTCGGTGTTGCGCCGCGCGTGCCAGACCCGGCGCCGGCGCGGCAGCAGCGGCAGGCGCCAGACGGGCACATGCGGCAGCGCGGCCGGCAGGCCGGGGCCGGTGGTGACGATGCCGATCATCCGCGCCTGCACCGGCACCAGCCGCGCGATGGTGGCGGTGACCCCCGACAGGCGGCGTTTCAGGTTCGGTGCGATGACCTCGATCGGGTCGGGAAGGGGCGTCTTCATGCGGTCTTTCTAGTCCAGTGCCACGGGCTTGTCTGCCGCGAAGAGGTAGAAGGCAAGCGAGAGCACCAGCGGCACGAGGAAGAACAGGAACAGCATGCCATAGGCGAAGGTCACATCGCCCCCGGCCGAGGCAGCCCGGAACAGCGGCGCGGTGCCGAATTGCGCGACCGCGATGCCGCCGATCGACATCAGGTTCAGCACCGTCATGCCGCGGCCGACCAGATGCGCCGGGAAGAAGGCGCGACCATGCGCCATCAGCACCGGGTAGGAGCTGCCGAAGAAGCCCACCGCAGCGAGCGCCACCGCGCCGCCGACCAGCGACATCCCGGGCATCGCGACCAGCACCGCGAGCGCCAGGCACAGGCACAGGTTGCCCACCAGCACCACGCGCTTGTGGCTGCCAAGGATGCGGTCGGCCGGCCCGTAGACGAAATTGCCCAGCACCATGGCAAGGCTCATCGCCAGCGTGACATGGCCGATGGTCAGCGCATCGGCGCCATGCACCTCGCCCGCCCAGGGCCCCGCCCACAGGCCGCGGATGCCGGCCGAGGCGGCGTTGTTGGTGAAGGCAAGCGGCAGGATCAGCAGGAAGCCCGGGTTGCGCAGCACATCGAGGAGCGAGCCGCGGCGCGCCCCGTGCCCCTCGGCCCGCGCCGGGTCGCGCGCAAAGACCGCAAGCCCCGCCGCCACGACCAGCGTCGCCGCCATCAGCCCCCACATCACCGCGCGCCAGCCCCAGGCCTCGACCGCCGCCGCCATCGGCGCCGCGCCGAGAATGTTGCCAAGGCTGCCGCCGCCCAGCAGCGCCGCGGCGAGGATCGAGAACAGCGCCGGACGGAAGGCATGGGCGACGACGTAATAGCCGGCCATCAGCACCGGCGAACAGCCGAACCCCAGAAGCGCCATCGCCAGATGGATCTGCACCGCCCCCTGCGCCGTGGCGAAGAGCGCCGCGCCCCCGGCCCCGCCAAGGCCCAGCAGCAGCGCCGTCGTCATCCGCGGCCCGAAGCGGTCGAGCGCGGTGCCCACCGGGATCTGCATCGCCGCGAAGGCGGCAAACCAGAAGCCGAGCGCCAGCGCCAGCTCTTCGGCGCTGATCCCGAGATCGGCGCCCAGCACCGGCGTCAGCACCGCCAGGAACACCCGGTAGAACTGGCTCAGCACATAGGCGGCCAGCAGAAAGACGATGGTCATGCGCATGGTTTCCTCCCCCAAGCCCGGCGAGGCTGACCGATGCGGCAGCGCGGCGCAAGGGGGCGGCTTGCCTGAGCGGACCGAACGCGACAGGATGGACACAGGAGGAGCCCATGGACCTGACACGCGCCACGCTGCGGCTTTACTACGGCAAGCTGGTCTTCGGGCCGGGCAAGGCCGACCTGCTTCAGGCAATCGCCGAGGAGGGCTCGATCTCGGCCGCCGGGCGGCGGATGGGGATGAGCTACAAGCGCGCCTGGAGCCTGGTCGAGGAGATGAACGACGCCTTTGCCGAGCCGCTGGTGCTGAGTGCGCGGGGCGGGGCGCATGGCGGCGGGGCACAACTGACCTCAACGGGCCAGGCCGTGCTTGCCGACTATCGCGCGCTTATGGCGCGGCTGCTTGCGGACGGTGCGGACGAGATCGCGGCGATCGGCGCACGGCTGCGCGACGGCGCGGCAGAGGAGCAGGAAAGGGATATTCCCGATGGGAAATAACGCTTGCCGCCAGCCGGAAGCGGCGGTTATGGTCGCGCAAACATAACGTGACCCGGAGGTCCCCATGCGTCTCGCATCCCTCGCCCTCGGCCTGCTGCTGGCCGGCGCGACCCCTGTCCTTGCTGCCGATCCGGTGATCTTCGCCGCCGCCTCGATGAAGACCGCGCTCGACGAGATCGCCACCGAGTTCGCCGCCGAGACCGGCACCAAGCCGGTGATCTCCTATGCCGGGAGTTCCGCGCTGGCGAAGCAGATCGACGCCGGTGCGCCGGCCGACATGTTCATCTCGGCCTCGGTCGCCTGGATGGACGATGTCGAGAAGGCCGGCATGGTGCTGCCCGACAGCCGCAAGGATCTGCTCGGCAACACGCTGGTGCTGATCTCGGACAGCGAGGCGCCGGTCGATCTGCCCAAGCTGCCCGAGGTGCTTGGCGATCACAAGCTGGCCATGGCGCTGGTGGATTCCGTGCCGGCGGGCCAGTATGGCAAGGCCGCGCTGACCTTCATGGGGCTGTGGGACAAGGTCGAGCCGCAGGTGGCGCAGGCCGACAACGTGCGCGCGGCGCTTGCCCTCGTGGCGACCGGCGAGGCGCCCTATGGCATCGTCTACAAGACCGATGCCGCGGCCGAGCCGAAGGTGCATGTCGTCGCGACCTTCCCCGAAGGCAGCCACAAGCCGATCACCTACCCCGCCGCGCTGATCAAGGACGGCCCCGCGCCCGCCGAGGCGAAGGCCTTCCTCGACTACCTCGGCACGCCCAAGGCGGCCGCGATCTTCGAGGCCCAGGGCTTCGAGGTGAAATGAGCTGGTGAGCTTTCTCAGCCCGGAAGAATGGACGGCGGTTCTGCTGTCGCTCAAGGTCGCCACGGTCGCCGTGGCGGCCTCGCTGCCCTTCGGCATCGGCGTGGCGCTGCTGCTCGCGCGCAGCCGGCTGCCGGGGATGTGGCTGCTCAATGCGCTGGTGCATCTGCCGCTGATCCTGCCGCCGGTGGTGACGGGCTATGCGCTGCTGCTGAGCTTTGGCCGCAAGGGGCCAATCGGCGGCTTTCTCCATGACGTCTTCGGCCTTGTCTTCGCCTTCCGCTGGACCGGCGCGGCGCTTGCGGCCGCGGTGATGGGCTTTCCGCTGATGGTGCGGGCGATCCGGCTGGCGATCGAGGCGGTCGATCCGAAGCTCGAGCAGGCCGCCGCGACGCTCGGCGCCTCGCGGATCGCGGTCTTCGCCACCGTCACCTTGCCGCTGATCCTGCCCGGGGTGCTGGCCGGCGCGATCCTCGCCTTTGCCAAGGCCATGGGCGAGTTCGGCGCCACCATCACCTTCGTGTCGAACATCCCGGGCCAGACCCAGACCCTGCCCTCGGCGATCTACTCGTTCCTGCAGATCCCGGGCGGCGAGTTGCAGGCGGCGCGACTGGCCGGGGTGTCGGTCGTGGTGGCGCTTGGCGCGGTGCTGATCTCGGAAGGGGTGGCGCGGCGCGTGGCGAAGCGGATCGGGGGGGCATGATGCTGGAAGTGTCGCTCACCCACGATTTCGGCAGTTTCGCCGTGGATGTCGCCTTCACCGCGCCTGCGGGCGTCACCGCACTTTTCGGGGCCTCCGGCGCGGGCAAGACCACGGTCATCAATGCCGTCGCGGGCCTCTTCCGCCCGACGCAGGGCCGGGTCGTGGCGCAGGGCGAGGTGCTGCTCGACACCGGGCGTGGGGTGAACCTGCCCGCGCGCCGGCGCCGGGTCGGCTATGTCTTTCAGGAACCGCGGCTGTTCCCGCATCTTTCGGTGCGCTCGAACCTGCTCTACGGCGCCCGCTTCGCCCCGAAGGCTGCCCCGGGGCCGGGCTTTGACCAGGTGATCGAGATGCTCGGCATCGGCGCGCTGCTCGAGCGCCGCCCCGGCGCGCTGTCGGGGGGCGAGAAGGCCCGTGTCTCGATCGGGCGGGCACTACTGTCGAAACCGCGGCTCTTGCTGATGGACGAGCCCCTCGCCGCGCTTGACGCCGCGCGGCGCGAGGAGATCCTGCCCTTCATCGAGCGGCTGCGCGATGCGGGGCTCCCCGTCCTCTATGTCAGCCACTCGATCGGCGAGGTGGCGCGGCTCGCCTCGACCGTGGTGCTGCTCGATGCCGGCCGGGTGCTGGCCGCCGGGCCGGCGGCCGAGGTGCTGTCGGACCCCGCACTGGCCGCCCGTCTTGGCGGGGCCGAGGCCGGCACGGTGCTCGCCGCCACCGTGGGCGAGACCGCGCCCGACGGGCTCGTGCGGCTCGACACGGCCGCCGGGCCGGTCTGGGTGGCCGAGCCCCCGGGCGCGCCCGGCACCCGGCTGCGGCTGCGGCTCCATGCCTCGGATGTGATCCTCGCACGCGCGCGCCCCGAGGGGCTGTCGGCGCTGAACATCCTGCCCGGCATCGTCGAGCGGATCGAGCCCGAACCCGGCGGCCGCGCTTTCGTGCGGCTGCGGATGGGACGCGAGGCGGTGCTTGCCCGGCTGACGCAACGCTCGGTCACCGCGCTTGGCCTTGCGCCGGGCGTTGCCTGCCACGCGGTCCTGAAGACGGTGGCGGTCAGCCGCGACGATCTGGGGGCGGGCTGACACGAAACGGGGCGCGGAGGGTCTCCCCCGCGCCCCGTCCCGTTCATCCGGTCACGGCGATCAGGCGTTCAGCGGCTTTGCCTCGACCGTCTCGACGCGTTTCGCCTCGACGGTCGCCGGGCCCGCGATCTCGATCCGGCGCGGCTTCAGCGCCTCGGGCACCTCGCGGACAAGGTCGATGTGCAACATGCCATCGGCATGGGACGCGCCGGTGACCTTCATGTGGTCAGCGAGCGCAAAGCGGCGCTCGAAGGCGCGGGTGGCGATGCCGCGATGCAGGAAGGTGGTCTCGCCCGCCTCTTCGGTCTTGCGACCGGCGACGATCAGCGCGCCCTCGCGCAGCTCGACGCTCAGCTCGTCCGAGCCGAAGCCCGCGACGGCGACGGAGATGCGATAGGCGTTCTCGTCGGTCTTCTCGATGTTATAGGGCGGGTAGGTCGGCTGCGCCACATCGGCGGCAAGCACCCGATCCATCATGTCGGCGACGCGGTCAAAGCCGACGGTAGCACGGTAAAGCGGCGAAAAATCAAAGGTACGCATGGTGTCATCCTCACGTGAGCGATGTCGTTGCGCCCGCCCCGACGGGGCCGGGCATGGGATTTGCCGGGGCCCGTCATGGCACCCCGGTGACGGGAATCTGGGAAGGGAGCAGGCGCGTTTCAAGGGCCGCGCGCGGGGCGCGCTGGTAAAATCCGCCCCCTCAGGGGCGGATGAATTTCGCCCCGCTGCTGCGGGTTTCCCGCGTCTCGGGCAGGGTCTCGCGGCGCGCCATCGCCTCTTCGAGATCGGTCACCCCGTCGACCAGCGCGCCAAGCGAAACCGGTTCCTTGCGCAGCTCGGCCTTCGCCGAGACGATCGAGACGATGCGCGGCTCGCCCTCGCGCATCGCGAAGACCGGCGCCCCCGAGGAACCGAAATCGGCGGCGCAGTTCATCAGCACCACCCCCGCCTCGCGCTTGAGCACCTCGCAGATCGACTGCAGCGCCGGTGCCTCGGCCCGGTCATGGGCATAGGAGACAACACCGACCTGATCCCCCTCGCCCGGCCCGCGATCGAGCGCGAAGGGCTGCACCTGCGGCAACCGGATCGGCGCATCAAGCTGCACGAGGGCAAGGTCCCAGGCGACACGGTCGAAGCGGTCGGGGCCCTGATACAGGTAGGAGGGATGCGCCATCGCCCGCCGCGCAGACCGATAGGCGACGGCCCGGCCATTGCGCCAGCCAGCGCGGAACTCGATCTGCCCGGCCGGGACCATCTGCCCGGAGCGGGGATCGTAAAGGCAATGCGCCGCGGTCAGCACCAAGTCGGGGGCGATCAGCGTGCCGGTGCAGAAGCTGCCACGACCGAGGTCGAGCCGGCCGACGGCCTCCCAGCCCCGGCCCTCCGCCCCGGTCGCCAGAAGCTTGAGCCCGCTCTCGAACGCCGCGGCCGGCCCGGCAAGCAGGGCGAGGGCGGCAAGGGCTCTGGCAAGGCGGCGCATCGGAGATCCGTGAAAGGGCTGGCTATAATGTCCGCTTCTAGAGATTTCCTGCGGCGACATTAAGGCGTTTTCGCGAGCGCCCGCGGGCAGGGCCCGCCGGTCGCCCAGTCAAGCAGTTCGACCGTATGCACCACCGGCAGCCCGGTGCCCGAACCGATCTGCAGCATGCAGCCGATATTGCCCGCCGCGATCACCTGCGGCGCCGTCGCCTCGAGCGTGGCGACCTTGCGCCGCTTCAGCTCGGCCGAGATCTCGGGCTGCAGCAGGTTGTAGGTGCCGGCCGAGCCGCAGCACAGATGGCTGTCGAGCGGCTCGACCACCTCGAAGCCCGCCGCCCGCAACAGATCCTTCGGCGCGGTCTTCACCTGCTGGCCGTGCTGCAAAGAACAAGCCGCGTGATAGGCGACGCGCAGCCCCTTCGGCGCGCCCTGGGGCAGGCCGGCACGGGCGAGAAACTCGGTCACGTCGCAGGCCAGCGCCGCGACCTGCCCGGCCTCTGCCGCCAGCGGCTCATCCCGGAACATGTGGCCGTAATCCTTCACCGTCGTGCCGCAACCCGAGGTGTTGAGGACGATCGCATCGAGCGGCCCTGCGGCGCCATAGGCGCGGATGTTCGCCGCCGCCTGCGCATGGGCCTCGCCAGCGCGCCCCATGTGATGGCTGAGCGCCCCACAGCAGCCCAGCCCGCGCGGCACCACCACCTCGCAACCGATCCGGCGCAGCAGGCGGATGGTCGCGTCATTGATGTCGGGATCGAGCGCGCGCTGCGCACAGCCGATCTGCAACGCCACGCGAAACCGCCGCGCGCCCTCCGCGGCAAAGACCTGCGGGCGGTCGTTCGGGCTGGGCCGCGGCAGGCGCGCGGGCGCCATCTCCAGCATCGCGCGCAGCCGCGCATCAGGCAGGTGGCGGGCGAACGGCCGGGCCAGCCGCGCCGCCTGCAACGCCAGCCGGAACCGCCCCGGATAGGGCACCAGCTTCGCCAGCACGAAGCGCAGCGCGCGCTCGTGCCAGGGCCGGCGGAAGGTGCGCTCGACATGGGCGCGGGCGTGGTCGACCAGATGCATGTAATGCACGCCCGAAGGGCAGGTCGTCATGCAGGCAAGGCAGCCAAGACAGCGGTCGATGTGGCGCGCGGTCTTCGCATCCGCCGGCCGGCCACTCTCCAGCATGTCCTTGATCAGGTAGATCCGGCCGCGCGGGCTGTCGAGCTCGTCGCCCAGCACCTGATAGGTCGGGCAGGTGGCGGTGCAGAAGCCGCAATGCACGCAGGCGCGCAGGATCTCGTTCGCGCGTGCGATACCCGGGTCGGCCAGCTGCTCGGGGGTGAAGGAGGTCTGCATCAACCGGCCCTTTCCGGATCGAGAATGCCGCGCGGATCAAAGCGCGCCTGCAGCGCGCGGCTCAGCGCGGCGACGGCAGGGGCCTCGGGCTCGGCGCGGGGCGCGCGACCGCGCAGGCAGGTGGCATGGCCGGTGTAGGGCGCGGCCTGCGCCCGGGCGTCCGTGCCCTCGGGCAGCAGCGCCCAGATCAGCCCGCCGCCCCAGTCGAGTACCACCTCACCGTCCAGCCGCGCCGCGATCGCCGCCGCCTCGGAGGGCTTCACCGAGAACCGCCAGATGTCGCCCGCGCGGCCATGGAACGGCCGCACCTCGGCCAGATCGCGCCAGATCGCGACCGAGCCCTCGCGCTCGATCCGCGCCCCCCAGGGCGCAAGCAACGCCGCCAGCCGCCCGGCGCGATACCCGACCGAGCCCTCGAGCCCCTCGAGGCGCAAAACCGCCCCCTGCCCCGGCAACCAGCCCGCCCCCGACACGTCGAAGGGCGATGCCAGCGCCGCGGCCAGCACCCGCCCTGCCTCGGAAAGCGGCACCTCGGCCCGCACCGTCGCCTGCGCGGGCGCCGCCGGCAGCAGCTTGAAGGCCACCTCGCTCAGCACCCCAAGCCGGCCACGACTGCCCGCCAGCAGCTTCACCAGATCATAGCCGGTGACGTTCTTCATCACCCGCCCGCCGGCCTGCACCGCAATGCCCGCGCCATCGACGAAGCGCAGCCCGATCAGGCTGTCGCGGCAGGCCCCCGCCTGCACCCGCCTGGGCCCCGAGACATTCGCGGCGGCAACCCCGCCAATCGTGCTCTCCCCCGCAAGCCCCAGAAGCGCGCCCCAGCGCGGCGGCTCGAAGGGCAGGCGCTGCCCCTCGGCGGCCACGACCGCCTCGATCTCGGAAAGCGGCGTGCCCGCTCCGGCGATCAGCGTCAGCGCACCCGGCTCGTAAAGCCGGACGCCCGAGATCGCGACCTCGAGCCGCTCCCCGGCCCCAACCTCGCCCCGCGTGCCGCCGCCCACCACGCGCAAGGGCGCGCGCGCGCCCCGCACCGCCTCGACCAGCTCCGCCTCGCTTTCGACCCGCATCGCCCCTGCTTTCATCTTGGCCCAAATACCTCGGGGTCCGGGGCAGCGCCCCGGGACGCCCCGCCCGCGCGCCGCCCGGCACTTGCAGCAAGCGGAAACACCTTGGCCGGGTTCAACAGCCAGGGCGGGTCGAAGACATCCTTCACCCGCATCTGCGCCTCGAGATCGGCGGCGGTGAACTGCACCCCCATCAGGTCGCGCTTCTCGATGCCCACGCCATGCTCGCCGGTCAGACAGCCCCCCGCCGCGACGCAGAGCTTCAGGATCTCCGCACCCAGGGCCTCGGCCCGCTCCTGCTGCCCCGGGGTGTTGGCATCGTAAAGGATCAGCGGGTGCATGTTGCCATCGCCCGCGTGGAACACATTCGCCACCTCGAGCCCGAAGTCGCGGCCAAGCGCCGCGATGCCGCGCAGCACCTCGGGCAGCGCGCTGACCGGAATCGTGCCGTCAAGGCAGATGTAATCGCCCTTCTGCCCCATCGCGCCGAAGGCCGACTTGCGGCCGAGCCAGATCCGTCGCGCCTCCTCTGCGTCGCGCGCCTCGCGGAACTCGACCGGATCGTGGCGCAGGGCGATCTCGCGGATCAGGCCCAGCTGCTCGGCGATCTCGCCCGGGCTGCCCTCGCATTCGACGATCAGCAGCGCCTCGCAGTCGGGATACCCCGCGGCGCAGAAGGCCTCGGTCGCCTCGATGCAGGGCCGGTCCATGAACTCGATCGCGACGGGCAGGATGCCGGCGCGGATGATGTCGGCGACACAGGCCCCGGCGATCTCGTTCGCGGCAAAGCCGATCAGCACCGGCCGCGCGCCCTCGGGTTTCGGCAGGATGCGCAGCACCGCCTCGGTCACCACACCGAGCTGCCCTTCCGAGCCACACACGACGCCCAGCAGATCGAGCCCCGGGGCATCGCAGAAGGGTCCGCCCAGCTCGACCACCTCGCCCGCGCCGGTGACGAAGGTGACGCCCAGCAGGTTGTTCGTCGTCACCCCGTATTTCAGGCAATGCGCCCCACCGGAGTTCATCGCGATATTGCCGGCGATGGCGCAGGCAAGCTGGCTCGAGGGATCGGGCGCATAGAACCACCCCTCGCCCTCGATCGCCGCGGTGACCGACAGGTTCGTGCGCCCGGCCTCGACCCGGATGAAGCGGTTCTCGAAATCGACCTCGAGCACCCGGGTCATCCGCGCGAGCCCCAGCACCACCGAATCGGCGGTGGGCATGGCGCCGCCGGCAAGCGAGGTGCCGGCGCCGCGTGGCACCACCGGCACCCCCTCCTCCGTGCAGATCCGCAGCACCGCCGCGACCTCGGCCGTGGTGCGCGGCAGCACGACCGCGAGCGGCGCACAGCGCCAGGCCGAGAGCGCATCGCATTCATAGGCGCGCGTCTCGGCCGGGTCGTCGATCACCGAATCGGAAGGCAGCACCGCGCGCAGCCGCGCCACGATCTCTTGCTTGCGCGCGAGCACTCGCGCGGCTGGCACCGGCATATCCATGCGATCTCCTCCACTGGTAAAAAAATATAACCAGTTCACGCATGAATCAAGCCAGAGCTTGCAGCCCCCCCCAGAATGCAAGACCCCGCCGGCTGCGACGCAGCGGCGGGGTCCTGAAACGAAAACCGGCCCCGCGAGGGGGCCGGCAGAATTCTGGTGGGCGATAACGGATTTGAACCGCTGACATCTTCGATGTGAACGAAGCGCTCTACCGCTGAGCTAATCGCCCGGTGGAGTGGCTTCTAGCGTCACTCCTCGGCCTCTGCAAGAGGGGCCTCGTCGGTTTTTTCGCCCTTCTTGCCACCGGCCTCGATCCGCTTCAGCTTAATCTGCAGCAGATCACCGTCCTTGCCGGCGTGCTTGGTCACGCGCAGTTTGCCAAGCGGCGGGATGGCCAGGCTTTCGCCATTGGCCAGCGCCTCGCCCAGAACCTGCAGAACCGCATCGGTGATCTCGCGCACCTTGCCCTTCTTCACCCCGGCGGCAAGTGCGACGCGCTCGACAAAATCCTTCTTGCGGAGCACGAGGCTCGCTCCGCCCTCTTCCGCCGGCGTCGGACCGGTCTCGGTCCCCGCCGCGTCGTCGGGCATATCGTCTTCGGCAAACTCTTGCATCATGGAACTGGTCATCTGCGCCTCTCGCAACTGATTCGAGGTCAGAGTATGGTGCAGAAACACGCCGATCCAGCACCCAAACGCGGACGATCGCGGAATCTTTCGCGCTCGCGGCATGAATTCTTGACCGAAGGACAAGATGCCCGCACGCTTCGGGGACGACCCCACCTAACCACTAAGGAGTTCCGATGCGCAAACTGTTGCTGACTGCCACCGCCCTGTCCTTCGCTGCTCCCGCGGCGTTTGCCGGGGGTTACGAAAAGCCCATCATCGAGACCGAACCCGTGGTCGTGGCCGCGCCCTCGACCAGCAATCCCGCGCTGGTCGTGCCCGCGGTGCTGCTGCTCGCGCTTGCCGTCGCAGCCGGCGGCTCGTCGAGCAGCTCGACCAGCGGCGCCGGGAGCTGATCCACCCGATCAGAGGCCGGCTGAAACGGAAACGCGCCCCTCACGGGGCGCGTTCTCATTTTTCAGGAACGGGCGGCGCTCAATGCGCAGTGGCGACGTGGCCCTCGCGCGCAGCCAGCGCAGCCGCGGCCGCGGCGGCTTCCTCGGCCTCCTCGTCCCATTCGATCGGCTCGGGCATCCGCACCAGCGCACGCGGCAGCACCTCGCGCACATGGCTCACCGGGATGATCGTCAGCCCCTCCTTCACGTTCTCGGGGATGTCGATCAGGTCCTTCTCGTTCTCCTCGGGGATCAGCACGGTCTTGATGCCCCCCCGCAGCGCGGCGAGCAGCTTCTCCTTGAGGCCGCCGATCGGCAGCACGTTGCCGCGCAGCGTCACCTCGCCGGTCATCGCGATGTCCTTGTGCACCGCAATGCCGGTCAGCACCGAGACGATCGAGGTGACCATGGCGATGCCCGCGCTCGGCCCGTCCTTCGGCGTCGCACCCTCGGGAACGTGGACGTGGATGTCGACCTTCTCGAACTTCGTCGGCTTGATGCCAAGTTCAGGCGCGATCGAGCGCACATAGCTCGACGCCGCCTCGATCGATTCCTTCATCACGTCGCCGAGCTTGCCGGTGGTCTTCATCCGCCCCTTGCCGGGCAGCTTCAGCGCCTCGATCTGCAGCAGATCGCCACCGACCGAGGTCCAGGCAAGCCCGGTCACCACGCCGACCTGATCTTCCTTCTCGGCCAGACCATAGCGGAAGCGCTTCACGCCGAGGTAATCCTCGAGCTTCGCGCCATCGACGGTGACGGCTTTCACCGCGCCCTTCGACTTCAGGATCTCGGTCACCGCCTTGCGCGCCAGCTTGGCGATGGCCCGTTCGAGCGACCGCACCCCCGCCTCGCGGGTGTAATAGCGCACGATGTCGCGCAGCGCCTCGTCGGTGACGGTGAACTCGGTCTTCTTCAGCCCGTTCGCCTTCGTCTCCTTGTCGACAAGGTGCTGGCGCGCGATCTCGATCTTCTCGTCCTCGGTGTAGCCCGAGAGCGGGATGATCTCCATCCGGTCCATCAGCGGTTCGGGCATGTTGTAGCTGTTCGCCGTGGTGATGAACATCACGTTGGACAGATCATACTCGACCTCGAGATAGTGGTCGACGAAGGTGCCGTTCTGTTCCGGGTCGAGCACCTCGAGCATCGCCGAAGCCGGGTCGCCACGGAAGTCCTGCCCCATCTTGTCGATCTCGTCGAGCAGGATGAGCGGATTCGTGGTCTTCGCCTTCTTCAACGCCTGGATGATCTTGCCGGGCATCGAGCCGATATAGGTGCGCCGGTGACCACGGATCTCGCTCTCATCGCGCACGCCGCCAAGCGAGATGCGGATGAACTCGCGCCCCGTCGCCTTGGCGACCGAGCGGCCGAGCGAGGTCTTGCCGACGCCGGGCGGGCCGACGAGGCACAGGATCGGCCCCTTCAGCTTGTCGGACCGCGCCTGCACGGCGAGGTATTCGACGATCCGCTCCTTGACCTTCTCGAGGCCATAGTGATCGGCGTCGAGCACCTTCTCGGCGGCGGCGAGATCCTTCTTCACCCGGCTCTTCACGCCCCACGGCAGGCTCAGCAGCCAGTCGAGATAGTTGCGCACCACCGTCGCCTCGGCCGACATCGGCGACATCGACTTCAGCTTCTTCAGCTCGCCCTCGGCCTTTTCCCGGGCCTCCTTGGAGAACTTCGTGGCGCGGATCTTCTCCTCGAGTTCGTTGAGCTCGTTCTGGCCTTCCTCGCCATCGCCCAGCTCGCGCTGAATGGCCTTCATCTGCTCATTCAGGTAATACTCCCGCTGGGTCTTCTCCATCTGCGACTTGACGCGCGACTTGATCTTCTTCTCGACCTGCAGGACGGAAACCTCCCCCTGCATCAGGCCATAGACCTTCTCGAGCCGCGTGCTGACGTCGAGCGTCTCGAGCAGCTCCTGCTTGGCCTTCACCTCGAGCCCGAGATGGCCGGCGACGAGATCGGCCAGCTTGTCGGCCTCCTGCGTCTCGGCGACGGCGGCCAGCGCCTCCTCGGGGATGTTCTTCTTGATCTTCGCGTAGCGCTCGAATTCCTCGGCGACCGAGCGCAGCAGCGCGCGGATCGTCTCGGTGTCGCCCTCGGTTTCTTCGAGCACCTCGGCTTCGGCCTCGAAATAGGCGTCATTGGGCAGGAACTCCGCGATGCGCACGCGGGTGCGCCCCTCGACGAGCACCTTCACGGTGCCGTCGGGCAGCTTGAGCAGTTGCAGGACATTGGCCAGCACGCCGGTGCGGAAAATCCCCTCGGTCGTGGGCTCGTCCACCGCCGGGTCGATCTGGCTTGCAAGCAGGATCTGGCGATCGTCTGCCATCACCGCTTCCAGCGCCCGGACGGATTTCTCCCGGCCGACGAACAGCGGGACGATCATGTGCGGGAACACCACGATGTCGCGCAGCGGCAGGACGGGATAGGTGGTCGAGAGGGTCTCGGTCATCATCATTCCTCTTTGGCGAAAGGGCACCGGCCCCGCCCCTGCGGCAGCCCCGGCCCTTCCCGGTTTGACCATATCTAGGGGTGAGGCAGGCCCGCTTCAACCAGTGCACCGGTGCGCTGCGTCACGTCTCCTTTACAATGCAGGCAGCCCCGCGCCGGGGCAAGCCCGGATCGGCGCCCCGGATCGGCCGCGGCGCGGGGATCAGCGCGGCAACACCAGCTCGGCGCTCAGCCCGCCCAGCCGCGCACTCTCGCCAAGCCGCAGACTGCCGCCGTGCCGGCGCATCACATCGGCAGCGATCGACAGCCCTAGCCCCACCCCCGGCCCTCGGTCCTGATTGCGCGAGGGATCGAGCCGGGCGAAGGGGCGCAGCGCCTCCTCGCGCCGCTCAGGCGGGATACCGGGACCGTCATCCTCGACGAGGATCCGCACCGATTTCGGCGAGAGCACGACCGAGACCTCGGCCCGCGTGCCATAGCGCACCGCATTGCCGATCAGGTTCTCGAGCGCGCGGCGGATCGCATCCGGGCGGGCGGTGATCTCGATCTGCCCAGCCCCCGGACAGGCGGTCAGCGCCACCTGCTGGCCCGCCCGCTCGGCATCCTCGACCACCCGCGCCACCAGCTGGCAGGGGTCGATCCGCTCGGGTTCGCCCGCCGTCGCGCCTTCGCGCGCGAAATCGAGGAAGGCATCGACGAGCTTGCCCATTTCTGCCACGTCGCGCTCCATCGCGGCGATCTCGTCGCGGCTGTCGTCATCCTCGGGCAGCATCGACAGGCCAAGCCGCAGCCGGGTCAGCGGCGTGCGCAGGTCGTGGCTGATCCCCGAGAGCATCAGCGTGCGCTGCTCGATCTGCCGGATGATGCGGGCGCGCATATCGACGAAGGCGGCGCCCGCGGTGCGCACCTCGGTCGCGCCCGAGGGGTGATAGCTCACCACCTGCCCCTTGCCGAAGGCATCGGCCGCCCGCGCAAGCCGCTGGATCGGGCGCAGCTGGTTGCGCAGGAAGATGAAGGCGATCAGCGTCATCAGCAGCGACACCATGACCATCAGCACCAGCAGCTGGTGCGGGTTCGAGGCCGAGACCCAGGCGCGCTGGAAGGTGATCCGCGCCACCCCCCAGGGGGTGTCGACCAAGAGCTTGACGCGCGAGCCCTCGCTCAGGTCGATCGCCCGCAGATCGGCGACGCCCGCCCGGATCGTGTCGATCACCACGATGCCGGTCAGGTCGGTGAAGGGGCGCTGGTCGCGGGTGATCTGATCTTCCGGGGCACCGGCCGGCAGTTCGACCTGCAGGCCGAGCGGCTCGGCCAGATCGTCGATCACCGCCTGCGCCGCGGCAAGCGACGGCGCCGCCTCGACCCGGTCGACGACCAGCGCGATCTCGCGCAGCATCGAGGCGGTCATCTGCCGCGTCACCCGCTCGAAATGGCGCTGGATGAAGACCACCGAGACGACGAGCTGGATGGTGACCACCGGCAAAATCAGGATCAGCGCGGCCCGCCCGTACAGCCCGCGTGGCATGATCTGTTTGAGCCAGCCGAATTTCATGGCAGAACCCTAGCCGGACGGGCGGCAGAGAGGAAGCGGAAGATGGCGATGGAGAGGCTCGAGGCGGGGCTGCGGCGGATCGTGGCACCGAACCCCTCGCCGATGACGCTCGAGGGCACCTGCAGCTATGTGCTCGGCACCGGCGCGGTGGCGGTGATCGACCCCGGCCCGGCCGATGCGGGCCATCTGCGCGCCATCCTCGAAGGCCTTGATCCGGGCGAGCGGGTGGCGGCGATTCTCGTCACCCATGCCCATCTCGACCATTCCCCGGGCGCGCGGACGCTCGCCGAGGCGACCGGGGCCAAGGTCCATGCCTTCGGCCCGCCCGAGGCCGGCCGCTCGGACGTGATGGCGCGGCTCGCGGCCGGGGGGCTGGCGGGCGGTGGCGAGGGCGTCGATCGCGCCTTCCGCCCCGACGTGACGCTCGCCGACGGCGAGGAGATCGGGCTTGGCGACTGGCAGGTGACGGCGCTGCACACGCCCGGGCATTTCTGTAACCACCTCAGCTTCGCCTGGGGCGATGCGCTGTTTTCGGGCGACCATGTGATGGGCTGGGCCTCGACGCTGATCTCGCCGCCCGATGGCGATCTGGGCGACTATTTCCGCTCTCTCGACCGGCTCGCCTCACGGGACTGGCGGGTGTTCTACCCGGGCCATGGCGCCCCGGTCGGAGCGACGGCCGCACGGCTGGGCGAGCTTGCCGCGCACCGGCGCGACCGCAGCGCACAGATCCTTGCCGCGCTCGAGGCCGGTCCGGCCACCGTTGCGACGCTGACCGCGACAATCTACACTGACACGCCGCCGGCGCTCCTGGCCGCCGCAGCGCGCAATGTCTTTGCGCATCTTGTTGAAATGACCTCGCAAAATGAGGTCGCCCCCGAGGGATCCCTGTCCCCTTCGGCGCGCTTTTCGCGGCGTTGACGGAAACGGCAAAAAACGCGCAGCTCCCCCTTGCGCCAGTGTCACGTGGCCTTTATAGAACGGCGCGTGTTCCGGCGTAGCTCAGCGGTAGAGCAGTTGACTGTTAATCAATTGGTCGTAGGTTCGATCCCTACCGCCGGAGCCAGATCCCCCTGTCAGGGATGCACGCATGACAGATACCGTGTTCCGGCGTAGCTCAGCGGTAGAGCAGTTGACTGTTAATCAATTGGTCGTAGGTTCGATCCCTACCGCCGGAGCCAAATTACCTAGCTACAACAAGCACTTAAGCGGCCCCTTTCACGGGGTTGGTATGCTATTGGCGGCCCGTGCTAGCGCTATTCTAGCCGCTGCACATGAATCATAGCAGTCAGCAAAAAGCGACCCGCTGCACATGCACCCGGGCAGCTTCTACCGTTGCGAGCGACAAGGAGTAGCCGCTGACGGCTGGCTCCGTTGGATTTACGAGGGACGGTTGCCTACGCTTCGCACGGCTGGCGAGGCCGCGTGCCGCTGCTCTGCCACTCCTGCGGCAGCGGCTATGATGTTCGTCTCTGCCCCTTCGGGGCCGCTTTGCACTCGCCACACATCCTCGGCGCGATCCGGTTGAGGATGTGACCACAGGCCGTCAGATCGCCTGCCTTCGCCGCGTCAAGCACGACGCGCACAACGTCCAGACCTTCTTCGTTCAGGGCGCGGGCGATCTTGTCGCTCTTGCTGAGCGATCCTTTGGGGCGGCCCGCCCGGCAGTCGCTGACCCCCTTGGGCCAGCGACTGCCGGGCGGGGCAGGATCAGGCACGAAGCCTTCCATCCAGCTAGGTTTGATTACGTCTGCCATTGGCACCTGCATCAA
This sequence comes from Paenirhodobacter ferrireducens, assembly GCF_004022265.1. GTDB lineage: Bacteria > Pseudomonadota > Alphaproteobacteria > Rhodobacterales > Rhodobacteraceae > Rhodobacter > Rhodobacter ferrireducens. Next base: position 44,977 of record NZ_SAVB01000020.1, read on the forward strand.
CAGTTTCGATTCAGGGGTCAGGCGTGCTGCCGGTAGACCTTGACGGAGGCGTTGCGCTTCTTGCGGTAGGCATCCGGTCCTTCGGTGCGATACCCGAGGGTCTTGCCCTCCGGGCCGGGGATGGGGATTTGGATGACGCCCACCGCCTTGATCGGCTCTTTCAGCACCTGCGGTCCGTGGCGTTCAAGGTAGTCGCGGGCAGCGGTCAGCGCCTTCAACCGCTTCGTTGCCTCGGGCTTCGTCATCTCGTTGTAGAGGCGGGTGAAGTGCGCGTGCATCTCCTTGGACAAGCCCGACAGCATCGGAGGCGCGCCGCAAACCGCGTTCAGCACGTCCAGATCCTTGTCGCCGACCGCCTTCTCAAGCAGGCCCACCCGGTCAGGGGACTTCTGCATCAGGGCGCGCACCTCACCGCTCACCATCTTGCCCGCCTGCTCTTTCACGCTGGCGGACAGGTCGCTTTCCAGCGACTTGATCGTCGTCGTGAACCGGGCGATTGCACCGTCCAACTGGCGGGTGACACCCTCCAGCTTCGCCATCGCGTAGTCGTCGGCCTTGAGCAGCGCGGCTGGCTCGGTCAGCGTCGGGTCGGAGAACGCGGCTTCCCGGTAATCGTAGATCGAGCCGAGGCAGGTGTGTGCCGCTGTCAGGGCTTCGGTCGCAGGAGCGATGAAAACGCGGGTGTCGTCGTCCACGCCGTCGAACGCCGCGATGTTGTCGGGGTGAAGGCTCAGGGGAACCCTCCGCCAGAACTCCGAAACCATCGGGTTCCGACCGGAGCGGAAACTCCCGCTGCAACAGCGGCTTCTTCGCTGGACAGCCCCGCTGCAATCTCCCGCCAGAACCGGTACAGATGCTCACGCTGCCAGACTGGCGGCCGATCTGGCGAGGATAATTTGCGTCGCATCGAACGCTCCGACTTCCGTCTTCCTGACATCAACAACACCTCCAATAGCGGGGTGTTGCGACGACCGGTTGAATCTGCCCAATACCTGTCCATGCGCTACACCGAGCGGTTGGGCGAGGCCGGCATCGAACCATCCGTGGGCAGCGTCGGCGACAGCTACGACAACGCCTTGGCGGAGACGATCAACGGTCTCTTCAAGGCGGAGGTCATCCATTGACGCGGGCCGTGGCGGAGCTTCGAGGCCGTTGAATATGCCACCCTCGAATGGGTCGACTGGTTCAACAACCGCCGCCTGCTCGAACCGATCGGAACATCCCGCCGGCGGAAGCGGAGGCAAACTTCTACGCCGCTCTGGAAACTGAAGACATGGCCGCGTAACTCACCCCAATCAGCCTCCGGCAAACCTGGCGCGGTTCACACCGCTTACTCACATCTGGATGGCACTGTCGGAGAAGATCTCGGGGGGGCCGCGCCTGCCGGTCCTGACCGCGTACCACTCCATCTCTGGATCGAACCAGATCGACGGGAAGCCGCGTCGCTTGAGCGAGGCGTTGTAGCTGGGCCAGTTCGTCGGGCGATAGCGGGAGGTGTCAGGCTTCGGCATGTGACTGACCTAACCCTACGGATTCCCGAACTGAATCCCTCTCACCGATATGTGCAACAAACCCGCTCGGGAGCAAACCAGATCGTCAGCGAGCCGAGGCACATGAGCGCTTCATGATCGCCCCCGGTTCTTGACCTTGCGGGGCGGGCGGGTCGGCCCGCTCCCGCCCGCCAGCTCTCACACCGGAGTCAGATGATGAACCCAGAGCAGGTTTTGCACAACAGCGCCGATCGCGCCATCAGACGGTGGGATCAAGCCCCTAGAACTCGAGCGAATTGCGCTCCCGGTAGCCTTGCAGGAAGCTCTGCAGACGCGGATCGGCGGCGTCGTGGAAGACCTCCCGCGGCGAACCGACGGCCACGATCTCGCCCCGCTCCATGAAGACCACGCGATCGGCGACATGGGCGGCAAAGCCCATCTCATGGGTCACCACGACCATCGTCATGCCCTCGCTCGCAAGCTGCTTCATCACTCCCAGCACCTCGCCCACCAGTTCGGGGTCAAGCGCGCTTGTCGGCTCATCGAACAGCATGATGCGCGGCTGCATCGCGATCGCGCGGGCGATCGCCACGCGCTGCTGCTGACCGCCCGACAGCCGGCTCGGGTGATTGGCCTCCTTGTCGGCCAGCCCCACCTTGGCCAGCGCCTCGCGCGCCCGCACCTCGGCCTCGGGGCGCGAGAAGCCGCGCACCCGCTCGAGCCCCTCGGCGACGTTTTGCAGGGCCGTCATGTGCGGCCAGAGGTTGAACTGCTGGAACACCATGCCGATGTCGCGGCGCATCTCGCGCAGCCGCCGCGCCGACATCCGCCGCCCGCCGGGAGTTTCATAGCCGATCAGCTGATCGTCGATGCGCACCTCGCCGCTGTCGTAATCCTCGAGGAAATTCAGGCAGCGCAGCAGCGTCGACTTGCCCGAGCCGGAGGGGCCGATCAGGCAGGTCACCTTGCCCGGCGGGATATCGAGGTCGACGTCGCGCAGCGCATGGAAGGTGCCGTAGTATTTGTTCACCTTGCGCATCGAGGCGGCGGCGGGGGAAGAGGAAAGCGTGGTCATCGGTCAGCTCCGCTCGAGCAGGTAGTGGGTGAAGCGCCGCTCGAGGCGGCGGCCGAGGCGCGAGATCACCTCGACAAAGCCCCAGAAGAACAGGGCGAGAATGAGGATCGGCTCGACGAAGGCGAAGGTCTCGCTCATCATCGTCTGGGTCTGGAACATGATCTCGGGCACGGTAATCATCGACAGGATCACCGTTTCCTTGGTGAGGATGATGGCAAAGTTCACCAGCGCCGGCAGCGCCGAGACCATCATCACCGGCACCATGATCCGCCGCACGATCACCCCGTCGGTAAAGCCCATGGCGCGGGCGGCCTCGATCTGCCCCTTCGGCACGGCATCGAAACCGGCGCGCAGGATCTCGGTGAAATAGGCGCTGCCATAGATGGTGAGCCCGAGCACGCCGGCGGGCAGCGCATCGAGCCGCAGCCCGATCAGCGGGCCGCCGTAATAGAGCACGAAAAGCTGCACGAGGAAGGGCGTGCCGCGGATGAACTCGACATAGGCGCGGATCGGCCAGGCAAGGCGTTTCGGCCCGAAGCGGCGCAGCAGTTCGATGGCGAAGCCGAGCGCGAAGCCCAGCAGCGTGCCAAGCGCCCAGGTGAACAGCGTCATGCCGAAGCCGGTCAGCAGATCGGGGCCATAACGGTGCAGCAGATCAGGCATCAGTAGGCGAGCCTCCGTTCCAGCAGCCGGCCCGCCTGCGCGATCACCAGGTTGATCGCGAGATAGAGGAAGGCGGCGGCAAGGTAGATTTCGAGCGGGCGATAGGTGGCGGAGGCGATCGACTGGCTCATCCGGGTGATCTCGACGATCCCGACGACGGTGACGAGCGAACTTGCCTTCACCAGCAAGATCAGCTCGTTGATGATCGCGGGCAGGCCGATCTTGAGCGCCTGCGGCAGCAGGATGCGCAGCCACAGATCGCGCGGCGCCATGCCGATCGCGGCGGCAGCCTCGGCCTGGCCCCTCGGAATGGCGTTGAGCGCACCGCGCAGCACCTCGGACAGGTAGGCGGCGGCGCACAGGCCGACGGTCAGCACTGCGGCCACCAGCGCGGGCACGTTGATGCCGATCACCGGCAGCAGATAGAAGGCGACGAGCAGCTGGATCAACAGCGGCACACCGCGGAAGAAGCTGACGTAAAGCGCGGCGGCCCGGCGCAGCCAGACCCGGCGCGACAGCGCCCCGGCACAGACCACGGCGCCGACCAGCAGCCCCTGCGCGCAGCCCAGCACCGAGATCAGCAGCGTATAGCGTGCCGCGCCGATCAGCACCGGCAGATTGTCGAAGATCGTCTGGAACGAGAACATTGCCGCCTCTCGGAAAGAGCGGGCCGGTCAGACCGGCCCGCGGGTTGCATCAGAGCTGCGGCATCTCTTGCGGCAGCTCGGTCGCAGCGCCGAACCACTTTTCCTGCAGCGCCTTCATCCGGCCGTCGTCCTCGATCTTCTTGATCGCCTCGTTGATCGCGGCGATCAGCGTGTCGCCCTCCCCCTTGCGCGCGACGAAGGCGAAATAGGTGGGCTTGCCGAACGGCGGATTGACCACGGCGAAATCCGCCGGCCGGGTCTTGGCGAGATAGTTCAGCAGCGGCGCCGAGCCCGCCACCGCGTCGAGACGCCCGGTCATCAGGTCGGCATAGGCCTCGTCCGGCGTGCCGTAGCCCTTGATGGTGATGCCGCCGATCTTGTCGCTGAAGGCCTGCAGCTGGATTTCCTGTGCGGTGCCCTTCTGGGTGCCGACGGTCTTGCCCTTGGCGTCCTCGGGCGTGCTCAGCGGCCCGCCCTTGCGCTGGACGAAGGCGACCGTGGCATCCGAGATCGGCAGGGTGAAGGCATAGCGCTCGGCGCGCTCGGCGGTCATCGTCACCGGAGCGAGCACGAAGTCGAACTTCTTCACCTCGAGCCCGGGCAGGATCGAGGTCCAGGGCAGGTCCTGATATTCCGGCGTCACGCCCAGCTCCTTGGCGATCTCGTCGAAGAGGTCGCGGTCGAAGCCGACGTATTCACCGTTCTCGAGCATGTCGAAGGGCGCATAGTGCATCTCCGTCGCGGCGACGATCTTGCCGGCGGCCTTGATGTCGGCAAGCTGGTCGGCCAGCGCGCCGGTGGCGGCGAGGGTGAGCGCCGAAAGGCCGAAGAGGGCCGATTTCAGCGAGGTCTGGAAGGTCATGTGTCTCTCCTGTCGTCGGGGCTGGTTGCGATCGGTGCCGCGCCCCTTAGGCACCGACTGTGGAACCGGCGCCGGGCCCGGCGCCGGAAATCGTCAAAGCGCCCGCAGCCCCACGGCCAGAAGCGCCCCGGTGCCGCGCAGCCCCGCAAGGTCTTCCTGCGGATCGGCGCGCAAAACCGTGCCATGCGCAAGGGCCAGACCGCTATCGAGCGTCGATTCCGCCCGCGCGATCAACAGCATCGTCCCCTGCGGCGCGACTTCGCCCGTTCGCAGGGCAGTCACGCGATGACCGAAGGCCCCGCGCCGTGTCATCACGTTGAGGTCGATCACCGGCCCCTGCACAAGACGCGCCTGTACCGCCGCTTCGCCCGGAAAGGCAAGCGGCGGCGCAGCCGCGTCGAGCGCGACCGTACCCCCGGCGGCGAAGTCGAGCAACATCGCCCCCGACAGCACGCTCAGCGTGCGGTCGATGCCCGCAAAGGCCGAGAACGGGCCATCCGCCGCCACCTCGGCCATGCTCACGCGCCAGCCGAAGGCGTCGAAACCGGCGCCCTCGGGAGAGGCGGCGATCTCCCAGGTCCGGCCGCCGCCGTTCTTCCACGGCTGCGCGGTCAGGTCGTCGCGGCGGATCAGCCTCATTTCAGGATGCCGGGCAGGTTCAGCCCGTGTTCGCGCGCGCAGTCCTTCGCGATCTCGTAGCCTGCATCGGCGTGGCGCATGACGCCGGTCGCCGGGTCGTTCCACAGCACCCGCTCGATGCGACGGTCGGCCTCTTCGGTGCCATCGCAACAGATCACCATGCCCGAATGCTGCGAGAAGCCCATGCCGACGCCGCCGCCGTGATGCAACGAGACCCAGGTCGCGCCGGAGGCGGTGTTGAGCAGCGCGTTCAGCAGCGGCCAGTCCGAGACCGCATCCGAACCGTCCTTCATCGCCTCGGTCTCGCGGTTGGGCGAGGCGACCGAGCCCGAATCGAGGTGGTCGCGGCCGATCACCACCGGCGCCTTCAGCTCGCCCGTACGCACCATCTCGTTGATCGCGAGGCCGGCACGGTGCCGGTCGCCAAGGCCGATCCACATGATCCGCGCCGGCAGGCCCTGGAAGGCGATGCGCTCGCGCGCCATGTCGAGCCAGCGGTGCAGATGCGCGTTCTCGGGGAACAGCTCCTTCATCTTTGCATCGGTCTTGTAGATGTCTTCCGGATCGCCCGAAAGCGCCGCCCAGCGGAACGGCCCGATGCCGCGGCAGAACAGCGGCCGGATATAGGCCGGCACGAAGCCCGGGAAGGCAAAGGCGTTCTCGAGCCCTTCCTCGAGCGCCATTTGCCGGATGTTGTTGCCGTAATCGAGCGTCGGCACGCCGGCGTTCCAGAAATCGACCATCGCGGCGACATGCGCCTTCATGCTGGCGCGGGCGGCCTGTTCCACCGCCTTCGGCTCGGTCTCCTGACGCGCGCGCCACTCGGCGACGCTCCAGCCGCGCGGCAGATAGCCGTGGATCGGGTCATGCGCCGAGGTCTGGTCGGTGACGATGTCGGGCCGTCCGTTCGGCAGCGCCTCGCCCGCCTTCATCCGGCGCACGATCTCGGGGAAGATCTCGGCGGCGTTGCCGATCAACGCGACCGATTTCGCCTCGCCCGCCGCGGTCCAGCGCGCGATCATCGCCAGCGCCTCATCGAGCGAATGGGTCTTCTCGTCGCAATAGCGGGTGCGGATGCGGAAATCGGCACGGGTCTCGTCGCATTCGACGGCAAGGCAGCAGGCGCCGGCCATCACCGCAGCGAGCGGCTGCGCGCCCCCCATGCCGCCGAGCCCGGCGGTCAGGATCCAGCGGCCCTTGAGCGAGCCGTCGTAATGCTGCCGGCCGGCCTCGGCGAAGGTCTCGTAGGTACCCTGCACGATGCCCTGCGTGCCGATGTAGATCCACGAGCCCGCGGTCATCTGGCCATACATCGCCAGACCCTTCTTATCGAGCTCGTTGAAATGGTCCCAGGTGGCCCAGTGCGGCACCAGGTTCGAGTTCGCGATCAGCACCCGCGGCGCATCCGGGTGGGTGCGGAACACGCCGACCGGCTTGCCCGACTGCACAAGCAGCGTCTCGTCCGCCTCGAGCTTGCGCAGGCTGTCGCAGATGCGGTCGAAATCTTCCCAGGTGCGGGCCGCGCGGCCGATGCCGCCATAGACCACCAGCTCGTGCGGGTTCTCGGCGACATCCGGGTGCAGGTTGTTCATCAGCATCCGCAGCGGAGCCTCGGTCAGCCAGCTTTTCGCGCTGATCTCGGTTCCGGTCGCCGGGAAGATGTCGCGGATGTTGTGACGGGGATTGGTCATGGTGTGTCCTTTCGGCGCGTCAGGCAAGCAGCCGGCCTGCGATGATGTTGCGTTGGATTTCGGAAGAGCCCTCGTAGATGCGCATGATGCGCAGGTCGCGGGCGTGACGTTCAAGCGGGAAGTCGCGGGTATAGCCGTAGCCGCCATGGATCTGCAGCGCGGCATCGGCGATGCGCCCGGCGGCCTCGGTGGCGAACAGCTTGGCTTTCGAGGCCGCGGTGGTGAAGCGCTGATGCGCCTGACGCTGGCGTGCCGCCTCGTGGCCGAGCAGCTCGGCCGCGCTCAGCTCGGTCGCCATGTCGGCCAGCATCCACTGGATGCCCTGGCGGCTGGCGAGCGGCGCCCCACCGATGATGCGGCTCTTCGTCCAGTCTCGGGCGGCGGCGAGGGCCGCGCGGGCAATGCCCACCGCCATCGCCGCAACCTCGACACGGCCGTTGTCGAGCACCTGCATCGCGGTGCGGAACCCCGTGCCCTCGGCACCGAGCCGGTTCGCCTCGGGCACCAGCACGTCGAGGTCGAGTTCCCAGACATGGCCGCCGCGCAGCCCCATGGTCTGCTCGACCCGCCCCGGGGTGAGGCCGGGCGTGCCCTTCTCGACCACGAAGGCCGAGATCCCGCGATGCCCCGCCGCCGGGTCGGTGACGCAATAGACCACGATGAAATCGGCGACGCCGCCGTTCGAGATGAAGCACTTGCGCCCTTTGATCCGCCAGCCGTCGCCCTCGCGGGTGGCACGGGTACGCATGTCAGCCGGGTCCGATCCGGCGTTCGGCTCGGTCAGACCGAAGGCGCCGAGCAGCCGGCCCTCGGCCGCCGCCGGCAGCAAGCGCGCGCGCAGCGCGTCATCGCCGCCGATGAGCAGGCTGTCGGTGGCGAGGAAATGAGCGGTCAGCGCCGAGACGGTCGAGCCGCAGCCGCCCGCCACCGTCGCCACCGCCTCGAACAGCGCATGCGCCGAGATCTCCGCCCCGCCCCAGCGTTCGGGCAGGTTCGCGCCCATCATCCCGGTTTCGGCGAGCGCGGCGAGTTGCGCGTGCACGAAGGCGCCGCTCTCGTCGGTCGCCGCGGCCTGCGGGGCCAGCACCTCGGCCGAGAACCGGGCGAGGGTGTCGAGGAAAATCCGCTCCTCGTCGCCGAGCAGGTGGTCAAAATCAGTCATCTGTCGTCTCCGTCACGATCCCCGCGGCAATCAGCCCGTCGATCTGTTTCCTGCTCAGCCCCAGCCCCTCGAGCACCGCGCGGGTCTGCCCGCCAAGCGCCGGGGCGCCGGTCGCAGCCAGCGGCGCGGCGCCGTCGAAGCGGACCGGCTGGCCCACCACCGGCGCCGTGCCAAGCGCGTGATGCGGCAAGGCGGTCACCAGCGCGCGGGCGCGGGCGTGCTCCGAGGCAAGCTGCTGCGCCAGCGTCAGGATCGGCGCCGTGGGCACCTGCGCCGCGGCCAGCGCCGCAACCACCGCGTCGGTGGAATGCTGCGCCGTCCAGCCCTCGATCAGCGCGCGCAGCGCGGGTTCATGCGTGGTGCGCAGCTCGTCGGAGGCAAAGCGCGGGTCCGCGGCCGCCTCGGGCGCACCGATCACGGCGCAAAGCGCGGCGAACTGGCGGCTGCCCAGCACCGCGATGATCGCATGGCCATCGGCAGTGCGGAAGGCGCCGAAGGGGGTGGACAGCGGATGGCGGTTGCCGACCCGCGCCACCGGCACGCCGGCATAGAGGTGGAGCGCATGGCTTGTCGGCAGCATCGCGACGAGGCAATCCACCATCGCCACGTCGAGTGCCGCGCCACACCCGGTCTGACCGCGCCCGACCAGCGCGGCAAGGATCGCGATCACCGCGTAAAGACCGGCCGCCACGTCGCCGAGCGCCTCGCCGACCTTCAGCGGCGCGCCGTCCTCCTCGCCGGTCGCAGCCATCCAGCCCGACATCGCCTGCGCCACGAGGTCATAGGCGGGCAGCCCGGCGGCCGGCCCCTGCTGGCCGAAGCCCGAGATCGAGCAATAGACGAGGCCGGGATTGGCCGCACGCAGCGCCTCAGCGCCAAGACCGAGCCGCGCGGCAACACCGGGGCGGAAGTTCTCCACCACCACGTCGCAGCGGGCAGCAAGGTCACGCGCCAGCGCCTGGCCCTCGGGCGTCTTCAGATCGACGACGACCGAGGCCTTGCCGCGGTTCGTCAGGGTGAAAAGCGCCGACTGCCCCGCGGTGAACGGGCCGATGTGGCGATAGTCGTCGCCCTGCGGCGGTTCGAGCTTGATCACCTCGGCGCCGAGATCGGCAAGGATCGCGGTGGCGAAGGGCCCCGCGAGCACCCGCGTCAGGTCGAGGATGCGCAGTCCGGCAAGCGGTTTCATCGCGCGAGCTCCGGCGCAAGCGCGGCGAGCCGGGCGAGGATCCCGGCCAGATGCGGGCGCAGCCGGGCGGCCTTTTCGGTGCTCAGCGTCCAGGGCGCGGCCTCGGTGGCAAGATGCGTCGATTGTGCCAGCTCCATCTGGATCGCATGCACCCCGGTTTCCGGCCGGCCATAATGGCGGGTGGTCCAGCCCCCCCGGAAACGGCCGTTCAGCACATGGCTGAAGCCCTCGGCCCCGGCACAGACCGTGCGCGCCGCAGCCTCGATCTGCGGCGCGCAGCTGGTGCCGCCGGCAGTGCCGATGTTGAAATCGGGCAAGGTGCCCTCGAAGAGGAAGGGGATATGGCTGCGGATCGAGTGGCAGTCGTAGAGGATCGCCACGCCGTGCCGCGCCTTCACCCGCGCGATCTCGGCCGCGAGGGCCGCGTGATAGGGCGCATGGAAGCGCGCGAGACGATCGGCCACCTCGGCGGCGTCGGGCGCCTCGCCCCAGATCGGCACGCCATCGAAGTCGGTGGAGGGCACGAGACCCGTGGTGTTCTGCCCGGGATAGAGGCTCTCGTCCTCGGGCCCGCGGTTCGCGTCGATCACATAGCGATGGAAGGTCGCGCGCACCGTGGTCGCGCCGGGCAGCAGGCCCGCATAGAGCTCATGGACATGCCAGTCGGTATCGGCCAGTTCCTGGCCGCGGGGAGTCAGCCGGGCGCGGATCTCCTCGGGCAGGAAGGTGCCGGTGTGCGGCAGACCAAGGATCACCGGACCATCGCCCGGGATGACTTCAACGGGGGTCATGCGACAATCTCCAGCCCGGTGGCGGCAACCAGCGCGCCGTCTTCAATCAGCCCCTGTGCGGCGGCAAGGTCGGGGGCGAGGAAGCGGTCCTCGCCCATCGTCGCCACCCGGCTGCGCAACACGGCCAGCGCCCGGGCCAGCGGCGCCGAGGTGGCAAGCGGGGCGCGGAACTCGATGCCCTGGCCGGCGCAGATCGCCTCAACGCCAAGGATCACGGCGAGGTTCTGTGTCATCAGGCCAAGCCGGCGCGCACCGTGGGCGGCCATGCTGACATGGTCTTCCTGGTTCGCGCTGGTCGGCGTGCTGTCGACCGAGCAGGGCGCGGCGAGGTGCTTGTTCTCGCTCATCAGCGCGGCGGTGGTGACCTCGGCGATCATCAGGCCCGAGTTCAGCCCCGGCGCCGGGGTCAGGAACGGCGGCAGGCCGAAGCTCAGCGCCGGGTCGACCATCAGCGCGATGCGGCGCTGCGCGATGGCGCCGATCTCGGCCACGGCCAGGGCGATCTGGTCGGCGGCAAAGGCCACCGGCTCGGCATGGAAATTGCCGCCCGAGACGATCGTGCCATCGGAGAGCACCAGCGGATTGTCGGTCACCGCATTGGCCTCGGTGATCAGGGTGCCGGCGGCAAAGCGCAGCAGGTCGAGCGCGGCGCCCGTCACCTGCGGCTGGCAGCGGATGCAATAGGGATCCTGCACGCGGGCGTCGCCCTCGCGGTGGCTTTCGCGGATCTCGCTGCCCGCAAGCAGGGCACGCATCGCGGCGGCGACGTCGATCTGGCCGGCGTGGCCGCGCAGGGTGTGGATCTCGGCGCGGGTGGGCGCGGTCGAGCCCATGATCGCGTCGGTCGACATCGCGCCGGTCACCACCGCGCCGCGCAGGCAGTTCAGCGCCCGGAACAGCCCGACGAGCGCGAGCGCGGTCGAGAACTGCGTGCCGTTGATCAGGGCCAGCCCCTCTTTCGCGCCAAGCACCACCGGCACAAGTCCCGCACGCGCCAGCGCCGCGGCGCCGGGCAGGCGCTCGCCCGCCACGAGGGCCTCGCCCGCGCCAATCATCACCGCCGCCATATGGGCGAGCGGCGCGAGATCGCCCGAGGCCCCGACCGAGCCCTGCTCGGGCACCACCGGGGTCACCCCCTGCGCCAGCATCCCCTCGAGCAGCGCGACGATCTCCGGGCGCACGCCCGAGGCACCGCGGCCGAGGCTGAGCAACTTCAGCGCCATCATCAGCCGCACGGTCTCGGGGGCGAGCGGCGCGCCGACGCCGCAGCAATGCGACAGGATCAGATTGCGCTGCAGCGTCGCGGTATCCTCGGGCGCGATCCGCACCGAGGCGAGCTTGCCAAAGCCGGTATTGACACCATAGACCGCCGCGTCGCCGGCCGCCGCCGCCGCGATCCGCGCCGCCGAGGCGGCAATGGCGGGATGCGCCCGCGGGTCGAGCCGGGCCGGGGCCGCGGTGCGCCAGAGGGTTTCGAGCTGGGCGAGCGTGGCTTCGCCGGGAATGAGGGTCAGCATTTGCGTCCTTCGAAATAGCGGGCATGAAGCGGGTTGAAACCGATGCGATAGGCCAGTTCGGCCGGGTCCTCGATGTCCCAGACCGCGAGATCGGCGCGCAGCCCCGGCGCGAGACGGCCGCAGTCGCTCAGGCCAAGCGCACGGGCCGCATGGCAGGTGATGCCATGCAGCCCCTCCTCCGGCGTCAGGCGGAACAGCGTCGAGGCCATGTTCAGCGTCAGCAGGATCGAGGTCAGCGGCGCGGTGCCCGGGTTGCAGTCGGTGGCCAGCGCCATCGCGCAGCCCGCATCGCGGAAGGCGGCGATCGGCGGCATCTGCGTCTCGCGCAGGGTGTAGAAGGCGCCGGGCAGCAGCGTGGCGACGGTGCCCGCCGCCGCCATCGCCCGCGCATCCGCGGCGGTGGCATGCTCGACGTGATCGGCCGAAAGCCCGCCGCGCGCGGCGACCAGCTGGCAGCCGCCCAGATGCGAGAGCTGCTCGGCATGCAGCTTCACCGGCAGGCCAAGCTCTGCCGCCACGTCGAAGAGCCGCGCCATCTGCGCCGGCGAGAAGGCGATGCCTTCGCAAAAGCCGTCGACCGCATCGACCAGCCCCTCGGCATGGGCGGCGCGCAGGCCGGCAATCGCCACCTCCTCGATATAGGCGTCGGCGCGGCCCGCGTATTCGGGCGGCAGCGCATGGGCGGCAAGCCAGCTGGTGACGATGCGCACCGGGCGCACCGCAGCCAGCGCCCGCGCCGCGCGCAGCATCTTCAGCTCGTCCGCGATCGTCAGCCCGTAGCCCGACTTCACCTCGACCGTCGCCACACCCTCGGCCAGCAGCGTGTCGAGCCGTGGCAGCGCCGAGGCCAGCAGCTCGGCCTCGGTGGCGGCACGGGTGGCGGTGACGGTCGACAGGATGCCACCGCCGGCGCGGGCGATCTCTTCGTAGCTGGCACCTTCGAGGCGCATCTCGAACTCCCGCGCGCGGTTGCCGCCATGCACGAGATGGGTGTGGCAGTCGATCGGCGCCGGCGTGACGACCCGACCGCCCAGGTCCTCGCCATCGGCCTCGCCCTCGCCCATCGCCACGATCCGCCCTGCGACGATGCGCAGCCAGCCGCGCGCGATCCGGCGCGGCGCCCCGGGACCGCAGGGGATGAGCGTGGCATTGGTGAGTGTGAAATCGGTCATGTGCTGGTCCCGTCGTGCTGCGATTCGGGGTTGATTGAAAATAATATGTCTGCACATAATATTCCTGTCAACACGGTGAATTCGGGCGGAGGTTCCGGCAATGCAGACGATCTGGGCGCGTCAGGCGCTGGTGCAGGACGGGTGGGCGCAGGCGGTGCGGGTGGAAATCGGCGACGACGGCCGGATTGCCGCGGTGCAGGCCGATACGGCGCAGCCCGCCGGGGCGCAGCTGGTGGAGACGCTGCTGCCGGCGCCCGCCAACCTGCACAGCCATGCCTTTCAGCGCGCCATGGCGGGGCTGACCGAACGCCGCGGCGCCGATCCGCGCGACAGTTTCTGGACCTGGCGGCAACTGATGTATCGCTTCCTCGAGCAGATCACCCCCGAGGATGTGCAGGCGATCGCCGCCTTCGTGCAGATGGAAATGCTCGAGGCCGGCTATGCCACCAATGTCGAGTTCCATTATCTCCATCACGCGCCGGGGGGCGTGCCCTATGCCGATCTGGCCGAGATGTCGGGGCGGATCGCCGCCGCCGCCGCGCAATCGGGCATCGGGCTGACGTTGCTGCCGGTGCTCTACAGCTATGGCGGACTCGACCGGCGGGCGCTGACGAGCGGCCAGGATCGCTTCGGCAACGACCCCGAGCGCTATGCACGGCTGCATGCGGCGGCGGCGCGGCATGTCGCGGCCCTGGGCGCCGACAGCGGCATGGGCGTGGCGCCGCACAGCCTGCGCGCGGTCGATGGCCCGGGCCTTGCGGCGGCGATCGCGCTGGCCGGCGACCGCCCGATCCACATCCACCTTGCCGAGCAGCAGGCCGAGGTCGACGAAGTTCTCGCCGCCACCGGCCGCCGCCCGGTGCAGTGGCTGCTGGAAAATGCGCCGGTCGATCCGCGCTGGTGCCTGATCCATGCCACCCAGATGCTGCCCGCAGAAACCACGGCGCTGGCCGCCAGCGGGGCGGTGGCCGGGCTGTGCCCGATCACCGAATCGAACCTGGGCGACGGCATCTTCGACGGGTTGCGCTGGCGCGCCGGCGGCGGGCGCTTCGGCATCGGCTCGGACAGCAACATCCGGATCTCGCTGACCGAGGAGCTGCGCACGCTCGATTATTCGCAGCGCCTGCGCGACCATACCCGCGCCGCGCTGGCCGAGGCCGGGCGCTCGACCGGGCGGGTGCTGCTGCAGGGCGCCGCCGAAGGCGGGGCACAGGCGGCGGGCCGGGCAAGCGGCGCGATCGCACCGGGGCTCTGGGCCGATCTGCTTGCGCTTGACGATCTCGGCCCCGACGGGCAGGGAAGGACCGGGGATGTGGTTCTCGACACCTGGATCTTCGCCCGCGACGACCGCGCGGTGCGCGAGGTCTGGTCGGCGGGCCGGCACATGGTGCGCGACGGGGTTCATGTCCGGCGAGAGGAGATTGTTACGGCCTATGCCCGGGTGGTGCGGAGGCTGGCCCGGGAGGGGTAAGCATGCACGGAGATCTGCCCGGCAGCCCGACAACCTGGCAGGCGATACGCGACGTGATGATGCGCCGCATCCGCACCCGCGCCTATACGCCCGGCAGCCTGATCCCGAACGAGGCCGAGCTTGCCGCCGAATTCGGCTGCGCCCGGGCCACGGTGAACCGGGCGTTGCAGGACCTCGCCGCCTCGGGCTTCCTTGACCGCCGTCGCAAGGCCGGCACCCGGGTAATGGAAGCGCCGCGGCGCAAGGCAACGCTCGACATCCCGCTGATCCGCAACGAGGTGGAGGCGCGCGGCCAGGACTATGAGTATCGTCCTTTGCTGCGCGAGATCGCGCCGCCGCCCGGCCCGGTCGCGGCGCGGCTGCACCTGAGCGGGGGCGAGACGATGCTGCATGTCCAGAGCCTGCATCTCGCCGACGGCGCGCCGCACATGTTCGAGGACCGCTGGATCGTGGTCGATACCGTGCCAGCGATCACCGGCGCCGATCTGACCCGGCTCAGCCCGAACGAATGGCTGGTGCGCGAATCGCCCTATACCCACGGCACGATGGAGTTTCAGGCCGTCGCAGCCGGCGCGGCCGCCGGGCCTCTGGCCTGCGCGCCCACCGCCCCGGTGCTGAGCATCTTGCGCATCACCTGGATGCACGAGGCGGCCATCACCCATGTGCAGGAATATTTCACCCCGGCGTTCCGGCTGGGGCTGGAGCTGTAACGCCCCGCCACGCGCCCTGCTGCCCCCCGTGCCGCATCCCCCGCCCCGCCGCACGGCAGGGCCGCATCGGCAGGACAGCGAGCAGGCCTTTCCCCGAAATCCGCGCGCACCGCAGCAGCGGCCCGGGCAACATTGATGGACGCGGCTGAGACCCGTTGACGCAGGACCGGAAAAACTTGGTCCGGCGCGACGAAAGCGCCATGCTCGCGCGTATGATTTCCGGAATTACACCCGGCGGGCTGCATCGTGCCCCCACCACCATCGCACGCCCCTTTTGGCAAAACGACGAAGGACAGAGTATGACACGCACCAATCTGAGACTGTTTTGGGGGTTTTGGGGCGGTATGGGCGCCCTTTGGCTCCTGTTGAACCTGAGCATCTTCTCCGCCTCCAACCTGTTCGCCCTGCGCGATGACCTCATGCAGGCAACGGGAACGCTGGCGATCGCGGCGATGAGCGTCGCGATGATCCTGTCGCTCCGGCCGCGCTGGCCCGAAGCCCGGCTCGGCGGGCTCGACAAGATGTACCGTCTGCACAAGTGGCTCGGCATCGGCGCCCTCGCGCTGGCGGTCTTTCACTGGCTCTGGTCGGAAGCGCCGAAATGGGCAGTCGGCGCAGGGCTTGTCGCACGCCCCGAGCGCGGGCCGCGTCCGGAGATCACCGAGCCGGTGCGCGCCTTTCTGATGTCGTTTCGCGGCACCGCGGAGGGGCTCGGGGAATGGGCGTTCTACGCGGCGGTCGTGCTGCTGCTGATCGCGCTGGTGAAACTGGTTCCCTACCGGCTGTTCCGCTATACTCACCGTGTCCTGCCGGTCGTCTATCTCGTGCTGGTCTTTCACACCGTGATTCTGCTCGATTACGCGATGTGGTTCACCCCGCTCGGTCCGATTCTTGCGCTGCTGATGCTGGCGGGCAGCTATGCCGCGCTCGTTTCGGTCTTCGGGGCGATCGGTCGGACCCGGCGGGTCCGGGGGGAAATCGCCGAGCTGAGCCAATATCCCGGCGTGCACTCGCTTGAGACCGTGATCCGCCTCGGCAGCGGATGGCCCGGACACAAGGCCGGGCAGTTCGCCTTCGTCACCTCGAACCAGTTTGAAGGCGCACATCCCTACACGATCGCCTCGGCCTGGAAACCGACGGACCCGAAGATCGCTTTCGTCACCAAGGAACTCGGCGATCACACCGCGAAACTCGCCAAGACGCTGAAGGTCGGACAGCCGGTCACCGTCGAGGGCCCCTATGGCTGCTTCACCTTCGACGACGGGGCGCCGCGGCAGATCTGGATCGGCGCCGGGATCGGGATCACCCCGTTCCTCGCCCGGCTCAAGGAAATGGCAGGCACGGCGCCCGATACCCCGCGCCCCGAGATCGACCTGTTCCATTCGACGCGGGAAGTCGATGACGCGGCGCTCGAACGGCTCGCGGCCGATGCCCGCGCCGCGAAGGTGCGCCTGCATGTGCTGATCGACGCAAGGGACGGCCACCTCGGAGGACAGCGGATCCGCGAAACCGTCCCGGGCTGGCGCGAGGCCAGCCTGTGGTTCTGCGGACCGAGCGGCTTCGGCAAGGCGCTGCGCGCCGATTTCGCGGCGCAGGGGCTGGATGTCGAAACCCGCTTCCATCAGGAGCTGTTCGAGCTGCGCTGAGACCTGGCCGGGCGCGGCCCGCGCGGCTTCGCCGCCCCGCCGGGGGGCTTACCCCCGGCGGACGGACCCGGGTCGCGCAAGCCCTGCCCGGCCCAGCCACAGCACGCCGGCCAGCGCCAATGCTGCGAAAAGGGCGCCGCTCAGGAAGGTCGCCTGGGCACCGATCCCCTCCCACAATGCCCCGGCGATGACGCTCGCCAACAACAGCGCAATGCCGGTGACGAGGTTGAAAAGGCCGAAGGCGGTGCCGCGCAGCGCCACCGGCGCAGCATCGGCCACCAGAGCGGAAAGCAGCCCCTGCGTCGCGCCCATGTGCAGCCCCCAGATCAGCACCCCGACCGCAACGCCCGAAAGCCCGGGCACCAGCGCCAGCACGAGATCGGCAAGGATCAGCAGAGCCAGCCCCGCGACCAGCAGGCCGCGACGGCCGATGCGGTCGGAGAGCGCCCCCACCGGATAGGCGGCCAGTGCATAGACGAGGTTCATCCCGACCAGCACCAGCGGCACCAGCGCCGCGGCAAGCCCCGCCTCGGCAGCGCGCAGGATCAGAAAGGCCTCGCTGAACCGCGCCAGGGTGAAGACCGCCGAGACCGCCACCGCCGCCCAATAGCCGGGCGGCAGCTGCGACAGCTCGGCACGCGACAGCGGGTTGCGCGGCGGGTGCCGGTCCTGCCGCGGCGGCTCGTGCACCGCGGTCAGGATCAGCGCAAGCGCCAGGAAGGCCGGAATCACCGCCACCCAGAACACCTTGCTGAAATCATCCGCGAAGAGCGCCATCAGCCCGATTGCCGCGAGCGGGCCGATGAAGGCGCCGACGGTGTCGAGCGACTGGCGCAGCCCGAAGGCCGCGCCGCGCAGCCCCTCGGGCGTCAGATCGGCGATCAGCGCGTCGCGCGGGGCACCGCGGATGCCCTTGCCGACCCGGTCGACGAACCGCGCCGCAACCACCCAGCCAAGCGAGGAGGCGAGCGGAAACACCGGCTTCGTCAGCGCGGCCAGACCATAGCCGAGGGCGGCCAGTTCCTTGCGCCGGCCGATGCGGTCGGAGAGCGCCCCCGAGAAGACCTTGGTGATCGCCGCCGTCGCCTCGGCGATGCCCTCGATCACGCCAACAGCGAGCGCGGTCGCGCCAAGCCCCGCGGTCAGATAGATCGGCAGGAGCGCGTGGATCATCTCGGACGAGACATCCATCAGCATCGACACGAAGCCGAGCGCCCAGATCCCCGCCGGCAAGACGCGCCAGCCACCCGTCTTCGCCGCCGTCTTCCCGTCCATCGCCCGTCTCCTGCTAGACCGATGCCTGCACCCTTAGCACGGCCCAGGCGAGCACGGCATAGCGCCCGCCCTTCGCCGCCGTCACGATCACGAGAAAGCGCCACAGCGGCTCGCGCAGCACGCCGGCGGCAAGGGTCAGCGGATCGCCGACGATCGGCAGCCAGGCGCCGAGCAGGCTCCAGTGCCCCCAGCGGCGATACCAGCCCGTCGCCCGGCCGAGCGCCACGCCCGAGACCGGAAACCAGCGCCGCCCGGCATAGCGGATCAGGAAGCGGCCAAGCGCCCAGTTGATCGCCGCGCCAAGGACATTGCCCGCCGTTGCCACCACCAGCAGCAGCGAGACCGGATGGCCGCCGGCCAGGATCAGCCCGCTCAGCACCGCCTCGGATTGCGCCGGGATCAGCGTCGCCGCGACCAGTGCCGCAAGAAAGAGCCCCGTCAGCGCCATCATCCGAACTGCCCCGCCTCCCGCCCTTTGCCGCCGGCACGCCCCGGCGCCCCTTCGTCGCCGAAAACCCCGCCGAAGGCCAGCCCGGCACGCGCCGATCGGCCGCGGAGGAAAACCGTCGACCGGACCGGCCGCGAGGCGTAGGCTGGGTCCGTTGGAAAAGGAGGATGCGATGCGAACGGTTCTTCTGCTGGCCTTGGTGCTGACGCTTGCCGCCTGCGGCGACAGCGTGCCGCTGGTGCCCTTCATCTGAACGCAGCAAAAAGGCGGCCCGAAGGCCGCCTTTCGCGTCTTGTCGGTGCCGCGCGGCTTACGCCTGCAGCGGGCGAACGACGATGTCCCCCTCGGCCCGGCTCTTCATCGCCGCCACTGCCGCGATCGAGGCCGCGGCCGTGGTGAAGTAGGGGATGTGGTCGTGCAGCGCGACGGCACGGATCGAGCGGCTGTCCGAGATCGACTGCGTGCCCTCGGTGGTGTTCATCACCAGCGCGATCTCGCCGTCCTTCAGCCGGTCGACGATGTTCGGCCGGCGCTCGTAGACCTTGTTCACCAGCTCGGACGCGACGCCCTTCTCCTGCAGCCAGGCATTGGTGCCGCGGGTCGCGACGATGGTGAAGCCCATGCCGATCAGGTCGCGCATCGCCTGCGCCAGCTCGTCCGACTTGTCGGCATCCTTGATCGACAGGAAGACGCGGCCGCTTTCGGGCAGCTTGGTGCCGGCGCCGAGCTGTGCCTTGAGGAAGGCGCGCGGGAAGTTGCGGTCCCAGCCCATGACCTCGCCGGTCGAGCGCATTTCCGGCCCGAGCAGGGTGTCGACGCCCTGGAAGCGGGCGAAGGGCAGCACCGCCTCCTTCACCGAGAACCACGGCGTGATCGGGTCGGCAAGGGTCAGCGAATCGGCCAGCGGCAGCGGCGTCTCCGGCCCCACATCCGCCGGATAGGGCGCGCGGTGCGGGAAGGCCGACATCGGCTCGCCCGCCATCAGCCGCGCCGCGATCGAGGCGATGGCCGAGTCGGTCGCCTTGGCGACGAAAGGCACGGTGCGCGAGGCACGCGGGTTGACTTCGAGAACGTAGATCACCCCGTCCTTGATCGCGAACTGCACGTTCATCAGGCCGACGACGTTCAGGCCCCTGGCCATCAGCACGGTCTGGCGCTTCACTTCCTCGATCAGCTCGGGAGAGAGCGAATAGGGCGGCAGCGAGCAGGCGGAGTCGCCCGAGTGGACGCCGGCTTCCTCGATGTGCTGCATGATGCCCGCGACATGCACGGTCTCGCCATCCGAGAGCGCGTCGACGTCCATCTCGATCGCGCCCGAGAGGTAGCTGTCGAGCAGCACCGGGCTGTCGCCCGAGACCACCACCGCGGTGGTGATGTAGCGCTTGAGCTGTTCGAGATCGCGCACGATCTCCATCGCGCGGCCGCCCAGAACGTAGGACGGGCGGATCACCAGCGGATAGCCGACGCGGCCGGCGATCTCGAAGGCCTCGGCCGCCGAATGGGCGATGCCGTTCACCGGCTGCTTCAGGTCGAGCTCGTTCAGCAGCTGCTGGAAGCGCTCGCGGTCCTCGGCCAGGTCGATCGCGTCGGGCGTGGTGCCGAGGATCGGGATGCCTTCGGCTTCGAGCGCATTGGCGAGCTTCAGCGGCGTCTGGCCGCCGAACTGCACGATCACGCCGTGCAGCGTGCCGTTCTCCTGCTCGACGCGCAGGATTTCCAGCACCGATTCGAGGGTCAGCGGCTCGAAATACAGACGGTCCGAGGTGTCATAGTCGGTCGACACGGTCTCAGGGTTGCAGTTGACCATGATCGTCTCGTAGCCGGTCTTGCTGAGCGAGAAGCAGGCATGGCAGCAGCAATAGTCGAACTCGATGCCCTGACCGATGCGGTTCGGGCCACCGCCGAGGATGACGACCTTCTTGCGGTCCGAGGGCCGCGCCTCGCATTCGACATCGCCCATCGCCGGAGCTTCGTAGGTCGAATACATGTAGGGGGTCTGGGCCTCGAATTCGGCCGCGCAGGTGTCGATGCGCTTGAACACCGCCTTGACGCCGAGGTTGCGGCGCGCACGGCGCACCTGCGCCTCGTCGCGGCCAGTGAGCTTCGCGAGACGCTTGTCGGTGAAGCCCATCATCTTCAGCTTTCGCAGACCTTCCTCGGTCAGCGGCAGGCCCGACTTGCGGATCTCGGCTTCGACCTCGACGATCTCGCGGATGCGGGCGAGGAACCAGGGATCATAGCTGGTCGCGACGTTGATCTCATCGTCGCTCAGCCCGTGCCGCATCGCCTGGGCGATGATCCGGATCCGGTCGGGCGTCTGGTGCGACAGCGCCTTGACCACCGCGGCCTTGTCCGGTGCGCCGGGGATCTCGATCTCGTCAAAGCCCGACAGCCCGGTCTCCAGCGAGGCCAGTGCCTTCTGCATCGATTCGTGGAAGGTGCGGCCGATCGCCATCGCCTCGCCCACCGATTTCATCGCGGTGGTCAGGTCGGGTTTCGAGCCCGGGAACTTCTCGAAGGCGAAGCGCGGGATCTTGGTCACGACATAGTCGATGGTCGGCTCGAAGCTGGCCGGCGTCACCTTGGTGATGTCGTTGTCGAGCTCGTCGAGGGTATAGCCGATGGCCAGCTTCGCCGCGATCTTGGCGATCGGGAAGCCGGTGGCCTTCGAGGCGAGCGCAGACGAGCGCGACACGCGCGGGTTCATCTCGATCACGACCATGCGGCCGTCCTTCGGGTTGATCGCCCATTGCACGTTCGAGCCGCCGGTCTCGACGCCGATCTCGCGCAGCACGGCAATCGAGCCGTTGCGCATGATCTGGTATTCCTTGTCGGTCAGCGTCAGCGCCGGGGCGACGGTGATCGAATCGCCGGTGTGCACGCCCATCGGATCGACGTTCTCGATGGCGCAGACGATGATCGCGTTGTCCGCCTTGTCGCGGACGACCTCCATCTCGTATTCCTTCCAGCCCAGAAGGGATTCGTCGACGAGGATCTGCGCCACCGGCGAGGCATCGAGGCCCGAGTGGCAGATCTCGATGAAGTCGTCGCGGTTGTAGGCGACGCCGCCGCCGGTGCCGCCCAGGGTGAAGGCGGGGCGGATGATCGCCGGCAGGCCGATGTGCTCGAGCTCGGCCAGCGCCTGCTGCACGCCCGCGTTGATGTCGAAATGCCCGTTTTCGAGCTTCGGTGCGGTGATGATCGTGGCCTTGGGGTTCTCGAGGCCGATGCGGTCCATCGCCTCGCGGAACAGCTTGCGGTCCTCGGCCATCTCGATGGCCTCGCGGTTGGCGCCGATCAGCTCGACGTTGAATTTCTCCAAAACGCCCATGTCGGCAAGCGCGAGCGCGGTGTTCAGGCCGGTCTGCCCGCCCATCGTCGGCAAGATCGCGTCGGGGCGTTCCTTCTCGATGATCTTCGCCACGACCTCGGGAGTGATCGGCTCGATATAGGTCGCGTCGGCCATCTCCGGGTCGGTCATGATCGTCGCCGGGTTCGAGTTCACCAGGATGACCCGGTAGCCCTCTTCGCGCAGCGCCTTGCAGGCCTGGGCGCCCGAGTAGTCGAACTCGCAGGCCTGGCCGATCACGATGGGGCCCGCACCGATGATGAGGATGGACTTGATGTCGGTTCTCTTCGGCATGGTGACCCCTATTTTTTGCGACAGGTTTGCAGCAGCGAAACGGGGCCAGCAGGCCCCGCGCAAATTGATGGGCGTTATAGTCAGACCGGCGCGCGGCGCAAGGGTGAAAGGCGCGGCCTCACCCCTTCGGATGTCGGGAAAGCGCCACAACGGTCGCGGCGAGGGTCACGAGCCAGGACAGGCAGATCAGCGCCACATAGCGGAAGGTGCCGTCGGCATCCGCCGGGAAGAACGACAGGACGGCATCGGAATTGGCGAGCAGGAGCTGTGCCAGCACGATCAGTGTCGCCCCGCGCCCCAGACCGGAGCCGAGAGCCGGCGCAATCAGCATCGGCAGGACGAAATAATGCAGCCAGCTGACCGGCCCGAAGACGGCAAGACCGATCGACAGGCCAAGCAGCCCCAGCGTCACCGCCGCCGGCCCCGGCCGCCGGACAGCCAGCACCGCCGCAGGCAGCGCAATCAGCAGGGCCACCACCGCGGCAACCGGGCCGAGCCAGCGCGGCAGGGCGACAAGCGCCGCCTCTCCGCCGGGCATCCAGACAAAGGTGCCGGGCATCTCGCCCGCCGGCAGCAGATCAAGAAGCAGAAGCCGCAACGACGGGTTTCCCCTTGCCCAGACGGAGTTCTGCCCCGCCCGCCCGAGTTGCTCGAGAAACGCCTGGTGCAACCCCGTCCCCATCAGCGCGAAAGACGCAAGCGCCAACGCGGCAAGCCCTAGCGCCAGCACTACCAGCGCGCGCGGCCGACGCGCCTGCACGCAGAGCAGCGCATAGACAAGCGGCGTGAGCTTGATCGCGGCAGCGACAGCCAGCACGCCGCCCGCAAGCCGCGGCCGTTCCCGCAGACAGGCCACCGCCAGCAGCACCAGAAAGGTGACGCCGATGGTCGGCTGGTTCAGATACAGCGACGCACGTACCGGCGCCGACAGCGTCAGCACCGCCAGCCCCCAGCCAATGAAGACGAGGCGCGGCATGCCATCCGGGCGCGCGATCCGCTCGGCCAGCAGCACCGAGCCAGCCAGCAGCGCGACGTGCAGGGCCAGGAACAGCCGGAAGAACGCGATCGGTTCGAGCCAGCCCGTCACCGGCGCGATCAGCCCGGCCCAGAGCGGCGGATAGACATAGGGGAAGCTGAGCCCTGCCGGGGGGCCGCCATGGGCGAGATGCGCCGCGATCCAGCCCGGCGGGGTGCCGCCGAAGAACTGCGCAGGCGCGTCATAGACCAGCGCGTCCTGACCGATGGCGTGAAAATGCCCGGCGAACCACAGGGCGGCCAGATCGCTGCTCCAGATATTTGCCGCCAGAAACCAGGCCCAGATCGACCAGACAAACAGCATCACCGCCGTGAGAACCGCTTCGCGGCGGCGCTGAACCGGCGGGACGGAACCGGTGTAGGAGAAAAGAGTCGCAGACATGAAAATCTCATTCGCGGAAAATCCTGCGCCGCGTCTGCCCGGAGAATGCGGCCGATCTTTGGCACCCGGGCCCGAAAAAGCCCGCTCACCTGACTGTGCAGGCCATCAGGCGACACTGTCATGCGGCTCGCGCTTGACTTTGCCGCGCCTTCGCGGTTGATCGGGCCGGAATCCGCCATGCCCGTTGAAAGGGGAGCCTCATGCACGCCTATCGCAGCCATACCTGCGCCGCGCTCACCGCCGCCAATGCCGGCGAAACCGTCCGTCTCTCGGGCTGGGTGCACCGGGTGCGAGATCACGGGGGCGTGCTGTTCATCGACCTGCGCGACCATTACGGCATCACCCAGATCATCTGTGACGGCGACAGCCCCGCCTTCGCCGCGCTCGAGAAGGTGCGCGCCGAATGGGTGATCCGCATCGACGGCACGGTGAAGCCGCGCGCCCCCGAGCTGATCAACCCGAAGATCCCGACCGGCGAGATCGAGGTCTACGCCCGCGAGATGGAAGTCCTCGGCGCCGCCGACGAGCTGCCGCTGCCGGTCTTCGGCGATCAGGACTACCCCGAGGAAACCCGCCTCGCCTATCGCTTCCTCGACCTGCGCCGCGACAGCCTGCACCAGAAGATGATCCTGCGCTCGAACGTCGTGCGCTCGCTTCGCAACCGGATGTGGGACGCGGGCTTCAACGAGTTCCAGACCCCGATCATCACCGCCTCCTCGCCCGAGGGCGCGCGCGACTTCCTCGTGCCCTCGCGTCTGCACCCGGGCAAGTTCTACGCCCTGCCGCAGGCGCCGCAGCAGTTCAAGCAGCTGATCATGGTGGCGGGCTTCGACCGCTACTTCCAGATCGCGCCCTGCTTCCGCGACGAGGACCCGCGCGCCGACCGCAGCCCGACCGACTTCTATCAGCTCGACATCGAGATGAGCTTCATCGAACAGGAAGACGTCTTCGCCACGGTGCAGCCGGTGGTGCAGGGCATGTTCGAGGAATTCGGCACCGGCAAGACCGTCGACCCGGTCTGGCCGAAGATCGCCTACAAGGACGCGCTGCTGTGGTACGGCTCGGACAAGCCCGACCTGCGCAACCCGATCAAGATGGCCGATGTCAGCGCCCAGTTCCGCGACTCGGGCTTCGGCATCTTCGCCAAGCTGCTCGAGACCGAGGGCACCGAGATCCGCGCGATTCCCGCGCCGACCGGCGGCAGCCGCAAGTTCTGTGACCGGATGAACGCCTTCGCCCAGGCGAACGGCCTGCCGGGCATGGGCTACATCTTCTGGCGCAAGGCCGAGGACGGCACGATGGAGGCCGCCGGCCCGATCGCCAAGGCCCTTGGCGCCGAGCGCACCGAGGCGATCCGCACCCAGCTCGACCTGAACGAGGGCGACGCGGTGTTCTTCCTCGGCGGCAAGGCCGAGCAGTTCGAGGCGGTCGCCGGCAAGGCCCGCAACGAGATCGGCCGCGAGCTGGGTCTGACCGAAGAAGGCGTGTTCCGCTTCTGCTGGATCGTCGACTTCCCGATGTACGAGAAGACCGACGACGGCAAGATCGACTTCTCGCACAACCCCTTCTCGATGCCGCAGGGCGGTCTCGAGGCGCTGCAGGGCGACCCGCTCAAGGTGCTCGGCTATCAGTACGACCTCGCCTGCAACGGCTACGAGCTGATCTCGGGCGCGATCCGCAACCATGACCTCGACACCATGTACAAGGCCTTCGAGATCGCGGGCTATCCCGCCTCCGAGGTCGACAAGCGCTTCGGCGGCATGGCGAAGGCCTTCAAGTTCGGCGCGCCGCCCCACGGTGGCTGCGCCATGGGCATCGACCGTGCGGTGATGCTGCTGGCCGACGAGTCGAACATCCGCGAGGTCATCATGTTCCCGATGAACCAGCGCGCCGAGGACCTGATGATGGGCGCGCCGAGCCTGCCCACCAACGATCAGCTGCGCGAACTGCGGCTGCGCGTGCTGCCGAAAGAGGCCTGAGGCGCTTTCTCGCGCAGCTCACGCCGGATTGAGCGGAAGGGCGCCGGGTTGATCCCCGGCGCCCTTTCCTTTTGCCCGCGTTTCTGGCGCAATCCGGGGAAACAGCCCCGGAGGTGGTGATGGAGTTCTCGACCCTGGCGCCGGTGCGGTTCGGCTTCGGGCTCTCGCCCCGGCAGACGCCCCCGGCTTCCCCCGACGAGATTCTGGCGGCGCTGCGCGGCCCGGACCTGCTGGCACAGCGCTGGCCCGGGCTGACGACGCAGGAGGCGCTGCAAATGCGCGACGAGTTCCTGCGCCTGCGCAAGGCCGAGGCACAGAATGTTCCGGGCGCCACCGAGGACTTCAAGCGTCAGCGCCAGGCGATCGACCGCAGCAATGTCGGCGGGCTGCAGATCGCGCTCGCCCGCGCCGTCGAGGATCCGACGGGCATGCGCGAGCGCCTGCATGCCTTCTGGCGCAACCATTTCACCGTGCGCGCGAAACGCACGCCGGAGGCACCGCTTGCCACCGCCCATGGCGAGGCGCTGCGCCCCGAGATCACTGGCAGTTTCCCGGCCCTGCTGCGCGCCTCGACACTGCATCCGATGATGCTGATCTACCTTGATCAGATCGCCTCTTTCGGGCCGGATTCGAAGCGCGCGAAGAAGCGCCCCGATCTCAAGCTCGGGCTGAACGAGAACCTCGCACGCGAGCTGATGGAGCTGCACACGCTCGGCGTCGGTGGCAGTTATACCCAGGACGACGTGCGCCAGCTGGCCGAGCTCCTGACCGGACTGCGGGTGATGGCCGAGGAGGGCACGACCTTTGCCCCCGACTTCGCGGAACCCGGCGCAGAAACCGTGCTCGGCCATGCCTATGGCGGCGACCCGGCCAAGATGGCGGACATCGTGCAGGTGCTGACCGCGCTCGCCCTGCACCCCGACACCAGCCGCCACATCGCCACCAAGCTCGCCGTGCATTTCGTCGGCCCCGAACCAGATCCGGCCCTGACCGGCGCGATGTCCGAGGCCTATCTCGGCGCCAAGGGGCAGCTGCTGCCGGTCTACGAGGTGCTTCTGACCCACCCCGCGGCACAGGGGGGGGGCTTCCTCAAGGTGCGTCAGCCCTTCGACTATATCGCCACCGGGGTTCGCGCCATGGGCTTCGACGGCAAGGCCGTGATGGCCTTCAACGGGCCGCAGATCCGCCGCCACGCCTTCAAGCCGCTGCGCGACATGGGGCAGCGATGGCTGGGCGCGCCGGCACCGAACGGCTGGCCCGAGGCGGCAGAGGAATGGATCTCGCCGCAACAGCTTGCGGCCCGGATCAACTGGGCGCTGAAGGCCCCCGCCGGCTTGCAGGCGAAACTGCCCGAGCCCGCCGATTTCGCCCGCGCCGCGCTCGGCCCGCGGCTGAGCGACCTTGTCGCCCAGGCCGTGCCGCGCTCGGAAAGCCGGCCCGAGGCGGCCGCGCTCGTGCTCGCCTCTGCCGAGATGAACAGGAGATAACGCCATGCTGTCCCGTCGCTTCTTCCTGCAGGGCGCGGCCATCGCCGGCTGTTCGGCCGCCGCCCACCCGTTCATGAGCTCGGTCACCCTGGCCGCCGTGCCCGGCGAGCAGCGCCTTGTCGTCATCATCCTGCGCGGCGCGATGGACGGGCTCGACATCGTGCAGCCCTATGGCGATCCGCTGCTGGCGCAGCTGCGCCCCGACTTCCCGGTCGGCCCCGACAAGGGCGCGACCGACCTCGACGGCTTCTTCGCGCTGCACCCGGCGATGGCCGAGCTGATGCCCTTGTGGAAGACCGGCGAGCTGGGCTTTGCCCATGCCGTCTCCACCCCCTACCGCGACAAGCGCAGCCATTTCGACGGGCAGGACATGCTCGAGGCCGGCACCGGCATGGACGTGCCACTGTCGATGGTGCGCGACGGCTGGTTGAACCGGCTGTTGCAGCAGATGCCCGGCGCGCGGGCCGAGACCGCCTATTCCGTCGGCGACGACGAGCTGAAGATCCTGTCCGGCAGCGCGGCGGCGCTGTCCTGGGCGCCCGACGCCTCGCTGATCCTGTCTTCGCAGGGGCGGACGCTCCTTGACATGATCTATCACGACGACCCGCTGTTCCGGCAGGCCGCAAGCGAGGCGATGCAGATCACTGACGGTGGCGACAATGCCGAGGACGGCACGACCGACCCGGACAGCCCTGACCTGATGGCCGAGCCGATGATGGCGGCCCCGGCGGACGGCATGGCGGCGCCCGGGGCCCCCGCGCCGCTCAAGGGCGCGGTCGGGGCGGCGGCCTCGCTCGCCGATTTCGCCGCAAGCCGGCTGCGCGGCGAGACCCGGATCGCCGCCTTCTCGCTCAATGGCTGGGACACGCACCGCGGCCAGGAGGCCGCGATCCGCGGCCCGGCAACGCAGCTTGCCGCGATGGTGACCACGCTCAGGCAGCAGCTCGGCCCGGTCTGGGACAAGACGCTGGTGCTCGGCATGACGGAGTTCGGCCGCACCGCGCGGCAAAACGGCACCCGCGGCACCGATCACGGCACCGGCGGTGCGATGCTGATGGCCGGGGGTGCGCTGAAGGGGCGCAAGGTCTATGGCAAGTGGCCGGGGCTGGCGGATGCCGACCTCTACGCCGGGCGCGACCTGATGCCCACGGCGGACATCCGCGCCTATGCCGGCTGGGCGCTGCGCGGCATGTATGGCGTGCCGGTGGATGTGCTGGAAAAGTCGATCTTCCCGGGGCTCGACATCGGCGCCGACCCGCGCTTCCTCGCCTAATCTCAGGCGAAGAAGGCGCTGTAGAGCGTGCCGGCGACCGAGATCGTCAGGCTCAGCGCACCAAGGGTGAAAACCGCCCAATGCGTCGCCCGGATCAGGCTTTCGTCGGTGAACAGGCGAATAGCGTGATCCTTCATCGTCTCTGGCTCCGTCTTTGACCGGGCCAGAGTCGCGCCCGATTGCGGCAGGAATCGGGAGCCATTCGCACCGTTTGGCGGCAATTGCGGAGGATGGCGTGGCACGCTAGCGTGACCGCGACAGCCAGCAAACGGGGGACACCATGGCGACGAAGCACTTTGGCACGCCGCTGCCGGACTGGGAGGCCCCGCCTGCCCCCGATGCCACGCTGCTCGAAGGCCGCTATGCCCGGCTCGAACGGCTGGAGGAACGCCATGCCCACGCGCTGTTTCGCGCCAATGCCACCGATGACGCGATCTGGGATTATCTGCCCTATGGCCCGTTCCCCTCGGAAGCGGGCTATATCCGCTGGCTCACCGACATGGCGGCACTGAACGATCCGTATTTCTTCACCGTGATCGACCGCGAGACCGGACAGCCTGGCGGCGTGATGGCCTTTCTGCGCATCGCCCCAGCGATCGGCACGATCGAGCTCGGCCACATCTGCCTGTCGCCGCAATTGCAGCGCAGCCGGGCCGCGACCGAGGCGATGGTGCTTTTGATCAGCTGGGCCTTCGGTTCTGGCTATCGCCGCTTCGAGTGGAAATGCGACGCGCTCAACCTGCCCTCGCGCTGCGCGGCCGAGCGGCTGGGGCTGAGCTATGAAGGCACTTTCCGACAGGCGACGATCGTCAAGGGCCGCAACCGCGACACCGCCTGGTTCGCCGCGACCGATGGCGACTGGCCGGCGCTGCTTGCGGCCTTCGAGGCCTGGCTCGATCCGGCGAATTTCGACGCCGAGGGGCGGCAGCGCGAAAGGCTGTCGGACCTGACGCGGCTGGTGCGGGTGAGTTCGGACCCGGTGCTGGCACCCCTGCCCGGCTGATGGTCTAGAACACCGCGGCGCCGTCGAGCCGCGCCTGCACGAGGCCGCACAGCTGCGACACCGCCGCGGGCGTGGGCCGCCGCCCCGCCGCAGCCTCGGCCGCCGTCTCGAGATCCTCGTCGTGGCAGGCCCGCGCGAGCCCCGCGACGAATTGCGCAGCATAGTCGGTCGCCGCCGCGTCGCCGCGCGCCGCCAGAACCTCGGCCGCGTGGCTGAGATCGTCGCGCAAGGCCAGCGGATCGGGGATGACGGTGTCCTCCCCGCCCTGCGGCGTCACCGTGCCGCGCACCTCGCTGGGCAGCACCGACAGCATCGCCTGCTGAAACAGCGCCAGGCTTTCCACCGGTTTCGGGAGGAAGGCGTCGGCCCCCGCGCGCAGCGCCTCGGCCGCGCGGGCGGGATCGCCCGAAAGCCCCAGCACCGCCGGCACCGGCACGGCCAGCGCCTTCGCCTCGGCGATCAGCTCGGTCCCCGAACCGTCGGGCAGGCCGATATCGACGATCAGTACCGCCGGGCGATAGGTCTGCAGATGGCGCCGCGCCGCGCGCAGGCAATCGGCGCGGCGGATCCGCGCGCCCGAGCGCACGCACATCAGACGCAGCGCCTCCGAGGCGAAGCGGCTGTCCTCGATCACCAGCACGGTCAGCCCGAACAGCGGGCGCAGCCAGCTGGGCGGGCCGGCGGGCAGGCTGGGGCTCATGGCGTCGGGCATCGGCGTCATCCCTGGCAGAGGAATCGCGGGTCTGCCCACTAGAGCCGATTTCGCCTAACGGCCGGTTAAGCCCGCCACGCGACGCTTGCATCGTGCTCCGCGCCCCCCTATGCCCAAGGAAACCGAACGGAGGAGCCCATGATCGGACGTCTGAACCATGTCGCCATTGCCGTGCCCGACCTCGAGGCGGCGGCGGCGAAATACCGTGACACCCTCGGCGCGAAAGTGAACCCGCCGCAGGACGAACCCGACCACGGCGTCACCGTGGTGTTCATCGAACTGCCGAACACCAAGATCGAGCTGCTCTATCCGCTTGGCGAGAATTCCCCGATCCAGGGTTTCCTCGACAAGAACCCCTCGGGCGGCATCCACCACATGTGCTTCGAGGTCGAGGATATCCTGGCCGCGCGCGACACGCTGAAGGCCACCGGCGCGCGCGTTCTGGGCACCGGCGAGCCGAAGATCGGCGCGCATGGCAAACCTGTGCTGTTCCTGCATCCGAAGGACTTCAACGGCTGCCTGATCGAGCTGGAACAGGTCTGATGAACCTCACCGGCGGCATCGTCCTTTTCGCCGTGATCTGGTTCATGGTGTTCTTCGTGGTGCTGCCCGTGCGCTTTCGCAGCCAGGAGGAGGCAGGCGAGGTCGTTCCCGGCACGCCCCCCTCTGCCCCGGCCGATGCGCAGATCGGCCGCAAGGCAAGGATCACCACGCTGATCGCCGTGCCGATCTGGGCCGCGATCGCGGCGGTGATCCTGTCGGGCGCAGTCTCGATTGCCGATCTCGACTGGTTCGGCCGGCTCGGGCGCTGAGCGCTCAGCGCCCAGCGCGCAGACGGCTCAGCACCGCGGTGTGACAGCACCAGTCCGGCACCGCCGCCGTCGGACCGTCGCGCTCCGACAGGAAATCGAGGCACCCCTGCGCCCCCGGGCAATCGCGACAGCGCTCGACCATGCGCGCAAGCTCAGCCTGGCTTAACCGCCCCTCCTGCATCGCCTCGCTCAGGGTCACCCCCATCCGGCGGGCCATGCCGCGGGTGATCCAGAAATGCAGATCGAGCCCTCCCTGAATTCCCATCCGCACCTCCCTCGCTCACTCGGCGGCAACCGCCCCGTCGCCATCTCCGAGCGCATCGCGCAGCCGCGCCAGCATGAGCCGGTTGTTGCAGTAATGCGGGGCAGCCGCGGCCGCGCCCCCCTCGGCATCCTCGGGGGCCGGGCGCTCGGACAGCCAGACCGTGCAGGCCTCGGGCGCCGTGCAGCCGGTGCAGCGCACCACCGCCTCGCGCCAGTCCTCGCCGGAGAGTTTGCCCCGGCTCATCGCCTCGGTCAGATCGACACCCAGAACCTGGGCCATGCGGTTCACCAGAGCGGCGTGGCGGTTGAGAGTCTTCGCTCCGAACATCGGCTTTTCCTTTCCGGCGGGATCATCCAGACGGTGCCGGAAAGCCCGACGCGGCGCCATGATTCAGATCAAGCCTTGCCCGGCGGCCCGGCGCGCGCAGCTCAGATCCGGCCGCTGCGCAGCTCCGCCACGGTCTCGCGCGCCACGTCGACACGCAGGGCATTGGCCGGGTGCGAACCAAGGAACACGTCCCCGGGATCCGGGATGCGGGCGAAGAACTGCGCGCCCTTCAGCGGGTCATAGCCCGCGTCCCAGGTGATGATCGTGCCAAGCCGGTCGGCCTGCAGCTCGTAATCCTTGGAATAGGCCCGGCTGCCGACGGTGGCGCCAATGTCCTGCGCATGCGAGATCTGCGTCGCATCCGCGCCCGAGGCGGCGGCGAGCACCCCGAGGATCATCGCCCCCGCCGCGGCATCCTCGCTTTTCGACTGCAGGTGGCCGAGGATATGATGCGCCGCCTCGTGGCCCATGACGAAGGCCAGCTCGTCGGCATTGCGGGCCTCGGCAATCAGCGCAAGGTTGAAGGCGACGACCGGATGCCCCGCCTTGTCCACCGTCTGGAAGGCATTGGGCGAGCGGTCGGGCCGGTCGTCGACCATGATGCGATAGTCGCAATCGCGGCTGCCACGGGTGCGGGCGCGGCATTCCGCCTCGATCCGCGGCTCCATCGCCTCGGCCACGGTGATGAAATTCGAGGCTGCCTCGCGCGGGGTCAGCCGCGGCGGCGCCACGGCGGCGACCGTCGCGACCGGAGCCGGGCGCGTGTCGACAGGCTGCGGCGCCTCGCAGGCCGCCAGGGTGAGGATCGCGAGAAGGACCGCCAGCGGACGGCCAGGGGAATGCAGCATGATCAGGGCCCGACAGGCGCGCCCCACGGCACGCCAACCGCCTCACATTAGCCATCACCGCGGCCGGCGCAAAGCCCATGCGGCGCCATCACCGAAATGTTTGCCCTTCCCCGCCGCGGTCCGGCGCGCTAGCATGGTGCCATGTTCACCATCGAGCACGAATTCGACGCCACCGTGATCACCCTCGTCGACGAGGGAGACGATCCGCGCGACTACCTGCAGGAAGACATCACCATCCAGTCCTTCGAGGATTGTGTGGTGCTCGAGCAGGTCGACGACCAGACCGAGGCCGTGCACCGCATCGTCTTCTCGCATGCCCAGCTGCGCGAGCTTGCCGCGGCGCTGAACCTGCCCGAAGGCGTCTACCGGCTGCGCGCGACCGAGAAGACCGAGAAAAAGTGAGGGGGCGCTGCCCCTTCGGTCTCAGTCGAGCCGGAACACCTTGTCGCGCGCGGTCTGGCCGCGCACGAGGGTGAGCCGGCTCTTGGCGACTCCCAGTGCCTTTGCCAGCAGCTTTGCCACCGCCGCATTCGCCTTGCCATCCTCGGGCACGACGGTGACATAGGCGCGTAGCCCCTCCTCCGCCACGACGATCGCGTTGCGCGAGGCCTTGGGCGTCACCCTCAGGGCGATTTCCGTGCCGGGCACGGCGAGATGGGCAAGATCGGTCATGCCCCTTCCTAACCGCCCCCGCCGGCGCGGAAAAGTCCGCCGCAGCGTTGCAATCGACGTTTTCCGCGCCGATATGGGGAGGCAGCAGAAGGAGATCCGCGATGGATATCGCCACGGGCACCGTCAATCCCGCCACGCGCAACGAGGAGGCGCTGCGCTTCCTGCTCACCCGCCGCTCGCGGCCGCCGAAGACGCTGGTGGCGCCCGCCCCCGACCGCGCCGCGCTGACCGAGATCCTGACCGCCGGGCTGCGCGTGCCCGATCACGGCAAGCTCGAACCCTGGCGGCTGATCGTGTTGGAACGGCCCGCGCTCGAACGGCTCGCCGCCGCCGCCGGCACCTATGCCGAAGCCCATGCAATCCCCGAACGCGACGCGGCGAAAGGCGTCGGGCAATTCGCGCAAAGCCCGCTCTGCATCGCGATCATTGCCGTGCCGCGCCCGACCGACAAGGTGCCCGCGATCGAGCAGACGCTTTCGGTCGGTGCCGTGGGCGTCAGCCTGGTGAATGCCGCGCTCGCCGCGGGCTGGGGTGCGGGCTGGCTCACCGGCTGGGTCGCGCATGATCCGGGCTTTGCCGGCCCCGCCCTGGACCTTGCCCCCGGCGAATGGGTTGCGGGCTATGTCCATATCGGCACCGAGACCCTCACGCCCCCCGAACGCCCCCGCCCCGACTTTGCCACCGCCGTCACCTGGGTTTCCGCATGATCGTTTCCGTCTTTCTGCGGGGCTGGGAGGATCTGCTCCGTCCCGGCGCCCTGAAGATCGTGGGCCTGGGCGTGGCCCTGTCGCTCGGCCTTTTCGTCGCGCTCTATTTCGCGCTGCTTTGGGTGATGGGCTGGGTGCTGCCCGACACGCTCACCCTGCCCTGGATCGGCACCGTCACCTGGCTGCGCACCGCCGCCGACTGGGCGACGCTCGGGCTGATGATGTTCGCCTCGATCTTCCTGATGGTGCCCGTCGCCTCGGCCTTCACCGGCTTCTTCCTCGAGGACGTGGCCGAGCTGGTGGAAAAGGAGCATTACCCGAACCTGCCCGAAGTGCGAAAGCTGAGCTTCCTCGAGGGGCTGGGCGACACCGTGCGCTTCTTCGGCGTCATCATCGTCGCGAACCTTCTGGCGCTGATGATCTATCCCTTCGTCATCCCCTTCGCGCCGCTGCTGTTCTTCGGGATGAACGGCTATCTGCTCGGGCGCGAATATTTCCAGATGGCCGCACTGCGGCGGATGGACCGCGGCGCGGCCCGCGCGCTCTACGATCGCAACCGCGCCACCGTCTGGGCGACCGGCGCGCTGATGGCGCTGCCGCTGTCGATTCCGATCCTGAACCTCGTGGTTCCGGTGGTGGGCGCCGCCGCCTTCACCCATCTCTTCCACCGCCTCGCGCGGCGCTGAGCGCCGCCACATTTGCAGGCAGCTGTGCCGCGGCCCCTGCCGCGACGCAGCGTCAGCCGGCAACACATTCCGAAATTCGCAGATGATTGATGCAAATCAAGGCCGCGCGGGTGTGGCCATGGCACCTGCACGCCATGACGTGAACAGGAGAACCCCATGAGCTACAAGGCGAAAATCGACGATATGCGCGGCGAACTGCGGGTGATGGGCAAGCTCATCCCCGACGCGATGCAGGGTTTCGGCACGCTGTCGAAAGCGGTGAAGGACAACGGCGAGCTCGACCTCAAGACGAAGGAATTCGTCGCCCTCGGCATGGCCGTGGTGCTGCGCTGCGAGCCCTGCATCATGTTCCACACCGAAGCGCTGATGAAGGCCGGCGCCACCCGCGAGGAGCTGGGCGACGTGCTGGCGATGGCGATCCAGATGGGCGGCGGCCCGGGCGTGATGTATGCGGGCCATGCGCTCGGCTGCTGGGACGAGCTCGCCGCCAAGGCCTGAGCCCCCTTCCCCGGAAAATCGACGGGCCCGCGACGGAAGTTGCGGGCCCTCGCGTTTTTCCATCAAGCGATTGATGAAAGGACGCAGATCATGCACCGCCTTCTCTCCCTCTCCGCCGCCCTCGCGCTCCTCGCCGGCGCAGCACAGGCCCAGACCGTCATCCCCGGGGACCAGTTCATGACCCAGTGGGATCTCGACGGGAACGGCCAGGTCACCCTCGCCGAGGCCCGCGAGCAGCGCGGCAACATCTTCGACATGTTCGACGCCGACGGCAACGGCCGCTACTCGGAGGACGAGATCAAGGGCATCGACGAGCACAAGCTCGCCCAGATCGAGGCCGGCATGGGGCCCGGCCACCAGATGCCTGCCGGCATGACCCCGCCCGCCGGCCGTGGCCCCGGCAAGGGGCCCGGCAACGGCCAGGGCATGGGCCCAGGCCTGACCCGCCCGGCCGAGGACGGGTTGCGGATGTTCGACGCGAATCAGGACGGCACCCTCACCCGTGATGAATTCGTCGCCGGCACCGATGGCTGGTTCGCGATGCGCGACCGAAATCGCGACGGCGTGCTGACCACGGCCGACTTCGGCCGCGGCAACTGAGCACCGTCGCGCAAAAATCCGCTGCTCCCGCCCGGCTGCCCCCGTGACAGCCGGGCGTTTTTGCGCGATTCTGTCAAAAAACAAAGGAGGCGCAGATGGGGCAGTATCTTGCGTGGATGATGATGGGCGTGTCGGCCGTGGCGCTGACCGCCTGTGGCGGCGGGCGCGACAGCGGCCCGAGCCGGGGTCGGCTGATGGCGCCCGACAAGCTGAATGCCGCGGCGTTCAGTGCCTCGGGCCTGCCGTCGCGCTTCGGCGACACGGCGCCGCATGAATGGGACGGTCTGGTGCCGGCGCTCTACTCGGTGCACGGCATCGACGCGGCGCGCTATCAGGGGATGATCGACTGGTCGACCGCGCGCAATGCCGGCGTCAGCTTCGCCTGGCTGAAGGCAACCGAGGGCGGCGACCACATCGACCCGGGCTTCGTCGCCAACGCGCCGGGCGCGCGCTCGGCGGGCGTTCCGGTCGGCGCCTATCACTTCTACTACTTCTGCCGCACCCCCGAGGAACAGGCGAAGTGGTTCATGCAGAACGTGCCGCATGTGCCGGGCGACCTGCCACCCGTGCTCGACATCGAGTGGAATCACCAGTCCTCGTGCAAGCGCAAGCCCGACCCGCTGACCGTGCGCACCGAGATGGCGCGCTTCGTCAATATCCTGAACAAGCATTACGGCACGCTGCCGGTGATCTACACCACGCCCGACTTCTACGCCGACAATGATCTCGGCCAGATGCACGGTGCCGAATTCTGGCTGCGTACCGTCGCTGCGCACCCGTCCGAGCGCTATCCGGGCGAGGACTGGTCGTTCTGGCAATATACCGGCACCGGCGTGGTGCCGGGCGTGGGCGGCAATGTCGACATCAACGCCTTCGGCGGCTCGCCCGAAAGCTGGTCGCGCTGGCTCTCCGCCCGCCGGCAGTCCTGAGACAGAAACCGCAACAGAAGACGGGGGGCGCTGCCCCCCGGCCCTGACGGGCCTCCCCCCGAGGTATTTCTGGCAAGGCGAAAGAGGGAGGGGCCGGCCCGACCGAAGGCGGGGGCCGCGCCCCCGCCCCAAGGGTCAGCCGTCGACGCGGATGCGGCTGTTCGACGGGTCGTGCGGGCTGTCCTCGGCCACCACCGCATCCCATTCCTGCAGACGCATCTTCACCTTCAGCTTCGTGCCCGGCTCGGCGAGATCGGGGCGGACATAGCCCATGCCGATCGACTTCCCGAAAGCCACCGAATAACCGCCCGACGTCAGGCGCCCGACCTTCTCGCCGTCGAGCAGGAGCGCTTCCTTGCCCCAGGGATCGGCATCCTCGGGACCGTCGATCAGCAGCGTCACGCATTTCGCGCGGATGCCCGTGTCGAGCATCGCCGCCTTGCCGTGGAACTCCTTCTCGAGATCGACGAAGCGGTCGAGACCGGCCTCGAGCGGCGTCGCGTCGCGGCCAAGTTCGGTGCCGAAGGCGCGATAGCTCTTTTCCTGGCGCAGCCAGTTCTGTGCCCGCGCGCCGACGAGCTTCAGCCCGTGCTTCTCGCCCGCCTCGAGCAGCAGGTTCCACAGATAGCGGCTCATCTCGATCGGGTGGTGGAGTTCCCAGCCAAGCTCGCCGGTATAGGCCACGCGCACCGCACGCACTGGGCACATGCCGAGCTCGATGTTGCGCCAGCTGAGCCAGGGGAAGCGCTTGTTCGACAGCACCGTCTCGGGCACCGCGTCCTTCACCACCTCGTTCAGGATCGCGCGGGCATTCGGACCGGCGATCGCGAAGACGCCCCATTGCGTGGTGACGTCGTGGATGTCGAGATGACCGCCGCCGGCCGCGATGAAATCCTCGGCCGATTTCATCAGGAAGTCGGCGTCATAGGCGGTCCAGGCGCCCGCCGAGACGAGGTAGTATTCGTTCTCGGCCAGCCGCACGATGGTGTATTCGGTGCGGGTGGTGCCGGCCTCGGTCAGAGCATAGGTCAGGTTGATGCGCCCGACCTTCGGCAGCTTGTTGCAGGTGAAGGCGTCGAGGAAGGCGGTGGCGCCCGGGCCGCGCACGAGGTGCTTGGTGAAGGCGGTGGCGTCGATCAGACCAGCGGTCTCGCGCAGCGCCGCGGCCTCGGCCCTGGCATATTGCCACCAGCCGCCGCGACGGAAGCTGCGGGCGTCGTGGTCGAAGCTTGCCGGCGCGTCGAGCGGGCCATAGTAGTTCGGCCGTTCCCAGCCGTTGACCTGACCGAACTGCGCGCCAAGCGCCTTCTGCGCGTCATAGTTCGGCGCGGTGCGCAGCGGCCGGCAGGCCGTGCGTTCCTCGTCGGGGTGGTGCAGGATGAAGACGTGCTCATAGCACTCCTCGTTCTTGCGCGCGGCATATTCGGTGGTCATCCAGCTGCCGTAGCGCTTCGGATCGAGGCTCGCCATGTCGATCTCGGCCTCGCCCTGGGTCATCAGCTGGGCGAGATAGTGGCCGGTGCCGCCCGCGGCGGTGATGCCGAAGCTGAAGCCCTCGGCCAGCCACATGTTGCGCAGACCCGGCGCCGGGCCGACCAGCGGGTTGCCATCGGGAGTGTAGCAGATCGGGCCGTTGAAATCGTCCTTCAGGCCGACGGTCTCGGAGGACGGCAGGCGGTGGATGAAGGACATGTATTCGTTCTCGATCCGCTCGAGATCGAGCTGGAACAGGTCGGCGCGGAAGCTTTCCGGCACATCATAGAGGAAGCGCGCGGGGGCGTTGCGTTCGTAGGGGCCGAGGATCCAGCCGCCGCGTTCCTCGCGCACATACCACAGCGCGTCGGAATCGCGCAGCACCGGGTGCTCGGGGTTGCCCGCGGCGCGCCAGGCGACGAGCGCCGGATCGGGCTCGGTCACCACATACTGATGCTCGACCGGAATCGCCGGGATCTTGATGCCGAGAAGCCGCGCAGTGCGCTGT
This sequence comes from Paenirhodobacter ferrireducens, assembly GCF_004022265.1. Lineage (GTDB taxonomy): Bacteria > Pseudomonadota > Alphaproteobacteria > Rhodobacterales > Rhodobacteraceae > Rhodobacter > Rhodobacter ferrireducens. The sequence goes on from NZ_SAVB01000020.1 coordinate 83,264, forward strand.
GCATGGTTGCCGGTCGCGGTCACCACATGCTCGGCGCGCACCTCGACGAGCTCGCCCGAGCCGACCAGCATGCCCCCCTTCTCGACCATCTTCTCGAGCGTGACGATCCATTCGTCGCCGGTCCAGAAATAGCTGTTCACCTGCAGCTTGCGGTTGATCTCGACGCCGCGCTGGCGCGCGCCCTTGGCCATCGCCTGGGTCACGTCGGCGGGGTTGATGTAGCCGTCCTGCGGGTGGAAGAGCGCGCCGACGAGGTCGTCGCAGCGCATCAGCGGCCAGCGCTCCTTCATCTCCTTCGGGCTGAGGAATTCGTGATAGACGCCAGCGGTCTCGGCGACCGAGGAGTAGAGCATGTATTCGTCCATGCGCTCCTGCGTCTGCGCCATGCGCAGGTTGCCGACGATGGCAAAGCCCGCGTTCAGCCCGGTTTCCGCCTCGAGCGTCTTGTAGAAGTCGACCGAGTACTTGTGGATGTGCGTGGTGGCGTAGCTCATGTTGAAGAGCGGCAGAAGGCCGGCGGCGTGCCAGGTCGAGCCCGAGGTGAGCTCGTCGCGTTCGACGAGCATGGTTTCCCAGCCGGCCTTCGCGAGGTGATAGGCAATCGACACGCCGACGGCGCCACCGCCGACGACCAGAGCTTTGACATGGGTTTTCATGGGCGATTCCTTAGAGGTCCTGCCCTCAGTTCTGACAGTTTGACGCAGGCTCGGGGCGTTCCACCCGACGCTTGCGGGCGAAAAGCGACATGCGCGACGGACGCAGGCGCGCCGTCCCGTCCGGACGGACGGAATGAAGAAGGCCCGGAACTTCGCCCCGGGCCTTCCTGCGTGTCAGACCATGCCCGGCACCACCAGATCCGGCGGCCTGTGCCCGTCGGCGAAGGTCTTGATGTTGATGATCACCTTCTCGCCCATCTCGGCGCGGCCCTCGACCGTGGCCGAGCCCATATGCGGCAACAGCACCACGTTCGGCAGGTTGCGCAGCTCGGGGTTGACCTCGACGCCATGCTCGAAGACGTCGAGCCCGGCGCCGGCGATCTCGTCCGCCTTCAGCCCGCGCACCAGCGCGTTCTCGTCGATCACCTCGCCGCGCGAGGTGTTCACCACCACCGCCGTCGGTTTCAGCATCTTCAGACGACGCGCGTTCAGCAGGTGGAAGGTCGAGGGCGTGTGCGGGCAGTTGACCGAAATCACGTCCATCCGCGCCACCATCTGATCGAGGCTCTCCCACCAGGTCGCCTCGAGCGGCGCCTCGATCTCGGGGCGCAGGCGGCGGCGGTTATGATAGTGGATCTGCATGCCGAAGGCACGGGCGCGCTTCGCCACTGCCTGCCCGATCCGCCCCATGCCGAGGATGCCAAGCCGCTTGCCGCCGATCCGACCGCCGAGGAAGGCATTCGGGGACCAACCCTCCCAGCTGCCCGACTGCATTGCGTGCAGCCCCTCGGGCAGGCGACGGGTGACCGAGAGGATCAGCGCCATCACCACATCGGCGGTATCCTCCGTCACCACCCCCGGGGTGTTCGAGACGAGGACGCCGCGCTGGCGCGCCGAGCTCACGTCGATGTGGTCGACCCCGGCGCCATAATTGGCGATCAACTTCAGCTTCTGGCCGGCGCTGGCGCGGGCCAGCATGTTCGCGTCGATCGTGTCGCTGAGGGTCGGAACAAGGACATCGGCACGCATCATCGCCTCGACCAGCTCCTCGCGGGTCATCGGCGCATCGCTCTCGCGCAGCTCGACGTCGAACAACTCCTTCATCCGGGTCTCGACGACCTCGGGCAACCGTCGCGTCACGACAACAGTCAGTCGCGGTGCGGGCATGACTGGACTCTCCTCTCTTCCAAACGCCTCTGCTTGGGTGCAAAGTGACCTTCAACGGGGCAAGGCACAAGGCCCCGAGAGAGCAGATATGGCATAAAAGTGGATGTTAGCGCAATTTTATTGCGCGGCCGTTGCATCAAGGCCGATGCGGCGGGGCGTCCCGGGCGGGCAGGACGATGCGGGCAGGCAAGGGAACGATGATTGCGGTGGCGCTGGTGCTGACGCTGACGGGCGCGGCACTGGCGCAGGAGGAAGAGGACGATTCTCCCCCGCCCTCGGATCTCGATGTTTCGCTTGCCATCGCGGCGCAAAACGGGCGCGGGCCGGTGACCAACCTGCCGCTGCCGCGCTATGTCTCTCTCAAGGGCTCGGAGGGCAACGCCCGCCGCGGCCCCTCGCTCAGCCACCGCATCGACTGGGTGTTCAAGCACGCCGGCATGCCGCTGAGGATCACCGCCGAATTCGGCCACTGGCGCCGGGTCGAGGACCGCGACGGCGCCGGGGGCTGGGTCCATTACGCGATGCTGTCGGGCGTGCGCACGGTGATCGTCGAGGAGGACATGACCCAGCTCCATGCCCGCGGCGACGAGAAATCCGCGGTGGTGGCCCTTGCCGAAACCGGCGCCATCGCCAAGCTTGGCGATTGCACGCTTGACTGGTGCGAGATCAGTGCCGGCGATGCCGACGGCTGGGTGCCAAAGACCAAGATCTGGGGCGTCGACCCCAAGGAAATCCGTGACTAGCCCGCCCTGACGCGATACGGACGGGGCCCGAAAACGACTCAGGACCGGTGCCATGTCCTATAGTGAAGATCAGCAACGCCTGAACCTCTCGGCCGGGCTTGCCTCGGTCGGTGTCGCGGCCACGCTCGTCGTGCTCAAGCTCTGGGCGCTGTGGGCGACGGGGGCGCTGTCGATCGCCGCCTCGCTGGCCGACAGCTCGATGGACCTGCTGATCTCGCTCGCCGGGCTTGGCGCCATCGTCTATGCCGCCCGCCCCGCCGACGAGGACCATGCCTTCGGCCATACCTCGGTCGAGGATCTGACCTCGCTCGGTCAGGCGGTCTTCGTCTTCGGCTCGGGCTGCGCGATCCTCTGGGCGGCCGGCCACCGTCTGGTGACGCCCGAGCCGCACGCGCTCGCCGCCGAGGGCGCGGGCATCGCGGTGATGTCGATCTCGGCCGTGGTGACGCTCGCCCTCGTCGGCTGGCAGGCGCGGGTGGCAAAGCGCACCGGCAACAAGGTCGTCGCCGCCGACATGCTGCATTACGTGGGCGACCTGATGCCGACGCTCGGCGCGATCCTCGCGCTGATCCTGTCGGCGCAGTTCGGCTGGTCGCGGGTCGACAGCGTGGTGGCGATCCTCGCCGCGCTGATCATGCTGCGCGGCGCGGCGAAGATCGGCGTCGAGGGCTGGCACGCGCTGATGGACCGCTCGGCGCCGCATGAGGTGGTCGAGGGCATCGCCGAGATCGCGCAGATCTGGCCCGGCGTGCACGGCTTCCACGACCTGAAGACCCGCACCGCCGGGGCGAAGCTCTTCGTGCAACTGCACATCGAGCTCGACCCCGACCAGTCGCTGATGGCCGCGCACGAGATCGCCGCCAGCCTGAAGCGCGCGATCATCGAGGCCTATCCGCAAGCCGACGTGATCATCCACATGGACCCCTGGCTGCGCGACAAGCGGCGCTAACGCGCCGGCCCCGGGGGCGCTGCCCCCGAGGCATTTCAGGCAAGATGAAAGGGAACGCGGCGCTCAGGCCGCGTCGAGAAGCCCCCGCCCCTTCAGCAGCGCCTCGACCCCGGGCATCTTGCCGCGGAAATCGAGCCACTCCTCGTCGGCCGGGCGCGAGCCGCCCTTCGACAGGATGCAGGCCTCGAGCCGCTTCGCCGTCGCCGGATCGAAGGGATTGCCGGTCTCCTCGAAGGCCGCGAAGGCGTCCGCGTCCATCACCTCGGACCACATGTAGCTGTAATAGCCCGAGGAATAGCCGTCGCCCGAGAACACATGGCTGAAATGCGGCGTCGCGTGGCGCATCCGGATCGCATGCGGCAAGCCGATCGAGGCCAGCACCTCGGCCTGTTTCGCCATCGGATCGGCGGGCGCGGCGCCATCGTGGAACTCGAGATCGACCAGCGCCGAGGCGATGTATTCGACCGTCGAGACGCCCTGATCGTAGGTGCCCGCCGCCAGGAGCTTGTCGCGCAGCGCCTTCGGCATCGGCGCGCCCGTCTGCCAGTGGCGCGCGTGTTTCTCGAGCACCTCGGGCACGTCGAGCCAATGCTCGTTCAGCTGGCTCGGCAGCTCGACGAAATCGCGCGCGACCGAGGTGCCCGAGACGAACTGATAGGTCACGTCGCTCAGCATCTGGTGCAGCGCATGGCCGAATTCGTGGAACAGCGTGCGCGCGTCGTCGTGGCTGAGCAGCGCCGGCGTCCCCTTGGTGAAGTTGCACACGTTGACGACGATCGGATGGGTCTCGCCACCCAGTTTCTTCTGGCTGCGCATCGCCGAGCACCAGGCGCCCGAGCGCTTCGAGCCGCGGGCGAAATAGTCGCCGAGGAAAACCGCCACATGACGGCCGCCGCGCGTCACCTCCCAGCCCCGCACGTCGGGGTGGTAAAAGGGGCCGTCGAGCTCGCGGAATTCGAGCCCGTAAAGCCGGTGCGCACAGTCGAAGACCGCGCCGATCATCGCCTCGAGCGAGAGATAGGGTTTCAGCGCGGCCTCGTCGAAGTCATGCTCGGCGACGCGGCGCTTTTCCGAGTAATAGCGCCAGTCCCAGGGCTCGAGCGCGCCGTTCAGACCATCGGCATGCATCATCCGGGCGAGGATCTCGCCATCGGCCTCGGCCCGCGCCTTCGCCGGCGCCCAGACCCGCATCAGCAGGTCGCGCACATGTTCGGGGGTCTTCGCCATCTCGGGTTCGAGCTTGTAGGCGGCAAAGCTCGGATAGCCGAGAAGCTTGGCGCGCTCCTCGCGCAATGCCAGGATCTCGGCCGCATTCGCGCGGTTGTCGGTCGGCCCGCCATTCGCGCCGCGCGCGGTCCAGGCCTCATAGGCGATCTCGCGCAGCTCGCGGCGCGGGCTGAACTGAAGGAAAGGCACGATGAGCGAGCGGTTGAGGGTGAGCACCGGCCCCTCGGCGCCGCGCTCGCGCCCGGCCTCGCGCGCCGCCTCGACGACGAACGCGGGCAGGCCCTCGAGGTCTTCCTCGGCGAGCGGGCGGAACCAGTCGCGCTCGTCGGCCAGAAGGTTCTGCGAAAAAGCGGTCGAGAGCACCGCCAGCCGCTCCTTCACCGCCGTCATCCGCGCCGCCGCCGCGCCCTCGAGCGCCGCGCCCGAGCGGATGAACATCTTGTAATAGAGCTCCAGCACACGGGCCTGCTCGGCCGTCAGATCAAGTGCCGCGCGCCCTTCCCACAGCGCCGCGACGCGGGCGAAGAGCGGGCGGTTCATCGTCACCTCGGAGGCGAAACCCGCCATCTTCGGTGCCAGATCGCGCATCAGCGCCTCGCGCGCGGGCGTGCTGTCGGCCCCGGCGAGGTTGTAAAACACCCCCGCCACCCGGTCGAGCAGCCCCTCGGCCAGTTCCATCGCCTCGATCGTGTTGGCAAAGCTCGGCGCCTCGGGATTTTCGGCGATCGTCGCGATATTCGCCCGCGCCTCGGTCAGCGCCGCCTCGAAGGCGGGGGCGAAATCCGCATCGCGGATCTCGGCGAAGGGGGGAAGCTCGAACGGGCCGGTCCAGCCGGCCAGAAGCGGATTGGTCATCGCATGTCTCCTTTGCGCTCAAGCTAGGCGCGCGGAGCACGAAGGGAAAGGGGCGGAGCGGGGCGCTGCCCCGCACCCCGGAGTATTTTCGCCAAGAAAAAGACCCCGGGCTTTTCCTGGCCCAAATACTCCCGCCGGAGGCGCCTTTCAGCGCGCGGGGCCGCGCCCGCGCAGCCGGGTCTCGAGCCGGCGCAGGGCCAGCGACAGGGTCACCGTCATCGCGAGGTAGAGCAGCGCCACCATGTTGTAGGTCTCGAGATAGCGGAAATTCCCCGAGGCCGCGACCTTGCCGAGTTGGGTGATATCGGCCACGCCCAGCACCGAGACGAGCGAGCTGTCCTTGACCATGGCGACGAAGTCATTACCGAACGGCGGCAGGATGGTGCGCAGGGCCTGCGGCCAGACGATCAGCCGAAAGCGCAGCCAAGGGCCAAGGCCGAGCGCCGAGGCCGCCTCGATCTGGCCCTCGGCGACCGAGAGGATGCCGGCGCGGAAGATCTCGGCCAGAAAGGCGGCATAGGCAAGGATCAGCGCAAGGACCGCCCGCGCGATCAGCGGCACGGCGCGGGTCTGCAGTTCGGGCAGGCCGAGCGCGTTCCAGCCCGCGATGACGAGCGGCACCAGCGCGAAGGCGACGTAGAGGAGCAGCACGATGATCGGCACGCCGCGCATCACCTCGACATAAAGCCGCGCCAGTTGCCGCAGCCAGAGGTGACGCGAGAGCGAGGCGACGGCGAGCGCAAGGCCAAGCGCCATCGCGCCGAGAAAGGCCGTGAGGGTGACCGCAAGGGTGAGACCGATGCCACGCGACAATGTGGCGAGGATGCGCGCATAGACCGGGTCGCGCGCTACCATCACCGCAACGACAAGGCCCGCGGCGGCGAGCACCACGAGCCACCAGGGAAAGTCACGGCCCTCGTCGCGCCTCATTCCACGAGCTTGGTGTCGACGAACCACTTCTTCGTCAGCTTGGCGAAGGTGCCGTCGGATTTCATCTCCTTGATCGCCGCATCGACGGGGGCGACCAGCTCGGAGCCCTTCGGGAAGATGAAGCCGAAATCCTCGGCCCCAAGCCGGCCGCCGACGATCTTCAGCGCCCCGTTCGAGGCGGCGGCATAGGCCTCGCCCGCGGCGCTGTCGGTCAGCACGAGATCGACATCGCCCGCCTTCAGCGCCTCGAGTCCGGCGCCGAAGGTCTCGAACATCTTGATGCGCGGGTTCGCCTCGTTGCCGTCGAGCACCTCGTAAACACCGACATAGAAGGGCGTGGTGCCGGGCTGCGCCGCCATCAGCAGCTTCGGATCGGCGGCAAAGCTCTTCGCATCGGCAAAGCGGGTCTCGTCGCCGCGCACCAGCATGATCATCTCGGACCGCATGTAGGGGGTCGAGAAATCGACCGATTCCTTGCGGTCGTCGCGGATGGTGATGCCATCCATACCGATGTCGAACTGACCCGAGGAAATCGCCGGGATCATCGCGTCCCAGCTTGAATGCTGATAGTCGACCTGCATGTTCAGCCGCCGCGCGATCTCGTTCATCGCGTCATATTCCCAGCCGACGGCAACGCCCTCCTTGTCGAGGAATTGCAGCGGCGGATAGGTGTTCTCCGTGACCACCGTGACGGAGCGTCCGCCAAGGTCGGGCAGCTCGGCGAAGGCCGGAACCGCGGCCAGCAGGATGGCGAGGAGAAAAGCGACTTTCATTGCGAGGAGGCTCCGCAGGACAAAACTGCGGCCAAAGCTATGCCCGGGGCGTGAGGCTGTCCAGCGGGGCACCATGCCGCGCCCCGCAAACCGGACAGTCGTTGCGTCGTTTCACCACGATCTGCCGGCTTTCGCCCCAGAGCGCATCGTGGATGAGCAGCCGCCCGCGCAGGCCTTGCCCGGCGCCGGTGATCTCCTTGATCGCCTCGCTCGCCATCATCGTGCCGATCACACCCGGCAAGGCGCCGACCACCCCCGCCTCGGCGCAGCTGGGCGCCAGCCCCGCCGCCGGGATCACCGGGAAGACGCAGGCAAGGCAGGGCGCGCCATGGGCCGGGTCGAAGAGACTCAGCTGCCCTTCCCATTGCGCGATCGCGCCCGAAAGGAGCGGCTTTCCCGCCGCCACACAGGCGCGGTTGACGAGGTGGCGGGTGTCGAAATTGTCGGACCCGTCGAGGATCAGGTCATAGTCCGCGATCAGCGCCCCGGCCTCGGCTTCGGTCAGGCGCAACGGGTGGGTGTGCACCGCGATGTCGGGGTTCAGCGCCAGCATCGCGTCACGCGCCGAGGCGACCTTGGGCCGGCCGATGTCGGCCGTGCGGTGGATCACCTGGCGCTGCAGGTTCGAGAGCGAGACGGTGTCGTCATCGACCACGCCGATCGTGCCCACCCCCGCCGCGGCCAGATAGAGGAGCACCGGCGCGCCAAGCCCGCCCGCCCCCACCACCAGCACCTTCGCCGCCTTCAGCCGGCGCTGCCCGGTGCCGCCCACTTCGCGCAGGAAGATGTGGCGGGCATAGCGTTCAAGCTCTTCGGGGCTCAGCGCGCCGGGCTTCGGTGCGGCGGCCTGCGGCAGCGGCGGCGCGGGTTCCGGCAGCGGCTGTGCATGGGCGCGCAGCCAGCGCAGCCCGGCGCGATAGGTCAGCACGACCGCGGCCGCGGCGCCAAGGCCAAGCCAGCCCGAAAGCGAGCCGCCGACCGCGCCACGCAGCGGATGCCCCTCGGCGAAGATCAGATGGGCCAGCACGAAGGACGCCCAGAGCGCCGCCAGCACGGCGAGGATCATCCGCCCCGGCACCCGCAGCACGAGGCCGAGCGCGATCACGCCCGCAAGCAGCACGAGGCCGGTCATCAATGCCTGCCGGTCGAGCCGAAGCCACCCGCGCCGCGATCGGTCTCGCTCAGCGCCTCGGCGAATTCGTAGCGCGCCTGCAGCACCGGGGCGATCACCGCCTGGGCGATGCGCTCGCCATGGTGGATGGTGTAGGGGTCGCGGCCGAGGTTGATCAGCAGCACGCCAAGCGGGCCGCGATAGTCGCTGTCGATGGTGCCGGGCGTGTTCGGCAGGCTGATCCCGTGCTTGAGCGCGAGGCCCGAGCGCGGACGGATCTGCATCTCGAACCCCTCCGGGATCTCGACCAGCAGCCCGGTGGGCACCACGGCGCGTTGCAGCGGGTAAAGGGTGAAGCCGTGCGTGCGGTCGTCGGGCTTCAGGTTGGCGCGGATGTCGGCACCGGCCGAGCCCTGGGTCTCGTAGCGCGGCAGGGCGATCTCGGGATCGGCCCAGTCCTCGCGCATCACCTTGATGATCGGCGTCACCTGTCGTTCCTTCCCTGTCTCAGCCGGCGTTCAGCGCGGCGGCAATGCGGGCGGCCAGACGCCGGGCGACGGCGTCCTTGCCCATCCGCTCCCAGCTTTCGGCGCCCGCGGCGTCGATGATCGTCACCGCGTTCTCGCTGCCGCCCATGATGCCGGTGGCGGGGCTGACGTCATTCGCCACGATCCAGTCACAGCCCTTGCGGGCGCGCTTCTCGGTGGCGTGGCGCAGCACGTCATGGGTCTCGGCGGCAAAGCCCACGACAAGGCGCGGCCGCCCCTCGGTGCGGCGCGAGATCGTGGCGAGGATGTCGGGGTTCTCGGCGAAGTCGAGCGCGGGGGCGCGGCCGCTGCCATCCTTCTTCATCTTCTGCCCGCTTTCGTTCGCCACCCGCCAGTCGGCGACGGCAGCGGCAAAGACCGCGGCCTCGGCCGGCAGCGCGGTCTCGACGGCGGCCAGCATCTCGCGCGCGGTCTCGACCCGCACCACCTCGACGCCCGCGGGCGGCGGCACGGTGGCGGGTCCGGTGACGAAGGTCACCCGCGCGCCAAGGTCGCGCAGCGCCGCGGCCAGCGCCGTGCCCTGCGCCCCCGAGGAGCGGTTGGCGATGTAGCGCACCGGGTCGATCGGCTCGTGCGTCGGGCCCGAGGTGACAAGGATGTGCCGCCCCGAAAGCGGCCCCGAGGTCAGCGCCTGGCCGATCGCCACGACGATCATGGCGGGTTCGACCATCCGGCCCGGGCCGAATTCGCCGCAGGCCATGTCGCCCTCGGTCGGGCCGGCAAAGAGCACGCCATCGGCCCGCAGCGTCGCGATGTTGCGCTGTGTCGCGGGGTGGTCCCACATCCGCACGTTCATCGCCGGCGCGATCAGCACCCGCTTGTCGGTGGCCAGAAGCAGGGTCGAGGCCAGGTCATTCGCCAGCCCCGCCGCCATCTTCGCCATCAGATCGGCCGTCGCCGGCACCACCACGACCAGATCGGCCGCGCGGCTGAGCTGGATATGACCGATCTCGGCCTCGTGTGTCAGATCGAAGAGGTCGGTGTGAGCCGCCTCGCCCGCCAGCGTCGAGACGGTGAGCGGGGTGACGAACTGCGCCCCGGCCGCGGTCAGCACCGGCGTCACCGCCGCCCCCTGCCCGCGCAACAGCCGGATCAGTTCGGGCACCTTGAAGGCCGCGATGCCGCCGCCGATGATCAGAAGTATCCGCTTGCCTGCGAGCATCGTCCCCTCCGCCTTTCGCACAGCTTTAGGCGCGCCGTCGCGGGGGCGCAACTATTGGAAGGCCTTGCACGGGTCTTCGCGCTCGGCGGGCGGCGTGACGATCCAGACATCGAAGGGTTGCACCCCCTCGGCCGGCGCCTCGACCTGGCCGAGTGCCAGAAGCGTCACCCCCGGCTCGGCCTTGCGGATCAGCGCCGGCACGGCACGGTCGGTGCGGGCATGGCCCGAGCCGGTGATCAGTGCCACCGGCCCGCCGGTCTCGGCCAGCGCGCGCAGGGTCGTCTCGGCAAAGGCGCCGTCGCGCAGTCGCTGCGCCGCGACCATGCCGGGCAGGATCTCGGCCGGCAGGGCGTTGCAATGATCCGCCTGCGTCTCGGCTTCCAGGTCGGCCTGCAGCGCGGCGGGATAAGGCTGATCGAGACCGAAGCGCGCCGCCTGCGGGAAGATCGTCGCCAGCGGCTCCTTCATCGCGCGGCGCACCTCGTCACGCGGCAGCGCCGCGCCATAGATCTTCGCCGCGGGGGCCGCCGCGAAGATCGGCGCGTAGATCGCGAAATCGGGCCAGCCGGCCTCTTCCCAGCCAAGCGCCTTGCCCAGTGCCACGGGATCGGCACGCAGCTCGGACGTGGCCTTCGCCGCCTGTTCGGGGCTCAGCATCTCGAAGACCAGCGCAGCGGGCTTCAGCGCGGCCACGGCCGCCGCCTGAGTGCGGTGATGCAGCGCATTGTCATGCACCTCCCCTAGCACCGCGACCTGCGGCGGATCGGCACTGATGCGGGCGACGAGCGCGTCGGCGGAAATCTCTTCGGCCGCGGCAGGCGCGGCCAGAAGGGCGAGGCAAAGGGCAAGTGTCTTCATGCGAAGAAACTTGCAACCTCCGGCCCGTGACCTTCAAGGCTTTTCCGCATCTTGCCGAAGGCCTGCGCCTCGAGCTGGCGGATTCTCTCCTTCGAGAGGCCAAGCTCGGCGCCCAGACTTTCAAGCGTGCGCGGCTCGTCGATCAACCGCCGCTCGGTGACGATATAGCGTTCGCGCGGCGTCAGCCGCCCCATCGCCTCGTCGAGCCAGCCACGCATCAGCGCACCGTCGTGGCTTTCGGTCACCGCCTCTTCCGGGCTGGCACCGTCGTCCTCGAGCGTGTCGACCCATTCGCGCCCGTCCTCGTCGCCCGACTGCATCGCGTTGAGCGAGAAATCCGAGCCCGAAAGCCGGCCCTCCATCATCTCGACATCGGCAAGCGGCACGCCGATCACCGCCGCCACCCGCTCGCGCAGCTGCGCGCCATCGAGGCTGATGCCCTCGGCATCCGCCTCGCGCTCGACCTGCGCCTGAACGCGCTTCATGTTGAAGAACAGCGACTTTTGCGAGCTGGTCGAGCCGGTGCGCACCATCGACCAGTTGCGCATGACGAATTCCTGGATCGAAGCCTTGATCCACCACACCGCATAGGTCGAGAAGCGCACGCCGCGCTCGGGGTCGAACTTGTCGGCCGCCTTCATCAGCCCGAGCGAGGCTTCCTGGATCAGGTCGTTCATCGGCGCGCCATAGCGCCGGAATTTCGACGCCATCGAGATCGCAAGCCGCATATAGGCGGTGACGAGGCGATGCAGGGCCTGCTCGTCCCGCCGGTCACGCCAGGCGCGGGCAAGCTCCGCCTCGGTCTCCGCGTCGAGATACTCCGCGCGCATCGCCTGCCGCGGCAGCGTTTCGTCTGTCATTCCATCGAGTGCCATGGCCAGTCTCCCGGGTCTCCCACCCAACTGTCGGCGTGCTCTGCCCTGACACTATGCCCCATCCCCGGCTCAATGTCTCGCCCGGCGAAAGGGTCCTCACAAAAAAGTTTAGTCTTTCATGCAGGATTTCCGGGCGCGGTTTTCGATGCGACGAAGGACCAAGCAATATTGGGATGTTATCGTTAACGTTTCAGCAACTATGCTGCGCGAGGCTGGAGCGATCTGGCGGAGGGGGCGATGGTCGCGACGACCTACACGGTGGCGTTCGAGGGGGTCGAAGCGCGACTCGTCGAGGTGCAATGCGCGCTCGCCGCCGGCATGCCCGCCTTCTCGATCGTCGGCCTGCCCGACAAGGCGGTGAGCGAGGCGCGCGAGCGGGTGCGCGCGGCGCTGGCGGCGCTGTCGATCGCCCTGCCGATGCGGCGGATCACGGTGAACCTGTCGCCCGCCGACCTGCCGAAGGAAGGCTCGCATTTCGACCTGCCGATCGCACTCGGCCTGCTCGCTGCGATCGGCATCGTGCCGCCCGAGGAGGTCGAGGGGCTGGTCTCGCTGGGCGAGCTGTCGCTCGACGGCCGGGTGGTGGCGGTGACCGGGGCGCTGCCCGCGGCGATGGCCGCGGCCGAGGAAGACCGCGCCCTCCTTTGCCCCGCCGCCTGTGGCGCCGAGGCCGCCTGGGTCGCCGCGACCCCGGTCTTTGCGGCGGCCACGCTGAACGACGCGATCCGCCACCTGACGACGCAGGCGCCGCTGCCCCCCGCCCGTCCGGGCGAGGTCACCGCCCCCGCCGCCGCGCGCGATCTGCGCGACGTGAAGGGCCAGGAACGGGCGAAACGCGCACTCGAGATCGCCGCGGCGGGGCGGCACCACCTGATGATGGTCGGCCCGCCCGGCGCCGGCAAGTCGATGCTCGCCGCCCGCCTGCCCGGCATCCTGCCCGATCTGACGCCGGTCGAGGCGCTCGAAACCTCGATGATCCACTCGGTCTCGGGCCTCCTTGGCGACGGCGGCATCTCGCGCAGCCGGCCGTTCCGCGAGCCGCATCACACGGCCTCGATGGCCGCGATGATCGGCGGCGGGCGCGGCGCACGGCCCGGCGAGGTCAGCCTTGCCCATAACGGCGTGCTCTTCATGGATGAATTCCCGGAGTTTCCCCGCGCCGTCCTCGAAACCCTGCGCCAGCCGGTCGAGACCGGCGAGGTGGTGGTCGCCCGCGCCAACGCCCATGTGCGCTATCCCTGCCACTTCCTGCTGGTCGCCGCCGCGAACCCCTGTCGCTGCGGCCATCTGGGCGACGCCGCCCGCGCCTGCGCCCGCGCGCCCGGCTGCGGCGCCGATTACCTCGGCCGGATCTCGGGACCGCTGATGGACCGCTTCGATCTGCGCATCGAGGTGCCGGCGGTCGATTGGCGCGCGCTCGAGCTGCCCGCCGCGGGCGAGGGCTCGGCCGAGGTCGCCGCCCGGGTGGCGTCGGCGCGCGCCGTGCAGGCGCGCCGCTTTGCCAATGTGCCCGGGGTGCGGGTGAATGCCGAGGCCGAGGGCGCGCTGCTCGAGGAAATCGCCGCGCCCGACGCCGAAGGGCGCGCGCTTCTCGGCCGCGTCGCCGAACGGTTCGGGCTGACCGCACGCGGCTACCACCGGGTGCTGCGCAGCGCGCGCACGATCGCCGATCTCGACGGGGCAGACCGGGTCCGGCTGCCGCATCTGGCGGAAGCCGTCAGCTATCGCCTCACCGCCGGTCCGGCAGGCTGAGCATCCGCCGCGCCGCGCGCGCCGCATCGCTCAGCGCCGCGCGCGCCTCGGGCACCCAGCCGTCGAAGAAGTGCCACACGTGCAGCGCGTCGGGCCAGCTCTGCACCGTGACCTCGGCGCCGAAGCCGCGCAGCCGCTCGGCCATGCGCAGGCTGTCATCCCGCAGGATCTCGCTTTGCGAACAGTGCAGCAACACCGGCGGGCAGCCCGGGAAGGCCGCGAAAAGCGGCGAGGCATCGGGGTCGTCGGCAGCGTGAGTGCCAAGATACAGCCGCGCCACCTCGTCCAGCCGCTCGGCCGGCAGCATCGGATCGGTCGCCGCATTCTCGCGGATCGAGGCGCCCGAACCGGTCAGGTCGGTCCAGGGCGAAAAGGCGATCAGCCCGGCCGGCGGCGTGCCCCGCGCGCACAGCCGCGCGAGCAGCGCGAGTGCCAGCCCGCCGCCCGCACTGTCCCCCGAGAGCACGATCTGCCCCGGCGCATGGCCGCGTGCGATCAGATCGTCCCAGACCGCAAGCGAATCGGTCAGCGCGGCGGGGTGCGGGTGTTCTGGCGCAAGGCGATGATCGGGCAGGATCACCTCGACGCCCGCCAGCCGCGCAAACCGCGCCATCATCGCCAGATGCGTGCGCGGCCCGCCCGCGACATGGGCACCGCCATGCAGATGCAGGACAAGCGCCCCGCGGGCGGCGGGGCCCGAGCGCACCGAGAGCGCCGGCCGCCCGCCCAGGACAAGGGGCAGCGCGGCGACGAAGGGCGGCATGCGGAAGAACAGCACCGCGCCGCGCTCCATCGCGCCCCGCGCCAGATCCGGATCGATCACCCGCGCCATCTGCGGCTTTGCCAGCAGCCCCGCGAGGCGACCGAGCAACCGCAGCCGCAGGCTCACCGCGTTGCCCGCTTCGCCTCGATCACCTGCCAGATCTTCTCGGCGATGTTCGTGCCCTCGAACCGCTCGAGTTCCTGGATGCCGGTGGGCGAGGTGACGTTGATCTCGGTCAGCCAGTCGCCGATCACGTCGATGCCGACGAAGACCTGACCCTTCTCGCGCAGCACCGGGCCGATGCGGGCGCAGATCTCGAGGTCGCGCTCGGTCAGGCCGACCCGTTCGGGGCGGCCGCCGACATGCATGTTCGAGCGGGTCTCGCCCTCGGCCGGCACGCGGTTGATCGCGCCCACGGGCTCGCCATCGACGAGGATGATGCGCTTGTCGCCCTGCACCACGGCGGGCACGTATTTCTGCACGATCAGCGGCTCGCGGCTGATGCCGGTGAAGAGCTCGTGCAGCGAGGCGAGATTGCGGTCGTTCGGGTCGAGCCGGAACACGCCTGCACCACCATTGCCGTAAAGCGGCTTCAGGATGACGTCACCATGACGCGCCTTGAATTCGCGGATCGTGGCCAGATCGCGCGCGATCAGCGTGGGCGGCGTCAGATCCGGAAAGTTCAGCACCAGAAGCTTCTCGGGCGAGTTGCGCACCCAGAACGGGTCGTTGACGACGAGCGTCGCGGGGTGAATGCGCTCGAGGATATGGGTCGTGGTGATATAGCCCATGTCGAAGGGCGGATCCTGACGCAGCCAGACCACGTCGAAATCCGACAGGTCGACCTCGGCCTCGGCGCCGAGGGTGAAGTGATTGCCCTTCTCGCGCCGCACGGTCAGCGGCCAGCCGCGGGCCAGCACCCTGCCCTCGCGGTAGATCAGCTTGTCGGGCGTGTAATAGAACAGCTCATGCCCCCGCGCCTGTGCCTCTTCGGCCAGCCGGAAGGTGCTGTCGGCGTCGATGTTGATTGCACCGATCGGGTCCATCTGGATCGCAACTTTCAAGGCCATGTCGCCCCCTTTCGTTGCGCCCTTGATGCCCCGGCCGTGACCGCGATGCAATCGGCTCAGTCGATCAGCTCAGTCGAAGTGATAGGCGTTCTCGAGAATCTCGATCCGCCCCTGCGCATCGACCAGCGCCACGTCAAAGCGCCGGTCGAGATTGGCGCAATCGGGCGCGCCCGCGACGAACTCGTCGGCCGAGACGAAGATCCGGCGCATCTGCCGCCGGGTCAGCCGCTCGGCCGCCCAGGCATGGGTCTGCGCCCGCTTCACCTCGATGAAGATCACTGTGTCGCCCTCGCGCGCGATCAGGTCGATCTCGCCGCCATAGTGGCCGCGCCAGCGCTGCGCGGTGATCCGCCGCCCCGCCTGCGCGTAATGCTCAGCAACCTGGTGCTCGGCCGCAAGGCCGGCATGGTAGGACATCGCTCCGCTCATCTGTCCTTCTCCAGCTCCAGCGCGGCCTGATAGACTTCCCGCCGGGGCAGGCCCAGCAGGCCGGCCACCTCGGCCGCCGCATCCTTGACGCTCATGCGTGCGAGACGCTCCCGCAACGCAGCTTCCACCTCCTCCGCGCCGACCACGCGCTCGGCAGCGCGATCGACGAGGACCACGATCTCCCCCTTCACCGGTGCCGCCGCATAGTCCGCGGCGAGGGTGGCAAGGGTGCCGCGCCGCACCTCCTCGAATCGCTTGGTGAGTTCGCGGCAGACCGCGGCATCGCGATCTGGTCCGTATTCTGTCACCAGATCCCCTAACATTTCCCCAACGCGTTTGGGCGATTCGTAGAACACCAGCGTCGCCGGCACGGCGGCGAAGTCGCGCAACCATTTGCGGCGGGCGGAACCGCCGCTCGGCGGGAAGCCCGCGAAGAAGAAGCGGTCGGTCGGCAGCCCCGAGACGGTGAGCGCCGCCAGCACCGCCGAGGGCCCGGGGGCGGCGTAGACCGGGTATCCCGCGGCGATCGCGGCGCGGCCGAGGTGATAGCCCGGGTCCGAGACGAGCGGCGTGCCCGCCTCGGAGGCATAGGCAACCGAACGCCCCTCGCCGAGCGCGCGCAACAGCCGCGCCCGCGCGCCCTCGCCGCTGTGGTCGTGATAGGCGACGACCGCCCGGCCGGCGAGCGGCACGCCGTGGATCTCCATCAGGTGGCGCAGGGTGCGGGTGTCCTCGGCCGCCAGCACGTCGGCCTCGCGCAGGATGTCTAGGGCGCGCAGGGTGATGTCTCGCGCCGCTCCGATCGGCGTCGCGATGAAGTGCAGCCCCGGCACGAGCGCCCGTCCGCCCGACACCCGGTCCCGCGCCGGCAGGCTTTCGCCGCCTTCCTCTTCCAGATCCATCGCCGGCACCTTTCATCGCTGCTGCAAAGTTTACTTCACGGGGCGAAACGCTTAGGGTTCGGCCGTGGTCCCCCTGCCGTTGGAACAGAGGTCGTATATGTTTGCGAAATTGCGTACCCCCCGCAACCCCGTGCTGAAATTCGGCGCGATGCTCTCGGCGCTCTGGCTGGCGGCCTGCACCCCTGGCAGCGAGGGCGGCTCGGGGCCGCGGCTGAGTTCGGGGCAGGCGGTGCCGGTGGCGCTGCTGGTGCCCGGCGGCTCGGGCGCAACGGGCGACGAGACGCTGGCGAAATCGCTGCGTCAGGCGGCGGAACTGGCGATCTCCGACCTCGACGGGGTGAAGATCGACCTGCGCGTCTACAACACAGGCGGCAGCCCGGCGCAGGCCGCCGAGGCCGCGACCAAGGCCGTCGACGCCGGCGCGAAGATCATCCTCGGCCCGGTCTTCGCCGAGGCGGCGAATGCCGCAGGCCTCGCCGTCGCGAACCGCGGCGTGAGCGTGCTGTCCTTCTCGAACAACACCGACATCGCCGGCGGCAACGTCTTCGTGCTCGGCCCGACCTTCCCGAACACCGCGAACCGGCTGGTCAGCTATGCCGCGGCGCAGGGCAAGCGGCGAATCCTGGTGGTCAACGACCAGACCACCGCGGGCGAGATCGGCGCCCGTGCGATCACCGCCGCGATCTCGCGCAGCGGTGCCAGCAACGCCGGGCAGATCTCCTATCCGTTCTCGCAGCAGGACGTGACCAATGTCGCCCCGCAGATCGCCGCGCAGGTGCGAAGCGGCAACGTCGATGCGCTGTTTCTGACCGCCGACACCGCCGGCGCGCTGCCGTTGCTGGCGCAGCTTCTGCCACAACAGGGCGTCGACCCGGCGCAGACCAAGTTCATCGGCCTCACCCGCTGGGACATCCCGCCCGCCACGCTGGCCCTGCCCGGGTTGCAGGGGGGCTGGTTCGCCCTGCCCGACCCGAACCTGAACACCCGCTTCAAGGCGCGCTATCAGACCGCCTTCGGCGCGGCCCCGCATCCGATCGCCGGGCTCGCCTATGACGGCATCGCGGCGATCGGTGCCCTGGTCAAATCCGGCCGTTCCGATGCGCTCTCGCGCGCCGCGCTGACCCAGCCCGCGGGCTTCGTCGGCGTCAACGGCATCTTCCGGCTGCGCTCCGACGGCAGCAACGAGCGCGGTCTGGCCGTGGCCGAGATCCGCAACAATCAGGTCGTGGTGATCGACCCGGCCCCGAGATCCTTCGGCGGCGCAGGCTTCTGAGCCGGCCCCGCCCCTTCCAGCAAAGGCCCACCCGGGACATGGCGACCAAGTGACCGACCTTCCGACCTCCGCCCCGGCAACCGCCGGGGCGCCCTTGCTTCTGAGCCCCGACCGCCTGATCCCCGCGCTCGACGCGGCGCTCTCCGAGACGCGCGACGAGCGCACCCTGCGCACCGAAACCGTGGCCTTCCTCGCCGCCGCGCGCGAGAAGGCGACGCCCTGGATCGAGGCCGATTTCGCCGGCCATCCCCGCTCTGCCCGCGAGACCGTGCTGCATTACGCGCAGATGACCGACGGCATCGTCCGCGCGGTGCTGCATGTCGCCACCGACCGGCGGCACCCGCACCCCCGCGCCTCGGAGACCGAGCGCCTCGCCGTGCTTGCCGTGGGCGGCTATGGCCGCGCCGAGATGGCGCCGTTCTCGGATGTCGACCTGCTGTTCCTGACGCCCTGGAAGATCACCGCCTGGGCCGAAAGCGTGATCGAGTCGATGCTGTACATGCTGTGGGATCTGAAGCTGAAGGTCGGCCATGCCTCGCGCAGCATCGACGAATGCCTGCATCTGGGCCGCGAGGATGTGACGATCCGCACCGCCCTGCTCGAGCTGCGCCATGTCGCCGGCGACGAGCTGCTCACCGTGCAGCTGACCGAGACGCTGCGCAACGACCTGTTCCGCTCGACCGGGCCCGAGTTCATCGAGGCGAAGCTCGCCGAACGCGCCGAACGCCACAAGCGCCAGGGCGGGCAGCGCTATGTGCTCGAGCCGAACGTCAAGGAGGGCAAGGGCGGGTTGCGCGATCTGCAGACGCTCTACTGGATCGCGAAATACATCCACGGCGTGCACAAGGCGGCCGAGCTGGTGCCGCTGGGCGTCTTCACCGCCGAGGAATACCAGCATTTCCGCGATGCCGAGGATTTCCTCTGGGCGGTGCGCTGCCATCTGCACCTGATCGCCGGGCGCGCCTCGGACCAGCTCACCTTCGACATGCAGGTCGAGGTGGCGCGGCGCATGGGCTTTGCCGACACCGCCGGACGCCGCGGCGTCGAGGTGTTCATGCAGACCTACTTCCGCCACGCCACGATGGTGGGCGAGGTCACCCGCATCTTCCTGACCAAGCTCGAGGCGCAGCATGTGCGCGTGCCGCCGATCTACAAGCGCCTGTTCCGCCGCCGCAAGCCGCTGATCGCGCCCCTCATCGACGACAACGGCCGGGTCAACATCGGCGACAGGAAGGCCTTCCTGGCCGATCCGCTGAACCTTCTGCGGATCTTCGAGGAGGCGCTGCGCACCGGGATGCTGATCCACCCCGACGCGATGCGGGTGATCTCGGCGCATCTCGACCTGTTCGACGACAAGCTGCGCGAGAACCGCGAGGCGGCGCGGATCTTCCTCGACCTGCTGCTCAAGCACGGCAACCCGGAACGCTCGCTGCGGCGGATGAACGAACTCGGTGTGCTGTCCGCCTTCATCCCCGAGTTCGAACCGATCGTGGCGATGATGCAGTTCAACATGTATCACAGCTACACCGTGGACGAACACACGATCCAGGTGATCTCGACCCTCGCGCAGATCGAGCGCGGCGAGCTGGTCGAGGAGCTGCCGCTGTCCTCCCACATCCTGAAGGAGGGGATCAACCGGCGGGTGATGTATGTGGCGCTGCTGCTCCACGACATCGGCAAGGGCCGGCCCGAGGACCATTCGATCCTCGGCGCGCAGATCTCGCGCAAGGTGGCGCCGCGGCTTGGCCTGAACGCCGAGGAATGCGAGACGGTGGAATGGCTGATCCGGCATCACCTGCTGATGTCCGACGTGGCGCAGAAACGCGACCTGTCGGACCCGCGCACGATCCGCGACTTCGCCAAGATGGTGAAGTCGAAGCGCCGGCTCGAGCTGCTGACCGTGCTCACCGTATGCGACATCCGCGGCGTCGGGCCGGGGGTGTGGAACAACTGGAAGGCCTCGCTGCTGCGCCGGCTCTATTCCGACACCGCCCGCGCACTCGAGCACGGGATGGAGGCGCTGAACCGCGAACAGCGCTCGAGCGAGGCGAAGCGCGCGCTGCGCGAGGCGCTCTCGGGCTGGGACGCGAAGGACCTGCGCACCGAGCTGGGCCGGCATTACGATCCCTACTGGCAGGGTCTGTCGACCGAGACCCAGGTGATCTTCGCCGAACTGCTGCGCGATCTCGGCGATGACGAGATCCGCATCGACCTGCACCCCGACCCCGATCACGATGCGACCCGCGCGGCCTTTGCACTCGCCGACCATCCGGGCATCTTCTCGCGGCTTGCCGGCGCGCTGGCGCTCGTTGGTGCGAACGTGGTCGACGCGCGCACCTATACCTCGAAGGACGGCTATGCGACCGCCGTCTTCTGGGTGCAGGACGCCGAGGGCCACCCCTACGAGGCATCGCGCCTGCCGCGGCTGCGCAAGATGATCGACCGCACACTGAAGGGCGAGGTGGTGGCGCGCGACGCGCTGAAGGACCGCGACAAGGTGAAGAAGCGCGAGCGCGAGTTCCGCTTCCCGACCCATATCACCTTCGACAACGAGGGCTCGGATATCTACACCATCGTCGAGGTCGATACCCGCGACCGGCCCGGGCTGCTTTACGACCTGACCCGCGCGCTGGCCTCGTCGAACATCTACATCGCCTCGGCGGTGATCGCGACCTATGGCGCGCAGGTGGTCGACAGCTTCTACGTCAAGGACACCTTCGGGCTGAAGCTGTCGAAGACGAAGCAGGAGGCACTGGACAAGAAGCTGCGCGAGGCGATCGCGCGCGGGGCGGAAAGGGCTGCCACGGCATGAAACCGGTCCGCCTGGTGCGCGGATTCCTGACGGTGGGGGGCTGGACCTTCGGCTCCCGCCTGCTGGGATTCGTCCGCGACATGATGATCGCCGCCTATCTGGGCTCGGGCCCGGTGGCCGAGGCCTTCCTCGTCTCCTTCTCGCTGCCGAACATGTTCCGTCGCTTCTTCGCCGAAGGCGCGTTCAACATGGCCTTCGTGCCGATGTTCGCGAAGAAGCTCGAGGCGGGCGACGACCCGAAGGGCTTTGCGCAGGACGCCTTCTCGGGGCTTTCCGCGGTGCTGATCCTGTTCACCGTGCTCGGCACGCTCGCCATGCCCTGGCTCGTCTGGGCGATGGCCTCGGGCTTTCACGGGGACGAGCGTTTCACCCTCGCCGTGCTTTATGGCCGGATCGGCTTCTCCTACATCCTCTTCATCTCGCTCGTCGCGCTGCTCTCGGGCGTGCTGAATGCCTTTGGCCATTTCACCGAGGCCTCGCTGGTGCCGGTGCTGATGAACCTGATGTTCATCGTGGCGATGTGGATGGCGGACAAGGCCGGCTGGGACATGGGGCTGACGCTCGCCTGGACGGTGCCGGTGACGGGGGTGGCGCAGTTTGCCTTCACCTGGGTCTCGGCACAGCGGCTTGGCTTTGCACTCTGGCCCGGGCGACCACGGATGACGCCCGAGCTGAAACGGCTCCTCATCATCGCCGGCCCCGCGGTGCTGGCGGGTGGCGTCGTTCAGGTGAACCTGCTCGTCGGGCGCCAAGTGGCGTCCTTCACCGAGGGGGCGGTCGCCTGGCTCAGCTATGCCGACCGGCTCTATCAGCTGCCGCTTGGCGTCGTCGGCATCGCGATCGGCACCGTGCTCTTGCCGGTGCTGTCGCGCCACCTGCGGGCGGGCGACATGGCGGCCTCGCGCGACAGCTTCTCGCGCGGCGCGGAATTCGCGCTGTTCCTGACCGTGCCCGCCGCCGTGGCCCTTGTGGTGATCGCGACGCCGCTGATCTCGGTGCTCTACGACCGCGGCGCCTGGCGGGCCGAGGACACCACGGCGACGGCCCTCGCGCTTGCCGCCTATGGCCTCGGCCTGCCGGCCTTCGTGCTGCAAAAGGTGCTGCAACCGCTGTTCTACGCGCGCGAAGACACACGCAGGCCGTTCTATTACGCGGTCTTCTCGATGGTCACCAACGCGGGCTTCGCGATCGGCATGATGCCGGTGATGGGCTTCATGGCGGCGGCGCTCGCCACCACCGTCTCGGGCTGGGTGATGGTCGCGCAGCTGTGGTGGGGCGCGCGCAACATGGGCGAGGCCGCCCATCCCGACGCCCGCTTCTGGCGCCGGTTCTGGCGCATCGCCCTCGCCTCGGCGGTGATGGGGGTGCAGCTGTGGTTCACCGCCGACGCGCTTGCGCCGATGCTGGCCGCGCATGGCGCCCGCTGGGGAGCGCTGGCGATCCTGTGCGGCTCGGGGATTGCGGTCTACTTCGGCCTTGGCGCATTGATCGGCGCCTATGGCGCGGGCGAGCTCAGGGCGATGCTGCGGCGCAAGCGGGGCTGAGCCCCGCCCGGCCCAGGCCTCAGCGCTTGCGCAGTCGCGCGAGCGTATGGCGCCAGCCGCCCGGCGCGACCAGGAAGCTCAGCCCGAAGCCCGCGGCAAAGCCCGCGAATTCGGCGATCCAGTCCGAGGTGCTGCCGAAGATCGCGGCAAAGACCAGCTGGATCGCCATCAGCATCCCGATCAGCGAGAACGCCCGCGTGCGGTTCGCATTCGCTGCGCCAAGCCGCACCCACAAGAGCCAGGTGAAGGCGCCGATCAGCCCATAGGCGCCCGGATAGCCGCCATAGAGCGCACCTTGCGTGAAGGGCACCGCGGTATAGACCAGCGCCCCGACGATCGAGGCGCCGAAGAACACCGCCGCCACCGCCCAACCGCGGAAGATCTCGCCCACCATCTTGCCGAGCGCCAGCACGAAGACCAGCACCATCGCCGCATGGGTGAGCGAGCCGTGCACGAAGGGATAGGTGACGATCCGCGCCACCTGCCGCCAGGGCCAGAGGTTCTGCGCGATCATCTGGCGCAGGATGCCCGGGTCGAAGGCGAAGCGCTGCAGCGCGTCGAGCCGCCAGCCAAGCGCCGCATCCCCCGCCACCCCGGCATGGCCGATCCCGAACAGGATTTCGCCCAGGATGATCGGGCCGGTCAGCAGCCAGACCACCGGCGGCAGCGGGTTCAGCGGGTGTTCATTCGTGCGATGGTCCATCAGGCCTCCCTCGGGCGGGTCCGGTTGACGCCCCGCGCGCTTTAGCGATAAGCCCTCGCATAGCCGATTTCCAGCCCGGCTGAGGAGCATTACCATGACCGATCAACCTGCCGCCATCAACGCCAAGTTCAAACCCCGCGTGTTTTCGGGGATCCAGCCGTCGGGGAACCTGACGCTCGGGAACTACCTCGGTGCGCTCAAGCGCTTTGCCGAGAAGCAGGACGAAGGGATCGAGACGATCTATTGCCTCGTCGACCTTCACGCGATCACGCTCTGGCAGGAACCGGAAGCGCTGAAGCGTCAGACCCGCGAGGCGGCGGCGGCCTTCATCGCCTCGGGTGTCGATCCGTCGCGCTCGGTGCTCTTCAACCAGAGCCAGGTTTCGGCCCATGCCGAGATGGGCTGGCTTCTCAACTGTGTCGCGCGGATGGGCTGGATGAACCGCATGACGCAGTGGAAGGACAAGACCCAGGGCAAGAACGCCGAACAGCAGTCGCTGGGCCTCTTCGCCTATCCGGCGCTGATGGCGGCCGACATCCTCGTCTATCACGCGACGATGGTGCCGGTGGGCGAGGACCAGAAGCAGCACGTCGAGCTGACCCGCGACATCGCGGCGAAGTTCAACCACGATTACAAGACCGACTTCTTCCCGATGCCCGAACCGCTGATCGAGGGCACCGCGACGCGGGTGATGAGCCTGCGCGACGGCACCAAGAAGATGTCGAAATCCGATCCCTCGGATGCGAGCCGGATCAACCTGACCGACGATGCCGACACCATCGCGAAGAAGTTCCGCAAGGCGGTGACCGACCCCGCGCCGCTGCCCGAAAGCCTCGAGGGGCTGGCCGAGCGGCCCGAGGCGCGCAACCTCGTGAACATCTACGCGGCGCTGTCGAACCGGAACGCCGAGGCGGTGATCGCGGAATTCGGCGGTCAGGGCTGGGGCACGTTCAAGCCCGCCCTCGCGGATCTCGCCGTCTCCAAGCTCGAGCCGATCTCGTCGGAGATGTCGCGGCTGATGAACGACCCGGCCGAGATCGACCGGATCCTCGGCGCCGGCGCCGAACAGGCCCGCGCCATCGCCCAGCCGATCCTCGAAGGTGCGCTCGACATCATGGGCATGGTGCGCGCGCGATAAGCACCGCGCGGGGGCTTTGCGCCCCCGCCCCCCGCAGGATATTTGGAGCGATTGGAAGCGAAGGGCTCTTCTGCTTCCAATTGCCCCCAATATCCCGGGGGGCGAATGACCGCAGCTCAGAGGGGGGCAGCGCCCCCCTGCCCCGGCGCCGCCCGCGCCTCGGCCCGCGGATAGAGCCGCGCCATCGTCGCGCCCCGGGCGATGTTCAGCACCATCAGCCCCGCCCAGAGCCCGTGATTGCCGAAGGCTGGCAGCAACAGCGCCAGCGCCGCGCCGTAGACCAGCACCGACAGCGCCATCGCGTTGCGCATCTCGCGCGTCAGCGTCGCGCCGATGAAGATCCCGTCGAACATCCAGCTCGCCACCCCGATCAGCGGCGCAAGGCCGAGCCAGGGCAGGTAAAGCCGCGCCGCCGCGCGCACCTCGGGTGCGGTGGTCATGGTGTCGATGATGACCGGGCCGGCGAGAAAGAAGACCGCGCCCAGAAGCAGAGCGCCGCCCGCCGCCCATTCGCCGCTGAGCAGGGCCGCCCGACGCAGCCGCAAGGGCGACCGCGCGCCGACGGCCTGTCCGACGAGGCTTTCGGCGGCGAAGGCGAACCCGTCGAGCGCATAGGCGGTGATCTCGAGGAATTGCACCAGAACCTGGTTTGCGGCGAGAGTCACGTCGCCCTGCCCGGCACCGAGAAACAGGAAGGCGGTGAAGCTCGCCTGCAGCAGCACCGAGCGGATCATGATGTCTGTGTTGACCCGCGCCATCCGCTTCAGCGGGCCCGCCGCCAGCACCAGCGCCCGCGACAGCCCCGCCGCGAAGGCCCCCCGCGCCAGCCACAGCGCCAGCGCCACGCCCGACCATTCGGCGATCAGCGTCGCCGCCGCGACACCCCGCACGCCCCAGCCGAGGCCCAGCACGAAGGCAAGGTCGAGCCCGATGTTCAGCCCGTTCATCCACAGCTGCAACACCAGCACCGCGCGGGTGCGTTCCAGCGCGATCAGCCAGCCGGTGAAGGCATAAAGCGAGATCGTCGCCGGCGCGCCCCAAATCCGCAGACCAAGGTATTGCCGGGCCAGCGCCTCGACCTCGGGGCTGGCCGGCGCGATGCGGAAGGCGGCCCAAAAGAGCGGCCATTGCAGCGCGACAAGGCCGAGCCCTGCCACCCCGGCGATGATCAGCGCCCGCATCAGTCCCGCGGCAACCTCGGCCGAGTCCCCCTCGCCCTTCGCCTGGGCGACGAGGCCGGTCGTGCCCATCCGCAGAAAGCCGAAGATCCAGTAGAGCGAGGCGAGGATCACCGCGCCGATCCCCACCGCCCCGATCGGGGCGGCGGTGCCGATCTGCCCGACCACGCCGGTGTCGACCGCGCCGAGGATCGGCACGGTGGCGTTCGACAGCACGATCGGCGCGGCGATCTTCAGAACCCGCGCGTGGCTGATCTCAGCCATGCGGCCGCTCGGGCATCAGGAAATGCCCGGTGGCCTGCGCGTAAAGACGGGTGCGGTTGTCCTGCCAGGCCTCGACATGCACCGAGGCATAGCGCCGGCCCGAGCGGTTCACCCGCGCCCGCGCATAGGCGTCGCGCGGCAGGCCCGAGCGCAGGTAATCCACCGTGAAGTCGATCGTCTTCGGCAGCCGCGGCAGCACCGGCTCGGGCGCGGACAGGTCGATCCGCCCGGTCTCGACATCCTCCCACAGCGTCGCCCAGCTGAGCTCGACGATCGCCGTGACCTCGAGGAAGGCCGCACTCACCCCGCCGTGCAGGGCGGGCAGCATCGGATTGCCGATCAGCTTCTCGTCGAAGGGCAGCGTCGCGGTGATCTCGTCGCCGCGGCGGTCGAACTCGATGCCGAGGAAGCGGATATAGGGCACGCCTGACACGAGCGCGCGCAACGCAGCGTCGCGGCGCTGCTTGACCACCTGCATCGGTTCCGGTTTCACGCGGGTCATTTCGCCTCTCCCTTCGGACGTTCGACGGTGAAGGCGCCGGTCGCGGTGGCGACGGGCAGGCCCGCCTCCTCGTCATGCGCGGTGGCGCGCAGGAAGGCGACGGTGCGGGTGATGTGATAGACCTCCGCGCGGGCGGTGATGCGCTGGCGCGGCGTCGCCGCGCGCATGTAATCGATGCGCAGGTCGATCGTCGCGGTGCCCGCGGGCGCCTCGGGGTGGCTCATCACCGCGGCACCACAGCAGGTGTCCATCAGTGCCGAGACCGCGCCGCCATGGATCACCCCGGTGCGCGGATCGCCCACCAGCCGCTCGTCCCAGGGCATCGAGATCACCGCATGCCCGCCGCCGATCGCCTCGAGGTGCATGGCCAGCGCCCGGCTGTGCGGGATCGCCTCGATGAAGCGTCGCGCCAGCGCGAGCTTTTCCTCGTCTTCCGACATCTGCGCCATCTCCGTTCCCTCCGTTTGCGCCGACTATCCTTCGCCACGCGCCGCCACGCAAGCCGGACGCCGGCGAGTCGCAGCGTCACGAAAGGACGCAATCGCGGTTGAAGCCCGTCCGGCGAGGCGCTAGCTTCCGCGCCAGGGGAGACCACTATGCCCGAACCTGATGTTTTGACTTTCAAGGAAATGTGCGCCCGCTTCGACGTGACGCCCCGCACATTGCGCTATTACGAGTATATCGAATTGCTGTCGCCGCAGAAGGAGGGCCGGGCCCGCTTCTACGGCCCGCGCGAGGTGGCGCGGATGACGCTGATCCTGCGCGGCCGCCGCTTCGGCTTCTCTCTCGAGGAGCTGCGGCAATGGCTCGACATCTACGACAAGAAGGGCACGGAAGAGCAAAGCCGTGTCTGGGTCGAGCTGGCCGACCGCCAGCTCAAGGTGCTGCAAGAGCAGTATGACGAGCTTGCCGGGACCATCGACGATCTGCGCGAGCTGCGCGACCAGGTCGCGAAATCCCTTGATTCCTGAGCGCCAAAGCGCTTCGATCCGTTCAGCCGAACCGTTCGCCGGGCGACCCTCGCGGCCGCCCGACGTCGTTTTCAGCCAACAGAATATTGCTTTTTCCCGTGGGGCTTTTTGCTGACATTACGTCAGCGTCACCGTGACGCCACGTTACAGTGACGCAAACGTCAACTTCACTTGTAATGTGGTTGCGGAAATTCGATCTGCCGCGTCGCATTACGCAGGGACAACGCGAGGGGCGGTCGAATGAGTGATGAAGTGATGACGATTCGCGAGATGTGCGATGCGTTCGATGTGACGCCACGCACCTTGCGCTTCTACGAGGCAAAGGAACTGCTGTTCCCGATCCGCGAAGGCCAGAAACGGCTGTTCACCCGGCGTGACCGGGCCCGGCTGAAACTGATCCTGCGCGGCAAGCGTTTCGGGTTCAGCCTGGAGGACATCCGTCAGCTGCTCGACCTCTACAACATGGGGGACCAGCAGAAGACGCAACTGGCCGAGACGCTGAAGCTGGCGCGTCAGAGGCTCGATGAAATGCAGCGCCAGCGCGACGAGCTTGGTCAGGCGATTGCCGAGCTGAGCGAACAGATTGCCTGGGGCGACCAGCAGCTTGCCGACGAAGGTCCGGAGGAAGCGGCCGCCGCAGAGTAAGGCAGATTTGGGAGAGAGAGATGCCGAGCTACACCGCCAACACCCGCGACATGCAATTCGTCCTGCACGAGGTCCTCAAGGTCTCGGAAGCGGGGATCCCCGGCTACGAGGAGATGGAGGCCGATTTCACCGAGGCCGTGCTCGATGCCGCCGCCAAGGTTTCGTCCGAGGTCCTCGCGCCGCTGAACGCCGTGGGCGACACCGAGGGCTGCGTGCTTGAAAACGGCGTGGTGAACACGCCGAAGGGCTTCAAGGCGGCCTTCGAGGCGATGAAGGAGGGCGGCTGGACCGCGCTCGACTGCGATCCGGACTATGGCGGCCAGGGCATGCCCTATGTGCTGAACTGCGCCGTGGGCGAGATGTTCGTCTCCGCCAACATGGCCTTCAACATGTATCAGGGCCTGACGCATGGCGCCTATTCGGCGATCCACGCCCACGGCACCGCCGAGCAGAAGGCGAAATACCTGCCGAAGATGGTGTCCTGCGACTGGACCGGCACGATGAACCTGACCGAGCCGCATTGCGGCACCGATCTGGGCATGATGCGCACCAAGGCCGAGCCGCAGGACGACGGCTCCTACAAGATCACCGGCCAGAAGATCTTCATCTCGGCGGGCGACCATGACATGGCCGAGAACATCATCCACCTGGTTCTGGCCAAGGCGCCCGGCGGTGGCGAGGGCACCAAGGGGATCTCGCTCTTCATCGTGCCGAAGGTCCTCGTCAACGACGACGGCTCGCTTGGCGCGCGCAACGCGGTCGCGGTCGGCAAGATCGAGGAGAAGATGGGCATCCACGGCAACTCGACCTGCGTGATGAACTATGACGGCGCGACCGGCTGGCTGCTTGGCGATCTGCACAAGGGCATGCGCGCGATGTTCACGATGATGAACGAGGCCCGTCTCGGCGTCGGCCTGCAGGGCTATGCCGTGGCCGAGGCCGCCTATCAGAACGCGGTGATCTACGCCAAGGACCGGCTGCAGGGCCGCGCCGTGACCGGCATCGCCAACCCGACCGGCCCCGCCGATCCGCTGATCGTGCACCCCGACATCCGCCGCTCGCTGATGGATCAGAAGTCCTTCCTCGAGGGCGCCCGCGCCTTCACCTTCTGGGGCGCGCATCTGATCGACCGCGCCCACAAGGCGGGCGACGCCGAAGCCGAGGGGCTGATCTCGCTGATGACGCCGGTGATCAAGGGCTTCCTCACCGACAAGGGCTTCGAGACCGCGGTGCTGGCGCAGCAGGTCTATGGCGGCCACGGCTACATCGAGGAATGGGGCATGTCGCAATTCGCCCGCGACGCCCGGATCACGATGATCTACGAGGGCGCGAATGGCGTTCAGGCGCTCGACCTCGTCGGCCGCAAGCTCGCGCAGGACGGCGGCAAGCACGTCATGGCCTTCTTCGAAATGATCAAGGCCGAGTGCAAGGCGCATGACGCCGACGACCGGATGAAGCCCTTCACCGACGCGCTCAAGGCGGCCTCGAAGCAGCTGCAGGCGGCGGGGATGTTCTTCATGCAGAACGGCATGAAGAACCCGAACGCGGCGCTGTCGGGCAGCTATGACTTCATGCACCTGATGGGCCATGTCTGCCTTGGCCTGATGTGGACCCGGATGGCGCAGGCGGCCTATGCCGCGCTCGACGGCGGCGCCACGGACAAGGACTTCTACGAGGGCAAGATCGCCACCGGCCGCTACTACATGGCGCGCCAGCTGCCCGCCTGCGCGATGCACCTCGCCCGGATCGAGAGCGGCGCGGATCCGGTGATGAGCCTCGCAGCCGAGCAGTTCTGATCGGTTCTAAAAAGACGACAGCGGCGCCCCAAGGGGCGCCGTTTTGGTTTAAATCGTTGATTTTCTCTCAAGGTGCTTCCGCAAACCAAAAACCATGGAGTCAGCAAGTGGTTTGCAATCGAGGAAGTATAGCGGCGCCGCCCGCACCCTGTGCTTAAGCGGACGAAGAAATCCGTGCTTCGTTCTCTGAGAAAATGGCAATCGCGGAATCGCAATAAAGCAGTAAAATCCTTGCATCACGACATCAAACGCAAAATACTGCTTTCCTGCCGCGCCCTGAGATCGATACGCATTCACGGGTAAAATGACTTGAGATAATGCGCCCTTTGGAAAACCTCCACTTCCTTCAGGCAGCTTGTCGTACAAACGCGATATTGAGCAGGAACATTTAGCCAAGACCTCGGCACGCTCACCTTTCAAAATCCCAAGCAGGATTTTCTTGTCTACCACAGAAACGCGCGCTCTTTGGTAGAGATCATTTCCCGAAACACTTGCTCTCTGAGCTACTCCCGATCCCTTGGACAGTTTCCGGGATGATTTAAGCTACTCTCTGCGCCTGCTGGTCGGTTTCGATCTGGTTGAAGTAGACCACGGCGGGCGGCTTTCCGCCATGGGCGGCGTGGGG
>NZ_SAVB01000021.1 GCF_004022265.1 Paenirhodobacter ferrireducens
GCACCTTGCGGGCATGAAGGACAGCAAGATCATCGTCGCGATCAACAAGGACGAAGAGGCGCCGATCTTCCAGGTCGCCGATTTCGGTCTGGTCGCCGACCTGTTCCAGGCCGTCCCGGAAATGACCTCGAAGCTCTGACCCCGCCGGGCGGGGGCGCTGCCCCCCTCGGCTTCGCCTCGGCCCCCGAGGTATTTGCGGCAAGATGAAACCAGGGGGCGCTCCGATCGGGGCGCCCCTTGCTTTTTCTTGGCTGAAATACTCCGGGGGGGAGGCGAAGCCGAGGGGGGGGGCAGCGCCCCCCCCTTTGGGGGCCTCACTCCCGCCCCTTGGGCGGTGTGCGCAGCCGGCTCGGGCTTTCGCCGGTCCAGCGCCGCCAGGCGCGCCAGAAGGCGGTGCCGTCGGCATAGCCGAGCGCGGTCGCCACCGCCTCGACGCTCATGCCATGCTCGCGCAGCAGGGTCTCGGCCCGGGCGCGGCGCACTTCGGCCAGCAGCCCGCTCAGGCTTTCGCCCTCGTCCGCCAGTCGCCGCTGAAGGCTGCGCGGCGAGATCCGCAGTGCGGCGGCGATCGTCTCGAGCGTCACCGGGCGCACGCCGAGATGCAGCCCGATCAGCGCCGTCACCTGTTCGCGCGTCGTGTCCGCATGATGCGCCTCGCCGACCAGATCGCCGAGGTGCCGCTCGATCAGCGCGATCATGTCGGCATCCTCGGTCCGGTGCGGCCGGTCTGCCTCGGCGGCTGCCATGACGATCGCGTTCGCACCCTGCGAGAACAGCACCGGCGCGCCGAACATCCGCGCGAGCGTCAGCGCCCCCGGACCCTCAGGATGGGCGAAATGCACCTCCTCGGGGCGCCATCGGGTATCGAAGCCGGTGCGGATCAGGGTGCAGATCCCGGCAAGGGTGAATTCGCTGTCCTGCCGGCAGGGGCGGGATTGCGGCGCGCTGATCATGTAGCGCAGCACCAGATGCGCGCCGTCATCCTCGAGGCTGACCTGCGTGCCGCTTTGCAAGGCCCCCGACCAGCGCGCGAGTGCCGCCAGACCGCGCCGGATCGTCGCCGACTGCACCGCGCGCAGCCCGATCGGCGCGAGCGTGCCCGGTCGCATGCCAAAGCCGAGCCGCGCGCCGAGCAGCGGATCGCCCGCCAGCTCGGCCGCCTGTTCGAAGATGTCGAGATAGGCGGCAAGGGGAATCGGGGTGTAGAGGTCGTCGAAGATCTCGGCCGACAACCCGTTGCGATGGAGCAAAATTCCCATTCTGCTCAAATCGTTATCAAAGTAGGCGAAAATCGGCTCAAGAATTAGGGCCCGGACGGACAGGATTTTCGGCAGCGGAGCGTTGGACGGCGGCATTGGCGCGGTTTCTCCGTTCGAAACGGCCATTTGGCGTGAAGTATCGGATTTCTGGCGCGAGATGCAATGGTCTCGGGCCGGAGGCGGCAGGGTAACTCGTCCTTAAATGACATAACTCTGACAGGGATGATCACCAGATGGACAATCAGACAGGCGCAAATCGTCTGCAGGGAAATTCGATCGGCTTGACGCATATCGTGTTCTTCGTGGTCGCGGCGGCGGCGCCGATGACCGCGGTGGTGGGGGCGACGCCGCCGGCCTTTGCCTTCGGCAATGGCGCGGGGGTGCCGGGGGCCTTCATCCTGTCGGGCATCCTGTACCTGCTGTTCTCGGTGGGCTTCACCGCGATGACGCGGCATGTGACCGGGGCAGGGGCGTTTTACGCCTATATCTCGCGCGGGCTGGGCAGCGGTGCGGGGATCGGCGGCGCGCTGATGGCGCTGCTCGCCTATTTCGCGATCCAGATCGGCATCTATGCGCTCTTCGCGGTGTTCATGGCGGGGGCGATGGAAAGCCTTGGCGTCTCGCTGCCGTGGTGGGTGTGGTCGCTGGCGGTGCTGGCCGTCGTCGTGCTTTTCGGGCGGCGCAACATCGCGATCTCGGGCCGCATCCTTGGCCTGTGCATGATTGCCGAGCTGGTGATCTTGCTGCTTCTCGACATCGCGATCGTGATGCACGGCGGCGCCGAGGGGCTGAGCCTTGCGGGCTTCCGCCCCTCCGAGGTCTTCGGCCCCGGGCTTGGCGTCACCATGGTCTTCGTTCTGGGCGCCTATGTCGGCTTCGAGGCCACCGCGATCTTCGGTGAGGAAGCCTGCGATCCCGACCGCACCATTCCGCGCGCGACCTATGTCGCGGTGCTGCTGATCACCGCGTTCTATGCGGTCTCGACCTGGGCGATCGTGCAGTTCTACGGCCCGGCCGCGGTGACGGGCGCGGCGACCGAGAACCTCGACGGGTTCTACTTCGCGGCCGCCGAGACGATGCTCGGCCACTGGTCGGTGCAGGTGATGAACGTGCTGCTGCTGACCAGCCTCTTTGCCTGCCTGCTCTCCTTCCACAACACGCTCAACCGCTATTTCTATGCGCTCGGCCACGAGGGGCTGGCATGGAAGTCGCTCTCGGCGGTGCATGAGACGCATGGCTCGCCGCATGTCGCGGGGCTGGTGCAGGCGGGGCTCGTGGCGCTGATCATCCTCGGCTTCGGCCTCTCGGGTGCCGATCCCTACACCCTCGTCTTCTCCTGGATGTCGGGGCTTGCGGTGCTGGGCATCCTGGCGGTGCAGGTGCTGGTCTCGGTCGCGGTGATCGTCTTCTTCCGTCGCACCGCGCATCAGCGCTCGGTCCTCACCGTCCTGGTGGCGCCGGTGCTGGCCACGGCGGGGCTCGTCGGGGCGTTCCTCCTCGTCTCCTCGAACCTCACCCTGCTCACCGGCTCGGAAAACCCGATCGTGCTCGCCTTCCCCGAGATCGTGATCGCCACCGGCGCCTGCGGGCTGCTGTTCGCCGCCTGGATCAAGCGCACCCGGCCCGAGCAATTCGCCCGCCTCGGCCGCGCCTTCGACTGACCTTCCCCCTGCCGCGACGATCCGTTGGTGCCCCCGGTGCGGGCGGCGCGCGGCAGGGCTCACCCTTTCTGCAAGCAGTGAAAGACCCAAGATGACTGCCCTTCCCAAGATCGACTTCCTCTACCTCTCCGAACCCGAGATGATCCGCGCCGGCGTCACCGACATGCCCGCCTGCGTCGATTGCATGGAAGAGATGTTCGGCCTGCTCTACAGCGGCGACTACCGCATGGCCGGCGCCAACAACGACAGCCACGGCGCGATGGTGATGTTCCCGGAAAACTCGCCCTTCCCGGAGATGCCCAAGCCGACCGCCGACCGCCGCTTCATGGCGATGCCGGCCTATCTCGGCGGCAACTTCCGCACCGCGGGCGTCAAGTGGTACGGCTCGAACATCGAGAACCGGGAAAAGGGCCTGCCGCGCTCGATCCTGATGTTCACCCTCAATGACGCCGACACCGGCGCACCGCTGGCCTTCATGTCGGCGAACCTGCTTTCGGCCTATCGCACCGGCGCGGTGCCCGGCGTCGGCGCGCGTCACCTGGCGCGCAAGGACTCGAAGATCGTCGGCATCCTCGGGCCGGGGGTGATGGCGCGCACCGCCCTTGCGGCCTTCATCGCCGTCTGCCCGCAGATCGACACGGTCAAGGTGAAGGCGCGCGGGCAGAAGAGCCTCGACACCTTCATCGCTTGGGTGAACGAGCATTACCCGCAGGTGACGACGATCGAGGTCGTCGACACGCTCGAGGCGGTGGTGCGCGGTTCCGACATCGTCACCTATTGCGCCTCGGGCGAGACCGGCGATCCGAGCCTTTATCCGATCGTGAAGCGCGAATGGGTGAAGCCGGGCGCCTTCCTCGCGATGCCCGCCGGCTGCGAGATCGACGCCGGGATGGAGGCACGCGAGGTGCGCAAGGTGCTCGACAACACCGGGCTTTACGAGGCGTGGTTCGAGGAATGCCCGAAGCCCGCGCATCACACGATCCCGGTGATCGGGGTGAAGTTCATGGACATGATCGCCGAGGGCCGGATGGCGCGGGCGGATCTGGAGGACCTTGGCGCGATCGTCGCCGGCGTCACCCCGGGCCGGCGCAATGACGACGAGATCGTGCTGATGTCGGTGGGCGGCATGCCGGTCGAGGACGTGGCCTGGGGCACGATGATCTATCGCAACGCGGTGGCCAAGGGGATCGGCGCCAAGCTGAACCTCTGGGACGTGCCGGCGCTGCGCTGAGGAGACCGATGATGCAGGTGACCAAGATCAAGACCGGCTCGCCCTTCGAGGATCACGGCAGCTATTCGCGCCTTGTCGCGGTGGATGACTGGATCTTCGTGTCGAACACCGCCGGGCGCGACCCGGTGACGAAGGAGATCCCCGCCGAGATCGGCGCGCAGACCCGTCAGGTCTTCGCCAATGTCACGCGGGCGCTCGCCGCCGTCGGCTCGGGGCTCGAGGATGTGGTGATGAGCCGCGTCTTCATTCAGGAGCCGGCCGACACCCAGGCGGTGATGACCATCGTCGGCGAGATGTTCCGCGGCATCGACCCGGCCACAACCGTGACCTGCCCGCCGCTCGGCTCGACCGTCTACCGCGTCGAGATCGAGGTGACGGCGCGCCGCGGCGCGGGCCGGGCCGAGACCGAACGGCGCGTGATCGCGCTGTGACCGACGGGCCCGCCGCCCTGCGTGCGGCGGGCCCTCCCGACTTCCCCGACCGATTGTCCCGACCGAAGGAGATCCGCCATGGCGCCCGTTCAAACCCCCGTCCTGACCAGCCGCGACGCGCCCGAGAAGACCTCGGTCGTGGTGATCGGCGGCGGCATCGTCGGCCTGTCCGCCGCGCTGGTGCTGGCCGAGCGCGGCATCCCCGTCACCGTGCTGGAAAAGGGCCGGATCGGGGCGGAACAATCCTCGCGCAACCTGGGCTGGGTGCGCAAGATGGGGCGCTCGGCCCCCGATGTGCCGCTTGCGCAGGCGGCCGACCGGCTCTGGGCCGCGATGCCGGCGCGGCTTGGCGCCGAGGTCGGCTATCGTCAGGCCGGGATCATGTATCTTGCCCGGACCGAGGCCGAGATGGCGATGCATGCGGACTGGCTGAAATCGGTGGCCGATCTGTCGCTCGACAGCCGGCTTCTGCGCCCCGCCGACATCGACGCGCTGGTGCCGGGCGGGCGCGGGCAGTGGGCGGGCGGCATCGTCACCCCCTCGGACGGGCGTGCCGAGCCGACGCTTGCCTCGGCGGCGATTGCCGCGGCGGCGATCGCGAAAGGCGCGGTGATCGTCGAAAACTGCGCGGTGCGCACGCTTTCGCGCGCCGCCGGCCGGGTCTGCGGCGTGGTGACCGAGCGCGGCGAGATCGCCTGCGAACAGGTGCTGCTGGCGTGCGGGCTCTGGTCGCGCCGCTTCCTCGGCAATCTCGGGATCTCGCTGCCGACGCTGCCGCTCGTGTGCTCGGTGTTCCGCACCGCGCCGATGGAGGGGCCGACCGAGATCGCGGTGGGCGGGCCCGACTTCTCCTTCCGCAAGCATCGCGACGGCGGTTTCATCATCACGCAGCGGGGCGCGCTCGGGGCGCCGCTGATGCTCGACCACCTGCTGATCGGGATGCGCTATCTGCCGATGCTGCGTGGCCAGCGCAAGCTGTTGCGCATCGGCCTCGGGCGCGAGGCGCTGACCGATCTTGCGCTGGCACGGCGCTGGCGGGCCGGGGCGATCTCGCCCTTCGAGCGGTTGCGCACGATGGACCCGCCGACCCGCCCCGACCTGAACGCCGAGGCGCTGGCCAATCTGCGCGCCGCCTGGCCCGCCTTCGCGACCGCCCGCATTGTCGAGGCCTGGGCGGGAATGATGGACATCACCCCCGATTCACAGCCGGTGATCGGGCCGGTCGAGACGGTGCCGGGGCTGATGCTGGCCACCGGCTTTTCCGGCCACGGCTTCGGCACCGGGCCGGCGGCGGGGCAGCTTGCGGCGGATCTGCTGTGCGGCACCGCGCCGATCGTCGACCCCGCGCCCTACCGGCTCGAGCGGCTTTGAAATGCAAACGGCGCCCCCGGGCAGGGGGCGCCGTCGTTTCAGGGTAGGGGGCCGCGGGGCGGCCGCCGTTCAGAACAGGAAGTCGTTCGCCGAATAGGCCTGACCCGCGCCAAAGTCGGAGACGTGGATATTGTTCAGCAGGATGCTGTTGGCGCCATCGACGATCATCGCGAAGCCGGTGCCGGCATCGGTGGTGAGGTGGTTGTTCATCAGGTCGGTGAAGCTGGTGATCGCAGTGACCCCGGTCAGCACGATCCGCTCGGCATCGTCGGCGCTGAAGTCCTGAATGACGTCATGACCGAAGCCGTTGGTGAAGACGAAACGGTCGGCACCGAACCCGCCGTTCAGCGTGTCGTCGCCGGCCCCGCCCAAAAGCGTGTCGTTGCCGGTGCCGCCGCGCAGGGTGTCACTGCCAAAGCCGCCATCGAGACTGTCGTCACCATTGCCGCCATCAAGCAGATCACGGCCGAAGTTGCCAACCAGACTGTCATTGCCATTGTCGCCGAAGATGCGGTCATTGCCGTCGCCGCCCTCAAGCCGGTCCGCGCCGGTGCCGGCGCCGCCGCGGAGCGTGTCATTGCCGGCGCGGCCGTAGAGCACATCATCCCCATAGCCGCCGTCGAGGCGGTCATTGCCGTTGCCGCCATCGAGCGTGTCGAGCCCGCCGCCGCCGGCGAGCGCGTCATTGCCCGCCCCCCCCAGAAGACGGTCGTTGCCGTTGCCGCCGTCAAGGCTGTCGGCGCCAGTGCCGGCGCCGCCGGACAGGCTGTCGTTGCCGTCGCCGCCAAGCAGGCTGTCGTTGCCATAGCCGCCATCGAGATTGTCGTTGCCGTCGCCGCCGTCGAGGCGGTCGTTGCCGCCACTGCCGCGCAGCAGGTCATTGCCGCCGCCGCCGAGCAGGCTGTCATTGCCATTGCCGCCGTCGAGGCTGTCGGCGCCGGTACCGCCGCCGCCATAGAGCTGGTCGTCGCCGCCGCCGCCGAGCAGGGTGTCGTCGTTGAACCCGCCGTCGAGAGTGTCATTGCCGTCGCCGCCGTCGAGGCGGTCGTTGCCGCCACTGCCACGCAGCAGGTCATTGCCGCCACCGCCGAGCAAGGTGTCATTGCCGAGCCCGCCGTCGAGGCTGTCGGCGCCGGTGCCGTCGCCGCCATAGAGCCGGTCGGCGCCGTTGCCGCCGAGCAGGGTGTCGTCGCCGAACCCGCCGTCGAGGGTGTCATTGTCGTTGCCGCCATCGAGACGGTCGTTGCCTCCGTTGCCGATCAAGGTGTCATTGCCGTCGCTGCCCAGCAGCACGTCATTGCCGAACCCGCCATCGAGGGTGTCGGCGCCGGCCTCGCCGTCGAGGCGGTCGTTGCCGGCATTGCCGCGCAGCAGGTCGTTGTCGTCGCCGCCGAACAGCGTGTCATTGCCGAGCCCGCCGTCGAGCGTGTCATTGCCGAGCTCGCCATACAGCCGGTCGTTGCCGGTCTCGCCGAAGATCGCGTCGTTATGGGTGCCGCCATGCAGGGTATCATCGCCGGCGCCGCCATAGATCCGGTCGGCGCCGCCGCCGCCATAGACCAGATCGCCACCATCGGCATCGGTGTCACCGCCCGAGATCGTGTCGGCGCCGAGACCGCCGATGATGGTGTCCTGGCCGTCGCCACCGTCGAGGCTGTCGTTGCCGGGGCCGCCGTCGATGCTGTCGTTGCCAAGCCCGCCGAGCAGCGTGTCATAGCCGCCGTTGCCGATCAGCGTGTCATTGCCGAGATCGCCCAGATAGTTGTCGTTCGCCGCGGTGCCGACGAAGGTGTCATCCCCGTCGGTGCCCACGCCCTGGACCTGGCCGCCGGCGACGATGAACTGCCACACCCCGGTGACGCCGGTGTTGCCGGCGCTGTCCTCGAGTGCAAGCATCGCCGCCTGGTTGCCGGAGGTGGGCAGCTCGAAATAGGTGTTGCCGAGCGAGAAGCCCGCCCGCGCCACGGTGCCGCCGAGCCCGCCGGTGCCGCCCGAGGCGTCGCCCGTCGTCCATTCCACGTCGCCATAGCGGAAGATGATCTCGACATTGCCGGCGCCACGGTCGATCAGTTCGAGCTGGAAGGAGTTCTGCAGATCGGTGTGGGTCCGGAAATAGCCCACGTCGTGCCAGGTGATGACGATCGAGTCGCGCCCCTCATTGAAGTCCCAGAAGACATCGCCCGGGTTGGTCACGGTGGTCCCGTCGACGAGATAGTCGCGGGTGTCGACATCGGCCCAGTAGGGGGCGACGATCGCCAGACTGCTGTTGCCGATCTCGCCCGGGGTGTAGGTGCCCAGACCGCCGCCGAAGGTGACGTTGCCGTTCGTGTTCACCGCGAAGGTGGTGTAGGTCACGCCGCCGATCGTCAGCCCGTCCTCGAAGATCGAGGTGATGTCAATGCCGCTCTCCGAGCCGTCATCGTTGTGATAGAGCACATTGGCGCCGTAGCTCAGGAAGCCGTTGTTCGCGATCGGGGTGAAGTCGAGCACCGGTGTCGGCGTGATCTCGGTCAGCTGCACCAGCTGGTCGTCAAACTGCGCCTGCTCGACGTCCCACAGGGTGTCGGTGCCGTCGATACCGCCGCCGTTGTGGCTGATGGTGAAGGAGTCGTTCGCGTTTGCGGTGATCGTGTATTGCGCGCGCAGGCCCGAGAAGGCCGCGGTATCGGTGCCAAGCCCGCCCTGCAGGATGTCGTTGCCGGCGCCGCCGATCAGCACGTCATTGCCGCCATTGCCGGTCAGGGTGTTGCTGCGCTCGTTGCCGATCAGCAGGTCGGCCTGCGCCCCGCCCACGGCATTCTCGATCTGCGCGCCATTGGCGATGGCGAAGCCGCCGTCGATGCCGCTGTAGGTGCCGCCCGAATTGGTCAGCACGCGCGAGAAGAAGCCGCCGGCGTTGTAGTCGGGGTCGATGATCTCGGTTTGCAGGCTGGCCGAGAGATGCGAGAACATCGAGGTGTTCTGCAATGCCGCGATCGAGGGGGCGGCGTCGGCGGCGATCTGGCTGCGGTCGAGCGTCGCGTCGTTGAGGTTGATCATCACCGAATTGGCGCTGTTGCCGTAGCGGATCGTGTCGGTGCCACCGCTGTCCCAGATCGCGGCATAGGCGCGGCCGATGCTCATTGCGCCCTCGGCAAGCGACAGCGCCCCGCCGCGCGCATCAAAGAGCGTATAGGTCGAGTTGCCCGCGGCATAGGTCTCGGCGCCGTATTGCTGCTGCAGCGCGGCGACGTCGAGCGCCATCATCGTGACCGCATGGCCATAGGCATCGGCATTGGTGGCGCCGGTGTAGGACATCACCGTATAGCGCTCGTTGTCGAGCGCCGGGCCGACGCTGGTCGCGGCGGGACCCTGGAACGGGTGGTAGAGACCGAGCCCGTGGCCGATCTCGTGGATCAGGGTCCAGTTCGCATATTCCCCGCCGCCAAGCTCGGCCGGCGTGCTCATGTAGTCGAGATTGCTGGTGAAGGTGCCGAAGCTCCAGTAATCGCCCGCCGCGCGCGTGGCGGTTTGCGGGAACATGCAGAACCCTTCGAGCCCGGCATAGGCCGGAGCCGGCGTGTCCGAGCTCACCAGCACGAGATCGGCGGTGGCCGCGGCGGTGGCGCGGTCGGTCACCCGGCTGAAATCGGTGGCGATCACGCTGTCGATCATCTGGAAGGCGCGGACGGTCAGCGCGGTATAGGCGTAGGTCGTGTCCGCCATCGACCCGGCCACGAAGTATTCGTTGTAATTGGCGCGAAATTCGCTGTCGAGGTCGATGTCCGAACCGGTCCCGAGATAGTATTGGAGGGTCCCGTCCGCCCATACGCGGTTGTTGGTGATATCGGCCAGCATCGTCTGTCCCGATGCCGGGAGTGCGCTGGAGATGGCGACTTCTGCCTTGGTCTGGGCCATGGGTAATCTCCTTTGGGCCAAAATCCTTCAGGCGGCAGGCACGCACCACAGCGCCGCTGCCCTCGGCCGGGCCGCGGATAGCGGAACCTCCCCCTACG
Source organism: Paenirhodobacter ferrireducens (assembly GCF_004022265.1). GTDB lineage: Bacteria > Pseudomonadota > Alphaproteobacteria > Rhodobacterales > Rhodobacteraceae > Rhodobacter > Rhodobacter ferrireducens. The sequence continues at coordinate 9,949 of NZ_SAVB01000021.1, forward strand.
TCAACACGCTTGCCGAAAAAGGCTCAACCGTCAATTGGACAAAGGGCCGCGAGCACCACAGAAACCTGTGCCGGCCGGAGTGCGGCAAGGTGGGCGAGCGTGATGCGCTTGCCCGGGCCAAGGCCGCACACGGTCATGCGCACCGCGGCCTCGGGGCGGTCGACGGCGATCCGCGCGAGGGCGAAGCCGGGCTGCGCGGTGCCGAGCCGGTAGCCGAGGATGACCGTCGGCCGGGTGAACTTGCCCGGCCCGAAGAGCGCCGCGGCGAGCGCGTCGATCGTCACCCCGCGGGCCGCCGCCGCCGCGGTCACGTCGCTGCCGTCGGGGCCCGCGGGCAGGTCCGCAAGCCGCGCGAAGAGGTCCATCTGGGCGCGCACCGAGGCGGGCGGCGCGGGGCTGTCGTCGCTGCGATAGCGGCGCAGGGTGCCTTGCGGCAGGGGCTCGCCATCATCGCGCGCGAGCGCGCCGGTGACGCCCGTCCAGCTTGCGGGGATCGGCAGGTCGCGGCCTGCCTGCGGCAGGAAGGTTTCGGCGCCCATGGCGTGGCCTTTCGTGAACGGGGGGAGAAGCGGCGCGAGCGCAGGGGCGATCAGCGCCCCGGCGAGACCGCGCAGCAATGTCCGGCGACGGGAAAACGGCATGGCGGGTCTCCTTCTGCCGCGGATCGGGTCGCGGGCATTTGGCCCCGAGGGCGGCGGTGCCGTCAACCCCCGGCGCGGGGCCTCGGCACTTCGCCGCAGGCCGGCGGGCGAAAAGGGGTTGCCGGCGCCCCGCCCGCGGCACATCTCTTGCCCAAACGCGGGCGGCAGGCAGGAGGCGCGGATGCACGGCGAATACAAGGTCCATGGCGGCAAGCTGGTCGTGGCCGATCTCGAATTGCGCGAGGGGCGGCTGGCGGCGGTGCAGATCTCGGGCGATTTCTTCCTCGAACCGGGCGAGGCGATCTTCGATCTGGGCGCCGCGCTCGAGGGGCTGCCGGCGACGGCGACGGTCGAGGAGATCACCGCCGCGCTGCGCGTCGGGCTGCGCCCCGAGGCGGTGCTGGTGGGCTTCAGCCTCGAGGCGGTGGCGATCGCGGTGCGCCGCGCGCTCGGCGTCAGCCGCGGCTGGCGCGATTTCGAATGGCAGGTGCTCGACGGGGCGCCGCTGTCGCCGGCGATGCATCTGGCGCTTGACGACGTGCTTGCCCACGAGGTCGCGGCGGGGCGTCGCGCGCCGACGCTGCGCTTTTGGGAATGGGAGCGCCCGGCGATCATCATCGGCAATTTCCAGTCGCTGAGGAACGAGGTCGACCTCGAGGCGGCCGGGGAACTGGGCGTCGAGACGGTGCGGCGGGTGACCGGCGGCGGCGCGATGTTCGTCGAGCCCGGCTCGACCATCACCTATTCGCTTTACGCGCCCGCCGAACTGGTCGACGGCATGAGCTTTGCCGATTCCTACGCCTTTCTCGACACCTGGGTGCTGAAGGCGCTGAACGATCTGGGCATCGATGCGGTCTACAAGCCGCTCAACGACATCGCGAGCTCGAAGGGCAAGATCGGCGGCGCGGCGCAGAAGCGCTATGCCGGCGGCGCGGTGCTGCACCATGTCACCATGGCCTATGACATGGACGCCTCGAAGATGATGCAGGTGCTGCGCATCGGCCGCGAGAAGCTGTCGGACAAGGGCATCGCCAGCGCCGGCAAGCGCGTCGACCCGGTGCGCAGCCAGACCGGGCTCGAGCGCGGCGCGGTGGTCGAGCGGATGAAGGCCACCTTCCTCGACCTGCACGGCGGCACCCCGGGCGCGATCACCGCCGAGGAGCTGGCCGCGGCCGAGACGCTCGCGCGCGAGAAGTTCGAAACCCCCGCCTGGCTGCACCACATCCCCTGAGGGCCGTCACAGGCTCATCCAGCTCTGCTCCACCACCGCCTCCATCGCGACATAGCTCGAGGTGGCGTGGACATGGGGCAGGGCGGAAATCTTCTCGCCCATGATCCGGCGGTAATCGGCCATGTCGCGCGAGCGCACCTTCAGCAGATAGTCGAAACCGCCGGCGATCATGTAGCACTCCTCGACCTCCTCGATCGCGCGCACCGCGGCGTTGAAGGCCGCAAGCGCGCGCTCGCGCGTGTCGCTCAGCCGCACCTCCAGATAGGTCACATGGGTCATGCCCAGCTTCAGCGGCGACAGGATCGCGCGATAGCCGGTGATCAGCCCCATCTCCTCCATCGCCTTGATCCGCGCCGCGACCGGGGTCTTCGACAGGCCGACGCGGCGAGCGAGTTCCGTGATCGGCAGGCGGGCATTGGCGACCAGCTCGCTCAGGATCTTGCGGTCGGTGGCGTCGAGTGCGGGTTCCATGGTCTGAATTTGTCCTTCATTTTGGTCTGATCGGCTACAGTATCGGCAATCATTGGTCACAGCGTCCAGTGCGATTCGGGTACAGAATCCGGAAATCGCCCTTCCGGAGTGCCGCCATGATCGCCAAGCCCGTCCCCGTCTTCCCCGCCCTCGAGGGCCCGGAAGTGAAATTCGCCCCCGAGGCGCCGCTGCTCGAGCGGCTGGTCGCCACCGCGGCGATCTCGGCCGAGACCCGCGCCGCGATCTCGGCACGTGCGGCGGCCCTCGTCGGGCGCATCCGCTCCGAGGCGAAGCCGACGCTGATGGAGCATTTCCTGGCCGAATACGGGCTGTCGACGCGCGAGGGCGTGGCGCTGATGTGTCTGGCCGAGGCGATGCTGCGCGTGCCCGACACCCAGACCATCGACGCGCTGATCGAGGACAAGATCGCGCCGGCCGAATGGGGCAAGCACCTCGGCACCGCCGCCTCGTCGCTGGTCAATGCCTCGACCTGGGCGCTGATGCTGACGGGCAAGGTGCTCGACGACGATTATCCGGGCGTGGCGGGCACGCTGCGCGGCGCGATCAAGCGCCTTGGCGAGCCGGTGATCCGCGCCGCGGTCGGCCGCGCGATGAAGGAGATGGGCCGGCAGTTCGTGCTGGGCGAGACGATCGAGGCGGGGCTTGCCAATGCCCGAGCCCGCGAGGCGATCGGCTTCACCTACAGCTATGACATGCTGGGCGAGGCGGCGATGACCTCGGCCGATGCGGCGCGCTATGACGCCGATTATACCCGCGCCATCGCGGCGATCGGCAAGGCGGCGACCAAGGGCTCGATCCACGACAACCCCGGCATCTCGATCAAGCTTTCGGCGCTGCATCCGCGCTATGAACTGGCGAACGAGGAGCGGGTGATGGCCGAGCTGGTGCCGGTGGTGCTGCGCCTTGCGCGTCAGGCCGCGGCGGCGGGCATCGGCATGCATGTCGACGCCGAGGAACAGGCGCGGCTGTCGCTGTCGTTCAAGGTGATCGAGGCGGTGATGGCCGATCCCACGCTCGCCGGCTGGGACGGCATGGGCATCGTCGTGCAGGCCTATGGCAAGCGCGCGGGCCTTGCGATTGATGCGCTTTACGACATGGCCTGCCGCTATGACCGCAAGATCTGCGTGCGGCTGGTGAAGGGCGCCTATTGGGACGCCGAGATGAAGCTGGCGCAGGTCGAGGGGCATCCGGGCTTCCCGCTCTTCACCTCGAAGACCGCGACCGACGTCAGCTATATCTGCCTGGCGAAGAAGCTCTTCGGCATGGGCGACCGGATCTTCCCGCAATTCGCCGGCCACAACGCGCATACCGTCTCGTCGATCCTCGAACTGGCCGAGGGCCGGCCGTTCGAGTTCCAGCGCCTGCACGGCATGGGCGAGCGGCTGCATGACATCGTTCTGAAGGAAACCAAGGGCCGCTGCCGGATCTATGCCCCGGTCGGCGCGCATCGCGACCTTCTGGCCTATCTGGTGCGCCGCCTGCTCGAGAATGGCGCGAACTCGTCCTTCGTGCACCAGCTCGTCGACGAGAGCATCGCGCCCGAGACGATCGCCCGCGACCCCTTCACCGCGCTCGCGACCGCGAAGGCGCCGGCCAGCCTTCTGGCGCCGGCCGATCTGTTCGGCGCGCGCCGCAAGGCCTCGAAAGGGTTCGACCTGTCGGATGAGCGCGTGGTCGAGGCGATCGAGGCGGCGCGCGACTGCGTGATCCCCGATGCCGCGCCGCTGACCGTCTCGCCCGCCACCGGCACCGCGCTGACCGTGACCAACCCCGCGACCGGCGCCGCCGTCGCGCAGGTGATCGAGGCCGATGCGGCGACGGTTGCCCGCGCCCTCGATGACGCCCGCGTCTGGGACGCGCCGGCGGCCGAACGCGCCGCGGTGCTGCGCCGCGCCGCCGACCTGTATGAGGAGAACTTCGGCCCGATCTTCGCCACCCTCGCCGCCGAAGCCGGCAAGAGCTGGGGCGATGCGGTGGGCGAGCTGCGCGAGGCCTGCGACTTCCTGCGCTATTACGCCGCCGAGGGCGAGACCTCGGGTGCCGCGCCCCGTGGCATCATCGCCGCGATCAGCCCGTGGAACTTCCCGCTGGCGATCTTCACCGGCCAGATCTCGGCCGCGCTGATGGCGGGCAACGCGGTGCTCGCGAAACCGGCCGAGGCGACGCCGCTCATCGCCGCGATGGCGGTGCGGCTCCTGCATGCGGCGGGCGTTCCGGCTTCGGCGCTGCAGCTTCTGCCGGGGCCGGGCTCGGTCGTCGGCACGGCGATCACCTCGGACCCGCGGGTGAAGGGCGTGGTCTTCACCGGCTCGACCGCCACCGCGCAGCGCATCGCCGCGGTGATGGCCGACACCCTCGAACCCGGCACGCCGCTGATCGCCGAAACCGGCGGTCTGAACGCGATGATCGTCGACTCGACCGCGCTGCCCGAACAGGCGGTGCGCGACATCGTCGCCTCGGCCTTCCGCTCGGCCGGCCAGCGCTGCTCGGCGCTGCGCTGCCTCTATGTGCAGGAAGACATTGCGCCGCATCTGCTGGCGATGGTGAAGGGCGCGATGGACGAGCTGAAGCTCGGCGATCCGTGGCACTTCGTGACCGATGTCGGCCCGGTGATCGACGCCCGCGCACAGGCCGGCATCCTTGATTATGTCGCCGCCCGCGAGGGCGCGGTCCTGCACCGCACCGCGGCACCGGCCGAGGGCACCTTCGTCGCCCCGGTGCTGCTGAAGGTCTCGGGCATCGCCGATCTCGAACGCGAGGTCTTCGGCCCGGTGCTGCATGTCGCCACCTTCCGGGCGGGCGAGATCGGGAAGGTGATCGAGGCGGTGAACGCGCGCGGCTACGGGCTGACCTTCGGGCTGCACAGCCGCATCGACGCCCGCGTGCAGGAGGTGGCCGAGGCGATCCACGTCGGCAACACCTATGTCAACCGCAACCAGATCGGTGCCGTCGTCGGCAGCCAGCCCTTTGGCGGCGAGGGGCTTTCGGGTACCGGGCCGAAGGCGGGCGGTCCGCTCTACCTCGCGCGCTTCTTCGCGCCCGAGCCGGTTGCCGCGCCGAATGAAGCGCCTGCGGGTGCGGCCGATCTTGCGGCGATCCGCGCGGCGCTGGCGGGCTTTGCCGAGACGCAGGTCGAGGAGCGGCTGATGCCCGGCCCGACGGGCGAGCTGAACCGGCTGAGCCTGCACACCCGTCCGCCGGTGCTCTGCCTCGGCCCGGGGGCGGCGGCCACCGCGGCGCAGGTCGCGGCGGTGCGCGCGCTTTGCGGCGTGGCGCTCGCCGTCGAGGGGCGGCTTGACCCCGCGGCGCTGGCCACGCTCGAGGGTTTCGGCGCCGTGCTGTGGTGGGGTGATGCCGAGACCGGCCGGGCGATCGCGCGGGTTCTGGCCGCGCGGCCGGGGCCGATCGTGCAGCTGGTCACCGGCCGCCCCGACCGCGCCCATGTGCTGCACGAGCGGCACCTGTGCGTCGACACCACCGCGGCGGGCGGCAACGCGGCGCTGCTGGCGGGCTGAGCCCGCCCGCACTCAGATCGCGCGGTAATCCTCGGTGAGCCGCGCGATCTGGTCCGGCCGGTGATCGGCAAGGTGGGGCAGATCGACGATCAGCAGGGTCTCGCGGGTGCCGGCCATCGCGATCGGCCGGGCATCGGGTCCGGCGATCACCGACAGTCCCGAAAACGCCAGCCCGCGCTCGACACCGCAGTAATTCGCATAGGCGATGACCTGACGGTTCTCATGCGCGCGGGCCGGCACCAGCACGTTCTGCACATGCTCGGCCCCGGTCGGGTTGGCCGTCGGCACGAGGATCAGATCGACCCCGCGCGCGGCCAGCGCCGCGGCGTGGCCCGGAAACTCGATGTCATAGCAGATCAGCAGCCCGCAGCGCCGCCCCTCGAAGTCGAAGACCGGCGGCGGCGCCTCGCCCGGGACGAAGCTCGTCTTCTCCATCTCGCCGTACAGCTGGATCTTACGGTAGTGGGCCAAGAGCCGCCCCTCCGGGCTGAGCGCGACGGCGCTGTTCCACACCCGCCCCTCGGCGCGCTCGGCCCAGCCAAGGGTCAGGCCACAGCCCTCGGCCGCGGCCATCTCGGCGAGCCGCGCGAGCCAGTCGCCGCCGATCGGTTCGGCGTCGCGCGCATGCAGATCGGGGCGGTTGTAGCCGGGCAGATAGAGCTCGGGCGCGACGAGCATCCGCGCCCCGGCTGCGGCAGCCGCGCGCAGCGCGCGGGCGAGCCGGTCGAAGGCGCCGGCAATGTCGCCGTCGGTGGGCAGGGCCTGATAAAGCGCGAGTTTCATTCTGTCTCCGGGAATTCAGGGCAGGGGGCGGCGTGCATTCGACACGGCCCGCCGCCAAAGCGCAAGCCCGGCTGTGCCGCAGGCCCTGCCACTTGCCCCGCGAGGGCATTTCCTCTAGGCCAGTTCGCAACGCGAAACAAACCGTCGGACACGCCATGCGTCTTACCCGCTATTTCCTCCCCGTCCTCAAGGAAAACCCCGCCGAGGCGCAGATCGTCTCGCACCGCTACATGCTGCGCGCGGGGATGATCAAGCAGCAGGCGGCGGGGATCTATTCCTGGCTGCCGATGGGCTTCAAGGTGCTCAAGCGGCTCGAGCAGATCGTGCACGAGGAGCAGATCCGCGCCGGGCACATCCCGCTGCTGATGCCGACGCTGCAATCGGCCGATCTGTGGCGCGAGTCGGGGCGCTATGACGCCTACGGCCCCGAGATGCTGCGCTTCAAGGACCGCCACGACCGCGAGATGCTCTATGGTCCGACGAACGAGGAGATGATCACCGACATCTTCCGCGCCCATGTCGAAAGCTACAAGTCGCTGCCGCTGACGCTCTATCACATCCAGTGGAAGTTCCGCGACGAGGTCCGTCCGCGCTTTGGCGTGATGCGCGGCCGCGAGTTCCTGATGAAGGACGGCTATTCCTTCGACCTGACGAAGGAAGATGCGCTGCATGCCTACAACCGCCACATGGTGAGCTATCTGCGCACCTACGAGCGGATGGGCCTGACCGCGATCCCGATGCGGGCGGACAGCGGCCCGATCGGCGGCGACAACACCCATGAATTCCTGGTGCTGGCGAAGACCGGCGAGTCGGAAGTCTTCTATGACGCCAAGGTGCCCGAGCTGAAGCTGGGCGACCGCACCGTCGATTACGACAACCGCGACGAGGTCGCTGCGATCTGCAAGGAGTTCACCACGCTCTACGCCCGCACCGACGAGACCCATGACGAGGCCCTCTTCAACCAGATCCCGGAAGAGCGGCGCTGCGTCGGCCGCGGTATCGAGGTCGGGCAGATCTTCTACTTCGGCACCAAATACTCGGAACCGATGGGCGCCACCGTCACCACCCCCGATGGCGCCAAGGTGCCGGTCGAGATGGGCAGCCACGGCATCGGTGTCAGCCGCCTGATCGGCGCGCTGATCGAGGCGAACCACGACGAGAAGGGCATCATCTGGCCCGAGGGCGTGACCCCCTTCCACGTCGGCCTCGTCAACCTGAAGCAGGGCGATGTGGCGACCGACGCCGCCTGCGAGGCGCTCTATGCCGCGCTGAAGGCGAAGGGGCTCGACCCGCTTTACGACGACCGCGAGGAACGTGCCGGCGCCAAGTTCGCCACCATGGACCTGATCGGCCTGCCCTGGCGCATCACCGTCGGCCCGCGCGGTCTGGCGAACGGTCTGGTCGAGCTGACCTCGCGCCGCACCGGCGAGAGCGAGGAGATGCCCCCCGAGGCCGCCGTCGCGCGGATCGTCGAGATCTACGCCGGGATCTGATCCGGGCAGAAGTTTTCCGAAAAGGGGCGGGGCCACGGGCCACCGCCCCTTTTCTCTGCGCCGCTGGAAAGGCTGGACTTGAGTAAAAAACTCGGGTAATCGCGTCTCCATCATTTGGAGGTGTCGATGAAACGGGCTGTGCTGATCGCGATGGCGTTCACCGCGCTGGCTGCGCCGCTGCGGGCAGAAGAGGGGGCCTATCCCTCGCTCGAGGCCTGGGGCGAGGCGCTGTTCTTCGACACCAACCTGTCGCAGAACCGCACCGAGGCCTGTGCCACCTGTCACGACCCGGCCGCCGGGTTCAGTGACCCGCGCGAGACCGCCGTGGGCCGCGCCGTCAGCCTGGGCGATGATGGCGCAAGCCTGGGCGACCGCAACGCGCCGACGGCGAGCTATGCGCGCTTTTCCCCGCCCTTCGGCCGCACCGCCGATGGCAAGTGGCAGGGCGGGCAGTTCCACGACGGCCGCGCCGCGACCTTGGCCGATCAGGCGAAGGGGCCGCCGCTGAACCCGATCGAGATGGGGATGCCCGATGTCGCCGCGGTCGCGGCGCGGCTGCGCGAGAACCCGCGCTATGTCGCGACGCTCGCGGCGCTGCGCCCCGGCGCCGATGATGCCGCTGCCTTCGATGCTATGGCCGAGGCGATCGCCGCCTATGAGGCCAGCGACACCTTCGCGCCCTTCGACTCGAAATACGACCGCTTCCTGCGCGGCGCGGCGAAACTGACCGATCAGGAGGAGCTTGGGCGGCTTCTGTTCTTCTCGAACCAGTTTACCAATTGCAACCTTTGCCACCAGTTGCGCGGCACTCCAGGGGCAAAAGAAGAGACCTTTTCCAACTATCAGTTCCATAACATCGGCGTGCCGGTGAACCGCGCCGTGCGCGCGGCGAACGGCGCCGCACCCGACCGGGTGGATGCGGGACTGCTGGAAAACCCGGCCGTCACCGACCCCGCCGAGGCCGGCAAGATCAAGGTGCCGACGCTGCGCAATGTCGCGGTCACCGGGCCCTATATGCACAACGGCGTCTTTGCCGATCTGCGCACGGTGATCCTGTTCTACAACAGCTACAACACGAAGCGCCTCGAGCGGCACATCAACCCCGAGACCGGCGCGCCCTTCGATCCGCCCGAGGTGGCGCAGAACCTCTCGCGCACCGAGCTCGAGACCGGCCCGGCCCTCGACGATCAGCGCATCGACGCGCTGGTGGCATTTCTCAAGACGCTGACGGATGCGCGCTATGAACCGCTGCTGACCGATCCGTGAAGCGCGCAGAGGGGTAGCGGGCTTGACCTTTGCGCCCCGAAAGGCAAGGGTCCGGCGACCCTTGGGACGCATGTCATGGCCACTCGCACCGCACCTTTCTCCGGCTTCGAATTCCTGATCGCCTGGCGCTATCTGCGCGCCCGCCGCGCCGAGGGCGGGGTCTCGGTGATGACCTGGATCAGCCTGATCGGCATCATGCTGGGCGTCGCCGCGCTGATCATCACGCTCGCCGTGCGCGCGGGCTTCCGCGCCGAGTTCGTCGACACCATCCTCGGCTCGAACGCCCATGTCACCGTCTATTCGGCGCCGCAGGAAGTGGTGGCCGGCACCGGCATCTTCTCCTCGCTGATGCCCGATTATCAGGACCGGGCCGAGCGGATCCGCAAGGTGCCGGGGGTGACCCGCGCCGCACCGCTGATCCGCGGTCAGGCGATGGCGACCTTCGACGACCGCTCGAACGTCGCCGATGTCTATGGCATCTCGGCCGAGGATCTGGCCACCATCCCGCGCGTCGCCAACCCGAAGACCTCGCGCGGCGATCTTGCCCGTTTCGGCGAGGGCATCGCGATGGGCTCGGAGCTCGCGCGCGAGCTTGGCGTGACGCTCGGCGACCGGGTGCGGCTGATCTCGCCCAACGGCGCCAAGACCGCCTTCGGCACCAGCCCGCGGGTGAACGCCTATGAGGTCGTCTATATCTTCACCGCCGGCCGTTGGGACATCGACCGCACCCGCGTCTACATGCCCTTCGCCGAGGCGCAGAGCTATTTCAACCGCGAGGCCGGCGCCGACGAGATCGAGGTCGATGTGACCGACCCCGAGCGCGTCGACGACTGGACGCCGCAGCTGATCGCCGCCGGTGGGGCGGGCACCATGCTGTGGAGCTGGCGCGACGCCTCGGGCAGCTTCCTGCGCGCGCTCGACATCGAGGACAACGTGATGTTCGTGATCCTTGCCGTGCTGGTGCTGATCGCGACGATGAACATCACCTCGGGCCTCATCATGCTGGTGAAGAACAAGGGCCGCGACATCGGCATCCTGCGCACGATGGGGCTGACCGAGGGCTCGGTGCTGCGCGTCTTCTTCCTGTGCGGCGCCTTCACCGGGGTGATCGGCACCGCGGCGGGCGTCGCCCTCGGCGTCGTCTTCGCGCTGTATATCGACCAGGTGATGGCCTTCGTGAACTGGCTGAACGGCGGCGGCGCCTGGGACCCCTCGATCCGCGGCATCTATGCCCTGCCGGCGAAGCTGCAGCCCTGGGACGTGACCAAGGCGGTGGCGCTGTCGCTGGGCCTCAGCTTCGTCGTGACGATCTTCCCCGCCCGCCGTGCGGCGCGGCTGAACCCCGTGGAGGCGCTGCGCTATGAATGACGTGCTGACGCTTGAGAAGTTGGAAAAGTGCTATAACCGCGGCAAGCCGGGCGAGATTTCGGTGCTGCGCGGCGTGAATTTGACCATCCCACGCGGACAGGTCGTGGCCCTTGTCGCGCCCTCGGGGGCTGGCAAGTCGACGCTTCTGCACATCGCGGGGCTGCTCGACACCCCCGACAGCGGGCGGGTGGCGATCAACGGGCAGGAGCTGAGCGGCGCCTCCGACCGGCGCCGGACCGAGGCGCGGCGCAACGAGCTGGGCTTCGTCTATCAGTTCCACCACCTGCTGCCCGAGTTCACCGCCGAGGAGAACGTGATGCTGCCGCAGCTGGCGAATGGCGCGGGCAAGGCGGCGGCCCGGGCCCGGGCCGGGGCGCTGCTCGACCGCGTCGGGCTGTCGGGCCGCATCGACCACCGGCCCTCGGCGCTTTCGGGGGGCGAGCAGCAGCGCGTCGCCTTCTGCCGGGCGCTCGCCAATGCGCCGAGCCTTCTGCTCGCCGACGAGCCCACCGGCAACCTCGACCCGGCGACCTCGGACACGGTCTTCGGCGTGCTGATGGATCTGGTGCGCGAAACCGGCATGTCGGCGCTGATCGCCACGCATAACCTCGACCTTGCGGCGCGGATGGACCGTGTGTTGCGTCTCGAGGCCGGCGCGCTGACGGAGTGAGCGATGGAACTTTACGGCATCAGGAGCTGTGACACGGTGAAGAAGGCGCTGAAGGCGCTCGACGCCGCCGGGCGCGACGTCGCGTTCCGGGACGTGCGCGTCACGCCGCTGAGCGCGGCCGAGATCGACGCCTTCCTGGCGGCCTTCGGCGAGAAGCTGGTGAACCGCTCCTCGACCACCTGGCGCGGGCTGAGCGAGGCCGAGCGCGTCCGCCCGGCGGCGGACCTTCTGGCCGAACATCCGACGCTGATGAAGCGCCCGGTGATCCGCGACGGTGCGAAGATGACGCTGGGCTGGGGCGCGGCCGAACAGGCGAGCTGGCTTTAACCCAACGCCGGACGCTGCTCGTCCCAGCGGGCCAGGTAATCGGTCTGATAGGCGCGCCCGTCGCCCGCCTGGGCCGCCGGCTTGCGCACGGCATAATCGAGCATCAGCCCGCCGAGGGCCTCGAGCCTGCGCGAGAAGCGCGGCCGCAGGCCGGTGACGTTCGGGCTCGTCGCCTCCACCTGCACCCGCGCGAGGCGCGGCTGCAGCGGCTGCAACCGGCAATGCAGAACCTCATAGCCCATGGCCCTCTGCCAGAAGCCGAAGACGAGTTCCGGGGTCAGCTGATAGAATCCATGGTTCACCCAGTTGTTCGCTGGGGAATGGCCGATCAGCACGCCGCCCGGCTTCAGCATCCGGTCGATGTTGCGCAGCGCCGTCGGCAGCTCGAACACATGCTCGCAGGTGCCGCCGTCATAGACGACGTCGAAACGTTCCTCGAGAGCGGGGGAGAGCGGGGCAGAGAGGTCCTGAATCAGGCTCGCGCCCTCGTAATCGCTGAAATCCATCGAGTCGACGGTGTCGAAGCCGAGACGGCGGAAGAAGGTCTCGGAATAGATCGAGTCGGGATCGGCCAGATCGGCGGCGGCGGTGCCGGGCAGGTGCTGGGCGAGGGTTTCGTCGAGCAGATCGGCGCTGGCGCCGCGGCGCGCGCCAATCCAGCGTTGTCGGCCAAGCATGACGAAGGCGCCGGAAAGATCGTTCAGCCGAGTCGTTTCAATCAGCCGGGCGGCAAGCGTATCTGGAATCGCCATGGTCGTATCCTCCCGCAGCGAGCACTGGAAAAAAAGGTCACTCACAAGAAGATCCGGGCAAGGGCTGCCCGAATCAATTCGGTTTTGTTGCGCAGCGCCGGGGGCTTCCGCCCTACAGGGACAGATGCCCGGCTGCTGCGATCAGAGCAGCTTGAGATCGCCGGCCGAGGACCGGCCGTCGCGGCCCGAGATCATCTCGAAGCTGACTTTCTGGTTGTCGGCCAGGGACTTGAGGCCAGCGCGCTCGACCGCCGAGATGTGGACGAAAACGTCCTTGCCGCCACCATCGGGGGCGATGAAACCATAACCCTTGGTGGTGTTGAACCATTTCACGGTGCCAGTGGCCATACCGTATCTCCTATCAGTGTTCCCGGGGCGATATTGCGCCGGGCCGTGCAGCCAGGTCTTTCAGGTCGTCCGGCTGCCCCGAGAAGGGAGCGGTAGAAAGTCTGCGGTCACGCGTAAGAAAACCTGCCACAGGCGGATAAAAAATCAACGAAAAAAAAGGTGAGGGCCGAAGCCCTGCACCTGATGGCACGAAATTCCGGCATTGCCCGTTTGGCGAGCGCTCAGCGCAGGTCGGGGGGCAGCGCCTCGGCGGTGAGCCGCGCGACGATCTCATCGAGGCCCACGGTCTCGGTCCGGGTCTCGCCCAGGTGACGCACGGAGACGGTGCGCTCCTCGACCTCCTTCATCCCGATCGCGAAGATATAGGGCACCTTGCCGAGCGAATGCTCGCGCACCTTGTAGTTGATCTTCTCGTTGCGGGTGTCGCATTCGGCGCGGATGCCGGCCTCGATCAGCTTCGCGGCGACCTCCTCGACATAATCATCGGCGTCCGAGACGATCGAGGCGACGACGACCTGGCGCGGCGCCAGCCACAGCGGCAGCTTGCCGGCATGGCTTTCGATCAGGATACCGATGAAGCGCTCGAACGAGCCGAGGCAGGCACGGTGCAGCATGATCGGGCGGTGTTTCGCACCGTCGACGCCGATATAGCTTGCGTCCAGCCGCTCGGGCAGGTTCGGGTCGACCTGCAGCGTGCCGCATTGCCAGTCGCGGCCGATCGCGTCGGTCAGCACGAATTCGAGCTTCGGCCCGTAGAAGGCGCCTTCGCCCTCCTGGATCTCGAAGTCATAGCCGGCCGCCTTGCAGGCATTGCCGAGCGCCGCCTCGGCGTGGTCCCAGCTTTCCTCGGTGCCGATGCGCTTCTCCGGCCGGGTCGACAGCTTGATGCGCCAGTTGGTGAAGCCGAGGTCGGCATAGACCTGGGCGAGGAAGTCGATGAACTTCTTCGTCTCGGCCTCGATCTGGTCTTCCATGCAGAAGATATGCGCGTCGTCCTGGGTGAAGCCGCGCACGCGCATGATGCCATGCAGCGCGCCCGAGGGCTCGTAGCGCGCACAGGACCCGAATTCGGCCATGCGCAGCGGCAGGTCGCGATAGGACTTGATGCCGTGGTTGAAGATCTGGACGTGGCAGGGGCAGTTCATCGGCTTGAGCGCGTTGACGACCTTTTCCTTCGCGCCTTCCTCGTCGACCTCGACGATGAACATGTTCTCGCGGTAGTTCGCCCAGTGGCCCGATTTTTCCCACAGGTTCCGGTTCACCACCTGCGGCGTGTTCACCTCGACATAGCCGTCGGCGCGCTGGCGGCGGCGCATGTAGTCCTGCAGCGTGGTGTAGATCGACCAGCCGTTCGGGTGCCAGAACACCTGACCGGGCGCCTCTTCCTGCATGTGGAAGAGGTCCATCTCCTTGCCGAGCTTGCGGTGGTCGCGCTTGGCGGCCTCCTCGAGCATGGTCATGTGCGCCTTCAGGTCATCGCGGGTGCGGAAGGCGATGCCGTAGATGCGCTGCAGCATCGGCCGCGTGCTGTCGCCCAGCCAGTAGGCGCCGGCGACATGGGTCAGTTTGAAGGCGTCGGCGGGCACCTGGCCGGTCGACTGCAGGTGCGGGCCGCGGCACAGGTCCTGCCAGTCGCCGTGCCAGTACATGCGGATGTTTTCGCCCTCGGGGATGCGGTTCACCAGCTCGACCTTGTAGGGCTCGCCGCTTTCCACATAGTGCTGGATCGCCGCCTCGCGCGACCAGACCTCGGTGCGGACGGGTTCGCGGGCGTTGATGATCTGCTTCATCTTCGCCTCGATCGCGCCCAGGTCCTCGGGGGTGAAGGGCTCGGCCCGGTCGAAGTCGTAGAACCAGCCGTAATCGCGCACCGGCCCGATCGTGACCTTCACGTCCGGCCAGATCTCCTGCACGGCGCGGGCCATGATATGGGCGAGGTCGTGGCGGATCAGTTCGAGCGCCGGCACCTGATCCTTCATCGTGTTGATCGAGATCCGCGCGTCGGCGTCGATCGGCCATTGCAGGTCGTAATGCGCGCCGTTCACCTGCGCCGAGATCGCCGCCTTGGCGAGCGATTTCGAGATCGAGGCGGCAACGTCGCCCGCGGTCACGCCGGCCGCGAATTCGCGTTTGCTGCCATCGGGAAAGGTGAGGGTGATCTGAGACTGGGACACGTCGGTCCTCCTCGTCGGTTTGGCGCCCACGGAGCGCCCGGTTGCGGGTTATGATCGCGCGGGTATGCGCCCGAAGCCGGGGCAAGTCAACATGCCGCGGCGCGGCGCCGGGGGGCTTCAGCGGCGGAAGCTGATCGGCAGGGTGAAGCTGTAGCTTGCGTCTGTCAGCGAGGCGGGGGCGGGCGGGAAGGGGCCGGCGCGGCGCACGGCGTCGAGTGCGGCGGCATCGAGCGCGGCGCTGCCCGAGCCCGTGGCGATGCGCGCCGCGGCGAGTCCCCCCGCCCGCGTCACCGTCAGGAACACCGTCACCCGGCCCTGCGTGCGGCCCGCGGCAGTGGGGTAGCGCTTCTGCCGCTCGATCCGGGCGCGGATCGCGGCGCCCCATTCGGCGCGGGCCGAGCGGATCACGCCTTGGGTCAGCGAGGGCACCTCGGCGCTGCCGTTCACGCCCTGCGCGCCGCGCCCGCCGCTGCCCGCGGCGCGCTGCCCGGCGACCGAGGCGGTGGCGCCGCCCGGCTTGCGCGGGGTCTCGGCCGGCTCGCGGCGGCTTTGCTTCGGCGCAGGTTTTGCGGTGGGTTTGGGCGGGGCCGGGTCCGCCTGCACGGCGGGCGGGCTGTCGGGGGCGGCGGCGGCCGGGGCAGGGGCCTTCGGCGCTGCCGGCAGGGGCGGCGCGGTGGCAAGTTCGGGCAGGGCGATCTCGGGCGGTGCCTCGATCACGGGCGGGCTCGGCGGCAGGGTCAGTTCGGGTTCGGGCAGCTCGACCCGGTCCCAGCTGTCGACGAGCGCCTGAAGGTCGGCATCGGCCGCGGCAAGGGTAATCATCGCGTCGCCGCCATCGCCCGCCGAGGGCGCGCCGCCTTCGGGCAGCCCGATCCCGAAGACCGCCAGATGCAGCCCGAGCGCAAGCGCGAGGCAGGTCAGGGCTTCGAGGGCGGGGCGGGCGCGCATCGCTCAGCTCCCCGTCGCGATCAGGTCGACGCGCGCAAAGCCAAGCGCACCGAGTTGCGGCAGAAGCGCGGCCAGCACCTCGGCCGGTGCGGCGCGGTCGGCGCGCAGCGACAGCCGCGGCGGCACCGCGGCGCAATCGGCCCGGTCACAGAAGGCCGCGCGGGCGGCGGAAAGGGCGGGCAGCACGGTGGCGGCATCGCCCGTCGCCTCCTGAAAGCCAAGCTGCCCGTCTGCCCCGAGGAACAGGGTGAACTCGCCGGCTGCCTCCTCGGCCGCCCGCGCCTCGGGCGGGTCGGTTGCGAAGGGCTCGGGCGGGGCGATCTTCGCCGCCAGCAGGAAGAAGACCAGCAGCAGGAAGACCACGTTGATCATCGGCAGCAGTGTGACATTCGGCGGCCGGCGCGGCGGGGGCGAGAACTCCATCGCTCACTCCACCACGATCAGCCGGGTGAAGCCCGCGCCCCGCAGCGTGTCCATCACCGTCACCAGATCCTGCACCCCGGCCGCGCGCGGGCGCAGCACCACCGGGTCGTCGGGCCCGGTGGTCAGGGGGGCAAGCGCGGCACCGAGGCCGGCAAGCGGCGTCGCGATGCCGTTCAGCATCACCGCCCCGCCGGCGCCGACCTCGACCAGCCGCGGCGGGCCCTGCCAGCTGCCGCCGGTGCCGGTCGCGGCGACGAGGGGCAGCGCGGTCTCGGTCGAGAACCGCGAGGCGAGCATGAAGAAGACGAGCAGCAGAAAGACCACGTCGATCATCGGCGTCAGGTCGGGGCGCCGGCGCGGGCGTCTTGCGCCGAAGGCGAACATCAGCCCGCATCCCCGGGATGGTCGGCGCCCGAGCGGCCGGCGGCGACAAAGATCCGGGTCGCGAGGTCTTCCATGTCGTGGCGAAGCCGGTCGATCACCGACTCGAACCAGGTCAGCGCGACCTGCGCCGGGATCGCGACACTCATGCCGGCGGCGGTGGTCAGCAGCGCCTCCCAGATCCCCCCCGCAAGCGTCGCCGGGTCGGCGTGGCTTCCTGCCTCCTGCAGCGCCTGGAACGCGCCGATCATGCCCGTCACCGTGCCGAGCAGGCCCAGAAGCGGCCCGATCGTCGCGGCAAGTTCCAGCCCGCGCAGCCCGGCCTGCGCCTGCGCCAGCAGCGCGCGGGCCTCGCGTGCGGTCTCCTCGCGCGCCTCGGTGTCGCCCATGGCCGGATCGCCCGCCGTGGTCATCGCGGCGCGGACCAGCCGCGCGCGCAGGCTGCGCCGGCCCGATAGCATCGCCAGCGCCGTCGCCCGCTCGCCCTGCCGCCACAGCGCGACCGCGGCCGCGCTTTGCGCCCCGCCCGACCAGGCGCCGAAGGCAATCAGCCGCCAGATCTTCCACAGGATCAGCGCCACCGTCGCGACCGAGAGCGCGGCGATCGCCCACATCGCCGGCCCGCCAAGGTCCAGCACGCCGCGCAGCCGCTCGGCCCCCGCCATCACCGACAGTCCTTGTGCCGTTCCCGTTTCCATCCGCCCGCTCCTCCGCCTTTGCCCGCAGGGATAGGGGCGCGCGCGACGTTTGTCGATGCCCGGGCGGGGCGCGGCTTGAGCCTGCGACCGTGCGCCGCTAGGGTGGCGGCGACCGGAGGCAGACCATGACCGATTTCATCACCACGCCCGAGGGGCGCCGCATCGCCTATAACCGCTCGGCCGGCGAGGGGCCGGGCATCGTCTTCCTGCACGGGCTGAAATCCGACATGGAGGGGTTCAAGGCGCTGGCGCTCGAGGCCTGGGCGCAGGCGCAGGGGCGGGCCTTCCTGCGGCTCGACGTCTCGGGGCACGGCGCCTCGGGCGGCGCGTTCGAGGAGGGCGCGATCGGCGACTGGTTCGAGGATGCCCGCGCCGCGATCCGCACGCTCTGCGCCGGGCCACAGGTGGTGGTGGGCTCGTCGATGGGCGGCTGGCTTGCGCTGCTGCTGGCCCGCGACTGCCCCGATCTGGTGGCGGGGCTCGTCACCATCGCCGGCGCCCCCGATTTCACCGAGGATGGTTATGTCGCCTCCTTCACTCCCGCGCAGGCCGCGGCGCTCGAGGCACAGGGCTATGTCGATCTGCCCTCGGAATACGGCGCGCCCTATCGCATCACCCGCCGACTGATCGAGGAGGCGCGTGGCCGGCTGGTGCTGCGCGATCCGCTCCGGCTCGCGATTCCGGCGCGCTTCCTGCAAGGCACGGCCGATACCGCGGTGCCGGTGTCGGTGGCGCTGCGGCTGTTCGAGCATGCCGAGGGCGCCGATATCCGCCTGACCCTCGTGAAGGGCTCCGATCACCGCTTTTCCGACCCGGACGATCTGCGCCTGATCGAGGCGACGGTGGGCGAGGTGCTGTCGCGCCTGTGATCCGCGGAACCTTGCCCGCCGTGCCGTGCATGGGGTTTCCCCCGGCCCCGATCCGGGGCACAGTGGTGCAAAGAGCGCCACAGGCGCCACAGGCAGAGGTGAGCAGGCATGACGGCAGACCCGCTGGTCTTCCTTCCGGGATTCTTGTGTGACGCAAGGCTGTTCTGGCATCAGATCCTCGACTTTTCCGCCGACCGCACGGTGATTGCGGCGCCGCTTCTGGGCGCCACGGTCGAGGAGATGGCCGAGACGGTTCTTGCGACGCTGCCGCCGCGGGTGTCGCTCGTCGGGCACTGGCTGGGCGGGCTCGTGGCGATGGAGATCCTGCGCCGCGCCCCCGACCGGGTGGCCGAGATCGCGCTGATCGACGTCTCACCGCTCTCCGAAAGCCCGCAGGCCGCCGCGATGCGCGAACAGCGCATCGTCAAGGCCCGCGCCGGACGCCTCGACGAGATGGTGCTCGAGGAGATCCCCGCCACCGCACTTGCCCCCGGCGAGGGGCGCGAGGCGATGCAGGCGCTGCTCCTCGAGATGGCTGACAGCCTTGGCCCCGAGGGCTTCACCCGGCAAAGCCGCGCCCTGATGCGCCGCCCCGACCAGCAGCGCGCGCTGCGCAACACCCGCGTGCGCACGCTGCTGATCTGCGGCGAGTACGACACGATCTGTCCGCCGCGCCGGCACGAGTTCCTGGCCGAGCTGATGCCCCATGCGGAATTCCGGCTGATTCCCGGCGCCGGGCACCTGAGCCCGCTCGAGCGCCCGCTCGAGGTCACCCGGGCGTTGCGCGACTGGCTCGACGCCCCGCTTCTGCTGCGTTGAGGGCATCAGGACGGTTCCGGGAGGGTCCGGTTTGCGCTATAGTACACGAGGGGAGAGCTGCTGATTGGCGGCGCCGGTGTCATGACGCCGGAGGGGAGGAGAATTGATGACAGAAATTGATCTGTGCGTTTTGCGCAGCCGCGAGGTGTGTTTGCACCTGTGGCAGCTTCGGCCCCGGCATCCGCGTGCCGCGCGTCCGTGGCATGCGCCGGCTCCGGAGCGGCCGGTTCTGCCGCTGATCGCCTGCGAGACACGGCTCTTGCGCCGGATCGCCGCCGCGCATCACAGCGCGGCGCTCGGGCGGATCGCCGAACGGGCGGTTGCGGCGATCGGCGCGGCGGTGACGGACGGCGGCCGCTGAGGCCGCCGTCCCTTTCGGTCAGATCCCGCGCGACAGCGCGGCAACGCCGGTGCGCGCCACATCGACCAGACCCAGCGGCCGCATCAGCTCGGCGAAGGCGTCGATCTTCTCGGGCGTGCCGGTGACCTCGAAGACGAAGCTTTCGAGCGTGCTGTCGACCACATTGGCGCGGAAGATATCGGCCAGACGCAGCGCCTCGACCCGCTTTTCGCCGGTGCCCTGTACCTTGAACAGGGCGAGTTCCCGCTCGACCGGCTGCGCTTCGGTGGTCAGGTCGATCACCGCGTGCACCGGCACGATGCGGCCAAGCTGCGCCTTGATCTGCTCGACCACCGCCATCGTGCCGCGCGTCACGATGGTGATGCGCGAGCGGTGCCCCTTGTGGTCGATCTCGGCCACGGTGAGACTGTCGATGTTGTAGCCGCGCCCGGAGAACAGACCGATCACGCGGGCGAGAACCCCCGCCTCGTTATCGACGATCACCGCCAGTGTGTGCGAGCTTTCGACGTCCGAGTGGGTGTCGCGCAGGTCATAGGCGGAATGCGAGGTCGCGCCCTTCTTGATGTTCAGAGCGGCCATTGCCTCTCTCCTCTTGCAGAATTGCTTTCATCTTGCCCGAAATACCTCGGGGGTCCGGGGGCAGGGCCCCCGGCCTCGCGTCACACCAGCGCCGCACCCGAGCTGAAGGCCTCGGCATCGGCCGAGAGCAGCATCTCGTTGTGCGGCTTGCCCGAGGGAATCATCGGGAAGCAGTTCTCGTGCTTCTCGACCAGACAGTCGAAGAGCACCGGCCCGTCATGTTCGAGCATCTCCATGATCGCGTCGTCGAGATCCTTCGGGTCCGAGCAGACGATGCCCTTCCAGCCGAAGGCCTCGGCCAGCTTGGTGAAGTCGGGCAGGCTTTCCGACCAGCTCTGCGAATAGCGCCCGCCGTGCAGCAGGTCCTGCCATTGCCGCACCATGCCGAGCCGCTCGTTGTTCAGGATGAACTGCTTCACCGGCACGCGGAACTGCGAGCAGGTGCCCATCTCCTGCATGTTCATCAGCCAGCTCGCCTCACCCGCGACGTTGATGACGAGCGCGTCCGGATGCGCGATCTGCACCCCGATCGAGGCCGGGAAGCCATAGCCCATGGTGCCGAGCCCGCCCGAGGTCATCCAGCGGTTCGGCGCGTCGAAATGCAGGAACTGCGCCGCCCACATCTGGTGCTGGCCCACTTCGGTGGTGATGTAGCGGTCGCGGCCCTTGGTCAGCGCCTCGAGGCGTTCAAGGGCATATTGCGGCTTGATGACGGTCTCGGAGCCCGCATAGGCGAGGCAGCGGACCTTCTTCCACTCCTCGATCCGGCCCCACCATTTCGCCAGGCCTTCCTTGTTGACCTTGCGCCCGCGCGCCTTCCACACCTTCAGCACGTCCTCGAGCACATGGCCGACGTCACCGATGATCGGCAGGTCGACACGCACGATCTTGTTGATCGAGGAGGCGTCGATATCGACATGCACCTTGGTCGATTTCGGCGAGAAATCCGAGACGCGGCCGGTGATGCGGTCGTCGAAGCGGGCGCCGAGGTTGATCATCAGGTCGCAGTCATGCATCGCGAGGTTGGCCTCGTAGAGACCGTGCATGCCGAGCATTCCGAGCCAGTTCTTGCCCGAGGCCGGATAGGCGCCGAGCCCCATCAGCGTCGAGGTGATCGGGAAGCCCGTCGCATCGACCAGCTCGCACATCAGCTGGCTTGCCGCCGGGCCGGAGTTGATCACCCCGCCGCCGGTGTAGAAGATCGGCCGCGCGGCGGTCTCCATCAGCTCGACGAGCCTGGTGATCGCCTCGATGTCGCCCTTGACCTTCGGCTGGTAATTCTCGGTGCGCGCCTGTTTCGGCCCGGTATAGGTGCCGGTGGCGAACTGCACGTCCTTCGGCAGGTCGATCAGCACCGGGCCCGGCCGGCCCGAGGTCGCGACGTGGAAGGCCTGGTGGATCACCTCGGCCAGCTTGTCGGCGTCCTTCACCAGCCAGTTGTGCTTGGTGCAGGGGCGGGTGATGCCCACGGTGTCGGCCTCCTGGAAGCCGTCGGTGCCGATCATGAAGGTCGGCACCTGGCCCGAGAAGACGACGAGCGGGATGCTGTCCATCAGCGCGTCGGTGAGCCCGGTCACCGCGTTCGTCGCGCCCGGTCCCGAGGTCACCAGCACGCAGCCCGGCTTGCCGGTCGAGCGGGCATAGCCCTCGGCCATGTGCACGGCCGCCTGCTCGTGGCGGACCAGGATGTGCCGGATGTCGTTTTGCTGGAAGATCGCGTCATAGATCGGAAGGACGGCGCCGCCCGGGTAGCCGAAGATCGTGTCGACCCCCTGATCCTTCAGCGCCTGCACCACCATTTCCGCGCCGGTCATCTGCCGTGACATCATTCTCTCCATTCACCGGGGCGCGCTGCCCCCAACCCGTTTCGCAACAAAAAGCCCCCGCTTTTCTGGCGAGGGCGCATGGGAACCATCATGGTCAAACCGTCACCGGCCCATGCGCGTGTCCCCTACGACGATAAGAAGCGAGAGCATCGCTGATCCTTTCCATTGCGTTGCGGCGGACATTAGGAGGGCCGGAACGGGGCGTCAACGGGAAATCTGCAAAGAAAATGTCGCGGAGGCCTGCAAAACATTTCGAAAGTTGCCAGATCTGCTGATCGTCTGGTAATAAAACGAAAATTTTCGGGATATTGCGGGGGTTTCTGCAGGCTGTGGGGACATTTCCGCGCACTGGCGCTGGTGAGTCGGAGGCGGGCTTCGGCGCAAGGGGTTGCGAAAATGCCGGGGTCGGCTTCGCGGATCTTCCGCCCAGCTTCCCTCTTGCGCAAGATAATGTTAACGGCACCCCTTGTCGGACGACTCTGTGCATGCCAGGGCAAACTGGTCAGGAAACACGACCAGATCGGCCAAATTTCTTGACCTGTGGCCAGAACCCGTCCAAGGAAATCGCAAGCCCCGGATCTGGGGCGCAAAAAGGGAAGGGGAGGATGAGATGGGCGCTTTGCTGGCCCTTTCACGTCTGATCGACCGCATCAACGAGATCATCGGCAAATCCGTGTCGTGGCTCATCCTGATCGCGGTTCTGGTCAGCGCGGTCAACGCGACCGTGCGCAAGGTCTTCAACGTATCGTCGA
This sequence comes from Paenirhodobacter ferrireducens, assembly GCF_004022265.1. Lineage (GTDB taxonomy): Bacteria > Pseudomonadota > Alphaproteobacteria > Rhodobacterales > Rhodobacteraceae > Rhodobacter > Rhodobacter ferrireducens. Next base: position 32,665 of record NZ_SAVB01000021.1, read on the forward strand.
ATGCCTGGCTCGAGCTGCAATGGTATCTCTATGGCGCGGCCTTCCTCTTCGCCGCCGCCTATACGCTGAAGCAGAACGAGCATATCCGCATCGACATTCTCTACGGCGCCTGGTCGCGCCGCGTGCAGCACTGGATCGACCTCTTCGGCCATGTCTTCTTCCTGATGCCGATGGTCACGCTGATGATCTATCTGCTCTATCCCTATGTCATGCGCTCCTACGCCTCGGGCGAGGTCTCGACCAACGCGGGCGGTCTGATCCTGTGGCCGGCGAAGGCGCTGTTGCTGATCGGCTTCGCACAGATGTTCGCGCAGGGGATTTCCGAGATCATCAAGAAGATCGCGGTGATCCGCGGCGATCTGGCCGATCCCTTCCCCGCGACCGGCCATCACGGCCATGATCCGATCGAGCAGGAGGAGGCACTCTGATGATGGAGCTCATCGCGCAGAACATGGCGCCGATCATGTTCGTCTCGCTGATCTTCTTCCTGCTGCTCGGCTATCCGGTGGCCTTCTCGCTGGCCGCGAACGGGCTTTTGTTCTTCATCCTCGGGGTCGAGCTCGCGCCGCTGTCGGGGGGCTCGATCAACCTCAGCTGGCCGCTTCTGAACGCGATGCCCGAGCGGTTCTGGGGGGTGCTCAGCAATGACACATTGCTTGCCATTCCCTTCTTCACCTTCATGGGGATCGTGCTGGAGAAATCCGGCATGGCCGAGGATCTGCTCGACACCATCGGCCAGCTCTTCGGACCGATCCGCGGCGGTCTGGCCTATGCGGTGATCATCGTCGGCGCGCTGCTCGCGGCCACCACCGGCGTCGTCGCCGCCTCGGTGATCGCGATGGGGCTGATCTCGCTGCCGATCATGCTGCGCTATGGCTATGACCGGCGCATCGCAAGCGGGGTCATCGCGGCCTCGGGCACATTGGCGCAGATCATCCCGCCCTCGCTCGTTCTGATCGTTCTGGCCGACCAGCTCGGCCGCTCGGTGGGCGACATGTACAAGGGTGCGCTGATCCCCTCGATCGTGCTGACGGCGATCTATCTCGGCTATGTGTTGCTGATGTCGATCATCCGTCCGCATTCGATGCCGGCGCTGCCGAAAGAGGCGCGCACCCTCGGCTCGGGCGTGATGTCGCTTGTCGTCGCGCTGGCGCTTGGCGGCGCGGTCTTCTACGGTGCCTTCCGCTGGTTCGACACCGGCACCAATGCCGCCAATGCCGAGATGATGGCCGCGGCGGTCGCGGTGATCGTGGTCTACGTCCTCGCTCTGCTCGACAAGACGCTGAAGATCAACGTGATGAGCCGGCTGGCGCAGCAGGTGGTGATCGTGCTGATCCCGCCGCTCGCGCTGATCTTCCTCGTGCTCGGCACCATCTTCCTCGGCATCGCGACGCCGACCGAAGGCGGCGCCATGGGCGCGGTCGGCGCGCTGCTGCTGTCGGCGGTGAAGAACCGGCTGACCTATGGCGTGGTGCGCGACGCGCTCGCTGCCACCACGCGGCTTTCGGCCTTCGTGATGTTCATCCTGCTGGGCGCGCGGGTGTTCTCGCTCACCTTCTACGGGGTGAACGGGCATCTGTGGGTCGAGCATCTGCTGACCTCGCTGCCGGGCGGCGAGATGGGCTTCCTCATCGTCGTGTCGCTGCTGGTCTTCTTCCTGGCCTTCTTCCTCGACTTCTTCGAGCTCGCCTTCATCATCGTGCCGCTGCTGGCGCCGGCCGCCGATGCGATGGGGATCGACCTGATCTGGTTCGGCGTGATCCTCGGCGTGAACATGCAGACCTCCTTCATGCACCCGCCCTTCGGCTTCGCGCTGTTCTTCCTGCGCTCGGTGGCGCCGAAGGAGGCCTATGTCGACAAGCTGACCGGGCGGAAGATCGAGGCGGTGAAGACCTCGCACATCTACTGGGGGGCGGTGCCCTTCGTGGTGATCCAGATCGCGATGATCGCCATCGTCGTGGCCTTCCCGGGGCTGGTGATGCACTACAAGGGCAAGCCGGTCGACACCTCGAACGTCAGCTACACGCTGCCGACGATGCCGGGACTTGGCGGTCTCGGCGCGCCGGGCGCGGCGCCGGGCGGCATTCCCGCGCCGGGCGGGCTCGGCCTGCCGCCGATCGGCGCGCCGGGCGCGGCACCGGGCGGTGGCCTGACGCTGGGCACGCCGTCGCTGGGCGGCCCGCCGCCCGGACTTGGCGGCACGGCGCCGGCAACCCCGGCCCCGGCACCCGAGGGGGGCGCAAGCTCGGGCGTGCCGGCCCCGATGGGCCTCGGTGGCGCCCCGATCACCGGAAACTGAGACCAAGCGGCGGCCTTCGGGCCGCCGCTTTCGTTTCAAGGAGGCGTCCTGCCGCCCCGCCGCGACATTCTCGCTGCGGCTGCACAAGATTCGTGCCGTCAAGCCTTTATCTGGCGCGCGCTTCGGGGCAAGCTCTTGCACGGGGCAGGGGGCGGCCGCAGTCTGGGCGCGGACGGTCCCCTTCGGCAGATGCCGTGCCGACCCGGCGCGGCCAGAGACAAAGACGGTTTCAACATGGCGATTTCCAAGGCACTTGCGGACGAGTTGGAACGGCGGCGCGCGGTTGCGCTGGCAGGCGGCGGCGAGAAGAAGGCCGAGGCGCGCCATGCCGAGGCGCGGATGACCGCGCGCGAGCGGCTCGAGGCGCTGTTCTCGCCCGGCACCTTTCAGGAGTTCGGCCTGCACGCGCGCCACAACACCCGCCACTTCGGCATGGAATCGCGCGAGATCCCGGGCGATGGTGTGATCACCGGTACGGGCTTCGTCGACGGCCGCCCGGTCGCCGCCTTTAGCCAGGACTTCACCGTCTCGGGCGGGTCGCTGGGCGAGATCCATGCGAAGAAGATCTGTCACACACTCGACCACGCCGGCAAGGCCGGGGTGCCGATCATCGGCTTCAACGATTCCGGCGGGGCGCGGATCCAGGAAGGGGTCGGCGCGCTCTCGGCCTATGGCCAGGTGTTCTACCGCAACGTGCAGCTGTCGGGCGTGGTGCCGCAGATCTCGGTGATCGCCGGGCCCTGCGCGGGCGGTGCCGCCTATTCGCCGGCGCTGACCGATTTCACCATCATGACCCGCGAGCATGCACAGATGTTCATCTGCGGCCCCGAGGTGATCCGCGCGGTCACCGGACAGGCGACCAGCATGGACGAGATCGGTTCGGCCGAGGTGCAGGCCTCGGTTGCGGGCAACATCCACTTCATCGCCGAGGATGACGCGCACGCCGTGGCGCTGGTGCACCGGCTGCTGTCGTTCCTGCCCTCGAACAACATGATGGACCCGCCGCACCGGATCGAGCCCGAGCTCGCCATCGCCGACGACCCTGTGCTCGACGATCTGGTGCCCGAGGACCCGAAGGCGCCCTTCGATTGCCGCAAGGTGATCGAGCGACTGGCGGACGAGGGCGATTTCCTTGAAGTGATGGCGGAATTCGCCGCGAACATCGTCATCGGCTTCGGCCGGATCGGTGGCATCGTGGTGGGCTTCGTCGCGAACCAGCCGATGGTGAAGGCCGGGGCGCTCGACATCGACGCCTCGGACAAGGCGGCGCGCTTCGTGCGGTTTTGCAACATCTTCAATATCCCGCTGGTGACGCTCGTCGACGTGCCGGGCTTCCTGCCCGGCGTGCACGAGGAACGGCGCGGCATCATCCGCCACGGCGCGAAGATGCTGTTCTCCTATGCCTCCTCGACGGTGCCGAAGATCACCGTCATCATGCGCAAGGCCTATGGCGGCGCCTATATCGCGATGTGCAGCCAGGACATGGGGGCCGATCGCGTCCTTGCCTGGCCCTCGGCCGAGATCGCGGTGATGGGCGCCGAGGGGGCGGTGAACATCCTCTACCGCAAGGAGCTGTCCGAGGCCGAGGACAAGCGCGCCAAGGCGAAGGAGCTGGCCGAGGAATACCGCGCCGAATTCGCCTCGCCCTATCTGTCGGCCGGGATGCTCTTCGTGTCGGACGTGATCCAGCCGCGCCAGACCCGCTCCGCCATCGCGCTGGCGCTGCGCGGGCTGATGTCGAAACGCGAGACGCGGCCGCCGAAGAAGCACGGCAACATCCCGCTGTAAGGACCTGGCCATGCTCGACAATCTTGAACTGATCGGCACGGGCTTCACGGTGGTGCTGATGGTGCTCGCCGCACTGTGGGGGATGAGTGCGCTGGTCGGGCGCGCCTTCACCCGCGCCGCCGCTGCGCCGAAACCCGCCGTCGGCCCCCCTGCACCCGCACCCGCGCCCGTGGTGGCGCCGGGCGTGCCGCCCCATCACCTCGTCGCGATTGCCGCGGCGGTGGCCGAGACGTTGGGGGCGGGGGTGCGCATCACCCGCGTCGCGGCCCCCGGCCACAAGGTCGAGGGCTGGCCGATGGAAGGCCGGATCGAGACCTTCACCGCACATCGCATCCGCACCGACTGGGGCCCGACCCGGCCCACGCTCGGCGGCGAAACCCCCGACATCCTGAGAGGACATCAGCCATGAAACGCTTGCGGATCACTGTCGAAGGCATCGCCTATGAGGTGACGGTCGAGGATCTGGACGCGGCCCCCGCCGCCGCTGCGGCCCCCGTGGCCCCGGTTGTCGCGCCCCGTCCCGCAGCGGCCAGCGCGCCGAAACCCGTGCCGGCCCCGGTCGTGGCGGCGCCGGCCGCCCCCGCGGGGGCGGGCTCGGTGCCCAGCCCGCTGGCTGGCACCGTGGTCAGCGTCGCCGTCTCGGTCGGCCAGACCGTCGCCGCGGGTGAGCTGCTGCTGGTGCTCGAGGCGATGAAGATGAACACCAACATCGGCGCGCCGCAGGCCGGCACGGTGAGCGCGGTGAACGTCGCCCCCGGCGCCACCGTGACCGAGGGGCAGATCCTCGTCACTTTGGCCTGACGGGGGCGCAGATGGAGGGCTCGAAGCTCGAACAGCTCTGGTCGCTGACCGCGATCCCCGACGTCACCTGGCAGATGGTCGTGATGTGGGCCGTGGTCGCGGTGCTTTTCTACCTTGCGGTCTGGCGTCAGTTCGAACCGCTGCTGCTGATCCCGATCGCCTTCGGCGCGCTTCTGGCCAACCTGCCGACCGAGGGGCTGGTGAATGCGCCGGTGAACGGCGAGGCCGGGGGGCTTTACTATTACATCTCGATGGGGGTGAAGCTCGAGATCTTCCCGCCGCTGATCTTCCTCGGCGTCGGGGCGCTGACCGATTTCGGCCCGCTGATCGCCAACCCGCGCACCCTGCTGCTGGGGGCGGCGGCGCAGTTCGGCGTCTTTGCCACCTTCTTCGGGGCGACGATGATCGGCTTCACCCCGCAGGAGGCCTCGGCGATCGGCATCATCGGCGGGGCCGATGGCCCGACCTCGATCTTCCTTGCGAACAAGCTTGCGCCCGATCTGCTCGCCCCGATCGCCGTTGCCGCCTACAGTTACATGGCGCTGGTGCCGATGATCCAGCCGCCGATCATGCGCGCGCTGACCACCAAGGCCGAGCGCAAGATCCGGATGCAGTCGCTGCGCCCGGTGTCGCGGCTGGAAAAGCTGATCTTCGCGGTGCTGGTGACGATCGTCGTGATCTTGCTGGTCCCTGCGGCCTCGGCGCTGATCGGGATGCTGATGCTTGGCAACTTCCTGCGCGAAAGCCTGGTGGCCGAGCGGCTGACGAAGGCCGCACAGAACGAGGTGGTCAATGTCACCACCATCCTGCTTGGCACCTCGGTCGGCATCACCATGACCGGCGAGCGGTTTTTGGACGCGAGCACGCTGAAGATCCTGGCACTTGGCGTCGTGGCCTTTGGCGTGTCGACGGCGGCAGGGGTGCTGATGGCGAAGCTGATGAACCTGGTGTCGAAGACCAAGATTAACCCGCTGATCGGCTCGGCCGGGGTCTCGGCGGTGCCGATGGCGGCGCGGGTGAGCCACAACGAGGGCCAGCGCGCCGACCCGAACAACTACCTGCTCATGCACGCGATGGGGCCCAACGTAGCCGGCGTGATCGGCACGGCGGTGGTCGCGGGCTATTTCATCGCCTGGTTCGGCGGCTGATCCGGCCGCCCTCGGAAACGCAAAACGCGCCCCTCGGGGCGCGTTTTTTTCATCTTCGGGCGGGGCCAGGCGTCAGGCCGCGCGCACCGGCGGCTTGCGGCTGCCCTTCGGTGCCTCGGGGGCATTCGCGTCGATGAAGTCGAGGATCAGCGGGCGGATGTTCTTGCGCCAGCTCGAGCCCGCGAAGATGCCGTAATGGCCGGCGCCCGGTTCGAGGTGCTGGGCCTTCTTCGCCTCGGGCAGACCGGTGCACAGGCCAAGCGCCGCGACGCATTGCCCGGGCGCCGAGATGTCGTCATTCGCGCCCTCGACGGTATGCACCGCGACCGAAGTGATCTTGCCGATGTCGACGCGCTTGCCCTCGATGGTGAAGCGGTTGTGCGCGATCTCCAGCCCCTTGAAGATGCGCTCGACGGTCGAGAGATAGAACTCGGCCGTCATGTCCATCACCGAGAGGTATTCATCGTAGAAGACGTTGTGGTGGTCGCGCTCGCTGCCCTCGCCCTTGGCCTCGGCGACGATCTTCTTCTGGAAGGCGTCGGCGTGCTTTTCCATGTTCATCGAGATGAAGGAGGCAAGCTGCATCAGCCCGGGATAGACCATCCGCCCGGCGCCCTTGTACTTGAAGCCGACGCGCTGGATCACCAGCTGCTCGAGCTGGCCCATGGTGACGCGGCGGCCGAAATCGGTGACTTCGGTCGCGGCGGCGTCGGGATCGATCGGGCCGCCGATCAGGGTCAGCGTGCGCGGCTGCGCAGCGGGGTCTTCCTCGGCCAGATAGGCGGTCGCGGCGAGCGTCAGCGGCGCCGGCTGACACACTGCGATGACGTTGATGTCAGGCCCGAGGAAGCGCATGAAATCGACGAGGTAGAGGGTGTAATCCTCGATGTCAAACTTGCCCTCGCTCACCGGGATGTCGCGGGCGTTGTGCCAGTCCGTCACGTAGACTTCACAGTCCGGCAGCAGGCTCGCCACGGTGGAGCGGAGGAGAGTCGCGTAATGGCCCGACATCGGGGCAACGAGGAGCACGCGGCGGGCCATCTGCGCCCGGCCCTGTACCTTGAAATGCACGAGCGACCCGAAAGGTTTGTCGAGCAGCGTCTCGACCTCGACGGTGTGGTCGCGGCCGTCGACGCCGGGAATCGAGCGGATCCCCCAGTCGGGCTTGATCACCATGCGCGCGAAGCTGCGCTCGGTCACCCGGCCCCAGGCCGAGAGCAGTTTGAACATCGGATGGGGCGTCAGCCCCCAGACCGGGTAGGAGGCCATGGCCCGTGCCGAGGCACCCATCCACTCGTTCGTGTTCCTGATGGTCTCCATCAGGTCGTAGCTCATCATGCCCTTCATCGTAACGCCTTTACCCGAGTACAAAATCCCTCAAAACGCCGCTTTACGCTTCCCCGAAGGCGACGTTATGCTCCCCATAATTAGGATAGGGAGGATTGATCGTTATGACAACAACAGACGAGGCCCCCGTTGCTGCATCGCAGCAAATGCAGGAAAATCTCGCGAAGATCGAGACCCTGACTCAACGCCTGGTTGATGCCCTGGCGAAGAAGCGCCCCCCCAATCCGGCGATCGACGGGCCCGGTCTTGATCTTTACCTCAATACCAGCGCCGCCCTGCTGAAGGAACTCGCCGAGAATCCCTCGAAGATCCTCGAGGCCCAGGTGACCTACTGGGGCCAAGCGATGAAGCACTATGTCGAGGCGACGCATGCGCTGTCGCAAGGCGCGTTCAAGGCGCCGGCCGATCCGGGCCCGAAAGACCGCCGCTTCACCAACCCGCTGTGGGACACCCACCCCTATTTCAACTTCGTCAAGCAGCAGTATCTGATCTCGGCAAAGGCGATGGAGGACGCGGTCGAGCGCATCGAGGGGCTCGACCCGGTCGACCGCCGGCGGCTGACCTATTTCACCCGGCAGATCGTCGACATGATGGCGCCGACGAACTTCCTTGCCACCAATCCCGACGCGCTGGAGAAGGCGGTGGCGACCGAGGGGGCGAGCCTGGTGCTGGGGCTCGAGAACCTCGTGCGCGATGTCGAGGAGAACAAGGGCGAGCTGATCGTCACGCTCTCCGACAAGAACGCCTTCGCCGTGGGGCACAACATCGGCACCGCCGAGGGCTCGGTGGTGTTCCGCAACCGGATGTTCGAGCTGATCCAATACAAGCCGACCACCGAGACGGTGCACCGCACGCCGCTCATCATCTTCCCGCCGTGGATCAACAAGTTCTACATCCTCGATCTGAAACCCGCGAACTCGCTGATCCGCTGGATCGTCGATCAGGGCTTCACCCTGTTCGTGGTCAGCTGGAAGAACCCCGATGCGAGCTATGCCGATGTCGGCATGGACACCTATGTGAGCGAGGGCTATCTGACCGCGATCGAGCAGGTGAAGGAGATCACCGGCGAGAAGAAGGTGAACGCGGTCGGCTATTGCATCGCCGGCACCACGCTCAGCCTGACGCTTGCCCTGCTCGAGAAGCGCAAGGACAAGTCGGTCAACTCGGCCACCTTCCTCACCACGCTGACCGACTTCTCGGACCAGGGCGAATTCACCGCCTATCTGCAGGACGATTTCGTCGGCGGCATCGAGCAGCTGATCAAGCAGCAAGGCGTGCTGGCCGCAAGCTTCATGCAGCGCACCTTCTCCTTCCTGCGCGCGAACGACCTGATCTATGCGCCGGCGATCCGCTCTTACATGATGGGCGAGGCGCCGCCGGCCTTCGACCTGCTCTACTGGAATGGCGATTCGACGAACCTGCCCGGGCGGATGGCGGTCGAGTATCTGCGCGGGCTGTGTCAGGAGGACCGCTTCACCACCAAGGGCTTCCCGCTTCTGGGAGAGACGGTGAAGATCTCCGAGGTGAAGGTGCCGCTCTGCGCGCTCGCCTGCGAGACCGACCACATCGCACCCTGGATCGCCTCGTTCAATGGCATGGCGCAGATGGGATCGGCCGACAAGACCTTCATCTTGTCGGAATCGGGCCATGTCGCCGGGGTGGTGAACCCGCCGACGAAGAAGAAATACGGCCATTACACCTCCGAGGCGCCGATCCGGGATCCGAACGAATGGAAGGGCAAGGCGACCTATCACGAGGGCAGCTGGTGGCCGACCTGGGGCGCCTGGCTGGCCGAGCGCTCGGGCGCGATGGTGCCGGCGCGGGTTCCGGGCGGCGCGAAGCACCCGGTGCTCGGCCCGGCCCCCGGCACCTATGTGAGCGAGGTGGTCGCCGCCTGATCGGGCGGCGCAACTCTCCCTTTGGTTGAAAATTCTCTGCGGCGCAGCATTTTTCACTTGAAATGCTGCGCCGCAGCATTTATAAATGTCTGTAAGCGAAGGGGCCCTCGCGCATCCCACACCCGGGCTCGCAGATCGGAGCAAGAAAATGGCCAAGACCCAGGACTTCACCAAGATCATGCAGGACATGATGGCGTCGATGCCGATCGACGCGACCAAATTCCAGGACAGCTTCAAGGCGCAGACTGCGCTCGGCGAAAAGATCGCGAAGGTCGCCCTCGACGCCGCCGAGAAATCGACCGAAGTGACCTCGAAATGGGCCAAGGACACGATCGCCAAGGTCGGTTCGCTCGCCAAGTCGAAGCAGGAGCCCGCGGAATACGCCAAGGCGATGAGCGACTTCGCGTCGGCCTCGGCCGAGATGGCTGCCGAAAACCTCGCCGCTTTCGCCGAGATCGCGAAGAAGGTGCAGATGGAAACCGTCGAGCTGATGCTGGCTGCCGGCAAGGACTTCTCGGAAGACGCGACCGCCGCGGTGAAGAAAGCCACCGAGGAAGTGACCGCCGCCGCGAAGAAAGCCACCACCGCCGCCACCGCCGCGACGAAGTAAGAGAACCTCCCGCGACCCGGCTTCCTCCTCCCAGCCGGGACCGGACCTAAAGGGCAGGCTTCGGTCTGCCCTTTTCTTTTGTTGCTTTTGCGCCGCTGCCGCATAATCATCGCTGCAATGCAGGAAGATCCCCGGGAGGACATGATGGCCGAAGACGCGAAGCCCTTGCTGATCAAGCGCTATGCCAGCCGCAGGCTCTACAACACCGAGACCAGCGACTATGTCACGCTCGAGGATATCGCGAGCTTCATCCGCGAGGGGCGCGAGGTGCAGATCGTCGATCTGAAGACCGGCGACGACCTGACCCGGCAATACCTGCTGCAGATCATCGCCGAACACGAGAGCCGCGGCGAGAACGTGCTGCCGGTCGACGTGCTGACCGATCTCGTGCGCAGCTACACCACCTCGGCGCAGTCGGTGGTGCCGCAGTTCCTCGCCGCCTCCTTCGAGATGCTGCGCGAGGGGCAGTCGAAGATGATGGAGAACTTCTCCTCCTTCCCGAATCCGATGGCCTCGATGCCGGGCTTCGAGGCGCTGCAGCGCCAGCAGCAGGCGTTCCTGAAGTCGATGATGGCGGGCTGGAGCACGGCCGGTTCGACGGGGCCCGACGACGAGACGGCGGCAAGCGACGCCGCGAAGGACCGCGAGGAACTGAGCACGATCAAGAAGCAGCTCGCGGACCTGCAATCGAAGCTGTCGAAACTCTGATCCGGACCGGGAGGGGGCGCTGCCCCCATGTCAAAGGGGGCCTTGCGGCCCCCTTCGTCATTCCCCCGGAGACTTTGTGCCAGGAAAAGGCCTCGCCGCGAAAAGCCTTCCGGTTTTCTCCTTGCCGGAAATACCTCGGGGGTGAGGCCCGGCAGGGCCGAGGGGGCAGCGCCCCCTCTGACCCGGTCGACGTCAGGCGACTTCGGCGAAGACCTTCTTCAGCGCCTTGTCGAGCTTGTCGAACATCTCGTCCATCTGCGCCTCGGTCAGGATGAACGGCGGGCAGAGCACAATCGACTGGCCGAGCGGGCGGCAGATCAGCCCCATGTCGGTGCAGGTGTTGGCGATCCGCTCCGACACGCTCAGCTTGCCGTCGAACGGGGTCTTGGTGGCGCGGTCGGCCACCGCCTCAAGTGCCCACATGTAGCCCACGCCGCGCAGCTCGCCGATGTTCGGGTTCTGCGCGATCTGCGCGAGCCCCGCCTCCATCCGGCCCGACAGCCGGTTGACATTCTCGGCCAGCCCCTCGTTCAGGATCACGTCGATCGCCTTCAGCGCGATCGCGCAGCCCACCGGATGGCCCGAGGCGGTGAAGCCGTGCGGGAATTCCTCGACTGCTTCCGAGGCCGCCTGTACCCGGTTCGCAAGATCGGGGCCGAGGATCACCGCCCCCATCGGGAAATAACCCGCGGTCAGGTTCTTCGAGGAGATGACCGCATCGGGCTGGAAGTCATAGGTCTCGCAGCCCCAGGTCGCGCCGGTGCGCCCGAAGCCGCAGATCACCTCGTCGGCGATCAGCGGGATGCCGTATTTCTTCAGGATCGGCGCCACCGCCTGGAAATAGCCCTTCGAGGGCGGAATCACCCCGCCCGCGCCCATCACCGGCTCGGCGAAGAAGCCGGCGATGGTGTCGGCGCCCTCCTTGATGATCGTCGCCTCGAGCTCGGCCGCAAGGCGCGCGGTGAACTGCTCCTCGGTCTCGCCCGGGCGGCCGAAACGCCAGTAATGGGGGCAGCCCAGATGGAGGAAGCCCGGCAGCGGCAGGCCGAAGACCGAATTGTAGGGCTTGCCGGTCATCGAGGCCGAGACCGCGGTGACGCCGTGATAGGAGTTGATCCGGGTCAGGATCTTGCGTTTCTGCGGCTTGCCCTCGGCGCCATGCAGGAACCACAGGATCTTGACCATGGTGTCGTTCGCCTCGGAACCGGAGTTGGTGTAGAACACCTTGCCGCTTGCGAAGGGCGAGACCTCGACGAGCTTCTCGCTCAGCATCACGGTCTGGTCCGACATCCGGCCGAAGAAGGCGTGATAGCCCGGAAAGCGCGCATACTGGTCCTGCGCGGCCTTGATCAGCCCGGGATGGTCGAAGCCCGCGACCATGTTCCACAGCCCCGAATTGGCGTCGAGATACTGCCGCCCGTGGGTGTCGTAGATGTAAGGGCCCTTGCCGTGCGTCACCACGACTGTGCCGCGCTCGTGCACCGAGGGCAGGTCGGTGAAGCCGTAGAGCGAGAATTCGTCGGCCTTCGACTCCCAGCTGTTGTCACGCATGTTGCTCTCCTTTCGCGATCCGGGTCTCAGGCTAGCTGTGCCGCGGCCTGCGTCAATGGGGCGTTCCGCCGCCTTGCCCGAATGCACACGCGCCGCGCATCGCGGCTTGCCAAAGCGGGCAGGGGCCGCGCATTCTGCGCGCGGATTGCAGGAGGCGGCGAATGGCAGGGCAGCGGGAGCGGATCAGCCTCTGGGCGGTGGAGGTGCTGGTGGCGCTGGCCGAGGAAGGCGCGATCACCGCCGCCGCGCGCCGGCTGGCGGTCTCGGCCTCGACCGTCAGCCAGCAGATCGCCGCGCTCGAGGCGGCGCTTGGCGCCGAGCTCGTCGACCGCAGCGCGCGCCCCTTCGCGCTGACCCCGGCCGGCCGCGCCTTCCTGCCCCATGCCGAGGCGATGCTCGACGAGCTCGCGCGCGGCCGCGCGGGGGTGGGGCTTGCCGATCCCTCGGGGCTGCGCAGCTTCCGGCTCGGCATGATCGAGGATTTCGAGGCCGAGGTGACGCCCTTGCTGCTCGCCGGCATGGGGGCCGAGCTCACCGCCTGCCGCTTCCTGCTCGAGACCGGGCCGAGCCACCGGCTGGCGGCGCAACTCGAGGCGCGGGCGCTCGACATGACCGTCGCCGCCGAGATCGACGGCAGCCGCGAGGGGCTGACGGTGCTGCCGCTGTTGACCGAACCTTTCGTCGCGGTCTGGCCCGAGGGGCAGGTGGGCGCGACACTGCCTTTCCTCCACTACAGCCCGCGCACGTTGATGGGGCGCCAGATCGCGGCGCATCTCGCACGCGAGGGGGGCGCCCCGGCGCACCGTTTCGAGATCGACAGTTATCCGGCGATTCTGGCGATGGTGGCGGCGGGGCAGGGCTGGTCGATCCTGACCCCCTCGGGCGTGCGTCATGGCGCACGGGCGGGAGTGACGCTTGCGCCGCTGCCGGTCGCGCCGCTCGCACGCAAGATCGTGCTGAGCGCGCGGGCAGGCACGATGGCGGACCTGCCGGCGCGGGTGGCGGGCCGGCTGCGCGACCTGCTTGCTGCTCGCATTGTCGCTCCGGCGCTAGCCGAGGCGCCCTGGCTTGAAGGGGCGCTGCGGGTCGAAGGGCTCTGAACGCGGAGCCCGCCGCTTGCGGGAGCCGGGGCAGGGGGCGCAGCCCCCTCGCGCCTGTGGCGCTCACCCCCGGGATATTTGGAGCAATTGGAAGCTGAGAGGAGAGGAGCCCGGCCGGAACGCATGCGTGCGGCGCTGCTTTCTCCTTGCTCGAAATACCTCGGGGGTGAATTTTGCCGAATGGCAAAGGAGGGGGCAGGGCCCCCTCCTTCGGGCGCCCCGTCAGAGGCGCAGCCTGTGCTGTCTTGCGCCGCTCAGACGAGGCGGCTCTGTTCCTTCGCCGCCTTCACCAGCCCGGCGAAAAGCGGATGCGGCGCGAAGGGTTTCGACTTCAGTTCCGGGTGGAACTGCACGCCGATGAACCAGGGGTGGTCCTTGACCTCGACGATCTCGGGCAGCCGGCCGTCGGGCGACATGCCCGAGAACACCAGCCCGCAGGCCTCAAGCTTGTCGCGATACTTGATGTCGACCTCGTAGCGGTGGCGGTGGCGTTCCTCGATCTGCGTCGTGCCATAGACCTCGGCGACCTTCGAGCCTTCCTTCAGGATCGCGGTATAGGCGCCAAGCCGCATCGTGCCGCCCTTGTCGTCGTCGAGCTTGCGCTCGACCCGGTGGTTGCCCTGCACCCATTCCTTGAGGTGATAGACGACCGGGGTGAAGCGCTTCTTGCCGGCCTCGTGGTCGAACTCTTCCGAGCCCGCGTTGGTCACGCCGGCAAGGTTGCGCGCCGCCTCGATCACCGCCATCTGCATGCCGAGGCAGATGCCCAGATAGGGGATGCCCTTCTCGCGCGCATATTGCGCGGCGCGGATCTTGCCTTCGGTGCCGCGCTCGCCGAAGCCGCCGGGCACCAGGATCGCGTTGAACTGCTCGAGATGCGGGCCGGGGTCTTCGCGCTCGAAGATCTCGGCGTCGATCCATTCGGCCTTGACCTTGACCCGGTTCGCCATGCCGCCATGGGTCAGTGCCTCGGCGATCGACTTATAGGCGTCCTCGAGCTGCACGTATTTGCCGACGATCGCGACCTTGACCTCGCCCTCGGCATTGGTCAGCCGGTCCATCACGTCTTCCCAGCGGCTCATGTCGGGCTTCGGCGCCGGCGAGATGCCGAAGGCGTCGAGCACCGCCTGATCGAGGCCAACGCGGTGATAGGCGAGCGGCGCCTCGTAGATCGACTTCAGATCATAGGCCGGGATCACCGCATCGGGCCGGACGTTGCAGAAGAGTGCGATCTTCGCCCGTTCCTTGTCCGGGATCGGGTGCTCGGAGCGGCACACCAGCACGTCGGGCTGCAGCCCGATCGAGCGCAGCTCCTTCACCGAGTGCTGCGTGGGTTTCGTCTTGAGCTCTCCGCTTGCGGCCAGATAGGGCAGCAGCGTCAGGTGCATGAAGATGCACTGACCGCGCGGACGGTCCTGGGCGAATTGCCGGATCGCCTCGAAGAAGGGCAGGCCCTCGATGTCGCCGACCGTGCCGCCGATCTCGCACAGCATGAAGTCGACCTCTTCGTCGCCGACCGCGATGAAGTCCTTGATCTCGTTGGTGACGTGCGGGATCACCTGGATCGTCTTGCCGAGATAGGCGCCCTTGCGCTCCTTCTCGAGCACGTTCGAGTAGATCCGCCCCGAGGAGACGGAATCGGTCTTGCGCGCGCTCACTCCGGTGAAGCGCTCGTAATGGCCGAGGTCGAGGTCGGTCTCGGCGCCGTCATCGGTGACGAAGACCTCGCCATGCTCGAAGGGCGACATCGTGCCCGGGTCGACGTTCAGATAGGGATCGAGCTTGCGCAGCCGCACCGAGAAGCCGCGCGCCTGCAGCAGCGCGCCCAGTGCCGCGGAGGCAAGGCCCTTGCCGAGCGATGATACAACACCGCCGGTAATGAAGACGTAACGTGCCATGGAAGCCCCCGTGATCAGCCAAAACCTGTTTCATCTCCCGAAGCGATGCTCCGGGATCACGGGGCTTAATATCTACACGATTCGCGGCCTGCCCGCAACCGGACCGCAAGACATTGGGTAAACTGTGACGCTTTGCCCCAAGACTGGTGTCAGGGGCGAAGGCCGCGGCCCGCTCAGTTCGCGGGCGGCGGCGTCACCGGCGCGTCGGTCGAGGCCGGCGGCAGCTCAATCGGCGGTGCGGCCGGGGTGGCGGGCGCGGTGGTCGCGGGCGCCGAGGTGGTGGTCTGGTCGACAACGGACGAGTCCGAAGCGGCCCGGGCGGCCAGGATGGTCAGCGTGACCGAGGTGACGATGAAGCCCGCCGCGAAGATCCAGGTCAGCCGGGTCAGCGCATTCGCGGCCTGCCGGCCGGTCATCACGCCGCCGGTGCTCCCCATGCCGAGCCCGCCGCCTTCGGAACGCTGCAGCAGCACGACGCCGATCAGGAGCAGCGCAAGGATCAGGTGGATGGAGAGGACGACGTTTTCCATGAGGGGTGCGGGGCCTTCTTTCAACCGACGCGCCTATCTAGGCGGATGAGGGCCGCCGCGCAAGCCGTTTCCCGGCGAAACCGCACCGGCTTGTCGGTCCCGTGCCGCAAACTTGACCGGACAGCCCGAAAAACGGTTTCCCCCCGGGACCGCGCCCGCTATATGTCGCACGGTTTTTCACAACCCTGCAGGAGTGGGATATGGCCAACGTCGTGGTTGTCGGAGCCCAATGGGGCGACGAGGGCAAGGGCAAGATCGTCGACTGGCTGAGCGAGCGCGCCGACGTCATCGCGCGGTTCCAGGGCGGTCACAACGCGGGCCACACGCTGGTCGTGAACGGTGTCATCTACAAGCTGAACGCGCTGCCGTCGGGCGTGGTGCGCGGCGGCAAGCTCAGCGTGATCGGCAACGGTGTCGTGCTCGATCCGTGGCACCTGCTGAACGAGATCAAGAAGATCGGCGAGCAGGGGGTCGAGATCACCCCCGACAACCTGATGGTGGCCGAGAACACCCCGCTCATCATGCCGTTCCACGGCGAGCTCGACCGCGCCCGCGAGGCGCAGGCGGCGGGCTCGAATGCGCGCATCGGCACCACCGGCCGCGGCATCGGCCCGTGCTATGAAGACAAGGTGGGCCGTCGCGTGATCCGCGTCGCCGACCTCGCCGATCCGGCGACGCTCGAGCAGCGTGTCGACCGCGCGCTTGTCCACCACAACGCGCTGCGCGCCGGTCTCGGCCTCGAGCCGATCGACCGTGCCGCGCTGCTGAAGGAGCTGAACGCGATCTCGGCCGCGGTGCTGCAATACGCCAAGCCCGTCTGGAAGGTGATGAACGAGATGCGCCGCGCCGGCAAACGCATCCTCTTCGAGGGCGCGCAGGGCTCGCTTCTCGACATCGACTTCGGCACCTATCCCTATGTGACCTCCTCGAACGTGATCGCGGGGCAGGCGGCGACGGGTGTCGGTCTCGGGCCGAACGCGATCGACTTCGTGCTCGGCATCGTCAAGGCCTATACCACCCGCGTCGGCGCCGGCCCGTTCCCGACCGAGCTGCTCGACGCCGACGGCGACCGTCTGGGCGAACGTGGCCGCGAGTTCGGCACGGTCACCGGGCGCAAGCGTCGCTGCGGCTGGTTCGACGCTGCTCTGGTGCGCCAGACCTGCGCGATCTCGGGCATCAACGGCATCGCGCTGACCAAGCTCGACGTGCTCGACGGCTTCGACACGATCAAGATCTGCACCGGCTATTCGCTCGACGGCGAGGTGCTCGACTATCTTCCGACCGCGGCCGAGGCGCAGGCGCGCTGCACGCCGATCTATGAAGAGGTCGAGGGCTGGAAGGAATCGACCGAGGGGGCGCGGTCGTGGAACGATCTGCCCGGGGCCGCGGTGAAATACGTGCGCCGCATTGAGGAGCTGATCCAGTGCCCGGTCGCCATGCTCTCGACGAGCCCCGAGCGCGACGACACTATCCTCGTCACCGACCCCTTCGCGGACTGAGATGGCGCTCGGCTACAAGACCCGCAAGCGGCTGGCGCTGCTTGCGCTTCTGGTCGGGCTGCCGGCCTATATCATCGTCGCGGTGAGCGTGGTGAACCTGGCCGAGGCGCGGTGGGGGATGATGCCCTGGTGGGGATCGCTCGCCGTCTATGTCGGGCTCGGCATCCTCTGGGCGCTGCCGCTGAAGCCGGTGTTCACCGGCGTCGGCCAGCCCGATCCGGACGCGAAACGCGACTGAGACAAATGCAAAACGGAGGGGCTTGCCCCTCCGTTTTCCTTTGCGCCCGGGCCGGTGTTCAGGCCCGCTTTTCGAAATACTGCGACTGTTCGGTGATCGCGTACTGGCCGCGCTTCACCTTGGCGATCTTGCCCTGACGCAGCAACTGGCCGAAGCTGCGCAGCCGCTCCTCGCGGCTGAAGCTGCCCGCGCCGATCGCAGTGATCTTACTCATGATCTGCGGCGGCGAGAAATGCGGCCGGCCCTCGATCTGAGCGGTATAGGCCGCGGCCGCCTCGAGCAGATCCGACAGGCCCTGGGTGCCATGCGCCTGCGCGAAGTCGGCAAAGCTCTCGGCCGCGCCCGCGTTCAGCGGCGCGGGGCCGTCGTCTTCGGCCAGTACGTCCTCGGCCAGCAGCTGCGCGGTGCTGACCCGGCGCGGCCGCACCGGCGTCACCGCCGCCGGCTGCGCCACTGGCATCGCCGGTATCCGGTCGATGCGCTGCTCGGAGACGAGGACCAGCGGCGCCTGGCGCGGCTCGACCGGCGCCGGACGCCCGCTCGTGGTGCCGTGCAGCACCGGACGGCGCGGTTGCACTGCATGGGTGAGGTCGTCGCGATAGGGCCGGGTGTCATCGGGGGTCTCTTCCTTGCGGCCGCCGCGGGCCAGCCGCTCGGCCACCGTCGCCGCCACCGCGGCCTTCAGATGCGCGATTGCCGACAGCCGGCGGCGGTTCTCGTGGCCCGAAAGCTGGGCGTCGGCCTCTTCCATCAGCCGCGTCACATCGGCGTCGCGCGAGGCTCCGGCGGGCTTTTGCGTGACACGGCGCGGGGTGACGGGGGCGACGGGGCTGGGCGCAGCCGCTTCGGCGGCCGGCGCGAGCGGGGGGGCTTCCGGCTCCGGGCTTTCCGCTGCCGCAAGGTCCGGCGTCGCGGCGGCGGCAGCCTCGGTCGGCAACATCGCGGCGATCTGCGCCGCCATCTCCTCGGGCTCGATTGCGTCGGCGGCGGTGTCCGGCGTCATCGCCTCTCCGGCGGCCGGTGCGGGCTCGGCCAGATGCGCGGCAAGCGCGGCGGCGATCGTGTCCGCGTCGATCTCCTCGGGGGCGGCTGACGTCGCCGCGATCCCCTCGTCGAACTCCTCGGGGAAATCCCAATCCTCCGCCGCGGCGGCCAGCGCGGCTTCGGTGTCGGCGCCGGGCAGTTCGTCGCCGTCGGTAGCATCGAAATCCTGCTCGAGCGCGGCAAGCTCGGCCATCAGTTCGGCTTCCTGCTCGGCCGACAGCGCCGGGCCGTCGGACTCTGCCGGCACGGTTTCCGCGACCAGGCGCGCGGCGACCAGCGCCGCGATATCCTCGCTGCCGGTCTCGGCCTGGGCCTCGGCGGCAACGGGGGCGGCGGGCGCCTCGGCCGGCGGGGTGGGCTCGATTCGGCGCACCTTGATGACGCGGGCCCGCAGCGGCGGGCGCGGGGCCTCGGCCCCCGCGGCGGCAGGCGCTTCGGCCGGGGGCAGTTCAGGGGCCGAGGCCTCCTGTGCAGAAAGCTGCGCGGCGCGACGGGCGGCACGGCGCTCGGCCCAGCTCAGATGCGGTGGCTCTTCGGGCGTCCCGATCGATTCGGCAGGGGCCTCCTCTTCGGCGTCGGGCTGATCTGCCGCCGTTTCCGAGGCCGCAGCGGTGGTTTCCCCGGCAGTCTCGGTCTCAATTTCGGTGCCAGCTGCGTCAGTCGCCGCTTCTGGCGCTTCGGTCCCTCCGGCAGAGGCTGCCGGGGCCTGTTCCGCGACGGCGGCGACCTCCTCGAGGAGGATCGAGGCCTCGATGGCCGGCTCTTCGGCGATCTCCGCCTCCGGCTCGGACACGGGTTCAGCCATGGGCTCGGACATGGCGGCGGGTGATGCGTCTGCGGCGGGTTCCGCCGTGATCGCCGCGTCGACCGGCGCGGCAACGGGGGCCGCCGCCGCCTTGGCCGAGGCCACTGCCGCGCGGATGCGCTGCAGCTTGGCCGCGACCGATTCGCTCACCGGATCGGCACTTTGCGGCACCATGAAGGGCGCGACCGGGGGGGGCGGCGCCGGCGCGGGGGCCTCCGGCACGGCGGTTTCCGTTACCGCGGGCGCCGCCGCGGGCGCTGCGGCCATGGTGGGCGCCGTCCCCGCAGGCGCCGTCGCCGCAGGCTCGGGCGCCGGCGCCGCGGCGGTGATCTCGGCCGGCAGGGGGTCCGCTTCGGCCTGGCGCAGGATCACGCCGTTGCGCTGGATCTTCGCCTCGACACGGCGCTGAATCTCGCGTTCGGCGATGCGGTGCAGCATCTCGGCATCGGGTTGCGGTGGCTCTGCGCCGAAATAGCGGTCGTCGGCGGCCAGATCCCGAAAGTATTCCGCGATCGCCTTCATCGTGTTGAACGGCTCGTCGAACCCCTCCAGCGTGCAGGAGAAGGTGCCGTAGGAGACGGTGAGAATCTTGCTTGCACCAACCATGGAACGCTCACTTTCTACTAGATCCGGTTCCGACCATGATCCTGTCGAACTGGTGCTTTCCCGTGAACGGAAAAAGGCAAATGCAGGGAATTTTTCCGGTCGCGGTTGTGCTTTTCTGCCTTAATCGCCATCAATCATGGCATGGAAAGACACATTGTCCAGTATCATGGCGGGGTGACCCTGCTTGGCGGCGGCGCGGTCGAGGCGGCGGATCTGCATGCGGCGCTGGCGCTGGCGCCGGCGCTGGTTGCGGCCGATGGCGGCGGCGACCGGGCGCTTGCCCTCGGGTTGATGCCCGAGGCGGTGATCGGCGACATGGACAGTCTGAGCCCGGCCGGCGCCGCCGCCATCGGCCCCGAACGCCTGCACCGCATCGCCGAGCAGGACAGCACCGATTTTGGCAAATGCCTGACCCATGTCGGGGCCCGTTTCTACATCGGGCTCGGCTTCACCGGGCTCCGGCTCGACCACACCCTTGCCGCGCTCAGCGATCTGGCGCAGCGCCCCGACCGTGCCGTGGTGCTGATCGCCGAGGACGAGCTGATCTTCCGTGCCCCGCCCGAGATCGCGCTCGACCTGCCGCTGGGCGAGCGGCTCTCGCTTTTCCCCTTCGGCCCGGCCTCGGGCACGGCCGAGGGGCTGCGCTGGCCGATCGAGGGGCTGAATTTTACCCCAGCCGGCCGCGTCGGCACCTCGAACGAGGTCAGCGGCCCGGTGCGGCTTTGCCTGGCGGGAGAGATGCTGGTGCTGCTGCCGAAACGGCATCTGGCCGCGGTGCTCGCCGCGCTCGGGTTGCGGTGATGCGCTCGCGGTGGATGATGTAGAGCCCCGAGCCGGTGATGATCGCGATGCCGACCCAGGTCAGCAGGTTCGGGAAATCGCCAAAGAAGACATAGCCGCACAGCGTGGCGGTCAGCATCTCGAAGTAATGCAACGGCGCGAGCGTCGAGGAGGGCGCGAAGGACAGCGCATAGCTCATCGCCATGTGGCTGACCGTCGAGGCGAGGCCGACACAGGCGCACCACAGCCAGAAGATCCCCTCGGGCCGGCCGAAGCTCACCTCGCTCAGCCCCGCGCTGGTGCCAAGCGCCAGCAGCGGCAGGCACAGCAGCGTGGCGAAGACCGCGGTGTGGAACTGCATCGCCACCGGGTCGACAGTGCGCGAGAGCGCCCGCGTCAGCAGGATGTAGAGCGCGAAGCTGACCGCGGTGCCGAGCGGGAAGAAGGCCACCGCGCCGAAATGGCTGAAGGACGGCTGGATCACGAAGAGCGCGCCGATGAAGCCCACGACCGAGGCCGCAAGGCGCCGCGGCCCGACCTCCTCATGCAGCACGAAGCGGCCGATGAACAGGATCACGAAGGGCTCGACGAAGGCGATGGCCAGCGCATCGGCGATCGGCATCACCTGCACCGCGGCGACGAAGCAATAGGTCGCCGTCATCGAGACGAAGGCACGCGCCACGCTCAGCGCGAGCACCCGCCCGCCGATCCGCAGCGGCAGCCGCAGCGCGACAACCAGCGGCGCCATCAGCAGCCCCTGCACGACATAGCGGCCAAGCGTGACCGTGCCCACCGGCACCGCCTGCGAGGCCAGTTTCGAGGCCACGTCGATCAGCGGCGCCAGCGCGCAGAAGGTGAGCATCAGGGCGATGCCGGGAAAGATGCGGTCCGGGCGTGTCATCCGGAATCGCTATCGCTCCGCGCGGGCGCCGTCCATCCTGAAAG
Organism: Paenirhodobacter ferrireducens; assembly: GCF_004022265.1. Classification (GTDB taxonomy): domain Bacteria; phylum Pseudomonadota; class Alphaproteobacteria; order Rhodobacterales; family Rhodobacteraceae; genus Rhodobacter; species Rhodobacter ferrireducens. The sequence continues at coordinate 54,260 of NZ_SAVB01000021.1, forward strand.
TGACGACGCCCGGCCGGTGGGCTCAGCCGCGGCGGTCGCGCGCGATCTCGGCGAAGAGCCGCTCGCAGGCGGCGGCGGCGAAATCAAGGACGGCGCGGTCGGTGAAGCGGCCCTCGGTCATCCGCTGATGCACGCCGCCGATCACCACTTCGGGCGTCGCGACCGGGCGCGAGAGGGTCGAGGCGAAGGCCTCGCGCAGCTGGTATTGTGCCCGCACGCCGCCGGTCGAGGCCATCGAGCAGGTGACGATCAGCACCGGCTTGTCCCTCAGCGGCGAGGCGAAGGCCGGGCGCGAGGCCCAGTCGATGGCGTTCTTCAGCACCCCGGGCATGCCATGGTTGTATTCGGTCGAGACCACAATCAGCCCCTCGGCCGCCTCGATCGCGCCGCGCAGGGCGGCGACGGGGGCGGGGCGGGGCTCGATGTCGAGATCCTGATTGTAGAGCGGCAGCGCGCCGATGGGCGCGATGGCGGTCTCGGCGCGCGGCGCGATCTCGGCGGCGATCGCCTCGAGCACGGCGGCGCAATAGGAGGCCTTGCGCAGGCTTCCGGGGATGCCCAGCAGGCGGTAGGGGGAGGTCATGGTCGGTCCGGTCCTTGTCTTCGGCCGCCCGAAGCGGCCCCGCGGATGGCTATATATCGAAAGATGTGATATATGCTTTCGTGAAGCAGCCAAGTTCTGCGGAGGAATGGCCATGCTGCCCGAAGACGGGCCCACGACGAACCCGATCCTTGCACTGTCGCGCGACCATGCCCGGGGCGCCCGTGTCGGGCGCCATGTGCATAGCCGTGCGCAACTGATCTTCCTGCTGACCGGGGCGATGCGGATCGGGCTCGATGACCGGGTGTTCTCGGTGCCGCCGGGGCAGGCGGCCTTCCTGCCGGGCGGTGTGCCGCATGCCGCCGACTACACCGAGCGCAGCGCGGTGCGCGTCGCCTATCTCGACCCCGCGGCCTTTCCCGACCTGCCGCGCGAGACCGCCGTGCTGCCGCTTGGCGGGCTGTTGCGCGAGCTGGTGCTGCGCGCGATCGCGCTCGACCCGGTGGCGCCCTGGAACGCGGCAGATGCGCGCGCGATGCAGGTGCTGGCCGACGAGATCTGCCGGGCGCGCGATCTGGCGCCGGGGCTCGCGCTTGGCCGCGACCCGCGGTTGCGGCGGGTGACCGAGGCGCTCGTCGCCGATCCCGCCGACCGGCGCAGCCTGCCGGACTGGGCCGCCACCGCGGCGGTGGCGGAGCGCACGCTGGCGCGGCTGTTCCTGCGCGAGACGGGGCTCTCCTTCGCGCGCTGGCGCACCCGGCTGCAGATCGCCCGCGCGCGCGAATCCCTCGCCGCCGGCCGGCCGGTGACGCAGATCGCCTATGACCTCGGTTATGCCAGCCCCTCGGCCTTCACCGCGATGTTCACCCGCGAGACCGGGCAGCCGCCGCATCTGAGCCGCGCCACGCTGCCCGGTGCCGAAGACGGCAGCCCGTCTTTCTCCTTGCCTGAAATACCTCGGGGGTGAGGCCCGTCAGGGCCGAGGGGGCAGCGCCCCCTGTTTTGCCCAAGGGATCGGGCCCGGCCGGGGCAGGGGCACTGCCCCCTCTGGCCTGCGGCCATTCACCCCCGGGATATCTGAGGCAACTGGAAGCGGGGAAGGCTGGTTGCTTGCCGGGCGTTCGCCAAAAGCACCCGGCCCTCGCTTGCGCTTCGGGCGTTCGCCGCTTTGAACGCTCCACAGGAGCGTTCAATCCCGGCGCGATGCGCCGGGACCGCGGCTCACCCCATCCGTTCGGAGGCGTAGGAGCCGGGGCTGGCCGGGAACACCACCGTCTTGCCGCCGTTGATGAAGGCGCGGTGGTGGATATGGGCGTGGATCGCGCGGGCGAGCACCTGCGCCTCGACGTCGCGGCCGAGCGAGACGTAATCCTCGGGCGATTGCGCATGCGTCACGCGCACCGTGTCCTGCTCGATGATAGGCCCCTCGTCGAGGTCGGCGGTGACGTAATGCGCCGTCGCGCCGATCAGCTTCACCCCGCGCTCATAGGCCTGCTTGTAGGGGTTGGCGCCCTTGAACGACGGCAGGAAGGAGTGGTGGATGTTGATGATCCGCCCCGACATCTTGGCGCACAGCGCATCCGACAGGATCTGCATGTAGCGCGCCAGCACCACGAGTTCGGCGCCGGTCTCGTCGACCACGGCGAGCAGCTCGGCCTCGGCCTGGGGCTTGTTCTCCTTCGTGACGCGGATGTGGTAGAAGGGGATGTCGTGGTTCACTACCACCTTCTGATAGGTCAGATGGTTCGAGATCACGCCGACGATCTCGATCGGCAGCGCGCCGATACGCGTCCGGTACAGCAGGTCGTTCAGGCAATGGCCGAAGTTCGACACCATCAGCAGCACCTTCATCTTGCGCGCCTGATCGTGCAGCGCCCAGTCCATGCCGAAGGCTTCGGCGACCGGGGTGAAGCCCGCCACGAGCGACTCGCGGCTGGCGCCGGTCTGCGATTCGATGCTGACGCGCATGAAGAAAGTGCCGCTCTGCACGTCGTCGTACTGGTGCGAGTCGGTGATGTTGCATCCCTGCTCGGCCAGGAAAGTCGCGATCGCGGCGACGATGCCGCGGGTCGTCTTGCAGGTCACCGTAAGCACGTAGGAAGTCATTCTCGGGTCCTTCGCTGGGCCCTTGCGGGCGTGTTGGGGGCAATCTCTCCTGCCGCGCGACCGAGGGCCAGCCGGGATACGACGCGAAGGGCGCGAAAAGCGGCGCGGGCGGTGTCGCAAACGAGACGCGGGTTTCCGATAGTGGAGCGCGGCGGCCTGTCGCGGGGGCGCCCCCTTGCGCCCGGGGGCTGTGCTGCCTATCTTCGGGGAGGCGCGGTGCATGGACCGCGATGGAGTGTGGATGTCGGAGATTGTGTGAGAGGCTCCCTGTCGGGGAGCCGTGACACGAAGCGGGGCGGCCTGAAGGCACGGCCCTGAAGTCTCACATCCAGTCTCAGGATTCCCATGAATATCTCGAAACTCGAACAGCGCGTGCTGCACGTGCTGGCTCAGGGCGGGCTGATCCGCCATGAACGCGGCGAGGGCCGCAAGATTTCCGCCGTCACCTGCTACACCCGCGACGGGCTGGTGCTGTCCGATTGCGATCTGACGCTGTTCCGTCGCCTCCGGGCGCGGCGGCTGATCGCCTCGGGCGGCGGTGCGCCCTACCGGATCTCGCGCCGCGGCCTTGCCGCCGTGCGCGGCCAACTCGACAACCAGTGAGGTCTGCCATGATCATCCGAGCCGAAACCGAAACCGCCCCCGAGCAGGCGGCCCTTGCCGCGCTCGTCACCCGGGCCTTCGCCACGGCGCAGGTCGCCTCGGGGACCGAGGCCGAGGTGCTGGCGCGGCTGCGCGAAAGCGGCGCGCTGAGCCTGTCGCTCGTGGCCGAGGAGGCAGGACAGCTCGTCGGTCAGATCGCCGCCTCGCCCGCGACGATCGGCGGGGCGGAGGGCTGGGCCTGTCTCGGTCCGCTTTCTGTCGTGCCGGAGGCACAGGGGCGGGGCATCGGCAGCGCCCTGATGCGCGCGGCGCTTGCGCAGCTTGCGGCGCGCGGTGCCGCGGGCGCGGTGCTGGTGGGCGAGCCCGCCTATTACGGCCGCTTCGGCTTTGTCGCCGACCCGGCGGTGGTTCTGGCGGGGGTGCCGGCGCGCTATGTTCTGGTGAGGCCGCTCGCCGGCCCCACCCCCGCCGGGGCGCTGGTCTGTGCACCGGCGCTGATGCCCTGAAACGCCGAAGGGCCGCCCCGACGGGCGGCCCTTCGCATCATTCGGAGCGTGTTCAGATCTGCTTCTCGGGAAGGTGCACGACGAGCCCGTCGAGCTCGGGCGTCACCTTGATCTGGCAGGTCAGGCGCGATTTCTGCGGATCGGGATGCCAGGCGAAATCGAGCATGTCCTCTTCCATCGATTCCTTCGCCGGCAGCCGATCGACCCAGGCCTCGTCGACATAGACATGGCAGGTCGAGCAGGCGCAGGCGCCGCCGCAATCGGCGTCGATGCCCGGGATGCCGTTGTCGCGCGCGCCTTCCATGACCGTCATGCCCGGCTTCACGTCCACCACATGCTCGGTGCCGTTGAATTCGATATAGGTGATCTTCGCCATCGTCTGTATCCCATCCGCTGGCCGCCCGCGCGGCCGTCCGAACCGATGTAGGACATGCCGCCCGGCTTGACCAGAGTGGCGGTGCCGCATCCCTTTCCGCGCCTGCCGCAATCGGCTAGGGTCGCGCAGGAATTCGGCAAAGAGCCCCGGCGATGACCATTTCTGTGCGACTGATCCTGCTGTGCTGCGCCCTCGGCCTTGGGGCGGGGGGGGCGTTCGCCTCGGACCCGGCCGGGTCCGAGGCGGTCGAGCAGAGCCTTGCCGGCGAGTGGCGTGCGACCCCGCCGCAACCGGGCGAGGCGGGCTGCTTCGCGCATCAGACCCGGCCCGCGGTGATCGAGACGGTGACCGAGCAGGAGCTGGTCTCGCCCGAGCTGCGCGACCCCGCCACCGGAGAGGTGACGCGGCCCGCGGCCTATCGCAGCGCCTCGCATCAACGCATCGTCGAGGGCCGGGCCGAGATGTGGTTTCCCGCCCCCTGTCCCGATGCGATGACCGCCGAGTTCGTCGCCTCGCTGCAACGTGCGCTCCAGGTGCGCGGGCTTTATGCCGGGCCGGTCAACGGCGTGCTCGACATCCCGACCCATGTCGCGATCCGCGCCTATCAGGCGCCGCGCGGGCTCGCCTCGGCCACGCTTTCGGTCCGGGCGGCGCAGGAGATGGGGCTTTTGCCCTGGCTTGAAGACGTGAAGTGACGAGGCCACACGGGCCGCCGGTCAGCCCGCGGCGGCCAGCACCGACGTGCTGTCGACGACCCGGGCGAAATCGGCCTCGAGATGGGCGAGGGTGACGTCGAAGATCACCTGTGCGGAGAGGCCTGCCGCCGGCAGGTCGAAGCCGATCACCGCATCGCGGACGACGGTCATGTCAAAGCCCAGATCCGCGCCGTGGCGGACCGTGCTGTTGACACAGAACCCGGCCACGGCACCCGTCACCACCAGTTCGGTGATGCCGCGCGCCTGCAGATGCGCCGCCAGATCGGTCGAGGCGAAGGCCGATGAGGTCCGTTTCACGAAAATCGCCTCGCCCTCCAGCGCTTCGGCGCAAGCCATCGGCGGATAGCCCGCGGCCTCCGGATGCAGGGGCGAGCGCGCGGCCTCGTCACGATGGCGGACATGCACCACCGGCCACCCGTTTCGGCGGAAGGCCCCTGCGAGCGCGGCGATCCGCTCGGGCGCCCCGGCATTCACGCAGTCGCGGCCAGCCGCGATGCGATGCTGCATTTCCATTTGCATGTCGATGATGACGAGGGCTTTCACGCGCGGCACTCCCGGAACCTGTGACGCCGGAATAGCCCGGATGCCATGCCTGCGCAAAGGGCCCGGAGCGGTGATTGCGCTCCGGGCCCCTCGTCGTTTCTGTCCGCGCCGCTCGCGCGGCAGCGGGGTGCAGCTCAGCCGTTCACCGGCAGCGCCACGAAGCGCGGCTCGCCGCCGCGGCGGATCAGCAGCAGCACCGACTTGCGCCCGGCGTCCTTGGCTTCCTTCACCCGGTCCTCGAGGTCGCTCAGCTGCGCCACCGGCTGCTGGCCGGCCTCGGTGATCAGGTCGCCCTCGCGCAGGCCCTTGCCATAGGCGTCAGAGTTCTCGTCGATCGACTTGATGACAAGGCCCTGGGTGCCGGGCTGCAGGCCCATCTCCTGGATCAGCGCGTCGGTGAGCGGCATCACCGTCATGCCAAGCACCTGCGCCTCGCTCGCGGAGCCGGTCTGGTCCTGGGCCGCGGCGGGCACCGCATCGCCCTCGGCGGTCTCGCGCCGGCCGAGCGTGACGAGCAGCGTCTGCTCCTTGCCGCCGCGCACCACGGTGACCCGCACCGCCTGGCCCACCGGCGCATCGGCGACGCGGCGCACGAGGTCACGGCTGTTCTTCACCTCGCCGCCGTCGAAGTTGACGATGACGTCGCCCGCCTGCATGCCCGCGGCCTTCGCCGGACCCTCGGGCACCTCGGAGACAAGCGCGCCCTCGGGTTTCGCCAGGCCCATGGCGTCGGCCATGTCGGGGGTGATCTCCTGGATCTTCACGCCAAGCCAGCCGCGGCGGGTCTCGCCAAACTGCTTGAGCTGGTCGACGACCTTCTTCACCACGTTCGAGGCCATCGAGAAGCCGATGCCGATCGAGCCGCCGTTCGGCGACAGGATCGCGGTGTTCACGCCGACGACCTGGCCGTCCATGTTGAACAGCGGCCCGCCCGAGTTGCCGCGGTTGATCGCCGCGTCGGTCTGCAGGTAGTCGTCATAGGTGCCCGAAAGCTCGCGGTTGCGCGCCGAGACGATGCCCGCCGAGACCGAGAAGCCCTGGCCGAGCGGGTTGCCCATGGCCATCACCCAATCGCCCACCCGGGTCTGGTCGCTGTCGGCGAAGGTGACGAAGGGCAGCGGCTTGTCGCTTTCGACCTTGAGCAGCGCGATGTCGGTCTTCGGGTCGGTGCCGATCAGCTTCGCGTCCATCGTCTTGCCGCCGTAGAACTCGATCTGGATCTCGTCGGCGCCCTCGATGACATGGTTGTTGGTGACGATATAACCGTCTTCCGAGATCACGAAGCCCGAGCCGAGCGCGTTCGAGCGCTGCGGGTGGGTCGGCCCGTTCGGGCCGTTCGGCATCTGCTGGAACGGGAAATCCTTGAACAGGTCCGAGAACGGCGAGCCGTCGGGGAAGACCGGGCCCTGATCGTTCGGCACGGCGACGGTGGTCGTGGTGGTAATCATCACCACCGCGGGGCTGACCTTCTCGGCGAGATCGGCAAAGCTGTCCGGCGCGGCGCGGGCATAGGCCGGCGCGATCGGCGCGAAGGCCAGCGCTGTCGAGATCATCGCGGCCCCCAGAATGCCCTTCACAAGCCGGGGCGTGCGGATCAGCGCTTTGGGGGTGAACGGAGTTAGGTCGTGTTTTGTCATGCGTCGCTCCCGAAAATCTCGAGCCGGGCCTCGCCGGCGTCTCCCTTGTTAAAACCCTAGGGGGCGGGACGTTCAAATGAAAGACCGTCGCGCCGTCTCAATTCGGTGTGAGAGGGGCGAGAGGATCTCGCCCCGTTGCGGTGCCGGGGTCAATGCCCGAAATGCCGCAAAAGCCAGAAAAGCGCCACGCTGGTAAGCCACCGCCGCCGGGCCGAAGAGGTGCTGCCGCCCGGGCCTTCTCGCGGCAAGCCGCCCCGGCCCCTCCTTGATGCGCGAAGGGGCCAGCGCCAGCGCCAGCCCCCCGATCACCACAGGACGAGCGCAAGGCCCGCCAGCCGCAGTGCGTTCACTGACCCGTGGCCGGGGCAGGGGTCTCGCCCGTCGGCACCGCCTCGACCGGACCGAGGCTTTTGACGAAGCGGTCATAGTCGAAGTAGAGGCTCGAGGGCTCGGTCACCAGCGAGGACGAGCCCGGTTTCAGGCTTTCGGCATAGAACTGCAGCGAGCGGGTGAAGGCGAAGAACGACGGGTCCTTGCCATAGGCCTCGGCATAGATCGCGTTGCGCTCGGCATCGGCCTCGCCGCGGATGATCTCGGACTGCTTGCGCGCCTCCGAGGTCAGCTCGATCACGGTCCGGTCGGCCGCCGCGCGCACCCGCTGTGCCGCCTCGCCGCCACGCGCCCGCTCGTCCGCCGCCTCGCGCTCGCGCTCGGCCCGCATCCGGGCATAGGTCGCGGCGAGGTTCTGGTCGGGCAGGTCGGTGCGGGTCAGCCGCACGTCGATGACGTCGACGCCAAGCGCCGCTGCCTCGCGCCGGGCGATGTCGCGGATCTGGTTCATCAGCGGGGTGCGGTCGTCCGACAGCACGGCGGTCGAGGGCACCGAACCCATGACCTCGCGGATGGCGTTGTTCAGGATGCCGTCAAGCCGGCTTTTCGCGAAGGTCTCGCCACCGGTCGACACCGCCTCGCGGAACTTCACCGGGCTGGTGATGCGCCAGCGCGCGAAGGCATCGACCACCAGACGACGGTCGTCGAGCGGCGTCACCTCGAGCGGCTGCGTCATCAGGCTGAGGATGCGGTCGTCATACTTCACCACCTGCTGGATCAGCGGGATCTTGAAGCCGAGACCGGGCTCGGTACGGACCTGCTTGACCTCGCCGAACTGCAGCACCAGCGCCTTTTCGCGCTCGTCCACCGTGTAGACCGAGGACAGGCCGACGGCGAGGGCGATCACCCCCACCGGGATCAGGAATTGCGCGCGCATCAGTTGGCCCCCCCGTTCGTCGCAGGCGTGGTCTTGCGAAGCTGGTCGAGCGGCAGATAGGGCTGCACGCCCGATTGCCCGTCGACCACCACCTTGTCGACGTCGCCCAGGATGCGGCCCATGGTTTCGTAGAACATCCGCCGCTTCGTCACCTCGGGCGCCTTGCGATATTCCTCGTAGACCGATGTGAAGCGCGCGGCCTCGCCCTGGGCGTCGTTCACCACCTGAGCGCGATAGGCCTCGGCCTGTTCCTGCAGCTGTGCGGCCTGGCCGCGGGCACCGGCTGTCGCCTTGTTCGAATAGGCGTCGGCTTCCTTCTCGAGCTTGTCGCGCTCCTGTTGCGCGGCCTGCACGTCGCGGAAGCTGTCGATCACCTCCTTCGGCGGGTCGGCGCGGTTGAAGTTCACCCGCACGATGTTGATGCCCACGTCATAGCTGTCGAGCGTCGCCTGCACCGCCGTGCGCAGATCGGCGCCGATCGCGCCGCGGTCGCGGTTCAGGATCGGCGCGAGTTCCGAACGCGCGATGATATCACGCATCGCGGATTCCGAGACGGCGCGGATCGTGTCTTCCGGATCGGCGAGGTTGAACAGGTATTTCGTCGGGTCCGAGATGTTCCAGACCACCTGGAACTCGATGTCGACGATGTTCTGGTCGCGGGTCAGCATCAGCCCCGAATCCATCGAACCGCCGCGCCCGGTGCCAAGCTCTGTGGTGCGTTCGTCGGTGACCGGGATCACCTCGGCCGTCACCACTGGCCAGGGCGCGAAATTGAGCCCCGGGTTGCCGGTCGCGTAATACTTGCCGAACATCAGCTCGATCGAGCGCTCGTTCTGCTGCACCGTGTAGAACGACCCCCAGGCCCAGAGCGCAACCGCGGCCAGCGCCACGAGGCCGATCGTGCCGCCGGTCATCGCCGGCCCCTTCGGCAGCCCGCCGCCCGGACGTCCGCCGCCCGAGCCGCCACGCCCGCCCATCAGCACCTTCAGCTGCTCGGAGCCTTTCTTCATGAGATCTTCGATCTCGGGGATTGCGGGCGGCTCGCCCGGCCGCCGCTGTCCGGGCCGTCGGTTGTCGTCGCGGTCGTCACCGTTGCCGCCGCCCGTCCCCCAGGGACCTCCGTTGCTCATTTTCCCTCGCCTTTCATTGTTGTCCCGTCCGAGGTGGGGACTGATTGGTCGATGTCAAGCGTGCCGGACGGGCTTGCGCATCGTCACCAGCTCTTCCGCCATCGTCGGGTGCACCGCGCAGGTCGCGTCGAACTGCTCCTTGGTGGCGCCCATCTTCATCGCGATCGCCGCCAGCTGGATCATCTCGCCCGCCTCCGGTGCGACGATATGACAGCCCAGAACCCGCCGCGTCGCCTTCGACACGACGAGCTTCATCAGCACCTTCTCGTCGCCGCCTGCAAAGGCCGAGCGCATCGGGCGGAAGGCCGAGACATAGATCTCGACCGGCTCGATCTCGCGCGCCGCTTCCTCGCTCAGGCCGCAGGTGCCGAACTCGGGCCGGGTGAAGACGGCCGAGGCGACCAGCTCGTGATCGGCCTGGCGCGGCGTGGCGCCGAAGACGGTGTCGGCAAAGGCATGGCCCTCGCGGATCGCGACCGGGGTCAGGGCGATGCGGTCGGTGACATCGCCCACGGCATAGATCGAAGGCACGTTGGTCTGCGACCAGTCGTCGACCGTCACGGCGCCGTTCGGGGCGAGCGTCACGCCCGCCTCGGCAAGGCCCAGCCCCGCGGTGTTCGGCACCCGGCCGGTGGCGTAAAGCACGGCGTCGAAGGTCTCGCTGCGGCCGTCGCCGGCGGTGACGACAAGCCCCGCCTCGCTCTTCCGGATGTGCTGCACCACAAGGCCGGTGTGGATTGCGATGCCGCGCGCCGCCATCTTCTCGACGATCAGGTCGCGGCATTCGGCGTCGAAGCCGCGCAGCAGCGGCGAGCGGTTCCACAGCGTCACCCCGGTGCCCAGCCCCTCGAGGATGCAGGCGAATTCGCAGGCGATATAGCCGCCGCCGACGATCAGGATGCGCTTCGGCAGCGCCTCCATCTTGAAGATCTCGTTCGAGGTCATCACGTGTTCGCGGCCGTCGAAGTCGGGCACGAAGGGGGTGCCGCCGGTGGCGATCAGGATGTGCTTGGCGCTCACCACCTGGCCATCGGCAAGGCGTACCTCGTGGGGCGAGGCGACGGTGGCGCGCTGATCGAAGACGGTGACGCCGGCGCCCGACTGACCGCGGCGATAGATCGCCTCGAGCCGGTCGAGCTCGGCATCGAGCTTGGTGCGGAAGCCGGTCCAGTCGAAGGCGCCGAGCTCGGCCTGCCAGCCATAGGCGCGCGCCTCTTCCACCGCCTTCGGCATCGACGAGGCGAAGACCATCAGCTTCTTCGGCACGCAACCGCGGATCACGCAGGTGCCGCCCATCCGGTATTCCTCGGCAAGCGCCACCTTCGCGCCATGCTCGGCCGCCGCGATGCGCGCCGCGCGCACCCCGCCCGAACCGCCGCCGATCACGAAGAGGTCGTAGTCGAAGCTCATCTGTCGCCCTTCCGTTTCCTGCCGCATCGCGGCACCGTTGCACAGGACTTAGCGGCGCGGGCCCCGCGGGGCAAGCCGCGGGGTGCGGATTGGCGTTGGGAGCTGTCTGCCGGAACGAAAACGGCCCGGCGTCTTGCGCCGGGCCGGGATGGCTCTTCGGGGCCTCTCAGGCGGGGTGCCTCAGTCGAGGTCGGAGAAGATGTTGGCCTCGTCGGCGAAGTCGATGCGCTCATGCGCCACCGTGCCCTCGTTGATGTCGCGGATCTCGACCTTGCCATCGGCGCCGCCGATGATGACCCGATCGCAGATGTCGATGAACAGGCCGTTCTCGACCACGCCCGGGATCTGGTTCAGCACGAGGCTCAGCTGGCGCGGATTGGCGATGCGGTTCAGGTGCAGGTCGACGATGTAATTGCCCTCGTCGGTGACGAAGGGCTGCGTGCCGTTCAGCCGCAGCGTGGTCTGCCGGCCCAGCACCTCCATCGAGATCAGCATCTCCTCGATCAGCGCGCGGGTGGTCTGCCAGCCGAAGGGCACCACCTCGACCGGCAGCGGGAAGGCGCCAAGGGCCGCCACTTCCTTCGCCGCATCGGCGATGACGATCATCTGGTCCGAGGCGGTGGCGACGATCTTTTCCTGCAGCAGCGCCCCGCCGCCGCCCTTGATCAGGTTGAGCTGACCATCGAATTCGTCCGCGCCGTCGATCGTCAGATCAAGCCATTTCGCCTCGTCGAGGCCGATCACCTCGATCCCGACCTGCCGGGCCAGATCGGCGGTGCGTGAGGACGTCGGCACGCCGGTGATCCGCAGCCCGTCCTCGCGCACCATCTCGCCCAGACAGCGCACCATCCAGGCCGCAGTCGAGCCGGTGCCGAGGCCGACCTTCATCCCGTCCTCGACATAGTCGACGGCACGGCGGGCAGCGGCGAATTTGGCCTTGTCGATCGGGGAGAGTTCGGCGGGCATGGGCGGGTCTCCTGAAAGCGTCTCGGCCCGCTTATAGACAAGCGCCCCCGCCTGCGCGAGGGCGAATCGTCCCGTCGGCGCGGGCACAGCGCCTTTGCGACGCAAAGTGTCGCTTTCCCGCTGTCCGTCGCGCCCGCCCGTGGCAGGATGCGCCGAACAGGGAGACCGGGCGATGTTTCTGAGCGTTTTTGACATCTTCAAGGTGGGGGTCGGGCCATCGTCGTCCCACACGATGGGGCCGATGGTGGCGGGCGCGCGCTTTCTGGCCGCGCTGCGCAGCTCGCCCTTCGAGGCGCGGGGGCTGCGCGCGCGGCTCTACGGCTCGCTCGCCTTCACCGGCAAGGGGCACGCGACCGACCGGGCCACGATCCTCGGTCTCGCGGGCTTTGAGCCCGAAAGCTATAAGGCGGCCGCCGCCGAGACGGCCCTGGCCGCGAACCGCGCGACGCATCTGCTGACCCCGCCGGGCCTTGCGCCGCTGGTCTTCGATCCCGAGCGCGATCTGGTCTTCGACTTCGGTCCGGCGCTGGCCGGTCACGCGAACGGCATGGTGATCGAGGCGCTCGACGCCGAGGGTGACGTGCTGTTGCAGGAGACCTATTATTCGATCGGTGGCGGTTTCGTGCGCACCGCGGCCGAACTTGCCGCGGTCGACGCGAAGACCCTCGCCGAACCCTCTCCCGTGCCCTTCCCCTTCCGCACCGCCGAGGAGATGCTGACAATGGCCCAGGCCTCCGGGCTGACGATCGCGCAGATGAAGCGACGCAACGAGCGGCGCTTCCGCGACGAGGCGGCGATCGACGCGGGGCTCGGGCGGATCTGGTCGGTGATGGCCGAGTGCCTCGCGCGCGGGCTGGCGACCGAGGGCATCCTGCCCGGCGGGCTGAAGGTGAAGCGCCGCGCGAAGGCGATCCACGAGGCGCTGCTGGCCGAGCGCGGCCTGAACCTTGCCCCGCCGCATACGGTGAACGACTGGATCTCGTGCTATGCGATGGCGGTGAACGAGGAGAACGCGGCGGGCGGTCAGGTGGTGACGGCGCCGACGAATGGCGCGGCGGGCGTGGTGCCTGCGGTGATCCGCTACTGGCTCGACCATGTGCCGGGCGCCACCGCAGCACGGGTGGGGGAGTTTCTCCTCACCGCCGCGGCCGTGGGCGGGCTGATCAAGACCAATGCCTCGATCTCGGGCGCCGAATGCGGCTGTCAGGCCGAGGTCGGCTCGGCTGCCGCGATGGCTGCAGCGGGGCTGGCCGCGGTTCTGGGCGGATCCCCTGAGCAGATCGAGAATGCCGCCGAGATCGCTCTTGAACATCACCTCGGCATGACCTGCGATCCGGTGAAGGGGCTGGTGCAGGTGCCCTGCATCGAGCGCAACGGTCTCGGCGCGATCAAGGCGATCTCGGCAGCAAGCCTGGCGCTGCGCGGCGACGGCACGCATCTGGTGCCGCTCGATGCCGCGATCGAGACGATGCGCCAGACCGGCCGCGACATGCACGAGCATTACAAGGAGACGAGCCTCGGCGGCCTCGCGGTGAACGTGCCGAACTGCTGAGCGGGGCACGGGCGGCGGCCGGGGCAGGGGGGGGGCGCTGCCGCTTCGGGCGTCGCCTTCACCTCTGGGATCCTGGAGGCAATTGGAAGAGAACGCCCCTGCGCGCTTTCTCCTTGCCCGAAATACCTCGGGGGTGAATTGGCGCAGCCAAGAGGGGGCGGCGCCCCCTTCCTTTCTCACAGAAGGATCGGCTCCATCACCTCGAGCTCGATCACCTCGGCCTTCGGCAACCCCGCCTTCAGCGCCGCGGCGTTTTGCTCGAGCAGCGGGAAGGTGCGGTAGTGGCAGGGGATCACGGTGCGGAAGTTGAAGTATTTCCGCGCGGCCCAGGCGGCGGCCTTCATGTCCATGGTGAAATGGCCGCCGGCGCAGAGGATGCCGATGTCGGGGCGGTGGTATTCCGCCATCCATTCCATGTCGGCCATGATCGTGGTGTCGCCCGAGACATAGACGACATGGCCCTCGCCCGCGATCATGTAGCCCGACTCGGTGCCGGCATAGACCGGCCCCTGCGGCCCGGAGAGCGACGAGGAATGCGAGGCGGGCACCATCGTCACATGGGCGCCGCCGAGGTCGACCGTGCCGCCCTTGTTGAAGCCGATCCCCTCGACCCCCTCGGTCTCCTGCCACCAGGCGACAGTGTCGTAGATGCCGACGACGGGGATGTTCAGCTCCTTCGCGATCGCCAGCGTGTCGGCCGAATGATCGCCGTGGCCATGGGTGAGCAGGATATGCGTCGCCCCGGCCAGCGCCTCGGCGCGGCGTGCGGCGGGGAACATCGGGTTGCCGGTGATCCAGGGGTCGATCAGGATCACCGCCTTCTCGATCTCCATGCGGAAGCCGGAATGGCCAAGCCAGGTCAGTTTCATCGCGATACCTCCATCGGTTTCGTCCGAGTCTAGCGCGCCCCGCCGCGAAGGGAAGGCATGCTTGCAGCCCGGGCGCATGGGCGCTAAACCCGGGCCAAGACAATCGGAGAGTTTCATGTCCATCGACATCGATACCGCCCGCAAGGTGGCGCATCTGGCGCGCATTGCCGTGGCCGAGGAAAACCTGCCCAAGCTCGCGCAGGATCTGAGCGGCATCCTGACCTTCATGGAACAGCTGAACGAGGTCGACGTCGAGGGCGTCGAGCCGATGACCTCGGTCACGCCGATGCGGCTGAAGCGCCGCGAGGACGTGGTCACCGACGGTGGCTATGCCGAGAAGATCCTGAAAAACGCCCCCGATGCCCGCGAGGGCTTCTTTGCCGTGCCGAAGGTGGTCGAATGAGCCTGAACCAGCTGACGATTTCCGCCGCCCGCGACGCGCTGCGCAAGGGCGAGGTCACCTCGGTCGAGATCACCGAAAGCTGTCTGTCCGCGATTGACGGCGCCGATGCGCTGAACGCCTATTGCGCCAAGACCCCCGAGATCGCGCTTGCGCAGGCGAAGGCCGCGGATGCGCGGATCAAGGCGGGCGACGCGCCCGCGATGTGCGGCATTCCGCTCGGCATCAAGGATCTCTTCTGCACCAAGGGTGTCGCCACTCAGGCCGCCTCGAAGATCCTTGCGGGCTTCAAGCCCGAGTATGAATCGACCGTCACCCAGAACCTGTGGGATGCGGGCGCGGTGATGCTCGGCAAGGTGTCGATGGACGAATTCGCCATGGGCTCCTCGACCGAGACCGCCTGCTATGGCCCCGCGGTGAACCCGTGGAAGATCGACGACCGGCAGCTGACGCCCGGCGGCTCCTCGGGCGGCTCGGCCGCGGCCGTGGCTGCAGACCTGTGCCTGGCCGCGACCGGCACCGACACCGGCGGCTCGATCCGCCAGCCCGCCGCCTTCACCGGCATCGTCGGGATCAAGCCGACCTATGGCCGCGTGAGCCGCTGGGGCGTCGTCGCCTTCGCCTCGAGCCTCGATCAGGCCGGGCCGATGACCAAGACCGTGCGCGACGCGGCGATCATGCTTGGCGCGATGGCCTCGGTCGACCCGAAGGATTCGACCTCGGTCGAGATCCCGGTGCCCGATTTCGAAGCGGCACTGACCGGCGACATCCGCGGCAAGAAGATTGGCATTCCGCGCGAATACCGGATCGAGGGCATGCCCGAGGAAATCGGCAAGCTCTGGGACGAGGGCACCGCGATGCTGCGCGACGCAGGCGCCGAGATCGTCGAGATCTCGCTGCCGCACACGAAATACGCGCTGCCCGCCTATTACGTGATCGCCCCGGCCGAGGCCTCGTCGAACCTCGCGCGCTATGATGGCGTGCGCTATGGCTATCGCGCCAAGCTCGGTGCCGGGGACGGCATCGTCGAGATGTACGAGAAGACCCGGGCCGAGGGCTTCGGCCCCGAGGTGCAGCGCCGTATCATGATCGGCACCTATGTGCTGTCGGCGGGCTTCTACGACGCCTATTACAACCGCGCCCGCCGGGTCCGCGCGCTGATCAAGCGCGACTTCGATCAGGTCTTCGCCGCCGGCGTCGATGCGATCCTGACGCCGGCGACGCCGTCCTCGGCCTTCGGTCTCGGCGAGATGGCCGACGCCTCGCCGGTCGAGATGTATCTCAACGACGTCTTCACCGTGACGGTGAACCTTGCCGGCCTGCCGGGGATCTCGGTGCCCGTCGGGCTTGATGCCAAGGGGCTGCCGATGGGGTTGCAGCTGATCGGCCGGCCCTGGGGCGAGGGCGATCTGCTCAATCACGCTCTTGTCTTGGAGCGCGCGGCGGGGTTCACTCACAAACCGTCGAAGTGGTGGTAAGAGGAGAGACCGATGCGCAAGGCGCCGCTGCTCGTTCTGACCGGAATGCTGCTGGCGGGCTGCCAGCCCGATGTGCCCAATTCGGGGGCGGGGGCCGGTTTCGGCACCTATGAGGACTACCTGCATCAGCGCGAAAGCGAACTGAAGGGGGCCGGTGTGCAGACGGGCGCGACACCCGCGGATGGCGGCTATGGCACCTCGGGCTATGGCGCGACGCCGGTGACTTCGGCCGCCGGGATCGCCGCGGCACAAGGCACGACGGGCACCGATGCGGCGGCCACCGGCGGCTCCGGCTCGATCGGGGCGGACACGCTGGCCGCGCTGCGCGCCACCGCGCCCGCGGGCGACAGCGCCCCGGCCGAGACGGTGGCGCCGGTGGTGGCCGCGACGAGCAGCGTCGGCGCGCCGCTGAACGCAATGTCGCCGGCCGCGATGCCGGCGGGCGGCGGCGCCGGGCCGAACCTCGCCGCCTATGCACTTGCGGCGAAGAATGCGCCCGGCCAGTCGGTCTGGCCGCGCGGCGGGCTGCGGCTGAGCTCCTCGGACAAGGCGTGCAAGAAATACCTCTCGCCCGATCTTGCACAGATGGCCTTCCTGCAACGGGGCGGGCCGCAGAAGGACCCGCTCAACCTCGATCCGGACGGTGACGGCTTTGCCTGCGGCTGGGATCCGCGCCCGTTCCAAGCGGCACGGCAGTAGCCCCGTGCTGCCCTCGCCCAATTTCGGCGAGCGGCGCGGGCACGCGCGCCCCGAGCTGATCGTGATCCATTACACCGGCATGCACAGCTGTGCTGCGGCGCGCGCGCGGCTGTGCGACCCGGCGGCCGAGGTCTCAGCGCATTGGCTGGTGGCCGAGGATGGCCGGGCCGAAGCGCTGGTGCCCGAGGCGGCCCGCGCCTGGCACGCGGGCGTCGGCAGCTGGCAGGGGCGCGACGACGTCAATTCCCGCTCGATCGGGATCGAGCTTGCGAACCCCGGCGACCGGCCCTTCCCCGAGCCGCAGATGGCGGCGCTCGAGACGCTTCTCGGCGGCATCATGGCCCGCTGGGGGATCGGCCCCGAGGGGGTGATCGGCCATTCCGACATGGCGCCCGACCGCAAGATCGACCCCGGTCCGCGCTTCGACTGGCGTCGTCTTGCGCGCGGCGGGCTGGCGGTCTGGCCCGGGCCAGGCCCGCAGATTGCGCCGTCGCCGGAGGCCTTCACCGCGCTCGCCTGTGCCTTCGGCTATCCCGAGGCGCCGCCCGCGGTGCTGCTTGCGGCTTTCCGGCTGCGCTTCCGGCCGCGCCATGAGGGGTTGCTCGACGGCATCGACATGGCGCTTGTGGCCGATCTTGCCGCGCGCTTCGGGGCGGATGGCGACAGCTGGCGCAGTGCCTGAGGCAGGGGGCGCTGCCCCCTCGGCCTTCGGCCTCACCCCCGAGGTATTTCCGGCAAGGAGAAAGCCCGGGGCTTTTCGTTTCCAATTGCCCGAAATATCCCGGGGGTGACTTGGCCGCGGGCCTGGAGGGGCAGCGCCCCTTCGCACCGGCTTGACGCGCACGCGCGGGCAGCCTATGCCGCCCGGGCGCGGATGGCCGGATGACCGCGGCGCCCCATAGCTCCGTTTCGCGGACAGCTGGGGGGCCGAGGAAAGTCCGGACTCCATGAAGCAACGGTGCCGGGTAACGCCCGGCGGGGGCAACCCCAGGGAAAGCGCCACAGAGAAGAGACCGCCGCAGTCCGCTGCGGCAAGGGTGAAACGGTGGGGTAAGAGCCCACCGCGGGACTGGCAACAGGACCGGCACGGCAAGCCCCACCGGGAGCAACGCCGAATAGGGATCGCGCGCCGCGCGCCCCGGCAACGGGGCCCGGCAGGGGAGCTTCGCCCCGAGCGGTCCGGGTTGGCGGCTTGAGGCTGCGCGTGAGCGCAGACCCAGAGGAATGGTCATCCAGGGGGCAACCCCGGACAGAATCCGGCTTACAGGCCATCCGCGCAGTTTTCCTCTTTCCCCCTTGATCCGGTCCCTCCCGGGACCCGACCTTGGTCGCGGGCGCCCGTGCGCGGGCTGCCGCCAAGGAGGATGTCATGTGCGATCCTCTCGACCGCTTCCGACCTGCTGACGCGAGCGCTGCGGCCGGAACGCTGCGGCGCACTGCGCTCTGGGGCGCAGAAAAATCATTGGCGCCGCCGCGCTTTCGGCGCAGCATGGGCGCAACCAAAAGAGGAGAAGGCGATGAGCTTTGTGAAAACTCTGGCGACGCTGGCAGTGGGCTTTGCCGCGGCGCGCGGCGTCGAGACGTTCCGCAAGATGGGCGGTGTCGAGGGCATGAAGGAGGCGCTGCGCGGCGCCGCCGAACCCGGCGGTATGGCCGACAAGATGGGCGAGTTCGCCGAGAAGATCGGTGTGCCGGGCGGTGGTCAGGCGATGCGCGATCTCGTCTCGAAGATGAGCGCGCAGGCGGTCTCGACCACCGAGGCGACCGAGGCCGGGCTCGACAGCCTGCTCGGCGCGATGAGCGCGGCGGCGGCGAGCGGGGCGAAGGGGGTGGGCGACATGCTGCAGGCGGTGAGCACCGCCACGCCAGCGCACCCGATGATGGAGGAGAATGCCAAGCTGATGATCCGCGCCATGATCCAGGCGGCGAAGGCGGATGGCGAGATCGACGCCGAGGAGCGCGCGAAGATCATGGATCATCTGGGCGACGCCTCGGATGAGGAGCTTGCCTTCGTCAATGCCGCGCTTGATGCGCCGGTCGACGTCGGTGCGCTGGCTTCCGAGGTGGGCGAGCACGCCAAGGCGCAGGTCTATTCTGCCGCGCTGATGGCGATCACCGTCGACACTCCGGCCGAGAAGCAATACCTCGCGAATCTGGCCGCGGCGCTCGGGCTCGAGGCGGAGAAGGTGCTGGAAATCCACAAGACGATGGGCAAGACGGCGCCGTGAGGGTGAATATTTTGCGTCCGCGCCGCTTTGCCTGTTGACTCCCGGGGGCGCCCCGGTAAAAGGCAGGCCTCAAAGGAATTCGCGGGCGCGGTCGGTTCAGGACGGCTCCCGACTGCAGGAGAACGAAAATGGCGAAGCCGACGACGATCAAGATCCGTCTGAACTCGACGGCGGGCACCGGGCACTTCTACGTGACCAAGAAGAATGCCCGCACCATGACCGAAAAGATGACCGTGAACAAATACGATCCGGTCGTCCGCAAGCATGTCGAGTACAAGGAAGGCAAGATCAAGTAAGATCTGCCGACCGGGACTATCGGAAAGGCCGCGCCCCGTGCGCGGCTTTTTTCGTTTCGGCCTCTCAGCTCCAGATCGCCGCGAGGAACAGCAGCGCGGCGCAGATCGCCACGGCGGCGAACCAGAGGCCGGCCGGCGGCAGGGCCGCAGGTGCGGAGGGCGCGGGCAGCAGGCGCGGGTCCGGGGCGGGGGCCGCAGAGGCGATGCCAGACCGCGTGCGCGGCGCCTCGGTGTGCGCGGTGACGGCCGGTGTCGCTGTGGCGGGGGCGAGCGGCGGCTCGCCGGGCTGATCGGTCTGCGGCCCGGCTGCGGGCTGTGGCAGCAGAGGTTGTCTTTCGCCTGCCGGCTCCGGTTGCGCGCCCGGACGAGCGGTCGGGCGAGGGGCTTCCGCGGTGCCCGCCGCCATCTGCGCCAGCAGCGCCTGTGCGACGAGCGTCTGGGCCGGTTGCGCGGGGACGGGCAGGGCGGGTGCCTGCGGCTGCGCCGGCGCGCCGGTGGCGCCCTCTGCCAGCGCAAGGCGCGGGGGCTCTCGCCGATCAACGGGCGCGCCCGTGGGCTCTGCGGGCAGGGGCAGGGCGGCGGTGAAGCCCCCTGTCGCCAGCGGCTGCGGCGGCTCGGTCCTGGCCGGGGTGGCACCGTCCGGCGCACTCGTCCGGGCCGCGCCCTCGGGCAGCGGCAGACGGGGCAGGGCGGGCAGGAGCGACGGGGGAATCATCGGCGGGCTCGCGGGAACGGGCCCCTATCCTCCGCCCCGGCCCTTGCCGGAAGGTTAAGAAAATACCCGATCTAAAAAATCAGGTTTACAAAGCAGACAAAACAAGTCAGCTATTGGCCGGCCGCGCCGCCCGCCGGCCGAGACGACATGAAAGGACCCTGCGATGAAACCGACCCTGATGGCGCTGGCCACCACGGCCCTTGTTCCCGTTCTTGCCGCTCCGGCGCTGGCTGGCGCGCCGACCGAGGCGGCGGTGATCTCGACCTATGCCGATCTGGCCGAGGCGGGCTATGCCGACAGCCTCGCGACCGCGCAGGGGCTGCAAAAGGCCGTCGACGCGCTGATCGCGGCGCCCTCCGAGGCGACGCTGGCCGCGGCCAAGGCTGCCTGGGTCGCGGCGCGCGTGCCCTATCAGCAGACCGAGGCCTTCCGCTTCGGCAACCCGATCGTCGACGACTGGGAGGGCAAGGTGAACGCCTGGCCGCTCGACGAGGGGCTGATCGACTATGTCGATCCCGACTCGGCGGTGAACGAGGAGAACGACCTCGCCCTTGCCAATGTCATCGCCAATCCGAAGCTGACGATCGGCGGCGCCGAGGTCGACGCGACCGAGATCACCCCGGCGCTGCTCGAGACCCTGCACGAGGCCGAGGGGATCGAGGCGAATGTGGCGACCGGCTATCACGCCATCGAATTCCTGCTCTGGGGGCAGGACCTGAACGGCACCGGCCCGGGCGCGGGCGCGCGGCCCTTCACCGATTACCTTCAGGGCGACGGCTGCACGCATGGCAATTGCGACCGCCGCGGCGCCTATCTGAAGGCCGCGACCGAGCTGCTGGTCAGCGACCTGACCGAGATGGCGGGGAATTGGACCGCCGGCGGCGAGGCGCGCAAGGTGCTCGAGGCCGACCCGGCCAGGGGCATCTCGGCAATCCTGACCGGGCTTGGCTCGCTCTCCTATGGCGAGCTTGCGGGCGAGCGGATCAAGCTCGGCCTGATGCTGCACGATCCAGAGGAAGAGCATGACTGCTTCTCGGACATGACCCATCTGAGCCACTATTACGACGGCATCGGCATCCGCAACGTCTATACCGGCCATTACGTGCGGGTCGACGGGGCGGTGGTCTCGGGCCCCTCGGTGAGCGATCTCGTCAAGGCGAAGGATGCGGGCGTCGATGCCCAGCTGCGCGCCGATCTCGACGCGACGGTCGGCAAGCTGACCGAGATGAAGGCCGCGGCCGAGGGCGGCATGGCCTTCGACCAGATGCTTGCCATGGGCAACGACAAGGGCGCGGCGATCATCACCGGCGTCGTCGATGCGCTGGTCACCCAGACCCGCGGGATCGAGCGTGCGGTGGCGGTGCTCGGCACCTCGATCTCGGTCGAGGGGTCGGACAGCCTCGACAACCCTTCGGCGGTCTTCCAGTGAGGTCCGGGGCTCCGGCCCCGTCGCGATGATCCGCCTGCCCGTCCTTCTGACCAGCCTTGCCCTCGCCGCGCCTGCCGTGGCGGGGGATCTGGCGTCGTCCTATGGCCCCGACGCGGCCCGCGTCGCCGCGGTGGTGGCGCCGGCCACCGACTTTGCCGCGCCCGAGCCCTTCGAGGCCCGCCCACTGGGTGCCGCCACCGCGACCGGCGGCACGCCCGGGGCCTTGTTGCCCAATCTCTCGCCCGAGGCGCGGATGCAGGCGACGCTGGGCGAGGCGATCTTCGAAAAGCTCTGGGTGCCGGCGCCGACGGCGACGCGGGCCTCGGACGGGCTCGGCCCGCTTTACAACGCACGCGCCTGCGCGGGCTGCCACGAGAAGGGCGGGCAGGGGCGTGCGCCGGTGCTGAAGCTCGGCCGGTCCGGTGCGGAGGGGGGCGGGGTGGCGCCCGGCATCGCCGGCTGGCATCCCGTTGCCCCGGATCCCGGCCTTGGCCGGCAGTTGCAGGATTTCGCTGTCACCGGGCTTCAGGCCGAGGGCCAGCTGGCGATCGACTGGCACGCGGTCGAGCTGCCGCTGTCGGGCGGCGAGGTCGCGCATCTGCGCCGCCCGGTGCCGCGCGTCACCCCGGCGCTCGACCCCGCCACGCGCACATCGCTGCGGATGCCGCCGGCGCTTTACGGGCTGGGCCTGATCGAGGCGATCCCCGAGGCCGCGATCCGGGCGGGCGCCGACCCGGAGGACGCCGACGGCGACGGGATCTCGGGCCGGGTGGCCGAGGTGCCCTCGGCTTCTGCGGGGGGCGTCCGGCTGGGGCGCTATGGCCACAAGGCGGGGGCGGCGACGCTTGCCGACATGGTGGCGGGCGCGTTTTCGACCGACATGGGGCTGTCGACCCCGCTTGTCCCCGACCCCTGGGGCGATTGCACCGCGGCGCAGACGGCCTGCCGCGCGTGGCCCTCGGGCGAGGATGCGGGGCTGCGCGATAGCCGCGAAGTGGGCGGCGAGGCGCTGACCGCGGTCGCCGATTATGTCGCGGCCCTTGCGCTGCCCGGGCGCAGGGATGTCGCCGCGCCCGAGGTTCTGGCCGGCAAGGCGGTCTTCGCCGCCGCCGGCTGCCCGGCCTGCCACCGGCCGAAATTCGTCACCGCCCGCAGCCCCGCAGACCCCGCCCGCAGCTTTCAGCTGATCTGGCCGTTCTCGGATTTCCTGCTCCATGACATGGGGCCCGAGCTTGCCGTCGACCTGCCCGAGGGCGTGGCCACCGGCGCAGAGTGGCGCACCGCGCCGCTTTGGGGGATTGGCACCACCGGGCGCACGCGTTTCCTGCACGATGGCCGCGCCCGCTCGCCCCTCGAGGCGGTGTTGTGGCATGGTGGGGAAGCCGCTGCCGCGCAGGCGCGCGTGGTGGCGATGCCGCCCGCCGACCGCGCCGCCCTGATCCGCTATCTGGAGAGCCTTTGATGCGCCGCACTGCCCTTTCCCTTGTCCTTGCCCCGGCGGCTGTCGCGCTGGCCCTTGCGGCGCCCGCACGTGCCGATGTGCCCGAGACCGTCGCCAAGGTGATCCTGCCGGGCTATGCGGGCTTTGCCCGCGCGACGCAGGACCTTGCCACCACGGCGGCGACCGACTGCACGCCCGAGGCGCTGCGCGCGCCCTGGAACGCCGCTTTCGACGCCTGGCTGGGCGTGCAGCACGTCCACATCGGCCCGGCCGAGGAAGAGGGCCGGGCGCTCGCCATCGCCTTCTGGCCCGATCCGAAGAACATCGGCGGCCGCCAGACCGAGGCGATGCTGCAGGGCGCCGATCCGGCGCTGGTCACCCCCGAAGGGGCGGCGCAGCTCTCGGTGGCGGCGCGCGGGCTCTTCGGGCTCGAGCGGCTGCTTTATGGCGATGCGTCGGACACCAACCCCGCCTATGCCTGCGCGCTGCGCCGGGCGCTGGCCGCCGACCTTGCCCGCATGGCGCAGACGATCGAGGCGGGCTGGAAGGACGGCTTCGCCGAGACCGTGCTGAGCGCGGGCACCCCCGGCAACACCACCTATCTGAGCGCGGCCGAGGCGCGGCAGGCGCTTTTCACCCAGCTGATCGCCGGGCTCGAGTTCGACGCCGACACCCGCATCGGCCGACCGCTGGGCAGCTTTGACCACCCGCGCCCCGAACGTGCCGAGGCCCGCGCCTCGGGCCGCTCGCTGCGCGATGTGGCGCTGTCGCTGAAGGCGCTGCGGGCCTTTGCCGGGGCACTCGTGCAGGGGATCGGCCCGATCCCCGCGACCGAGGCGGCCTTCGACCGCGCCGAGGCGTTGGCCGCGAAGCTGAATGATCCGGTCTTCGCGGGCGTCGCCGATCCCGGAAAACGGCTGAAGGTCGAGATCCTGCAGCAGGCGATCAAGGCCACACGTGAGAGCGCCGAGGCCGAGATCGGCGCGCTTCTGGGCGTGCGCTCGGGCTTCAACTCCGCCGATGGCGACTGAGAAGGGACATCCGATGAAACGCCGCGCTTTCCTTGCCTCGCTGGCCGCCGCGACCGCCGTGCCGCGGCTGAGCTGGGCCGATGCGGGCAGCCCCGCCTATCTGGCCGCCGCGCAGGAGCCCTCGGGTGCGCATGCGCTCTATGGCCTCTCGGCCACCGGCGAGCGGCTTTTCTCGCAGCCGATGCCGGCGCGCGGGCATGCCGCGACCGCCCATCCGACCCGGCCCGAGGCCGTGGCCTTCGCCCGCCGCCCGGGCACCTTCGCGCTGGTGATCGACTGCGTCACCGGCGCCACCACGGCCCGGCTGACCCCGCCCGAGGGCCGGCAGTTCAACGGCCACGGCGCCTATTCGCTCGATGGCGCGGTGCTCTACACGTCCGAAGTGGTGGCCGAGGGCTCGGCCGGCCGGATCGGGATCTGGGACGCGGCGCGCGGCTACGCGCGGCTGGGCGAGTTCGCCTCGAACGGCATCGGCCCGCACGAGATCCGCCGCTTGCCGGGCTCGGACGATCTGGTGATCGCGAACGGGGGGATCGAGACCGACCCCTCCGACCGCACGCCGCTGAACCTTGACCGCATGCGCCCGAACCTGAGCTATCTCAGCCCCGAGGGGGCGGTGCTGGAGGTCGTCGAGCTGCCCGAGATGGCGCAGAACTCGATCCGTCACCTCGCGCTGAAATCGGACGGGCTCGTCGCCTTCGCGATGCAGTGGCAGGGCGATCTGGCCGAACCGGTGCCGCTTTTGGGCCTGCACCGGCGCGGCGGGGCGGTGGTTCTGGCCGACCCCAAGGACAGCGAGATGTTCGCGATGAAGGGTTATGCCGGCTCGGTCGCCTTCGCGCCGGGCGGCGGCGAGGTGGCGATCACCTCGCCCCGTGGGGGCCGGATTCAGGCCTATTCCTTCGAGGGCACGCCGCTGTGGTCGGTGGCGCGCGCCGATGTCTGCGGCCTTGGCCCCTGCGCCGAGGGCGGCTTTGTCGCGACGGACGGGCAGGGCGCGGTGATGCGGGTGCGCGCAGGCGTGCTCGAGCCGCTCAGCGCCGCGCCGCTCGCCTGGGACAACCACCTGGTCGCGCTTTAGCCCTCAGTAGCCGCGGGCGCGGTCGACGCGGTTGAGGAAGGGCTCGCCCGCCTCGCCGCGGCGGATGTTCTCGGCGATCACCTTCGCGGCCGAGGCCGGGCGGGTTTCGGCCGCGACATGCGGGCTGACCGTCACCCGCGGGTGACGCCAATAGGGGTGCTCGGCGGGCAGCGGCTCGGTGCGGAAGACATCGAGCGTCGCCTGCGCCACCTGACCCGCATCCAGCGCCGCCAGCAGCGCCTCGTCGTCGATCAGGTTGCCCCGGCCCGGGTTCAGGATCACCGCGCCACGCGGCAGCAGGGCGAGCGTGCGGGCGTTCAGAAGACCCGTCGTCTCGGGCGTGTTCGGCAGGATCGTCACCAGAATCTCGGCACGGGCGAGCGCGGCCTCGAGCCCCTCGGCACCGCTGAGACAGGTGGCGCCCTCGATCGCCTTCGGAGAGCGGCTCCAGCCCGTCACCCGGAAGCCGAGCGTGACCAGCATCCACACCGCCGCCGCGCCAAGCGCGCCAAGGCCCAGCACCACGACCGAGCGTTCGGGCGCGAGCGGCGGCGCCACCTGCTCCCAATGCGGGGTGTGCCGGCCGATGAAACGGTCAAGCCCGAGATGGGCGCGCAGAACTTGCCCCGCGACCCATTCGACCATGCCGCGCTCGAGCCCCTCGTCGACCATGCGGCACAGGGGCTGGGTCAGCGTCGGGTTGCCCACCACCCGCTCGACCCCGGCCCAGAGGCCAAGGACGGCCTTCGCCTGGGTGTAGGGTGCGAAGTCGGTGACCGGGCCCGAGGGGGCATAGACGATGTACTCGACCGCCTCGGGCGGCACATCGCCCGGCCGCACCAGATCGACCGCCAGTCCCGCCTCGGCAAAGGCCCTGGCAAGGGCCGGCATCCAGACATCGGCCGTCGCGACGGCCCCGGCATAAAGCGCAACGACCATCAGCGCGGCCGGTGCACGTTGGCGCTTTGGACAAGGCCAAAGGCGCTGAGCAGGATCATCATCTGTGTTCCCCCGTAGCTGACAAGCGGCAGGGGCACGCCGACGACCGGCATCAGCCCCATCACCATCGCCATGTTGATCGCGAAGAAGAAGAAGAAGGTGCCGGCAACGCCCAGCGTCAGCAGGCTCGAGAACCGGTCCTTGTTGATCAGCGCGGCATAGATGCTGAAACCGATGATCGCGGCGTAGAGCATCAGAAGACCGAAGGCGCCGACGAAGCCGAACTCCTCGGCCAGCGTGGTGAAGATGAAGTCGGTGTGCTTCTCGGGCAGGAAGTTCAGCCGCGACTGCGTGCCCTGCATGAAGCCGCGCCCCGCCCAACCGCCCGAGCCGAGCGCAATCTGCGCCTGGGTGATGTTGTAGCCCGCGCCCAGCGGGTCCTCGGTCGGGTCGAGGAAGGTGTCGATGCGCTTGAACTGATAGTCGTGCAAGAGCTGCCAGTTGGTGCCACGGCTTTCGAGCACGCCGAAGACCAGGGCGACGACAAGGGCGATCACCGTGCCGAAATACCACAGGCTGACGCCGGCCGCGAACATCACGAAGCCGCCGCCCAGCACCAGCATCACCGCGGTGCCGAGGTCGGGCTGTTCGAGCACGAGGAAGGTCGGCAGCAGGATCAGCACCACCGGGATCAGCACCCACAGCGGGCGCGACACCTTCTCGACCGGCAGCCAGTCGTAATAGGCGGCAAGCAGCATCACGAGGGCGATCTTCATCAGCTCGGAGGGCTGGATCCGCACCGGCCCGACCTCGAGCCAGCGTTGCGCCCCCATGCCGATCGCGCCGAACAGGTCGACCGCGACCAGTAGCAGCAGGGCGATGAAATAGGCGACACCCGCGGTGTTGCGCCAGAACCAGATCGGGGTGAAGCCGACGACCAGCATCGCCAGCATGCCGATGGCAAAGCGCTTCATCTGCGGCTCGGCCCAGGTGGTCATGTCGCCGCCGGCGACCGAGTAAAGCATCAGGAAGCCCGCGCAGGACACCGCGGTGAGCAGGAAGATCAGTGGGTAGTTCAGGTAAAGCACCTTGCGCAGCCCGGTGGGCACCGTCTTCAGGTTGCTTTCGAGATAGCTCATGGCGCCTCCTCAGGCCCGGCTCTTGGCGCCGGTGCCGACGGTGTCCGGATCGACGAGGTCGAGTGCGTCGAAGCGGCTTTGGACCGCCTTGCGCTGGCTCGACGGATAGGCCTCGAGCGGCGGCAGCCCGTCGTTCAGCGCGAACAAGAGGATGTCGCGGGCGATCGGCGCGGCGGTGGTCGAGCCGCCCGAGCCGTGCTCGACGATCAGGCTGACGGCGTATTTCGGATTGTCGGCCGGGGCGAAGCAGACGAAGAGCGCGTGGTCGCGCCGGTTCCAGGGCAGCTGGTTGTTCGAGATCACGCCGCGCGCACGTTCGGCGGCCGAGATGTTGCGCACCTGGCTGGTGCCGGTCTTGCCGGCCATCTTCCATTCCGACAGCACGATCTTCGCCTTGCCGGCGGTGCCATGCGCGCCGTTCACCACCGCGATCATGCCCTTGCGGACATGGTCGAGCCAGGCCTCTTCCAGGCCGAGCGGCTCGGGTTCCGGCACCGGCACCTCGACCCCGTCCATCGAGCGGATCAGCCGCGGTTTCACCGCCTTGCCCGAGGCGAGCCGCGACACCATCACCGCAAGCTGCAGCGGCGAGGCCAGCACATAGCCCTGCCCGATCGAGGAGTTGATCGTGTCGCCGATGCGCCAGTCCTTGCCATAGCGCTCCTGCTTCCAGGCCTTGGTGGGGGCGACCCCCTCGGCCACGGCCGACATCGGCAGGTCGTGCCGCACGCCCACGCCCATGCGCTTGGCCATCGCCGAGATCTTGTCGATGCCGACCTTCTGCGCGACCTCGTAATAGAACACGTCGCAGCTCTGCTCGAGGCTCTGGATCACGTTCACCCGGCCGTGGCCCGAATGCTTCCAACAGTGGAAGCGCCGGCCGCCGACCTCGATGTAGCCCGGGCAGCGCACCGTGTCCTCGGGGCCGATCACGCCCGCCTCGAGCGCGGCAAGCGCGGTGACGATCTTGTAGGTCGAGCCCGGCGGGTAAAGCCCCTGCACCGACTTGTCGGCGAGCGGGCGGTGGTCGTCCTCCATCAGGCTGCGGTAGTCGGTCGAGGAAATGCCGCGCACGAAGAGGTTCGGGTCGAAGGACGGGACCGAGGTGATGGCGAGGATGTCGCCGTTCGTCACGTCCATCACCACCGCGGCGGCGCTTTCGCCCTTGAGCCGTTCGTGGGCGAAGTTCTGCAACCGGGTGTCGAGGGTGAGCTGCAGGTTCACCCCGGGCTCGCCCTCCTTGCGGCCCAGTTCGCGCATCTCGCGCCCGGCCGAGTTGACCTCGACCCGGCGCTGGCCCGAGCGGCCGCGCAGCACCTCCTCCATCTTCGCCTCGACCCCGGTCTTGCCGATCTGGAACTTCGGGATGCGCAGCAGCGGATCGGGGTTCTCGATCTGGCTGAGGTCGTAATCCGAGACCGGGCCGACATAGCCGAGCACATGGGCGAAATCGGTGCCGTGCGGGTAGTTGCGCGACAGCCCGACCTCGGGCGACACGCCGGGGAGCGCCGGGGCGTTCACCGCGACGCGGGAGAACTCCTCCCAGCTCAGCCGGTCGGCGACCGTCACCGGCGCATGTGGCGGCTGGCGGCGGATCTCGGTCATCACATCGGCGGCGGCGTCGTCGCTCACCGGCAGCAGCCGGCGCAGGTCGGCCAGCACGGCATCGACATCGCCCGCATCCTCGCGGGTGATGGTGACGCGGTAATTCTGTTCGTTGCCCGCCAGCAGCACGCCGTTGCGGTCGTAGATCAGCCCGCGGGCGGGCGGAATGAGCCGGATCTTGACCGAGTTCCCCTCGGCCAGCAGCCGGTAGTCGTCGGCCTGCTCAAGCTGCATCTTGCGCATCCGCATCGCCAGCACGCCGATGATGCCCGCCTGCGCCACCCCCAGCATCAGCCCGCGCCGGGTGATCGACGAGCGGCTTGCGCGGACGTTCTTCTCGGTCTTCTTCATGCCGGCCTCCTTTCCGCGCCGCTCACAGCGGATGCCCGAGGGCGTCGACCTCTCCGGGCGCGGCGCGGCGCAGCCCGAAGGCCATGCGCGACAGCGCGACGACGAAAGGATAGGCGAGAAGCGTCATCAGGTAACGCAGAAGTTCAAGCCCGAGCGGCGGCTGATCGACCATCGCCAGCGCCAGCACCAGCCGGTTGGCGAGCAGCATCGCCAGCATCACGCCGCTGACGAGCAGCATCTCGAGCACAAAGGGCATGCCACGGGCCGCGGACTGGCGCGCGCGCAGGAACTCGGTGCCGGCGAGCAGGATGAGCGGCCACAGCCCGATCGGGCGCCAGAACATCAGATCCTCGACGAAGGCCACGGCGACGATCAGCAGCGCGGGGACGAAATCGGGCCGGCGCAGCACCCAGGCGAGGGTGAAGGCCAGCATCAGGTCCGGGCCGGGGATGCCATGCGCCATCGGGTTCACCGGCAGCAGGCGCAGGAACAGGATCACCGCCGCCAGCGCCACATAGAGTGCGCGATGCGCAAGCCGGCGCGTGGTGAGCGGGTCAACCATCCTTGCCCCCCTTCGCCTCTTCCTCGAGCACCTGCGGCGGCGGCGGGATCAGGGGGCCCGCATCCTGCAGCTGCTCGGCCGGGTGGGAGCGCAGCACGCGCAGGAAGTCGAGCCGTTCGTAATCGGCCGACAGCCGCACCCGCAGCCGCCGGTCCTGGCCCTGCAGGACCTGGCCCACCAGCAGCCCGGCCGGGAACACCCCGCCATCGCCCGAGGACACGACCCGGTCGCCCGGCCGCACCGCATCGGCGTTCTCGAGGAAGTCGATCAGCGGGAAGGCGGTGTTGTCGCCGGTCAGGATCGCCTTCTGGCCCGAGGGCTGAATGGTGACGGGCACGCGGCTTGAACTGTCGGTCAGCAGCACGACGCGGCTGGTGGTGTGGCCGACGCCCGAGATCCGTCCGACCAGGCCGAGCCCGTCCATCGTCGCCCAGCCGTCGACGATGCCGTCGCGCGAGCCGACGTTGAGCAGCACCGATTGCCGGAAGGGCGAGCCGCTGTCGGCGAGCACCACGCCCGACACCGAGGTCAGCTTGGGGTCAAGGCGCACCTGGTTCTGCGCCAGAAGCTTGGCGTTCTGCTGCTCCAGCTGCACCGCCGCTTCCTTCCAGGCCTTCATCTGCTGCAGCTCGCGCCGCAGCTCCTGGTTCTGTTCGTAGATCCGGACATAGGACTGGAAGCCCTCGACCATGCCGAGGAATTTCGTCACCGGCACCATCGCCCAGTCGAAGGTCGGCACGAAGCGGTCGATGAAGGCCGAGCGGAAGCGCTCGACCCGCGGGCTGTCGATGCGCCAGGCCAGAAAGCTGACAGCCAGAACCAGCGCCAGAATCGCGATGGCGATCCGACGCAGCGGCCCTGCGTAATCTTCGTCGCGGTCTTTCGCCACGTCTGCCTCCGGTTGCAGCCCCGACGCCCGTCAGGGGCCGGCCTCAGCTGTCGTAGTCGATCACGTGGCGCAGCTGCTTTTCGTATTCGAGCGCCTTGCCGGTGCCGAGCGCAACGCAGTTCAGCGACTGGTCGGCGATCGAGATCGACAGCCCGGTCTGTTCGCGCAGGCTCAGGTCAAGCTCGCCCAGCAGCGCGCCGCCGCCGGTCAGCATCACGCCACGGTCGACGATGTCGGCGGCCAGATCGGGCGGGGTCGCCTCGAGCGCCTGCATCACCGCGTCGCAGATCTGCTGCACGGGTTCCGACAGCGCCTCGGCGATCTGCGCCTGATTGACTTCGACTTCCTTCGGCACGCCGTTCAGCAGGTCGCGCCCGCGCACCAGCAGGCTCGCGCCGCGGCCGTCGTCGGGCATGCGCGCGGTGCCGATCGTGGTCTTGATCCGCTCGGCCGTGCTTTCGCCGACGAGCAGGTTCATGTTGCGCCGCAGGTAGGAGATCACCGCCTCGTCCATTCGGTCACCGCCGACGCGCACCGAGCGCGCATAGACGATGTCGCCGAGCGACAGCACGGCCACCTCGGTGGTGCCGCCGCCGATGTCGACCACCATCGAGCCGGTGGGATCGGTGATCGGCATGCCGGCGCCGATCGCCGCGGCGATCGGTTCGGCGATGAGCCCGGCGCGGCGCGCCCCCGCCGACAGCACCGACTGCCGGATCGCGCGCTTCTCGACCGGGGTCGCGCCATGCGGCACACAGACGATGATCTTCGGCTTCGACAGCGTCGAGCGCTTGTGCACCTTGCGGATGAAGTGCTTGATCATCTCTTCGGCGCTGTCGAAATCGGCGATGACGCCGTCGCGCATCGGGCGGATCGCCTCGATCGAGCCGGGGGTGCGGCCGAGCATCAGCTTGGCATCCTCGCCGACCGCGAGGACCTGCTTCTTGCCGTCCTTGACGTGATAGGCGACCACCGAGGGTTCGTTCAGCACGATGCCCTTGCCCTTGACGTAGACCAGCGTGTTCGCCGTGCCGAGGTCAATTGCCATGTCCGAGGAAAAAATCCCGCCCAGTCCCGCCATGTCCGCTTCCCAATGAGTAAAAGCCCGCGACTCGCCCCCCGAGCCCGGTTTCCGCCCATATAGGCAAAGCCTCGAAAATGCGGAAGCGGATTTCCCTCACGCCCCGGTCACAGCCGCGGCATTCCGCCGGCCGATGGAGGCGGAATTGCAGAAATCGAACATCGGATCCGGCCATTAGGCCGCGTCAGAGTTTTGAAATATTCAATCTGCAACTTCTCACGAAATCGTGTGATTTTGCGGTGGAAAATCGGCTCTGCCGGGCTTGCGCGGGATGAAAAGGGGCGCCGGGCGATGCCGGCGCCCCTGATCCCTGTCGCGGCCCGCTCAGAGCTTGTAGCTCACCGTCTTCATGTCGGCGTCGGGCGCGGTCTTCTGGCTGCGCACGCGCAGACGGTTCAGCGCCCCGACATAGGCCTTCACCGAGGCGAGGATGGTGTCGGTGTCGGCGGCCGAGCCGGTGACGATGCGGCCGTCCTCTTCCATCCGCACGCTCACCGTCGCCTGCGCATCGGTGCCCTGCGTCACCGCCTGCACCGAATAGACCTTCAGCTTCGCCTTGGTCGGGTAGATCGCCTTCACCGCCTTGAAGCAGGCGTCAACCGGGCCGTCGCCGGCGCAGGTCGCGCTTTTCTCGACGCCGTCGACCAGCATCTTCAGCTCGGCTTCCTGACCGTCCGAGCCGCAGACCACGCGCAGCCATTTCACCTGCAGATAGTCGTTGCCGGTGTTGGCGGCGCTGTCCGACATCAGCGCGATCAGATCCTCGTCATAGATCTCCTTCTTGCGGTCGGCGAGCGCCTTGAACCGCACGAAGACGTCGTTGAGCTGGTTCTCGGCCATGTCGAAGCCCAGATCCTTCAGCTTCGAGCGCAGCGCGGCGCGGCCCGAATGCTTGCCCATGGCAATGTTGGTCTCGGTGATGCCGATGTCGGCGGGCTTCATGATCTCGAAGGTCTCGACGTTCTTCAGCACGCCGTCCTGATGGATGCCCGACTCGTGCAGGAAGGCGTTCTTGCCAACGATCGCCTTGTTGAACTGCACCGGGAAGCCCGAGACCTGGCTGACGCGGCGGCTCAGGTTCATGATCTTGGTGGTGTCGATGCCGGTGGTGTAGGGCATCAGATCCCGACGCACCTTCATCGCCATCACCACCTCTTCGAGGGCGGTGTTGCCGGCGCGTTCGCCGAGCCCGTTGATCGTGCACTCGATCTGGCGCGCCCCCGCGGCGACGGCCGCCAGTGCGTTCGCCGTCGCCATGCCGAGGTCGTTGTGGCAGTGGGTGGCGAAGATGATCTCGTCGGCGCCCGGCACCTTCTCGAGCAGCATCGAGATGATCTCGGCCGATTCCTGCGGCAGGGTGTAGCCGACGGTATCGGGGATGTTGATCGTCGTGGCGCCGGCCTTGATCGCGGTCTCGACCACACGGCACAGATAGTCGCGCTCGGTGCGGATCGCGTCCATCGCCGACCATTGCACGTCCTCGCACAGGTTGCGGGCGTGGTTCACGGTATCGGCGATGCGCTCGATCATCTGGTCCTGATCGAGGTTGGTAATGCCGCGGTGGCTGGGCGAGGTGCCGATGAAGGTGTGGATGCGCGCGCGCGGCGCGTGCTTCACCGCCTCCCAGCAGCGGTCGATGTCCTTGTAATTCGCGCGGGCGAGGCCGCAGATCACCGAGTTCTTCGCGTTCTTCGCGATGTCGGACACCGCCTCGAAATCGCCTTCCGAGGCGATCGGGAAGCCGGCCTCGATGATGTCGACGCCCATCTCGTCGAGAGCCTGGGCAATCTCCAGCTTCTCGTCATGGGTCATCGTCGCGCCGGGCGACTGTTCGCCGTCACGCAGGGTGGTGTCGAAAATCAGGACACGGGATTTGTCGGTCATGTTCGCAGCCATGGAAATGTCTCCTCGGGGTCTTCCTTAGCGTCAGGGGAACCCGAAGGCCAGCGCTCGCGTGGGCTTCGGGAAGGTCGGGCGCTGGATACCCCTGAGCGGTCGCGCCCGAGGGCACGCTCAGAGGCTGCTAAGAAGAAGGAGACCACGGACGGACAGGCCGGAGGCAAAGGCCCCGGGACGGTTCGTCGAAATGTTCAGCATCCGTGTCATGGCCGCGACTATACCGGCCCGGTCGCGTTTGAAAAGCGGAATCTGCATGCGGTGCGGGGATGCACCGGATGCAGGGCTGTCTTGCACGCGGGGCCGGGTTGAGAACCGCGCCCGCGCATGCCACATCCCGGGGCAGGGGAGAGACCGAAAGGACGAGAGATGAGCGAGATGAATACCCCCGAGGGGATGGAGCTGACGCTGCGGACGCTGGCGATGCCCGCTGACACCAACGCGGCGGGCGACATCTTCGGTGGCTGGGTGATGTCGCAGATGGACCTTGCCGCCGCGATCCGCGCGAACGAGCGCTGCAACGGCCGCACGGTGACGATCGCGGCGAACGAGATCGTGTTCAAGCAGCCGGTGAAGGTGGGCGACACGCTGTGCGTCTATACCGCGGTCGATCAGGTCGGCCGCACCTCGATGGTGATCCGCATCGAGGTCTGGGCCCGGCGCGCCTATACCGCGCTGCGCGAGAAGGTGACCGAGGCGCGCTTCACCATGGTCGCGGTCGATGCCGAGGGCAAGCCGCGCGCGGTGGACATGGCCGCAGTCTGACCGCTTTCCCTGTCCGCCCTCCGGGCGGGCAGGGTCAGTTCGCGGCCGGGGCCGCCGGCGCCTCTGTCTCTGGCGCATCGCCGGCCGGCGGTTCGGTGACCGGCGCTTCCTCGGTCAGAACGTTCTCGTTCCAGGTGCCCGAGGCGACCTCGCCCGACTTGTAGCGCATCACGCCCTTGCCCTGACGCTTGCCCATCACGAAGGTGCCCTCGTAGCTGTCGCCGTTCGCGTAGGTCGCCTTGCCCTGACCGTCGATCTCGCCATTGTGCCAGCCGCCCTCGTAGACGAAGCCGTCGGGCATGGTGATCCGGCCCCGGCCCGAGCGCTGTCCGGCCTCGAAGCCGCCTTCGTAGACGGTGCCGTCGGCATAGGTGGCCTTGCCCTGACCCTGGCGCTGGCCATCGGCCCAGTCCCCCTCGTAGACATAGCCGTCGGGGTAGGTCATCTTGCCCTTGCCGTGGTTGCGCGCGGCCAGGAACTGCCCCTCGTAGACGAGCCCGTTCGCATAGCGCGCGATGCCGGTGCCCTCGATCACGCCGGCCGACCAGTCGCCCTCATAGCTTGACCCGTCGGGATAGGTGATCTTGCCCTTGCCCTCGGGCAGGTCGTTCCTGAACGCGCCCTCGTAGACCGAGCCGTCGGGATAGGTGACCTTGCCCGCGCCCTCGATCCGGCCCTCGGTCCAGTCGCCGTCATAGACATAGCCGTCGGTGCCGCGGAACACGCCCCGGCCCGAGCGGGCATCGCCCGCGAAGCTGCCCTCGTAGGTGTCGCCGTTCGCGTAGGTCACCTTGCCCTGGCCCTGGCGCTTGCCGTCGACCATCTCGCCTTCGTAGATGTCGCCGTTCGGCTGCACCAGCCGGCCGGTGCCGTTCATCTGGCCGGCGGCCCAGAGCCCCTCGTAGACGAGCCCGTTCGCCATCGTCAGCCGGCCGTGGCCTGCGCGCGCGCCGGCCAGCATGTCGCCCTCGTAGACCGAGCGGTCGGGATAGGTGATCTTGCCCTGTCCCTGCTTCACCCCCTGTACCCAGTCCCCTTCATAGCGATAGCCGTCGGGGCCGGTCAGCACGCCATGGCCCTGATGCAGGGCGTTGACGAAGCTGCCCTCGTAGGTGGTGCCGTTCGCGTAATGGGCGATGCCGTTGCCGGTGATCTCGCCCTGCACCCAGTCCCCCTCGTAGGTGCCGCCGTCGGCGAAGGTGATCTTACCCTTGCCATCGGGCTTGCCGCGCGAGAAATGGCCGACATAGACCGAGCCGTTCGGGAATTTCGCCGTGCCCTCGCCGACGATCTCGCCCATCACCCAATCGCCCTCGTATTCATAGCCCGAGGGCAGGCGGTAGATGCCGTGGCCGTGCTGCTTGCCGTCCTTGAAGGTGCCTTCGTAGATGCCGCCGTCCTCGTATTGCTTGGTGGCGACCTCCTGGGCCACGGCGGCGCCGGCGGCCAGCGACACTGCCAGTCCGATTGCGAGAATCCGTGTGCGCGCCATGTTTCCCCCTGACTCGGCCTGCCCGAAGGCCGGGCAAATCTAGTGCGCGGGGGCAGATCGCACAAGCATCGCGGCCGTCCCTGCCGCATTGCGGCACCGATCGGTGCGGGTTTTCGCCCCCTGCGGCTTTCCACCGCTGCACCAAGAGGCTACATCGGGGGCAGACGAACGAGGAGCCCCGCATGGCCGACAGATTCCGCCTCACGCTCGCCCAGCTCAACGCCACCGTCGGCGATCTCGCCGGCAATGCGGCGAAGGCGCTTGCCGCCTGGGAGGAGGGCCGCGCCGCGGGCGCCGACATGGTGGCGCTGCCCGAGATGTTCCTGACCGGCTATCAGACCCAGGACCTGGTGCTGAAGCCCGCCTTTGTCGCCGATGCGATGGCGGCGATGGAGGACCTCGCCACCAAGATCACCGATGGTCCGGCACTTGGCATCGGTGGCCCTTACTGGGACGAGAGCGGCCATTACAACGCCTGGTGGGTGCTGGAAAACGGCCGCGTCGCCGCGCGCATCCTCAAGCATCACCTGCCGCATGTGGACCTGTTCGACGAACTGCGGGTCTTCGACAGCGGCCCGATCTCCGGCCCCTACCGGGTCGGCCCGCTGGTGATCGGCTCGCCGATCTGCGAGGATTCATGGCATGCCGACGTCGCCGAGACGCTGGCCGAGACCGGGGCCGAAATCCTGCTGGTGCCGAACGGTTCGCCTTACTATCGCAACAAGCTCGAGCTGCGGATGAACCTGATGGTCTCGCGCGTGGTCGAGACCGGGCTGCCGCTTGTTTACCTGAACATGGTGGGCGGGCAGGACGACCAGCTCTTCGACGGGGCAAGTTTCGTCTTGAACCCGCATGGGGCGCTCGCCGCCCAGCTGCCGGTCTTCGAGGAGGCCGTGGCGCATATCGACTTCGAGCGCGGCACCGACGGCTGGCAGGCACTGCCCGGCCCGGTGACCGAGGCGCCGTCGGACTGGGAACAGGATTACGCCGCGATGGTCACCGGCCTGCGCGACTATCTTCGCAAGTCGGGCTTCTCGAAGGTGGTGCTCGGGCTCTCGGGCGGCATCGACTCGGCGCTGGTCGCCACGATCGCGGCCGATGCGATCGGGGCCGAAAATGTGCATTGCGTCATGCTGCCCTCGCGCTTCACCTCGCAGGGCTCGCTTGATGATGCGGCCGATCTGGCCCGCCGTCTCGGCACCCGGCTCGACGCCGTGCAGATCGAGGGGCCGCGCGACGCGGTGGCGGGGGCGCTCGCCCATCTGATGGAGGGCACGAAACCCGACATCACCGAGGAGAACATCCAGTCGCGCCTGCGCGGCGTGATGCTGATGGCGATCTCGAACAAGTTCGGGGGGATGCTGCTGACCACCGGCAATAAGTCCGAGGTCGCGGTCGGCTATTGCACGATCTATGGCGACATGGCGGGCGGCTACAACCCGATCAAGGACCTCTACAAGACCCGCGTCTTCGAGACCTGCCGCTGGCGCAATGCGAACCACCGGCCGTGGATGCAGGGCCCGGCGGGCCAGGTGATCCCGCCCGCGATCATCGACAAGCCGCCAAGTGCCGAGCTGCGCGACAACCAGAAGGACGAGGACAGCCTGCCGCCCTACGAGGTGCTCGACGCGATCCTCGACCGGCTGGTCGAGCGCGACCAGTCAGTGGCCGAGATCGTCGCGGCGGGGTTTGAGCGCGCCACGGTGAAGCGGGTCGAGCATCTGCTCTACATCTCGGAATGGAAGCGGTTCCAGTCGGCGCCCGGACCGCGGCTGACGACGCGGGCCTTCTGGCTCGACCGCCGCTACCCGATGGTGAACCGCTGGCGCGACACGCGCTGAGGCCGCCCCCGGAAACGCCTCCCGAAATGCAAAAGCCCCGGCGTTTCCGCCGGGGCTTTGTGTTTCCGTGGCGCCGGGATCAGCCGAAGACGGCGGTCAGCGCGCCATCGACAGCATCGGTGATCGCGTCGATGTCATCGGGCGTCGCGATCAGCGCCGGGCTGAAGCACAGCGTGTTGTTGAAGCCGGTGAGCGAGCGGTTCGTCATGCCGAACATCACGCCGCGCTTCGCCCCCTCGGCCACCACGCGCGAGACCTCGGCCTCGGCCATCGGCTCTTTCGTCGCCCGGTCGGCGACCAGCTCGGCGCCCGCAAAGAGGCCCGCGCCGCGCACGTCGCCGATCACCTTGTGCTTTTCCATCAGCGCGTTGAGGTTCGCCATGATCCGCTCGCCCATGGCGACGGTATTGGCCAGCAGCCCCTCGTCCTCGATGATGCGCATGTTCTCGAGAGCCGCAGCCGGGCCCGCAGTGCAGCCGCCGAAGGTCGAGATGTCGCGGAAATAGCTCAGCTTGTCCGAGGCATCCTTGAACTGCTCGAACACCGCCTCGGTGGTCACGCAGCACGAGATCGCCGCATAGCCCGAGGCCACGCCCTTCGCCATCGTCACGAAGTCGGGCTGGATGCCGTAGTTCTGATAGCCGAACCAGGTGCCGGTGCGGCCCATGCCGCAGACGACCTCGTCGATGTGCAGCAGGATGTCGTATTTCTTGCAGATCTCCTGCACCCGCTGCCAGTAGCCCTTCGGCGGCACGATCACGCCACCGCCCGCGGTGACGGGCTCGAGGCACAGAAGGCCGACGGTGTCCGGGCCCTCGCGCAGGATCACTTCCTCGATCGCATCCGCCGCGCGTTCGCCGTAGTTCTCGACATCCCATTGCGCACGATACTCAAGGCAATGCGGCACAGCGACGAAGCCGTCGGGGAAGGGGCCGTATTGCATCGCGCGCTCTTCCTGACCGCAGGCGGCGAGCGTGCCGATCGTCGCGCCGTGATAGTCGCGCTCGCGATAGAGGATCTTCGACTTCTTGCCGCCATGCAGCCGCGCCGAGATCTGGCGCACCATCTTGAAGACCTTCTCGTTCGCTTCCGAGCCGGAGTTCGCGTAATAGACGCGGCTCAGCCCCGGCATCTTGGTCAGCAGCTTTTCCGAGAACAGCGCGCCCGGGATGGTGCCGCCGCTGCCCGCCCAATAGGGCAGCTCGATCAGCTGGTCGCGGATCGCGTTCGCGATGCTCTCGCGGCCATAGCCGACGTTCACCGTCCAGACCCCGCCCGAAACCGCGTCGATGAATTCGGCGCCGTGCTGGTCCCAGATCCGCAGGCCCTGGCCCTTGACGATGATGCGCGGGTCGGTGGTCTCGAGCGATTTGTGCTGCAGCAGATGGTGCCAGACGTTGGCGCGGTCGGCCTCGGTGACGTGGGAAAGGTCGTTCGTGAGCTTGTTCATGGGACTCGGTCCGTGATTTCGGGGAAAGCTGTCTGTCTGCAAGGAAGCCACGTTCCGTCGCCTGCAACAATCCTTTTTCCGCTGCATCCAAGTCCTTGATTTTGCGTGTTCGTTCGTTGATGTTTTGCGAATGTCGAACAAGCGGAACGGGGCGGGGCAATGGATGTGGACGTCGGCGGCAGGTTGCGCGCCTTGCGCGCAGCGCGCGGGGTCTCGCAGCGCGAGCTGGCGCGCCGGGTGGGCGTGCCGAATTCGACGATCTCGCTGATCGAATCCGGTCGCGCCAACCCCTCGGTCGGGGCGCTCAAGCGCATCCTCGACGGGCTGCCGATCGGGCTTGCGGAATTCTTCGCCTTCACCCCGGAGACCGAGCGGCGCTTCTTCTTCGCGGCCGAGGAGCTGGTCGAGATCGGCAAGGGCAAGATCTCCTACCGCCAGATCGGCGAGGCGGGGGCGGGGCGGCTGTTGCAGATGCTGCACGAGACCTACCAGCCCGGCGCCGACACCGGCAAGGTGGCGCTCAGCCACCAGGGCGAGGAGATCGGCATCATCCTGACCGGCCGGCTCGAGGTGACGGTCGACGGCGAACGCAAGATCCTCGGCCCGGGCGATGCCTATGCCTTTGCCAGCCCGCTGCCGCACCGCTTCCGCAACCCGGGGCGCGAGCCCTGCACCGTGGTCAGCGCCTGCACGCCGCCGAGCTTCTGAGCCGGGCGTGACCATGGTCCCGGTGTTCGCCTTGCCCGAAATACCTCGGGGGTGAGGCCTGAAGGGCCGAGGGGGCGGCGCCCCCTTTCCCCCTCCCGGCCGCGCGCGCTCAGATCTCGGTGAGCGTGGTCGAGCGCAGCAGCCGCTTCACCGTGTGCAGCTCGCACAGGTCGGTGGCCTCGGTCATCACCGCCGCCGCCGCCGCCGCCGCGCCCCAGCGCAGCGCCTCGGGCTGCGGCAGGCCGCGGGTGCGGGCGAGGGAGAAGGCCGCGACGAAGCTGTCACCGGCGCCGACCTTCGAGATCACCTCGTCGGGGAAGGCCTGCGCCACCCAGCGGCCCGCGGCGGTGGCCAGCACATTGCCATCCGCGCCGCGCGCCACGATCACCGCATGGGCGATGCCGCGGTTCACCAGGCTTTCGGCGAAATCGGCGCTGTCGGTGCGGCTGGGCAATGGATGGCCGGCAAGTTCCTCGGCCTCGAGATCGTCCATGCGCAGCACGTCGGCGGGTTTCGCGCCCGAGCTCAGCAGCGCATGCAGCGCCTTGCCCGAGGTGTCGAGGAAGAAGCGCGCCTGAGTGCGGGCGATCCGGGTGGCGAGCCTTGCCGGGAAATCCTCGGGCACGCCCGGCGGCTGGCTGCCCGAGAGCACCACGATGCCGCCCTCGGGCGCGGCCCGGCCGATCCGGTCGAGCACCTTGGTCACGTCGCGTTTCGACCATTCCGGCCCCGGCATGACGAAGCGGTATTGCTCTCCTGTCGAGGCGTCGGTGACGGTCAGGCTCTGCCGCGTCTCGCCGGGCGCGGGGAAGGGCGACAGCCCGATCCCCTGCTCGGCCAGCAGGTGCATCACCTTGTCGCCGGTCGGCCCGCCAAGCGCGACGAAGGCAGTCGAATGTCCGCCAAGCGCCGAGATCGCGCGGCTGACGTTGATGCCGCCGCCGCCCGGGTCGGTATCGGGGCGCGAACAGCGCAGCTTGCGCTCGGGCGCCACGTGATCGGCGGTGATCGCAATGTCGACCGTCGGGTTGAGCGTGATGGTCAGGATCGCGGGCATGCAATCTCCCCGGGTGTTTCGCGCGCGGCAAGTGCCGCGATCATGGCAGGTCCGCTGCCCTGTTCCAAGCGCTATCGCCGCAGTGCGGCACCTGTCAGAGGTCGAGCTGATAGCTCACGGG
The DNA here is from genome assembly GCF_004022265.1 of Paenirhodobacter ferrireducens. Classification (GTDB taxonomy): domain Bacteria; phylum Pseudomonadota; class Alphaproteobacteria; order Rhodobacterales; family Rhodobacteraceae; genus Rhodobacter; species Rhodobacter ferrireducens. The sequence goes on from NZ_SAVB01000021.1 coordinate 95,176, forward strand.
GATGAAACGGAAACCGCCCTCCGTGGCCTCGAGGAAACCGGCTGCGGGGAAGGGCATGTGGTAGCCGATGAAGGGGATGCGTTCGGCCGCGATTGCGCCCAGCACGCGCTTGCGCGTGGCGATCGCCTGGGCGCGGTCGCTGTCGAAGCGCACCTCCCAGTCCGGGTGGCCGACCGACCAGACATAATGGTTCGCAGTGTCGGCGGTCAGCATCAGCGCGCGCTCGGCACTTTCGAGGCGGAAGACCATGTGCCCCGGCGTGTGGCCCGGGGCGAGCGCCGCGGTGATGCCGGGCACCACCGTGTCGCCGTCGTCAAGGAAGGTGAAGCGGTCGGCGAGCGGGCGCACCCGGGTCTCGAAGGTCTCGTTGCCGGCGGCGGACCAGTGGTCCCATTCGATCCGGCCGGTGACGCAGCGCGCCTGCGGGAAGGTCGCAACACCCCCGGCACTCAGCCCGCCGATGTGGTCGGCGTGCATGTGGGTGAGCACGACGAGGGTGACGTCCTCGGGGGCGTGGCCGGCGGCGGCAAGCGCGGCGAGCACTCCTTCGGGGGCAAGTCCGGTGTCGAAGAGCACGGTCTCGCTGCCAGTCTCGACCAGCACCGGGGTGAAGGAATTGAGGGCGCGGTCGGTGGGCAGGAAGGCGGCGTCGCTTGCCGCGGCAAAGGCCTCGTCCGACACGTTCAGCCCGAAGGTGCCATGCGGCGCCTCGAGCGGCCGCTGCCCGGCAAGCAGCGGGGTCACGGTGAACGCGCCGAGCCGCAGCCGCCGCCAGGGGGCGATCGCGGGCGGGGCGGGGGGCGTCTCGGTTGCCGCGGCCGGTTGCGGCAGGGCCGAGGCGAGGGGCAGGGCGGCGGCGCCGGCAAGGGCGGCTCGGCGGGTCGGGTGCTTCATTCTCGGTCCTCCGGGCGGGTTTCGGCTCAAGCTAGGGTCGCCTCCTGCCCCGGCAAGCCGCGCTCATTCCCACCAGCGGTCGATCGCGGCGATATCGCCATCCGACCAGCCGAAGTGATGCGCGAGCTCGTGCACGAAGACATGGGCCACCAGCGCATCGAGCGCCACATCGCCACGCGCCGCCCATTCGTCGAGGATCGCGCGGCGAAACAGCCAGATCACGTCGGGCCCGCCCGGATCCATCACCGATTTCTGCGTCATCGGGATGCCGTCATAAAGCCCGGTGAGTTCGAAGGCGTCCTCGATCTCCAGCTCGTCGAGCAGATCGTCCGCGGCGAAATCCTCGATCCGCAGCACGACCGCCGCGGCCGGGCCGCGGAAGGCCTCGGGCAGGGCGGCGCGCGCGGCTTCCGCCATCGCCGCGATGTCGTCGAGCGAGGGGGCCTCGCAATCCTTCCAGCGTGCCGTCATCCTGTCCTCCACCGTGCCGGTCCAGCCCCCGATATGGACAAGAACGGCCGGGTGTGAAAGAGCAGGGGCCCACAGGAGGCCCCCAGATGACCATCGTGACCCGTTTCGCCCCGTCGCCGACCGGCTACATCCATGTCGGCAACCTGCGCACCGCGCTGATGAACTATCTGCTCGCCCGCAAGGCCGGCGGCACCTTCATTCTGCGCATCGACGACACCGATCAGGAACGCTCGAAACAGGAATACATCGACGCGCTGAAGGCGGATCTCGAGTGGCTCGGCATCGAGTGGGACCGCGAGGAGGCGCAGTCGCGCCGGCTCGACCGCTATGCCGAGGTGGCCGATCATCTGCGCGCCGCGGGCCGGCTTTACGAGTGTTTCGAGACCCCGACCGAGCTGGACCTCAAGCGCAAGAAGCAGCTCAACATGGGCCGCCCGCCGGTCTATGATCGCGCCGCGCTGAGACTGGGCGAGGCCGAGAAGGCGGCGCTGCGCGCCGAGGGGCGCGAGGGCTACTGGCGCTTTGCCCTCGATCAGGAGCGGATCGAATGGGAGGACGGCATCCTCGGCGCGATCTCGATCGACGCGGCCTCGGTCTCGGACCCGGTGCTGGTGAAGACCTCGGGGCAGGTGCTTTATACCTTCGCCTCGCCGGTCGACGATGCCGACATGGGGGTGACCCATATCGTGCGCGGCGCCGACCATGTGACGAATACCGCGACGCAGATCCAGATCATCCGTGCGCTCGGGGCCGAGCCGCCCGCCTTCGCGCATCACTCGCTGCTGACCGGGCCGCAGGGCGAGGAGCTGTCGAAGCGCCTCGGCGCGCTGTCGATCCGCGACCTGCGCGCGCAGGGCATCGCGCCCGAGGCGCTGCTGTCGATGATGGCGCGGCTTGGCTCGAGCCAGCCGGTCGAGCTGAAGATGTCGCTTGACGAACTGGCCGAAGGGTTCGAACTGAGCCAGTTCGGCGCGGCGCCGACGAAATTCGACGCGGCCGAGCTGATTCCGCTGACCCGCGCGCGCAATCAGCATCTGCCCTTCGCCGCGGTGGCCGAGCGAATCGCGGGGCTCGGCATTCCCGCCGCGCAGGCCGAGGCCTTCTGGCGGGTCGCCTCGCACAACATCGACCGGCTCGACGATCTCGGCCATTGGGCGGATCTGTGCCTGAACGGCGCCGAGCCGGTGATCGAGCCGGAGGATGCCGAGTTCGTCGCGACGGCGCTGGCGCTTCTGCCCGAGCCGCCTTTCGGCCCCGAGACCTGGGGGGAGTGGACGGCGCAGGTGAAGGCCGCGACCGGGCGCAAGGGGCGGGGCCTCTTCATGCCGCTGCGCAAGGCGCTGACGGGGCAGGCGCACGGGCCCGAGATGGCCGATCTTCTGCCGCTGCTGCACCGGGTGCGGGCGAAGGGCTGAGGCCGCGCCGGGCCCCTGCCGGGGCAGGGGGCGCTGCCCCCTCGGACCCCCGAGGTATTTTTGCCAAGATGAAAGGGGCGCGGTCGGCGCCCTTTTTTTCATGGCATTTTTCCTGACAGGAATGTCGCTTTTTTCTGCAAAGCGTCGCATCCGTTTTCTTGCTTGCCAGATACGGGGGGCTTCGGCTATCGGGAGAGACGTCAGGAACGGGAGAAGCCGGCCACGCGCCGGTGCCGAAGGAGCAACCGCCCCGGTAAACTCTCAGGCAAAAGGACCGACCTGATCGACGACTCTGGAGAGAGGCGCCCGGACACGGGAGCCCGCCGAAGGGATAACGATCTCAGGCGCCCGGCAACGGGTTGGGACAGAGGGGGCATCGAGCGGGCCGAAAGGCCATGGGATTCGGTGCCGGGGCTTTTCCGGCTGAAAGAGAGTGTGACATGGCCAGTGAAACCGGCCTGAAGCGGACGCCGCTTTTCGATCTGCATCTGGAGCTTGGGGCGAAGATGGTGCCCTTTGCCGGCTGGGAGATGCCGGTGCAATATCCGATGGGGGTGCTGAAGGAGCATCTGCACACCCGCGCCGCGGCGGGGCTGTTCGACGTCAGCCACATGGGGCAGGTGATCCTGCCCGCGGGCGCGGTCGCCGCGCTCGAGGCGCTGGTGCCGGTCGATGTCGCGGGGCTCGGCCTGAACCGGCAGCGCTATGCGATGTTCACCGATGCCGCGGGTGGCATTCTCGATGACCTGATGGTGGCGAACCGGGGCGATCATCTGTTTCTCGTGGTGAACGCCGCCTGTGCCGAGGCCGACAGCGCGCATCTGCGCGCCCATGTGCCGGGCGTCGAGGTGATCGCCGACCGCGCGCTTCTGGCGCTGCAGGGGCCGGCGGCGGAAACGGCGCTGGCGCGGCTGGTGCCGGGTGTGGCTGCGATGCGCTTCATGGAGGTCGCGACGCTCGTCTGGGAGGGCGCGGAGCTCTGGATCTCGCGCTCGGGCTATACCGGCGAGGACGGGTTCGAAATCTCGCTGCCCGAGGGGCGCGCCGAGGGGTTCGCCCGCGCCCTGCTGGCGATGGCCGAGGTCGCGCCGATCGGTCTGGGTGCGCGCGACAGCCTGCGGCTCGAGGCCGGGCTGTGCCTTTATGGCCATGACATCGACACCACCACCTCGCCCGTCGAGGCGGGGCTTGCCTGGGCGATCCAGAAGGCGCGCCGCGCGGAGGGCGCCCGTGCGGGTGGCTTCCCGGGCGCCGAGCGGATCCTTGCCGAGCTGGCGCAGGGGCCCGCCCGCCGCCGCGTCGGCCTGCGCCCCGAGGGCCGCGCGCCGATGCGCGAGGGCACCGAGATCTTCGCCGAGGAGAGCGGCGGCGCGGCGCTTGGCCGCGTCACCTCGGGTGGTTTCGGCCCCTCGATCAACGCGCCGATGGCGATGGCCTATCTGCCGGCCACGCTGACCGAGGGCACGCTCGTCTATGGCGAGGTGCGCGGCAAGCGTCACCCCGTCCGCATCGCCCCGATGCCCTTCCATCCCCATTCCTACAAACGCTGAGGAGCCCCCGAGATGACGATCAAATTCACCGAAGAGCACGAATGGCTGCGCGTCGAGGGCGACCTCGTGGTTGTCGGCATCACCGAACATGCCTCGGAACAGCTGGGCGACGTGGTCTTCGTCGAACTGCCCGAGCCCGGGACCAAGGTCGCCAAGGGCGACGAGATCTGCGTGATCGAATCGGTCAAGGCGGCCTCGGACATCCTCGCCCCGGTCGATGGCGAGATCGTCGAGGTGAACGAGGCGCTTTCCGACAACCCCGCCCTGGTCAACGAGGACCCGCTTGGCGCGTGGTTCTTCAAGATGAAGGTCGAGGACATGGAGCAGCTCGATGCCTTCATGTCGGAAGAGGATTATAAGGATTTCATCGGTTAATCCCATGTTCACGCCCACTTCCTACGATACCTACGATTTCGCCAACCGCCGCCATATCGGGCCAAGCCCGGCCGAGATGGCCGAGATGCTGAAGGCGGTGGGCGTGCCCTCGCTCGAGGCGCTGATCGACGAGACGGTGCCCGCCGCGATCCGCCAGACGCGGCCGCTCGGCTGGGCGCCGATGACCGAACACGCGCTGCTCGAGAAGCTGCGCGGGGTGGCGGCGAAGAACCGGGTGATGACCTCGCTGATCGGGCAGGGCTATTACGGCACGGTCACGCCGCCGGCGATCCAGCGCAACATCCTGGAAAACCCGGCCTGGTACACCGCCTATACCCCCTATCAGCCCGAGATCGCGCAGGGCCGGCTCGAGGCGCTGCTGAACTATCAGACGATGGTGGCGGACCTCACCGGCCTGCCGGTGGCGAACGCCTCGCTTCTTGACGAGGCGACGGCGGCGGCCGAGGCGATGACCATGGCTGAGCGCGCGGCGAAATCGAAGGCGCGCGCCTTCTTCGTCGATGTGAACCTGCATCCGCAGACGATCGGCGTGATCGAGACCCGGGCGCTGCCGCTCGGCATCGAGATCATCAAGGGCGAGCCCGAGACGCTGGTCCCCGACCAGGTCTTCGGCGCGATCTTCCAGTATCCGGGCACCTATGGCCATGTCCGCGATTTCACCGATCTGATCGAAAAACTCCACGCCGCCAAGGCATTGGCGGTGGTTGCGACCGACCTTCTGGCGCTGTGCCTGCTGAAGGAACCGGGCGCGATGGGGGCCGACATTGCGGTGGGTTCGGCGCAGCGCTTCGGCGTGCCGATGGGCTATGGCGGCCCGCATGCGGCCTTCATGGCGACGCGCGACGAGCTGAAGCGGTCGATGCCCGGGCGCATCGTCGGTGTCTCGATCGACAGCCGTGGCAACAAGGCCTATCGGCTCAGCCTGCAGACCCGCGAACAGCACATCCGCCGCGAGAAGGCGACCTCGAACGTCTGCACCGCGCAGGCGCTGCTCGCCGTGATGGCGAGCTTCTACGCCGTCTTCCACGGGCCCGTCGGGCTGCGCGCGATCGCCGAGCAGGTGCATCTGAACGCGGTGCGGCTGCGCGATGCGCTGGTGGCCGCCGGCGCCGAGGTCGCCCCCGAGGCCTTCTTCGACACGATCACCGTGAAGGTCGGCGTCGGCCAGCAGGGGATCATGGCGGCCGCCCGCCACCGCGGGCTGAACCTGCGCCGCGTCGGGCGCGACCGGGTCGGGATCTCGGTCGACGAGCTGACCGATGCCGGCGTCATCGCCCGGCTTCTCGACGCCTTCGGCATCACCGATCCGGCGCCCGAGACCGTGGGCCTCGGCTTCCCCGAGACGATGCTGCGCGACAGCGCCTATCTCACCCACCCGGTCTTTCACATGAACCGGGCGGAAAGCGAGATGATGCGCTACATGCGCCGGCTTTCGGACCGCGACCTCGCGCTTGACCGCGCGATGATCCCGCTCGGCTCGTGCACGATGAAGCTCAACGCCGCGGCCGAGATGATGCCGATCTCCTGGCCCGAGTTCTCCTCGCTCCATCCCTTCGCGCCGGCGAACCAGGCCGAGGGCTATGCCGAGGTGATCGCCGATCTCGAGCAGAAACTGTGCGAGATCACCGGCTATGACGCCTTCTCGATGCAGCCGAACTCCGGCGCGCAGGGCGAATATGCCGGGCTGATGACGATTGCCGCATACCATCGCGCGCGGGGCGAGGGGCACCGGCGCGTGTGCCTGATCCCGGTCTCGGCGCATGGCACCAACCCGGCTTCGGCGCATATGGCGGGGATGCAGGTCGTTGTGGTCAAGGCCGCGCCGAACGGCGACATCGACCTCGAGGATTTCGCGGCGAAGGCGGCCGAGGCGGGGGGCGATCTCGCGGCCTGCATGATCACCTATCCCTCGACCCATGGCGTCTTCGAGGAGACGGTGAAGCGGGTGTGCGAGATCACCCATGAGCACGGTGGCCAGGTCTATATCGACGGCGCGAACATGAACGCGCTTGTGGGCCTGGTGAAGCCGGGCGAGATCGGCGGCGATGTCAGTCACCTGAACCTGCACAAGACCTTCGCCATCCCGCATGGCGGCGGCGGCCCGGGCATGGGCCCGATCGGGGTGAAGGCGCATCTCGCGCCGCATCTGCCGGGCCACCCCGAGCTCGGCGGCGTCGAGGGGCCGGTGAGTGCCGCGCCCTATGGTTCGGCCTCGATCCTGCTGATCAGCTGGGCCTATTGCCTGATGATGGGCGGCGCGGGCCTGACCCAGGCGACGCGGGTCGCGATCCTGAACGCGAATTACATCGCGGCGCGGCTGAAGCCGCTCTATCCGATCCTCTTCATGGGCAACCGGGGGCGGGTGGCGCATGAGTGCATCCTCGACACCCGCGGCTTCGCCGAGGTGGGGGTGACGGTCGATGACATCGCGAAGCGGCTGGTCGACAACGGCTTCCACGCGCCGACGATGAGCTGGCCGGTCGCCGGCACGCTGATGGTCGAACCGACGGAATCGGAGACGAAGGCCGAGCTTGACCGCTTCATCACCGCAATGGAGGCGATCCGGGCCGAGATCGACGATGTCGCCCTGGGCCGCATCGGCGCCGAGGACAGCCCGCTGCGCCGTGCGCCGCACACGGTCGAGGATCTGGTGGCCGACTGGGATCGGCCCTACAGCCGCGAACAGGGCTGCTTCCCGCCCGGCGCCTTCCGCGAGGACAAGTACTGGCCGCCCGTCGGCCGGGTCGACAACGTCTATGGCGACCGGCATCTGGTGTGCACCTGCCCGCCGGTCGAGGACTGGATGTAAGACAACGGGCCGGGGGCGCTGCCCCCGGACCCCCGGAGTATTTCGGCCAAGGAAATGCCGGGTGGAAAGGGGAGGGGCACCTTCCCCTTTCCGCTTCCAATTGCCCCAAAATATCCCGGGGGTGAATTGGCGTAGCCAAGAGGGGCCAGCGCCCCCTTGCGGCCTCACCGCTGGCGCTGCGGCAGGTCTTCGGGCCCGAAGCTCACCCCCTGCGGGGCCAGCCATGCGGCGAAACGGGCGATCTTCTCGGCCATTTCGCAGGTGCCGCCCTGCCGCGCCATTTCCTCGGCATAGGCCGCGCGCAGCGCCTCCTGCCGCTCGGCCGTCAGGTTCCGGAACGGGGTCATCCTGTCTCCTTGCATTGTCGCGAGTCGCTTCCAATATATTCGGCAAATCGAATGCAACGGAGGCTCAACATGGCCGAATCGATGCGCGTGACCTGTCTCGAATGCGGGCAGGCGAACCGGGTTCCCGCCGACCGGCTGCTCGCGGGACCGAAATGCGGCGTCTGCGGCGCGCCGCTGATCTCGGGCAAGGTGACCGAGATCGAGACCGAGACCCTGATGAAGGCGGAAAAGGACGACCTGCCGCTTCTCGTCGACTTCTGGGCGCCTTGGTGCGGGCCTTGCCGGCAGATGGCGCCGCAGTTCCAGGCGGCGGCGGGGATGCTGACGCCGCAGGTGCGGCTCGCCAAGATCAACACCGAGTCGAATCCGACAGTGGCGCAACGCTATCGGATCCAGGGGATTCCGGCCTTCGTGCTGTTTCGTGGCGGGCGCGAGGTGGCGCGCGCGGCAGGCGCCCGGCCGGCCGCCGATCTTGCCGCCTTCGTGCGTGGCAAGCTTGGCGTCACGGCCTGAAAGGGGGGGGCGGCGGGGGAGCAAAACTCCTCGAAACCGAAGAATGAAAAATCTTTCATTCCCGTGTTTTGGGGCGCTTGACATTCCCCCGCCAAAGGGCGAAAAGCCCCCCACGGCGAGGGGCTGTAGCTCAGTTGGGAGAGCGCATCGTTCGCAATGATGAGGTCAGGGGTTCGATCCCCCTCAGCTCCACCAAGCCGTTCCTGTGTAATTTACCCATAACAGTGCCGATCTGAAGCATAAGCGTACCGATCGGCTGTCAACATGTTTGTTGGCGCACGGAAACCATCCTGTCCACGACGTTTCCTGCTCTTCGGTGAATTTCCTCCTTTCCCGCAGCGATACCCTCTCACGTTGGACGTGACGGCATCCGGATCGTGTTTGCTCGCACTCGATGTGCGGCTAGACTGGTTCGGCTTCCCTCTGAGACCAATCCCCATGACCTTCTGGTACACCGCCGACCTCCATTTCGGGCATGAGAGCATCATCCCCAACGCCCGGCGCCCGTTTCGCGACACCGCGCATATGGACGCCGCGCTGATCGAGGCCCTCTGGCAGAAGGTTGGGCCGGAGGATGACCTCTGGATCATCGGCGATTTCGCCTTCGGCCCGAAGGTCAAGGATCCCGACTGGCTGCTCGCGCTCTTCGGTCAGCTTCCGGGCGCGCGGCGGCACCTGATCGTCGGCAATCACGACGGCCCGCTGACGCAGGCGCTGCCGTGGGACAGCGTGTCCCTGCTTGCTGAGGCCGAAGATCCCGCAGCGGATCTGCCAGTCACGCTGTGCCACTACCCGATGATGACGTGGAACGGCGCGAGGAAAGGCGCGCTGCACCTGTTCGGGCATGTTCATGGGAACTGGCAAGGCAGCGCCAACAGTCTCAATGTCGGCGTCGATGTCTGGAATCATGCGCCTGTCACGATTGCAGAGGCTGCCCGGCGCGCAAAGGCATTGCCGAAGCACAAGCACTGGAAGGACGTGGAACCGAGGGCGTGAGAGATCGCGGCGATTTCCGGAATGGGCGCAGGTGACGTATTCGGCCCGTGAGCCGCCGGTCGCCTTTTGACGCCTCTTCCTGGAAGCAGCCGCTCGGGCCAAGTGCGGCGCTGTGCGGTGGATGAATGGTGGCTATATGGGGAACGCGCAACCGCCGGTCATTCTTGGTCAGATTTGGCAGTCAATGTTACTGAGAGCGGGCGGCGGATTTCTGGGAATGCGCAAAGGACTTGAAGGACGTGAAATGTGCCGGAAGAAACCTTCACAAGCTCTCATGCACGGCCGCCATGTGATCCGGCAACTCGTCGCGCAACATCACGCATTGAATCCTCGCGTCTACGGCTCTGTGCTTCGTCAAGAAGACAAGGAAGATAGCGATCTCGACATTTTGGTGGATCCTACGCCCGAAACCACTCTCTTCGATCTAGGGGGCCTACAGGAGACCTTGTTTCGCTAATCGGACGACGGGCCGATCTGGGCCTTATCCCGTCTGTCTCATGTCACGGCCTCGATCTCGGCCCGTCCCAGGGCCGAGCAGCGGTTCATGAATGAGCCATGTCGCGCCATTGGTCCGAGCG
>NZ_SAVB01000022.1 GCF_004022265.1 Paenirhodobacter ferrireducens
GGGCCCCGTCCGCGTGCGGGGCCTCGTCATTTGAGGAGGCGAGATGCCGAAAGTCACCAACCTGGGGAAGGGCGATCTGACCCTTCCGAGCGGGCACCTGCTGCCTGCCGGCAAGGCGGTCGAGATCGACCAGACCGTGCTGGACATCGTCGACAACCGCAACGTCCTGCGCGGCCGGCTGGCCGCGAAGACGATCGAGATCGCCGGGACCGCGGCCACGGTCGCCGCCCCGGCGAAGACCGCAACGCCCGAGACCTCGGGCACTGAGAAGAAAGGCTGACCATGACCAACATGACCTATATCGGCGCGACCATCGAGGTGGCGGCGGGCAAGCCCGTCACGATTGACTCTGCCGGCTTCGCGGCGCTGAGCTTCTCCGAGATCGGCGAGATCCTCGAATGGGGCGAGATCGGCGACACCTCGGAAGACTCGACCGAGACCACGCTCAAGGGCCGGGTGATGCACACCAACGGCGCGGTCGACGGCGGTACGACCGACTTCACCTTCCTGCTGAGCGGCGCCGCCGACACCGGCCAGGCGCTGCTGATCGCGAAGACCAACACCAACGACGACGTGTCCTTCAAGATCACCGACCCGGACGGCGAGATCTCGTATTTCCACGGCAAGGTCGCGAACGTGCGCGACCGCGCGCGCTCGGCCTCGACGCAGAAGGGGATGAGCGGGCAGGCCCGGATCAACTGCGCCGTCGTGCGCGTCGCCGCCTGACGCCGGGCATGACACCGGGCGCGGCCGCGGTTCCCTCGCGGCCGGCCATTTCTGCGACCCACCACACAGACAAGAGACAGAGGAAGATGATGGATTTTGCACAGTTCGACAGCCGCTCGGCGGCCGAGAAACCCGGCCGCGTGCACCTCGAGCACCCGGTGACCGGCGCCAAGCTTTACGCCGACGCCGAGCAGACGAAGCCCTGCGTCGTGCTGGTGCGCGGCACCGAGAGCCGCACGGCGCAGGCGGCGCTGCGGGCGGCGCAGCAGGAGCGGATGAAGGCGAAGCCGAAGAAGGGCGATGTGCAGATGCTCGATGACCTGCACGCGCAGATGGTCGACGGCGCCGTGCCGCTGATCGCGGGCTTCGAGAATGTCTCGCGCGGCGAGGCGGCGCTGACGGTGGCCGAAGACGACATCCGCTGGTTCCTCAACCTGCAGATGGTGAACGGGCAGGAGGGCGAGCGCTCCTTCGTCGAGCAGGTGCTGACCTTCGCCTCGCGGCGCGACAGCTACCTGGGAAACGCCGCGGCCGCCTGATCCTCTACGCGCGCCAGCTCGGGCACCTGCATTCAGTGCCCAAAAGCTGGAAGGTCTCGCGGCTGGCCTTCGCCCGGCAGCGCGGTCGCGAGCTGCGCCTGCCGGTGCTCGATGCCGGGCAGTATCTCGTCGAGGCGATGCAGCTCCTTGGCCCGATCCGGTCGGGGCTCGCCGAGGCGCGCGCCACCGACTGGCCCGAGATCGAGCCCTTCGCCCGGGCGACCGAGCGGCTGAGCGAGCCCTGGGAGATCGAGACGCTCGCGGCGATGTGCGCGGGCTATTGCGCGGCTCTGAAGGCCGGAGAGGACCCGCTGGCGATCGCGCCGGTGGATCTCGACGACAGCACGGCGGGCTGAACGGCCCGCCGTTTCCTTTTGCACGATCGGAGCCCGCCATGTCGGTGAACAGCGCAGCAGCGATGCAGGTGAGCGCCACGCTCGACCTCTCGCAATACGAAAGCCGGTCGCGCACGCTGGTGGCGACGACGCAGCGGATGGCGGCGAACGTCAACCAGTCGATGGCCGGGATCTCGCGCTCGGTTGCGGGCACGGGGGCCGATGCCTTCGACCGGCTGCGTGCTGCGATCGATCCGGCCTTTGCGGCGACGCAGCGCTATCGGCAGATCCAGCAGGATCTCGCCGCGATGGTGGAGCGGGGCGATGCGACGCAGCGCGCGGCGAACATCGCGCTCGAGCAGGCGGCGAGCCGCTACATGGGCGTGGCCACCGCGGCCGAGCGGGCCCAGCAGGTGCAGCGCGAGCAGGCTGCGGCGGTGGCGCTCTCGACCGGGCAATACGAGGCGCTGCGGGCCTCGCTAGATCCGGTCTATGCGGCTTCGAAGCGCTATGAGGCGGCACAGCAGTCGATGACGGCGGCGGTGCAGGCAGGCGCGATCACGCAGGGGCAGGCCGAGCAGATCCTCGAGCAGGCGGCGAGCCGTTACATGGGCGTCGCCTCGGCGGCCGAGCGGGCCGAGCAGGCGCAGCGCGAGCAGGCGGCAGCCGTTGCCCAGTCGACCGGTCAATACGAGGCGCTGCGGGCCTCGCTCGATCCGGTTTATGCGGCCTCGAAGCGCTATGAGGCGGCACAGCAGTCGATGACGGCGGCGGTGCAGGCTGGCGCGATCACGCAGGGACAGGCCGAGCAGATCCTCGAGCAGGCGGCGAGCCGTTACATGGGCGTCGCCTCGGCAGCCGAGCGAGCCGAGCAGGCGCAGCGCGAGCAGGCCGCGGCCGTTGCCCAGTCGACCGGGCAATACGAGGCGCTGCGGGCCTCGCTCGATCCGGTCTATGCGGCCTCGAAGCGCTATGAGGCGGCGACGGAGGCGATGACGGCTGCGGTGAAGACTGGCGCGATCACGCAGGCGCAGGCGAACCATGTGCTGGGGCTCGCAGAAAAGCAGATGCTCGGCGTTGCTACCGCCGCGAAATCGACATCTGCAGCGACCACGGCCACGACTGCGGCGAGCAAGGGGCTCTTCGCGAGTGTTGGCGGCGGGCGGATGGCCCTCAAACAGGCTGCCTTCCAGCTGAACCAAGTCGCTCAGCAGGGCGCTGTGACCGGCAATTACATACAGGCATTGAGCGTTCAGTCGGCAGACCTTCTGACCGTGTTTGGCACATGGGGGATTCTGGCTGGCGGGGTGATTGCCGTCATGGGGCCGCTCGCCATGAGCCTTCTTGGCGCCGACAACGGCGGGAAACAGCTCAAGAAGACCATGGACGACCTGAGCGATGCGACCGATGCCTATCGAGCCGCCGCCGCAGATGCCTCCATGTCATCCGCTGATCTGATCGAGAAGTTCGGGCGCTACTCTGGTGCCGCCCGGGAGACCTATGCCGTTCTGCGCGATCTCGCGCAGCTCGATGCCCTCGACAAGCTGCAGGCGTCTATCACGGCGATTTCGGAGATGGACGTTGCCGCAGACATCAAAGGGCTGGCCGAAAACTATGAATTCTATGGGAAATATGCAGGCGATGCGCTGGAGAAGTTGGGCAGGCGTTTCCAGCTGACCGGTGAGGGCGCCGTCGCCCTGACGCAGCGCATCGAGGCGATCGGCGCCGCAGATGGTCCGGAGGAAGCCGCAAAGGCCACTGCTGAGCTGAATGAGTGGCTGAAGAAGGTCTACGGCACAACGGAGGACATCCCGGAGCAACTGCGCGAGCTTGCACGGCAGGCCGCAAACGGGAACCTGTCCGCCCAAACCATCCTCGCCACGATGAACGGAGTCACTGCTGCGACCTATAACGCGGCCAATGCCGCGGCGACGCTTGCCGCGCGGCTCGGTGCGGCGGCTACCTCCGATGCTGCGGCGGCCCGTGACCGGCTCCAGGTGATCAATGCCCAGATCTCGGCGATCAACGCCGGGCAGGATGAGATCGTTGCCGGGAAACAGAAACAGCTCGACCTTGAGCGCGAGGCGTATCGCAATGCCCAGCTGGCGGCAGGGGTAGACGCGGGCATCGTGGCAACGTCCGAACGTGCCCTGTTCTCCGACCGGCAGAGCGTCATCTATGCCGAGCAGGATCTGCAGCTGAAGATCAAGGCGCGGAACGAGGCGGAGAAGGCCGCGAGTGCGGGCGCGAAGGCCTCGGACAGGCTCGCGAAGAAATACGAGCGCGAGCTCGAGGCGCTGCGGGCGTCGCTCGATCCGCTTGAGGCCTACCGGCAGAAGCTCGCGAAGCTCGTGCCGCTGAAAGCCGCCCTGTCCGACGACGAATGGGCGCAGGCAGTCCGCAACCTGAACGTCGAGCTTGCCGACAGCCTTCCGCTCGTCGGCGATCTGTCGGACGCGATCTCGACCGGGCTGGTCGACGGGTTTTCAGGCGGTCTGAGCTCGATGACCGACGCGCTCAAGTCGTGGCTCAAGCAGGCGATCGCGCTGGCAATGAAGAACCAGATCGTGGTCGGCATGGGGCTGACCGGCTCGGTCTCGGCCGGCGGAACCGCGGCGGCGGCCGCGACCGGCAGCGCGATGTCGGGGATCGGCACCGCCTTCTCGGCGATCTCGCTCGGCATGAGCAATTTCGCGGGCTCGATCATGTCGGCCGCCTGGGGCTCGATCTCGGGCGCCTTCTCGGCCGGGCTCGCCGGGCTCTCGACCTCGGTCACCACGGCCTTCGCCAACCTCACCGGAAACGTCGGCGCGCTGCTGACCGGCAGCGGCAGCTCGATTGCCGCCTCGCTCGGCGCGCTCGGCTCGGCCATCGGCGCCATCGCTGGCCCGATCGCGATCATCGCCGGTCTGGTCAGCTTCTTCGGCACCAAGACGAAGCTGCTCGATGCCGGCATCAAGGCAGTGATCTCCGACACCGATGTGCTCGTCTACACCTACAAGAAAGTGAAGAAGTCGAAATTCTGGGGGCTCAGCTCCTCGACCAGCACCAGCACGAAGCCGGCGTCTGCCGAGGTGGCCGATCCAATCATTCAGGCGATCAACGCCACGCAGGCATCGATCCTGTCGATGGCTTCGGTTCTGGGCGTTGCGGCCGACACATTCGACGCCTTCGCCTATGAGCTGAAGGTCTCGACCAAGGGCTTGTCGGACGAGGAGATCGGCAAGGCGCTCACTGCGGCGCTGTCGGACGCGGCCGATGCCTATGCGCTGATGATCGGCGGCCTCGATGACCTGATCGCGACGGGTGAGACCGCGACAGAGGCGCTGACCCGGCTCAGCACCGCGCTGACCACGGTCAACGGCGCCTTCGACACGCTCGGCTATTCGCTGCGCTATTCCGGCCTTGCCGGTGCGGCGGTGTCATCGGCGCTCGAGGACCTGCTCGGCGGGGCCGATGGCTTCACCTCGGCTGTTTCGACCTATTGGGGCACGTTCTACTCGGCGGCCGAGCAACAGGCGATCCTGACCCGGCAGGCGACGGCGGCGCTTGCGGCCTATAACGCCGCGCTGCCGCGCTCGCGCGACGAGTATCGCGCCCTGATCGACGCGCAGGACCTGACCACCGAGGCTGGCCGCAATCTCTGGGCGGCGCTCGTGGGCATGGCGGGCGTGATGGATCAGATCCTGCCGGCAGTGTCGGGGCTTACTGCCGAGCTCGAGACCCTGCTCGGCGCGGTGTCGACAAGTCTTGATGCGACGATCAACGCGGTCACCGAAAGCCAGAAGGCGGCAGCCGCGGCCGCGGGCAACTGGTACAAGGCGGCGGACAGCATCGCCGAGTTCGTGCGCTCGATGCGCTCGACCGCGGGCGCGCTGGTCTCGCCGACACAGGCAACGGCCTTCAGCCAGGCGCAATACATGACACGGCTCGCCTCGGCGCTGGCGGGCGACCTCGATGCGGTCAACAGCCTGACCGGCGTCGCGCAGACCTACCTCGACAATGTGAGCAACACCGCGGGCTCGGCGACCGAGCTCGCGCTGGCGCAGGCGCGGGTGCTGTCGGATCTCGGCACGGTGCAGGGCGCTTCGCAGATCGAGGGGGCGAAGTGGGATGTGATCCAGGGGCTCTATCAAGATCAGGTCGACCTGATGCAGGAGGTGGCCGACTATCTCGCCGCTGGAAACGCGCTGAGCGAAGATCAGATCACCACGCTGAACAGCCAGCTCGGATCGCTCGACGACGCCATCGCCGCGGCAGCCGAGATCAACTATGCCAGCCTGCAAAAGCAGATCGACCTGAGCATCACCGCCGTCGAGGATGCGCAGATCCCGGACTATCTCAAGGCGCTGCTGCGCAATGCCGACACCGGCATCACCAGCACTATCGACTTCATCACCCGCTCTGACCTGACGCCGGATCTCAAGTGGCTGGCGCTGACCGGCGCGAGCGAGATGGTGAAGACGATCACCTATGCCGCCGAGAACGACCTCGGCGCCGATCTGACGCGGCTGGCGGTCAACACCGTCTCGACGCTGCGCAAGACGGTCAATCTGCTCGCCGGGGCAGGGCTCGATGCCGAGACGATGCAGGTGGCACTTGCCGGAAACAGCGAGCTCGCCCGGGTGGTGACGGCGACGCTCGCCTCTGGCATTGACCCGCAGGCGCAGCGTCTGGCGCTTGGCGCCGTCGGCGCCTACAGCGTCTCGGTCATGGCGTCGCTTTCGCCCGGCGTCAGCGCTGACCTGCGCCGGATCGTGATCGATGAGCAGGGCACCTATGCCGCGCTGATCGGCGCCACGGTGAGCGCCGATCTGTCGGCCGACGCGCGGCGCATCCTGCTGCGCCAGCAGGGCAGCTACGTCGCAAATATCACCGGTGTGCTGGCCTCTGGCATGACCGATGCGACGCGGACGCTGCTGTTGCGGGCCAATACCTCTGCCGCCCGGGCAATTACCGTCGCCTCGGTCTATGCCGCCGACCTCACCGACGTGGAGATCCGCGTCCTGCGTCAGCGTGCGACGACCGCGTCGCGCACGATCCGCACAGCGATTGAGCTGTCTGGCCTCACCGCACAGCAGCGGGCAGTGCTCGACGCCACCGGCACCCGGATCACCCGGATCGTGAATGGCCTTGTCAATGTCTCGGGGCTCACGGCGGCGCAGCGCAGCCTGCTTAGCGCGATCTCAGGCAGCACGAACGGCATGCTTACCCTCGGCGGAACATTCCGCTTCGACCCGACTGCGGCTTTTTCGACCTGGTACGAGACCGCGACCGAGGCCAGCATCACCGCGCCGATGACCGCACTGCGCAGTGCGCTTGGAGATCTGGCCGCCGCTGTGCGTGCTGAGACCGCCAGGGCCGCGCATGAGAGCGCGGTGACGCGCCTCAACACCTATGCCTCCGGCCTGACGGCGAATGCCGATGGGTCGTATTTTGTGACGGATGCAGACCTTGCTGCAATGGCGGAGATCATTGGTTTCGACACTACCGGGAGGACGACCTATCAGATTCGTCGCGCCGTCGCTGGATATGATACAACAGACCAGATCGGCGGCACGGTATACGACCCGACCGGAAGCCGGGAGGCTGCCTATTTGGCGTCTCTGGCGCCAGTAGTCACTGAGCCAGATGCACCGGCGCTATCCCGTGCAGACTATACGTTCAGCACGCGCACAATCGCTGGCAGAGACAAGACCGTCGTCACAGGGCCGCTCGGGACGGAGCGGATCTACAACGCCTATTGGCTTGCCCTCAATGATGTTGAGCAAGACATCGCGCGGGGCGTGCCCAGCTTCGCCCGTGGCGGCACCCATGATGGCGGCCCGGCCTATATCGGCGAGAACGACCTCGAGCTGGTCGCCCCCTCGCGGATCTACAACCCGTCCGAGACGCGCTCGATGCTCGATAACCGGCAGGTGGTCGAGGAACTCCGGGCGCTGCGCGAGGAGCTGCGGGCGCTCAAGGAAGAGAGCCGCCAGCTCGGGCTGCAGACCGCCGACAATACGCGCAGCATCGCGAAGACCACCCGCAAATGGGATGTGATCGGGCAGCCGCCCGTGCAGGAGGCCACCGCATGAGGATCATCGAGCCGATCGCCATCACCGACGCGATGTTGCTGGCGTCCAATGTCCCGGAGACCGATGCCCCGGCGTGGGACGCCGGGGCGAGCTATGCCGTCAATGACCAAGTGATCCGCACTCATGCGATCTATAAGGCCGTGGCAGCCAGCACCGGGCAGGACCCACTCGCCGACACCACCAGCACCTTCTGGGTTCGCCTCGGCGCCACAAACCGCTGGCGGGCATTCGATCGGCTGATCTCCGATCCGGTGACGCAGGAGGGCGACATCACCTATAGCCTGCGGCCAGACATGCTCTCCGATGCCATCGCTTTCTTCGGGCTCAATGCTGCTTCGATCCGTGTCGTGGTCACCGATCCTGTCGACGGGGTCATCTATGACCAGACCCGCATCCTGATCGACGGTAGCGCCGTATTCGACTGGTGGTCGTATTTCTTCGAGCCGATCACCTATGCGGATCAGGAGATCGTGACTGGCGTCCCCATCTACACTGGCGTGCAGGTCGATATCACCCTAGCCTCTGGGGGCACCACCAAGGTCGGGCAAATCGTGCTCGGTCGGGCGCAGGTGATCGGCGAAACGCTGGTCGACACCGAGATCGGCATCGACGATTTTTCGGTGAAAGAGCGGGACGCCTTCGGCAACTTCAGCATTGTCGAGCGCGCCTATTCCGACACCACGCGCTTCCGTTTCAGCTTTCCAACCGGGGATGCGCGCCGCATCCGCAAGATCCTCGCACGAGTGCGAGCCATCCCCGCGGTCTATTACGCCGGAGACGAGACGGGGCATCTCGGAACCACCGTCTACGGATTCTTCCAAGATTTCTCGATCCCGCTGACCACCAATGTCAGCTTTGGCAGCCTTGAAGTGGAGGGCCTTACCTGATGACGCTTCCGACAATCACCACACCGCCACCGGCACCGAGCCGAAACGACCCGGTCAATTTCCCGCCTCGCGCCGATGCGCAGGTTGCCTACCTCGCGACGTTGGTCTCGAATATCAACGCCCTGGTGGCGGCGATCAACGCCTATGGCGACGCATTTCCATTGTCCATTCCGGCCGGGACAGCAGGGCTCCCGGGGGTCTCCTTCGCTGGAGATGCCGACACCGGGCTGTTCCGCCCGGCTGCCAACCAGCTCGCCTTCGCCGAAGGCGGCGTTGACATGGGCCGCATCTACGGCCGCAAGAACATCCTCGGAACGGTAGAGATGGCCCCGGGCGGGGTGCCAAACCGTGCGCTGATCGAACGCGGCAGCAATGCCAACGGAGAATACGTGCGCTTTGCCGACGGCACGCAGATCTGCACCTATTCTGCGGTCGGCGCGGCAGGGCCGATCACGACGGCCGAAGGCGCGATCTGGCGCTCGACGGAATATTCCTGGACCTTCCCGGCAAGCTTCACCGCAACCGGCAATCTTGCGGTGAACGGGTCTTTGCGCACCGGCGCGGCGGCCTGGAACAAGGTCCGGGTGACCGGCATCTCATCGGCGAGCGTGATGCTGTTTGCCGCAAACTCCAACGTCAACAACTTCACCGTCGATTTCAGTGCCATCGGCCGCTGGTACTGAGCGAAAGGAGCCTGACATGTTTCTCATCACCCTGAGCCCGATGCGCCGCGACGACACGCTGACGGTCTCTGTCGCCGGCGATGTTCTGGTGCTGAACGGTGTGGCGCTCGATCTCGGCACCTACACCGCAGATCCTGAGGCGCCGCATGACTGGATCGTCGGTCAGCCGGTACAGGATGGGGGGCTCTGGCACCTGACGCTGGTCTTGCCGCATGGCGCGGATGCCTCGGAGCAGACGCGCTTTCCGCAGCCGATCGCGGTGACGGCGGACGGCCCGGTGCAGCTGCCGCCGCACGATGTGCAGGAGGTCTGACAGGCCGAAAGACAAACCCGAGATGCACCCGCCACTGGCGGGTTTTTTGTTGCCGGAAAGGGGCAGGACAGTGACGACCGATAAACTCGACCAGATTGCGACGCGGGCCGGATGGGCCACAATCCCGGGGGCGATTAGCTTCCCGGCCTGGTGGCCCTCGCTCGAGAGCGCCTCGACCCTCGCCTCGCAGCTGGTGCCGATCGTGGGCTTGCTGATCGCGGTGGTGAACCTCCTGCTCCTGATCCGCAAGTGGCGCCGGGGCCGGGCCTTCTGCATCGACGAGAGCGGCGCCGTGGGCCGGCGCACGGTGGCGGGGCTCGGCGCGGTGCTGGCGCTTGCGGCGGCGGTGATCGCCCCCTTCGAGGGGCGCGAGCTGCGCGCTTACCGCGATATCGTCGGTGTCTGGACGATCTGCGATGGCGACACGCAGGGGGTGCGGCCGGGGCAGGTGGCGACGCCGGCCGAATGCGACAGCCGTCTGGCCGCCCGCGTGGCGCAGTCCGAGCGCGAGATCCGGCCCTGTCTGCCGGCCGGGCTGCCGGCCGAGACCCGGGCCGCCTTCGTGTCTGCCGCCTACAACATCGGCTCGGGTGCCTTCTGCGGCTCGAGCATGGCACGCCGGGCCCGGGCGGGCGATCTGCGCGGCGCCTGCGAGGCGCTGCGGCTGTGGAACAAGGCGGGCGGGCAGGTGGTGCGCGGCCTCGTGCGCCGGCGGGAGGCGGAGCGCACATTGTGCCTGAGCGGGCTGTGAGCCGGGCAGGTCAGTTCTTTGGGCCTATTTGTTGGGAAGACGGGATAAGATCCCAGAGATCTTCGATATCTTCTGGGGTTAGTCTTCTTCCCAAACTCTTCTCTATATTGTTCAGGACCTCGGCAAGCTCGAACATCCCCGTAGTGGCTTGATGCGGTCCTAGCCTTTCTGCGAAAGCATCCCATGGCACCTGAAGCTTTCGGACTAGCTCATCTCTGTCTTCGCTATCAACTAGCGTTAGAAGCGTCGCTATACTGCGAGCAATCTCTCTGATTGGCAATTTTGGTGCTGGATACTTCTCTTCCAGCGTTGCCACGATCTCGGCGTTCATAGAGCGGTTGTTCGCCTCTGCCGCAGCTTTGATCCGGTCCCGCATCCCGTCGGGGAGGCGGAGCATGAACTTGTCATTGAGCGTACGATTCTGTTCTTCAGCCATGGTGTCCTAAGGACGCGAAAAAAGTCTTGACTTCAATGGCGTCCTTAGGACATCAATAAAGTCCATAGGACATCATGAGGAAGGGCATGCAGATCAGAAATCAAGATACGCCTTACGGGCTTCGGATGCCGAAAGGGATGCGAGAGCAGGTTAAGGCAATGGCGGCTGAGAACGGTCGCTCGATGAACGCCGAGATCGTCTTTCATCTTCGGAAGGCTCTTGGTGTGGCATCGGGATATTCCGGGTCTCAACCCGATGTCCCCGGCACCAGAGACGAATGAAGCCGCCGGGCTGGCACCCAAGCGGCTTCGAAATCCAAACCACTCACGAAAGGATCTAGGCATGAATATGCCTGTCAACCACGACGACTTCAATGGGCTTGTGAACGCGAGTCTAAAAACCAACAGCCGTATCATCGCGGAGAAGTTTGAGAAGCGGCACGACAATGTCCAACGCGACATTCGCAACCTGATCGAAGCGAACCCAGAATGGGGTGTCCTCAATTTTGAGGAGGCCACATATGTCGACGCACAGAACGGCCAGACCTACCATATGTACGAACTGACCCGCGACGGGTATTCGATGCTGGTCATGGGCTTCACCGGCAAGAAGGCGATGGACTGGAAGATCAAGTTCCTCGCGGCTTTCGGCGCGATGGAAGAACGCTTGAAGCGCATGGCGGTGTTGAGCGGCCCGCAGTTGATGGCGGCGGCACTGATCGAGGCCGACGCGACCATGAAGGCGCAGGCGCAACAGATCGAGGCGATGCGCGAAGACGTTCAAGCGCACGAACGCCTTGTCAAGGCTGATGGGTCGATCAACATCACCGAGGCGGCGAAGAACCTCGGGATGCGTCCGAAGGGCCTGTTCGACTGGCTGTCGCAGAACGGCTGGATTTACAAGCGCCCGAACAGCGGGACGTGGCTCGGCTATCAGCCGAAGTGCAATCAGGGACTGTTGGAGCACAAGAGCACCACGGTGCTGCGCGCCGATGGCTCCGAGAAGATCACGGAGCAGGTTCGCATCACGGCGAAGGGCCTGTCCGTGCTGGCGAAGCTGATCCCCCCGACCGCAACCCTGGTTGCCTAATCAAAACGGCCCCCGGAAGCACTGGCATGCTTCCGGGGGCCTGACCTTCAACGATCTATCAAGGAGATCGAAAGATGGCTTCTGCCAAATCTAATGTGCTGTCCGCCGAAACCCAAGGGATTTCCCGCCGCAAGATGATCGCCGCGGCGCTGACGGCTCCGGCGCTGGCCGTATCTTCCGGTCCGGCGATTGCGGACATGAGCCGCGAGGCGCGCATCCAGCATCATGCTGAAGCTCTGTTGGCGCTGATCCGTGGTGCATTTCCCGAGGAGGCCACCAGCATGAGCGTGACCGTAAACTCGAACTGGGGGCCAGTCGAGGGGCTGAACAACAGGATGGGGGTCGATGCGCGGGTGCTGAGTGCGGTCTGGAAGGATGATCCGCGGATGAAGAACGGGGGGGTGTGGATCGAGAACAGCCTTGGTCACTGGGCCCCGGGAGTTGGGCGATACTAAGACCGCAGCGAATGCCATCAGGCGAACGCCCTCGGCCGATTGGTGGAGCGGCCGGGGGCGGTGTTTGCTGTGTGGTCGTGATCAGTTGTCGTAGCAGGCCTTGATGAAGGCGGCTCTATAGTCTTTTGCAGCTTGTTCCAACTTATCGTTTGAGGATTTCAACTCTGCAAATCTGGTCCTGTCTGCGCTCGTAAAAGTGTCGCTGTAGACCGTGCGGAACGAGCCGGAGATCTTTGTGGTGTTCTCTACGAATTGCAGCATCTGCGGCATGAGGAGTTCGCAGAATTGATCTCCTGTAACCGATCCTGCTGATGCCGGAATACCAGACGCCATAAGCGCGGCTGAGAGAAAAACAGCTTTCATATCAATACCTCCAAAAGCTTCGTAGCATGGAAACGCTACGGGGCTTTTCCTTTAACGACAAGGAAAACGCCATGCGCCCGCAGCCCTTCGGAAATACCATCAATGCTTGGCAAAACGCACTTCTCGGGTTTGGATGTCGGGCAGGGGGCGCGCTGGCGCTCTGCCTCGCGCTTGCCGCCTGTGGCGCGCTGCCCGGGCTGCTGAGCGGCCCGAAGGTCGCCGCGAACGGGCAGGCGGCGCGCACCGCGGCGCAGACCCTTGGCACCAGCACGCAGCGCGATCAGGCGATCCGCGCCGCCAGTGCCGGCCGCGACGTCGTGCAATCGGCCGATGCCAATGCCGTGCGCGCGGGCAGCGTCGGGCGCGTGGTGGTCGAGGGCGACAGCCCGCCCTGGCTGATCCTCGCCTTCGCCGTCGCGCTCCTCCTCGACAGCCCGTTGCGCTGGCCCGAGCAGATTGCGCGCGCGGTCAGGGGGACGCGAAGGGAGAGTCAGCTTTGAGAAAGCATTCCCCGCATGACATCATCCATCGAAACCACGCCTCGCGCGCTTCCATTGCGCGCCAGAACAGTTGCCATGCTGCCGCCGGGAGCATCGAGCAGTTGGTGCGCCGCCCCTTCGAGCGTCGTGGCACCCGGCAGCTGTAGTCCGGGCCAATCCTCCCCCGAGGGTTTCGGGCGGGCGATCGAGCGCAGCCGCACCACCCGGCCACGGTTCACCTCCTTCACGAAGGCGCGCACGTAATCATTCGCCGGATGCAGCACGATCTCCTCTCCGAGACCCTGTTGCGAGATCTCGCCCGCACGCAGGATCACGATCTTGTCGCCAAGCCGCAATGCCTCGTCGAGGTCGTGGGTGATGAAGACGATGGTCTTGGAGACCTCTTTCTGGATGTCGAGCAGGACCGTCTGCATGTCCATCCGGATCAGCGGATCGAGGGCCGAGAAGGCCTCGTCCATCAGCAGGATCGGCGCATCGTTGGTCAGCGCCCGGGCCAACCCCACCCGCTGCTGCATGCCGCCCGAGAGCTGCGCGGGATAGCGGTTCTCGTAGCCCTTCAGACCGACCCGCTCGATCCAGCACTGCGCCTTTTCGGTGCTGCTGGCGCGCGGCTCGCCCTGGATGTCGAGACCGTAGACAGCGTTTTCGAGAACGGTGCGATGCGGCAGCAGGGCGAAGTTCTGGAACACCATCGCGGTCTTGTGGCGGCGGAAGGCACGCAGCGCCTCGGGCGACATCTTCGCCACGTCCTCGCCGTCGATCAGCACCTCGCCGGCGGTCGGTGCGATCAGCCCGTTGATGTGGCGCAGAAGCGTCGACTTCCCCGAGCCGGACAGCCCCATGATGACCGAGATCTTGCCCGCCGGCAGATCGGTGGTGATGTCGCGCAGGCCGAGAGAATGGTGATGCTTGCGGTTGAGCTCGGTCTTGGTCATGCCCTCGCGCACCGCCGAGACATAGCGCTCGGGATGCGGGCCGAAGATCTTGTAGAGATTGCGGATCGAGATCCCGGGGACCGTCTCTTCCTCGTCGGGGCTGAGCGTTTGGGTCAGATCGGTCTCAGTCATCGAGCACCTCCGCGTGTTTCTGAAGTCGTTTGCCGAAGGCCTGTGAGGCCCGGTCGAAGGCGATGGCGATGGCGACGAGGGCAAAGCCGTTCAGGAAGCCCATGGTGAAGAACTGGTTGTTGATCGCCTGCAGCACGTTCTTGCCCAGCCCGCCGACGCCCACCATCGAGGCAACGACGACCATCGCCAAAGACATCATGATGGTCTGGTTGACGCCGGTCATCAGCGTCGGCAGCGCCAGCGGCAACTGCACGTTCCACAGCTTCTGCCGGGGCGAGGACCCGAAGGCATCGGCGGCCTCGATCACCTCCTTGTCGACGAGCCGGATCCCGAGGTTGGTCAGCCGGATCATCGGCGGCGTGGCATAGATCACCACGGCAATCAGCCCGGGCACCTTGCCGATGCCGAAGATCACCACGACCGGGATCAGGTAGACGAAGCTCGGCAGCGTCTGCATCACGTCGAGGACCGGCATGATCACCCGTTGCGCCCGGTCGGAGCGGGCTGCAAGAATGCCGATCGGCAGGCCGAGCACGATCGAGATCAGCGTCGCCACCGTCACCATTGCCAGCGTGGTCATGGTGTCTTCCCACAGGCCGAAAAAGCCGATCGCAAGCAGCGCGGCGCCAGTGCCGACGGCAATCTTCACGCTGCGCGAGGCGAACCACACCGCGGCAAGGATCAGCACGAGCATCACGAACCAGGGGGTTCCGGTGAAGAGGGTCTCGAGCGTGTTGAGGAACCATTGCAAGGGTCGCGTTGCAGCGTCGATCTGGTCGGAGAACTGGCGCACGAGGTCGCGGAACCCGTCGTCGATCGTCTTGCGCATCAGGCGCAGGCTCTTGTTCGACAGGGAGGGAAAGTCGCACAGGGATTCAGACAGGCCCCAGCAGGATGATGCCATTGATCATGTCCTTTGGTCGCATTTGGGAATGCGCGCGCGACAGCCCGCGCGCGCAGCGGTCGGTGCAAGAGGCGCTCAGAGCGCCTTCTCGACCTTCGCGGCCACATCGGGGGAGACCCAGGCCTTCCAGACCTCCGGATAGGTCTCGAGGAAATGATAGGCGGTGTCCTCGTTGGTGCCCTGATTGTCGGTCTGCCAGGCGAGGAACTTGCCGACCAGCTCGTTCGACCAGCTGCGGGCCTTCAGGTAATCCATCGCCACGGCATTCTTCTCGGAAAACGCCTTGGTCACCACGGTGAAGACGTCCGAGGTCGGATAGGCATTCGGCTTCGGCTCGGGGCACTCGGGCTGCGAGGTGCAGGCATCCCATTCCGCCTTGTCGTTCGGCACCCCGGCATCAAGCTTCACCATCGGATATTTGCCGAGGATCGCCGTCGGTGCCCAGTAATAGCCGAACCAGGCCTGCTTGCGCTCGTAGGCGCTGGCGATCGAACCGTCGAGCCCCGCGGCCGAGCCGGTATCGACCAGCTCGAACCCCTTCGCCTCGGCCCCATAGGCGCGGTAGAGGTTCTCGGTCGAGATCTGGCAGTTCCACCCCGACGGGCAGTTGAAAAGGGCGCCCGTCGACGGGTCCTCGGGGTTGGGGAACAGCTCTGGATGCTTGAGCGCATCCTCGACGGTCTTGAACTCGGGATGCGCCTCGGCGGTGTATTTCGGGATCCACCAGCCCTCGACGCCGCCATCCTGCAGGATGTTCGCGGTGATCACCATCCGGTCTTCCGAAACGGCGGTGTCGAGCGCGAGCTTCACCGCGTTGCCCCAAAGCTCCGGCGCGATGTCGGGGTCGCCCTTTTCGTTCATCGAGGCGAAAGTCGGCATCGTGTCGCCGGTCACCAGGGTGACATCGCAGCCATAGCCTTCCTCGAGGATGATCTTGTCGACCCAGGCCGCGACCCCGGCCGAGGCCCAGTTCATTTCCGCGATCGAGACGGTTCCGCAGCTTCCCTCATCGGCCAGGGCCGGAACGGCGGTTGCCCCGAGGCAAAGCGAAAATAGCAGAGAAAACTCCAACTTCGTCATGACAATACTGTCCTTCGTCGTTGTGCAGCGCAAAGGAAGACCCGCCGCGGCGCTGCCCGCGACGACCCGCTGGATTAGTGAGACCCCGAATGAAGTGGCAGGATGCGCAAGGGGTCGGGAGCAACGCCCGAGGCACCGCTCCGATGCTCCACCAGGTGCACGCCAAGGGCGCAGGCGGAGCAGGGCCGGAAAAGACCGACCTCGCTCTCCTTACAGAGGTTTTGCGTTTTTGACAACCAATTGGCAAGAAAGGGCTCGAACCTGACTTGCGGCAGCGCGGTGAGCGCCGCCGACCGGCTGGCAGTGGTCGACGGCGCACCCGGCCCTGAGCCGACACTCGACTTGGATCTGGGATGTTGCAGCGCGGCCCGCCGAACCTGCCGTTCGCCGCGCTTGCGACCCTTGGAAGCGGTTGGAAGTCGGCAGTTCGGACAATGGGTCCGGCGCAGTTCGCTACGATGGAGCTGTAAAGAACTTCGCTGCGGGGAGCTGACGACGAAGAAGGCTTAGAATTGGAAGGTCTTCACTTCCGGTCTTCAGGACTCTATGAAATTGAGAACGGGGCCTGTTCAGGTTAGCTTTAAAAGTCTTGGTCTCAGGAGATTGTAACGTGTCAGACGTGCTCAATGCTATAGTCGCACTGGTAGGTATTATCCTTGGCTTTGCAGGGGTGGCACTTACATTCATCACATTTTTTGCACCTGGAACTATCCAGAAATTGGCACTTAAGAACCCCAAATCCTGGGCGCGCGTCCCCTCTCAAGTTCCGGGAAATACGACATATCGTCATAGGATATATTCTGGGTTCACGATCGATGTGGATTTTTCTGAACCAGTTTCAGACAATGACTATTTCGAACCTTGGATGGATGCGCTGTACCGCCCTGATCAACGAGCTGCATCTTACTACGTCACATTGTTCTTCAACGGTCTGCCTATGGATCGGCTTCTCTTCCTGCAATACGACGGGACGCGGAATTTTATTCCAGCTCCGATCCCGCGACACGTTGAAGGTAAGATCTACTATTCCTTTTCGCCGGAGCAGAGGAAATTTGCAGATATTGTGGGTTATGATTATTTTGACAGGTCATTTTCCGAAGTGGCAGACATTATTACGACTTCTCGATACAACCCATTGTTCTTATCGACCTATGACGATGATCTGAATGAGCGCCTTGAATCGCTAAATAATTCAATTAACGCATTCAAGTCAAAATTTTACGATTTGAAATAGTAGTTCAAAATATGCCCACTTGTCGAGCCAGGACTCTCCCGAGAAATGGCCTGACACTCAGCGACAACACAGAAAGCGCAGCACAAGGCTTACGGCCTGGCCGCTTCTAGGCAGCGAAGCCAGCGGATTGCTCAGCTCTCCCTGCCTATAGGTCGGGTGCGTGCGAAGATTGCCGCCCGAAGGTCCGCTTCCGCAGTGCATACGAGCGCCCATCACGCTTGCACCGACCGTCCGCTCACCGCCCTTCGCCCTTGGCTGGCTACAGTTCTACTGCCGTAGTCACCTCGTCAAATATCTCCAATATTGGTCCCGCATAGGTCCTGGATCGCCTCGATCAGTTCCGGCCCATCGTGCAGTTGCCTGCGACATGATCGGCCCATCGTTGCATGAGGGCCGCGCGCTGGTCTAGGTAATCGGATCTCGCGTAAGACCGTTCTACGCGTCCGCCGATCTTGTGCCCGAGTGCAGTTTCCGCGACCTCATAGGGAGCGGATGCTGTATCCTGCACCCACGTCCGGAAGCTGGTGCGGAACCCGTGTGGCCTGCCGGCCTCGTGCATGTCGTTGAGCACATTGATCAGCGCATTCTGCGACAGGGCTCCCTCAAGCGGACCCGGAAACAGTAGGCCGTCGACGCGGTCATTTGACAGGTGCCGAGCGGTCTCAACGATCTCTAGCGCCGCTTTCGATAGGGGGACGCGGAAGGCTTCGGCCGCCCGGAGGGTTCCCTTGATCCGCTCGGGCGGGACCGTCCAGACAGTTCCGTCGATCTCGCTGAGCCGAGCGCCGCGGGCTGCATCGGAGCGAACGGCTGTCAGTATGAGGAACCGCAGGCATGCCCGGCCCGAAGTGTCTCCGTGCAGCCGTTGGAACAGCGCGGGAATGTCCTGCCAGGGCGTGGCCTCGATGTGCTGATGCTTGATGTGAAGATCCCCAAGCATCTCGCGGGCTGCCTCGATCGTCGCTGGGTCCACACGGTGGCCGATGGCACGCGCTTTGCGGAAAACTAGGCGCAGCCGGGCAAATGCCTTGACCGCCACAGTCGGCTTGCTGTGCCAGATCGGCGAAAGCGCGCGGACGAAATCGGATGCGGCGAGAGACGACGCAGGCCGGGCGCCGAGAGTGGGGAGAATATGCACTCGGATCGGAGAGAGCCAACGCCCGGACTCCCCGTTGTCTTTCAGTGTGGCCTTGCGTGCGTCGAAGACCAGCGCAACCAGATCCTCAAGCGTTGGGTTGCTCCGCGCAGCTTCCGCAGCCGCCGTGTTCTTCTCTTGTGTCCGCACGGCGATCGGATCGCGCCCTGAGGCCCGAACGGCGGCCCAACGGTCCCGCTCCTTGCGCGCTTGCGCCAGAGAAACTGCAGAAAGGGCCCCAAGGCCCATGTCACGGCGGCGGCCTGCGAAGGTGAAGCGGTAGATCCATTTCCCGCCATCCTCTGTTCGGTGTAGGTATAGACCACCGCCGTCTCCATAGAGGCCGGGGGCCGCATTCTTGATCTTTATCGCTGTAAGTTTGTCTTTTGCCGCCACTGCGAGCCCCACACTTAGCCCCACATTATGCGTGCGCTGTTTATCTCTTTTTAGCGACGAGGTGAGACGTTTTTTCCTTTAATTTGTTGGCCTTATCTCATGTTTTGGGGCGTCAGGCAACGGCGCGCGACATCCGTATGATGCCCTCCGTCGGCACCAGTTTCTCAATTCAGTGTATTCAGATTGTTTTCGATGTGCGGGGCGGGCTGACCCCACACTCATATTGTGCCGGAAGGCATCTCCCCGTCTGCGTTCACGCGGTTGCCGCGTTGCCGGGGGAGGGAGAACCCGCCGCGCACCGCAGCCCTGACGGGCACTGAGGAGACGTGGTCACGCCGGTCTAGGCAGGTTGTAACGGTGCAAGAACCTCTGCGAATAGACGGAACGCGGCGCGGTGACGGCCCTCCAGGCCTCAAGAAATTCTGGCGGCATCGCCAGATCCGTGGCCGCCCGCAGATGTGGATAGAGCGCGAAAGCCTGCGCCTGAGAATCCGCGGTGACATTCGACAGATAGCGCTCGGCATTGCCGGTGAAAATGACATCCGGGCGGATCAGCGTCACCATCTCGGGATGCAGGAAACGGGTGCGCAGGCAGATCACGCGGGTAAAGACCATGCTCAGGTGCTGCAACATCATCCGGAAGAATGAATCGCCGAAGAGCAGGGCAGTCCGGTCATGCGCGGCCTCGGGGCTGATCAGGATATCCACCAGCCCATCGTTGAAACCGCTCGAATTGCGAAAAGCGGTGACCGGCCAGTCGGGATCGAGGACGACACCATCCTGAAACAGCCGGGGGGTGAATTTGGCGCCAAGATCCCCTGCCCACCGCTGCGCCTTGACGATCCGCCGTTCCACGCGCGTCAGGCTCTCCTCGGCCTGGATCCCGGTGGCCGAAAGCATCATCCGCAGCACCGCCAGAGATCCATGATCGGTCATATGCGTGTCGAGCGGCAGGAAGGGGGCGCGCTGCTCGTCCCGTAACCTGTCCGCCGGATACAGCACATAGGGCCGCAATTCAGGATCGAGGGGAGCGAGATAGGCATCCCCAAGCCGGTGGACAGGCCCGATCGGAAAGGCTTCCGTCATCACCGATTGCTTGTCAGGAAAGATCACATGGAGATAGGGGATCCCCTGGCCGCGCGCGATGCTTGCCCGCTCGGCAAGATTGCCGGCAAAGGTCGCGAGCGAGGTGGGAGTGGGCGCCAGTTTGCCCGTCACATATTGCAAGACCGAAAGATTGCCGCCGACCAGGAACGCGACGTTATCCTTGGTGAGCAATGCATCACCTTCGATGCGGTAGGCCTTCGACGCCGCATCTGGTTGCGGGGCCGTTGTGGCGACATCCAGATTTTTCGCGGCAATGGCCTGGGCATAGCGTCCTGTCGTGTCTGCGGCCAGGATCTTCGCGCCGTTCCGCCTGTGGAATTTCAAGATCTGGTCTGGCAGAAGGTGATTTCCGTTGATGGCTGTCATCAGCGCTTCAAACCAGTGACCTGAAATGCTCCCGGTAGTTAGGCGCTGCTCGATCAACCGGATCAACTCATCGGAGTTGCGGGTGAGCAAGGCGAGTTGAAGCAACTGTTGCGTGAAATCTCCGGCGACGAGGGGGGCGTCGCGCAGCTTGACGAACAGAGCGGCAGCTTCTTCGACCTTACGTGCCCGAACGAGATTTGCGGTGTGGATATGAAGCGTCAGTGTGGCAATTGCAGTCGCTAGCCGCCGGCCAGAGCGTCGTTCCGACTCCAAAAGCGCTACAGCTTTGCCAGACATCGTGGCCGCACGTTGATGGTTGCCTCTGCGGGAGAGGACACCTGCCGCTCCCGTCAGGGCAACAGAGGAGCCGCTTCGACGCGAGCGGACGGATTGCAAAAACGCATCCCGGTCAAATCTGCCGGCCAGAACATTTCGAACGGTGTCGCTGAGCAGGCCGCATTCCAGCAGCATGCGCATGGCCGCATGATCCGAAAACCGCACGGGGATGCAGTGGATGTCGGCGGCAACAGCGGCGATCATGCGTGCGTGCCGATCATCTTCGATATGTGCCGGATCATGAAACAGCCAGGTCGGGGTGCTCAGTCCGGCGTCCAGCCAACGATCGTCGAACGTCTTGATCCGGCGCCGATCCGCCATCCAACGCGGCTCGAAATCGGCGCGGGAAAGATCGACGCTGGCCTGCGGATACATGCTGAGCGCGCCCTCAGCATCGAGCCGGTCGGCGAACATCAGTGCCCCCGTGCCCCCCATGCTGGCGCCATAGGTCCAGAGCGCGCGCGTGCCCCGCCTGTCCCTGATCGCCTGCAGGACCTCCTCCATTTCGTCCAACTGCCACCAGTGGTTCCATTTCGCGACGACATGGAACACGGAGATGCCCGATTTGCGGAAGAACTCCTGGCCAAAGCCTGCATTCGGATGAGCCGGCCCGGGGCGCGGTGCGCCGAGACGCGGCGAGAAGGTCACCACCACCTGTTCGGACTGATCGATCGGAACAGAGTGCAAGGAAAGGTTGTCATTCTCGAACAGGATGGTGGTCATTGCGCGGCCCCTCCGGTCGCCATGCCAAGGCGCCGGGCGAGTCTTCCGGCGCGCGGCCGATCCTTTCGGCCGGGGACCGGGCGCAACGGGTGCGCAGAGATCGGGCCACGGGTGCGGGATGCCGGCGCCGCGGCAGGCCGGGACCCGGTGCGGCGCTGGACCCTGCCGGCACGTGCCAGATCGTCCATTTCGCCGCGGCGGGGGAAGGGGGCGATCGCGATTGCATCCGCCTTTGCCAAAGGCGCGAGGCACCGTGACCGGACCCGGGGAAATACCGCCAGTTCCTTGAAATGATCGAGAATATCCAAGACGAACCCTCCTGCAATCGGGGCAAGGATGGCCTGTTTTCTGCGGCTTGGCCATGGTCTTCGCGGCGATATGTTGATCTTTGGAGAATTTCCGGATCGCCGGGCTCAGGCTCTCGGTGGCGGCGATCCCCGGAGCTCCGGGCGGCGCTGACGATCTCCCTTGCGGTCGGGGCGGTGCGCTGGCGCGAGGCCGGCGCACCATGCCCGGAGGGCCCCGTCAGCCCCGGGCGGCGGGATCTGGCCGTCACCCGGGAGAGAGGATGACGCCCATCTGTTTTCCGCTCCGGTTCCGTGGCATTGCTCTTCTTGAACTGACACATGTCGCCGGGAAATCGCGATGCGCACCTCCCTTCTTCTTCTTGCCGCCCTCTGTGCGCTTGCCGCGCCAGCCCTGCCTGCGGGGGCGCAATTTGCCACGCTGCCGCCCTCCGACGCTCCAATGAGCTTTTCGCCGGCGCAATGCAGCGCACTGCGGGAAATCGAGGGCGGGGTGGCGACCCGGCCGGCGGCCGAAATCGAGCGGATCGGTGCCGTTCTGGAGGCGAACCAGAACGCCGATCCCGTCGAGGCGGCGCGGGTTTCGGGACTGTCCGTGCCGACGGTTGCGACGATGGGAGCGCTGAACCCGCAGCAGGGCATGGCCTTCTCCCTGGTGTTCGGCTCCATGCTGCGGCAGTATCATCCTGACCTGCTGCTCAAGGTGCTGCGCGAGCGCGGCCCGCTTGGTCAGGTGCCCGACGTTTCCGACAGCCCGCTCGGGATGACCCTTCTGGACGGCATGCTGGACACCGCGCAGCAGAACTACCTGATGCAGTGTTCCTGAAGAGGGCAGGGGCGTCCCGTCTTCGAAGCGGTTTCGCCTGCCCGGGGGCGGCCCGGCTTAGCAGGAGCGCGGTGCGTCGGGTCAGGCAGTCGGGGCTTGCCCCGGACCGTTCCGCCGATCCGCCGATCCTGTGCCCGAGCGCGGGAGCGTACCCCGCGCCGGGCCATGGCTGCCAGGTGCGGCACCGAAGTCCTGAAACGGCAGCGCAAGCCCTGCGGCCTCCCGGCGTCGGGATGCCGTTGAGCCCGGCAACCGCTGCGCGATGCCCGGGCGGGCCGCCGGTCGGCCCCCCCGGGGGGGCGGTCAGGGCAACCGGATGACCGGATCCGATCCCGCCGTCAACGCGAACCAGCCCACACCTTCTTCGCACAGGCTGACGAGATATCGCCCCGTTCCGAACCTGTCGACAGGCAGGGCCGTGGTGATCTCGATCTGCGCGCCGGGCAGGACGCGCCGCGGCAAGGGGATCATCTGGTCCGGCACGCGAAGCGGACGCGCGTCCTCCTCGCCGCGGTCGAGCGCATGGACCGCCAGTCCGATGTGACTGTCCTCGCCGGCCTCGAAGGCCAGGGTGTTCGGGTTTCGCAGCCGAATCGAGATCCGCCGCTCGCCTTCTGAAACGATCTGCACCGACATCTCCGCCCGGCGTGCCAGGGCGGGCAACCAGCCGCCTTCCGCCGCGGCGTCGATCTCCCGGCGCAAGGCCTCGGTGAGAGAGCCGATATTTTCCGGCCGGAAGAACTGGCCATGGGTGCCGTCGATGATCGCGCAATGGCCATCGCGCAGATAGCGCCCCCAGCCGGCGGTCGGATCGGCGAACTGGAAGGCCGGGTTGTGCCGGTGGCTGTCACGCCCGAAGAGGATCAGCATCCGCCCGCCGTAGGGAAGCGGGAGCATCCGTTCGAGAAAGATCAGCGAGCCGATGGCGTGTCCCGCGAGGGAAAGCGCCGCCGCGATCTGGAAGGCGACGGGCACCGCCTGGCAATTGCCGCCGACCGCCACGCATTGCGGCAGATCTCGGGCGAGGAGGATCTCGATATAGCGCTCGGCCACCTGCCGGACCGCGCCGGTCGCGGCGCGGCGATCCTCTCCGCCAAGGCCGGCCAGGGAGCGCATGGCGATCAGCGGCTGCTCCGTGCCAAGTGCCCGGGCCAGCGCATCCGCCTCGCTCACCTGATTGACGCACCACAGCAGCGGCATTCGTTGCCCACCGTGATTGTAGAGCCGGACCAGCCCATCCGGATCGAGGGGAATGCCGGCAGAGGGCGCCATCAGCGCCGCCAGGGCCTGCAGCTTTTCCTCGGGCGCACCGCGCCGCGTCGGGGGCCGCTCCGGCGCGGGCAGGGCGGCGTGCCAGAGGCTGCGCGGGGTCGCCTCCGGGCTGATCGCGCCCCGGATCGAGATCTTCAGCTCCCGTTCCAGCACAAGCTCGAGTTCCAGCAGTTCCAGTGAATCCGCCCCGATCGTGTCCAGGGCGGCGTCCGGGTCGATGCTGCGCCTGAGGATTTTCTCCCACAGCGACAGGTATCTCCCGGGCAAGCCGCCGGACGGGACAGGGGGGGACCCTGGCCGGTCGAGCAGGGCCCGCAGCGCGGTGACGTCGAGCTTGAAATTCCCAAGTCGCGGCAGCCGGTCCAGCACCACCACGCGATCGGGCTGCAACTGGGCGGGCAGGGTCTGGCGCAGTTCCTGCCGGAGCGCGCCGCCATCCAGATGCGCCCCGTCTGCCGGCTCGACGACGGCGACAAGGCTGGTTTTGCCCTGCCGCGTCCGGGGCACGATCACCGCGTCGGCGACCCCCGCGCGCCGACGCAGCGCCGCCTCGATCTCGGCGGGTTCGATCCGGTAGCCGCGGATCTTGATCTGCCGGTCGGCGCGGCCCAGAAACTCCAGCAGGCCGTCGGGGCGCAGCCGTCCGAGGTCGCCGGGCTGGAAGCTGCGCCACCCCGGCCGCGCCGGATCGGCAAGGAAGCTGCCTTGCGTCAGCGCCGCGTCATTCCAGTAGCCGCGTGCGATATAGGGGCTCGAGACGCGGATCTGTCCGATCTCGCCCGGCGCGACCTCCTGCCCGCTCTCGTCGACGAGGCACATTTCCCGCTGTTCGACCGCAAAGCCCACCGGCACCAGTTCGCAGCCAGGGGCAAAGTCCCCCGGCACGATCCACTGGCGATAGAGCGTCGCGCATTCGGTGGAACCGATCCCGGTGTAGATCGCGCAGCCCTCGGGCAGGTTGGCGCGCACCGTGCGCAGGTCCTCGGTCAGGAAGCGGTCGCCCGCGGTGTAGAGAAACCGCGCCTCGGGGCAGATCGGCCCCGAGGCGGCCCGGATCAGGCTGCGCAGAACCGGGGGCATCGCGTGCAGGATCGTGACCTGTCGCGCCATCAGATCGTGCAGCACCTTGTGCAGGCCTTCGCCGCGCAGGTCCGACATGCACAGTGTCGCGCCGGTCAGGAGCGCGCCGTAGATGTCGCGCAGGGCGCCGTTCACGCAGGGGGAATAAAGCAGGCTGTGACGGTCGGCGCAGGTGGGCTGCACCACCTGCGTGTATTGCAAGATGTCGTGCAGCAAGCCGCGCTGATCCTGCCAGACACCCTTCGGCGCGCCGGTGGAGCCCGAGGTGTAGATGACATAGGCGGGGCTTTCGGGGCGGGCCTCGCCCCGGGTGGCGGCCGCTGCCGTCACCACATCCGCCGCGCTCACGGTGCCGATCTTTCCGGGCCCCGTTCCGGCACGCGGCATAAGGTCGGCGGGCATCTCGCCGATCACCAGCCCGGCACCGCTATGGGTGATGACGCGGGTCAGATGATCTGCCGGATAGGTCGGATCGAGCGGCACATAGGGCCGCCCTGCGAAGAGCGCCCCCAGCATCGCGGCGACGACATGGCGGTCCGTCCGCAGGCACAGCGCCACCGGGGCGCCGTCCGGCACGCGCGCCGAAATGACGCCGCCATAGCGCAGGGCAAGGCTCAGCAGCGCGGCATAGGACAGCTCGCCATGCTCATCAAGGATCGCGGGATGCGCGGGCCGGGCTGCCGCGACGCGGGCAAAGCGAGGCCACAGCGGATGCGCGAGATCCGCCGCGGCAAGCCCCGGCACCGGGGGGCAGGGGGCGCTCACCGCAGGGCTCCGCGTGCCGCGGCGATCGCCGCCAGAACGGTGCGATCCGGCGTTGCCTGCCACAGCGCGCAGCCGGCGCCGAGGGTGAAGCCGCGACCCCGCATCCGCGCCAGCAGCCGTGCCGTTTCGGTCGCCATCGTTTCGGCCGTCAGGCTGGCCAGCTCGGAGGGCGCCATCCCGCCGCTTAGCAAGACCTCGGGCCCGGCCCGCCGCCCCTCGTCGAGTGCGGGGTTGGCGTCGAAGGCAAAATGGACGGTGGTGCCGGGGAAGGCGTCGAGCAGGGTGGCCGGAAGTCCCTCCCCATGCAGATGCACGACGTTCAGGCTGTCCGGGCCCGCGGCGGCGAGGCAGCTCAGTCCCTCGGGCAGGCCCATCGTGAAAAAGCTGTCGCCCGGGCTTTCGTGCGCGCCGGCGTGCTGCACCGCAAGGAAGATGCCGTCGACGCCCGCTTCCCTGAACAGCCCGACGATGCGACGGGTCCGCTCGGTCAGGGCGGCGAGCGCGATGGACAGGGCCTCGGGGCAGTCCCGGCGATGGTCTTGCCAGTGCGCGCCCGCGAGGATGCGCAGCTGAAACAGCGGGTCGAAGATCGACTGCAGGACCGGGATATGCGCGGGCACGCGGGCGCGGACCAGCCGGGCGGCCTTGAGATGCTCCGCGAGATGCCGCTCCTCGGGCCGGCTCTCGGCAAGGCGCAGCCAGTCTTCGGCGGTGCTGACCGGGCCGGCGCCGAATATCCGCCGGCCGATCGGATCGCCGGTCCAGCTGTCCGTCTGCCCGAGGTCGCGCAGTTGGAAACTCGAGGCGGGGGTGATCTTCACCAGATCGCAGTCGAAGCGGGCCTGAAAGGCGCAGGTCGCGTCGGCGAGCCGCTCCCCTTGCTGATCCGCAACGGGATGGTGCTGCCAGAACGCGACCGGAACCGCGGCCCCGTGCCTGCCCTGCCTGGCCTGTTCGACCAGCTCCAGATAGCGCTGTTTCGCCAACATCGTTCAGCTATCCCTGTCAGCGGCCGGTGCGAAAAATGGTCGGCATCGGCGGAACTGTGACCGGGTGAAAATTGCACAGGGTGGCAGCGTGCACAACCGCCACCTGTGCGCTGCAGGGGCCGTCGGAAGAGGTCGCGTCGCGCTGGCGGAACGGCAAAAGCCCGCCACGAGGGGCGGGCTTTCGGGGCGGGCAGGGCGCGCGCGATCAGCCGCGGCCGAAATCGGTCAGCAGCGTGTAGCCGCGCCCGGCCATGCAGCGGTCGACGACGCGGCGCGGGCCGTAGGTGACCAGATCGTGGTCATAGTCGCCCGCGCCGGCCCCGGCGGCGGCCCCGACCGCGGCACCGGTCAGGATGTAATCGTTGCGGTAGCCGGTGTGGGTGCCGGCCGCCGCCCCCACCAGCGCGCCGACAATGAGGCCCGCGGCAAGGTTCTTGCCCATCTCCTTCTGCTGGCGCGCTTTGTAATCCGCCTCGACCTGCAGGGCGACGGTGCGGCAGGCCTCGAGATCCTTCTCGTAGCGCGCCTGATTGGTCTTGCCGGGGTCGACGGCGGGGCGGTATTCGGCGAGCGGCTGCACCGGCTCGCAGGCCGCAAGGAAGAGGAATGCGCCGCTGCAAAGCAGCGCTGCGGGTTTTCTGAACATGATGTTTCCAAATTGACGGTCGTTTGCCTGCGGAAGATCACAGGACCGTGAACGAATTTGCAAGCTGATAATGCCGGCGCGACGCCGCGTCCGGCCGGCGTGCCGCGGTCTAGCGCTTCCGTCGCAGATGCCCCTCAAGCGGCACCGCGGCCGAGAGGGTATTCGAGATCGTGCCGTATTTCAGGATATTGCGGTGCAGCAGGTCCAGCCGCTGCTCGGTCTCGGCGCTGTCCACCACGATCTCGTAGCGGATTGCCACCAGTTTCGGCGGCGCATCCTGACGCAGCGCCTCGAGCGTGACCTCGACCCCGTCGATCTGGAACTGCAGCATCGGCGTGACCCGCTCGATCCCCTTCAGCATGCAGGCGGCAAGTGCGGAGAGCAGCAGCTCGACCGGATTCATCGCATCCTGCCGCCCGGCAAGATCGGTATCCAGAACCACCTCTGCCGCCTTCGCCCGGGCGAGACTGCCATGCGCGTCGATGCGCCGGGCGTGAACGCGATATTCCATCATCTGTTGATCCAGTTCCGTCAGCGGGCGGGCGGCGGCGCGGCCGTCGCAGTGACGAAATTCGAGCGGATCCCGCGGCCCGGGTCAAGCGCGAAGATGGTCGACCCTGCCGGCCTCAGGGCCGGCAGGGCGGTTCGGGGCGCGCGGATCAGGGCATCGGGTGCGGCGTTCCGGCGACGCTGGCCGGAAGCACGGGATACACGATCTGCGGCATGTCGCCGGTCAGGCTGCCGAGGAAGGCCACGATCTGCCCGAGCTGCTGGTCATCAAGCTGTGCGCCGAGCTGCGCGTCGGCCATCACCTTCACCGCCTCTTTCAGGTCCCAGACCGCACCGGAGTGGAAATAGGGCGCCGTCAGGGCGATGTTGCGCAGCGTCGGCACCTTGTAGGCGTATTTGTCGGCCTCGTCCTTGGTGACGGCATAGCGCCCCATGTCCTCGGGCGGCAGGATCGACGGGTCGGGCTTGGCGACGACGCCGAACACCTGATAGCTGTTGCCGCCGATGTTCATGCCGTTGTGGCAGCTGCTGCAGCCTTCCGACATGAAGAGCGACAACCCCTGCTTCTGCTCCTCGGTCATCGCCGCATCGTCGCCCTTCAGCCAGCGGTCGAAGGGGGCGTTCGGGGTGATCAGCGTGTCCTCGAAGGCGGCAATCGCTGCGGTCGCATTCTCGAAGGTGACCGGGTCGGTTGCATCGGGGAAGGCGGTGGCAAAGATCGGCGTATAGCCGGGGATCGCCTTCAGCATCTCGATGACATGGTTCGGGTTCGAGGCCATCTCGACCGGGTTCTGCATCGGCCCGCCTGCCTGTTCGATCAGGTTGGCGGCGCGCCCGTCCCAGAACTGGGCGAAGTTGTAGGTCGAGTTCAGCACCGTCGGCGAGTTGCGCCCGCCTTTCTGCCAGCGATGCCCGAGCGAGACACTGGACAGGTCGACGCCGCCGGTCGAGAGGTTGTGGCAGGTGTTGCAGCTGATGTTATGCGCCTCGGACAGACGGGGTTCGAAGAACAGCATCTTGCCAAGCTCGGCCTGGGCCGGGGCGGGCGCCGGATCGGGGGCCTGCGGGATCGGCTCGAAGACGCCCTGGGCATCGCTGCGCAGCGCGTCGTCGTCGATGGCAGGATTGGCCGCGACGGCGACACCGGCTTGCGCGCCGATCAGGGTCAGGGCTGCGAGTACTGGTTTCATGGCAGATACCTCATGGCAAGAATGGCCGACCGTTGCCGGGCGGTCCCGGGGGGCAGGAAGGGCGCGACGGACGACGGCGGCAGAGCGGCCCGGGCGGGGAAATCCCGGATATCGAAAGCAAGTCGGGGCTCTGGCCGCCGCGGGGAAACGAGATCGCGTCGATCTTCGTGCCAGATCTAGCAACCCCGCGCTGACAGGAGCCTGACAGCACACGCCAGACGTGTTGCGGCAACATCGGGGCGGGGTTGCACCCGGCGCAGGCCGTCCGTCAGGATCACGTCAGGTTGCGCGGTCTATAGCTCGACGATGAGACCGCCGCTCCTTCTCCTGTCGATGCTTCTGGGGGCCGTCGCCGGCCTGCCCGCCGCGGCGGATCCCGAGTATGACCACAACCGCGCCCAGAGGGCACTGGAGCGCGGCGAGATCCGCCCGCTGCATGCGCTTCTGGCGCCGGTCGAACAGAGGTTCGGGGCCCGGTTGCTCGAGGTCGAGCTGCGGCAAGAGCGCGGCAGGCTGGTCTACGAGATCAAGCTGATCACGCCCGACGGCCGGATCTTCGAGGTCGGGGTCGATGCCGCCACGGGGGTGATGCTGCCGTCCGACTTGGGAGGCGGGCACTGATGCGGGTGCTGGCCGTCGAGGATGATCCGAGGATCGCGGCTGATCTCGGCGCCGCACTTGGCGCTGCCGGGCTGCGGGTCGAGTTCTGCACCGACGGCGACACCGCGTGGTTTCTCGGCGATACCGAGGAGTACGACCTCGTGGTGCTGGATCTCGGCCTGCCGCGGCTCGACGGGCTGACGGTGCTGAAGCGCTGGCGCGCCAACGGCCGGGAGATGCCGGTGCTGGTGCTGACCGCGCGCGGCACCTGGACCGAGCGGGTCGAGGGGATCGACGCCGGCGCGGACGATTACCTGCCGAAGCCGTTCCGCATGGAGGAGCTGGTAGCGCGGGTGCGGGCGCTGATCCGGCGCTCGGCCGGACGCGGCAGCGCCGTGCTTCGCGCGGGCAGTCTGGCGCTCGATACCAACCGGATGTCGGTGATGCGGCAGAACCGGCCGGTGCAGACGACGGCGCTGGAATACCGGCTGCTGGTCTATCTGCTGCTCAATCGCGACCGGGTGGTGCCGCCGACCGAGCTGCTCGACCATCTTTACGGCGACAATGAGCTGCGCGAGGTCAATGCGCTCGAGGCGGTGGTCGCCCGGTTGCGGCGCAAGCTGGGACCAGGGGTGATCGGCACCCGGCGCGGCTTTGGCTATTTCCTCGAAGCGGCGGGGGACGCGCTGTGAGACGGCTTTCGCTGCGGGTGCGGCTGGCCTGTGCCGGGGCGGTCACGGTGGCGGTGGCGATCACGCTCTCGTCGCTGGGGCTTGCCGCGCTCTTCGATGCGCATGTGACGCGCCGCGCCCTGGTCGAGCTGTCGGTGCAGCTTGACCAGGTGCTGGCCGGTGTCGAGCGTGCCCCTTCGGGCGCGCTGGAACAGACCGCCACCCCCGCCGATCCGCGGTTCCAGCGCCCCTATGGCGGGCTTTACTGGCAGATCGCGGCCGAGGGCGGGATGCTGCGCTCGCGCTCGCTGTGGGATTACGAGATTCCGCTGCCGGTCGACGAGCTGCGGGACGGGGCGGAACATGTGCACGAATTGTCGGGGCCGGCGGGGCAGCCGTTGCTGGCGATCGAGCGCAGCGTCGTGCTGCCGCGCCGGCTCGGGGGCTCGGGGATGCGGGCCACCGTGGCGATGGACCGCACCGAGCTCGCCGCAGCGCGCAACGGCTTCATCTCCGACCTCGCGCCCTATTCGGTGGTGCTGACCGTGGCGCTGATTCTCGCCGGATGGGTGCAGATCGCCGTCGGCCTGCGGCCGCTCCGGATGATCCGGCAGCGCGTGGCCGACGTGCGTTCGGGGCGGGCACGGCGGCTCGGGGCCGATTTCCCGGCCGAGGTGCTGCCGCTGGTGCGCGAGGTCGACGCGCTGCTTGCGGCGCGGGGCGAGGAGGTGGCACGGGCCCGCA
The DNA here is from genome assembly GCF_004022265.1 of Paenirhodobacter ferrireducens. Taxonomy (GTDB): domain Bacteria; phylum Pseudomonadota; class Alphaproteobacteria; order Rhodobacterales; family Rhodobacteraceae; genus Rhodobacter; species Rhodobacter ferrireducens. The sequence goes on from NZ_SAVB01000022.1 coordinate 31,104, forward strand.
CCCGCGCCGGCGATCTGGCGCATGGGCTGAAGACGCCGCTGCAGGCGCTTCTGGGCGAGGCGGGCCGGCTGCGGGCCGAGGGCCGGGCCGGCGTCGCGGCTGACATCGAGGCGATTGCCGGGGCGATGCGCCGCCATGTCGACCGCGAGCTGGCGCGCACCCGCGTCGCCATGCGCGGGCACGAGGCGCGCGCCGAGATCGCCCCCGCCCTTGCCGGCGTGCTGCGGGTCGTGCGGCGCACCGGGGAGGGGGCGGGGCGCGACTGGCAGCTCGAGGTGCCGGCCGGGCTGGCGGTTGCCGCCGATCCCGATGACCTGACCGAGGCCCTCGGCGCACTGATCGAGAATGCGGCGCGCCATGCCCGCCGGCGGGTCCGGATCACCGCGGTTGCCGCCGAGCGCGCGGTCACGATCTCGGTCTGCGATGATGGCCCGGGTATTCCCGCCGACCGGATCGGGGCGCTGATGGCACGTGGGGCCCGTGCCGACACGCAAGGTCAGGGCAGCGGGCTCGGGCTCGCCATCGCCCGCGACATCGCCGAGGCGCTGGAGGGCGAACTGACGCTGCATCCGGCGACGCCGGGGCTCGAGGCGCGGCTGAGGCTGCCCGGGGTGTGCGGCCCGCCGCGCCAATGAGGCCCGGCGAAAGCTCGCTCGCGTTTGCGGCAGACCAGCCATCGAACCGGCGCTGTGCCCCCGGTCTGCGCATGCCGCGGTTTTTCAGCCGTCGCGGCGCTGATCGACCTGCGTCGCCATCACGCACATCAGCTCGAACATCACCGTGGCGCCGGCGAGCGCCGTCATGCCGCCGACGTCGAAGGGCGGCGCCACCTCGACCACATCGGCGCCGGCGATGTTGACCGGGCCAAGCAGGCGCAGCATCTGTTGCGCCTCGCGGGTGGTGAAGCCGCCGATCTCGGGCGTGCCGGTGCCGGGCGCCATCGAGGGGTCGATCGAGTCGATGTCGAAGGTGATGTAGGTCGGATCCTGCCCGACGATCTGAAGCGCCTCGGCGATTACCGCCGCGGGGCCGCGCGCCACGAATTCTTCCATGTAGATGATGCGGATGCCCTGCGCCTTGGCCCAGTCATGCTCGCCCGGCTCGTAGACCGAGCCGCGGATGCCGATCTGCACCACGCGCTTCGGGTCGAGCACGCCTTCCTCGATGGCGCGGCGGAAAGGAGTGCCGTGGGTGAAGCGGTTGCCGCCGAAATAGGTGTCGTTGGTGTCGGAATGCGCGTCGAAATGGATCATCCCGAGCGGCTTGCCGCCGCCCCGCGGCCCTTTCGACACCGCGCGCAGCGAGGGCAGGGTGGTCAGGTGATCGCCGCCCACGGCCAGCGGCAGCGCGCCGGTGGCGACGATCGCGGCCATGCCGGCCTCGATCCGCGCGATCCCGTCCATCACGTCGATCGGGTTCACCGAAAGGTCGCCCACATCGGCGATATTGGCGATCTCGAAGGGCGCGACGCCCGAGGCATGGTGCGCGCTGCGCATCAGGCTCGACATGTTGCGCACCTCGCGCGGCCCGTGGCGCGCGCCGGCGCGGTTCGTCGTGCCGCCGTCCCACGGAATGCCGATCAGCGCGATGTCGAGCCCCGCGGCCGTCGCCACGGCGGGCAGGCGCATGAAGGTCGAAAGCCCGGCAAAGCGCGGCACTTCGGCGGCGTCGATGGGCTGGTGGAACTTGGTCATTTTCAGCGTCCTCAGTTGAATTCGCGGGCGACGGCGGCAACGATGCCGGCGGTGCAATCGGCAAGAAGCCATTCGCCCTTCTCGGCCGCCGACCCCTCGGTCAGAGACAGCACGCCCGAGGGCGGCACCTCGGCGCAGGGCTTGGGATAGCGGTCATAGGGCAGGAAGGCGGCGGGGCCGTCATGGGCGGCCTTCGTCAGATCGACGAGCTCGGGGCGCAGCGCCATCATCATCGAGGTCTCGATCACCGAGGCATGCTCGAGCTCGATCCCCGGATAGCCGTCGGGGAAGATCCGATCGAGCGTCCCGGGCTGCACCATGTCCCAGTGATCGACGCGCAGGATGACAAGGCCGTCCGTCCGGTCGCGCCCGATCGCGTCGAGGGCAAGTTCGATCCCCTCGATCGTCGGGCCGATATTCTCGTAATGCCCGTTCACCGTGACGATCTTGCGCACCTTCTGGCGGAAGAGGTCGCAGATCACGTCACGCACGATCAGCGCGAAGGTCTGTGCGGTCAGGTTCACCGTGCCCGGAAAGCCCGGGCCGCCGCCGGTCTTCGGTTGCGAGCGGTTGCCATAGGCGAGCGTCGGCAGCACCAGCCCGCCGACCTCGGCCGCCGCCCGCGCGGCCACTGCGGTCGGCAGCACCACATCGACGTTCAGCGCCATGTGCCGGCCGTGCTGTTCGGTCGCGCCGAGCGGCAGGAACACGGGGGCGCCGGCGGCGATCCGGGCCTCGACCTCGGGCCAGGGCAGTTCGGCATAGAAAACGGTGTCGGTCATCGTCTGGTCCATCACATCATCGCCGCGCCGCCATTGGCGCCGAGGCATTGTCCGAGAAAGAGCGTGGCGCCGGGGCCGGCGAGGAAGACGACGGCGGCCGCCACTTCCTCGGGCCGGCCGATGCGGCCGATCGGGTAGGCGGTTTCCTCGGCCTGCGCGCGGGCGTCGAGTTTCTCGAAGCCCAGCAGCGGGGTGTCGGTCGGGCCAGGGGCGACCGCATTCACCAGCACCCGCGGCGCAAGTTCCCGCGCCCAGGACCGGGTGGCGCCCAGCATCGCGGCCTTGGTCGCGGCATAGACCGAGGCATTGGCGCGGCCGAGATAGGCAAGCTCGGACACGGTGTTGATGATCCGCCCGCCCTCCGGCAGATGCGCCAGCACCTCACGCGCGACCAGCATCGCGCCGCGCACGTTGACCGCGAACATCCGGTCGATATGGGCGGCGCTCAGCGCGCCAAGCGGCGCTTCCTCGAGGATGCCGGCGTTGTTGACGAGGATGTCGATGCCCCCCATCCGCGCCGCCGCCCCCGCGACCGTCGCGACGATCTGCGCCTCGTCGGCAAGATCGCAGGCCAGGATCTGGAAGGGCGCCTCGCTGCTGTGCAGATCAAGGCCGATCACCTCGGCGCCCGCGTCCTGCAATGCCAGCGCCGTCGCGCGGCCGATGCCGCTGGCCGCGCCGGTGACAAGGGCGCGCTTGCCCGAAAGCGGTTTCACCATGGGACTTCTCCTCGGTCGACGCCCAGCGACTGGCCGGTGATGTTCGCGGCAAGGTCGGAGGCAAGAAACAGATAGGTGGGCGCCATGTCGGGCGGCTCCATCAGGCCGGGCAGGGCCTGCCCGGCGACGATGTCGGTGAGCAGATCGTCCTCGGCCCGGCCCGCCTCGGCCGCGATCCGGCCGAGCGAGCGCATCGAGGCCTCGGTCCGCACCCAGCCCGGGCAGACCGCGTTCACCCGGATGCCGCGGGGGCCGAGCTCGCGCGCCCAGGTCTTGGTCAGCCCGATGATCGCGTGTTTCGAGGCGACATAGGCGCCGAAACCCGGCTCGGCGACGCGGCCCCAGATCGAGGCGGTGTTGACGATCGCGCCGCTCGCACCCATCCGGCCAAGCGCCGTGGCGGTGACGAGCGCCGTGCCGGTCACGTTAATGTCGATCACCCGACGGAAGGCGTCGGTCGTCGCGTCATCCGCCCCGGCGATCGGCGTCATCAGCTCGAGCCCTGCGTTGTTGATCAGCACGTCGATGCGCTCGAGGGGCGCGAGGGCGCGGATCACCTCGGCCTTGACCGAGATGTCGGCCTCGGCCGCGGTGGCGCCAAGGCCGGCGGCGCGGTCATGCACCGCGGCGTCATTCGCGATCAGGTGCAGCGTCGCACCGGTGCGGGCGAAGCCTTGGGCGATGCCCAGCCCGATGCCGCGGCTCGATCCGGTGATGACGACCGTGCGGCCGGTGAAGTCGATGCCGGTCATTTGTGCCCCTCCTCGCGCATCATCCGCATGATCTTGCGCTCCATCTCGGCATAGCCGGGCAGGGCGATCACATCTTCCTTGTTGCGCAGCCGGCCGGGCTTGAAGGTGGGGAGGATCTCCTCCTTCAGCCGGCCCGGGTGGCTCGACAGGAACACGATCTTGTCGGCAAGGAAGATCGCCTCCTCGATGTCATGGGTGACGATGATCATCGTCGTGCCCGAGGCCTCGGCCACCTCGATCATCAGCTCCTGCATCTGCCAGCGGGTCTCGGCGTCGAGCGCGCCGAAGGGCTCGTCCATCAGCAGCACGTCGGGGGCATTGGCCAGCGTGCGGGCAATCGCCACGCGCTGCCGCATGCCGCCCGAAAGCCGCGAGGGATAGGCGTCGATGAATTTCGACAGCCCGACGAGGCCGATGAAGCGTTCGGCCCGCGCGCGCCGCTCAGGCTTGGGCACGCCGTTGATCTTCATGCCGAATTCGACGTTCTTGCCGACCGACAGCCAGTCGAACGAGCTGTAGGCCTGAAACACCATGCCGCGCTCGCGCCCGGGCCCCTCGATCGGGGTGTCGTTGAGCAGCACCGCACCCGAGCTCTGGGTCTCGAGCCCCGCGATCATCCGCAGGAGCGTCGACTTGCCGCTGCCCGAGGGGCCGAGGAGCACGCAGATCGAGCCCTTCTCGACCGCGAAGCTGACATCGTCGACCGCGGTGAGCGCCTGCCCGCCGGGCAGATCGAAGGTCTTGGAAACGTTTTGGATGTGCAGCAGGGCGGACATCAGCGCTTGTCCTCCAGATAGGGGAAGAGGCGGCGGTGCAGCAGGGCGAAGGCCATGTCGCAGGCCATGCCGAGCGCGCCGATCACGATGATGCCGGCAAGGATCTCGTCGGTCTTGAGAAACCGGCGGGCGCGCATCATCATCGCGCCGATGCCGGTGGTCGAGGCGACGATCTCGGCGATCACCAGATAGGTCCAGACCACGGCCAGCATCTGCCGCATCGCGACGAGGATATTGGGCAGCACGGCGGGCAGCATCACCTGGAACACCGTCACCCGGCGATTGGCGCCAAGGGTCAGCGCGGTCTCGATCAGCTCCTTGCGGATCTCGCGGGTGTGGTCGGCGATCAGGGTGACGAGGAAGAAGATCACGCCGAGGAAGAGAAGGGCGAGCTTCGGCGTCTCGCCGGTGCCGAACCACATGAGCAGGATCGGGATGAAGGAGGGCGCGGGCAGATAGCGCCAGGCCGAGACGAAGGGGGCGAAGACGGCGTTGATCGCCGGGAAGGCGCCCATGGCGACGCCGAGCGGCACCGCGACGAGGCTGGCGAGTGCAAAGGCGATCAGCACCCGCCCGATCGAGATCAGCACATCGGCGCCGAAGCCCTGCTCGGCGAAGAGCCGCACGATGGTGGCAAAGACCTTGCCGGGCGGCGGCACCAGGATCGGGTTCACCCAGCCAAGCCCCGAGGCGAGGATCCAGATCCCGAAGAAGGCGATCCAGACCCCGAGGGCCGAGATCAGCGCCTGTCGCCCCGAGACCGGGACGCGGACTTGCAGCAGCCGGGCTTTTCGCCCCTTGGAAGCGGTCGACATCGGGTCCTCCGTTGCTCCCCGCGGCGGGTGCCGCGGGGCAATGCCGGGATCAGTTCGCGGTGAAGGACTGGCGATAGCCCTGCGCCACAAGGTCGCCCATCAGCGAGCAGTCGATGCCCTTCGCGGGATCGACCTTGGTCTTCATCAGGCCGAGCTTGATCCACCACTCGTTCGTCAGCGCGACCGAGCCCGGCATCGAGCCGTTCGGCAGGCCGAAGGGCGGCGCGCCATCCAGCACGCCGCAGGTGCGCGCGCTTTCGTCGAAGTCGAAGACATAGATGCCGCCGTCGAGGCTCTTGCCATTGGTGCCGATCACCGCGTTGATGTCATCGACCGGCCATTGCAGGGTCTCGGCCATCAGCGCGTTCACCTCCTCGACATGGTCATGCCAGTAACCGCGGGCGTCCCATTCGGCCTTGAGGACGGCAAGCGCGGCATCGCGCTTCTTCGCGATGAAGTCCTTGTTCATGTAGAGCGAGTCCATGAAGATGCCGGTCTTCAGCATCTCGGGGTCGGTGGTGTTCACCACCGATTTCGCGCCCGGCGCGGCCTCGAGCACCTTCGAGATCCACGGCTCGTACATGTAGGCCGCGGCCAGATCGCCCGAGAGCATCGGCCCCACCGCCTCGTCGGCATTGAGGTTCACCCAGGTCACGTCGCCGGGCGCGATGCCCTGCCGGTCGAGCCAGAGCCCCATCAGCAGCTGCCCGATATAGGCCTGCGGCGCGGCAACCTTCTTGCCCTTCAGCGCGGCGGGGTCCATGCCGGCGGCGAGGATCACGTGATCGACCCCGTAGGAGGGGTTCAGATAGGCGACGTTGACCTCGTTCAGCCCGGCCTCGACCGAGACCGGCACGTAATCGGCGGTGCAGTCATAGACGTCGATCTGCCCCGCGGCGAGCGCCGCATGACCGCCGAGCGGGTCCTCGAAATTGGTGATGTTGAGGTCGTAATCGGGCAGCAGGTTCTTCTGCTTGGCCACGTCGAGCATGGCATAGCCGGGCCATGACACGCACATGCCGACGTTGATGGTCTCCTTGGCCGAGGCGGTTCCGGCACTCAAGGCGGCAATGGCAGCAAAGGCGATGGTCAGCGTCTTCATGATGGGGCTCCCTGACGGTCGTCGTTTTTCTTGGTGATGTCGCGAGTGGTGGTCGTGTGAGTGGTGGTGGTCTTGAGAAAATTCATACGGAGCAAAATTCTTTAGTCAATAAAAAATTTGAGACAGTAAATTGTTGATTGCAATTCCCGCCCCGAGACGAAATGATGCCGCCATGACGGAACAACAGCCCACCAGCCTGCGCGAGCGGCAGAAGGAAGACCGCAAGGCGCGCATCATCGCCGCCGCCAAGAGCCTGTTTCTCGAGGCCGGTCTTGAAAAGATCACCATGGAGGCAATCGCCGAGATCGCCGGCGTCTCCAGTGTCACCGTGCACAATTACTATGGCACGAAATCGGGGGTTCTGCTGGCGCTCGTGGCGGAAAGCGACCGCGAGCTTCTCGCGACGCTCGAGCGCGGCCTGCGCGGCCGCACGGCGACCCTTGCGGAGCTGGTCCTCGGCTTTTTCGAGATCGTCTGCCGCCACACCCAGACCCATCTCGACAAGGCGATCTGGCGGCAGGTGATTGCGGCCTCGGTCTCCGGCACCGAGCCGCGCTTCGGCAAGCTCTATCACGAGCTCGACAACCGTCTGGCCTCGGTGCTGATCCGCGAAGTCGAGCGGATGGTCGGGGCGGGGCTGCTGCCGGAGACGGTCGATCCGGCGCATCTGGGCTGGGCGCTGTTCAACCTGCAAAACGCCCGCTTCATCGAGTTCATCGCCGCCGATGGCAGCAGTTGCGAGGCCGGGCTCCAGCATCTGCGCAACGACCTGAGCGCGCTGATGCCGGGCGGGTTTCCGGGGCGCTGAGGCTCAGCCTTCGGCAAAGACCTCGCCCGGGCGGAAGGCGCGGAAGCGCTCGGGCGCGATGCCGGCCGTGGCAAGGGCCGCTGCCAGAAGCTCGGCCGGTTCCTCGCGCGGCTCGTCGGTCAGCTGGAAGGTGCCCCAGTGAAAGCCAAGCGCCGCGCGCGCGCCGATGTCGCGAAAGACCTGCACCGCCTCGTCGGGGGCGATGTGCTGCGCGCCCATGAACCAGCGCGGCGCATAGGCGCCGATCGGGATCAGCGCGATGTCGGGGGCGCCGTGGCGGGCGCGGATGGCGCGGAAGATCGCGCCGTCGCCATAGCCCGTGTCGCCCGCGAACCACAGCCGCGCCGCGGGGCTGTCGATCCAGAAGCCGCACCACAGGGCCCGCCGCCGGTCGCCCAGCCCGCGTGCCGACCAGTGGTTCGCGGGCGTCAGCGTCACGGCAACGCCGGGGGCGAGGGGCACCTCCTCGTGCCAGTCGGCGGTGACGATCCGCGCCCCGCTCACCGCGCGCCGCACCGTCGCATCGGTGCCGAGCGGCATCACCATCAGCGGCCGGTGCCGCGCCTGCAACCGGCGCAGCGTCGCGATGTCGAGGTGGTCATAGTGGTTGTGGCTGAGCAGCACCGCGTCGATCGGCGGCAGGTCGTCGAAGGCGATCCCCGGCGTGGTGACGCGGCGTGGCCCGATCAGGCGCGAGGGGCTCGCGCGCTCGGACCAGACCGGATCGGTGAGCAGGTTCACCCCGGAAAGCTGGATCAGCATCGTCGCATGGCCGACCATGGTGACCCGTGCGGGGCCCGAGCGGGCGGGCGGCACGGCGGGCGTCACCGCCACCCGCTTCGGCCAGGGCGCGCGGTTGCCCTCGCGCTGCCAGCGCAGGATCTCGCGCAGGCTGCGGTCGGGCGAGGGCTGGCCCGGCGCGAAGAAGCGTGTGCCGTCGAAATGGTCGCTGACGGGGCCGGCATAGGGGCGGGAACGGAGCATGGGGCGTCCTTCGGGCAGGGGCCCCTTGCAGATGGGCCGGCGGGCGGTGTTGTCCAGTCCCACGGCCCGCGGCGGGCCCGTCAGCCCTCGGCCCGTGCCTTGCGCCCGGCGGCGCTGCCGGCATGCGTCAGATGCGACAGGAAATCCCGCACCGGCGCGCTCAGCGGCTCGTTGCGGCGATGGAAGGCAAGGATCGTCACCGGCGGCATGTCGACGATGCGCCGCGCGGTCAGCCCCTGCATCGCATACTCATGCGCCGTCATCGCATCGACGATGCCGACGCCGCCGCAGGCACGCACCATGTCACAGACATTGGCGCAATAGGGCACGATGCAAGCCGGGTCATAGCTCAGCCCCTGCGCCTCGAAGGCGGCTCGGATCGTCGCGCCCATCGGCGACCAGTCGGCGTTGTAGCACACCAGCGGATATTTCTGCATCGCGGCGCAGAAGAGCTCGGATCGCGGGGCAAGCGGGTGGTCGTCGCGCAGCACCGCGACGAGGGTGCTGGTGCCGATCTCGTGCGACTGGAATTCGGCCTTGGGCGGAAAGGCCATCTGCAAGCCGATGTCGGCCACCCCCTCGCGCAGGTCCTCTTCGGGCGAGTTCACTCTCAGGATCAGCCGCTTGCGCCAGTTCTGATAGCCCGCGCGAATCAGGATCGGGCCGAGGAAGCCCTCGACCAGGGCCGGCGTCGCCGAGATCGCCACCGGCCGTGCCGCGGCGTTGCGCAGTGCCGGCAACCGGGCACGGACCTGCGCATAGGTGCTGAAAATTGGGGCGGAAAGGGCAAAGAGCTCGTTCGCCTCGCGCGTCGCCTCGAGCCGGTTGCCGGTGCGGTGGAACAGCGAAACCCCGAGGTTCGCCTCAAGCCGTTTCAGTTGCGCACTGACGCTCGGCTGCGAAATGCCAAGGAGTTTCGCCGTTTCTGTTGTCGTCCCGACCCGCATCAGGGTGCCGAACAGTTCCATCTCGCGCAGGTTCATTATCAGCATCCTGATAGTTGGGCCAATATTTATCATTATTCACCGATTTTCCGCTTGTCTAACGTTGCCTCAGAACAAGCGACCGACCGAGTGCGGAACGGCGCATCGCACCAACAGGCGAGGAAGGACCAAGCCGATGAAGACGAGACTGAATTTCCGGGCCCTGCTGCTGGCATCGACGCTGTCGCTGGCGGCGCTGTCGGCCGAGGCGGAGACGCTGCGCGTGGCAATGGGCTACGATCCGGTCAGCCTTGACCCGATCGCGACCAGCGACAACGGCTCGATCTGGACGCAGCTGCTGATCTACGACACCCTGGTGCGCCCCGACGCGACCGGCACCAAGCTGGAACCGGGACTGGCCGAAAGCTGGACCGTGTCCGACGACGGGCTGACCATCCGCTTCAAGCTGCGTGACGCGAAATTCTCCGACGGCACGCCGGTGACCGCCGAGGACGTTCAGTTCTCGATCGCGCGCGCGGCCTCGGAGGAATCGGGCTGGGGCCGGTTCTATCGCCCGATCACGCGGTTCGAGATCCCGAACCCGCGGGAGATCGTGATGCATCTGACCGAGCCCTTCACCCCGGCCTTCAACAACCTCGCGCTGTTCGCCGCCGCGATCCTGCCGAAGGCCGCGCTCGAGGCGAAGGGCGCCGCCTTCTTCGATGCGCCGGTGGGCTCCGGCCCCTTCGTGCTGAAGAAATGGACGCGCGGCGCCTCTCTCGAGCTGGTGAAGAACCCCTATTACTGGCAGGCCGGCAAGCCCGCCGTCGATGAGGCGGTGCTCGAGGTGGTGACCGAGCCCTCGGCGCGGGTCATCAAGCTCGAGGCGGGCGAGGTCGATGTGGCGCTTGACCCGCCGCTGAACCAGCTTGCCGCACTGAAGGCGGAACCGGGGATCACCACGGGGTCCGTCACCCCCTACCGCGCCGATTTCGTGCAGCTCAACACCCGCTACGCGCCGCTTGGCAACGAGAAGGTGCGTCAGGCGCTGAACTATGCCATCGACAAGACCGCGCTGATCAAGGGTGTGCTCTATGGCGAGGGCACGCCCGCGGCTTCGGCGATGCCGGTGATGGCCTATGCCGATCCGGCGCTGACGCCCTATCCCTACGACCCGGCAAAGGCGAAGGCGCTTTTGGCAGAGGCGGGCTATCCCGAGGGCTTCGAGGCCGAGATGCTGGTCGATTCCGGCATCGCGACGCAGCGCAACACCGCGATCGCGCTGCAGGCGATGCTCGCCCAGGTTGGCGTCAAGGTGAAGATCCAGATGCTCGAGAGCGGCACCCAGTGGGAGACGACGAAGGCGGGCGGCTATCAGATGTCGCTCAGCTACACGACCTCGGACACCATCGACCCGGATCAGATCATCGGCTTCGTCGCGGTCAATCCCGAGCGCGCCAACGCCTATCACACCGAGTGGAAGAACGAGCGCCTGAACGCGCTTTACACACAGGAGCGCAAGACCGTGAACGGGCCCGAGCGCGGCGCCATGTTCCGCGAGATGATCCAGATCCTGCATGACGGGGCGCCCTTCCTCTTCCTCTATCACCCGGCGACGGTCTGGGCCGAGAAGGACTACGTGAAGGGCTTCTCGGTGCTGCCGACCTCGAACTTCCGGCTCGAGGACGTGACGATCGCGAAATGATCCCCTGCCGGCGCGGCCTGTGTCGCGCCGGTCCTGGCCCGCCTCCGACCGGGGGCGGGCATTTTCCAGCCAGCGGACGGACGATGTTCCAGGTCATTCTCAAACGGCTCGTGATGCTGATCCCGGTGTTGATCGGTATCACGCTGCTCGGCTTCCTGTTGTTACAGGTGATGCCGGGCGATCCGGCCTCGCGCGCCATGGGCACCCGGGCGAGCCCCGAGGAGCTTGCCGCCATGCGCAAGCTCTGGGGCCTCGATCAGCCGCTCTGGCTGCAATACCTCTATTTCCTGCGCGACTGCCTGACCGGCAGCTTCGGCGTGTCGATCTTCCACAAGATGCCGGTGATCGGGCTGGTGGCCGAGCGGCTGCCCTTCACCCTCGCGATCGTCGCCTATTCGACGCTGATCGCGCTGGCCGTGGCGCTGCCCTTCGCCATTCTCGCGGCGCTCAGACGCGGCACGGTGGTCGACGGCGCGATCCGGCACGTCTTCGTCGCGCTGATCGCGATGCCGCCGTTCTGGCTGTGCTATGTGCTGATCCTGTGGCTGGCGCTCGGGCTTGGCTGGTTCCCGACCGGCGGCGTGGGGCAGGGGGTGGGGGAAAACCTCTCCCGGCTGTTCCTGCCCTCGCTCGTCGTCGGGCTGTCGACCGCGGCGCTGATCCAGCAAAGCCTGCGCGCCGCGCTGATCGACACGCTGAAGGCCGATTACGTCGATACCGCCCGCGCCAAGGGGCTGAGCGGGGCGCAGGTGTTCCTCCGCCACGTGCTGCCCAACAGCCTGATCTCGACGATCTCGATCATCGGGGTGCGGGTCAGCTGGATCATCGGCGGCACCGTGGTGGTCGAGAAGATCTTCTCGGTGCCCGGTCTCGGCAGCCTGCTGATCGACGCGATCGTGTCGCGCGACCTGCCGGTGATCCGCGGCCTCACCGTGTTCTTCGCGATCATGGTGGTGATCGTGAATCTCGTCACCGACATCTGTTACGCGCTGGCCGATCCGCGCGTGCGACTGGAGTAGCCCCTTGCGCATCCTGATCCATCTTCTGCGCAGTCCGGCGGGCGCGGCCGGCCTCGCGATGCTGGCGCTGACGCTTGCGGCGACGGCGCTGACGCCCTGGTTCTCGCCCTGGGATCCCTATGCACTCGATTTCGGCGCGGCGATGCAGGCGCCGTCCGCAAGCCACTGGTTCGGCACCGACAATTTCGGCCGCGACATCTTCACCCGGGTCCTTGCCGGGGCGGTGTTCGACCTGCGCATCGCGGTCGTCTGCGTCTTCGTGCCGATGCTTGCCGGCACCATGGTCGGCCTCGTCGCGGGCTTCTTCGGCGGCTGGGTCGATGCCGCGCTGATGCGGCTGACCGATGTCGTCTGGGCCTTTCCGTTCTACGTGCTGGTGCTGGCGATCGTCGGCGTACTCGGGGCGAGCGAGGCGAACCTCTACATCGCCTTCTTCCTGGTGAACTGGATCGGCTATGCCCGCATCGTGCGCGGCGAGACGATCCTCATCGCCCGGCTCGAATACATCGAGGCGACGCGCGTGCTGCGCTTCGGCAAGCTGCGGGTGCTCTTGCGCCATGTCCTGCCGAATGCGGTCACCCCGGCGCTGGTCTATGCGATGTCGGATGTGGTGCTGACGGTGCAGGCGGTGGCGGCCCTGTCCTTCTTCGGCCTCGGGGTCCAGCCGCCGGCGCCGGAATGGGGCATCCTGATCGTCGAGAGCATCGACTACATGCGCGAGGCGCCCTGGATGACCGTGTTTCCGGGCTTCGCCATCGTCTGGATCGGCATCGCCTTCTCGTTGGTGGGCGAGGGGCTGTCGGTCGCGCTGAAGCCGAAGGGATAAGCCATGAGCCTTCTCAGCATCCGCAACCTCAGGACCGAGTTCAGCGGCCCGGCGGGGATCGTGCGCGCGGTCGACGGGGTCAGCCTCGATGTCGCCCCGGGCGAGATCTTCGGCATCGTCGGCGAGTCGGGCTGCGGCAAGTCGGCCACCTGCCGGTCCATCCTGCGCCTGTTCGGCGGCGCGCCGGCGCGCGTCGCGGGCGGGCAGATCCTGCTCGACGGGGTGGGCGACCTTGCCGCCATGCCCGAGCGTGCGCTGGCACAGGTGCGCGGTCGCGAGGTCGCCTTCATCTTTCAGGATCCGCTCACCGCGCTGAACCCGACGATGCGGATCGGCCGGCAGATCGCCGAGGTGATCTTGCGCCACCGCAAGGTCAGCCGGGCCGAGGCGCGGCAGGCGGCGCTCGGGCTGCTGCGCGACGTGCATGTGACCTCACCCGAACGCCGCCTTGACGCCTATCCGCACGAACTCTCGGGCGGGCTGCGTCAGCGCGTGGTGATCGCGATGGCACTGGCGCTGCGGCCGCGGCTGATTATCGCTGACGAGCCGACGACCGCGCTCGATGTCACGGTGCAGGACCAGATCCTGCGGCTGCTGCGCGAGCGGTGCGACAGCACCGGCACCGCGATCATCCTGATCACCCACGATCTGGGCGTGGTGTCGCAGGTCTGCGACCGGATGGCGGTGATGTATGCCGGCCGCATCGTCGAGACCGGCGCGGTGCGCGAGGTGCTTGACCACCCGTCCCATCCCTACACCCGCGCCCTGCTGGCGGCACTGCCCGGACAGGCAAGCCGCGGCCGGGACCTGGTGCCGATCGAGGGCAGCCCGCCCGGCCTGATCGCACCACCGCCCGGCTGTCGCTTCGCGCCGCGCTGCCGCCTCGCCCGCGAGGATTGTGGCAGCGGACCCGCGCCCGGGCTGCTGCCGCGGCCGGGCACCGCCCCGGGCCATCTCGATGCCTGCATCCTGTCGGAGGTGCCCGATGTCGCTTCTTGAGTTCCGTGGCGTGGCACGCCGTTTCCCGGTGCGGCATGGGCTGCTTGACAGGCTGGCCCGCCGCGACAGGGTCTGGCTGCACGCGGTGCGCGGCGTCGATCTGTCGGTCGCGCGCGGCGAGATCCTCGGCATCGTCGGGGAATCGGGCTGCGGCAAGAGCACGCTTGCGCGCATCGGCGTCGGGCTGCAGCCGGCGAATGCGGGCAGTGTCCGCTTCCACGGTGCGGCCCTCGACGGGCCGGACCCGGCCGGCCGCATCCAGATGGTGTTTCAGGATCCCTATTCCTCGCTCGATCCGCGGATGACGATCGGCGCCCAGCTTGACGAGGTGATCGCACGCTACCGGGCCGGGCTTGGCCGGGCCGGGCGGCGGGCGCTGGTGGCGCAGATGCTCGACGAGGTCGGCCTGCCGCAGGAGGTGGCGGCGAAGTTTCCGCATGCGCTCTCGGGCGGGCAGCGTCAGCGCGTCTCGATCGCACGGGCGCTGTGCTCGGGCCCCGAGGTGCTGCTGGCCGATGAGCCGGTCTCGGCGCTGGATGCCTCGGTGCAGGCGCAGATCATCAACCTGCTGCGCCGGCTGAACCGCGACAAGGGGCTGACGATCGTCTTCATCAGCCATGACATGAATGTGGTGCGCTATCTGTGTGACCGGGTGGCGGTGATGTATCTGGGCGAGATCGTCGAGCTTGACGACAGCGCCCGCCTGTTCGCCGCGCCGCGCCATCCCTACACCCGCGCCCTGATCGAGGCAGTGCCCGACCTGCATGCGCCGCGTGAGGCCGTCGCCGCGATCCACGGCGAGATCCCCGATCCCTTCGCCGTCGTCGAGGGCTGCCGCTTTGCGCCGCGCTGCCCGCTGGCCGAGGCCGGCTGTGCCCGCCCCCAGGCCCTGCGCCCGCTGCCGCCCTCGGGCGCGGTACGCTGCGACAAGGCCTGCTGAGATTTCCCGAACCTGAAAGCAAGACCATGGACTTCCAAACTGATACCGAGTGGACGCAGCGCTGCGAGACCCTGACCGCCGAGCTGATCGAACGGTTCGCCGGGCAGGGGCTGCAGCCCGACAATTTCGGCTTCGTCGCGCTGCGCGAGGGGCCGGCGCCGGCCCGCTTCGCCTATCGCGGCGACTGGCGCTGCTACCCGTGCAGCCTGGTGAAGGTCTTTCACCTTGTCCATGTGCTGAACCGGATCGAGGCCGGGGCGGTGGCCGAACATGACGACCTCGACCGTGCGATGCATGACATGATCGCCTGGTCCTCGAACACCGCGACGAATTACATCATCGACCTCGTCACCGGCACCACCGGCGACACCCGGCTCGAGGGGGCGGAGTTCGCGCAGTGGCGGGCGCGGCGCGAGGGGCTGAACCGCTTCTTCCTGACGCTCGGCTGGCCCGAGTTCGCCGGCTGCAACATCACGCAAAAGCTGATGGACGACACCCGCTATGGCCGCGAGGCGCAATATGCCGGGCCCGAGGGCGATTACCTGAACGCGCTGACCCCGGCCGCGGCGGCGCGACTGTTTGCCGAGCTGTTCGCGGGCGAGGTGCCGCTCGGGGCGGCGGCTCGCCACCGCGCGCAAGACGTCTTGCTGCGTGATCGCACCAGCGAGAAGGCAGCCTCGCCGCATTTCCAGGTGTCGGAATATCTGGGCGGCGGGATGCCCGACGAGGCGACGCTGTGGAGCAAGGCCGGGCGCAATTCCTGGACCGGCGATCCGCGCGCGTCCTATTACAAGCACGACCTGATCCGCGTCGCGCTGCCCGGACAGGCGCCGCTGATCCTGTGCCTGATGACCCAGGGCAAGGAAATCTGCGAGGACCGGCCCGAGGTCTTCCCGCAGATCGGGGCGCTTTTTGCCGGCCGGCTGCTCGACGCTGCCCCGTTCTGAGCGGCTTCCCGTTCCGCTGCCTCGCGGCCGGCCCGGCAGGGCCGGCCGTTTTGCATCGGCGTGTGCGCCTGCGCCGCTGCCGCGTCTGAAAAATCATTCCGTTCCGGAATGAGGTCGGGTCCAATCCGAATTGGCGTTTCGCGGTGCCGCGCGGCAGTCTTGGCGCATCGGGCGACGGCGCCCGACCTCGGGCCTGGTCCCGGTTTTCCCGCTCCGGATGTGCTGCCGGTCAGGTCGCGGACAGCTGTCCGCGGGCCCGGGGAAGCTGGTGCGCCGGCCTTGCCCGCGCCCGGCGGTTCCGGGCCTGAACGGATTGTCGAGGACGAGACCGAAGATGCGTGAACAGTATGATGTCGTGATCGTGGGCGGGGCCGTGATGGGCGCCTGCACCGCCTACTGGCTGGCGTCGAACCCGGACTTCGACGGCACGGTGCTGGTGGTCGAACGCGACCCGAGCTATGCGACCGCCTCGACCGCGCTTTCGGCCTCGGGCATCCGGGTGCAGTTCTCGAACCGCGCGAATGTCGAGATCGGCCTCTTCGGGCACGACTTCATCCGCGACTTCCCCGACCTGATGGAGGTCGAGGGCGACCGGCCCAGCCTTGGCTATCATCCGGGCGGATACCTCTTCATCGCCAATACCGACGATCAGGTCCGCATCCTGCGCGAGAACCACGCGGTGCAGCGCGCCGCCGGCGCCGAGGTCGAGCTGTGGGATGCCGACAAGCTGAAATGGGCCTTCCCGCATCTGAACACCGAAGACGTGCTGCTGGCCTCCTACGGGCTGAGCGGCGAGGGCTGGTTCGACAACACCGGGATCATGGCGGGCGCCCGGCGCAAGGCGCGCGCGCTCGGCGTCGATTTCGTCGCCGACGAGGTCGTGGCGATCGCTCGCGAGGGCAACCGGGTGACCGGCGTCACGCTGAAATCGGGGGCGAGCGTCGGCGCCGGCACGATCGTCAACGCCGCCGGGCCGCGCGGCGGGCGCGTGGCGCGCATGGCCGGGCTCGATCTGCCGGTCGAGCCGCGCAAGCGCACGCTCTTCGTCTTCGACGCGGCGGGCACGCCCGAGGGCACGGCACGGGTGAATGACGGCCGGTTGCCGCTGATGATCGACCCGACCGGGGTCTGGTGCCGGCCCGAGGGGCGGTTCTTCATCGCCGGCGGCGTGCCCGAGAACGACCTGCCGCCCGAGTACGACGATTTCGACCCCGACCACCCAGAATGGGAAGAGCAGATCTGGCCGGCGCTGGCCGAACGCTCGCCGAATTTCGAGGCGCTGAAGCTCGTGCGCTTCTGGGCCGGGCATTACGATTACAACACCTTCGACCAGAACGGCATCGTCGGCCGCCACCCCGAGGTGACGAACTTCATCTTCCAGAACGGCTTTTCCGGGCATGGGCTGCAGCAGGGCCCGGCGGTCGGCCGCGCGGTGATGGAACTCATCGCCTATGGCGGCTATCGCAGCATCGACCTGAGCGACATGCGGTTCGAACGCATCGCCGAGGGCCGGCCTTTCCTCGAGCAGGCGATCGTCTGAGGTCGGCGTGGCGGGGCGGCGGTCAGCCGGTCAGCCCGGCCCGAAGCGCCGCGATCACCTCGCGCAGCCCCGCGGTCAGCCGCTTGTCGCGGCGCAGCACCAGCCCGAGGCGGCGGCAAAGCCGCGGCTCGAGCGGCACCGAGCCGAGCCCGCCCGCCTTTCCGGGCCGCACCGAGGAGGCGGGCAGCACCGACCAGCCGAGCCCAGCGCCGACGATCTCCTTGATCGCCTCGACGCTGCCCAGTTCCATCACCGGCTTCGGCTGCAGCCCGGCCGCGGCGAACCAGCCGTCGATCAGCAGCCGGGTGTGGCCCGCATCCTCGTAAAGCACCAGCGGCCGGGCGGCGAGGGCCGCGGCGGTGATCGGCCCCGCAGGCGCCTCGGCCGCGGGACAGACCGCCACCAGATCCTCCTCGAAGATCGGTGTGACCTCGAGCGAGCGACCCGGCGCGGGCAGGGTCACAAGGCCGAGGTCTAGGGCGTTCTCCTCGACCAGACGGCGGATCTCGGGGCTGTTGCCGGTGCGCACGGTGCAGTCGAGCCCCGGCATCTCCCGTTTCAGCGCGCCGAGGATCGGCGGCAGCAGGTAGATGCAGGCGGTGGCGCCGGTGCCGATCCGCACCCGCCCGGCGCGGCCGGCGCGGAAGGGCTGCACCGCCTCCTGCATCGCCTCGACCTCGTCGCGGATCCGGCCCGCACCGGCCAGCACCGCCCGCCCGGCCTCGGTCGGGCGCATGTGCCGGCCGCTGCGCTCGATCAGCCGCACGCCGAAGAAGGTCTCGAGCGCGCGGATCTGCTGGCTCACCGCGGGTTGCGAGAGCGCTTCCTTCTCGGCCGCGGCCGAGAAACTGCCAAGCTCGGCCACATCCGCAAGCAGGTCGAGATGGCGCAGGGTCAGGGTGTTCTTCAAGGTTTGCCTTATCGATTGCATAAGGAGCATAGCATTTCCTTTTGCCACGCGGAATGCCATCGTGCCCGCGACATCCTTGCGGAGCAGAGCATGAGCGACGCCTTTCCCCTGACCTTGCGGCCGTGCCGGGCCGATGACCTTCCCGCCATCCAGGCGATCTATGCCGAGGCGGTGCGCTTCGGCACCGCAAGCTTCGAGCTCGATCCTCCGGATCTCGCCGAGATGCAGGCGCGCTGGCAGAAGGTGGTCACCGCCGGTTTCCCCTATCTGGTCGCGCTGCGGCAGGGCGAGGTTGTCGGCTATGCCTATGCCGGCGCCTACCGGCCGCGCCCGGCCTATCGCGGCACGGTCGAGAATTCGGTCTATGTCGCGCCGGCGGCGCAGGGGCTCGGCGTCGGCCGCGCGCTGATCCGGGCGCTGATTGCCGAGTGCACCGCGGCGGGGTTTCGCCAGATGGTCGCGGTGATCGGCGATAGCGCCAATGCCGCCTCGATCGGGCTGCACCGCGCGATGGGGTTCGAGCCGGTCGGCACGCTGCACTCGGTCGGCTGGAAGCACGGGCGCTGGCTTGATTCCGTGCTGATGCAGCGCCCGCTCGGCCCGGGCGATGACACGCCTTTCGAGGGCTAGCGATGCTGCCCCGTCGCACCGTCGCCGCGATCGGGCTGAGCCAACTGGTGAACTGGGGCCTGTCCTATTACGCGCTCGGCGTCTTCGGCCCGGCGATTGCGGCCGAGCCGGGATTCGGCCCGGCGCTCACCTATGGCGGCTTCTCGCTGGCGCTTGCGGTGATGGGGCTCAGCTCGGCCGCGCTTGGCCGCGGGCTCGACCGCCATGGCGGGCGGGCGGTGATGAGCGCGGGCTCGCTGCTGCTGGCGCTTGGCTGCGCGATGCTGGCCGTGGCGCCGGGGGCGGGGCTTTATCTCGCCGGTTGGGCCGTTCTCGGGCTCGGCATGCGGATGTGCCTGTACGAGGCGGCCTTTGCCGCGCTCGTTCAGGCGGGCGGCAGGGCCGCGCGGCCGGCGCTGTCGCAGATCACCTTGCTGGGCGGGCTCGCCTCCAGCCTGTTCTGGCCGCTCGGCGCCTTCCTCGAGGGCGCGCTTGGCTGGCGCGGGGCGCTGCTGGTCTATGCGGTGATCGCGCTTTCCATGCTGCCGCTCTATCGGCTGCTGCCGGCGGCGGGGCAGGGTGGGGGCGCCACTGCCGCGCCGCGCCGCGCGACGATCCCGCCCGAGACGCGCGCCGCCGCCATCCTTTTCGCCGCCATCGTCGCCGCCACCGCCTTCCTCAGCTCGGGCCTGTCGGCGCATCTGATCGCGCTGCTGACCGGGCGGGGCATCGGTCCGGAAGGCGCCGTCGCCCTTGCTGCCCTGCCCGGCATCGCGCAATCGGCGGCGCGGCTGCTCGAGATCGTGCTCGGCCGCCGGCTCGATCCGCGGGCGCTGGCACTGGTTGCGGCCGTCATTCTCACCCTCGGCATGGCGGCGGGGCCGGCGATTGCCGGGGCAGGGCCGGGCGCGGCGATCTTCGTGCTGGGCTATGGCGCGGGCAACGGGCTCTTGACCATCGCCCGCGGCAGCCTGCCGCTGGTGCTGTTCCCGGTCGCCGATTACGCGGTGATCGCCGGGCGGCTGATCGCCCCGTCCTTCTATGCCGCGGCCGCCGCGCCGCTGATCTACGCCACGCTGATCGCGCGGGCAGGGCCCGCCGCCGCGCTGTGGCTGAGCCTCGCCCTCGCCCTGGTCACCGCCGCTGCCGCCGCGGCGCTGTTCCTGCGCCGTCGCACGGCATTTTGAGCCGGGGCCGGGACAGGGGGGGGGCGCCGGCGGCTTCCTCAGGGGCGCGTTGCTGCCGCTTTGCGCAGCTCCGCCAGCAGCGCGGCAGCCGCGATCGGGCGGTGTCCGGCACGGATCAGTGCGCACAGCCGCGCATTCACCGGCGCCTGCCGGTCCAGCCGGCCGGCCAGCGCCACCACCTCGCCGTTGATCCAGTCGATCTCGGACGCCCGGCCGGCATCGAGATCGTCGGCCATCGACGAGCGCGCCGTCGGGTCGATGCGCAGCATCGCCCCGGCGAGGCGGCGAAACAGCGGGTCGGGCAGTGCCAGCAGCCGCGGCAGCAATCCGGGCGGCAGCGGCGTCAGCTGCGCCGGGCGCACCCGCCCTTCGGCGCGCAGCAGCGCAAGCGCCTCGGTCTGGGCGAGCGCCAGCGCCCGGCGGTAGTCGCGTTGCGCGAGTTCGGCGCGCAACGGCAGGCCGGACAGCGCGTTGACCGCATTGTTGAGGTTGAGCAGCAGCTTGCCCCAGAGCACTGCCTCCATGTCGGTGCGCAGATCGAGTGGCAGCCCGGCCCGGGCGAAGACCGGGGCGAAGCGCGCGGCGCGGATATCGGCGGCGATCCGGCCCGAGGTGGCGCGGTGGTGGCGCCCGTCCGGGCCGGTGACGAGGTTGAAGGGCACCATGCCCGCAAGCACCTCGACCCGCGGCAGGGTCCAGGCCAGCCGGGCGGCATTGCGCAGCCCGTTTTGCAGGCTCAGCACCGTGCTGCCCGGCGCCAGCACCGGCGCGAGGGTGCGGGAGGCCTCGCCGGTCGCGGCGGATTTCACCGTCACCAGGATCAGCGTGCAGCCGGCCAGCGCCCGCGGATCATCGCTTGCGACAAAGGCGCGGGTGCGGCTGTCGCGGCCGTCGAGGTCGGTCAGCCACAGCCCGTCGCAGCGCAGCGCCGCCATCCGCGGCGCACGGCCGACAAGCACCACCTCGGCGCCGGAGGCCGCAAGACAGCCACCGACATAGCCACCCACCGCCCCCGCGCCGAAGACGCCGATCCTCATGCCGCCCGCCCCGCGGCGCGGCCCGAGAACAGGCAGCCGCCGAGGAATGTGCCCTCGAGCGCGTTATAGCCGTGATAGCCGCCGCCGCCGAACCCCGCCGCCTCGCCGCAGGCGAAAAGGCCCGGGATCGGCCGCCCGTCCGCGCCAAGCGCCTGCCCGGTCAGGTCGGTCTCGATGCCCCCCAGTGTCTTGCGGGTCAGAACGTGCAGCCGCACCGCGATCAGCGGTCCGGCCTTCGGGTCGAGGATCCGGTGCGGCCGCGCCGTGCGCATCAACCGGTCGCCCAGATAGGCGCGCGCGCCGCGCAGGGCGGTGATCTGCACGTCCTTGGCGAAGGGGTTCGCCAGCTCGCGGTCGCGCGCCTCGATCTGCGCGCGCAGGTGATCGGCCTTGATCGGCTGCGCGCCGATCCGGTTCATCCCGGCCACCAGTTCCTCAAGTCCGCGGGCGACGACGAAATCCTCGCCATGGCGCTTGAACGCCTCGAGCGGCGGCGCCGCGGCCCGGCCGAGCCGGCTGCGCAGCAGAAGCGCGATGTCCTTGCCGGTGAGGTCGGGGTTCTGCTCCGATCCCGAGAGTGCGAATTCCTTCTTCGCGATCGCCTGGGTGGTGACGAACCATGAATGCGGCTGGCCGGAGCGGCACAGATGGGCGAGCGTGCCGAGGCTGTCGAAGCCGGGCAGGCAGGGCGCGGGCAGGCGGTTGCCGTCGGCGTCGAACCACATCGAGGAGGGGCCGGGCAGAATGCGGATACCGTGGTTCGGCCAGATCGGATCCCAGTTCCGGATGCCCTCGGTGTAATGCCACATCCGGTCGTTGTTGATGACCCGGGCGCCGGCGCGTTCGGCATGGCCGATCATCAGCCCGTCGACATGGGCGGGCACGCCGCAGACCATGCTTTCGGGCGGCGGCCCGAGCCGCTCGACCGGCCAGTTCTGCCGCACCAGTGCCGCGTTGCCGCCGATGCCGCCGCTCGCCACGATCACCGCCCCGGCGGCGATCTCGAACCGGCCCGCGACGGCGCGGGTGCTTTCCATGCCGCGCCCCGCGGCATCTTCGGCCAGGATCTCGCCCTCGACCCCGGTGATGCCCGCGGGGCCGCCGCAGAGCGCGGTGACGCGGTGGCGAAAGCGCAGCCTGAGCCGGCCTTCGGCCTCGGCGGCGCAGATCCGCGAGACGAAGGGGGCAAGGACCCCGGGCCCGGTGCCCCAGGTGACGTGGAAGCGCGGCACCGAATTGCCGTGGCCATGGGCGAGCCCGCCACCGCGCTCGGCCCAGCCCACGACCGGGAACCAGCGCATCCCGAGACCATGCAGCCAGGCCCGCATCTCGCCCGCGGCGAAGGCGAGATAGGCCTCGGCCCAGCGGCGCGGCCAGGCATCCTCGGCGCGGTCGAAGCCCGCCGAGCCGAGCCAGTCGGAAAGCGCCAGCTCGGCGCTGTCGCGGATCCGCATCCGGCGCTGCTCGGGCGTGTCGACCATGAACAGCCCGCCCAACGACCAGAACGCCTGCCCGCCAAGGCTTGCCCGCGGCTCCTGCTCGAGGATCGTCACGCGCCGGCCGCGGTCGAGCAACTCGCAGGCGGCCACCAGCCCCGCGAGGCCGGCGCCGACGACGATCACCTCTGGTGTCTCCTGCATTGTCTCCTCCCCAGACAAGGCCTCCCGGCCCGATGCTGGGGCAGGACCGGGCGCGGCGTCCATAACGACGCAGCGTCAGCGCCGGGGCTTGCGCGCGAGGGGGAGGCGGATATGCTCGCACCCATGGCACATCGCGCGCAGACAGGGGGGGCGGACCCCGCCGATCCGGCCCGGCCCCGCGGGGTTCCGGGTGCGCCCGGCCTTGACGCGGTGGCGCGGGCGGCGGGCGACGAGGTCTGGATGGACGTGCTGTCGGCCGTCGACCGGACCTATGCCGATCTTGTCGATTACCAGGAGCGGCTGGAACATCAGAACCACGCGCTCGAGGACATGCGCTCGTTCCTCGGCTCGATCCTGGCGAGCGTGTCGGATGCGCTGATCGTCGTCTCGCGCGCGGGCGAGGTGGTCGAGACCTCTGCCTCGGTCGGCACGCTGACCGGCCATCCGGCGGCCGACTGGCACGGACGGCCGCTTGCCGAGATGGTCGAGCCGCAGACGATGGCGGCGCTCGATGCGGCGCTGGCCGAGGCGGCGAACAGCCGCCGTCCGGTGACGCTCGAGGGCGCGTTGCGTGGCCCCGGCGGGCCGGCGCCGCTGGAACTCTCCGTCAGTCCGCGGCTGGACGAGCGGCAGCGGGTGGTGGGCTATGTGCTGACCGGCCGGCCGCTCGGCGAGCTGCGCCAAGCCTATTCGGCGCTTGCCCACAGCCACGAGGATCTGAAGGCGGCGCAGGCGCAGCTGGTGCGCAACGAGAAACTCGCCTCGCTCGGCCGGTTGCTGGCCGGCGTCGCGCACGAGCTGAACAACCCGATCTCCTTCGTCTATGCCAATGCCCATGCGCTCGAACGCTATGCCGGCAAGTTCGAGACCTATTTCGAGCAGGTGGCGCAGGGGGCGAGCCGCGAGCGGCTGATGGCGCTGCGCGAGGAGCTGAAGCTTGACCGCGAGGTGCGCAACCTGCGCGACGCGGTGCGCGGCGCGCGCGACGGCGCCGAACGGGTGCGCGACATCGTCGAGGATCTGCGCCGGCTTTCGGCCGAGGGCTCGGGCGAGATGGTCGAGTTCGATCTGGTCGAGACCGCGCGGATCGCCGCCACCTGGGTGCGGCGCGGCTCGAAGACCCTGGCCGAGGTGCGCTTCACCGGCCTGCCCGCGCTGAAGGTGCGGGGCCGGCCCGGACATATCCAGCAGGTGGCGATGAACCTCGTGCAAAACGCGATCGACGCGCTCGACGGTCGGGCCGACGGCGCGATCGAGATCTCGGCCAGCATCGCGGGGGACCGCGGCGTGCTTTCGGTTGCCGACAGCGGTCCGGGTGTGCCCGAGGATCTGGCGCAGGCGGTGTTCGACCCGTTCTTCACCACGAAGCCCGTCGGCCGCGGCACCGGGCTTGGCCTGTCGATCAGCAACAAGATCGTCGAGGAGCACGGCGGCCGGTTGCGGCTGTGCCCGAGCGGCAGCGCGCTTGGCGGCGCCTGCTTCAGCTTCGATCTGCCGCTTGCGACGGGGGAGGGCGCATGAACATCCTGTGGCTGCAGGCGTCCGGGTGTGGCGGCTGCACGATGTCGCTTCTGTGCGCCGAGGATCCGAACCTCTTCGACACGCTCTCGGGGGCGGGGCTGCGCTTCCTGTGGCACCCGGGGCTGAGCCTCGAGACCGGGGCCGAGGCGCGCGCGATCCTTGCCGCCGCCGAGGCGGGCGAGGTGGCGCTCGATATCCTCGCCGTCGAGGGCGCGATCGCGCGCGGGCCGCGCGGCACCGGGCGGTTCCAGATGCTGTCGGGCACCGGGCGCTCGATGCTCGACTGGCTGCGCGGCCTGGCGCCGATGGCGGAGAACGTCGTCGCCGTCGGCACCTGCGCGACCTATGGCGGGGTGACCACGGCGGGCGGCAACCCGTCGGACGCGGTCGGCGTGCAATATGACGGCGCTCATCCGGGCGGCGCACTTCCCGCCGGGTTCCGTGCCCGCTCGGGCCTGCCCGTCATCAATGTCGCGGGCTGTCCGACCCATCCGGGCTGGGTGACCGAGACGCTGCTGATGCTGGCGGCGGGGACGCTCGGGCCCGAGGACCTCGACGCCTTCGGCCGGCCGCTCTTCTACGCCCGGCACCTCGTGCATCACGGCTGCCCGAAGAACGAGTTCTATGAATACAAGGCCTCGGCGATCGAGCCGGGAGAGATGGGCTGCATGATGGAGAACCTCGGCTGCATCGGCACCCAGGCGGTGGGCGATTGCAACATCCGGCCCTGGAACGGCGAGGGCAGTTGCACGCGCGGCAATTACCCCTGCATCAACTGCACCGCCCCCGAGTTCGAGGAACCGCGCCATGCCTTCGGCGAGACGCCGAAGATCGCCGGCATTCCGGTCGGCCTGCCGACCGACATGCCGAAGGCCTGGTTCATGGCGCTCGCCTCGCTGTCGAAAGCCGCGACGCCGGCGCGGATCGCCACCAACGCCACCGCCGACCGGATCGAGACCCCGCCCACCCTGCGCAAGCCGAAGGGCCGGCGATGAGCGCGCCGACGCGGCTGGTCGTCGGACCGTTCAACCGGGTCGAGGGCGATCTCGAGGTGCATCTCGACATCGCCGATGGGGCCGTTGCTGCGGCGCAGGTGAATGCGCCGCTCTATCGTGGTTTCGAGCGGATGCTCGACGGCAAGGATCCGCGTGACGCGCTGACCATCGCGCCGCGGATCTGCGGCATCTGCTCGATCAGCCAGTCGGCGGCGGCGGCGCGGGCGCTTGGTGCGGCGATGGGGCTGGTGCCGACGCCGCAGGGCGCGGCGATGGCGGCGCTGATCCATGCGGTCGAGAACGTCTCGGACCACCTGCTGCATTTCAACCTGTTCTTCATGCCCGATTTTACCCGCCCGGCCTATGCCGGCCGGGGCTGGTTTCCACGGGCGGTGGCGCGCTTCACCGCGATCGAGGGCGGGGCGCAGCGCGCGGCGATCGAGGCGCGGGCAAGCCTCATGCACATCCTCGGGCTGATGGCGGGGAAATGGCCGCATACGCTCGCGATCCAGCCCGGCGGCGTCACCCGGGCGCCCGGCCCGCGTGAGAAGCTGCGCATCGAGATCACCCTGCGCGCCTTCCGCCGCTATCTCGAGGAGGTGGTCTTCGGCGGCCCGCTCGAGGATTTCGTGGCGCTGGAGACGGTCGCGGCGCTGAGCGTCTGGGGCCGGGGAGACGTCGGGCTGTTCCTCGAGATCGCCGCCGACACCGGGCTTGCGGGGCTTGGCCGGGGCCGCGGCCGCTACCTGAGCTTTGGCGCCTATCCGGTTGAAGACAGGCGGATCTATGCCCCCGGCCTGTGGCAGGACGGGGCCGTGCAGCCGGTGGTTGACGCGGCGATTGTCGAGGACCTGAGCCACGCCTGGATGCTCGGCGAGACCGCGCATCCCTTCGCCGCCGAGACCCGGCCCGACGAGGCGATGCGCGCGGGCGCCTACAGCTGGTGCAAGGCGCCGCGGCTGGCGGGGGCGCCCGCCGAGGTCGGTGCGCTTGCCCGGCAGGTGGTGGATGGCCATCCGCTTGCCCGCGCGCTCGCGGCCGGGGGCGGCGGGGTGCTGGCGCGGGTGGCGGCGCGGCTGTTGGAACTTGCCCACACGCAGCTGGTGATGGAGGATCTGGCCCGCGGCATCGACCCCGGGGCGCGTTTCATCACGCAAGGGAAGATCCCCGAGGTCGGGCAGGGCGCCGGGCTGGTCGAGGCAGCGCGCGGCGCGCTTGGCCATTGGCTGCGGATCGAGGGTGGGCGGATCGCGTCTTACCAGATCATCGCGCCGACGACCTGGAACTTTTCGCCCCGCGACGGGGCTGGCGTGCCGGGGCCTCTGGAGGCCGCACTTGTCGGGGCGCCTGTGGCGGCGGGCGAGGACACGCCGGTCGCGGTGCAGCACGTGGTGCGATCGTTCGATCCGTGCATGGTCTGCACGGTGCATTGAGGCGCGGGGAGAGCGCCGGGGGCGCTGCCCCCGGACCCCCGAGGTATTTGAGGCAAGATGAAAGAGCAGGGCGTTCAGGTCCGGGTGCGGGGGCAGGTGCAGGGGGTGGGGTTTCGGCCTTTCATCTGGCAGCTCGCGCATGCGCGGGGCTTGCGCGGCCATGTGCTGAACGACCCCGAGGGGGTGCTGGTGCGGGTGGCGGGCGGGATCGGCGATCTCGCGGCGGCGATCCGGGCCGAGGCGCCGCCGCTCGCGCGGGTCGATGCGGTCGAGGTCACGGCCTTTACCTTCGACGCGCCGCCCGAGGGGTTCGAGATTGTCGCCTCGCGGGGGGCGGGGGCCGAGACCCGGGTGACACCCGATGCCGCGACCTGTCCGGCCTGTCTGGAGGAAATCCGCGGTGCGGGGCGGCGGCGCGGCTATGCCTTCACCAATTGCACCCATTGCGGGCCGCGCTTCACCATCCTGAAGGGGCTGCCCTATGACCGGGCGAAGACGACGATGGCGCCCTTCGTCATGTGTCCGGACTGCGGCGCCGAATATCGCGATCCGGCCGACCGGCGCTTTCACGCGCAGCCGATCGCCTGCCCGACCTGCGGGCCGCGGCTGTGGTATGAGGAGGGCGGCGGCGAGGTTCAGGGCGATGCCATCGCCCTTGCCGCCGCGCGGCTCAGGGCGGGCGGGATTGTCGCGGTGAAGGGCTTGGGGGGCTTTCACCTCGCCTGTGACGCGGCGAATGCCGGGGCGGTGGCGGCACTGCGCGCGCGCAAGCGCCGGCCGGCGAAACCCTTCGCGCTGATGGCGCGGGAGGCGGATCTGCCGGCGATCGTCGAAGTTTCGGACGCCGCGACGGCGGCGCTGCGCGATGCCTCCGCGCCTGTCGTCCTGATGCCCGCGCGCGGCACGCTCCCCGAGGCGGTGGCGCCGGGGATCGACAGTCTGGGCGTGATGCTGCCCTATACGCCGCTGCATCACCTGCTGCTCGACGCGTTCGACGGCGTGCTGGTGATGACCTCGGGCAATCTGTCGGGCGAGCCTCAGGTGATCGGCAATGCCGAGGCGCGCGAGAAGCTGGCCGGCTTCGCCGACGGGTTTCTCATGCACGACCGCGAGATCGCGCGGCGGCTGGATGACTCGGTGGTGCGGGCGGAGCCGCCGATGGTCTTGCGCCGCGCGCGGGGGCAGGTGCCGGGCACGCTGCCGCTGCCGCCCGGGTTTGAGGATGCGCCGCCGGTCGTCGCCTATGGCGGGCAGATGAAGGCGGCGATCTGTCTGGTGAAAAACGGACAGGCGCTGCTCGGCCATCATCTGGGCGAGCTCGATGAGGCGCTGACCTGGGAGGCGTTCGAGCGGGCCGATGCCGATTATGCCGTGCTCTTCGATCATCACCCGCAGGTGGTGGCGACCGATCTGCACCCCGATTTCCGCGCGACGCGGCACGGGCAGGCACGGGCCGCGGCCGAGGGCCTGCGATGCGTCGCGGTGCAGCACCATCACGCGCATCTCGCCGCCTGTCTGGGCGAGAACCTCTGGCCGCGCGAGGGGGGCAAGGTGGTGGGGATCATCCTCGACGGGCTCGGGCTTGGCCCGGATGGCACGGTCTGGGGCGGCGAGATCCTGCTTGGCGATTATGCAGGCTACGAGCGGCGGGTCTGGCTGGACCCGGCGCCGCTGATCGGTGGCGACCGCGCGCAGATCGAGCCCTGGCGCAACGCGCTGGTGCGTCTCGATGCGGCGGGGCTGTCGGACTGGGCCGATGCGCTCTTCCCGGATGCCCCGCGCGATCTCGCGCGGCAGGCAGCGGCGAAGGGGATCAATGCGCCGCTGTCGTCAAGCGTGGGGCGGCTTTTCGATGCGGTCGCGGCTTGTCTCGGGATCTGCCCGACGCGGCAAAGCTACGAGGGTGAGGCGGCGATGCGGCTCGAAGCCCTGGCACGACGGTCCGGGCGGGCGGGGGCGCCGAAGCTTGGCTTCGGCGCCCCCGCCCCGCGGGGCGGCGCGCTCGCACCCGCAGCCCTGCTGCGGGAGCTGAGGGCGGCGCAACTGGGTGGTGCCGATCCGGGCGCCCTTGCGCTTGCCTTCCACCGCTGGGTCGCCGAGGCCTTCGCCGCCCCGGCCCGCGCGCTGGTCGAGGCCGGAGAGGCAAGGGCCGTGGCGCTGTCGGGCGGGGTGTTCCAGAACGCGTTGCTGCACGATCTGACCTGCGCCGCGCTGGCCGGGCTGCCGGTGCTGACCCACCGGCGGGTGCCGGCGAATGACGGCGGGCTGGCGCTCGGTCAGGCCCTCGTCGCTGCAGCGCAGTCGGAAAGCGCCTGACCACTCGGGCCGCGAAAGCGGTCACGCGCTTGCCGCCCTGCTCGCTGGGAATTTTCCCAACGAATTGATTTCACGTTGAAAAAGCTTGCATCGCCCAAGGGTGAAATCCCTTTGGCAGCCCCCGCCGCCCCCCTGCATACCAAGGAATACACCGCGCGGGCCCCCGGTCTGGCGCGCCGAACGGGCCAGGGAGGAACCAGTGTCGACAATCGAAACCTTCTATGACGTGATGCGGCGGCAGGGGATCACCCGCCGCAGCTTCATGAAATATTGCTCGCTCACCGCCGCGGCCCTCGGCCTTGGCCCGGCTTACGTGCCGAAGATCGCCGAGGCGATGGAGACGAAGCCGCGCACGCCCGTCATCTGGGTGCACGGGCTCGAATGCACCTGCTGCTCGGAAAGCTTCATCCGCTCGGCCCACCCGCTGGCGAAGGATGTCGTGCTGTCGATGATCTCGCTCGATTATGACGACACGCTGATGGCGGCGGCGGGCACCGCGGCCGAGGCGGCGCTTCAGGACACGATCGAGAAATACAAGGGCAACTACATCCTTGCGGTCGAGGGCAACCCGCCGCTGAACGAGGACGGCATGTTCTGCATCGTCGGCGGCAAGCCCTTCGTCGAGCAGCTGAAACACGCCGCCGAACACGCCAAGGCGATCATCAGCTGGGGCGCCTGCGCGTCTTACGGCTGCGTGCAGGCCGCGGCGCCGAACCCGACGCGCGCGACGCCGGTGCACAAGGTCATCACCGACAAGCCGATCATCAAGGTGCCCGGCTGCCCGCCGATCGCCGAGGTGATGACCGGCGTCATCACCTACATGCTGACCTTCGACCGGCTGCCCGAGCTTGACCGTCAGGGCCGCCCGGCGATGTTCTACAGCCAGCGCATCCACGACAAGTGCTATCGCCGCCCGCATTTCGACGCCGGGCAGTTCGTCGAGCACTGGGACGACGACTATGCGCGCAAGGGCTATTGCCTGTACAAGATGGGCTGCAAGGGGCCGACCACCTACAACGCCTGCTCGACGGTGCGCTGGAACGACGGCGTGTCCTTCCCGATCCAGTCGGGCCATGGCTGCATCGGCTGTTCGGAAGACGGGTTCTGGGATCAGGGCTCGTTCTATGACCGGCTGACCAACATCAAGCAATTCGGCATCGAGGCCAACGCCGACAAGGTCGGCGGCACCGCGGCCGCCGTCGTCGGCGGTGCCGTGGCGG
Source organism: Paenirhodobacter ferrireducens (assembly GCF_004022265.1). Taxonomy (GTDB): domain Bacteria; phylum Pseudomonadota; class Alphaproteobacteria; order Rhodobacterales; family Rhodobacteraceae; genus Rhodobacter; species Rhodobacter ferrireducens. The sequence goes on from NZ_SAVB01000022.1 coordinate 61,303, forward strand.
TGCATGCCGCCGTCTCCGCGCTCAAGCGTGCGCAGAAGAAGAACGAGGAGGCGTAAGCCATGACCACCCAGACCCCGAACGGCTTCACCCTCGACAATTCCGGCAAGCGCATCGTCGTCGACCCGGTCACCCGCATCGAAGGCCATATGCGCTGCGAGGTGAACGTCGACGAGAACGGCATCATCCGCAACGCGGTCTCGACCGGCACGATGTGGCGCGGGCTTGAGGTCATCCTCAAGGGCCGCGACCCGCGCGACGCCTGGGCCTTCACCGAGCGGATCTGCGGCGTCTGCACCGGCACCCACGCGCTGACCTCGGTGCGCGCGGTCGAGGATGCGCTTGGCATCCAGATCCCGGACAATGCGAACTCGATCCGCAACATGATGCAGCTCGCGCTGCAGATCCACGACCACATCGTCCATTTCTATCACCTGCATGCGCTCGATTGGGTGAACCCGGTGAACGCGCTCCGCGCCGATCCGAAGGCCACCTCCGAGTTGCAGCAGGCGGTGAGCCCGAGCCACCCGCTGTCCTCCCCCGGCTACTTCCGCGACGTGCAGAACCGTTTGAAGAAGTTCGTCGAAAGCGGGCAGCTCGGGCTTTTCAAGAACGGCTACTGGGACAACCCCGCCTATCTGCTGCCGCCCGAGGCGGATCTGATGGCGACGACCCATTACCTCGAGGCGCTCGACCTGCAAAAGGAGATCGTCAAGGTTCACACCATCTTCGGCGGCAAGAACCCGCATCCGAACTGGCTGGTGGGTGGCGTGCCGTGCCCGATCAACATCGACGGCGTCGGTTCGGTCGGTGCGATCAACATGGAGCGGCTGAACCTCGTCTCCTCGATCATCGACAAGTCGGCCGAGTTCAACCGCAACGTCTACATCCCCGACGTGATCGCGATCGGCGGCTTCTATCGCAACTGGCTCTATGGCGGGGGCCTGTCTTCGCAGGCCTGCCTTGCCTATGGCGACATCCCGGAAAACCCGAACGATTTCAGCCCCGAACAGCTGCACCTGCCGCGCGGCGCGATCATCAACGGCAACCTGAGCGAGGTCCACGACGTCGATCCGCGCGACCCCGAGCAGGTGCAGGAATTCGTTGACCATTCCTGGTACACCTATGGCGAGCCGGGCAAGGGGCTGCACCCCTGGGATGGCGAGACCAATCCGCATTACGAGCTTGGCCCGAACGCCAAGGGCACCCGCACCAATATCGAGGAGCTCGATGAGTCGGCGAAATATTCCTGGATCAAGGCGCCGCGCTGGAAGGGGCACGCGATGGAGGTGGGGCCGCTCGCCCGCTATGTCGTGGGCTATGCCAAGGGCCACGAGGACATCAAGACCCAGGTTGACGGGCTTCTGCGCACCATGGACCTGCCGTTCAACGCGCTCTTCTCGACGCTGGGCCGCACCGCTGCGCGCGCGCTTGAAAGCGAGTATTGCTCTCGCCTGCAGCGGCATTTCTTCGACAAGATGATCGCCAACATCAGGAACGGCGACCAGTCGACGGCGAATGTCGAGAAATGGGACCCCTCGACCTGGCCGAAGGAGGCCAAGGGCGTCGGCATGACCGAGGCGCCGCGCGGCGCGCTTGGCCACTGGATCAGGATTAAGGACGGCCGCATCGAGAATTACCAATGCGTCGTGCCGACCACCTGGAACGGCTCGCCCCGCGACAGTCAGGGCAATATCGGCGCCTTCGAGGCCTCGCTGATGGACACCAAGATGGAGCGCCCCGAGGAGCCGGTCGAGATCCTGCGTACGCTGCACAGCTTCGATCCGTGCCTGGCCTGCTCGACCCATGTGATGTCGCCCGACGGTCAGGAACTGACCCGGGTCAAGGTGCGCTGAGGGAGGAAGCGATGCAGATCAAGGCAAGAGCCAGGGGAGGGCCCGGCCATGAGTGACAAGATCTTTCATCCCGCCCGCGAGGCGCACGAGATCTTCGAGGCCTCGCGCCTGACCGGGGATGCGACGCTCGCGGACCTGGAGTCGATCCGCCACAGCACTTCGGTCTATGTCTATCAGGCGCCGGTGCGGATCTGGCACTGGGTCAATGCGCTGGCGATCACTGTGCTGTGCGTCACCGGCTATCTGATCGGCCGGCCGCTGCCGACGATGCAGATCGCCGAGGCCTACGACCAGTTCGTGATGGGCTATGTCCGCTTTGCCCATTTCGCCGCGGCGATGATCCTGACGGTCGGTTTCTTCGGCCGCATCTACTGGGCCTTTGTCGGAAATTCTCACGCCCGGCAAATGTTTTACGTGCCGATCTTCAACCCGCGGTTCTGGCGGGAACTGCTGTGGGAGCTGCGCTGGTACATGTTCCTGGAGAAGCACCCGAAGAAATATGTGGGCCACAACCCGCTCGCGCATGTGGCGATGTTCTGCTTCATGACGCTCGGGCTGACCTTCATGATCGGCACCGGCTGGGCGCTTTATGCCGAGGGCGCGGGACAGGGCAGCCTGCCCGACACCGCGATGGGCTGGCTTCTGGGCCTCGTGCAGAACAGCCAGCGGCTGCACACGCTGCACCACCTCGGCATGTGGGCGATCGTGATCTTCATGATCATCCACATCTATGCCGCGATCCGCGAGGATATCATGTCGCGCCAGTCGATGGTGTCGACGATGATTTCCGGCCACCGCATGTTCAAGGACGACCGGATCGACTGAACCGGACGGGTAACGAGTGATCCGGTCGGCCGGACGGACAGGCGCGGGAGATCCCCGCGCCTGTTTGCATTCAGGGCAGCCATGCGGAAAATGAATTGCCGGATTTCGGTGCCGGGTGGTAAGCTCCTTTCCGGAATTTCCCTCTCGCCAGCCGGGGTTTCGGCCGGATTTTGTTTTCATTTCAAGGCTGTGGTCCAGAATGCCCGGGCCTTGAATTTTTCGGCGGCGGAAAGCGGCGGAAAGATTACTTTCGGAATCAACTTGGGGCGAAAAGCCTCTTGCCAGCAGACGGTCAGGGGGAGGGACCTATGCCAGCTGAACGACCTGAACGGGTGCTTGTCCTCGGTATCGGCAACGTGCTCTGGGCGGACGAGGGCTTTGGCGTGCGCTGCGTCGAGGAGATGGCCGAGCGTTGCGCGCTGCCTGACCGGGTGCGGCTGCTCGACGGCGGCACGCAGGGGCTCTACCTGCTGCCCTTCCTCGAAGAGGCCGACGCGCTTCTCGTCTTCGACGCCATCGACTTCGGGCTTCCCCCCGGCACGCTGCGGGTGCTGCGCGACGCGGATGTGCCGGCCTTCATGGGCGCGAAGAAGATGTCGCTGCACCAGACCGGGTTCCAGGACGTGCTGGCGACGGCGCAATTCACCGGTGGCTGCCCGGCGCGGCTGACGCTGATCGGCTGCCAGCCGGTCGAGCTCGAGGATTACGGCGGCGGCCTGCGGCCGGCGGTGGCGGCACAGATCGGCCCGGCGATCGCCGAGGCGGTGGCCGAACTGACCCGCTGGGGCGTGCCCGTGGGCGATGGCCGCACCGAGACCGGCGATCTCGCCGATGCCTCGATCCGGCGCGGCGCCTACGAGACCGGCCGCCCCTCGGCGGAGGCGGCCTGCCGCACCGGCGACGATCGTTTCTTCCCCGCGACAGCCAAGGAGACTGCGTGATGTGTGTGGGCATTCCGGTGCAGCTGACGGCGGTCGAGGGCATCCGCGGCGAGGCGGTCGAGGACGGGCGGGCGGTCATCGTCGACCTCTCGCTCACCCCCGAGGCTGTGGTGGGGGACTGGGTCCTCTCCTTCCTCGGCGCCGCGCGCGCGGTCCTGCCGGCCGAGGAGGCGGCAAGGATCACGGCCGCGCTTGGCGGTCTCCGGGCGCTGATGGCGGGCGAGGGGCTGGGCGATGCCTTCGCCGATCTCGAGGCGCGCGCGCCGCAATTGCCGCCCCATCTGCAGGCCGCGCTCGACGCCGGCAAGACCAGCGCCTGAGGAGGGCCCGATGCACGATCTCGTTCTTCCCGATGCCGCCCCCTCGGGCGTGATGCACCCGCTCGTGGCGCGGCTGATCGCCGAGCTGGGCTGGCCGCTGCTGGGCAACCGCTCGGATCTGGCCGAGTTCACCTCCCGGCCCGGCGCGCATTGCCTGCTGGTGCCGGGCGACGCGAAACGCAACCTCGAGACGCCCGATGCTGCCGTGGTGCTGCCCGAGCTGCGCATGGCCTTCCAGCACGCCTTCGACTGCGCCGTGGTCGGCGACGCGATCGAGGCGCAGCTGCGCGAGGAAACCCGCGCCCTGCGCACGCCGGCGTTCCTGTTCTACCGTGACGGCGTGTTCCTCGGCGCGATCGAGAAGATCCGCGACTGGGACGATTACATCGCCCGCACCACCCATATCCTGACCGCGAAAGGCTGAGCCGATGGTTTCCAACTTCCACCTGCCGCCCGTCGGGTTCGGTCCGGGCTCGCAGCCCGAAGAGGGCGAGGAGCTGCATTACATGCAGCTGCCCGACGGCATGCGCACCTATTCGACGCATCTGCCCGAGGTCGGGGATGCCACTGACCTCGGCCCGGCGCTCGCCCTTCTGGCCGAGATCGCCGATGCCGCCGCGGTCTGCGCCGCGGGCGGCATGGCAAGTTTCGATCTTGCGCCCCTCGACGCGCCGAACCGGGCGCTGATCGCCGAGACCATGGGGCAGGGCGAGGTCGCGATGAAGATCCGGGGCATTCCGGCGCTTGCGGTGCAGGAAAGCGTCTTCGCGGGCGTCTGGAGCGTGATCGGCGCCGGTATCGACCGCATCGAGGTGGGCGCCGTGCCTGCCGCCGCGATCTCGCGCGCCTTCGAGCCCTTCCGCGCCGCGCGCGGCGCCCGCCATCCGCGCCCGGCGGGTGTGGTGAACGCCCCCGCGCTGATGGCCGAGCTCGAGGACCACTCGGCGCGGTTCGCGGGCGGGCTGCCGCATGTCATCAACCTGACCCTTCTGCCGCATACCGAGGAAGACCTTCTCTGGCTTGACGCGGCGCTTGGCGAGGGCGCCGTCACCATCCTGTCGCGCGGCTATGGCAATTGCCGGATCACCGCGACCGGGCTCACGCATGTCTGGCGCGTGCAGTTCTTCAATTCGATGGACACGCTCATCCTCGACACTTTCGAGGTGACGGCGATGCCCGAGGTGGCGATGGCCGCGCGCGAGGACCTCGAGGACAGCGCCGAGCGCATTCGCGAGGTGCTGGAGGCGATCCGATGAGTGGCTTCGAGGGCTCGTATCTTGGCGCGAACGACCGCATTTCCGCGCGCGCGGTGATGGAGTGCAAGATCTGCTGGACGCCCTATGATCCGGCCGAGGGCGACGACAGCCGGCAGATCCTGCCCGGCACGCCCTTTGCCGCGCTGCCCGAGGACTGGCATTGCCCGACCTGCGACGCGCCGAAGGCGCAGTTCATGGTGCGCGAGGACCCGGGCGCGCCGGCGCTGCTCGAGGCGCAGCGGGTGGCGGCGCAGGCCGAGCGTCTGGCCGCCGATTTCCGCGAGATCTGGAACGCCAAGATGCGCGACGTGCCCCTGGTGAACAAGGCGCTCTCGGTCGAGGCGGTGGGGTTCGTCGCCCACGAGGGTCGCGCGCTTGGGGTGCTGGTCAGCCCGTGGTTCATGAACCTGATCCTGCTGCCCGCCGAGGGCGAGGACTGGTCGGCGCTGATCCCCGGCGCGAAGGAGGCGATCGACTTCCCCTCGGGCCGTTACGAGTTCATCCACAACGTGCGGGAGATGGGCGGCGGCTACAAGGCGTGCTCGCTGTTCTCGCCGATGGGCGATTTCCAGACCCAGATGCAGGCGCGCGACGTCGCCCGCGCGATCATGGTCGAACTCTTCAAGACCGAGAACCGGGCCGAGACCGACCGCGCCGCCGAGATCCGCGCGGGGCGCGAGGCCGAGCTGGCGGCAGCCGAGGCGCCCGAGACCGAGGACACGGCCGAGGCGGCGACGCCGACCCGGCGGCGGCTGATCTCGGCGGGGCTGGCCGAGGACCCGGCGCCCGAGGGGGCCGCATGAGCACGGCGCTCGCCATCACCCTGCGCCCGGCGGGCGCGGCGCTTGCGGTGCAGATCGTGCCGCCCGCGCCGCTGCCGGTCGCGGCGCTGATGCGCGGGCGCCCGGCCGAGGAGGTGGCTCAGCTGCTGCCGCGGCTCTTCAACCTGTGCGGCGCGGCGCAGGGGCTGGCGGCGCGGCTGGCGCTTGGCCTGCCGGCCGATGCCGCCGACACCCGGCGCGAGATCCTGCGCGACCATCTGGCGAAGCTGTGCCTGAGCGGGCCGCGGCTGCTGGGCCTTGACCCGCGGCCCTTGCCCGCGGGCTGGGCCGAGGGCGGCGCGGGGCTGAGCGCGGCGCTCTGGGGCGGCGACAAGCCCGCGGATCTGGCGGGCTGGCTCGCCTCGGGGCGCGGCATGGCGCCGCTTCTGGCAGAGATCGCCGCGCGCTTCGCGCCTGGCGAGGCGACGGCCGACCTGCCGCCGCTGACCGAGCCGATGGCGCTCACCGCGCAGGAGAACTCGCCGGCCGGGCGGGTGGCGGACGATCCGTTGATGCGCGCGGCCGAGGCCGATTTCGGGCGCGGGCCGCTGTGGCGTGCGCTTGGCCGGCTTGTCGATCTCGATGCCTTCTGCGCCGCGCCGCGCTCGGCACGGGTGACCGAGGACGGCACCGCGCTGGTAGCTGCGGCGCGCGGCACCTATGCTCTGCGGGCCGAGACCGAGGCCGGGCGGGTGACGGCGCTGTCCCGGGTCACGCCGACCGATCATCTGCTGGCCCCGGGCGGGGCGCTCGAACGCGCGCTTGCCACGCTGCCCGCGGCGAAGGCGGGGCTTGCGGCGCTGGTCGTCGATCTTCTCGACCCCTGCGTGGCGGTCGATCTGCAGGAGCTGAGCGATGCATGAGATGTCGATTGCCGAGGGCATCCGTGACGTGATCGAGGACGCGGCGCGCGCGAACGGGTTTTCGCGCGTCACCCGGGTGCGGCTGGAGATCGGCCGCTTTGCCGGCGTCGAGACCGAGGCGCTCGACTTCGCCTTCGATGTGGTGATGCGCGGCTCGGTCGCCGAGGGGGCGACGCTCGAGGTGATTGAACTTCCCGGCAAGGCGCTGTGCTATGACTGCGGGGCGGCGGTGGAGATCCGCCACCGTCTCGATCCCTGCCCGGAGTGCGGCGGCGGCAAGCTGCTGGTGCAGGGCGGCGAAGAGATGCGAATCAAGGATTTGGAGGTGCTCTGATGTGCACGGTTTGCGGTTGCGGCGGACACAGTGTGGAGGACGCGTTCCGCGCCCATCTGGAAAAGACCGGGCAGGCGGGGGCACCGCTTGCGGCCCATCCCGCACCGCTGCAAAGCGTGGCGATCCCGGCCCTTGGCGGGGCGCTGCATGACCACGGCCACGCCCATGCGGGCCATGACATCCACCTTGGCCACGGCCCCGCCGGCACCGAGGTTCCGGGCATGAGCCAGCAGCGGCTGATTGAGATCGAGACCGACATCCTGTCGAAGAACGACGCCTTCGCCGCGCGCAACCGCGCCGCGATCACCGCCCGCCATGCCTTCGCGACGAACCTCGTCTCCTCGCCCGGCTCGGGCAAGACCACGCTTCTGTGCCGCACCATCGAGATGCTGGGGGAGGTGCCGCTCGCGGTGATCGAGGGCGACCAGCAGACCACGAACGACGCCGACCGCATCCGCGCCACCGGCGCCGCGGCGATCCAGGTGAACACCGGCAAGGGCTGTCACCTCGACGGCCGGATGGTCGAGGCGGCGCTTGCGCGCCTTGGCCTGCCCGAGGGCGCGTTCCTCTTCATCGAGAATGTCGGCAACCTCGTCTGCCCGGCGGCTTTTGACCTCGGCGAGGACGCCAAGGTCGCGATCCTCAGCGTCACCGAGGGCGAGGACAAGCCGCTGAAATACCCCGACATGTTCGCCGCGGCGGGGCTTGCGATCCTGAACAAGGTCGATCTTGCGCCCTATTGCGACGTCGATCTCGACCTCTACGAGGCGAACGTGAAGCGGGTGAACCCGGCGATCGAGGTGTTGCGCGTCTCGGCCCGCACCGGCGAGGGGATGCAGGCCTGGCTTGACTGGCTGCGCGCGGGCCTTGCGCGGAAGGGCGCGTGATGGCGGCCTCCACCCCGGCGATCCTGCTTGTCGATGACGAGCCGCACTCGGCCCTTGCCATGAAGATGGCGCTCGAGGACGAGTTCGAGATTCTCACCGCGCCCTCGGCCGAAGAGGCGATCGCGGTGCTCGAGGATCAGTGGGTGCAGGTGATCTTCTGTGACCAGCGCATGCCCGGACGTTCGGGCGTCGAGTTCCTCACCGAGGTGCGCGAGCGCTGGCCCGAGACGGTGCGCATCGTCATCACCGGCTATACCGACAGCAACTCGATGGTGGCGGCGATCAACGAGGCCGGGGTGCATCAGTTCATCGCCAAGCCCTGGCATCCCGAACAGCTTCTGGCGGCGGCGCGCAACGCGGCGAAGATGTTCGCGCTCGCCCGCGAGAACGAGCGGCTGTCGCTCGAGATGCGCTTTCTGAACACCACGACCGAGACAAGGGTCGAGAAGCGCCGCCGCGCGCTGCGCGAGGGGATGGGGTTCGAGACCATCCTGCGCAGCCCGAACTCGGCGATGAACATGGCGGTCAAGCTCGCGCGGCAATACGCGACCTTCGACGTGCCGGTGCTGCTGACCGGCGAGCCGGGCACCGGCAAGGGGCAGATGGCGCGGGCGATGCACTATGGCTCGCTGCGCTCGGACAAGCCATTCTATGAGCTGTCGATCGCCGGCATGCCCGAGGAGCTCGCGATGATCGAGCTCTTCGGGGCGAAGCGCGGCGTCTTGCCGGGCGGCATGGCGCGGATCGGGCTGGCGCAGAAGGCCGACCGCGGCACGCTCTATCTGGCGGGGCTCGAGGCGGCGAGCCCGGCGCTGCAGCTCGCGCTGTTGCGGATGCTGGCCGAGGGCACGATTACCCCGGTCGGCGGGCAGGAAAGCGTCAGCACCAACCTGCGACTGATCGCGGGGGCGGCCTGCGATCTGCGCAGCGCGGTCGCCGAGGGCCGGTTCCGCGCCGATCTTTACTATGCCATCGCGCTTGGCGAGATCGCACTCTTGCCGCTGCGCGCGCGGCGTGGCGATGTGGCGATGCTGGCGCAGGCGATCCTGTCCGACGCTGCCGGGGTGCATGGCAAGCCGATCCTCGGCTTCGAGGCGGCGGCGCTGGAATTTCTGGAAAACTACGACTGGCCCGGCAATCTGCGCGAGCTGACGAACGAGGTCACGCGGATGCTGATCTTCGCGCAGGAAAATGTGCTGGGCGCCGAGCTGATCTCGCGCCATATCCTGCAGGCGGCGCCCTCGGACGAGGGGGCGGACCGGGCCGCGGAAGAGGTGATGACCGCCGAGGGCTCGCTGAAGGACCGCATCGAGCTGATCGAGATGCGGATCCTGCGCGAGACCCTGACGCGGCAGCGCTGGAACAAGAGCCGGGCGGCGGCCGAGCTTGGTCTGTCGCGCGTCGGGTTGCGGGCGAAACTGGACCGTTACGGGATCACCGATCCCTCGGCGGCGAACGAGGAGGAGGAGATCTGAGATGTGCCTTGGGATTCCGGGACAGATCGTGGCGATCACCGATGCGGGGCGGCTGATGGCGATGGCCGACGTGTCAGGGGTGCGGCGCGAGGTGAACGTGGCCTGCGTGGCCGAGGGGCCGCTCGAGGATCTGCTCGGCCGCTGGGCGCTCATTCATGTGGGCTTCGCGATGAGCCTGATCGACGAGGAGGAGGCGGCAAAGACCTTGGCCGCGCTCCACGATCTGGGCGAGGCGCAGGAGGCGCTGGCGCAGATGGCCGAGGGTGACGCGGCGCTGGAGGGACGGGCATGAAATTCGCCTCCGAATTCCGCGACCCGAAGGCCGCGAAGGCGCTGCTGGCCGAGATCGCACAACTGGCCGACCGGATCGGCGCGACTCGCGAGAAGCCCGTCGCGATCATGGAGATCTGCGGCGGCCACACCCATTCGATCTTCCGCTACGGGCTCGACAAGCTGGTGCACGAGGGGGTCGAGTTCGTGCATGGCCCGGGCTGCCCGGTCTGCGTGCTGCCGCGCGCGCGTGTCGACGAATGCATCGAGATCGCCGAGAAGTCCGGGGTGATCTTCACCACCTTCGGCGATGCGATGCGGGTGCCGGGCTCGAAACGCTCGCTGTTGCAGGCGAAGGCGGCGGGGGCCGACATCCGCATGGTCTATTCGCCGCTCGACGCGCTGGAGCTTGCCCGCCGCAACCCCGAGCGCGAGGTCGTCTTCTTCGGCCTTGGTTTCGAGACGACGACGCCCTCGACCGCGCTGGCGATCCAGCAGGCGGCGCGCGAGGGGCTGGCGAATTTCTCGGTCTTCTGCAACCACATCACCGTGCCCGAGCCGATCAAGGCGCTGCTTGACGACCCCGACATGCGGCTCGATGGCTTCATCGGGCCCGGGCATGTCAGCATGGTGATCGGCGTCCACCCTTACGACTTCATCGCGCGCGACTATCACAAGCCGATCGTGGTCGCCGGGTTCGAGCCCACCGACCTGCTGCAATCGGTGATGATGGTGCTGCGCCAGATCGCCGAGGGGCGGGCCGAGGTCGAGAACCAATATGCCCGCGTCGTGCCCGAGCATGGCAATGCCGTCAGCCTTGCCGCGATCGCCGATGTCTATGAGAAGCGGCCGTCCTTCGAGTGGCGGGGGCTGGGCGAGATCGACGCCTCGGGGCTGCGCATCCGGCCGGCCTACAGGGCCTTCGACGCCGAGGAGAAATTCGGTGTGGGCTATGCCGGCGTGCGCACCGAGCTTGCCGATCCGGAGGGTTGCGCCTGCGGGGCGGTGATGACCGGGCGGATGAAGCCGGTGCAGTGCCCGCAGTTCGGCCGCGGCTGCACCCCCGAGATGCCCTTGGGCGCGCTCATGGTGTCGAGCGAGGGCGCCTGTGCGGCCTATTGGCAATATGGCGGGGCGCGGGCGGCGGCGGAGTGAGTTCGGGGGCGTGACGCCCCCGACCCGGGGGGGGGGGGGGGGGGGGGGGGGGGGGGGGGGGGGGGGGGGGGGGGGGGGGGGGGGGGGGGGGGGGGGGGGGGGGGGGGGGGGGGGGGGGGGGGGGGGGGGGGGGGCGGGGGGGGGGGGGGGGGGGGGGGGGGGGGCGGGGGGGGGGGGGCCCCCCCCCCCCCCCGCCGGGGGCGCTGCCCCCGGACCCCCGAGGTATTTGGAGCAAGATGACATGGCATTGCGGGATGAACGGGTGACGCTGGCCCATGGTGGTGGCGGCACGGCGATGCGCGATCTGATCGAGGAGGTCTTCACCGCCGTCTTCGAGCCGCCCGGGATGGAGGATGCGGCGCAGCTGAGCGCGGCGGCGCTGGCCGAGCCCGGTGCGCGGCTCGCCTTCACCACCGACGGCTTCGTGGTGACGCCGCTCGAGTTTCCGGGCGGCGACATCGGCAAGCTCGCCGTCTGCGGCACGGTGAATGATCTGGCGGTGAGCGGCGCGCGGCCGCTGTGGCTCTCGGCCGCCTTCGTGATCGAGGAGGGGACCGAGATCGCGCTCTTGCGCCGCATCGTCGCCACCATGGCGCGCGAGGCCGAGGCGGCCGGCGTGCGGATCGTCACTGGCGACACCAAGGTCGTCGGGCGCGGCGCCTGCGACCGGGTTTTCGTCACCACCGCGGGGGTCGGTGTGGTGCCGCCCGGGCGCGAGATGGGCGCGGGCCGGGTGCGGCCGGGCGATGTCGGGCTGGTGAACGGGGTGCTGGGCGATCACGGCGCGACGATCCTTGCGGCGCGCGGCGATCTGGCGCTTTCGACCGCGCTCGAGAGCGATTGCGCGGCGCTTGGCCATCTGATGGAGGCGGTGCTGGCGGCGGCGCCCGGGGCGCGGGCGGCGCGCGACCTCACGCGGGGCGGGCTTGCCTCGGCGCTGAACGAGATCGCGGGGGCGGCGGGCTGCGGCATCGAGATCTCGGAAGAGGCATTGCCGCTGCGGCCCGAAGTCTCGGGCATGTGCGAGATCCTCGGGCTCGATCCGCTGTATCTGGCGAACGAGGGGCGGCTGGTCGTCTTCGTGCCCGAGGCCGAGGCCGGGGCGGCGCTTGCCGCGATGCGGTTGCGGCCCGAGGGGCAGGGGGCCTGCATCATCGGCGCGGCGGTTGCGGCGCACCCGGGACAGGTGCGGATGCGCACGGCCTTCGGCGGGGCGCGGATCGTCGACATGCTGGTGGGCGAGCAGCTGCCGCGCATCTGCTAAGCGCGCGGCGCGAAAACTGGCAGCGCTGCCCGGGACTTGCCGCCCGGGCGGGCAGGCGCGGGGCAGGCGGCGCCGAGGCCGCTTCGGGGCTTTACCTTCGTGCCGGGCCTTGCTCTGATGGGGCAACCGCCACGCCACAGGAGGACCCGAGCGATCGACAGGCCCGCCGGACATGCGCCGCTGCAGACCCATCTGCGCGACCTGCTGCAGCAGATCTATCCCGCCCGCGACACGGAAGATCTTGCCCGCGCGGTGATCGCAGCCTTCTGGCCTGAGGGACGGGGGCGGAGGCAAAGGCCGCGCCGGCCCTCGAACAACCTGTGGTCGGAGCGCGACGCGATCGTCATCACCTATGGCAACTCGATCGAGGACGGCGCGCATAAGCCGCTTGATCTGCTGCACGACTTCCTGTTGCGCGAGATGACCGGGGTGGTCGACGGCGTTCATGTCCTGCCCTTCTTCCCCTATACCTCGGACGACGGTTTCGCGGTGACCGATTACCGCAAGGTCGATCCCGCGCTCGGAGACTGGGCCGACATTCGCCGCATCGGCGCGGCCTTCAGCCTGATGTCGGACATGGTGCTGAACCATGTCTCGTCGCAGGGCGCCTGGTTCACCGCCTATCGTCAGGGCCAGCCGCCCTATGACCGCTTCTTCATGGAGGCCTTGCCCGAGGACGATCTGAGCGCGGTCGTGCGGCCGCGCACCTCGCCGCTTCTGCGCGCGGTGACGACGGCGATGGGGCCGCGCCATGTCTGGTGCACCTTCAGCCACGATCAGGTCGATCTCGATTTCCGCAACCCCGAGGTGCTGCTGGAAATCCTGCGGATCCTGCGGCTGCATATCGACGAAGGCGTGCGGATCATCCGGCTTGATGCGGTGGCCTTCCTGTGGAAGGCGCCGGGCACGCCCTCGATCCACATGCCGCAGACCCATGCGATCGTGAAGCTGATGCGGCTGCTTGCCGATTACGCGACCGAGAAGGTGATCCTGCTCACCGAGACGAATGTGCCCAAGGCCGAGAACCTGAGCTATTTCGGGCGGCGCGACGAGGCGCATATGGTCTATCAGTTCCCGCTGCCGCCGCTCGTGCTGCACGCGATGCTGTCGGGCAATGTGCGGCATCTGCGGCGCTGGCTGCGGGCGATGCCGCCGGCGCCGCTGGGCTGCGCCTATTTCAACTTCACCGCGAGCCACGACGGCATCGGCATGCGCCCGGTCGAGGGTATCCTGCCGCCCGAGGAGATCGCGGCGATGATCGATTGCGTGCGCGGCAATGGCGGGCTGGTCTCGATGCGGGCGCTGCCGGGCGGCGGCGAGGCGCCCTACGAGATCAACTGCAGCTATTTCGACGCGATGGGGCGCACCTTTGCCGGCGAGGAGGGCGACAAGGTCGCGCGCTTCCTGTGCTCGCAGACCATCGTGATGTCGCTCGAGGGGATCCCGGCCTTTTATATCCATTCCTTCACGGCGACGGAAAACGACCACGAGGCGGTGGCGCGGCGCGGCATGAACCGGGCGATCAACCGCCACCGCTGGAATTACCCCGAGCTGCGGGCGCGGCTCGATGACCCGTCAAGCGCCACGGCACGGGTGATGGCCGAGATGAAGCGCCGGTTGCGCATTCGCGCGCGCCAGTCCGGGTTCCACCCGAATGCGACGCAGCTGACGCTGGCGCCCGACGACCGGCTGCTGTGCATCTGGCGGCAGTCGCTCGACCGCGCGCAGTCGATCTTCGCGCTGCACAATGTCTCGGCCGAGACGGTGGTGATCGACGCCTTCGCGCTGAACCTGATCGCCGACGAGGACTGGCACGACCTGCTCTCGGGCGAGGCGATCGACCCCGACGGCACGATTGCCTTCGCCCCCTATCAGTGCCGCTGGCTGTCCAACACCCTCTAGGCCTCGGCCTGATCGGCGGCGACGGCGGCGCGGAAATCGGCCATCAGGCCAGGATCGGCGGCATGGACGAGGTTCCAGTTCGGGATGAAGGGCTGTTCCTGCGGCGTGTCGAGGAACACCTGCCCGGCGTTCGAGATGTTCTCGGCGAACAGCGCGATCGACTTTTCCTCGGCGTGGCGGTCGAACGCGAGCCCGTTCATCATCGCGTCATGCGAATAGACCTCGAGCATGTCGAGCGCGCGGCGGTAATAGGTGGCCTTCAGCGTGCGGAAGATGTTCGAGGAGAACACCGTGCCATCGGCGGCGAGCTTGCGGAAGATCGCCTTGCAGATGTCCATCGACATCCGGTTGAGCCCGGTCTGCGCGTCTTCCTGCGACAGGTCCTGATGCTTGTGGTCATAGGTGTCGGCGATCTCGACCTGACACACGGCGCGCGGGCCCATGTTGCGCCAGGCCTCCGACAGCACCCCGATCTCGAGCCCCCAGTCCGAGGGCAGCCGCAGGTCCGGCAGCGTCGCGGTGCGCATCGCGAATTCGCCCGAGAGCGGATAGCGGAAGGCGCGCAGGTAGTCGATGTAGTCGCGGTCTCCCACCACCTTCTTCAGCGAGATCAGCAGCGGGCTGACGAGGTTGCGCGTCACCCGCCCGCCCAGCCGGCCGTTGCCGATGCGCGGATAGAACCCCTTCGACAGGTGATAGGGCAGCTGCGGATGCGCCACCGGATAGACAAGGCGCGACAGCATCCCGCGCTCGTAGGTGGTGATGTCGCAATCGTGGATTGCCATCACCGCGCTGTCGGCGCAGGCGATCAGATAGCCGATGCAGCCCCAGACGTTGCGGCCCTTGCCCGGCTCGATCGGGCCGATGCCCAGCTCTGCCAGCCGGTCCATCACCCCCCGCACCCGCGGCCCGTCGTTCCAGATCACCACATGGTTCTGCGGCAGCCGCGCGAAGAAGCGCTTCGCCTCGGCGAATTGCGCGGCATTGGCGCGGTCGAGGCCGATGATGACGCGGTGCAGGTATTTCACCTTCGAGAGTTCATCGAGGATGTTCGCCAGCGCCGGCCCCTCCAGCTCGGAAAAGAGCGAGGGCAGGATCAGGCTGATCTTGCGGGTCTGGGCGAAGGTCTCGAGCCGGTATTCGAGTTCCTCGAGCGGCCGGGTGCGCAGGTCGTGGAACTGCGCGATATTGCCGTTCTGGTGAAAGTCAGCCATGGGCCTCTCCTGTCGTGTCGATCCCGGTCTGGCGCAGGATCCGGGTCAGCCCCTCGACCCAGCCGTCGGGCCCGGAGCGGGTGGTGCGCAGGATGCGGCCGCTGTCCTCGCCCGCGAGGCGGGGCAGGGGCGTGCCGGCATCGTTGCGCACGATGACGCCGCGGTCGGCGGCTGCGATCATCTCGGCGTCGTTCGGCGCATCGCCAAGCGCGATGGTCAGGTCCGGCCGGAAACGGGCGATCAGCTCCGCCATCCGACCGGCCTTGGTGCCGCCCTGCGACAGCGTCAGGAACCGCCCGCCACGGCGTGCGGAAATCCCCTGCGGCGCAAGGGCGGCCAGAAAGGCCTCGGCCTCCGCCTCGGTCCCCGACCACTGCCCCGGCTCGGAATGGGCGCGCCGCTTCGCGAGCGCTGCCTCGTCGGGCGGCAACCCGGTCACTGCCGCCACCTCCGCCGCGCTCATGTCGCCAAAGCCGCGAAACGGCGCGCGCAGCTGGACGGGCAGGGCATCAAGCGCCGCGCGGATCGCGCGATAGCCCGTATCGTCGGGGGCCCCATCGAGCAGCGCCGCGCCGTTCTCGATGATCGCGGGCCAGCGCCCGAGCCCCATCCGCGCCTGCCAGCCGGCAATCTCCGCCCCGGTCTTCGAGGAGGCCAGCACCACCGGAACGGCGCGCGCCGCAAGCCAGGCGAGCAGCGGCCGCGCCGGGGCGAAATCGTAACTTGCGTGATCGAGCAGGGTGCCGTCGAGGTCGCTGAAGATCAGAAGTTTCACTCGGATCCTTTCGTCTGGGGAAAGCCTAGCGGCCCGGGCCCCACCTGCCAACCCGCTGTGGACTGCGCGCGACAGATAACGCCGCGCCGCGGCATCGGGCTTGACGCCGGCGGGCGGCGGCGCGAGCTTCGGGGCGGCACAGCAGGGGGCACAGATGGCATTCGTGATTTCCGAGGCGGAGCGCATCGTCTACCCGGGCCCGCCGCCGGCACAGGCCGACGTCGTGGTGATCGGGGGCGGCATCGCCGGGGTGATGGCGGCCTATTATCTCGCGCAGGCAGGGCAACGCGTCGTGCTGTGCGAGAAGGGCCGCATCGCGGGCGAACAGTCGAGCCGCAACTGGGGCTGGATCCGCGCCCAGGGCCGCGACCCGGCCGAGCTGCCGCTGATGCTCGAGGCGCTCGATCTGTGGCAGGGATTCGCGGCGCAGCTCGGCCCCGAGCTTGGCTTTCGCCGCGCAGGTGTCGCCTATCTCTCGCATGATCCGAAATCGGCTGCAGGCTACGAGGCCTGGGTGCGGCTGGCGGCAGAGCACGGGCTTGAAAGCCGGCTGATGTCGCGTGCCGAGCTGTCGGGGCTCTCTGCAACCGCGGGCTGGGCGGCGGGGCTGATCACGCCGTCCGACGCGCGCGCCGAGCCCTGGGTGGCGGTGCCGCTGCTTGCCCGCCTCGCCGTCGCCGCGGGGGTCGAGATCGTCGAGAATTGCGCGGTGCGCGCGCTTGACCGTGCCGGCGGGCGGGTGATCGGCGTGGTGACGGAACTGGGTCGGATCGCCGCGCCGCAGGTGCTTCTGGCCGGCGGCGCCTGGTCGTCGCTTTTTGCCGCGCGCGAGGGGGTGCGGCTGCCGCAGCTTGCGGTGCGCTCGACCGTCGCGCAGACCGAACCGCTGCCCGAGGTGGCGCAGGTCTCGGCCACCGACGAGATCTTCGCCTGGCGGCGCCGGGTTGACGGCGGCTACACCCTCGCCTCCGGCACCTGGCACGATTTCTACATCGGCCCCGACGCGTTTCGGAACCTCGCCCGCTATCTCCCGCAGCTCCGCCGCGACGGCGCGAAGACCCGGCTGCGCCCCTGGGCGCCGGGGCGCGGCTGGCCCGACGGCTGGACGACGCCGCGGCACTGGAGCGAGGAGGAGGAGAGCCCGTTCGAGCGGCTGCGCATCCTCGATCCCGCGCCGAACCTGGCGCGGCTGAAGGAGGTGCAGGCGGGCTTTGCCCGGGCCTTCCCGGCGCTCGGCGTGCCGCGGCTGATCCGGTCCTGGGCCGGGATGATCGACGTGATGCCCGACACCGTGCCGGTGCTTGACGAAAGCCCGGTGCCCGGGCTCTTCATCGCCACCGGGCTCTCGGGGCATGGCTTCGGCATCGGCCCGGCGATCGGGCGGGTGATGGCGGCGCGGATGCTTGACCGCGACACCGGTCACGACCTGCGCCGCTTCCGTTTCGCCCGCTTTTCGGACGGCACGAAGATGGATCTCGGCCCGACCTTCTGACGGCGCGTCAGGGGCTTGCCGGCGCGCCGCTTCTGCCGCAGGCTGGCGCGTCTGGAGGTGCCCGATGCCCGTGAAGAACCGTTTCGCCGAACTGCTGCCCGAGATCATCGACTGGCGGCGCGATTTCCACGCCCACCCCGAGCTGATGTTCGACCTGCCGCGCACCGCGGGCCGGGTGGCGGGGCTGCTGCGCGGCTTCGGGGTCGACGAGGTGGTCGAGGGGATCGGCCGCACCGGTGTCGTCGCGGTGATCCGCGGCCGCACCGACAGCCGGGGCCGGGCGATCGGGCTGCGCGCCGACATGGACGCGCTGCCGATCGAGGAGGAGACGGGCCTGCCCCATGCCTCGACCACGCCCGGCAAGATGCACGCCTGTGGCCATGACGGTCACATGGCGATGTTGCTCGGTGCGGCAAAATACCTGGCCGAGACCCGCGCCTTCGACGGCACCGCGGTGCTGGTCTTCCAGCCCGCCGAGGAGGGCGGCGGCGGCGGCGACGAGATGGTGCGCGACGGGCTGATGGAGCGTTTCGGCATCGACGAGATCTATGGCATGCACAACTGGCCCGGTGTGCCGCTCGGCACCTTCGCGATCCGCGAGGGGGCGGTGATGGCGGCCTGCGACCAGTTCCGCATCACCGTGACCGGCCGCGGCGGCCATGCCGCGAAACCGCATCAGGCGGTCGATCCGGTGCTGGTCGCCAGCCAGATCGTCGTCGCGCTGCAGACGGTGGCCTCGCGGCTGACTGACCCGCTGTCGCCCGTGGTGCTGTCGATCTGCACGCTGCGGGCGGGGACGGGGGCCTATAACGTGATCCCGCAGACGGCCGAGCTGCGCGGCACGCTGCGCACCCTTGACCCCGATCTGCGCGTGGCGGCCGAGGCGCAGCTGCGCCGCATCGCCACGCTGACCGCCGAGGCGGCGGGGGCGACGGCTGCGCTCGACTGGATGCCGGGCTATCCGGCGACCGTGAACGCACCCGAGCCCACCCGCGCCGCCATCGCCGTCGCGCAATCGGTCGCGGGCACGGTCGACACCGACTTCCCGCCGCAGATGGCGGCCGAGGATTTCAGCTACATGCTGAACGCGCGACCGGGCGCCTATATCTTCGTCGGCAATGGTGACAGCGCGATCCTCCACCACCCCGGCTACGAGTTCAACGACGAGGCGATCTGCTTCGGCGCAAGCTGGTATGCGGGGATGATCGAGGCGCGGATGCCGCTCGCCTGACGGTGCCGCGCCTTACCCGAAAGAAAGCCCCCGGCCGATCTGCCGCGACCGAAGGCGAAAGCTCCCTTTCCGCTTCCAATCGCAACAAATCTCCCGGGGGTGAGCGCCAGAGGCGCGAGGGGGCAGCGCCCCCTCGACCGGCTCAGGCCTGCGCGGCGGTGACGATCACCTCGACGCGATACTCGGGCGCGGCCAGCTTCGCCTCGCCGGTCGCGCGGGCGGGCGTCGCGCCCTGCGGCACCCAGGCATCCCAGACCGCGTTCATCTCGGCGAAATCGGCCATGTCGGCGAGCCAGATCTGCGCGCTGAGGATCCGGGTCTTGTCCGAACCGGCCAGCGCCAGCAGCCGGTCGACCTCGGCCAGCGCATCTTTCGTCTGCTCGGTGACGCTGGCGCCCGGGGTGCCGACCTGGCCTGCCAGCCAGACAAGCCCGTTGTAGACGACGGCGCCGCTCATCCGCGCGCCGCATTCGATGCGTTCGATCCCGGCCATCGGGCCCTCCTGTGGTTGTGGTCTCTGCGTGATAGCGGCGGGCAGGGCCAAGGGGAAGGGTGCAAAGCGCGGCCCGCCGTGCCAGACTGCGCCAAAACGGAGGGGATGATGCGGCGCGGATGGATCGTGGCAGTGCTGCTGATGACCGGCGCGGCACCGGCGCAGGAGGCGGGCAACATGGGGGGCCTGCCGGCGCGCACCGAAGCGCCGTTCCGGCTCGAACGGGTGGTGCCGCTGGCGCTGCCCTGGGCGATCGCGCCACTCCCCGGCGGCGATCTGCTCGTCACCGGCAAGGCGGGGGAACTGTGGCGGGTCTCGCATGGGCAGGCGGAAGCGATCCGCGGGGTGCCGGCGGTGCGCCACGAGGGGCAGATCGGCCTTCTCGACATCGCCGCCGCACCCGATTTCGTCACCACCCGGCGGGTCTTCCTCAGCTATGTCGCGGAAAACAACGCGCTCACGCTCGCCCGCGCGCGGCTCGCGGGCAACCGCCTGACCGAGCTCGCCCCGCTCTGGCGTCAGAGCCCGGGCGGCGAGGGTCAGCCCGGCGGCATCATCGCCTTCGGCCCGGACGGGATGGTCTATCTGTCGGTGGGCGACAGGATGCAGCCCGACACCGCACAGCAGCCCGATAATCCGCGCGGCAAGATCCTGCGCCTGACGCCCGAGGGGCAGCCCGCGCCGGGCAATCCCTTCACCGGCAACCCGACCCGCGCCGCGACCTGGAGCGAGGGGCATCGCAACCCCTATGGCCTCGCCTTCGCGCCCGACGGCACGCTGTGGGAGCACGAGATGGGCCCGCGCGGCGGCGACGAGCTGAACCGGATCGAGCCCGGGCGGAACTATGGCTGGCCGCTCGTCTCGAATGGCGATCACTATTCCGGCTGGCCGATCCCGGACCACGACACCCGCCCCGATCTGGCCGCACCGGTGCTGTGGTGGACACCGGTGATCGCGCCCGCCGGGCTTGCGGTCTATGCCGGGCACGACTTTCCCGACTGGACGGGGTCGCTGCTGATCGGCGCGCTGCGCGGCGAGGGGCTGGTGCGCGTCGCGCCCGATGGCACGCGCCAGCTCGACCGCTGGGATCTCGGCATGCGGGTGCGCGACGTGGCGGTCGACGGCGCTGGCCATGTCTGGATCATCAGCGATGCCGAGGAGGGCGCGCTTTACCGTCTGGTTCCGAACTGAAAGGGGGCTGGAGCGGGTAGCGGGAATCGAACCCGCGCGTTCAGCTTGGGAAGCTGACAGGCTACCATTACATCATACCCGCATGGTGCAGGCGCAGACCTAAGCCAAGTGCCCGGCGCCGTCAAGCGGCCTTGCGCGGGATTTTCACGGCCCGGCCCGGGGCGGAAGGCAGGGAGCGCTGCCCCCTCTTTTCCTTCGAAAAATTCACCCCCGGGATATTTGGGGCAATTGGAAGACGAGAGTGGTCCTGTGCTTCCAATTGCTGCAAATATCCCGGGGGGTGAGGCCGCAGGCCGAGGGGGGCAGCGCCCCCCTTGCGGCGGCTCGTGCGAAAGCCCGCGTGACCCGCTCAGCGCCCGGGCTGGCGGCGCGCCATGAAGGCCAGCCGCTCGAACAGATGCACGTCCTGCTCGTTCTTCAAGAGCGCGCCGTGCAGCTTCGGCAGCAGGGTCGCGCCGTCCTTCTTCAGGTCCCCGGGCGCCAGATCCTCGGCCAGCAGCAGCTTCAGCCAGTCGAGCACCTCGGAGGTCGAGGGCTTCTTCTTCAGCCCGGGCGTCTCGCGGATCTCGTAGAACTGCGTCAGCGCGGCGGTCAGCAGCGCCTCCTTGATGCCCGGGAAATGCACCCGCACGATCGCCTTCAGCGTCTCGGCCTCGGGGAACTTGATGTAGTGGAAGAAGCAGCGGCGCAGGAAGGCGTCGGGCAGTTCCTTCTCGTTGTTCGAGGTGATGATCACCACCGGGCGATGGCGCGCCCGCACTGTCTCGCCGGTCTCGTAGACGTGGAACTCCATCTTGTCGAGTTCCTGCAGCAGGTCGTTCGGGAACTCGATGTCGGCCTTGTCGATCTCGTCGATCAGCAGCACGACCTTGCCCTCGGCCTCGAAGGCTTGCCACAGCTTGCCCTTGCGGATGTAGTTGCGCACATCCGCCACCCGCGCCTCGCCCAGCTGGCTGTCGCGCAGCCGGCTGACGGCGTCGTATTCGTAAAGCCCCTGCTGCGCGCGCGTCGTCGACTTGATGTTCCACTCGAGCATCGGCAGACCCAGGCTTTGCGCCACCTGTTTCGCCAGCTCGGTCTTGCCGGTGCCGGGCTCGCCCTTCACCAGCAGCGGCCGTTCTAGCGCCACGGCGGCATTGACCGCGACGATCAGGTCTTCGGGGGCGACGTAGCTGTCGGTCGACTGGAAACGCACGGGCGAACTCCGCTGGCTGTGGGCACGGGAGCGGAGCCTAGCGGTGCGCGGGGCGCGCCGCAACCGGTGGGGCGGAAGAGGCGGGGTGAAAACGGGGGCGTGACATCCCAACGGCGTTGCGGTATGAGCGCGCCATGAATTTTGGGCAGGGAATCTGCCGGACTTGCGGGACGGCAGAAGAGTGAGGGCAGAAATGAAGGCCGAAATCTTTCTACCGGATGACTATCGCCCCGCCGAGGACGAACCGTTCATGAATGAACGGCAGCTCGAATACTTCCGCCGCAAGCTGCAGGCATGGAAGCACGAGCTCCTCGAACAATCCGCGGAAACGCTTGAAGGCCTGGCGGAATCGGCGCGCAACGTGCCCGACCTCGCCGACCGCGCGAGCGAAGAGACCGATCGCGCGCTCGAGCTGCGCACCCGTGACCGGCAGCGCAAGCTGGTGGCGAAGATCGACGCGGCGCTGCGGCGGATCGACAATGGCGAATACGGCTATTGCGAGATGACGGGCGAGCCGATCAGCCTGAAACGGCTCGATGCGCGCCCGATCGCGACGATGACGCTCGAGGCGCAGGAGCGCCACGAGCGGCGCGAGCGCGTGCATCGCGACGATTGATCGCGGCGGGTCCCGGCGGCGGGGTGCCCCGGATTTGATGTCGCGCAAGGACAGCTCGCACCGGCACCCCGATGGTGCCGGTGCAGTCGTTTCTGGAGGAACCATGCTGATCGGACGCAGGATCACCGTGCTGGGGGCCGGTGTGGCGGGGCTTACCGTGGCGCGCGCCCTGGCGCTGCGCGGCGCCGAGGTCACCGTTCTCGAACAGGCCGAGGCGATCCGCGAGGTGGGGGCGGGGCTGCAGATCTCGCCGAACGGGGCGCGGGTGCTGCGTGCGCTCGGCCTTGGCGAGGCCTTCGAGGCCGCGGGCCCGCGCGCCGAGGCGGTCGAGCTGATCGACGGCGAGACGGCCTCGCGCGTGGCGCGGCTTGACCTCGCACGGCTGCGGCCGGGCGCCGAATACCGCTTCCTGCACCGCGCGCGGCTGATCGAGCTGCTGGCCGAGGGCGCGCGCGCGGCGGGCGTGCAGATCCGCCTGCTGCAGAAGATCGAGACCGTCGATCTCGCCGCCGGTCGTGCGCCGCGGCTGACCACCGCGCAGGGCACCGAGATCGAGACCGACCTGCTGATCGGTGCCGACGGGTTGCATTCGAAGGTCCGCGCGGCGCTGAATGGCGCGGTCGCCCCCTTCTTCACCCATCAGGTCGCCTGGCGCGCACTGGTGCCCTGCGACGACGCCGCGCCGAAGGTGGCGCAGGTCTTCATGGGCGCGGGCAAGCATCTGGTCAGCTATCCGCTTGGTCGCGGGTTGCGCAACATCGTCGCGGTCGAGGAGCGCCGCCGCTGGGTCGAGGAAAGCTGGAGCCTCACCGACGATCCGCTGACGTTGCGCGCGGCCTTCGAGGAATTCTGCCCGCAGGTGCAGGACTGGCTTGCACAGGTCGAGGCGCCGGGGCTGTGGGGTCTCTTCCGCCACCCGGTCGCCGGGCGCTGGTGGGGCGAGGGCGCGGTGCTGCTGGGCGATGCCGCCCATCCCACGTTGCCTTTCCTCGCGCAGGGCGCGGTGATGGCGATGGAGGATGCCTGGGTGCTGGCCGAGATGCTGGCGCAGCACACCGAGGACAGTGCCGCGCTCGCCGCCTATCAGGCCGCGCGCGCGCCGCGCTGCACCCGCATCGTCGAGGCGGCAAACCGCAACGCCCGCAATTACCACCTCTCGGGGCTGACCCGCACGGTGGGGCATCTGGGTATCCGCACCCTCTCGACGCTGGTGCCGGGCAAGCTGCTTGGCCGCTTCGACTGGGTCTACGGCCACGATGTCACCGGCGGTGCGGGCGCCTGAGCCCGCCCCCGCTTTCCCGGCACCCGCTTGCCTGTGTTCCCTGCTTTCGCCTTGCCCGAAATACCTCGGGGGTGAATTTTGCCGTCAGGCAAAAGAGGGGGCAGCGCCCCCTCTCTCGTCGCCTCAGCGCAGCACCATCACCGAGCAGGGCGCATGGCGCACCACACGCGCGGCGGTCGAGCCGATCAGGTAATCGCCAAAGCCCGGCCGGTGCGAGGCGATCACGATGCAGTCGGCCTTGATCTCCTCGGCGAGATCGAGGATCTCGTTCGCCGCATTGCCCTGACGGATCACACCGGCGCCGGCCTCGAAATCGCCGGCAAGCCCGTCCAGCTGATCTTGCAGGGTCTTGCGCAGCTCGGCGCCATAGCCCTCGGGCATGTAGGAGATGGCATAGCCCGGCACATCGGCCATGACATGCACGAGGGTGATCCGCGCGCCGTCCGACGCGAGCGTGCGCGCCACGTTCAGCGCGGTATCGGGATTGTGGTCCTCGTCGAAGGCGAGGGGGACGATGATGTTGGAATACATCGAGAATTCTCCTTTGGTCCGGCGCGAGACTGGACTCTCCCTTGCCCGCGCGCCTTGATCTGGGTCAGGACGCCACGCCGCGGCTCAGCCGCCGGTGTGACTCATGTGACGGCTCATCTGACCCGAAACATGGGCGCGTGAATAGTCGAAATCGTGCCCCTTCGGCTTGCGCCCGATCGCGGCGCGGATCGCCGCCACGAGCGGCGCGTCCTCGTCCGGGCAGGCGCGCAGCGGCGCGCGAAGATCGGCGCTGTCCTCCTGACCCAGACACATGAACAGCTCGCCCGTGCAGGTCACCCGCACCCGGTTGCAGCTTTCGCAGAAATTGTGACTGAGCGGGGTGATGAAGCCGATGCGCTGGCCGGTCTCGGTCAGCCGCACATAGCGCGCCGGCCCGCCCGAGCGCTCCCCGGTCTCGGAGACGGTGAAACGCTCGGCCAGCCGCGCGCGCAGGTCGGTCAGCGGCCAGTATTGCTCGAGCCGCTGTTCCTCGCCCATCTCGCCCATCGGCATCACCTCGATGAAGGTCAGGTCGTGGCCCTCGGCGCCGCACCAGTCGACCAGGGCGAAGAGCTCGTCCTCGTTGAAGCCCTTCAGTGCCACGGTGTTGATCTTCACCCGCATCCCCGCTCGGGTCGCGGCGCGGATCCCCTCAAGCACCGGAGCGAGGCGGCCCCAGCGGGTGATCTCGGCGAATTTCGTCGCATCGAGCGTGTCGAGCGAGACATTCACCCGCCGTACCCCGAGCGCGGCAAGGTCGTCGGCGAAGCGGGCAAGCTGCGAGCCGTTCGTGGTCAGCGTCAGCTCGTCGAGCGCGCCGGTCTCCAGATGCCGTGCCATTGCGGTGAAGAAGCCAAGGATGCCGCGCCGCACCAGCGGCTCGCCCCCGGTCACCCGCAGCTTGCGCACGCCGAGCCCGATGAAGCCGGAACACAGCCGGTCGAGCTCCTCGAGCGTCAGCAGTTCCTTCTTCGGCAGGAACTGCATGTGCTCGGCCATGCAGTAGCTGCAGCGAAAGTCGCATCGATCGGTGACTGACACCCGAAGATAGGTGATCGGTCGTGCGAAAGGGTCGATGAGGGGCGCGGTTTCCATGCGCGCCCAGATAGGGCGCGCGGCCCAGCCCGGCAAGCGCGCATGCACATCCGCGTGCGCGATGCCGTGCCCCTGTTGCAGTGCGTCCCGCCACCCCCTAGTCTGCGCCCGATTTCTGTGCGGAGGCAGGCATGAATCGGACGGGTGTGGCGATCACGGTTCTGGCGATCGCGCTGGCGGGATGTGGCGGGGGCAAGGACGAGCGCAAGCCGGCCGACACCGCTGCGGCCGCGACCGGGGCGCTGCCCGATCCGGGCACGGTCGATGTCGCACCGCTGCCGCAGGCCGGGCCGATGCCGGGCTCGATGCCGCAATCGGGTGTGCCCGAATCGGCGACCACGACTTCCGCCGCGCATATCGCCGCAAATGGCGTCGTGGCGATCCCGGGCGAGATGCGGCTTGGCACCACTGTGGCGGGCCTCGGCGATCCGACGGCGACCGGATTCTGGATCCGCACGCCGCTGGTCGAGGCCCCGGGCAAGGGCCGGATCGAGGATCCGAAGACCGGCGCCTCGGTGCAGGTCGATCTCCTGCCGCTGGTCGGCGACCGCAACGCCGGCTCGCAGATCTCGCTTGCGGCGCTGCGGCTTCTGGGCTTTGCGCCCTCCGATCTCGCGCAGATCGTCGTCTGGCGCAGCTGAGCGGGCAGGGGCATGGTGCGCCACCGATCGCCTGCCGAGCTGCTGCATGAGGTGGACATCCCGCCGCTGTGGCTGGCGCTTTTCGCTCTGGCGAGCTGGGCGATCGGCCGGCTCGCGCCGCTGCCGCTGCCCTTCGGGCGGGCGCTTGGCGGCGGTCTGATCGGCGCGGGGCTCCTGCTGATGGTGGCCGCTGCCGCACAGATGGCGCTGCACCGCACTACGGTCATTCCGCGTCGGCGGCCTGCCGCGCTGGTCACCGGCGGCGTCTTCGCGCTCTCGCGCAACCCGATCTATCTGGCTGACGCGATCGTGCTTGCCGGGCTTGACCTGTGGTGGGGCGCAAGCCTCGCGCTGCCGCTGGTGCCGGTCTTCATGGCCTTCATCGCGCGCCGCTTCATCCGCGCCGAGGAGGCCTGGATCGGCGCGGCCTTCGGCGCCGACTACAGGGCCTATTGCGCCCGCACCCGCCGCTGGCTGTGACCCCGCCGCAACGTCACGCCGCGACGCTCCGGGCCGGTGCTTGCGTCCGCGACCCGAGGCATGTGTAGATGAACGGGGCAATTCATTGATCCGGAATGAAAAAATTCCAGATCAAACGGTATTCAAAGGTATACTGTTTCGTCGTGCCGCAGGTGCGACCATTTTCCAAGGATTTCTCCGTCTCCGCGACTTGTGAAACTTTATTGCGCGGTGCTAAGGAGATTTTGCCACGTTTGTGTCCCCCGGCTGAAATTGGTCCGGGGGCAATCATGGGAGAGAAACACGTGAAGATCGGCGCTCCGAGAGAGACGTTCGAGGGGGAATCGCGCGTCGCGATGACCCCCGATTCCGCGCTGCAGCTGCAAAAACTGGGGCATACCTGTTTCATCGAGGCCGGGGCGGGCGACGCCGCCGGTTTCTCGGACGAGGCCTATCGCAAGGCCGGGGTCACCGTGATCCCGACCGTGGCGGAGCTTTTCGCCGAGGTCGATTTCATCGTCAAGGTGCGCCCGCTGGTCACCGACGAGGAACACGGCTGGCTGCGCAAGGGGCAGACCGTCATCTCGTTCTTCTACCCCGGCCAGCACCCCGATCGCCTTGAACTGGCGAAGGAAACCGGCGCGAACTTCATCGCGATGGACATGGTGCCGCGGATCTCGCGGGCGCAGAAGATGGACGCGCTCAGCTCGATGGCGAACATCGCGGGCTATCGCGCCGTGATGGAGGCCGCGAACAACTTCGGCCGCTTCTTCACCGGTCAGGTGACGGCGGCGGGCAAGGTGCCGCCGGCCAAGGTGCTGATCGTCGGCGCCGGCGTCGCGGGTCTGGCCGCGATCGGCACGACGACCGCGCTCGGCGCGATCACCTATGCCTTCGACGTCCGTCCCGAAGTGGCCGAGCAGATCGAATCGATGGGCGCCGAATTCGTCTACCTCGACTTCGAGGAGAAGACGCAGGACGGCGCTGCGGCGGGCGGCTATGCCGCGCCCTCGAGCCCCGAGTTCCGCGAAGCGCAGCTGAAGAAGTTCCGCGAGCTTGCCCCCGACATGGACATCGTCATCACCACGGCGCTGATCCCGGGCCGCGACGCGCCGAAGCTGTGGCTCGCCGACATGGTCGCGGCGATGAAGCGCGGCTCGGTCGTCGTCGACCTTGCGGCGGAACGTGGCGGCAACTGTGACCTGACCGTGCCGGGCGAGAAGATCGTCTCGGAGAACGGCGTCACCATCATCGGCTACAACGACTTCCCCTCGCGGATGGCGACGCAGGCCTCGCAGCTTTACGCGACCAACATCCGCCACATGATCACCGATCTCACGCCCGGCAAGGATGGCGTCATCGTCCACAACATGGAAGACGACGTGATCCGCGGCGCCACCGTGGCCTTCGAGGGCGCGGTGACCTTCCCGCCGCCGCCGCCGAAGATCAAGGCGATCGCCGCGCACAAGCCGAAGGAGAAGGCCAAGGAGCCGACCCCCGAGGAACGCAAGGCGGCCGAGAAGGCGGCCTTCCGCAAGGCGACGCGCCAGCAGGTGACGCTGCTGGCCGTGGGCACGGCGCTGCTGCTGCTCGTGGGCACGGTCGCGCCGGCCTCGTTCATGTCGCACTTCGTCGTCTTCGCGCTGAGCTGCTTCGTCGGTTTCCAGGTGATCTGGAACGTGTCGCATTCGCTGCACACGCCGCTGATGGCGGTGACGAACGCGATCTCGGGCATCGTCATCCTCGGCGCGCTGCTGCAGGTCGGTTCGGGCAGCTGGCTCGTCGTCGTCCTTGCCGCGCTCTCGGTGCTGATCGCCACGGTCAACATCGTCGGCGGCTTCCTCGTCACCCGGCGGATGCTCGCCATGTTCCAGAAATCGTGATCGGGGGGAGGGACTGAGATGTTTTCCATCGGTATCGTTCAGGCTGCCTATATCGCTGCAGCCGTTCTGTTCATCCTCTCGCTCGGTGGCCTGTCGGGGCAGGAGAGCGCGAAGCGCGCCGTGTGGTACGGCATCACCGGCATGGCGCTGGCCGTCATCGCCACGGTCTTCGGCCCGGGCATGGGCCATGGCTGGGTGATCGCGCTGATGCTCGCGGGTGGTGCGGTGCTCGGCTGGTATGTGGCGAAGACGGTCGAGATGACCGAGATGCCGCAGCTCGTCGCGGCGCTGCACAGCTTCGTGGGTCTGGCTGCCGTCTTCATCGGCTATAACGCCTATCTCGAGATGGCGCGGGTCGGCGCCATGGACGCGGCCGCGCGCGAGGCGCTCACCGGCTTTGCGGCGCTTGTCGCGCACAAGTCGGCGGTCGAGCTGAACATCCTGCGCGTCGAGCTGTTCCTCGGCGTCTTCATCGGCGCCGTCACCTTCACCGGCTCGGTCGTCGCCTTCGGCAAGCTTGCCGGCAAGGTCGACGGCAAGGCGAAGAAGCTGCCGGGCGGCCACATGCTGAACGCGGGTGCGGCGCTCTTGTCGCTCGCCATGCTCATCGCCTTCATGAACGGGGCAGGGGCCTGGGCGCTGATCGTGATGACGCTGCTCGCCTTCTTCATCGGCTATCATCTGATCATGGGCATCGGCGGCGCCGACATGCCGGTGGTGGTGTCGATGCTGAACAGCTACTCGGGCTGGGCCGCGGCGGCGATCGGCTTCTCGCTCGGCAACGATCTCTTGATCGTGACCGGCGCGCTGGTCGGCTCCTCGGGTGCGATCCTGTCCTACATCATGTGCAAGGCGATGAACCGTTCGTTCATCTCGGTGATCCTCGGCGGCTTCGGCGGCGCGACGGGCCCGGCGATGGAAGTGACGGGCGAGCAGGTGGCGATCGACGCGCAGGGTGTGGCCGACGCGCTGAGCGACGCCGACAGCGTGGTCATCGTGCCGGGCTATGGCATGGCCGTGGCGCAGGCGCAGGTGGCAGTGTCGGAACTGACCTCGATCCTGCGTGGCAAGGGCAAGAACGTCCGCTTCGCGATCCACCCGGTCGCGGGCCGTCTGCCGGGGCACATGAACGTGCTGCTGGCCGAGGCGAAGGTGCCCTACGACATCGTCATGGAGATGGACGAGATCAACGACGACTTCCCGGAAACCGACGTGGTGATCGTGATCGGCTCGAACGACATCGTGAACCCGGCGGCCCAGGAAGACCCGAACTCGCCGATCGCCGGCATGCCGGTGCTGGAAGTGTGGAAGGCGAAGCAGGTCTTCGTGTCGAAGCGCGGTCAGGGCACGGGCTATTCCGGCATCGAGAACCCGCTGTTCTACAAGGAGAACACGCGGATGTTCTATGGCGACGCCAAGAAGTCCGTCGAGGAACTGCTGCAGCTTCTGCGCTGACGAAACCACAGAAAGCCCCGCTTCGGCGGGGCTTTTTCATTGGCCCCTTTGCGATGAACAGATTTTTCCCGACCGCGGCCCCGACTGCTGCGCTGTATCTGTTGTGCCTGCCCCTGCTCTGGAATACGCTGGCGCGGCTGGTGCATGTCTGGGGCGGCGCGGGGGGCGATCTGCGTTATCTGCACCACCCCTAGCTGACCACGCTGCACCTGCTGCCCGCGCTGGTCTTCCTGCTGCTCGGACCGCTGCAATTTCTGTCCCGCAAGGGGGGCGTGCATCGCTGGCGCGGGCGTCTCTTCGTGCTGTCCGGGCTGGTTTCGGGGGCCATGGTCTGGCCCCTCGTGCGGGCACTGCCCGGGCTTGGGGGGCCGCTCGCACATGCTGGCACCGCGGCTCTGGTTCTGGCTTTCCTGGCCAGTCTCGTCCTCGGGGTCGTGGCAGCGCGCCGCCGTGCGTTCGGGCTCCATCGCGCGGCGATGATCCTCGCCCTTGCGCTTGGCCTGTCGGTCGCTTCGGCGCGCTGGTTCATCCTTGCGGGGATGATGGCGGGGCTGCCGCTGGAGCGGGTCTTCGTGCCCGGCTCGGCGCTTGGGGCTGTCGTCAATCTTGTCGCCGTCGCCGTCCTTCTGCTGCGGCCCATGCGACGCCTGCGCCTCGCGTGATCACTTCTGCGCTGCGGCCCGCGCCTCGAGCCGGTCACCGATCACCTGTTGCAGCACCCCGATGCCCGCGTCCGCGTCGGTGCGGAATTTCGTCATCGCGGCATCGAGCGCGGCGCGGTCGAAGGGCTGCGCCATGCCGGCCGCGACGACCGCGGCGCGATCCTCGGCCAGCCGGTGCAGGGCCGGGCGCAGGGTCTCGGCATTCTCGCGCAGCGCCGCACGCAGGTCGCGCCGCACCGCGCGCGGGAAAAGCGCCTGCTCCGCCGCGGGGCCGAGCAGCTCGCTCTGCAGCGCGCGAAAGCGCAGCACAGCGCCGGCCGCCAGCGCATTGCCCAGAAGCGAGACCGCCAGCACCGCAATCAGCGCGATCCGCCCCTTGTCGCGTTTGAGTGTCATCAGAACCCTCCCGTCACGCCGAGAACATCGCCGAAGAGGCCGAGCGTGACCCAGCCCTCGCCGCCCATCACCGGCAGCAGCAGATAGCCAAGCGCCATCGCCGCCGCCATCATCCCGCCGAAGAGACCAAGCGCCGGGCCGGGCAGGGCCAGCACCTCGGCAAGCCCCGCGGCGCCCGCGGGCGCGGGCGTCGCGAGCCGGGTCAGCACCCGGCGCGAGAGCGCCGCCGCATCGGCGGGCTCTTCGGCCAGCAGCGCCGACAGGTCGCGATCGAGGTCGTCGTCATCCATCTGCGTCATCCTTTCTCCTCCTCCCGGGATCCGGGGCCAAGCTGCGCGCGCAACCCCGCGCGGCCCCGCACCAGAAGCTGTTCCGCCGCCCCCGGGCTGACCCCGAGCGCGGCCGCGATCTCGGCCGTGGCGAGCCCGCCGGCCGCGCGCAGCAAAAGCGCCGCGCGTTGCCGTTCGGGCAGGCGGGCGAGCGCCGCGCGGGTCTGCGCGAGCCGCTGCCGGCCGTCGAGCACCGCCTCGGCATCGGGTGCCTCGTCCGCCGTCTCGGGCGCCGCCTCGAGGCCGAGGAAGCGCCGCCAGCCAAGCCGCCGGCGTCGGTCGATGCACAGGTTCAGCGCGATGCGCCAGATCCAGCTGCTGACCGCGCCCTTTGCCGGGTCATAGCGACCCGCCTGCGCCCAGACCCGCAGAAAGACCTCCTGCGCGATATCCTCGGCCTCGCTGCGCGAGCCGAGCTGGGCCGCGATGAAGCGCTGCACCCCGGGCCCGTACAGGGCGATCAGGCGCGCAAGCGCCGCACGCTCGCCGCGCGCGAGCGCCGCCATCAGTGCCTGTGCTTCCTCGCCGCGTTCCATTGCCGCCTGCGCGCCCCCTGCGCCCCGCCCGCCGCAGCCTAGCCGCGGGGCGGGGCGGGCGCATCCCCTCAGCGCGTCACGATGATGCGGCGCGCACGATAGGTGGTGCTGCCCTGCGGCCCGGTGCCGGTGACCGTGGTGCTCGAGCTGCCGGCGGTGGTGGTGCGCACCCGCTCGCGCGTGGCGATCTGCCCGTTCGGGCCGGTCGCGGTGCCGGTGACGGTGCAGCGCGCCGTGCCCGCGGACCGGGTGCAGTCGCGGTCGCGCTGGATCGTGCCGCCGTTCGACCCGGTGACGGTGACGCTTTGCGCCTGCGCGACCGGGGCAGTGGCGGGCAGCGCGAGGGCAAGGGCGAGAAGGGGGGTGGCAAGACGTTTCATGATCTGTCCTTTCGACGGAGATGAGGGGCGGTATCAGCGCGGCAGCTGGCCGAGGAAGCGCGCGACGCGCTCGAATTCGGCCGGGCTCAGCACGCCGTCGCCATTGCGGTCGGCCATGTCGAAGCCGCGGGTCTGGGCGGTGTATTCGGCGAGTGTCAGCTTGCCGTCGCGGTTCGCATCCTGCGCCCAGATCCGGTCCTCGCCGCGGCGGCTGCTGCCTTGCGGCAGCTTCGCCCGGGCGGCGTCGAGCTCGGCGCGGGTGATCGTGCCCGAGCCGTCGGCGTCGATGCGTGCGAACATCGCCTTGCGCAGCTCGAGGAACTCGGCGCGGCTGATCGCGCCGTTGCCGTCGCGGTCGAGCGCGGCAAAGCCCGGGCTCGTGGTGCCAGCGGCGCAGGCAAGCGCCGGGCCGAGTGTCGCGGCAAGCGCGATCGCGGGCAGGGTGCGCAGGGGCAGGGCTGGTTTCATCGCGGGTCTCCCTTTCGATGTCATGCAAGGGGATACGCGGCGCGGCGCCATTCCCTACGCCTGCCGCGTGATTTTTCCGTGCCGCGGCATGCGGAGGCGCAACCTGCATACCGTTGTATGCCGATAAACATCTGGTATCGCGGCATTTTTTCTTTGCCTGTGGGGCGATTCGCGGTAAGGGGGAAAGCCTCGGCCCTGACCGCACCGGAGGCAGCATGACCCCGATCGACGACCATCCGCTGCGCTATGCGCTGGTGAACGAGCTGCATGCGCGCCCCTTTCCGCGCATCGCGGCGCCGGCCCATGTGGTCTATGCCGCGGTGAAGGAACCGCGCGATGCCGCGAACCGAGACCGCAGGCGCGATCACGCGCATCTGTGCGCGCTGCTCGAGCGCAACGGCGCGCCGCTGCCGCCCGCCGATGTCACCCACCATACCGGCGAGATCGGCCGCTATACCCTGAAATGGGAAAGCCACACCGAGTTCGTGACCTATCTCGCCCATGCGCCGGGTGTCGCCGCGCGGCCCTTCGACCCGAACGACACCGAGGTCTTCCCGGCCGACTGGCTGTCGCAGGCGCCGGGCAAGCGCATCGCCGCGGTGATGATCCGCATCGAGTTCCTGCCCGAGGACCCGGACGCGATCATGCCCGCGCTCGATGACTGGTTCGTGCACGAAAGCATGGTCTGTGCCTGGGTGCTCGACGGGGCCGCGGCGGTGGCGACCGACTTCCGCATCGACGCGAACGGGCAGATGCGCTTTGCCGTCTTCGTGCGGCCGGGCACCGGGCCCGGGCGGATCGGCCGCGTCGTGCAGCGGATCTGCGAGCTCGAGACCTATCGCGCGATGTCGATGCTGGGCCTTGGCCGGGCGCGCAGCCTGACGCAGCGGCTCAACGCGCTCGACCCCGAGCTCGAGGCGCTGGTCGAGGGGATGAGCGACGACAGCCACCCCGCCGAGGAGCAGCTCGACCGGCTGCTGGCGATCTCGGCCGAGCTCGAGGGGCTCGCCGTCGCCCATTCCTTCCGCTTCGGCGCGACGGGGGCCTATGAGGCGATCGTCAAGGAACGGGTGATGGTGCTGCGCGAGAGCCGCTTCGAGGGGCGGCAGAAATTCTCGGAATTCATGCTGCGCCGCTATGATCCGGCGATGCGCACGGTGAAATCGGCCGAGGCGCGGCTGAATGCGATGATCGAGCGGGCCGAGCGCGCGGGCGAGCTGTTGCGCACCCGGGTCGAGGTCGAGCGGCAGGGGCAGAACCAGAAGCTTCTGGAAAGCATGGACCGGCGCGCCGACGTGCAGCTGCAGTTGCAACACACGGTCGAGGGGCTGTCGGTGGTGGCGATCAGCTATTACGCGGTCAGCCTTGCGGGCTATCTGAGCTATCCGCTCGCCAAGCATTATGGCGTGTCGAAGGAGATGGCGGTGGCCGGGCTGACGCCGCTTGTCATCATCGGCGTCTGGCTGATGGTGCGGCGCATCCGCAAGGGCTTTGGCGGGCACTAGGCCCTTGCCGGGACACGGCCTGCCGCCGATACTTCCCGCATTGCGGGGGCGTCATGCCATATGTTCTTTCAGAGATTGATCAGAAGAATCTGACCTGGTTCACCAACGATAACACGCGGCAGTCGCTGGTCGCGATCGAGCTGGCGCGCGGCCGGATGCGCGGGCTGGCGCCGTTCCGGCTTGAGATCGGCTATCCGATCCTCGCCATCGCCGGGGCGAACGGATCGGGCAAGTCGACGCTGCTCGCGATGGCGGCCTGTGCCTTTCACAATGCTGCCGACGGTTTTCGCCCGCCAAGTCGAAAGGTGAACTACTATACTTTCAGCGATTTCTTCGTGCAGTCCGCCGGAGAGATCGGGCCAGAAGGAATTCGGATCGATTATGCGTTTCGGCATGATCGCTGGCGCGGGCGCGAGCCGGGAATTGCGGGTCAGTCTCGCACCAAGCGCGAAGGTGGAAAGTGGAACAACTACCAAGGGCGCGTGAGGCGCAACGTCATCTATTTCGGGGTGCAGCGGGTCGTGCCCTATTACGAGCGCAGCACGCACAAGTCCTATCGCGCCAGCTTCCGGCCGCCGGGCGTCGCCGCCGCGGACAGCGCCCGCATTGCCGAACTCGCGGGGCGGATCCTCGGCAAGCATTACGACGCCTTCGAAAGCCTCGAACATCGCCGCTACACCCTGCCGCGGGTGCAATCGGGGGCGCTGCGCTATTCGGGATTCAACATGGGGGCAGGGGAAAGCGCGGTGTTCGAGATCCTCATCACGCTTTTCGCCGCCGGGCCGGGCTGTCTGCTCGTCATCGACGAGATCGAGCTGGGCCTGCACGAGCGCGCCCGGAAACGGCTGATCGAGGTGCTGAAAGAGCTGTGTCTTGAACGCAAGTGCCAGGTGATCTGCACCACCCATGCCTACGAGATCCTCGCCGCGCTGCCGCCCGAGGGGCGGGTCTTCATCGAGGCCGTGGGGGAGGACACGCGGGCCTTTCCCGGGATCTCGGCCGATTATGCCTGCGGCCGGATGGGGCGCAGCGATCCGCGCAAGCTTGACATCCTCGTCGAGGACGAGGTGGCCGAGGCGATCGTTCAGGCAAGCCTCAGCCTCGCGCAGCGGGAGCGGGTGCGGATCCTGCCGATCGGCTCGCACAGCAGCCTGCAAAGGGTGATGGCCGCGCGCTATCTCGAGGGGCGGCGGCAATGCCTGTGCCTGCCCGATGGCGATCGGCGCAGCACCGCGGACAGCTTCTGCTCGGGCGTGGCGAATCTGTGCGACGGCGGCCATTCGGCCGAGGCGGAACAGGCGAGGATCCGGGACTGGGCGCGGGATCATCTCGATTTCCTGCCCGGCGCGGACTGGCCCGAGAAATGGCTGTTCGAGCAGGCGGTCCTCCAATGTGTGCTGGCGATCACTCTGGGCGATGACCGTACGCCCGCCGGCCGCTGGGGCGTGGCGAGCCCGGCCCCCTTCGCGCAGATTGCGGAGCGTGTCGACGCGCTGCTGATCTGAGCTCAGTCGGCGATCAGCGGCTGTGCCGTGGCGCCCGCCGCGGTCAGGGCGTCGGTGGGGGCAAGGATCACCATCATGCCGCGCTTGCCGCCGTTGATGACCACCGTCGGGAACTCCATCACCGCCACCTCGATCGCCACCGGCACCCGCTTGCGCTGACCGAAGGGGCTGATGCCGCCGGTGTGAAAGCCGGTCAGGCGCTCGGCCTTCGCCGCGTCCATCATCTGCGCGGCCTTGCCGCCGAAGGCCGTGGCCACCCGCTTCATCGACAGCGTCCGGTCCGAGGGGATCACCGCGCAGGCGGGCTTGCCGTCGACCTCGACCATCAGCGTCTTGAGCACCCGCGCCGGATCCGCGCCGATCGCCTCGGCCGCCTGCAGCGCGATGCGCTCGTGGCCGTGGTCGTGCGGATAGTCGTATTCGCGGATGTCGAAATCGACGCCCGCGCGCTTCAGCGCCTGTGTCGAGGGGGTTTGCGTGCTCATTGTCCGTGGTCCATCTCGCGGTCGATCCAGGCAAGGATCAGGCGCAGGATCCGGTCCTGCTCGGCTGCCGTCAAGGCGGTGCCGGCCGGAATGCCGTGCCATTTCGCCAGGCAGCCGCGGCAGCAGGTGGCGGTGGCGTGCTGGGCGACGAAGACCGGGTGGCCGCGCATCGGGGTCTGCCTGCCGTCGTTTTTGGGCGCTTCCGGGGCCAGCCGCGTCGCGATGAAATCGGCGCCATGCGAGGCGATCATAGCGCGGCCCTTCGTCTCGGCATAGGCGCGCTCGCGCGGGCCGAGGTGAAAGCGCGCGCGGAATTTCGAATGCGCGAGGCGGGCCAGCGTCTCGGCTTCGGCGTTCATGCCCCGGCGCGCAGCGCGTCGATGTAGATCCGCACCGCCTCCTGCACATGGCGGAAGCGGTCGCCGCCCAGATGCTTGCCGCCGAACCAGCGGGTGACGACGACGATCTCGTCCGTCACCCCCTCGCGCTCCAGCATCCGCAGGATCACCATGCCGGCGCCGGCCTCGCCGTCGTCGTTCTTCACCGGGCCGTCGGCGCCGATCAGGCCCCAGCTGTTATGCGTGGCCTTGGCGAATTTCTTGTTGCGCTTCAGCGCGGTGAGGAAGGCGCGCGCTTCCGCCTCGGTGCGGCAGGGGCCACCCGAGACGGCATAGCGCGAGCCGCGGTCGGTGATGATGTTCTCGAGGATGCGCATGGTTCCCGCTTAGGCCGCTTCGGTGGCGGGGGCAATGCCGCGCGGCCGGATCGCCAGGGCGCGCAGCGCGTTCAGGATCACCGCGACGTCGATCGCCTCCTGCGCGATGGCGCCCTCGACCGGCGAGATCAGCCCGAAGGCAGCGGCGATCATGCCAAGCACGCTGAGGCCAAGCCCCACCGCGACGCTTTGCCAGGCGATGGCGATCGAGCGCTGTGCGACCTCGATGCCGGGCAGCAGCCGGTCGAGCCGGTCGACCAGCAGCACCACCTGCGCCGCCTCGGCCGAGGCGGCAGCGCCGCGTGCGCCCATGGCCACCCCGACATCGGCGGCGGCAAGGGCCGGGGCGTCGTTCACCCCGTCGCCCACCATCATCACCGGCCCGGCGCTGCGTTCGCGCAGCACGATCGCGACCTTGTCCGCAGGCACGAGCCCGGCCTCGACCGCATCGAGGCCAAGCGGCGCGGCGACCCGCGCGGCGATCTCGGGCCGGTCGCCGGTCGCCAGGATGATGCGGCGGATGCCGAGGCGGCGCGCCGCGGCGAGGAAGCCGGGGGTGTCCTCGCGCAGCCGATCGGCGAGGGTCAGATGGGCGACGATCCGGTCATCGACGCCGAGCGTCACCCGCAGCGCGCCCGGCTCGGCCGGGGGCAGGTCGGGGGCGGGCTGGCCAAGCGCCGCGGCGACGAAGCCCGGCCCGCCGATCGCGACCGCATGCCCCTCGATCCGGCCGGTCAGGCCCTCGCCCGGGGCCTCGCACACCGCCTCGGGCACCGGCAGGGCCAGGCCGCGGCCCTGCGCCTCGGCCACCAGCGCCTGTGCCACCGGATGGCCCGAGGCCTGTTCGAGCGCCGCAGCCAGGCGCAGCGTTTCGGTCTCGTCGATGCCCTCGGTCAGGATCGCGGTCAGCTTCGGCGTGCCGTCGGTGAGGGTGCCGGTCTTGTCGAGGATCAGCACCTTCACCCGCGACAGCGCCTCGAGCGCCTGCGCCCCCTTGATCAGCACGCCAAAGCGCGCCGCCCGGCTGAGCCCGGCGACCAGCGCCACCGGCACGGCAAGGATCAGCGGGCAGGGGGTGGCGATCACCAGCACCGCGACCGCGCGGATCGGATCGCCGGTCAGCCCCCAGGCGGCGCCGGCGATCGCGAGGGTGACGGCGAGAAAGCCGAGCGAGGCGCGATCGGCCATCCGCGCCATCGGCGCGCGGGCGCGGGCCGCCGCCTCGACCAGTCGCACGATGCCCGCATAGGTGCTTTCGGCGGCGCGATGCGTGGCGATCATGTCGAAGGCCTCGCCCGCATTCGCCGCCCCGCTCATCACCGAGGCGCCGGGGCCGATCCGCACCGGCAGCGACTCGCCGGTCAGCGCCGAGGTGTCGAGCAGTGCCGTCGCCGAGGCCAGCGTGCCGTCGACCGGCGTCACCTCGCCGCGTCGCACGAGGATGCGGTCGCCGGGGGCGAGCGCGTCGAGCGCGACCTCCTCGAGCCCGTCGCCGCTGTGGCGATGCGCGACGCGCGGCACGCGGGCCAGCAGCGCCGACATGTCGGCCCGCGCCCGCCCCTCGGCATAGGCCTCGAGGAAGGTGCCGCCCGCATACATCACCGCCACCACCTGCGCGGCAAGGGTCTCGCCGAAAAGCAGTGCCGCACTCATCGACAGCGCCGCGACGATGTCGAGCCCGACCTCGCCGCGCGCCAGCGCGCGCACGATCTCGATCAGCAGGGCGGCAAGGACGGGCAGGGTGCCCAGCGTCCAGGCGATCTGCGCGGCGGAGGGCATCGCCGCGAAACGCAGCCCGAGTCCGACAGCAAGCCCCGCGATAGCGAGGGCGATTAACGCGGTGCTGGTTCTGCTCATGGCTGCCTCCGAGGTTGCCGGGGCAGACTATCCTGCCCCGCGGCGCCGTCAACGGGGCGTGGCGCCGCTCCCCGGGGGCGCGCTTTCCGCTAGGGAAGGATGGTTTGTCACATTCCTGTCGGGCGGCGGGACTAGGGCGGGCACATCATTCATCCGACTGGAGAACCCCATGTCCCTGCGCAGCCATCTTCTGACAGCCACCGCGCTCATCGCTCTGCCCGTGCTTGCCCATGCGGGCGATCTGTCCTTCGCCCCGGTGCCCTTCGCGGCCGACGATGCGGCCAAGCGCGCCGTGGTGGCGACCGACAAGGTGACGATCGACGGCAAGGATTACCCGATCGCCTATCACCTGCTTGCGCGCTCGGGCGACAAGATCGGCGACGGCACCTTCGCGCTGCTGACCGACGCGAACGGCAACCCGGTGAAATCCGCCGACGGTTCCGAGCACATCTCGGTCGACGCCGACTTCACCTCGCTGATCCGCAAGGGCGACAAGCTCTATTCGATCACCCATTTCGAATCGCGCCCGGGCTC
The DNA here is from genome assembly GCF_004022265.1 of Paenirhodobacter ferrireducens. Taxonomy (GTDB): domain Bacteria; phylum Pseudomonadota; class Alphaproteobacteria; order Rhodobacterales; family Rhodobacteraceae; genus Rhodobacter; species Rhodobacter ferrireducens. The sequence continues at coordinate 100,394 of NZ_SAVB01000022.1, forward strand.
GATGTACATCTCGGAACTCTCGCGCGATGCCGACGGCAACCTGACGCCGGTCTCGACGAAGCCGGTGAACTTCTCGGCCTTCGGCGGGCTCTGGGTGCCCTGTGCGGGCTCGGTGACGCCGTGGGAAACCCATCTCGGTTCCGAGGAATACCCGGCCGATGCGCGCGAGATCGAGACCGCGACCGCGCTTGACCAGATCGACGATTACGATTTCCCGATGGTGCGCTATCAGGGCCTCGACCCGGCGAAGATGACGCTCGACGAGTTCCGCGCCGCCTACAACCCCTATCGCTACGGCTTCCCGACCGAGATCACCGTTTCGGACGCGGGCGACGCCAACGCGGCCAAGCATTTCTCGATGGGCCGCGTCGCGGTCGAGCTGGCCAACGTGATGCCCGACCAGAAGACCGCCTATATCTCGGACGACGGCACCAACGTGGGCCTGTTCCGCTTCGTCGCCGACAAGGCGGGCGATCTGTCGGCCGGTACGCTTTACGCCGCGAAATGGGTGCAGACCTCGGACGAGGGCGTGGGCGCGGCGACCCTTGACTGGATCGACCTCGGCCATGCCGATGACGCGACCGTGCAGGCCGCGATCGAGAAGGGCGTGAAATTCTCGGACCTGTTCGAGGCCGCCGATCTGAACGAGGACGGCAGCTGTGCCGAGGGCTTTGCCTCGTCGAACGCCGAGGGCCGCGCCGAATGTCTGAAGGTGAAGCCGGGCATGGAGATGCTGGCCTCGCGTCTGGAAACCCGCCGCTATGCCTCGATGATGGGCGCGACGACCGAGTTCCGGAAGATGGAAGGCTCGACCTACGACGCCGACAAGCACGCGCTCTATCTGTCGATGTCGGAAGTGTCGAAGGGCATGGAAGACGGCGGCAAGCAGGACAAGGGCGGCCGCAACGACATCCGCGTGGCGAAGAACGCCTGCGGCGCGGTCTATCAGCTGAGCCTCGACGACAGCTTCACCGCGACCTCGATGAAGGGCCTCGTCGCCGGCATCCCGATGTCGAAGGAACAGGAAGAAAAGGCCGCCGATCCGGGCTGCGATCCGGCGCACAACATGTGCGGCGACGCGGCCAAGGTGAACACCTGTGACATCAACGGCATCGCGAACCCGGACAACATCACCTACATGCCGGGCTACAACACGCTGATCATCGGCGAGGACACTGGCGAGGGCCACCAGAACGACGCGATCTGGGCGCTGAACACCGACTCGGGCAAGCTGACCCGGATCCTGTCGACCCCCTATGGCTCGGAAACCACCTCGGCCTACTGGTATCCGAACATCGATGGCCACGGCTATCTGATGGCGGTCGTGCAGCACCCCTATGGCGAAAGCGACGAGGACAAGCTCGCCGATCCGGCCGATGCGCGCGCCTATGTGGGCTACATCGGGCCGTTCCCGGCGATGGACAAGTGATCTGAGACCAGACCACGGGCGGGGCGCGGATCTTTTCCGCGCCCCGTCTGCTTTCGAGACTTCCTGCCTTTGCGAAAGGACCGACCGATGCGGCGCCTGACCCTTCTTGCCCTGCTTGCCACCGCCGCGCCGGCCCATGCGCTCGATCTGACGGCGACGGTGCTTGCGAACAAGACCGCCTATATCCCGCCGCAATGCTATACGAAGACCGAGGATGCGCAGGGCGCTGTGCACAACCCCTGCCAGACCTGCCACACCCTGCCGCGCGCGCCGAATTTCGTCTCCGACCCGGACCTGCAGCAGGACTACGCGATGCCGGGGCCGGCGCTCGAAAACCCCTGGACGAACCTGTTCGTCGATCGCCGCGCCGCGGTGGCCGCGACCGACGCCGAGGAGATTCGGGACTGGGTGCGCACCGACAATTACCGTGGTGCCGATGGCCGGCCGGTGCTGGCCGCCAGGCTCGACCGGCTGCCGCCCGAGTGGGACGCAAATGGCGACGGGGCCTGGGCGGGCTATCGCCCCGACGCGTTTTTCGCCTTCGACGACGAGGGCTTCGACCATGCCCCTGACGGCCGGCGCACCGGCTGGCGCGCCTTTGCCTATGTGCCGCTGCCGGGCACCTTCTGGCCCACCAACGGCTCGACCGACGATGTGATGATCCGTCTGCCCGACGCCTATCGCCAGACCGCCGACGGCACCGAGAGCCTCGCCGTCTACAAGGCCAATCTCGCGATCACCGAGGCGCTGATCAACCGTGCCGATGTGGCGATCGAGCCGATGGACGAGGCCGCGCTCGGCGTCGATCTCAACCGCGACGGCGCGCTTGCCACCGCGACCCGAGTGGCCTTTGCCTTTGCCCCGCTCGAGGGGGTGACGATGCACTGGGCCGGGCGCGCGGGCACCCTCGGCCCGAAGGAGGCGCCGCTTGCGGCCGGTCTCTATCCGCTCGGCACCGAGTTCCTGCATTCCGTGCGCTACCTCGACCCGCGCCCCGAGGGCGTGACGATGGCGCCGCGGATGAAGGAGCTGCGCTACATGAAGAAGACCTCCTGGCAGAACTATGCCGATCTCGAGGAAGGGGCGCTCGCCGAGAAGAAGGAGGACGCCGACTTCCCCGACCGGCCGAAGCAGTTCTTCGGCTCGGCCGAGGCGGGGATCCCGAACGGCATGGGCTGGCGGTTGCAGGGCTTCATCGAGGATGCGGCGGGCGATCTGCGGCCGCAAAGCTTCGAGGAGACGGTGTTCTGCATGGGCTGCCACGGTTCGATCGGCACCACCGACGATTCGACCTTCGCCTTCCCGCGCAAGCTCTCGGGCCCCGGCTCCTTCCGCGACGGCTGGTATCACTGGACGCAGAAGGGGCTTTCCGGCACGCCGGATCTCGTGCGCGCGGACGGGCAGGGCGATTACGCCCATTACCTGCGCACCAACCATGCGGGCGACGAGTTCCGCTCGAATGCCGAGGTGATCGCGGCCTGGCTTGAGGACGGAGATCTGGCGGACGACAAGGCCGCGGCGCTGACGGCCGACATCGCGCCGCTCGTCACGCCTTCGCCCGAACGGGCGATCGCGCTCGATGCCGCCTATCGGATGATCGTGCGCGAGCAGAGCTTCGTGAAGGGGCGCGACGCGACGATCACCCCGCAGGACGCGACGGTCTGGCGCCGGGTCGAGCAGGATGCGCCGACCGGCATCACGGAACCGGCCGATCCGTGGTTCTACCGGCTCAAGCGCTGAGCCCGTCACGCGGCGCTTGCACGACGCGCCCGGTGCCTGTATCAGGTCCGGGCGCGGACTGTGCACCGGCGCGGGCGTTGTGTAATGGTAAGACCTTAGCCTTCCAAGCTAATGACGCGGGTTCGATTCCCGCCGCCCGCTCCAGAAAAATTTCCCTCCCGGATCGAAATTTTCCCCTCTGGTTGTCGCCGCCCCTTTGACGGGCGGCGTTTTGCTGCCTAGCTTTACGGTCTGACTGGAGGGATGCGGCATGGCCGGTGGCTGGGCGCGCGACGGCGCGGTGAACGAACAGATCGACGCCTCGATCGAGGACGAGCTCAAGCGCCTGCAGGCGCGGCGCGGGCCCATGGGCGAAAGCGCGGAATTCTGTGTCGAATGCGACGAGCCGATCCCCGAGGCGCGGCGGGTGGCGATCCCCGGCGTCAAGCTCTGCATCGACTGTCAGAAGGCGCGCGACGCCCGGCCGCAGCTGCGCGGCGGCATCAACCGGCGTGGCTCGAAGGACAGCCAGCTGAAATGAAAAGGGGGCCGGCAGGCCGGCCCCAGTCGCGACGAAGGAAGGGATCTCTGACGGGGACTACTTCGTCAGGATCAGCTTGCCTGCCTTGGTGATGCGCAGCGTATAGACCTGACCGTCGAGCAGGATGCTGGCGAGCGAGCCGCCCTCGGTCAGCACGCGCGCGTCATGCAGCGGCAGCGCGGGGAGGTAATCCTGCGCGGTAAAGCTTTGCGACATCGTCATTCCTCAGCCCCTCTCGATGCGGTCGAGCATCATCTCGATCCCCTGGGCGGGGGCGACGCCGGTGCAGATCGCCTCGACGAGGTCGCGCAGGCTGAAGGGCGGGTCAGAGCGGCGGGCGCCCCGCGCGTCGGGGCCGGGATGGAGGGAGCGTTTCATGTCCGGGTGTCCTGTTCGCTTCGGTTCCTGGTGGGGATAACCTGAGTGAAAAGATCGGATTTGTAAAGGCTGATTCTTTTACTCGGATTATCTCCGCGCACCGGACGCTCCCCCAAAAAAGTAGGGCCGCCCCGGCGGCTGGACACCGGGGCGGCCCTGGTCGGCCCCCAAACTGGACGAAGGAGGCCGGTCTCGGGATGGGATGCGCCTCAGCGCTTCGGATCATGCTCCCCGGCGATCTTCCGATCGTTGAGCATTTCGAGCCACATTGCGTTTGCGACGGCGATGAGGGCTGCGAGGGGGAGGCCGAGGATCCAGGCGAAGTACCACATGGGATGCGTCCTTTCTCAGTAGGCGTTCTTGT